>NZ_PDWN01000005.1 GCF_010093205.1 Pseudoxanthomonas daejeonensis
TTCATAGCTCTAGTATTGAGAAGGCACAGACAGCCACCGACTCTTCCACTTCCCTCTTCGTCGGCAGCGTCAAAGGGGTAAAAGAGACCGCCCCAGCTACCGCCGCCACCGTGCCCTGCCCAGCGCCCGCCACCACCGCCCAGGCTGGCAAGGCCGACCAGCAAGCCGATCACGCCGCCGGCCAGGCCGGTCAGCAGCAGCGAGGACACGAACCAGGCCACGCCACCGGAGGCGGCTGCCACCAGCGGCGCACGCACCGGGCGCGGCAGCCTGCCGAAAATGCCGCGCGCCACCTGGGCGACGACGAAGGCGATGAACAGCGCCGGCAGCCACGCCCCGCGCCCGGAGGATCCGGACGGGGGGTTGCGGCTGACCGGTGCCGGCAACGGCTCGCCATCGATGACCTTCACCAGCACCGCGGTGGCGTCCTCGATCCCGCCCCCGAAATCGCCCTGGCGGAACTTGGGCACCAGGTATTCCTGGATCACCCGGTTGGCGACCGCGTCGGGAATCGCGCCTTCCAGGCCGTAGCCGGTCTCGATCCGGACTGCGCGATCGTCCTTGGCCACCAGCAGCAGCACGCCGTCGTCCACGCCCTTGCGGCCCAGCTTCCAGGCCTCGAACACGCGCACGGCGTACTGCTCGATGCTGTCGGGCTGGGTGGTCGGCACCACCAGGACCTGCAACTGGCTGCCCTTGCGCTGCTGCAGGGCGCGCGCCTGTGCATCCAGGCGCCGCACGGTGGCGGCGTCCAGGGTGCCGGTCGTGTCGACCACCGGCGCGTCCAGCGGCGGCACCGGCGCCGGCGCGGCCGGCTGCGCCCACAGCGGCGTGCAGGCCAGCAGCAAGCTCAGGCCACACAGGCGCAGGGCGCGGGAAATCATCCGTGCGGCCGGATCAACCACCCGGTGCGGGCGGCGGCGGGGGCTGCGGCGCCGACGGTGCGGCAGGCGGAGGCGGGCCGAAGTCGACACTGGGCGCACGCTGGATCTGCGCTTCGTTCTCGACGCTGAAGTTCGGCTTCTCGCGATGACCGAAGATCTTGGCGGTGATCAGCTGCGGGAACGAGCGGATGAAGGTGTTGTAGTCCTGCACCGTGGCGATGTAACGGCCGCGGGCGACGGTGATCCGGTTTCCGGTGCCTTCCAGCTGCGCCTGCAGGTCGCGGAAGGACTGGTCGGCTTTCAGGGTCGGGTAGTTCTCGCTCACCACCAGCAAGCGCGACAGCGCCGAGGAAAGCTCGCCCTGCGCTGCCTGGAACTGCTGCAGCGACGCCGGATCGTCGGCATTGACCTGGACCTGGCCGACCCGGGCGCGCGCCTCGGTGACCTCGGTCAGCACCTGGCTTTCGTGCGCGGCATAGCCCTTGACCGTGTTGACCAGGTTGGGCACCAGGTCGGCGCGGCGCTGGTACTGGTTCAGGACCTCGGACCAGCCGGCCTTGACCGCCTCGTCCTTCTGCTGGATGGCGTTGTAGCCGCAACCGGACAGCAGCACGGTGAGCGCGACGATGGCCGCGACGATGATCGACCTGCGGAGAATTCCTTGCATGGCACGGCTCCTGTGTCCGGAATGGCGCGGGCCGGCCGGGAGCCGGCGCGCGGCCATTGCAGCACCGGCCCGGACACCGCGCAAGCGATGCCGGGCCGGCCATGTCCACAGCGTCCCGGCAGCGGCCGCCGGGACCGGCTCAGAACTCGCCGGCGCCCGGCACGTGCTTGCGCACGGCGTTGCGGCGCATGAACAGGTTGAGCGTTTCCACCAGCACCGAGAACGCCATGGCGAAGTAGATGTACGGCTTGGGCACGTGGATCGCGAAGCCGTCCAGGATCAGGACCACGCCGATCAGCAGGATGAAGGCCAGCGCCAGCATCTTGATGGTCGGGTTGTCGTCGATGAAGCGGCCGAGCGGGTTGGCTGCCAGCAGCATGATCGCCACCGCCAGCAGGATCGCGAACACCATCACCGGGATGTGCTGGGCCATGCCCACCGCGGTGATCACCGAGTCCAGCGAGAACACGATGTCGATGATCGCGATCTGCGCGATCACCACCCAGAACACCTGCGAGCTCTTGGTCGTGCGCGGGTCCTCGTCGTGGCCGCCGGTGATCAGCTCGCGGATTTCCATCGCGCCCTTGATCAGCAGGAACGCGCCGCCGAGGATCAGGATCAGGTCGCGGATCGAGAAGCCCATGCCGTAGAGGGTGAACAGGTCGCTCTGCATCCGCGCCAGGAATGCCAGCGAGATCAGCAAGGCGATCCGGGTGATGCAGGCCACCGCGATGCCGAACTTGCGCGCAAAGGCACGCTGGTGTTCGGGCAGGCGGCCGACGGCGATCGAGATGAACACCAGGTTGTCGATGCCCAGGACGATTTCCAGGGCGCTGAGGGTCACCAGGGTCAGCCAGACGTTCGGGTCGGCCAGGAATTCGAGATTCATCGTGGATCGGTTCCTAAGTTCGTTTTCAGAGAGCCAGAGCGGTTACAGCAGCCGCGGGCCGAGGATCAGGCCCCAGCACAGCAGCACGTTCATCATCAGCACGAACACGGCCGCCGAACCCATGTCCTTGGCACGCCCGGCCAGTTCGTGGTGCTCCGGGCCGTAGCGCTCGATCACCGCTTCAACGGCCGAGTTCAGCAGCTCGGCCGACAGCACCACCACCATCGAGCCGACCAGCACCGCCCGCTCGAGCCCGTTCGCACCCAGCCACAGGGCCAGCGGCGCGAGGATCACGAACAGGTAGACCTCGAGGCGGAACGAGGACTCGTGCATCCACGCCGCACGCAGTCCCTGGATCGACCACTGGGTCGCCTTGAGGATGCGTCCGGGGCGTCGGGGCAGGTGCCCGGTTTCGTCGGCCATGGTTCAGGCGTCCACGGCCGAAGGCACGCGGCAGGGCCGGGCGCGGGGCATCGGGGACGGTGCAGGACAGGGCGACATTGCGGCGTTGGACGACCTCGGGCCGGCAATTTTGCCACAGGAGCCTGTCCTACCCCCGAAACCTGCCCGACAAACGGGCAAATGGACCGGAAAACGCGCCTCGGCGCTGCCGAACCGGTACGCGGGGCGAGCTGCGCGCCGTCTAGCGACGGGACGCGCGCAGCGCCTGCTGCTCGACCAGGGTCAGGGCGACGTTGTCGCGCAGGTAGGCCGGCTCGGCCCGCTCGGCGGCGACCGCTTCGCCACGGGCGAAGGCAGCGGCGGCAAGCCGGGCCAGGTCCGCCGCCCGCGGCAATGCCGCTGCGTCCACCGCGGCCAGGCGCGACTGCAGGCGTTGCGCGAGCAGGCCGTCGGCCGCCGCGAAACCCGTGCCCACGCCCTGCCATTCGCCCCCGTCATCGGCCGGCAGTTCGACTGCACCCGGAGCCAGCACGCGTTCCACGTCGAGCGCGGCCAGGCCATCACCCTCACGCAGGAAAGCGCCCGCATACACCTCGCCCATGCGCGCATCGATCGTGGCGAGGATGCGCGCCGGTCCCGCCACGGCCGCTCCCGCGGCCAGGACGGCAAGCGTCGAGACCGGCACCACCGGCCGGTCCAGGGCCAGGGCGACGCCCTGGGCCAGCGCGATCGCCAGGCGCACGCCGGTGAATGCCCCGGGTCCGCGGCCGACCGCGATCGCATCCAGTTGCGTGCGCGCCACGCCAGCCTCGGCCAGCAAGGCATCCGCCCAGGGCAGGGCCAGTTCCGCATGGCGGCGCGGCGCGATCTCGAAACGCTCGCGCACCTGGCCATCCAGGTAGAGCGCGACCGAACAGGCTTCGGTGGCGGTTTCGAAGGCGAGCAGCTTCATCGGCGGCAGGGAGCAGTTGGGACTGGCCGGAAAGGGTAAACGATCACCGGCATGCGGACCTGCGCCATCCCCGGCCGAGGGCTCGCCTTGCCCGTAGGAGCGGGCATGACCGCGACACCGACGCCGTCGCAATCACGCGGCCTCGCTGTGCCGGCCGCCCCGGTGTCGCGGCCATGCCCGCTCCTACGCCCGGGCGAAGAACGCCTGCACGTCCTCGATCCTGCGGGTGACCGTGAACGACGGCAGCGACTCCATGAACACCCGGCCGTAAGGCTTGCCGGTCAGGCGCGGGTCGCACAGCACCAGCACGCCGCGGTCGGACTCGGTGCGGATCAGCCGGCCGACGCCCTGCTTGAGCGCGATCACCGCCTGCGGCAGCTGCTCGTCGCGGAACGGATTGCCGCCGCGGCGGCGCACCGCGTCCAGCCGCGCCTCGAACACCGGATCGTCCGGCGCGGCGAACGGCAACTTGTCGATCACCACCACGCTCAGCGCGTCGCCGGCCACGTCCACGCCCTCGCGGAACGTGGCCGAACCGAGCAGCACACCGTTCCCCGATTCGCGGAAGCGACGCAGCAGCTCGGCCTTGGGCGATTCGCCCTGCACGAACAGCGGCCACGGCGCGCCGCGCAGCGCTTGCGCCGCTTCGCGCAAGGCGCGGTGCGAGGCGAACAGGAGGAAGGCGCGACCGTTGGAAGCGTCCAGCACCGGACGCACGGCTTCCAGCATGGCCGCACCAAAGGTGCGCGTATTGGGCTCGGGCAGGTTGCGCGGCAGGTAGCACAACGCCTGCCGGGGCCAGTCGAACGGGCTGGGCTCGAGCAGCGTGTCCGGGTCGAACAGGCCGAGCTTGCGGCCGACGTGGTTGAAGCCCCCGCCCACTGCCAGCGTGGCCGAAGTGAATATCCAGGCCGCGCGCGAACTCTCCCGGTGCGCGCGCAGGGGGGCAGATACGTCCAGCGGCGTGCGCTGGCAGCGGAAGCCGCGCGGGCTCAACTCGTACCAGTACACCTCGCCGCCGCGCGCGGCCGCGGCGGCCAGCCGCGCCGGATCCACCCCACCATCGCCACCCGCGCCGTCGCCGGCGACGGTTTCGACCAGCGCCTCGCTCTCGGCATCGCCCTCTTCGAAGGCATCCGACGCCGCGCCGCCGTCGCGCCAGCGCTCCAGCCGCTCACCCAGGTCGCGCGCACGCGCCACGCAGGCATCGAAGCCGGGCGAAGTTGGCGCCAGCGGCGTCATCGCATCTTCCAGCGTACCCAGTGCATCGGCCAGCACGTCCAGGCCGTCGGCCACCGCAGGCAAGGTCAGTGCGCGGTAACGGGTACCGCGCGGCGGCAGCGCCTCCATCGCCGCGCGCAGTTCGCGCAACGCCTGCTCCAGTGCACGTACCGGGGCCTGCACCACGGCCAGCGCGCCGGTGGTCTGCTTGCACTCGGCCAGGCAGTCGCGTCCCAGTTCCTGGATCTGGCGCATGCCGAAACCTTCGCCGAAGAAGCTCGCGGCCAGTTCCGGAAGCTGGTGCGCTTCATCGATCACGAATGCCTGCGCACCAGGCAGGATCTCGCCGAAGCCTTCCTGTTTCAGCGCCAGGTCGGCCAGCAGCAGGTGGTGGTTGACCACGACCAGGTCCGCCGCCTGCGCGCGCTGGCGCGCCTGGACCACGAAGCATTCCTCGTAGAACGGGCACTCGCTGCCCAGGCAGTTGTCGACCGTGGAGGTGACCAGCGGCAGCAGCGGCGAATCGTCCGCCAAGCCTTCCAGCTCGGCCATGTCGCCGGCGCGGGTGCGCCCGCCCCAGGCGACGATGCGCTGGAACTGCGAGGCCTGTTCCGGACTGCTGAAATGCGCCTCGCCCTTGGCCTGGTTCAGGCGGTACAGGCACAGGTAGTTGGCGCGGCCCTTGAGCAGCGCGCTGCGCAGGCCCACGCCCAGCGCTTCGCGCACGCGCGGCAGGTCGCGATGGTAGAGCTGGTCCTGCAACGCGCGGGTGCCGGTGGAGACGATCGTCTTCAGTCCGGAAAGCAGCGCGGGCACGAGGTAAGCGTAGGTCTTGCCGGTGCCGGTACCGGCCTCGGCCAGCAGCACTTCGCGCTGGTCGATGGCGTCGGCCACCGCGGCGGTCAGGCGCTGCTGCGCGGGGCGCGCGACGAAGCCGTCGACGCGCTCGGCGAGCGCGCCGCCTTCGCTGAGCGCTTCATGGCTGGCATGGGCTAGGCGGGACATGGAAAGCGTCGGGGCGCGCACGCGTCAGGCCACGACCCGGCGCCCGCAGGGGCGCCGCGCCGCGGCAGCGTGCTACATGCGCTTGAGGCCGGGCACCGTGCAGGTGCCGATCTGCGCGTGGGCCGAGGCGGCGTTCTCCGCCTGCCCGCGCGCCAGCCGCGCCTGCTCGATCGTGGCCCAGTGGAGGCGGCACATCGGGCCGACCCGGGAGCCGACGTCGAACGCCTTGCGCGCCAGGGTCTCGGCGCGGTCGTACTGGCCTTGCAGCAGCGCGATCTCGGCACGTTCCTGCAGCACCGCCGGATCGTCCGGGACGATCAGCAGCGCCTGGTTCAAGGCTTCGGCGGCGGCTCCCACGTCGCCGGACGCGAGTGCGCGCGACGCCTTCGCGCGCAGGTCCTCGACCTGCGGGTCGCGCAGCGGCTGGACGTTGAGTTCGGTGTCGTCGACGCCCGCGGCCGCATGCACGGCGGCCAGCCGCTGCTGCGGTCCCGGGCCGGGCGCGGGCGCCGGTGACTGGACCGCCGGCGCGCAGGCGCACAGGAACAGGCACATCGCGACGAGGGTCGCGGTGGATCGCGTGGGGAATTTCATGCCGCCATTATGGCGCAGGCGGCGTGACGGGCTGCGCCGGTTCGGGCTGGGCGGCATCGGCATCGCGGTCGCGACCGAACAGCCGTTTCCAGAAGCCGCCGCCCTCCTGCACCTCGCCACCCTCGGGAGCTGCGCTTTCGTAGGCCGGCGCGCACGGCGCATACGCCGGCGCCGCACCTGCGACGAACGGGAAGCGGCGCGCACCCGGGCAATCGGCGTCGGTGCTGTAGGAGCCCTGCGGCTGGATCCACTGCCAGTCCAGCCCCTTGCCCGGGATCCGCAAGGGCGAGCTGGGCAGGCGCGAGAACAGCCCCGACCAGACCCGCATCGCGCCGGTAGCGCCGTACAACCCGGTCTGTTGGTTCTGGTCGTTGCCCATCCACACCACCGCAAGGTGGTCGCCGGTGTATCCGGCGAACCAGCTGTCGCGGCCATCGTTGCTGGTGCCGGTCTTGCCCGCGGGCGACAGGCGGCCCAGGCCGTCGGCCAGCAGCCGGCGCGCGGTGCCGTCGGTGACCGCCTGCTGCAGGGCCACGGAGACCAGGTTGGCGGCGATCGAATCGCCCTCCTGCGCCGGCGCCGGTTCGGTGTCGTAGCGCTTGAGCAGCTTGCCGTCCGGAGCGAGCACCCCGCGCACCGCGCGCAGCGGCTGGATCTCGCCACCGGAAGCCAGGAACTGGTACAGCTGCGCCATCGCGTACGGGCTCTGGTCGGTCGAGCCGAGGATCAGCGAGGGATTGGGCTCGGCCTGCACGCCCGCCAGCACCTTCATCAGTTGCGCCAGCCGCTCGGGGCCGACCTGCATGCCGATCCGCACCGTGGCCTGGTTGTAGGAATGGGCCAGCGCGTCGACCAGGCGCACGGTGCCGTGGCTGGTGTTGTCGGAATTGTCGGGCGACCAGGTCTTGCCGCGCGCCAGTTGCACGGTGACCGGCGTGTCCTCGACGAAGCTGGCCAGCGAGAACCGCTGCGGCTGCGCCAGCGCCAGCAGGTACACGTAGGGCTTGAGCAGCGAACCGACCGGCCGCTTCGCTTCGACCGCGCGGTTGAAACCATGGGTGGCGACGTCGCGCCCGCCGACCACCGCAAGCACGTCGCCGGCATGCACGTCGGTGACCACGACACCGGCCTGCAGCGGCGGCCGCTTGCCGGTCTGCAAGGCTTCGACCGCGCGCACCACCGCGCCTTCGGCGTAGGCCTGCGCCGATGGCGACATGCCGGTCAGCACGCTCAGGCCGGCGCCCTGCAAAGCGCTTTCCGGGTAGTCGTTGGCCAGCTGCCGGCGGACCAGGTCGATATAGGCGGGGAAACGGTTGGCCGCGGCCACGCCCGGCTGCCTGGTCACGCCCAGCGGCGCCTTGCGCGCGCGCTCGTACTCGGCGTCGTCGACCAGGCCGGTGGCATTCAGCATCGACAGGGCGACGTTGCGCCGCTCCAGCGCGCGTTCCGGGTGCTTGCGTGGATCGTAGTAGGACGGGCCCTTCACCAGGCCGATCAGCAACGCGGTCTGCTCGGTGGTCAGCGCATCCAGGTCGCGGCCGAACCAGAACTCCGCGCCCGAAGCCACGCCGTGGATCGCCTGCCCGCCACGCTGGCCCAGGTACACCTGGTTGAGGTAGGTCTCCAGGATCGTGCGCTTGTCGTAGCGCGACTCCAGGATGATCGCGTACAGGACCTCGTTGAACTTGCGCGTGTAGGTCTGTTCCTTGCCGATGCCCAGCAGGCCGCTGCGCGCCAGCTGCTGGGTCAGCGTGCTGGCGCCCTGGCGCTTCTCGCCGGCGAGCAGGTTGACCCAGGCAGCGCGCGCCATGCCCGACAGGTCGATGCCGTGGTGCTTGGCGAAATCGCGGTCTTCCACCGCCTGCAGGCCGGTGACGAGCAGCTCGGGCACCTCGTCGATCCGGACCAGGCGCCGCTCCTCCTGGCGCTGGCCATACAGGGTGGCGATGCGGGCCGGGTCCAGCCGCGCCGCCTTGACCGCGTTGCGCGAAGCGCTGTCGCGCAGGCTGGCCACGCGCCCCCCGGAAATGGCGACGTCCAGGCGTCGCGCCGGCACCTGGCCGTCGACGTCGGAATAGCCGCGGCTGGCAATCGTGAAACGGCCGCCCTCTTCGCGATAGCTGCCGGGTCGCTCGCCACTGCCATCGTCCTGGTAGCCGGCGGCGTCCAGCTCGGTCTTGAGGGTGCGCACGTCCATCGCCAGCTGCGGCTTGAGCTGCAGCGGGCGCGCGTAGACGCGGGTCGGGATCTGCCACTGCAGCGCGGCGAAGCGCTCGCTGACCTGGTGGTTCAGGTAGAGCATGTACGGGATCAGGAAGCCGGCCGCCAGCGCGGCACCCGCAAGCAGCAGGGTCAGCAGGTGGCGGCGCCAGGCCGGGGCGGCGCCTTCGTCGTCGAAGTCTTCGATGTCGTCAGGCTCGTGGCGTCGGGGCACGGGAATGCGAGAATGCGGAGTCGGCCGAGTCTAGCGCAGCCTTCCCTTCGCGCCGCGGACGCCTTTCACCCTCCTTCAGTCGGAGTTGCGAACCGGAATGCCCTCCACGCCGCTGGCCGAAGTCCGCTACTGGCTGGCGCACCTGCGCGGGCTGGCGCGCCGCGGCCTTTCCAGCCTGCGCAGCCGTGGCTGGCAGGCCACCTGGCAGCGCGTGCTGCTGCACGTGCGTCCGCCGCCACCGCCGCCGCGCCTGCCGCTGTACCGGGCGGATCCGGCACCGTTCGCAGCGTTCGCCGTGCCCGCCCCGCCGGCAGGCACGGCGCCGCGCGCCAGCGTGGTGATCCCGGTCTACAACCATTGCGAGGCGACCCTGGCGTGCCTGCGCGCCCTGGCCGTGCATCCCCCGGCCTGTGCTGGCGGTCTCGAAGTGATCGTGGTCGACGACGGGAGCAGCGATGCGACCGGCGAATGGATGGAGCAGATCGCGGGCCTTCGCTATCACCGCCGGGCGACCAACGGTGGCTTCATCGCCGCGTGCAACGACGGCGCGACGCTGGCCCGCGGTGAATTCCTCGTCTTCCTCAACAACGACACGATTCCACAGCCCGGCTGGCTGGACGCCCTGCTGGGCACCTTCGATGCCTGTCCCGATACAGGACTGGCCGTCGCCCAGCTGCTGTATCCCGACGGCCGCCTGCAGGAAGCCGGTGGCATCGTGTTCAACGACGGCAGCGCGTGGAGCTACGGCCGCTTCGAATCGGCCGACGATCCCCGCTACAGCTACGTGCGCGACTGCGATTACGGCTCCGGCGCCGCGCTGGCGATTCCGCGCGCACTGTTCGCCGAGGCCGGAGGCTTCGACACGCGCTACGCACCGGCCTATTACGAGGACACCGACCTGGCTTTCGCGGTGCGTGCACTCGGCCGGCACGTGCGGGTCCAGCCGGCCAGCCGGGTGCTGCACGACGAAGGCACCACGGCCGGTACGGACACAAGCACGGGCGTGAAGGCCTACCAGGTGCGCAACCGGCAGGTGTTCGCGGCCAAGTGGGCCGAGGCGCTGCGTGCCCATCCGGCACCCGGCACCGTCCCGGGCCCGGCGCTGCTGCATGGCCGGCAACGGCGGATCCTGGTGGTCGACGAGGCCATCCCGCGACCTGACCGCGACTCCGCTTCCTTGCGGCAGTTCAACCTGTTGCGGATGCTGCGCGCAGAGGGTGCGCACGTGGCGCTCCTGCCGACCGGGCTTGCCCACGCCGGCGCCGCCACCGCAGCGCTGCAGCAACTCGGGGTGGAGACCTGGTACGCCCCGTTCGCGCGCTCGGCACCGGCCTGGCTGCGCGCCAACGCGAAGCGCTTCGACGTGATCGTGCTCACCCGCCACCACCTCGCCGGCACCTTCCTGCCGCTGCTGCGCCGGCACGCGCCGCATGCACGACTGGTGTTCGACACGGTCGACCTCCATTACCTGCGCGAACGCCGTGGCGCCGAAGTATCCGGCGACGTCGCCGCGCTGCGTGCCGCCGATGCGACCCGCGAACGCGAACTGGCGGCGATGTCCGCCGCCGACATCACCCTGGTGGTCAGCGCCGAGGAGCAGGCGCAGCTGGCGCGCGACGTGCCGCAGGTGCGGGTCGAGCTGCTGTCCAACCTGCACGAGGTCGCAGGTCGCGGCCCCGATTTCGACACGCGCCAGGATCTGGTCTTCGTCGGCGGATTCCGCCATCCACCCAATGCCGATGCGGTGCTGTGGTTCGCGCGCGAGGTCTTCCCGCGCATCCGCCAGCGCCTGCCCGACGTGCGTTTCCACTGCATCGGCGCCGACCCGCCGGCGGAGGTCCGCGCCCTGGCCACGCAACCGGGAATCATCGTGCACGGTCACGTCCCCGACCTGGCACCGTACATGGACGGTGGACGCGTCGCGGTGGCGCCGCTGCGCTTCGGCGCCGGGGTCAAGGGCAAGGTCAACCTGAGCATGGCGCACGGCCAGCCGGTGGTGGCCACGACCTGCGCGGTCGAGGGCATGCACCTGCGCGACGGCGTCGACGTGGTGGTGGCCGACGACGCGACCGGGTTTGCCGACGCGGTGGCGGAGCTTTACGCCGCCCGTGCGCGCTGGCAGTCACAGGCGCAGGCAGGGCTGGACAACATCGCCCGCCACTTCTCGCTCGACGCGGCCAGCGCAACGGTGCGCCGGGTGTTCTTCAACTGAGTCGTCCCCGCGGCGTTCAGCGCAGGCCCGGGCGTGCACGCACCAGTTGCGCGGCGAACTCCTCCAATCCCGGCGTGGATGGATCCAGCCGGCGCGCCGAATCCAGCGCGTGCGCGGCCGCTTCCAGCTCGCCCGCACGCAGGCGCTCCTCGCCCACCGCCAGCCAGCGTTGCGCGAGGCGACGGCGGGCGGGGGCGAGCGCCGGGTCGGAGGGTGCCAGCGCCTGCCAGGCGTCATGGCAGTCCTGCGCCGCGCGCAGCCGGTTGTCACGCAACCCTTCTTCAACGCAGGCGGCCACGGCCGACTGCATGCGTGTCGCTGCAGCGCGTACTGCCGGATCGCCGGGCGCGAGTCCCTGCGCAGCGCGCAAGCGGTCGTAGGCGCTGGCCCCGGGGGGCTCGATCCAGTCCCCGCGCCGCAGCGCTTCGTCGAAACCCGCCAGCGTCCTGCGCACCATCGAAGCAGGGGCATCCTTCGTCCGCTCAGGCACGTGCAGCCGCGCCTCGGCGGCGCGTGCACGCTCCAGGTCGCGCTGCGCCTCGACCAGCGCGCTGGCCAGCGCGCCTGATGCCGGTGCCAGCGCGCGCGCCTGCGCCAGTGCCTCGCCGGCCGCATCGAAATGGAAATCGCCCGCCTGCCGCCTTGCGTGCACGACCAGCGCCAGCGCCACGCGCTGCGACTCCTGGGCGACGGCCGCGTCCGCCGGCTCGGCCTCATGCAAGGCCGTGACCAGGCGGGCGGCTTCGGCGAGCCGTCCCCGCTGTCGCTGTACTTCGACACGGCGCAACTGCGCGGCAAGCGCCTGCGCGTACGCCGCTTTCAGGTCGGGCAGGGCCACATGGCCCGGATCGTGCCTCCGGGTCAGCGCAAGCCAGCGCGCCGCACCCACCAGGTCGCCCTGCCTGAGCGCCGGCCGCACGCGTTCGAGCAGCAGCGACAGTGCATCTTCGCGACCCTCCAGCGCCGCGGGATCGTCCGGCGCGACGGCAAGCCACTGCGCGAACAGCGGCAATGCCGCTTCCACGTCGCCGGCCGCCAGCGCCGCTTCAGCGCGGCCGCGCACCACGCCCGGGTCGATATCCGCGAGTTCCGCCTGGCGCAGCTGCCCGGCGACCGCATCCACCTGTGCGCGTGGCAACTGCAGCTCCGCGGCCAGGGCCAGCCAGCGATGGGCCTCGTCGAATCGTCGTGCACCGATGGCTTGTCGTGCATTGGCCAGCGCCTGCCTTCCGACCCGAGCGAGCCCGGCGCGGGCCTCGCCGCGATCGCTGTCCAGGGCCTGCGCCGCCTCGTATTTCTGTCGCGCACCCTGGCCGTCGGCGGCGTCCAGCCGGCCCTCGGCCAATGCCCGCGCGCCTTCGTCGAGCAGGCGGTCGATCCGCGCCTGCGGCCACAGCCGGTCGGCCAATGGCTGGCGCAAAAGCAGCATCAGCGCCAGGAGCATTCCAACCGCCAGCAATGCCCGCGCCCACCAGGAGGCGGGCCTGCGCCAGGTGAACAGCCGCGGCAGCCGCGGCCGGCCGTGGCCACCATCCGTGTTGTTCACCCGACGGGAACTCTCATCACGACTGCAGCTTAGCGTGGCGGCACGCGGGCACCCTCACCCGGCTGTCGCAGCCACCAACGCAAACGGCCCGCACGAGTGCGGGCCGTCTGGGGTGGCAAGCGGGACGGAACGCGACGTCCGCCCGGTGCTTCATCCGTGGATCAGTCGTCGCCCTTGGACAGGTCGTCGTCGGCGACCACTTCGGCGGCGGCCCATTCCAGCGCCTCGCGCTCGGCGCGCTCGCGCTCGGACTTTTCGACTTCGTCGATCAGGGTGTGGTTGACGGTGCGGGCGGCGATCTCGCGCAGGGCCAGCACGGTCGGCTTGTCCTCGCTCTCGCTGTTGTCCAGGGTGGCCGGAACGCCGTTGGCCAGCTGGCGCGCGCGCTTGGAGGCCATCATGACCAGTTCGAAGCGGTTGTTGACCACTTCCAGGCAATCTTCGACGGTGATACGGGCCATAGGGGTTCCAGGCGACTGCGGTCGCCACTCAGAAAGGGGGATCGGGCGCGGAGTCTAAGCCGACGACCCGGGAGGAGGCAAGCATCCAGGCTGAACGCGCCTTTCCAATCAATCACTTAGGCCAGCCCTCCGCGAGGCCCGGCCCCTGTCCTGCCTGGCGGGCTTTACGGATCCCCGGGCGCCGGAGCGACCAGCGCCCCGATCAATGCCCCATGCCGGGCCTGCTGCTGGGCGCAGCGCAGGCGGCTGGCGGTGAACACCGCGCACATCTCGTCCACTGCGGTGTCGAACACTTCGTTGACGACCACGTAGTCGAACTCGGCGTAGTGCGACATCTCCTCGCGCGCGGCCGCCAGCCGCTGCGCGATCACCGCCTCGCTGTCCTGGCCGCGATGGCGCATGCGCTGCTCCAGCGCCTGCCGCGAAGGCGGCAGGATGAACACGCTGACCGCATCGGGCACCTTGGCCCGCACCTGCGCCGCGCCCTGCCAGTCGATCTCCAGCAGCACGTCGTGGCCGGCATCCAGCTGCGGGTCCACCGACTGCCGTGCCGTGCCTTTCCAGTCGCCGTGCACGCGGGCGTACTCGAAGAAGTCGCCGGCATCGATCATGCGCTGGAACTCGTCGGCGCCGACGAAATGGTAGTGCTCGGCGTGGCGCTCGCCCGGCCGCGGCGCGCGCGAGGTGAACGAGATCGACAGGCGGATCTGCGGATCGCGCGCGAGCACCGCATTGACGATGCTGCTCTTGCCGGCCCCGGAGGGCGCGGCCACGATGAAAAGCGTGCCTCGCATCTGGCTCATTCGATGTTCTGCACCTGTTCGCGGACCTGGTCGATCAGCACCTTGAGCTCCACCGCGGCCGAAGAAGTGCGCGCGTCCACCGACTTGGAGCCCAGGGTGTTGGCCTCGCGGTTGAATTCCTGCAGCAGGAAGTCGAGGCGGCGGCCGACCGGCTCGCGCTGGACGAGCACGCGGCGGATCTCGACGATGTGGCTCGACAGCCGATCCAGCTCCTCGTCCACGTCGAGCTTCTGCAACCACAGCACCAGTTCCTGCTCGGCCCGGCCCGGGTCGACCGGGTGCGGCAGGTCGGCCAGGCGCGCGGCCAGCTTGGCGCGCTGGCCCTCGCGGATCGCCGGGATCAGTTCGCGCACCTGGCCGGCGATGCGTTCGATCGCGTCCACGCGCTCGGAAATCGCCGTGGCCAGCTTGTCGCCTTCGCGTTCACGCGCAGCCACGAATCCGTCGAGCACCTCGTCCAGCAATGCCAGTGCCTGTGCCTGCAGGGCTTCGCCGTCCGCCGCCTGCACCCGCAGCACGCCGGGCACCTGCAGCAGCTGGGTGAACTCGACCTGCAGCCGCGGGAAACTGCCATCCAGCCGTTGCGCCAGTGCGCCCAGCTGTTCCAGCAAAGGTTCGTTCACGACCAGCCCGGCCGCCGACTCGGGCGCGCGCAGGCGCAACACCAGATCGAGCTTGCCGCGCTGCACCCGCGCGGCGATGCGCTCGCGCAGCACCGGCTCCAGCGCGCGCAGCTCGTCGGCCAGGCGCAGGCCGGTTTCCAGGAAGCGGTGGTTGACCGAGCGCAGCTCGCAACCCAGCAGCCCCCAAGGGGTGGCGCGTTCGCCGCTGGCGAAGGCGGTCATGCTACGGATCATGCGGGGTTCCTTCGGGCCAGGCGCTTGCGGCAAGGCGCGAATGTTAATCTAGCCGGCCTCCCGCGGCACGCCGCGCCCGGCGCGGGCCCGATCCGGTCCGCCGCGCGCACCAGGCGCCCGCCTCCCCCCATGGAATCCATCGAATGACCGTCGCCCGCCCCAGTGGCCGCGCTCCCGACCAGTTGCGCGAAGTCCGCATCGAACGCGGCTTCACCCGCCATGCCGAAGGTTCGGTACTGGTCAGCTTCGGCGAAACCCGCGTGCTGTGTACCGCCAGCGTAGAGAACCGGGTGCCGGCCTTCCTGCGTGGCAAGGGCGAAGGCTGGGTCACGGCCGAGTACGGGATGCTGCCGCGCTCGACCCACACACGCTCCGACCGTGAAGCCTCGCGGGGCAAGCAGGGCGGCCGCACGCTGGAGATCCAGCGCCTCATCGGACGCACGCTGCGGGCCTGCGTCGACCGCGGCGCGCTGGGCGAGCGCACCATCACCCTGGACTGCGACGTGCTGCAGGCCGACGGCGGCACCCGCACCGCGGCGATCACCGGTGCCTACGTGGCGCTGGTCGACGCGATCCGCTGGCTGCAGGCCAAGCGCGAGATCACCCGCGACCCGGTGTTCGGCGCGGTGGCCGCGGTGTCGGTCGGCATCTACCAGGGCGTCCCGGTGCTGGACCTGGATTACGCCGAGGACAGCAACTGCGACACCGACATGAACGTGGTGATGAACGACGGCGGCGGCTTCATCGAGCTGCAGGGCACCGCCGAGGGCCACGCCTTCCGCCGGACCGAGCTCGACGCGTTGCTCGCACTGGCCGAAAGCGGCATCGGCGAACTGCTCGCCGCGCAGCAGGCGGCCCTGGCACGGACATGACGGGCGTGGCCGCGAACCGCCGGCTCGCCTTGGCCACGTTGCTGGTGGCCGACTACGACGAAGCCATCGCCTGGTTCACCGGCACGCTCGGTTTCAACCTGGTCGAAGACAGCGCGCAGGGCGGCGGGAAGCGCTGGGTAGTGGTGGCGCCCGGGCACGACACGGGCGCTGCATTACTGCTGGCGCGTGCCAGCGATGACGCGCAGCGCGCGCGCATCGGCGACCAGGCCGGGGGCCGGGTCGGCTTCTTCCTTGAGACCGACGACTTCGCGCGCGACCATGCGGCCATGCGCGCGCGCGGCGTCGAGTTCCTCGAGGAACCGCGCCATGAGGCGTACGCCACCGTCGCGGTTTTCCGCGATCTGTATGGCAACCGGTGGGACCTGCTGGAGCCCGGGCGATGAGCACGCGCCTGGTCCTGGCCAGCGGCAACGCCGGCAAGCTCGCCGAACTGCAGGCCCTGCTCGCCAACACGGGCGCGGTACTGCTGCCGCAGTCGGCGCTGGGCGTCGATGACATCGAAGAGACCGGCCTGACCTTCGTCGAGAACGCGTTGCTCAAGGCACGCCACGCCGCGCGGGTCACCGGCCTGCCGGCACTGGCCGATGATTCGGGCCTGTGCGTGGACGCGCTCGGCGGCGCGCCGGGGCTCTACTCGGCCCGCTATGCGGGCGGCCACGGTGACAGCGCGGCGAACATCGCCCGCCTGATGCGCGAACTGGAAGGACTGAACCCGCAGTGGCGAACCGCGCACTTCTATTCGGTGATCGTGCTGCTGCGCCACGCCGAGGACCCGCAGCCGCTGGTCGCCGAGGGCATCTGGCCGGGCCTGGTCCTCGACGCACCCCGCGGCACAGGCGGGTTCGGCTACGACCCCGTCTTCTTCGATACCGAACATGGACTGTCGGCGGCTGAACTCGATCCCGCGCTCAAGAACCGGATCAGCCATCGCGGCCGCGCGCTCGACCAGCTGCGCATCCGCCTGCCCGCGGCCCTGGCCGCGCTGCGCTGACGCGCCCCGCCCCGTCGGACGCCCCACCGCTCAACGCACTGCCCGCATGACACCCGCCCTGATTCCGCCGCCGCTTTCGCTCTACGTGCACCTGCCCTGGTGCGTGCGCAAATGCCCGTACTGCGATTTCAATTCGCATGCCGGCAAGGGCGCCTTGCCGTTCGACGATTACGTCGACGCGCTGGTCCGCGACCTGGAGCACGACCTGCCGCTGGCCTGGGGACGTACCGTGCACAGCGTTTTCTTCGGCGGCGGCACGCCGAGCCTGTTCCCTCCGGACGCCATCGACCGGATCCTCCAGGCCGCGTCCAGCCGGCTGCGTTTCGCGCCCGAGGCCGAAATCACCCTGGAGGCCAATCCGGGCACCGCCGAGCACGGCCGCTTCGACGGCTATCGTGCCGCCGGCGTCAACCGCATCAGCTTCGGCATCCAGAGCTTCGATGATGGTTGCTTGCAGAGGCTGGGCCGGATCCACGACAGCGCCGAGGCCGAAGCGGCGGTCAGGCTGGCCCAGGATGCGGGCTTCGACAACCTCAACCTGGACCTGATGTATGCCCTTCCCGGCCAGGACCTGGGCATGGCGCTGGCCGACCTGGAGCGCGCGTTCGCCCTGCAGCCGGCGCACATCAGCCATTACCAGCTGACCCTGGAACCGAACACGGTGTTCTTCGCGCAGCCGCCGCAGGGTATCCCCGACGACGACGACGCCTGGGATATCCAGGAGCGCTGCCAGGAACGGCTCGCCGAGGCCGGCTACGCGCACTACGAGACCAGCGCCTACGCCCGCGAAGGCCGCCAGTGCGCGCACAACCTCAACTACTGGCGCTACGGCGACTATCTGGGCATCGGCGCCGGCGCGCACGGCAAGATCACCCTGGGCGCCGAGCAGACGATCCTGCGGCGCTGGAAGCACAAGCACCCGGCGACCTGGATGGAAGCGGCCGGCGGCGCGGGGGCGATCGGCGGCGACGACCGGATCGAGCCATCGCGACGCCCGTTCGAGTTCATGCTCAACGCCCTGCGCCTGCACCAGGGATTCGCCCTGGCCGACTTCGAGGTTCGTACCGGCATGTCCCGCGACAGCATCCAGGCGGCGTTGCAGCTGGCCGGGCAACGCGAATGGCTGGTTGTTTCGGACAGCCACGTCGTTCCGACCGCGCTGGGCCGCCGTTTCGCCAACGACGTGATCGCCTTGTTCCTCTAAACGCGGGCCGGAGCCGGAAACGCTGTGGCCGGTCCGCCCCAAACGTGTTAAATACCCTGCCACAGGGGAGCCGGGCCACCGGATGTCATCTACCGTTCGACCAACATCAATTATTGGCGCTGCATCGCGAACGCTCGCGAATGCGGCGTTGCCTCCGCGCGTGCGCCATATCCTCGAGGCGATCAACGCGCTGGCCGGGCAGACCCTGACCACCTCGTTGAACCTGGCGCTCAACGAGTTCGAGCGCCAGCTGTTCAAGCAGGCCGACCGCGCACGCAGCAGCCAGCAGCAGTCCGAGCATTTCGCCGAACTGCAGCGCCTGCGCCAGCACCGCGCCGACGTCGTGCCGCGCTACCTGGCCGGCCTCGAGACCTCGCTCGCCCGCCTGCGCGAAACACCCGAACACGATCCCGCCGAAGAACCGCCGCCGCAGGATCCACTGCAGTTCCAGCGCCTGACCCTGGTCGAGGACACCGACCTGGACCGCGACATCGTCCTGCGCGAGATCGGACGTCGCGAGGCGCAGCGCGGCGGTACCCCGCTGCTGCTGCTGGGCCAACGCTTCGCCGTGCTCGCCGGACGCCCCGCGTTCGATCCCGAGCGCCTGCCCATCGGCCCGTTCGCGCTGTGCCGCGTGCTGCGCGATGCCGGCGACACCTTGCACATGACCCTGGATTCGCAGCTGCTGCTGTACCGGGTCTTCGAGCGCCAGGTGATGGAGCGCTACGGCGAGCTGGTCGAGCGGCTCAACGTGCTGCTGACCCACGAAGGCGTGCTGCCCGGCCTGGTCTACCTGCCCTACCGGCCCCGCACCCAGGGTCAAAGTCGCGGACGCGGTGCCGCGTCCGGCTCTGCCGGCGCGGTCAGCCAGCGTCCGCTGACCGGATGGCACGGCCAGGCACGACCCTCGGCATGGAGCGGGGCGCTGATGGCCGGTCTGGCCTCACGCCAGCCGCATCCCGGTGCCGAGACAGGCGAAGGCGAGGCCGCGCCCGCCGAAGCCGCCCAGGCCAGCGCGGGGGAGATCCCGGAGCAGGCGGTCTTCGCCGCGCTGCAGGGCATGCTCACCGAACATCGCGGCGGCCTGTCGGGCAACGCCGGGCTCGCCGGCGCGGCCGGACAGATGCCCGGCGTCATCCTTCCACTCGACGCGGTGGTCAACGTGCTCGGGGCGATGCAGGCCATCCCCTCGCCGGCGCGCACCTCCGGCCGCCCCCGGCGGACCGTGGACGACCTGCGCCAGGCGATGCTGGCGCGGATGCGCGAATCGCACGGGCCCGAAGCCGGCCTGTCGCAGGAACACAGCGACACGTTCGAACTGCTGGGCATGCTGTACCACGAGATCGGGCGCGAGGTGCACGAGGATGCGCCGGCGCAGGACCTGCTCGAGAAGCTGCAGGTGCCGGTGGTGCGCGCCGCGGTGCAGGACCGCAGCTTCTTCGTCCGCGACCAGCATCCGGCGCGTGAACTGCTCAATTCGGTGGCCGAGTCCGGGGCCACCTGGCTGGCCGACGACGACGCCGACCCGCAGCTGGTCCTGCGCCTGGAACAGGCCGTGGACAAGGTGGTGGAGGAATACGCCGGCGACGAGTCCGTGTTCGAGCGCGCCAACCGCGAAGTGCAGGAGCACTACCGCGCGCAGGCGCACAAGGCCGAGGTCAGCGAGCGCCGCCAGGTGGAGGCCGCGCGTGGCCGCGACCGGCTGGAGACCGCCAAGCACAGCGCGGCGACGACCATCGCCGCGCGCCTGGGCGGGCGCAAGCCGCCGCAGTTCGTGCAGGCACTGATCAACCAGGCCTGGGCCGACGTGCTGACCCTGACCGCGTTGCGCCACGGCGAGGAATCGGAGGAGTGGCGCGAGCGCGAGGAAGCGACCGGCCGCATCATCGACATCACCTGCGCCGCCGAGGCGCCGGCCGATCCGGAGCTGGCGGGACAGATCGATTCGGCGTTGCGCCAGGTCGGGTACCACGAGGACGAAGCCAGCGCGATCGCGCGCCGCCTCTCGCGCAGCGACGAGGACGAGAACACCTCGCGCACCGAGCTGACCGCCAAGCTCAAGGCCCGCGCGCGCCTGGGCGAAGGCGAGCACGCCGAGGCCAAGAAGGTGAAGCCGCCCGCGCGCACCACCGAGGAACAGGGCTGCTACGAACACCTGCGCACGCTGCCGTTCGGCACCTGGTTCGAGTTCGTGCACAACCAGCAGGGCGACGTGCGCCGGCAGCGGCTCTCCTGGTACAGCCCGGTCACCGACAACGCGCTGTTCGTCAACGCGCGGGGCCACAAGGTCGGCGAGCAGTCGCTCGACAGCCTGGCCCGGCTGATGGCGCAGGGCCAGGCGCGAATCGTCACCGAAGACAAGGGCCGGCTGATCGACCGGGCCTGGCATGCAACGCTGCGCGTGCTGCGCGGCCTGGCCGGGCGGTCCGATGACGGCGCACTGGGAGCTGCCAGCGCATGATCCACGACGCCCGCCGCGCCCCGCGCCGCCATGTCACCGAAAGCGTGCCGGTCATCGATGCGATGACCGACGAGGTCATCGGCCAGCTCGGCAACCTGTCCGAAAGCGGCATGCTGCTGATCGCCTCGGTGCCGCTGGTCGAGGACGCGCTCTACCAGCTGCGCTTCCACCTCACCGGCCGCGGCCCGATCGCGCCCATCGGCATCGGCGTGCACCTGCTGTGGGCGGTCCCGGCGAACACCCCGGGCCAGAGCTGGTGCGGGTTCCGGTTCCTGACCATTTCCGAGGAACACCGCAGCCACATCCGCGACTGGGTGCGCGCCGGCGAGGAAGCCGCCGCGACCTGATCGCGCGTCTTAAGGGCCGGTTTCCGCCGGATCGGGCACACTTGCGCCTTTCCGTTCCGGACCCGCCGATGAACGCCGCCGATCCCGCTACGCTCTACCCCCAGCACCTGGCGACACTGCGCGCGCGCGCCGACGAGGCGCTGCTGCGCAGCGGCCACGAGCACCTGCTCATTCCCAGTGGCCGCCGCCATTACCAGCTGTTCGACGACCGCGACTATCCGTTCGCGGTCAATCCGCATTTCAAGCACTGGCTGCCGCTGACCCGGGTGACCGACAGCTGGCTGGTCTACACCCCCGGGCAGCGCCCGAAGGTCATCTACCTGCAGCCGTTCGACTACTGGCACGTGGTGCCGGAGGCACCGAACGGGTGGTGGGTGGAGCACGTGGACGTGCACGTGATCCGCACACCGGAAGAAGCGTTGCCGCTGCTGCCGGGCCCGGCGGCGCGCTGCGCGATCCTGGGCGAAGCCAACAGCGCGCTCGGTGACTACGTGCCGAACAATCCGGCCCCGGCGCTGGACTACCTGCACTACCAGCGCTCGTACAAGACGCCCTACGAGGTCGCGCTGATGCGCGTGGCCCAGCGCAAAGCCGCGCACGCGCACCGCGCCGCCGAGCGCGCGTTCCGCGCCGGCGCCGGCGAGTTCGACATCCACATGGCGTACTGCGAGGCCGCGCGCCAGGACGCCACCGAGGTGCCGTACCAGAACATCGTCGCGCTCAACACGCACGGCGCCGTCCTGCATTACACCGAACTGGACCGCGACCCACCGACCGAGTCGCTCAGCTTCCTGATCGACGCCGGTGCCAGCCACTGCGGCTACGCCTCCGACATCACCCGCACCTACGCGGCCGACCGCGGCAGCGAGTTCCAGTCGATGATCGAGGCGGTCGACGCCGCGCAGCAGGCCATGTGTGCCGGCGTGCGGGCGGGCGCTGACTACCGCCAGTTGCACGTGGATGCGCACCTGTCGCTAATGGGCATCCTCAAGGACTTCGGCGTGCTGAAGGTCTCCCCGGAAGCGGCACTGGCCACCGGTGTGAGCGCGGCGTTCTTCCCGCACGGCCTGGGCCATCCGATCGGCCTGCAGGTGCACGACGTGGCCGGCTTCGCCGCCAGCGATCGCGGCGGCACGATCGCCCGGCCGGAGGGCCACCCCTACCTGCGCATGACCCGCGTACTGGAGCCGGGCATGGTCGTCACCATCGAACCGGGCCTGTACTTCATCGACATGCTGCTGGACGAGGTGAAGAAGAACGGCCACGCCGCCAGCGTCGACTGGGCGCGCGTGGACGCGTTCCGGCCCTACGGCGGCATCCGCATCGAAGACGAGGTGCTGTGCACCGACGGCGCGGCCGAAAACCTGACCCGGCCGGCGTTCGCCGGATAGAACCTGCGCCCGGACGGCGATCGCCCCGGCGCCTTCGTGGAGCGGGGCGTGCCCCGCTGCCCCCGGGTTCGGCCGATGCAAGCGAGCGGGGCAGTCCCCGCCCTGCCGGGCGTTCCGGCGGCGGTCAGACCGGGATCAGCGTGTTGATCACGTGTTCGAGGTATTCCTCGAATTCCTCGTGGGTCATCTTCGGCTGGTGCGGCCGCAGTTGCAGGAAGCCGACATAGGCCGCGTAGGTGAGCCGCGCGCGGTTCTGCGCCTCGGCGCGGCCCAGGCCGGCCTGGCGGAACGAGGCGGTGAGGTATTCCAGGCGCCGCTGCGAGACGCGCTGGATCACCGGCTGCACGGCCGGATGGTCCAGCGCCTTGAGCAGTTCGCTGTAGATCGCGTGCGGCTTGGTTTCGTGCCCGACCAGCTGGAACAGCATGCGCAGTCGCTCGCGCGGATCGGGAACGTCCTCCAGGCTGCCGAACACCTGCTCCTGTTCCACTTCCTCCCAGCGCTCGAGCGCGGCCTGCAGCAGCGCGTCGCGTGAAGGGAAATGCCAGTAGAAGCTGCCCTTGGTCACGCCCAGGCGCCGCGCCAGCGGCTCGACCGCGACCGCGGCCACGCCCTGCTCGGCAATGACGTCCAAGGCGACCTGGGCCCAGTCGGCAGCGCTGAGACGGGCGCTGCGCGCGGGCGCAGGTGAAGAGGGTGGAGCCATCGATGTCGGGTTCATGTCCGGATTTAACCATACGCAGCAGTGCGTTGCAGTACGTCGTTGCGAGGGAAACCGTGCCTTATCAAAGGCCCCCGCCCTCGCCATCCCGGACGGTCCTTTGCCATACGCATTCGTATTGACTTTCCACGCAACCCATCCATACCATCTCGTATGGACCCGGCCGCCACTGTCGCCCCGCTGGCAAGCGACCTGCACCTGCAAGGTGCGGGGCTGCGACTGGCCGCCAGTCGTCATTGCCTGCCGGGTACGGCCGTCGATGCAACCGCTTCGGTGCTGTACGCGCATGGCTTCGGCCAGACCCGTCGCGCATGGGCGGCGACGGCGCAGTCGTTGGCGCAGCACGGGCATGACGGCCTGGCGTATGACGCGCGTGGGCACGGCGGCTCGGATCGCAACGCCGAGGGCGATTGCTATACCGGCCACCAGTTCACCGACGACCTGATCGTCCTGGCCGGCGAACAGCCGCGCCCGCCACTGCTGGTCGCCGCCTCGATGGGCGGCCTGTTCGGCCTGCTGGCCGAAGCGCGCTGGCCAGGCCTGTTCCGGGCGATGGTCCTGGTCGACATCACGCCGCGCTGGGAGACGGCAGGGGTGGAGCGCATCCTCGGCTTCATGACCGCCTTCCCCGACGGCTTCGATTCACTGGAGCACGCCGCCGAGCGCATCGCCATCTACCTGCCGCACCGGCGTCGCGAGCCCGGGAAGTCGCCCGGCGCTTTGCGCGAGCTGCTGCGCGAGGGCGAAGACGGCCGCTGGCGCTGGCACTGGGATCCGCGCCTGGTCGACGAATTTGCGCGCGACAGCGAGCAACACCAGGACGACATCGCAGAAGCCACGCGCAACGTGCGCTGCCCGCTGCTGCTGGTCAGCGGTGGCCGCAGCGACCTGGTGTCCGAACGCACCGTCGCCGATTTCCTCGAACTGGCTCCGCACGCCCGACACGTGCAGCTCGCCGATGCCACGCATATGCTGGCCGGGGACGACAACGACCGCTTTACCGCCACCGTGCTGGAATACCTGGCGGAACTGGACCGGACCGAGGGGACCGGCAGTTCCGCCGTGCAAAGGGCGTCCTCGCCCGTCACTGGAGCAAACCCATGAGCATTGCCGCGCCCATCCTGGCCTTTCTGTTGATCGGCGGGTTCGCCGCCTACCACCGGCTGCGGCTGGCCACCTGGGCCGCGTTGCTGGCCGTCGCCCTGGTCGCCTGCTGGCTGCTGGGCGCACACCACGCGACCGTGGCGGTGATCGGCATCCTCTCGGCGCTGGTCGCCATTCCGCTGCTGATCCCCGCGATCCGCAAGCCGCTGATCGTCGCACCGCTGCTCAATGTCTTCCGCCGGATCCTGCCGCCGCTGTCGCAGACCGAACGCATCGCGCTGGAGACCGGCTCGGTCGGCTTCGAAGGCGAGCTGTTCACCGGTGATCCGGACTGGAACATGCTGCTGAACTATCCCAAGCCGCAGCTGACCACCGAGGAGCAGGCCTTCCTCGACGGGCCGGTCGAAGAGCTGTGCACGATGATCAACGACTGGGAGATCACCCACGTCCACGCCGACCTGCCGCCGGAGATGTGGGAGTTCGTCAAGAAGAACCGCTTCTTCGGCATGATCATCCCCAAGCAGTACGGCGGCCTGGGCTTCTCGGCGCTGGCCCACCACAAGGTGATCCAGAAGATCGCCTCGGTCTCCAGCGTGGTCAGCTCCACCGTCGGCGTGCCCAACTCGCTGGGCCCGGGCGAGCTGCTCAACCACTACGGAACCCAGGAGCAGAAGGACTATTACCTGCCGCGCCTGGCGATCGGCCAGGAAGTGCCGTGCTTCGGCCTGACCGGCCCGTTCGCCGGCTCCGACGCCACCTCGATCCCGGACTTCGGCATCGTCTGCAAGGGCGAGTGGGAGGGCGCGAACGTCCTCGGCGTGAAGCTCACGTTCGACAAGCGCTACATCACCCTGGCCCCGGTGGCGACCCTGGTCGGCCTGGCATTCCGCATGTATGACCCGGAAGGCCTGCTCGGCGACACCAAGGACATCGGCATCACCCTGGCCCTGCTGCCGCGCGACACCGCCGGCGTGGAAATCGGTCGCCGCCACTTCCCGCTGAACTCGCCGTTCCAGAACGGCCCGATCCGCGGCCGCGACGTGTTCATCCCGCTGAGCCAGCTGATCGGCGGTGCCGAGCTGGCCGGCAAGGGCTGGAACATGCTCAACGAATGCCTGGCCGTGGGCCGCTCGATCACCCTGCCCTCGACCGCTTCGGGTGGCGCCAAGTTCGGCGCGCGCGTGACCGGCGCCTACGCCCGGATCCGCAAGCAGTTCGGCCTGTCGATCGGCCGCTTCGAGGGCGTGGAGGAAGCGCTGGCCCGGATCGGCGGCAAGGCCTACACGATCAGCGCGCTGTCGCAGGCGACGGCCGCTGCGGTGGACCGCGGCGACGTGCCTTCGGTGCCATCGGCCATCGCCAAGTACCACTGCAACAACATGGGCCGTGAAGTCATCTCCGACGTGATGGACGTGATCGGCGGCAAGGGCATCATCCTCGGGCCGCGCAACTTCGCCGGCCGCAGCTGGCAGGCCGCGCCGATCGGCATCACGGTCGAGGGCGCCAACATCATGACCCGCAGCCTGCTGATCTTCGGCCAGGGCGCGATCCTGTGCCATCCGTGGGTGATGAAGGAAATGAAGGCCGCGCAGGACCCGGACCGCGCCGCTGCGCTGGAGAGCTTCGACGAGAGCCTGTCGGGCCACGTGCGCTACGGCATCTCCAACGCGTTCCGTTCGTTCTGGTTCGGCCTGACCGGTTCGAAGGTCGGTGGCGCGCCGGGCGACGACTACACCCGTCCGTTCTTCCGCAAGCTCGACCGCTACGCCGCCAACCTGGCGCTGATGGCCGACGTGTCGATGCTGCTGCTCGGCGGCAAGCTGAAGTTCAAGGAATCGCTGTCGGGCCGCCTGGGCGACGTGCTCAGCCACCTGTACATGGCCGGCGCGGTGCTCAAGCGCTACCACGACGAAGGTGCGCCGGAGGCCGACAAGCCGCTGCTGGCGTGGAGCATGTACAACAGCTTCCACGTGATCGAGACCGCGCTGTCGGACGCGCTGCGCAACTTCCCGATCCGTCCGGTCGGCTGGGCGCTGTGGGCGCTGGTGTTCCCGCTCGGCCGCCGCGCCGAGGCCCCGGGCGACCGCCTCAACCACCGCGTCGCTTCGCTGCTGATGACCCCGAACGAAGCGCGCGACCGCCTGGGCGTGGGCGTGTTCCTGACCCCGTGCCCGAACAACCCGGGCGGCCGCATCGACAGCTACCTGGCCAAGGCCGTGCAGGCCGAGCCGGTCGAGCGCAAGTTCCTCAAGGCGCTCAAGACCAAGGGCATCGAGGCGCTGGAATTCCCCGCGCAGCTGGACGAGGCCGTGGCCGAGGGCGTGATCAGCGCCGAGGAACGCAAGCTGCTGGAAGAACTGCGCCAGATCACCCTCGAGGCGATCACCGTGGACGACTTCGATGTCCACGAGCTGCGCGCCGCAAGCTATTACGACCAGCCCCGCCCGGGTGCGCGCGAAGCGGCCTGAGCCGCTGTAGAAGCACGCGACCTGCATTGCACTCACACGACGGCGGGCCCAAGCCCGCCGTCTTCGTATCCAAGGCCTGCAGGCGGGATCGACACACCGTAGCGGGGCCGGCCCCGCAGGACCGCCCCGCATCGTCCACCGCCCACCACAGGATCCGCCATGGCCAATCGCCTGCTCGACACCTGGCATCGACTGCAGCGCTGGCCAGCCGGCGATTGGCTGTTCTCGCGCGCGGTGTGCTTCAAGGCGCCCTACTTCGCCACCATCGCCCCGCGCATCACCCGGCTGGAACCGGGCCGCTGCGAGGCGACCATCCGCCACCGGCACAAGGTGACCAACCACATCGGCACGGTCCACGCGATCGCGCTGTGCAACCTGGCCGAACTGGTAGCAGGTGTTATGACCGACGCCAGCCTGCCCGGATCGATGCGCTGGATCCCGCGCGGCATGACCGTGGAATACCTGAAGAAGGCCACCGGCCCGATGCATGCGGTCGCCCTGCCGGACGTGCCGCTGGTCGAGGCGAGCGAAGGCTATGACCTGCCGGTCGGGGTGGTGGTGCGCGATCGCGACGGCGATGCGGTGTTCCGCGCGCGCATCGCGATGTGGGTATCGCCCAAGCCCGCGCGCACGGGCTGATCGCGCCACCGATGAAGGAGGGCACCATGCACGACATTCCCCTGCTGCTGTGCGCACTGC
This sequence comes from Pseudoxanthomonas daejeonensis, assembly GCF_010093205.1. Taxonomy (GTDB): domain Bacteria; phylum Pseudomonadota; class Gammaproteobacteria; order Xanthomonadales; family Xanthomonadaceae; genus Pseudoxanthomonas; species Pseudoxanthomonas daejeonensis. The sequence continues at coordinate 27,207 of NZ_PDWN01000005.1, forward strand.
ACAGCTTCGCCTTCGCTGCCTTCCACCTGGCGTTCTGGAAGCTGTTCGACTGGAAGCGCGAGCTGGCCCGGGTCGACCTGCCGACCCGGGCCATCACCCAGATCCTCAACCTGCGCCTGGTCTACGTCTTCCTCGGCATCGGGATGCTGTGCCTGCTGTTTCCGGCGCAGCTGCGCGGCACACCGCTGGGCAGGGCGGTGCTGTGGTTCATGCTGCTGTTCTGGGTGGGGCGCACGGTCGAGCAGTTCGTGTTCCTGCGCATCAACCGGCCCATCGTCCACATCCTGACCGCGCTGTTCGTGCTCGGCGCGGTACTGTTCGCATGGCCGCTGCTTGCGGCCTGAGCGACCTCAGGCCGGTTCGCCGCCGGTCACCGCGGATGTTTCGCGACCGCCCGGCAGCTCCTTCTCCTGCCGCAGCAGCCTGACCGCCGAGAACGTCATCATGCCGGCCACCAGCACGCCGAAGCCGAACACAGCGCTGGAGCCGAACGCGGACAGGAACTTGTGCAGCCAGACGAAGGTCAGGTCGGCGCCGCGGTAGATCACCGTGTCGATCGCCGCACCGGCCTTGTAGCGCCACTCGCGCCCGACCCGGGTGTAGATCGTCTCGCGCGCCGGCTTGGCCAGCGCGAACTCGCTGGCGCGGGTGAATACCTGCACCACCGCGATCATCATCGGCAACGGTGAGGCGGCCAGGATCGAGAAGCCCAGGATGATCGCGAAGCCGGGGATCAGCAGCGCCGGGGCGATGCCGAAGCGCGACATCAGCGCGCGGGTGATCAGCAGCTGCACCACCAGGGTGAGCGAGTTCACCGCCAGGTCCAGGGTCGAGAAGAACGCGGCGCGCTCCTCGGCGGTGGCGAACGCGGTGCGCGCGATCCGGTTCTGTTCGTTGTACAGCAGGGTGCCGATGCCCACGCCCAGCACCACCAGCAGCGCCAGCCAGCGCAGCAGCGGCTCCCTGGCCACCAGCTTCAGGCCCGCCAGGATCTGGCCCCCCATCGGTTTCTCGCCGCTGGCCAGCCCGCGCTCGGCCTCGCGCGCCACCGCGTACTGGCGCAGCCGCGCGATGCACACCACGCACACCGTCAGCAAAGCCGCCGACACCAGCATCATGTTGGCGATGCCGACCCGCTCCACCAGCGTCCGGGTCAGCACCGGTCCCAGGAACGCACCCAGGGTGCCTGCCGCGCCGATGTAGCCGTAGTACCGCTTGGCCTCCGCATTGCTGTAGATGTCGGCCATGAAGCTCCAGAACACGGCGACCGCGAACAGGTTGAACACCGTGATCCACAGGATGAAGGCCAGTCCGCGCCCGGCCACGCCGCTGTCGAACATCGCGTAGAACAGCAGCAAGGTGACGATAAAGAACACGTAGATCGCCGGCAGGAACACCCGCCGCGGGAAACGGCTGACCAGCCAGCCATACACCGGCTGCAGCAGCAGCATGATCACGAACACCGCGGTGAAGATGAACTGCAGGGTGAATTCGCCCAGCGCCACGCCGCGATCGGCGAAGAACGCGATCAGCGCGGGCGGGAAGACCGCCTCGACGTCGCTGGAGGCAGCCATGGCCTCGCGCACCGGACGCAGCACGTAGTAGCCGCTGAGCAGGCAGAAAAAGTACGCGAACGACCACAGCAGCGGCGGCGACTCGGCCATTGCCGAGCGGAGCCGGCCAAGCCGGGAGGAGGCCGTGTCTGCAGCAGTCATGGGCTAGGCGGTCCTGGGAGTCGTACCGGCCGGCCGCGCAGGCCCGTCCTTGGCGCGCACGGTATCCGATGCACTGCAACATCGCCAGCGGCGCAGCGGGGCGACGCAACACTTGCGCCGGACGCATGCCGGCCGACAGCATTGCCGTCGGGTCGGGGCAATGCCGCCCACGGCCGACGGGGGGCGTGTGTACGACTACATCGTGATTGGCGCCGGCTCGGCCGGCTGCGTGCTGGCCGCCCGGCTTAGCGAGGATCCGGCCTGCCGCGTGCTGTTGCTCGAGGCCGGGCCTCGCGACTGGAATCCACTGATCCACATGCCCGCCGGCCTGGGCCGGCTGGTCAACAACCGCACGATCAACTGGGACTACAGCACCGAGCCGGAGCCGGCCCTGTGCGCCCGTCGCCTCTGGTGGCCTCGCGGCAAGGTCCTGGGCGGCTCCAGCTCGATCAACGCGATGTGCTACACCCGTGGCACCCCGCGCGACTACGACGAGTGGCATTCCGCCGGTGCCGATGGATGGCGCTGGAAGGCGGTGCTGCCGTACTTCCTGCGCGCCGAGGGCAATGCCCGCGGTGCCGGACCGCTGCACGGCGCGGACGGTCCGCTGCGCGTGTCGGACCTGCGCCACGTCAATCCGCTCTCGCAGGCGTTCGTCGACGCCGGCGTGCAGGCCGGGTGGCCGCGCAACGACGATTTCAACGGCGCGGCGCAAGCCGGCGTCGGCCTCTACCAGGTGACCCAGCGCGATGGTGCGCGCTGCTCGGCTGCGGCCGCCTACCTGGCCCCGGCGCGCGCTCGGCCGAACCTGCACGTGGTCACCGGCGCGCAGGTGCAGCGCGTCGTGATCGAGCGCGGTCGCGCGACCGGCGTGGAGTACCGCCGACGCGGCCGCCTGCACTGCGCCACCGCCGAAGCCGAAGTGCTGCTCTGCGGCGGGGCGATCAATTCGCCGCAGTTGCTGATGCTGTCCGGCGTCGGCCCGGCCGGTGAACTGGGACGCCATGGCATCGCGGTGGCCGCCGACGTGCCCGGCGTGGGTGCCAACCTGCAGGATCACCTCGACGTGTGCACCCTGCGCCACTGCCCGCCCGGGGTCAGCTACGACCGCGCCAGCGAGCTGGGGATCGCGTTCGACTGGTTCCTGCGCGGCCGCCGTGGCGCGGGCACCAGCAACATCGCCGAAGCCGGCGGCTTCGTGCGCTCGTCGTTGGCCAGCGACGAACGGCCCGACGTCCAGTTCCATTTCGTCCCGGCGATGCTCGACGACCACGGCCGCAACCGCCTGAACGGCGACGGCTTCACCGTGCACGCCTGCTTCCTGCGCCCTCGCAGCCGCGGCCGGATCGGGCTGCGCGATGCCGCGCCGGGATCGCCGCCGCGCATCGAGGCGGGCTACCTGTCCGATGCGGAGGGCTTCGACCTGAAGGTGATGGTGGAATGCGCGCGGCTGTCGCGCGAGCTGCTGGCGCAACCGGCGTTCGACCGCTGGCGCGGTGCGCCGATCTACCCGTCGCGCGAGGACCTGACCGATGCCGAGCTGGCGGACTTCGTCCGTGCCAAGGCCGAGAGCATCTATCACCCGGTCGGCACCTGCCGGATGGGCACCGACAGTGGCGCGGTGGTCGATCCGCAGTTGCGCGTGCGCGGGATCGAGCGGCTGCGCGTCGTGGATGCCTCGGTGATGCCGTCCCTGGTCGGCGGCAACACCAATGCGCCCACGATCATGATCGCCGAGCGCGCCGCCGACCTTGTGCGAGGGCTTGCTGCCTGAACCGGCGTGCAGAAGCGGGCTTTTGAAACCCGACCGCGTCTACTGGGCGAGCCGACGATGGTCGGCTGCGATCTCCGCCTCGCCCAGTCGAAGGAAGCGCGCGGCGTTGTGGTAGAGGATGTCGCGCTTCTGCGCCGCGTCCAGGAACGGCGCGTCCTCGATCGCGGCGATCGCCTCGCCGATGGCGCCGGGCCAGTACATCTGGTCCGAACCGAACAGGATCCGCTTGCCGAACCCCGCTTCGACCATGCGCCTCAACGCGTCGTGGAACTGGGCCCGCGGGAACTGCCAGTCGTTGCAGCCCACGTCCACGTAAAGGCCCGGATGGGTGTACATCATGGCGATCATCTCGTCGACCAGCGGCGAGCCGTAGTGCATGACGTAGACGCGCAGCTTCGGATGTCGTCGGAGCACTTCTTCCAGCTGGAACGGCGAGGTCGCGCTGGCGCGGTAGTCCGCGTAGCCGGGGAAGCGCGCCGCGCCCGGCGGTCCCTCGCCCAGGTGGATCCCGACGGGGACGTCGAGCTCCTCGGCCAGCGCGAAATAGGGTTCGTAGCGCGGGTCGTCCGCGCGCAGGCCGCGGTACTGCATGGCCACTTCGGCGAAGGCCTGCAGGCGACCTTCGCGATGCAGGCGACGCATCTCGTCCGTCGACAGTTCCTTCTTCTTGCCGAACGCCACGGCCGGCAGGAACAGCCCGGGCGCGGCCTGTCGCCACTGCGCCACCCGCTCGGGCGTGCCGTCGAGCACGGCTCGGCGCACGTTGTGGCGGCGAAGCTCGGCGATGCTCTGGTCCTGCAGCGCCTGGTCGCCGGAAGGCGCCAGCAGCGGCTTCTCGCAACCGGGGAAAGCGGAAAAATCGAACGGCGCGCGCGGATCGGCGACGGGCATCGTCACCCCTTGCGACCCCGGACAGACCGGTGCACCCGGGGGCGCCTCCAGCGGCCAGGCGTGCACGTGCATGTCGATCACCGGACCGGGCGTGCCATCGTTTCCGGCCGCGTGGACAAGGGGAGCCGCAGCCACCAGCATGGCAGCGACGACCAGAACGGATGCCTTCATGCGTCGTTCCCCGGAATGCAGCGGTGCGGCGGAAATGCTCAGCCTCGCTCAAGCAACGCCGGCAGCGGGCAATGCAGGACAGCGCAGACGGTCCGCAACAGCTCCGCTTCGGCCACGCTGACCCGCTGGTCGCTGGAGACCGCATCGACCAGCGCTTCGACCAGCATTTCCTTGGCGGCCGGCACGAGCGCGTCCAGTGGCGCCCACACCGCGTCCAGCGCCTGAACGCCTTCGGCCGGCGGCGCGTACGGCAGGTGGTCGCGCGGCAGCACGCGCTGCAGGCCCGCCAGGTAGGCGCGCTGCGCCTGCATCGGTGCGTCGGGATGACCAGCCTGGGCGAGAACCGCGAGCAGCGTGGCGAACTCCTGGCGCACGCCGGTGGCCTTGTTGCGGCCGAAGCGGGCGTGGCGCGACGGATCCAGCGCTTCGCGCACCTGCACCTGGACCAGGCACGAAAGGCAGTATTCGAACACCGACACGCGACCATCGGTGTGGACCATCGCATCGATGGTGTCGAGGAAGGTTTCCAGCTCCGGTCGCGGGCGCTGGCGCAGTACCGGGAACGCCAGCGACGCGAGCGGCAGGCGCAGCGCCGGATGCAGCCCCTCCAGATGCAGGCGACGCAGCTCGAATGCCTGCTGCGCCATCGGCTCGCCGCAGCGCGCGACCACCTCGCTGCGCTGGCGCGATGCCACCGCCGCGTCGGGATCCAGCAACAGGCCCACCAGCAGCGGCATCACCGCATCGCGCTGGCGCGCCAGCGCGCGCAGTTCTTCGCCCAGGCCCTCGACCAGGTCGTGCGCGCGGCGGTAGTCGTCCTCCGCCGGTGCGGCCACCTGGCGGGCGACCATCGGCGGCGTGACCAGCACCTGCGCGTCGGCCGGCGGCAGTGGTGGCGGGCCTCCGGTTCCGCCTGCATCGCGTGCGGCGAATCCCAGCGCGACATCCTCGGCCAGGCCATCGGGCGGCGTCGTCCGCCAGCGCGCTTCCAGTTGCTGCAGCTGGCGCGCGTCGAAGGTCGGCTCCAGCCGGCGGATGCGCTCGACCAGCGGCGGATGCGTGGCGAACAGGCCCGACAGCGCCGCCCCCGGGCCGAACAGCATGTGGCTCACTTCCTCCGCATCGGCCTTGTCCTGCAGCTTCGAGCCCGCGTCCAGTCCGCCGATCTTCTTCAGCGCGCCGGCCAGCCCGCGCGTCTGCCGGGTGAACTGCACCGCCGAAGCATCGGCCAGCAGTTCGCGCTGGCGGCTGACCCCGGCCTTGATCATCCGCCCGAAGAACACGCCGATCGCGCCCACCGCCATCGCCACCAGCGCGGCGACCAGGACCGGCGTGCCTTCGCGGCTGCGCCCCAGGCGACCGTAGATGAGGATGCGCTGGCCGATCAGGCTCAGCATCAGGATCCCGAACAACAGGCCGATCAGGCGGATGTTCAGGCGCATGTCGCCGTTGAGCACGTGGGCGAACTCGTGCGCGATCACCCCCTGCAACTCATCGCGGTTGAGCCGGTCCAGGGCGCCGCGGGTCACCGCGATGGCTGCGTCCGACGGACTGTAGCCGGCGGCGAACGCGTTGATCCCGGCCTCCTGCTCCATCACGAACAACCTGGGTACCGGCACGCCGGAGGCGATGGCGATCTCCTCGACCACGTTGCGCAACCGCCGCAGCGAGGGATCGCGGGTATCTTCCGGAACGAAGGTGCCGCCCATCTGCGCGGCCACCACCGCCCCGCCGCCGCGCAACGAGGCGATCCGGTACAGCGAGCCCAGCGCGATCACCAGCAGGGTGCCCACCGTCGCCGCCGCCGTCGCGCCCCAGCTGCCGGTGAACAGCAGCGTGGCCAGGTCCACCGCCAGGACGATGCCCGCCACCGCCAGCACGAACAGCAGCACCAGCCGCCCCGAGCCGCGGCGCGCCGCAGCCTGATGCTCGAAGAAGTTCATCGCCCGCCGCTCTCCGTCGTCGATCGCATGATCATCGCCGCCAGGCCGGGCCGGCTCAGAACTGGACCTTCGGCGCCTCGCGTACCTCCGCCTTGTCGGCCGGGATGTCGAGCATCGCGGCGTGCGCGAAGTTGAACATGCCGGCGACCACGCTGGACGGGAACGTCTCGCGCTTGTTGTTGTAGCCCATCACCGCGTCGTTGTAGGCCTGCCGCGCGAACGCCACCCGGTTCTCGGTGGACGACAGTTCTTCGCTGAGCTGCATCATGTTCTGGTTGGCCTTCAGGTCCGGATAGGCCTCGGCCACCGCCATCAGCCGCCCCAGCACGCCGTTGAGCTGGCCCTGGCTGGTCGCCAGCTGCGCCATCGCCGCCTCGTCGCCCGGATGGGCCTTGGCCGCGGCCAGGCCGGACTGGGCCACCGAGCGCGCCGCGATCACCGCCTCCAGCGTTTCCCGCTCGTGGCCCATGTAGGCCTTGGCGGTCTCCACCAGGTTGGGGATCAGGTCGAAACGCCGCTGCAGCTGCACGTCGATCTGGGCGAACGCGTTCTTCCAGCCATTGCGGCTGGTCACCAGCCCGTTGTAGATGCCCACCGCCCACAGCGCCGCGCCCACGATCAGGGCCAAAAACACCAACAGGATCAACAAACTGCCCATTCATCTTCTCCTGGTTTGTGCACACACGAAATCCGGCGCTAGAATCGGCCGCAGCGGTAGCTTACAGGCATCAAAACAATGAAAGACGCGCGTGTCCGGCCAAACATCGGGCCCCGGAGAATCCGACCGCTGACGCTCGGCACGGTCAGCATGGGCTCGCTGGCCCTGCTGCTGGCGATGGCGCTGCCCTCGACCGCGCAGACACCGACCCTGTCGCCGATGTCGCTGCCGCCGCCGACCCAGCCATTGCCCTACCGCACCTACGCCGACGTTGACGTGCAGCCCGTCGCCGACGGCTTCGATGTCGCCCGCTTCGAGGCGCTCGCCGAACAGCTGGTCCAGGGCCAGCGCGTGCCCGGCATGGCGATGGCGATCGTGCAGAACGGCCGCATCCTCAGCGTGCGCGGCTACGGCGTCACCGATGTCACCCGTCCGCAGTCGGTGGACTCGCACACCGTGTTCCGCCTGGCTTCGCTGTCCAAGGCGTTCGCCGGGACGATGGCCGGCCTGCTGGTCAATGACGGCAGCCTGCGCTGGGACAGCAAGGTCGCCGACTACGTGCCGGGCTTCCACCTGTCCGATGCCGGCTACACGCAGCAGGTGACCGTGGCCGACCTGCTCAGCCACCGGGTGGGCCTGAAGGCGCACAACGCCTTCGACCGCGACATCGAAGGCAACGCCGAGTACTACCAGGTGGCGCAGAAGCTCGGGTCGGCGTCGCTGACCTGCGCGCCCGGCCAGTGCTATGCCTACCAGAACGTGGCCTTCAGCCTGGTCGGCGACGTGGTCTTCGCCGCCTCCGGCAACTTCTACGAGCAGGCCGTGCAGCGTCGCCTGCTCGTGCCGCTGGGCATGAACGACGCCAGCCTGGGCCTGGCCGGCATCGAATCGAGCCCGAGCTGGGCGCGGCCGCACGTGCGCAGCCGCAATGGCTGGGTTTCGATCAGCCCCAAGCCGACCTACTACCGCCTGCCGCCGGCCGCCGGCGTCAACGCCAGCATCAGCGACATGGCGCAGTGGCTGCTCGCCCACACCGGCCATCGTCCGGACGTGCTGCCGGCGCCCCTGCTGGCCACGCTGCACGCACCCGTGGTGTCGACGCCGGGCGAAATGCGCTCGGGCTGGCGCCGCGATCGCGTGCATGCCGCGAGCTACGCCCTGGGCTGGCGCGTATTCGACTACGCCGGCGAGGAAGTGGTGTTCCATGCCGGCGCGGTACAGGGGTATCGCGGGCTGACCGCGCTGCTGCCCGGCCGCGACCTGGGCATCGCCATCCTCTGGAACAGCGAAAGCTCGCTACCCACCGGACTGTTGCCGACGATCATCGACCGCGCCATCGGCCTGCCGGCCGAACGCTGGCTGGACGTGGATACCGACTTCGGCGCCGACAACCTGATGGCCGACGGCGCCACGCCGCCGGCCGCACCCGCGCAGGGCACCTCGTCCTCGACCTCGGTGGCGGCGCCGCACTGACCGCTCGCGCGGGGTTATGCCTCGCGCCCTCTTCAAGAACTCCTGACCGCCTGCCAGGCATCGGCCCTGCCGCTGCGGCGTGCGTGCGTGGGTGCGTCGCTGGACGCTGGCCGATGCGCGCCCATAAAAAAACTCCCCCCCCGCTGGGCATCGGGGAGGGAGTCATTCGGTACGGCAATCGGGTTTGGATCAGATCAGCGGAGCCGGCGTAGCCGGGAGCGCGACCGGGGCCGACTTCTTCTTGGCGACCTTCTTCTTGGCCGGCTTCTTGGCGGCGGCCTTCTTTGCGACCTTCTTGGCCGGCTTCTTGGCGACCTTCTTGGCAGCCTTCTTGGCGGTCTTCTTGGCAGCCTTCTTGGCGACCTTCTTCACAGCCTTCTTGGCGGTCTTCTTGGCGGTCTTCTTGGCAGCCTTCTTGGCGGTCTTCTTGACAGCCTTCTTGGCGACCTTCTTGGCGACCTTCTTCTTGGCGGCCTTCTTGGCAACCTTCTTCACGGCCTTCTTGGCGGAAGCCTTCTTGGCGACCTTCTTCACGGCCTTCTTGGCGACCTTCTTCTTGGCAACCTTCTTGGCGGCCTTCTTCGGGGCGGCCTTCTTGGCGACCTTCTTTACGGTCTTCTTGGCGGCGGCCTTCTTGGCTACCTTCTTGACCGCTTTCTTGGCGGCCGGTTTCTTCTTAGCAGCAGCTTTCTTCGTTGCCATGGGTGGCTCCTCGTCAGTGAACTACGGATTGGTAACGCAACGCCCAGTCGCGAAAACCCGCGGCGGCGACCGCCGGGGGGAGTCCGTCGGCGCGATACGCACGTCGATACGGATACGGGAAGACCCGCGCGTTACCTCGGCGCGGGCGGTAGATCGGGGGTTCGCTGCATTTCTTGGAGGGAAGCGGGCCTGCTCCACCGACTGAAGGTTCCTGGTGGTCGCCCGAGTTGTGCTTCGCGTTGTGGTGTTGATTCGACTCACTCGCTTCGGCAGGCAGCGTCTGCTGGGGCGAAACCTAATCACGGTTTTTTTAACTGTCAACACCCGCCCGCATTTTTTTTCCGGGCAGTCGTCCCTGCCGCGGCGGCGGATCCTGCCGTCGCTCGCCTGCGCGCCGGACCGCCAAAGCGCACCGTCGCCGGATGCAATTCAAACCAATGCGTAAAACAAGTCGTTTTCCAATCGTGCATTCGCGCGAAGGTGTTCCCGGCGTCGCACGACCATAACCACCGAGCAAGGTGGAGCGACCTCGACGAGGCGTTTCCGATGCCCAAAAAAAATTTGCTCGGGGCGTTCCCGTTTCGCGTCGCACAAGCCGATTTGCGCAGAACTGCGCAAGCCCGGCGACGACGTTGGCGACGCTTTCGCGATGCCTGCACACGTCGTCCACGGACTCCGACGGCAGCATCGGGGGATGTACTTCCTGGCGTCCATCGACGCGGCGCCGCGCGCATGGCGCGACGGAACCGGCCCATGCCGCGGCGTCCTCGGGCGCCATCGAGCCGAGTTGCCACCCGCGTCGATGAGACGGGCAAAAAGAAAACGCCCGCTGGCGGGCGGGCGTTCTTCCTGTATCCGGCGGGAGCGACGGGACTCAGTCGTCCTCGCCCTCGATCAGTTCGGCGTAGTCGTCCGGGGAGAGCAGCTCGGCCAACTGGTCGGCATCGCCACCCTCGACCACGAACAGCCAGCCCTCGCCGTAGGCGTCCTCGTTGATGGTTTCCGGCTTGTCGGCCAGTGCCGCGTTCACTTCCACGATCCGGCCGCTGACCGGGCTGTAGACGTCCGAGGCGGCCTTGACCGACTCCACCACCGCGACTGCACTGCCGCCTTCGACGCTGTCGCCGACGTTGGGCAGCTCGACGTAGACCAGGTCGCCGAGCAGGCCCTGGGCGTGGTCGGAAATACCCACGGTGATGCGGCCGTTGCCTTCGACGCGCGCCCATTCGTGGGACTTGAGGAACTTGAGGTCTCCGGGGATCTCGCTCATGGGAATGCTCCGGTCACGCGTCGGTCTGGAAGGAGGGGCTAGTTTAGCGGAGGACTCCGCCGTGCAGGAACCGGCCGGCGCAAAGCGCGCCGGCCGCCCCGGTCAGCCGAGCACGCCGGGCTGCGCCTGGCCATCGCGCACGAACGGGAACTTCACCACGCGCACCGGTACCTCGCGCCCGCGGATGTCGACGCGAACCGGGCCCGGCTCGCCGGCCGGGACGCGCGCGAACGCGATCGCCTTGCCCAGCGTCGGCGAGAAGGTGCCGGACAGGATCTCGCCCTCGCCCTGCGCGGTGAGCACCTTCTGCCCGTGACGGAGCACGCCCTTCTCGTCCATGACCAGGCCGAGCAACTGGCGCGGGGTCCCCGCGGCCTTCTGCGCCTCGAGCACGCCGCGCCCGATGAAGTCGCGGCCGTCGTCCAGCGACACCGTCCACGCCAGGCCCGACTCCCAGGGCGTGGTGGTCTCGTCCATGTCCTGGCCATAGAGGTTCATGCCCGCTTCCAGGCGAAGCGTGTCGCGCGCGCCCAGGCCCGCCGGCTTCACCCCGGCTTCCAGCAGCGCGTTCCAGAACGCGACCGCCTCAGCTTCCGGCAGCACGATCTCGAAGCCGTCCTCGCCGGTGTACCCGGTGCGCGCCAGGTACAGCGGCACGCCGGCGGCGGCCTGCACCTCCAGCGCGGCGAAGCGGCCGAGCTTGCCGGCGGCCACGCGGTCGGACTCGCGCAGCAGCCCGATCACCTTCCCGCGCGCCTGCGGACCCTGCACCGCGATCAGGGCGAAGTCGGGGCGCTCGGTCACCTCGACGCCGAACGCGGCCGCCTGCCTCCCGATCCACGCCAGGTCCTTGTCGCGGGTGGCGGCGTTGACCACCAGGCGGAAGAAGGATTCGTCCATGTAATAGGTGATCAGGTCGTCGATCACCCCGCCGCGTTCGTCGAGCATGCAGGAGTACAGCGCCTTGCCCGGCACCTTGAGCTTGTCGACCGAGTTGGCCAACAGGTGGCGCAGGAATTCGCGCACCCGGGCGCCGCGCAGGTCGACCACGGTCATGTGGCTGACGTCGAACATGCCGGCGTCGCCGCGGACCAGGTGGTGTTCGTCGAGCTGCGAGCCATAGTGGATCGGCATGTCCCAGCCGCCGAAGTCGACCATCTTGGCGCCGAGCGCACGGTGGGTGTCGTTGAGGACGGTCTTGCGGGTCATGGCGGTCTCGCGGAAAGGAAGACCGGCATTATCCCAGACTCCTTCTTCTGGAACTGTCGCCGCGCCCGGGACCATGGCAGCCTCTCTATAAAGGAAGAGGGCGATGCGTCGCCGCACCGCCCTCCCTGCCAGACCCGCCACTCGCGGGCTTCAGGCTTCCTGCACCTTCAGCATCATTCCGTCGACCGCGACCACCCGTACCGGGGTTCCTGCGGGCAGGTCCGGACCTTCGACCGTCCAGAAGGCATCGCCGAGCTTGATCCGGCCGCGCCCCGCGACGATCGCCTGGTCCAATGGCGCGACCAGGCCGATGTTCTGCTGGGCGCGGCGGTTCAGCAGCGGCTGGTCGCTCTCGCGGGCGGCCTTGCGGAACCACTTCCGGTAGATCTGGATCGAGACGAAGCTGAGCACGACGAATGCGGCCACCTGTGCCAGGACCGGGATGCCCGGCACCACCAGCACGGCCAGGAACACGGCAATGGCCGCGAAGCCCATCCACAACATGAAGGCACCCGGCGCCAGCGTCTCAGCGGCAATCAGCAGCAACCCCAGCGCCGCCCAGCCGATCACGTCCACGCGCATGGCTCAGCCCCCCGGCCGCGGCGGCGGCATGCGTTGCCCGGTGCCTTTCTGCTGCTGGTCGGACAGCGCCTCGCGTGCGAGTTCGGCGATGCCGGCGATCGAGCCGATCACGCCGGTGGCCTCCATCGGCATCAGCACGAACTTCTGGTTCGGCGCGGTGGCCAACTCCTTGAACGCCTCCACGTACTTCTGGGCGATGAAGTAGTTGATCGCCTGCACGTTGCCGTTGGCGATCGCCTCCGACACCATCTGGGTCGCCTTGGCCTCGGCCTCGGCCAGGCGCTCGCGGGCCTCGGCTTCGCGGAACGCGGCTTCCTTCTGGCCTTCGGCCTGCAGGATCGCCGCCTGCTTGTCGCCCTCCGCTCGCAGGATCTCCGACGAGCGATGGCCTTCGGCCTCCAGGATCACCGCGCGGCGGTCGCGCTCGGCCTTCATCTGCCGGGCCATCGAGTCGACAAGGTCGCGCGGCGGCTGGATGTCGCGGATTTCGATACGGGTGACCTTGATGCCCCAGGGATTGGTGGCGTGGTCGACCACGTTGAGCAGCTGGGCGTTGATGCGCTCGCGATTGGACAGCGATTCGTCCAGGTCCATCGAACCGATCACGGTGCGGATGTTGGTCTGGACCAGCGCGATCATCGCCACTTCCAGGGTGGCGACCTCATAGGCCGCCTTGGCGGCATCCAGCACCTGGAAGAACACCACGCCGTCCACGCGGACCACCGCGTTGTCCTTGGTGATGACTTCCTGGCTGGGCACGTCCAGCACCTGCTCCATCATGTTCACCTTGCGGCCGACGCCGTAGATGATCGGGATCAGGAAGTGCAGGCCCGGATCGAGGGTATGGGTGTACTTGCCGAAACGCTCCACCGTCCATTCGTAGCCCTGCGGCACCATCCGCACGGTCTTGAACAGCACGATCACGCCGGCCACCAGCAGTACTACCGCCAGGAAACCCGAAGAAAACATCCCCTTCCTCCTTGGCCGTTCGTGGCCATCCCATGTGGACCCAGTATAGGCAATGCACGCGGGCGGGAACCGGCCGGCCGGGGCGCGGTCGCAATCGGTTGAAAAGGAGTGCGACGCTTTCGCCGCCATGGGCATCCACACCGGATATGACCGCCCCACCCGCCCCCGATAGCGTCCACCTGCTCTCGCCAGCCGGCTGCCTTGCGCTCGCTCCAGCGCTGGCCGCGGCCGACCTGCGCGCGGACGAGACGGCGCCGCGCTCGGGCTTCGCGATCGAAGTGCCCGACACGCTGCTGGAGCGTGCGCGGCGCGGCGACTCCGCCGCGTTCGAGCAGATCTACCGCTGGTTCGAGCGCCCGGTGTTCACCCTCGCCCTGCGCCTGTGCGGCGACCGCGAGGAGGCCGGCGAAGCGCTGCAGGAAACCATGCTCAAGCTGCTGCGCCGGATCGGCGAGTACCGGGGCAGCGGGCCGTTCTGGGGCTGGCTGCGCCAGATCGCGATCAACGAAGCGCTGCTGCGGTTGCGCCGCGGTCGGCGGATGGAGGACATCCTGCCGATCGACGGGCACGACCTGGAGGACGGCGCGCCGCCACCACCCGCGGCCGCCGACGCCGCCCTGCTCCAACGCGCGCTGCTGGGCCTGCCAGCCGCCACCCGCAGCGTGCTCTGGCTGTACCACGCCGAAGGCTATACCCACGAAGAGATCGCCGAACTGATGCAGCGCACGCCCAGTTTTTCGAAGTCGCAGCTGGCGCGCGGCACGCGCCGCCTGCGTGCGCTGCTGCAGGTCGAGGAGGCCCCCCATGTCTGATCGCACACCGATTCCCGCCCGCTCCCTCGCGCCGGCCGACTGGCACGATGCGTTCGCAGCGCTGCCGCTGGAAGCGCCGCCGGCCGATGGCTGGCAGCGGTTCGCCACGCAGCACGTCATTGCGTCGACGCGCCGGCGCCGTGCGCTGCCCTGGGCGATCGCCGCGGCGATCGCGTGCCTGGCCGCATTGCCGGTGCTGGTGTTCATGCGCCAGCCCGCTCCCTCCACTGCGACGGATGCGCCGGTCGTGGCCAGCGCCGATGCGCCATCCCTGCCCACCAGCGCGGCCGGCAACGCCACCACGACAGCAATCGTCGATGGCACCGGACCGCGCGTATCCGGCACCGCTTCACCAGCGCCCCCGCCTCCGGGTCCTTCCACCGCGCGGGCACCCGGCGTCGCGCTGGAGGAACTGCATGCCGAGTCCGCACGCCTGGAAGCATTGCTGACCGAACTGTCCGACGACGCCGGATCGGGCGACGGCGCACGGCTGGCGTTGACGATCTCCCTGCGCACGCAGGTCAGCTACATCGATGCCGCGCTATCCGGTGCCCCGCTCGACGAGCCCGCCCTTGTCGACCTGTGGAAACAACGCGTGGAGACCCTGCGCGAACTGGCCGGCGTCGCCGCCGAGCAGCGCTGGAACGCCCTCTATGGCGGTCCGGCCGCCGACTACGCCCTGGTCCAGGTCTATTGAGATGCGCCCTTTCCATTGAACATCCGAGACGATGCCATGAGCCACGCCAATCCCCTCCCCCTGCCACGCAATGCGATATTGGCCCTGTCGCTGGCCTGTGGCCTTGCCTTGCCGGCGCACGCGCAGGACAAGGCCGACCAGCAGAAGCAACTGGAGCAGGCACGTACCGACCTCCAGTCGGCGGCGCGCCGCGTTGCCGAGCTGTCCGCCCAAACGGGCGTGGATGCCAACCGCATCGAGTCCATCCATATCGACTCCCGGCTCGGCGAGAACGGCAAGCCGCGCCTGGGCGTGCTGCTGGGCATCGATGAGCAGGCCGGCGTGCGCATTGCCGGGGTCACGCCCGGGGGTGGCGCCGACAAGGCGGGACTGAAGACCGGTGACCGGCTGCTGCGGATCCGCGGCAAGGCCATCCATGGTGCCTCCGGCGAGGCGCGGGTTGCCGACGCACGTGCGGCCTTGGCCGTGCTGGAGCAGGGCAAGCCGGTACGGGTGTCGTACCAGCGCGATGGCAAGCAGCACGACGCGGACGTGACTCCGGCCGCGACGCAGTCCCTGGTCTTTGCGCGCACGATCTCGCGCGATGGCGGTGACGATCCGGTCACCACCGTGATCGACAGCGCCGACCTGGCCAGGCTCAAGGACCTGGGGCCGCAGCTGCGGGGCGAAGTGATTCGGCTGTCGCGACCCGGCTCCTGCCTGGGCGACGGCTGCACGGCCCCGCTCCTGGCCGAGGCATTGCGCTGGGACGGACTGAACCTGCTCGCCCTGGAGCCGCAGCTTGGCCGCTACTTCGGCACCGAACGCGGCGTGCTGGTGCTCTCGCAGGGCGCCCTGCCCGGCCTGCAGGCCGGCGACGTGATCCACAAGATCGAAGGCAAGGCCGTCGCCAGCCCGCGCGAAGCAATGCAGGCGATGACCGCAAGGAAGCCCGGCGAACAGGCCAAGGTGACGGTCATGCGCGACCGCAGCGTGCGCGAAGTGCAGATCACGGTGCCCGAGCGCATACGCTCGCTGGATTTCATTCCCGTGCCGCCCGAGCGCCCGGCACCGCCAGTGCCGGCGGTGAGGGCACCACCGCTACCGACACCCCAGGCAGCGGCGAGGGCTGTCCCGCTCTGAACGTGGCATCCCGCAAATCCGAATACGCGCCGGAACCCACCGGCCTTCCCCCTCCCCCGCAGGACGCGGGGGAATTTTTTCGATTCGGCGCACCGGTGCCACCGACTTGGCGAAGACCTCATCGATCTTCGCGTCGGCCCACTCTCCTTCTTCCTCGCCGGTCTGCATGAACAGCAACGCGATCATCGCCATGCCGTCGACCCTGGTCTTCAGGTGCACGCGCGGCGGCAGCTCCGGCGGGCGCGCAACGCGACCAGTAGCTGACCTGTTCGCGCACGATCTCCCCCGCCTGAGCAGGCACGGAGAGAGATGCGGTGGCGAGCGCAGCGCAGATGGCAGCAGCCGGCGGTGCGGTGCGGATCATCGGTCGGCAACCAGGCTCAAGAGAAAGGAAAGCGATGAGCTGGCCTCCGGCAAACGGAAGCGGTCGTCCAGGAAAAAGCGAGGCGTGCCGGCGCCTTGCATGGTGCTTCAGCGTCGAGGGCCAAGCCGCCGCACGATGGCGAGGGCCGAAAGCGGCGCGACGGCTACTTGGTCAGGATCAGCTTGTCGTTGCTGGTATGGCGCAGCCGGTACAGCTTGTCGCCGTGACGGATCAGGATCTCGCGGCGGCCATTGAGAAGCTGCTCGCTGCCCAGAGCCACTTCATCGGCGAGCGGCGCCGGAGCGGGTGTGCGTGCAGGTTGGACGTGCGTCAGGGTCAGGCGGTGCACATTCATGGTCGGGCTCCAACGGTAAGGGCACGGGAACCCTGTTAATGATAATTGTTCTCATTAACATGTCAAGCGACTCAGAGAGCGGCCGCGACCTCGAGCTGCTGCCAGACCGGCTCGTCGTATCGCTTGGCGATTTCCAGCGCTGAAAGGTTCTGGAGCAGCTGCGCGATGCTGCTGGCGCCCAGGATCACGCTGCTCACGTGCGGGTTGCGCAGGCACCAGGCGATCGCCAGCGGTGCGGGCTTTTCGCCAAGTCCGGCGGCGACCTCGACGAAGCGCTGCGCGCGCTCGATCCTCCGCTCCTCGCTGTGGCCGACCACCAGTCGTTGCAGCCAGCCCGCGTCGGCCTGAGCCAGCCTGCCGTCGCGCTCCACGCCGCTGGCGTACTTGCCCGTGAGCAGACCCGAGGCCAGCGGCGACCAGATCGTCGTCCCCAGGCCCAGCTCCGAGTAAAGGGGCGCGTATTCCAGTTCCACCCGTTCGCGATGCAGCAGGTTGTACTGCGGCTGCTCCACCGTCGGAGCCGCCAGGTGGTGGCTGCGGGCGAAGCGCGCCGCCTCGCGGATCAGCGCCTCCGGCCACTCCGACGTGCCCCAGTACAGGACCTTGCCCTGCCGGACGAGCAGATCCATCGCGGCGACGGTCTCTTCGACCGGCGTATCCGGATCGGGCCGATGGCAGTAATAAAGGTCAAGGTGTTCGACCCTCAGGCGCTTCAGTGCGCCATGGCAGGCCTCGATCACATGCTTGCGCGACAGCCCACGCTGGGTGGGCCGGGGCTCGTCCACCGAACCGAAGAACACCTTGCTCGAGACGCAGTAGCCGTCGCGCGGCAGGCGAAGGTCGGCGATGACATCGCCCATCACCCGCTCGGCCTCGCCGTTGGCGTAGGCCTCCGCATTGTCGAAGAAGGTGATCCCGTGGTCCCAGGCCGCCGCGATCAGTTCGCGCGCCTGGCCACGCCCGACCTGGCGGCCGAAGGTCATCCAGGCGCCGAACGAGAGCGCGGACAGCTGCAGGCCGGAAGCGCCGAGGCGGCGATATTGCATTGGGGGATCTCCCGCGAACGATGGCTCCAGTCTAGTGGGTGGCATGGACTGGGGCCTGCAGAGCGCACAAGCGCGCCGCTCGCGCCGACGTGGAGCGGGGTCTTTGCCCTGCTCGCTGAAGACGTTCAGTCAGCCTGGATCGAGGGGACGGGGTGGGGCCTGACCTGCTAGGATTTCGCAATTATTTAACATCCGCAGGGGATTCCATGATCGAGGCACTGGGGCGGATCGGTTTCGGCCTGTTCGGGTTGGCCGTGCTGATCGGCATCGTCTGGCTGTTCTCCAACAACAAGCGCGCGGTGGACTGGAAGCTGGTGATCACCGGCGTGGTCCTGCAGATCGCCTTCGCCGCGGTGGTGCTGCTGGTCCCGGGCGGGCGCCAGGTCTTCAACTGGCTCAGCCATGGCTTCGTGAAGATTCTGGGCTTCGTCGCGCAGGGCTCCAACTTCATCTTCGGCAGCCTGATGGACATCGAGCGGAACGGCTTCATCTTCGCCTTCCAGGTGCTGCCCACGATCATCTTCTTCTCGGCGCTGATGGGCGTGCTCTACCACCTGGGCGCGATGCAGGCGGTGGTGCGCGGCATGGCCTGGGCGATCACCAAGGTGATGCGCGTGTCCGGCGCCGAGACCACCAGCGTGTGCGCCAGCGTGTTCATCGGCCAGACCGAGGCGCCGCTGACCGTGCGCCCGTACATCGCCAAGATGACCCAGTCCGAACTGCTGACGATGATGATCGGCGGCATGGCCCACATCGCCGGCGGCGTGCTGGCCGCGTACGTGGGCATGCTGGGCGGCGGAGACCCGGAGCAGCAGGCCTTCTTCGCCAAGCACCTGCTCGCGGCCAGCATCATGGCCGCGCCGGCCACGCTGGTGATCGCCAAGATCCTGGTGCCGGAGACCGGTGAACCGCTGACCCGCGGCACGGTGAAGATGGAGGTCGAGAAGACCACCGCCAACGTGATCGACGCGGCCGCCGCCGGCGCCGGCGACGGCCTGCGCCTGGCGCTGAACATCGGCGCGATGCTGCTGGCCTTCATCGCGCTGATCGCGCTGGTCGACGCGCCGCTGGTGTGGCTGGGCGATGTCACCGGCGTGGCCGCCGCGCTCGGTCAGCCGACCAGCCTGTCGACGCTGCTGGGCTACCTGCTGGCGCCGATCGCCTGGGTGATCGGCACGCCGTGGGCGGACGCGACCACGGTCGGCTCGCTGATCGGCACCAAGGTCGTGCTCAACGAATTCGTCGCCTATACCCAGCTGGCGCGGATCGTGAACGGCCAGGTCGCCGGCGTGGCGCTGAGCCCGGAGGGCGCGCTGATCGCGACCTACGCGCTGTGCGGCTTCGCCAACTTCAGCTCGATCGCGATCCAGATCGGCGGCATCGGCGGGCTGGCCCCGGAGCGGCGCCAGGACCTGGCCCGGTTCGGCCTGCGCGCGGTGCTGGGCGGCTCGGTCGCCACCTTCATGACCGCCACCATCGCCGGCGTGCTGACGCACTTCAGCTGAGCCCGGCCATCGTGCATCCGGGCGGGCCCTGGCGGCCCGCCTTTTCCGTTCTTCCGTAATGGCATACCGCAGGTGGAATCACATATGAATCCGGTCATCGTCGTCGGCTCGTTCAACGTCGACCACGTCTGGCGCTGCGCCGAGCTGCCGGCGGTGGGCGCGACGATCGCCGGCCAGTACGCCACCGGCCCCGGCGGCAAGGGCTTCAACCAGGCCGTCGCCGCCGCCCGCGCCGGCGTGGGCACCGCCTTTGTCTGCGCGCTGGGCGACGATCCGGGCGGTGCGCTTGCACGCGCCCTGGCCGACGCCGACGGCATCGAGTTGCGGGCCGAGGCCAGCGACCAGCCCACCGGCACCGCCGGCATCTATGTCGACGCGCGCGGGCGCAACAGCATCGTGATCGGCGCCGGCGCCAACGGCACCCTGGGCGTGGCCCATGTCACCGCCGACCCCGCCCTGCTTGCCGGCTGCCAGGTGCTGCTGGCGCAGCTGGAGTCGCCGCTGGAGACGATTGAAGCCGCGCTGGCGATGGCGCGCGAAGCCGGCGTCACCACGCTGCTCAACCCGGCACCGGCCAACGCCGCCAGCAGCATCGGCCTGCTGCGCCTGGCCGACCTGCTGACCCCGAACGAAACCGAGTTCGCCGCCCTGCTCGCGCGCCACGTCGGCGAGCGAATCGAGGCCGAAGCGGTCGCCGCCCTCGATGGCGCGAGCTTCCATGCGCTGTGCCGCAAGCTGCTGCCGCACGGCAGCGTGGCGGTCACCCTGGGATCGGTCGGCGTCTTCGTCTCGCATGCGGAAGAACAACTGCGCGGCGACACGCAGCCCCATTACCGCATCGGCGCCGAGGGCGTGGCCGCCACCGACACCACCGGCGCCGGCGATGCCTTCAATGGCGCCCTCGCCGCTTCGCTGGCGCGCGCACCGGAGCAGGCCTTCGCCACGCACGTGCGCTATGCCAGCCGGTTCGCCGCGCTGTCCACCGAGCGCAGCGGCGCGGCCGCGGCGATGCCGCGCCACGACGAAGTGCTGGAACGTTTCGGCGCCTGAGGGCGCAGCATGCGCATCGGCCTCCATTCCATCCAGCCGCGCGTGGTCCTGGCGCCGATGGCCGGGGTCACCGACAAGCCCTTCCGCCTGCTGTGCAAGCGCCTCGGCGCCGGCCTGGCGGTATCGGAAATGACGATCAGCGACCCGCGCTTCTGGAACACGCGCAAGTCGCTGCAGCGCATGGACCACGCAGGCGAGCCGGAACCGGTCAGCGTGCAGATCGCCGGCACCGATCCGCGCCAGCTGGCGGAGGCGGCCCGTTACAACGCCGGCCATGGCGCGCAGATCATCGACCTCAACATGGGCTGCCCGGCCAAGAAGGTGTGCAACGTCTGGGCCGGCTCGGCGCTGATGCGCGACGAGGCGCTGATCGGCCGCATCCTCGAAGCAGTGGTCGCGGCGGTCGACGTGCCGGTGACGTTGAAGATCCGTACCGGCTGGGACGCGGGCAACCGCAACGCGCCGGCGATCGCGCGGATCGCCGAGTCGGCCGGCATCCAGGCCCTGGCCGTGCACGGCCGCACCCGCGACCAGCACTACACCGGCCAGGCCGAGTACGCGACGATTGCGCGCATCAAGTCCGAGCGCGGCATTCCCGTGATCGCCAATGGCGACATCGATTCGCCGCAGCGCGCGGCGCAGGTGCTGCGCGAAACGGGCGCCGACGCGGTGATGGTCGGGCGCGCCGCGCAGGGCAGGCCGTGGATCTTCCGCGAGATCGCGCACTTCCTGGCCACCGGCGAGGAACTGCCGCCGCCTTCGCTGGACGAGGTCCGCGGCATCCTGCTCGACCATCTGCACGCGCTGCATGCGTTCTACGGCGAGGAACAGGGCGTGCGCATCGCGCGCAAGCACCTGGGCTGGTATGCGAAGGACCGCCCTGAAAATGCCGCGTTCCGTGCCGTGGTCAATCGCGCGCAGACCGCCGGCGAGCAGGTCGTGCTGACCGAAGCCTACTTCGATGCGCTGCGGGATGGCGCCTCTGTTTCGTTGCCCGCGGTGGCCTGAGCACGGCCACGGAAAGTTGCTTCATGTAACCATCCGTCGCGTAAACGTGACTTGCTTCATCCTGCACTCCGGCACTGTGTCCTGCGCACGTGCGGCGCGACGCTGGGCACGCCGGGACAGCACCCGGCCCGTGGTCCCTTTCCGCCACGGCACCCCCGCACGGGCACCCGCCCGCAGGAGGCTGTCATGTTTGCACGCATCGCCGTTGTCGCGGCCGCACTGGCCGCCGTTCCTTCCGCCTTCGCCAACGAGGCCAGCGTCGCCGACCTGTCGCGCGAGACCGGCGTCAGCGAACGCCACATCCGCATGGTCGTGGGCGCACGCACGCCCTACCCCGAGTACCGGATCATGTTCGACCGCGTCGAGCGCCAGCTGAAGTCCGCGCTCGGCCAGGAGGGCTACCAGTACCTGCTCGAGGGCGAAGTCGCCGCGGCGGTCGAGATCAGGCGCGAGCGTGTCGCCCGCGAAGCCGCGATCGCCGCGCAGGACCGCGCCGCCAAGACCCAGGACGCGCAGAGCGAAGGCTGAGCCGCCCCGACGGCCGTCAGTCGCGCGCCTGGGCCTGCGGTCCGGACGCCGACGACGCCGTCGGCGCCGTCCAGATGCGCTGCCACATCGCACCCAGCCGCCGCCGTGCTTCCCACGGCGGTCGCAGCTGTTCGGGTGGCAGCGCCTGCCATTCCTGGCCGGCGTCGCGCTGCGCCACGGCGAACACGAACGAATAGTCCGGCTCGGCCCCCATGCGCAGGTCGGCCAGCTCGAGCCGTCCCTCGTGTTCGCGCGCGCGCATGAAGCCGTGGTTGAACCAGCCCAGCCGGCGCACCGCCGGCACGTCGGCGGCCTGCGCCAGCGCCCCGGTGTCGGAGGGGTAGTCGCGGAACACGATCGGCCCGCGGTCGGCCACCAGCGAGCGCTCGCCTTCGACGTAGCCCGACGGCGTCATCGCCACCACGCGCCACAGCAGCGTGTTGAACGGCATCGGTACCGAGAAGCGCGGCGCAGCGCCCAGGCCCAGCGCCGCCAGGTCCTGCTGCGCCTGCCGCTCGACCATGCCCTTGGCCAGCAACGACCAGCCCAGGTAGGCGCTGCTCAGCAACAGCCCGGCCACCAGTGCGCGCTGCGCCAGCACGCGTTCGCGCGCGAACCAGGCGACCACGCACGCCAGCAGCAGCCACAGCGTGTAGCCGGGATCGATGATGAACACGCTTGACCACATCGTCGGCGGCACCGGCAGCGGCCACCACAGCTGGGTGCCGTAGACGGTGAATGCATCCAGCAGCGGATGGGTGACCAGCGCGAGCTGGATCGCCCAGAACCAGCGGCGTGGCGCTTCGGCGACGCGCCCGTGGCCGAAGCGGCGGAACAGCCACCAGATCGCCAGCCCCAGCAGCGGCAGTACGAACAGCGAGTGGCTGAAGCTGCGGTGCACGGTCATCCGCACCACCGGGTCGTCGCTGAGCAAGGCGAGCGGAATCGCATCGAGGTCCGGCAACGTGCCCAGCGCGGCGCCGGCCAGCAGTGCGGCGCGACGGTGGTGGGCAGGGGCGATGGCGGCAGCGACCGCGGCGCCGAGGAGTATCTGGGTGAGGGAATCCATGGGCGGCGATGTTAGCCGAGGCCACACCGTCCGGCCCAGCGAAGCGTCTCCGCGCCGGCCGCTGTAATCGCGATGCCGGTTTGCTTAATCCATCGATACCGGTGGATGCGCCGGCACACCGCAAGCCCTCCCATCCAAGCATCGACCCCGCCCAAGGAGAATTCCATGAACACCAGAGTCCTGGCCATCGCCTTCCTGTCGGCATGCTCCACCTGCGCGTTCGCGCAGGACGCCACCGTCGACCTGGCTCCGGTCATCGCCCCGTCCGTGACCTACCCGAACGTCACGGTCAAGCAGCTGGCCGACGAAACCGGCCTGAGCCCGCGCCACGTGCGCATGCTGGTGGGCGCGCGCAGCGGCTACCCGGAGTACCGCAGCGTCTTCAGCCGCAAGCAGGCGCAGTTCCGCAGCGCGCTGGGCGAGCAGCGCTACAACGACCTGATGGCCGGCCGCCCGATCGAACTGCGTAACCAGGGTACGCGGGCCATCGCCCGCATCGACTCAGGGGACGCGGACCGCACCACCGACCAGCCGTAGGGGAGCCGCGCCACCTGCAACCGCGGTCCGGGTGACCCCGGTTGCAGGGATGGCGCCCCCACCGTCCGTCGGCGGACCCCGAGCAGCGCGGCTTCCCCGAAGCGCGCGGTCCATGATGGGCAACCGGCGCGGAGGATGGCAGGCATGTTCAATACCACCCGCTGGAGCCTGGTGATCGAGACCCGGGCCGATTCGGACAGCGGTCGGCTGGCGCTGGACACTTTGTGCCGCGCGTACCGGTCGCCGGTGGTCTCCTACCTGCGCGCTCGCGGGCATTCGCCTAGCGACGCCGAGGACCTGGCCCAGGCCTTCTTCGAACAGCTGCTGGTGCATCGCCTGCACGCGGCGGCCGACCCGGAGCGCGGGCGCTTCCGCGCGTTCCTGCTGACCGCGCTCAAGCGCCACCTGGCCAACCAGCGCGACCACGAAACGGCCCTCAAGCGCGGGGGCGGCCAAGTCCTGGTCGCACTCGACGAGGACGACGCGCCGGCCGATG
Source organism: Pseudoxanthomonas daejeonensis (assembly GCF_010093205.1). Classification (GTDB taxonomy): domain Bacteria; phylum Pseudomonadota; class Gammaproteobacteria; order Xanthomonadales; family Xanthomonadaceae; genus Pseudoxanthomonas; species Pseudoxanthomonas daejeonensis. The sequence goes on from NZ_PDWN01000005.1 coordinate 51,153, forward strand.
CCGGCGCGCTCACGCCCGAGCAGGCCTTCGAACGTGACTACGCACTCACCGTGATCGAGCGGGCGCTGGAGCGGCTGCGGCAGGAGGCCATCGACGCCGGCAAGCTCGCCCTGTTCGACGAGGTGCGCGGGTTCCTGCTCGAACCGCCGGACCCGAGCGAGTACGCCGTGCTTTCGGCCCGCCTGAACCTGCGCCGGAACACGCTGGCCGTGGCGATCCACCGGCTGCGCAACCGGATGCGCGCCATGGTCCGCGCCGAACTGGGCGACACCGTCGAAAGCGCGGCCGCCCTGGAGGCTGAGATGGCGGCGCTGCAGGGAATCCTGGAGCCCGCCCCGCCGGTGGAGTCCGGCCCCGTGTAATCGGCGCCCGCGGTTCCGGAATGGTTGGGGAGAAGGCCAGTGGAGGAATCGATGAAGCACGAACCCGCCGGTGCGGTGCCAGCCACCTCGCGCTTCGCCGACACGCGCTGGAGCGTGGTCAGGGAGGCGCTAGGCGGGAACCACGCGCTGGCACGCCCGGCACTGCTGGAGCTGTGCCTGCAGTACTGGTCCCCGGTGTATACCTACCTGCGCCGCTGCGGGCACCCGCCCGCCACAGCCGCGGACATCTGCGTCGCCTTCTTCGAGGACCTGCTGCGCTCGCCGGCGCTGCTGGAACCAGCGGGCGCGCACGTGCGCTTCCGCGAATTCCTGCTGGAGGCGCTGCACCGGTTCCTCGATACCGACTGGCGCGACACCGCCGAACGCGGGCAGGAACCGGCGGTTGCGCCACCGCTCGGTGCGGCGGAACTGGAGAGCCGCCACCGGCAGGAGCCGGGCACGCTGCGCCCGGCACATGCCTTCCAGCGCAGCTACGCGCTGGCGCTGATCGAAGGCGCCTACCGGCGACTGCAGCGCGAGGCGAGCCAGGCGGGACGCGAGGCGATGTTCGAAGCGCTGGCGCCCTACCTGGGCGCCGAAGCCGAACCGGGCGCACTGGAGCTGATCGCGCAGAGGCTCGGCACGCGCCCGCTCGTCCTGTCGCTGGCCCTGAAGCGGCTGCGCCAGCGGTTCCAGGAGCTGGTCGAGGAAGAGGTGGCGCAGACCGTCGGCAGCGACGCCGACACCGTGCAGGAACGCATGGACCTGCTGGCCATCCTGCGATGAACCCCGGCGACGAAATGCAGGATCCCGGGCACCGCGAGGCGATGGCCGCGCTGGCGTCGCTGGCATTCGGACACAGCCGCCGGATCCGGGCGACCGAGGCCGGGGTAACGCGGCACCTGGCCTTCCTCTCGATCGAGGCGCTCGAGCTCGACCTGTCCGACCCGGAACAGCGCGCGTTCGGCGACTATGAACTGCTCGAGGAGATCGGCGCCGGCGGCATGGGCGTGGTCTACCGCGCCCGGCAGAAGAGCCTGGACCGGGAGGTGGCGATCAAGCTGCTCTCCGCCGGTCCCTGGGCATCGCGCGACTTCATCGCGCGCTTCCAGCGTGAGGCGCAGTCGGCCGCCCGCCTGCAGCACCCCAACATCGTGGCGATCCACGAGATCGGCATCCACGACGAGCTCAACTATTTCTCCATGGCGCTGTTCACCGGCCCGAGCCTGGCGCAGCTGCTGGCGCGGCGCGGACCGCTGCCGCCGCGCGAGGCCGCCCGGATGGTCCGCACCATCGCCGAGGCGCTGCACTATGCGCACCGCCTGGGCGTGCTGCACCTGGACCTGAAACCCGGCAACGTGCTCACCGATGCGAACGGCGAGCCTCACGTGGCCGATTTCGGCCTGGCCCGGCGCATCGACAGCACCCTGGCCACGGACGGCAACGAGATCTCCGGCACGCCCAGCTACATGGCACCCGAACAGGTCGAGCTGCGCCGGCACCGGCTAAGCGTCGCCACCGACATCTACGGCTTGGGCGCGATCTTCTACGAATTGCTGACCGGGCATCCGCCCTACAGCGCGGCCACGCCCAGGGAAACCCTGGACCAGGTGCTGCATGGCAGGCTTGCGCGACCGGGCAGCCATCGCCAAGACATCCCGGCGGACCTGGAAGAGATCTGCCTGAAATGCCTGGCCCGCGAACCCTCGGAACGCTATGCCGACGCGCGCCTGCTCGCCGACGACCTGGGGCGCTTCCTGGAGGATCGTCCGGTCAGCGTGCGTCCGCTGGGCAGGTGGCAACGGCTGTGGCGCTGGATGCACCGCGAGCCGGCGATCGCGGCCACAAGCGCACTGGCGACTTTCGCCCTGCTGGCCGGACTGGTGGCGAGCACCTGGCAATGGCAGCGCGCCGAATCCAGCGCCGCCAGCGCACGCGGCCACCTGTGGGCGCAACGCCACGAAACCGCCTGGCGGCACTTCGAGGAGCAGCGCGGCTTCGCGGCGTTGCCGCTACTGGCCACCAACCTGGCCGAACAGCGCGCACACGGGGCGGCGGCGGCCGAGGCGACCGAACGTCTTCGCCTGCGCGTGGCCCAGGCACAGGTCCCGGCACTGCTGGAAGCGATCGACGTCGGCGCCGCGGTGCACGTGCTCGCGCTCAGCCCGGACGGACGCTACCTGGCGCTGGGCCTGGAGCCGAACACGGTGGCGCTGTACGAGGTCGCCAGCCTGCGCCAGCTCTGGCGCGTGGAGCTTGCGCTGCACGAACCCAGCACCGACGGCCAGCTGCGGCGCCTGCACTTCACCCCGGACATGCGCCACCTGCTGGTCAGCGAGCACTGGAGCATGCTGCAGATCCGCCCCAGCGGCTTCCAGGGCTACCGGCTGGCGCTGGCCGATGGCAAGCAGACGCAGGTGCCCGGCGGCGACACGGTCCGCAGCGAGAGCTGGAGCGACGACGGACGCCACGTGGTGCTGACCGACCTGGGCCAGCGCTGGTTCCGGCTGTACGACGCGAGCACCTGGCAACCCCTGGGGCCTGCGATGGACGCGCCGCTGGCCGGATTCCGGCCCGGCTGGCTGATCGCACCAGGACTGGTGTTCATCGCCATGCACCGCGGTGACGGCAGCATCGGCGTCCTCGATCCAAGCACGCTGCAGCCACGCCACGTCGTGCCCGCAGCCGAAAGCGGCGCACGCTACACGGCATGGGCGATCAGCCCGGATGCGCGCTGGCTGGCGCTGGGCCGGGCCGATGGCGAAACCCTGCTGGTCGATGCCGGCAATGGCAGCACCCGGACACTGTTCCCGCCCACCGGCGGCGAAGCCACGTGGCTCGAATTCAGCGGCGATGGGCGCCACCTGGCGGCGACGGTGGGTTCGGAATTCTTCGTGTTCGGCATTCCCGATGGCGCCGGCATGTACTACATGGCGCGCGATCCGGCGGTGCTGTGGGGCCACCAGTTCGAATGCGAGACCGGCAGCGACGATTGCCGCGCCCTGCTGATGGAGTCGGACCGGGTGACGCTGTGGTCGATGTCGGGCGGCTATCGCTTTGGCGATGCGCCGTTGATGGAATCGCCGGAGATCACCCACCACTCGTTCGTTCCCCGCTTCGCCAGCCGCTTCGATCCGGCACGCCAGTTGCTGGCGACCGGCGCGCAGGACGGCAGCCTGCGCCTGTGGCGCCTGCCGGCAGCGCCGCTGCGACCACACCTGGGACCCACCCAGCGCGAAGCGACGCTGCATTTCGACGGCCGGCACCTGGTGGCGGTCGACGGCCACGACACCTGGATCTTCGATGCGCAGTCCGGCCAGGCGCTTTCGCCACGGATGCGGCTGCCGCAGCCCGTCGGGTTCGCCGCGCTCGCCGCCGATGGCCGCACCCTGGTCGCCAGCAGTGGACGCGAGCTGCACGTGTTCGACTGGCGCAACGGCGCCCTGCGCTATCCGCCGATCATGCTGGGCGGCAGCCCGATGGACCTGTGGCTGGCCAGCGACGGCGGCAGCGTCGTCAGCCGCTGGGCCAGTCCGCAGACACGCCCGCCCGGGCTGCAGCGGGTGCAGGCGCACGACCTGGCCAGCGGCCAGCCGCTGGGCCCGGCGGGCGACCTGCTGCTCGACAGCGCCCACCTCACCGCCGACAACCGCCACCTGCTGGTCAGCGTGGCGGACGCCACCCATCTGTACGCCCTGGCCGACCTGCGCCAGCCCTTGCGCAGCTTCCCGATCCCGGACTACGGCTGGCAGGTGGCCTCCGGCATCGAGGACCGCGTGCACGGCGAGCTGGTGCAGATGCTGGAACGCGTGGAATCGGGCGTCGACAACGCGCTGCGGCGCTGGTCGCTGGCAGACGGGCGGCTGCTGGGCGAGGAACCGCTCAAGCTGCGCGCCGACGACCTGCTGGCACGCGTGCAGGACGGTCGCATCGCGATCAGCGGCAACCCGGGCGGCACCTCGACCTCGAACCGGTCGCTGATGATCGACCGCGATGGCAAGCGCCTGCCGATGACCCAGCCGCGGCTGGGCCACCTGGCACGGGCGCAGGCCTTCAGCGCCGATGGCCGCGTTCTGGCCCAGGCGCTGGCCGACGGGGTGATGCTGTTCGATGCCGACACCGGCGCGCCGCTCGGCCCCGCGCTGCGCGCCCAGGTGCGCATTCCCGACGCCGTCGCCCAGCTTGCCTTCAGCCCCGATGCGCGGGCCCTGGTCGCGCGCACCGCCCTGGGGCGCTGGCTGGTCTGGTCGCTCGCGCCCGAAGCCCGCGAGCCGGCGCTGGTCGCGGAAGAGGCAGCCCTGCTCGCACCGGTGCCGGGCGATGAATTCCGGCTGCCCTCGCCCGCCCTCAGGGCCTCGTTCCTGCAACGGGACGACACGTCGGCCGTGGGCGGGCCACGACCGGGTCCGTGGTCCTGCCTGGCCGCACCCGGCACGCTGCCGCCGCGGGCAGCGGACACCCCCGCCCGCCTGCTCGACCTGGGCAGCCGCTACACCGCCTCGCTGCACGAACTGCAACGGTCGTCCTGGGGTTCCAGGCCGAAAGGCCTCGGCAACCTGTGCGCCGTGCCGCTCGGCGTGCAACGGCTGCAGGGCGTGGACTACGACCTGCGCGGCGTGGTCGACCTGCGTGCGTCCGCCAATGACCGCAACGCGCCGGCACAGGGCCGCAGCGACAGCACCGGACCACTGCCGGTGCAGCCCGGCCGGTACGCCGCCGCCCACGTGCTCGGCGCGCAGGTTGGCGCTCCCGCAGCCGGCACCGGCGACGACCCGGCCGCACGCCTGCGATTTTCCTACAGCGACGGCAGCCAGGCCGAGGTCCCGCTGCGGCTCGGCACCATCGGCGGCGGCCACGCCGGATGGATCGACCAGCCGTCGATGTCGATGCCCTGGTCCGGGTCGCTGCCCGAGCTGGAGGTGTCGTACAACGCGCAGATGCAGCTGTATGGCACGCGCATCGACAATCCGCATCCGACCCGCGAGCTGGCCGCGATCGAAGTGCGCGCCACCTCGCCACTGGCAGGCGATCGCCCGGTGGTGATCGCCGCGATCACCCTCGATCCGTTGGCCGATGCGGCACCGTCCTCCCGGCCGGGGCAGCGCGAATGAGGCGGAGAACGCAAGTTGCAGGACCTCGCCCGCTGGCCGGCTACGGACTTGCGCCATCGGCCGGTGGCGGTGGCGGTGCCTGCGCCGTGATCCGGCAGGCGTTCGCAGCGCGTACCCGATCCGCGCAGCTCCGACCACGCGCCCCGATCGCGCTGGCCTGCACACTGGCGCTGTCGATCGGCAGCGCCGTGGCCGCGCCCGCCAGGGACGGCGAAGACGCCGCCGCGACCACCGAGCTGCCACGCCTGCAGGTCACCGGCAGCCACCTGCGCCGGGTCGAACTGGAAACCGCGCAGCCGCTGCTGGTCCTTCAGCGCGATGAGTTGCTGCGGACGGGCCTGAGCAACCTGGGCGAGATCCTGCAGCAGCTGCCGCAGCACGTCTCCGACCTCAACAGCGACTACAACAATGGCGGCAATGGCGAGACACGCGTGGACCTGCGCAATCTGGAGTCAAAGCGCACGCTGGTGCTGCTCAACGGCCGCCGCTACGTCAACACGCTCGACGGCGCGGTCGATGTCGGCAGCATCCCGCTGGCGATCGTCGAGCGGGTCGAGGTGCTGACTGCCGGTGCGTCGGCGATCTACGGGTCGGACGCGATCGCCGGCGTGGTCAACGTCATCACCCGCGACGATTTCGAGGGCGTCGATGCCGGCGTGCTCTACGCCAGCAACGAGCAGGGCGATGGCCAGCGCCGCAGCGCCGACCTCAGCTGGGGCCGGCTCGGGGAGCGCGGCAGCGTCGCGCTGAACCTGTCGTTCTCCGACCAGCAGCCGATCCTGGCGCGCGACCGTGCGATTTCCGCGGTGCCGATGTATGGCTTTCCGGCCAACGACACTTCGGCCGGGGCTTCCGCCAACACGCCGCAGGGAAGGATCGGCTTCGGCCGCAATGGCAACCGCATGCCCGACGGAAGCCCGGGGCAGCTGACCTGGGATCCGGCGCTGGCAGGGCATCGCCGGTTCGACGGAAGCCGCGACGGCTACAACTACGCCGAACAGACCTACCTGCGCACGCCGTACACGCACACTGCGCTGTTCGCGCAGGGACGCTACGACCTGGCAGCGGACCTGTCCGTCCACGCCAACGTGCTGCTGCACCGGCGCCGTTCCAGCCAGCAACTGGCGCCGGCCGGGCTGACGCTGGCCGGCAATGATCCCTATGCGGGCCCGGACATCGACGCCGCCAATGTCTACAACCCGTTCGGCCAGGCGGTCACCTTCCTGGCATTCCGCCCGCTCAACCGCGACCGCCGCTTCGAGCAGGAAGCGGCCACCCACTACGTCTCGCTGGCCCTCGCCGGCATCTGGCGGCCGGGCGGGCGCGTGCTGGACTGGGAGCTGGGCGTGATCGACGCACGCACCCGGGTGGACGAGGACATCAGCGGCGGCTTCGACCTGGGCTCCGTGGCGCGCGGCGTAGGCCCCTCGTTCCTCGACAGCCGCGGCGTCGCCACCTGCGGCAGCGCGGCCGCGCCGGTTGCCGGCTGCGTGCCGCTGGACTTCCTGCACGGCAGCGACGGGTTCACCGACGCCATGTACGCCAGCATCAGCGCCGACGGCTGGATCCAGCAGGAGCGCGACCTGCGCGACATCGCGTTCCGCATCGGCGGCGCGCTGCTGGAATGGCCGGCGGGCCAGGTCGCGGCGGTGGCCGGGCTGGAACACCGCCGCGAGCGCGGCCGGCTGACGCCCGATCCACTGCTGGCCGACCATGCCTTCGATTTCGGCAACACACCCTACGACCCGATCGCCGGCGAAACGCGGGTTGACGAGGCCTTCCTCGAGTTCGAACTGCCGCTGCTGGCGGGCCGGCCCTGGGCGGATGCGTTGAGCCTCAACCTGGCCACGCGCCACTCCCGCTACTCCAACTTCGGTTCCACCACCAACAGCCAGGCGGGACTGGCCTGGCAGCCGGTGCCTGCGCTGCTGCTGCGCGCCAACTGGTCGCAGGGCTTCCGCGCGCCCTCTACCACCGAGCTTTACGCCAGCAGCTTCAGCACCAGCGAAACCACGGACTTCCTTCCCTTCGACCCCTGCGCCAACCAGCCAAGCGGCGAAGTCGCTGCACGCTGCGCCGCGGCCGGCGTGCCCCTGGACGATTTCGATCCGCAGGTCGGGCCCGAGGTCCGGCTTGGCGCCAATCCCGACCTGCAGCCGGAGCATTCGCGTAACCGCGGCGCCGGCGTGGTCTGGAGCCCGGCGCGCATCGCCGGACTGGAACTCAGCGTGGACTGGTGGCGGATCGACCTGGAAGAAACGATCTACGCGATCCCGGCATCGGTCCTGCCCTCCATCTGCTACGAGGAAGGTCTGGACAGCGCCTGCGCATTCCTGCGCCGCGACGCGGCCACCGGCGAGCTGCTGGAGATCGATGCGCGCCTGCAGAACTTCGGCCGCTACCAGGTCGAAGGCTGGGACCTGGGCCTGGGTTACCGCTGGAGCAGCGACTGGGGCGACTTCGGCCTGCGCTGGGACAGCGTCTACCTGGTGCGCAGCGACCTGGAAGTCCCGAAGGGCGCGCCGCCGAGTCCGCTGGCCGGCAACTACTATTTCCTCGATCCCGGCTGGCGGCTGCGCTCGCTGCTGTCGCTGGACTGGGAGCGGTCCCGCTGGGGCGGCACCGTGCGCCTGCGCTACTACCCGGCGCTGGACGAAAGCTGCGACGGTCCGCAGCGCGCAGGCGACCCCTCGGTATGCGACCGCCCGGATGTCGAGAGCCCGCTGTTCGGTGCGCCCGTGCACATCATCGATGCGCGCCTCTACACCGACCTGCAGCTGCGCTGGCAGCCGCGCGCGGGCATGGTCTTCAGCCTCGGCGTCAGCAACGCCTTCGGCCACGACCCGCCGGTCGCCTACAGTTCGATCAACTCCTACGACCCGAGTTACGACGTACCTGGGCGCTTCTGGCATGCGGGCTACCGGCAGCGCTTCTGACTCACCCGCGCCGGCTGTGCTCATCGTGCCGTCGCGGCAGTCACGCCGCGCCGCGGAGCTCCTCGCGCACAGGTCGCATGCGCGCCGGCACCCGTGCCAGTGTGTCGCCGCGATGCGACACGAGGCGCAGACTGCCGTCCATGGCCTCGACCAGCGCGGTCAGGCTTTCCACCCAGTCGCCATCGTTGGCGTAGACCAGCCCGTCCCGTTCGCACAGGCCGGCGCGGTGGATGTGGCCGCAGACGATGCCGTCCAGGCCACGCCGGCGCGCGTCGTCGAGCCCGGCCTGCACGAAGCGGTCGATGTAACGCTCGGCCGCGCCGCTGCGCCGCTTCAGCCAGTCTGCCAGCGACCAGTAGCGCAGGCAAAGCCGGCGCCGCGCGGCGTTGGTCAGGCGGTTGCCGGTGAGGATGCGGTAATACAGCCAGTCGCCGAAGCGCTCCTGCAGGCCGCCGAAATGGGTGATGCCGTCGTAGTCGTCGCCATGCGTCACCAGCAGCCGGCGGCCGTCGGCGGTCTCGTGGATCGCGCGCCGGCGCAGCTGCATCGCCGGCAGCACCAGGCCGCAGAAGCGCCGCACCGGGCGATCATGGTTGCCCGGCACGTAGACCAGCTCGGTGCCGCCGCGGGCCAGCGCGTGCAGGGCTTCGACTACGCGCTGCTGCGCGGCGCCCCAGCTCGCCCGCCGCTGGGCCATCCACCAGAAGTCGACGATGTCGCCCACCAGGTAGAGCTTTGCGCAGCGCAGCTGGCCGAGGAAATCGGCCAGCTCGGCCGCGTGGCAGTGGCGCGAACCGAGATGTACATCGGAAATGAACACCGCCCGGTGCCGCGGCGGCAGGTCCACCGCGGCGGGGCTCATGCGCCGCCCTCCCCGAGCGTGGCCGGCGGCGCTGCCGGCGCCGGCAGCCTTGGTAGACGCCGATGCCCGCGCAGCCCGATCTGCGGGCACGATGATGGCGGGATCCGCCGGCCGCGCGGCGCCGGCTGGGTGGCCGGGCTTTCCGGCATGGAGTCGCTGCTGCGCATCGGGGTCCTCGACGGCCTGCCTGCCGCGCAGCCTGCGCCGCGGACGCGTCAATCCGGTTGCGGCGAGGCTACGGCCCGGTGACGCGGTGCAAGTGGCCCGGCGCCGGCGGCTTAACAGCCGGTCAACCGCCACGCCGGCACAATGCACCCCACCCGGCGCCCGTGTATCATGCGCACCCATCTCTCCATCCGAATGCAAGGATATAGCCCGATGTCCAGCTATCTCTTCACCTCCGAATCGGTCTCCGAAGGCCATCCGGACAAGATCGCCGACCAGATCTCCGACGCCGTCCTCGACGCGATCCTCGCCCAGGACAAGCGCGCGCGCGTGGCCTGCGAGACGATGGTGAAGACCGGCGCGGCGATCGTCGCCGGCGAAGTCACGACCAATGCCTGGGTCGACATCGAGTCGCTGGCGCGCAAGGTCATCAACGACATCGGCTACGACAATTCGGACGTGGGCTTCGACGGCCATACCTGCGCGATCATCAACATGCTCGGCAAGCAGTCGCCGGACATCGCCGCCGGCGTGGACCGCAAGAAGCCCGAAGAACAGGGCGCGGGCGACCAGGGCCTGATGTTCGGCTATGCCTGCAACGAGGCCCCGGAATTCATGCCGGCGCCGATCTACTACTCGCACCGCCTGGTCGAGCAGCAGGCCAAGGTCCGCAAGAAGAAGAACTCGCCGCTGCCCTGGCTGCGCCCGGACGCCAAGTCGCAGGTCACCCTGCGCTACGACAACGAGCACAACGTGCTCGGCCTGGACGCGGTGGTCCTGTCGACCCAGCACGACCCGGGCATCAAGCAGAAGGACCTGGTCGAGGGCGTGTACGAGCACATTCTCAAGCCGGTGCTGCCGAAGAAGTGGCTCGAGACGCTGCCGAAGAAGAAGGTCCACATCAACCCGACCGGCATCTTCGTGATCGGTGGGCCGGTGGGCGACTGTGGCCTGACCGGCCGCAAGATCATCGTCGACAGCTACGGCGGCATGGCCCGCCATGGCGGCGGTGCGTTCTCGGGCAAGGATCCGTCGAAGGTCGACCGTTCCGCCGCCTATGCCGCCCGCTACGTGGCCAAGAACATCGTCGCCGCCGGCCTGGCCGACCGCTGCGAAGTGCAGGTCTCCTACGCGATCGGCGTGGCCGAGCCGACCTCGATCTCGGTCACCACCTTCGGCACCGGCAAGATCAGCGACGAGCAGATCGAGAAGCTGATCCGCAAGCACTTCGACCTGCGCCCGTATGGCATCGTCAAGATGCTCGACCTGATCCACCCGGTGTACCAGCTCACCGCTGCCTACGGCCACTTCGGCCGCAAGCCGCAGCAGGTCACCTACACCGACGGCGCCGGCAAGAAGCAGACCGCCACCGCGTTCTCGTGGGAGAAGACCGATCGCGCAGATGCCCTGCGCGCGGACGCCAAGCTGAAGTAAGCGCGCGGCTCATCGCCGGACGTGGAAACGGGCCGCACAAGCGGCCCGTTTCTTTTGACGCCCGCGCCTGGTGCTGCAGCGACTCAGCCGGTGTTCTGCACGCCCTGCGAAACACCGTTCACGCTGGCCACCAGCGCGCGCAGCAAGGTCTCGTCCTCCCGTCCACTGGCGCGCCAGCGCTTGAGCAGGTCCGCCTGCAGCACGCTGATCGGATCCACGTACGGGTTGCGCAGGCGGATCGACAGCGCCAGGCGCTGGTCGTGCTGCAGCAGCCATTCGTTGCCGTTGAGGCGCATCGCCCAGTCGCGCGTGAGCGCGTGCTCGGCCTCGATCCGCGGGAAGAACTCGCCGTGCAGCGCGTCGCCGGCCAGTCGCGAGAACATCCCGGCGATGCCCATGTCGCCCTTGGCCAGGACCATGGCGATGTCGTCGAGGAAGGTCTTGAAGAACGGCCAGTCGCGGCCCATCTCGCGCAGCGCGTCCTCGCCGTACTCCCCGACCGCGGCCTGCAGTCCGCTACCCACACCGTACCAGCCGGGGATCACCGCCCGTGCCTGGCTCCACGCGAACACCCAGGGGATGGCGCGCAGGTTGGACAGCGCCGCATCCTGGCCCAGCCGGCGCGACGGCCTCGACCCCAGTGTCATGCGCTCGATCACGTCGATCGGCGTCGCGCTGCGGAAATAGTCCATGAAGCGCGGTGCGCCGACGAAACCACGATAGGCGCCGCTGCTGGCCTCGGCCACCGTGGCCATGACCTGGCGCCACCGCGCCTCGCGCGGCTCCGGCTCGCGCGGCCGGATGCTGGACACCAGCACCGCGCCGGTGGCCTGCTCCAGCGAGCGCAGGGCCAGCGCGCGGATGCCGAACTTGCGGTGGATCGCCTCGCCCTGCTCGGTCACCCTCAGCCGACCATCGACGCTCCCGCGCGGCGACGCATCGACCGCCCGCGAGGTCTTGCCGCCACCGCGGCTGATCGAACCGCCGCGGCCGTGGAAGAAAGTCAGCTTGATGCCGAGCTCTTCGGCCGCCTGCATCAGTTCCACCTGGGCACGCTGCAGCCCCCAGCGAGAAGCGGCGATGCCGCCGTCCTTGCCGCTGTCCGAGTAGCCCAGCATCACCATCTGCACGTTGCCGCGCGCGGCCAGGTGCCGGCGGTACACCGCGTCGGCGAGCAGGTCGCGCAGCGTATCGGGGCCGTGGCGCAGGTCGTCCACGGTCTCGAACAGGGGCGCGATGTCGAGCGGCACGTTGCCCTCGGCATCGACCAGGCCACCGCGCCGTGCCAATGCCAGCACGGTCAGCACGTCGGCGCGGCTGCGCGCCATGGAAATGATGTAGGCGCCCAGCGCGTCGGTACCGTGGCGCAGGCGGGCATCGCCCAGCGCGGCGAACACCGCGTCCAGGCGCGCGTTGCCGGGCTCGTCGACCTGCGGCAGCGCCGTGTCGCCTCCGGCGTAGGGCCCGAGCAGCGCCGCCTGGTCGACCGCATCGCGCGATTCCCAGTCCTCCTCGCCCAGCGCCGCAGCCACCGCGCGCGCGTGGATGCTCGACTCCTGGCGCACGTCCAGCCGTGCGAGGTGGAACCCAAAGGTGCGCAGGCGCCAGACCAGGCGTCGCACGGAGAACCAGCCTGCATGCACGCCGCGGTGGTTCTCCAGGCTCTGCCGGATCAGCTCGATGTCGTCGCCGAACTCGGCCGGCGAGCCGTAGCCCTCGGCGCGGTCGTCCAGGGTGGCCTGCAGCCGCGCGCGCATCAGGTCGATCAGCAGGCGGTACGGCATGTCGGCGTGGCGCGGGCGCGCGGCTGCGGCCGCCTGCGGCAACAACTCGCGGTAGCGCTCGACCTGGGCAAGCACCTGCGGATCGACTCCGACCACGCCGGTGGACTGGCTCAGCACCGTGGTCAGCTGCTGCAGCTCGCCCAGGTATTTTCCGAGGATCGCGCGGCGCTGTGCGTCGAGCGTATTGCGGATCGTGTTCGCATCGACGTTCGGGTTGCCGTCCATGTCGCCGCCGACCCAGGTGCCGAAGCGGAGCAGCCGCGGCAGGTCGGTGGCGATGCCGAAGCTCTCGCCGATCGCGTGTTCCAGCGTCTCGTAGAACACCGGCATGACCCGGTACAGCACTTCGGTCAGGTAGAAGCCGACATGCTCGCGCTCGTCCTCCACGCCCGGGCGCACCGGCGAGGAGTCGGCGGTCTGCCAGGCCGAGGTCAGCGCCATGCGGAAGCGGGCGATGTCGGCGGCGCGTTCGCCGGGCGTGCGGCCACCGTCGAGGTCATCGACCAGCGCGGCGACCATGATCTGTTCCTTCTCCAGCAGCGCGCGCCGCACCGCCTCGGTCGGGTGCGCGGTGAACACCGGCTCGATGTCGATGCGCTCCAGCCAGTCGCGCAGCTCCTCCGGAGAAACGCCCTTTTGCTTCAAGCGGTGCAGCGCATCGTGCAGGCTGTCGGGTTGCGGCTTGCCGGTGTCGGCGCGCTGGTAGTCGCGGCGGCGGCGGATGCGGTGCACGCGCTCGGCGATGTTGACGACCTGGAAGTAGGTGCTGAAGGCGCGCACCAGGGCCTCGGCATGCACCGGCTCCAGCCCGTCCAGCAGCGCCGACAGCGACGCCATCGAACCACCGTTCTGGCGCCGGGCGATCGCCGTGGTGCGCACCCGCTCCACTTCCTCGAGGAAGGCCGGCGATACCTGCTCGGCGAGCATGTCGCCGACCAGCGCGCCGAGCCGCCGCACGTCGTCGCGCAGCGGCAGGTCCGGTGGGGCGAATTCGAGCTGGCGGGGAGCATTCATCGACACGCGCTACGGGAAAGGAAGACGATCCCCCGAGCTTAGCCGCGTTTTGTGCGGCGCCGCAAAAGTTTCAGCAGCACCCAATGCGCCACCACTCCAGCGCAAACGGACCGGCGCGACCCGTCGCCACGACAGGCCACGCCCCAGGTCAGTTCTTCGCCTGCGCGCGCTCCGCCGTGGCGTTGCGCACGTATTCCTGCAACCAGTCGTCCGTCTCGGCCAGCATGTGCAGGATCGATTCGCGGGCGCGGTAGCCATGCGATTCGTTGGGCAGCATCACCAGCCGCGCATTGCCCCCCAGGCCCTTGACCGCGGCGAACATGCGCTCGCTCTGGATCGGGAAGGTGCCCGAATTGTTGTCCTGCTCGCCGTGGATCAGCAGCAGCGCGTCCTTGATCCGGTCGGCATGGTTGAACGGCGACATCGTCAGGTAGGTTTCCGGCGCCTGCCAGAAGTTGCGCTCCTCGGACTGGAACCCAAACGGCGTGAGCGTGCGGTTGTAGGCGCCACTGCGGGCGATGCCGGCCTTGAACAGGCGCGTGTGCGCAAGCAGGTTCGCGGTCATGAAGGCGCCATACGAATGGCCGCCGACCGCGACCCGCTTCGGGTCGCCGACGCCACGCCGGGCCAGCTCGTCCACCGCCGCCTGCGCGCTGGCAGTCAGCTGGGCGATGTAGGTGTCGTTGGGTTCGGCGTCACCCTCGCCCACGATCGGCATCGACGGATCGTCGAGCACCGCGAAACCGCGGGCCAGGAACGGCAGCGGCCCCCAGTAGCTGATCCGGTTGAACCGGTACGGCGAGTTGGTGACCTGGCTGGCGGCCTGCGCCGATTTGAATTCCTGCGGGTAGGCCCACATCAGCACCGGCAACGGGCCGTCGCGCCCGGCGTCGTAGCCGGCCGGCAAATACAGCGTGCCGGTCAGTTCCACGCCATCGGCGCGCTTGTAGCGGATCTGCTCCTTGCGCACGTCGCGCAACTGCGGCGTGGGGTGCGGAAAGCGGGTCAGCGCGCGCAGCGGTTCGGCCGCGCCGGCATCGCGTACGTAGAAGTTGCCGGGCTCGGCCGGCGATTCGCGCGTGGTCAGCAGGCGCAGGCCGCTATCGTCCAGCAGCGCCTGCGGCGCCTCGTAGTACGGCGCCTGCGAATGGAACAGGCGCTCGGACTTGCCGGTGGCCAGGTCGTAGCGGTCGACGAACGGACGGTCGCCCTCCGGCGAAGCGCCCTCGCCGAGCAGGAACAGGCTGCCCCCGTCGGCGCTGGTCAGGAGGCGCTGCCGCCCCGCAGCGTCGGTCAGCGTGGCCGCCGAACCCGGATCGGCGTAGCGATCCTCGAAAGAACGGTCCACCAGCAGTTGCGGGGCCTGGGCTGGCGCATCAGGCGCGATGCGCCAGGTCTTCGTGCGGCGATTCTTCCACCAGGCTTCATCCAGCAGCGCCAGGTCGCCCCGGCCCCAGGTGATGCCGCCGTAGCGCGAGCCCAGGGCGGCCAGTTTCACCGGCGCGGCCGAGAACGGCGCGGCCTGCATGAACACCGCGTCGCGCACCGCCGCCTCGCGGGCCGGGTCGCCGCCGTCCTGGGCCTCGGCCCAGGCCAGCGTGGCTGGCGCGTCGGCGCGCCAGGCCACCGAACGGACGCCCGTGGGCACCGCGTCGTTGCCGGTCGGCAGTCCTTCGACCAGCGGCAGGCGTGCGACGGTGTGCACGCTGCGACCGGAAGTAGCGTCGAGCACCTCGACCACGCGCGGGAAGCGCATCAAAGGAACCAGGTAGGAGAACGGGCGCTCGATCCTTTGCGCCAGCACGAAGCGTCCATCGGGCGAAGGCGAGGTCGAGGTGTACAACGCGGCCGCACCGACACGCACCACCTTGCCCTGCAGGTCCACGCGCGCGGGCTGCGACACCAGGTAGTGCTCCAGGGTCAGCGCATCGTTCTCGTTGCGCAGCAGGTCCTGGAACGTGCGGATCGAACGCACCCCGGCACCGGCTTCGGTCTGCTGCACGCTCGGGCCGGTCGGCACCGCATCGGCAGGCGGCAACGGGCCAGGGCTGCCGGCCTGCAGCCGCACCAGCAGTCCGCGGCTGTCCGGCAACCAGCTGTAGGCGCTGCCGGCGACCGTGTTGAGTCCGGCCACCAGCCGGCGCGCGCGCAGTGCGGCCACGTCGACCAGCCACAGCTCGTTGGCCCCGCTCGCACGGTCGATCCGGTTGAAGACGAAATGGCGCTGGTCCGGCGACCAGGCCAGCCCGGCCAGTCCCAGCGGCTCAGGCAATCCGGCGATCCGCCGCTCGCTGCCGCTGGCGACATCCATCAGCCACAGCTCGCTGCCGAAGGTGAACTGGCTCGGCGCGTGGACGCGCGGATGAAAGCGCAGGCCCGCCAGCTTCAGTTCGGGCTGGGCGACCACATCGATCCCCGGCAGGTCCGGCATCCGCACCAGCGCGGCCAGGTCGCGGCGCGGCGAGAGGGTCAGCTGCGGGGCGCGGGGCGCGTCCACGATCGCACGCAGCTCGGCGACCGGTTCGCGATAGCGCGACGCCCCTTCCGCTCCGGCCTGGGCCGCCGAAGGGCCGGGCAAGGCCCAGGCCAGCGCCGCCAGGGCCAGCGCCGGCAGGGCGCCCCTGGGGGCGGACGGTCGCGGACGGCCGGAACCGGCGGTCGCCACGGGGCGGCCGGGGTCGGAGGTCTTGGGTGCGGGCATCGGCAGTTCCTGGGGTGGCTTGGGACGACCTGACTGGATACCACGCCCGTTGAGACGGCTACCCGTGGCGAAAGTCCCGCAACGGCGACGCCGTGCCCGGTTCATCCATCGATCCGGATGGACGGATATAATGCGCGCGCCGCCGAGGGGCGCTGCGACCATGGGACGTGCGGGATCTTCCGCAGGAGCCGCACGATACGTGCACGCTTCCGACCCGTGGCCAGGCTCGGCAAGGTATCCCAAGCGACAACGGCGCCCGGCGAATGCGAGATCCCTCTCGCCATTGAACCGGAGCACACACGTGAACGCACTGCCCAAGACCTTCTCCACCGAAGGCGATTACAAGGTTGCCGACATCTCCCTGGCCGACTGGGGCCGCAAGGAGATCGACATCGCCGAGCACGAGATGCCGGGCCTGATGTCCATCCGCCGCAAGCACGCCGCCAACCTGCCGCTCAAGGGCGTGCGCGTGACCGGCTCGCTGCACATGACCATCCAGACCGCCGTGCTGATCGAGACGCTGAAGGACATCGGCGCCGACGTGCGCTGGGCGTCGTGCAACATCTTCTCGACCCAGGACCATGCCGCCGCCGCGATCGCCGCGTCGGGCACCCCGGTGTTCGCCTGGAAGGGCGAGTCGCTGGAGGAATACTGGGACTGCACCCTGGACGCGCTGACCTTCACCCTGGCCGACGGCACCCTGACCGGGCCGGAGCTGGTGGTCGACGACGGCGGCGACGTGACCCTGCTGATCCACAAGGGCTACGAGCTGGAACAAGGCGATGACAGCTGGGTCAACTCGGCATCGGGCTCGCACGAGGAACAGGTGATCAAGAACCTGCTCAAGCGCGTGGCCGGCGAGCGCCCGGGCTACTGGACCCGCGTGGTCAAGGACTGGAAGGGCGTCTCCGAAGAGACCACCACCGGCGTGCACCGCCTGTACCAGATTGCCGAGCAGGGCAAGCTGCTGATCCCGGCGATCAACGTCAACGACTCGGTCACCAAGTCCAAGTTCGACAACCTGTACGGCTGCCGCGAGTCGCTGGCCGACGGCCTCAAGCGCGCCATGGACGTGATGCTGGCCGGCAAGGTCGCCGTGGTCTGCGGCTACGGCGATGTCGGCAAGGGCTCGGCGCATTCGCTGCGTGCCTACGGCGCCCGCGTGATCGTCACCGAGATCGATCCGATCTGCGCCCTGCAGGCGGCGATGGAAGGCTTCGAGGTCGCCCCGGTCGAGGACAGCCTCGGCACCGCCGACATCTACGTCACCACCACCGGCAACAAGGACATCATCACCCTCGAGCACATGAAGGCGATGAAGGACCAGGCCATCGTCTGCAACATCGGCCACTTCGACAACGAGATCCAGGTCGATGCGCTGTACGCGTCCGGTGCGGTGAAGACCAACATCAAGCCCCAGGTGGACAAGTTCACCTTCTCCAACGGCAACAGCATCTTCCTGCTGGCCGAAGGCCGCCTGGTGAACCTGGGCTGCGCCACGGGCCATCCGTCGTTCGTGATGTCCAACAGCTTCTCCAACCAGACCCTGGCCCAGATCGACCTGTGGGCGAACAAGGACGTCTACGAGAAGACCGTGTACCGCCTGCCCAAGAAGCTGGACGAGGAAGTGGCGCGGCTGCACCTGGAGAAGATCGGTGTGAAGCTGACCCGTCTGACCAAGGACCAGGCCGACTACCTCGGCGTTGCGGTCGACGGCCCGTACAAGCCGGAGCATTACCGCTACTGAGCGGCGTACAGGCCTTCAGCCGTACACGGAACGGGCGCCGCAAGGCGCCCGTTTCCGTTTCGCGCGCCGCGCCGTTACGACCTCAGCCGACGCTAGCCACCGGCGCTGGCGCCACGACCTCCACCACTGGCGGGTTCCGGTCGACCCGCTCCGGTGCCGCCGCGACCTTCATCGCGATCGAACGGACCGCCTCCGTCGCCGCACCCAGTGGCACGCGCTCGGCCAGGCGCCGGAACGTGTCGCGGCTGTCGTATCCGGAGCCATCGCGGGGATACATGTCGTACATGCTGAGCAGCTCCTCGCAGGCAACCGCCAGCGATCGCTGGCTGCCGCCGGCCAGCGCGCGGCCGATCCGGTCGAAGGTATGCAGGCAGTCCGCCAGCCAGAGCAGGTCGTAGCGCGCCTTCTGCGGTTCGGGGCCGCTATGGCCGCGGGTGAAGGCGCTGTAGCCGCGGATGGCCGTGGCCACGCGCGCGACGTGCTCGAAAAGCAGGCCGATCTCGCCGGAAATGTCGAGGGTGTCGATCACCACCATCGGGAAAGGCCGCTCCTCCGGCGCTGTATCCGGGGCCTCGGCCTCGAGCCTGCGTCGCAACACGAGGTACTCGCGTTCGAGCGCTTCGAACTGCGCGGCCGTCTCCGTCGCGCGCCCCTCCAGTCGTCGCAGTGCGGCACGGTAGCGCGCGTTGCGTTCCTGTTCCGCCTCGTGCTCCCCGCGCTCGTGGCGCAGGTTCCGGCCCCAGGCGACAGCCAGCACGGTCGCCAGGACGGCCCAGCCGCCCAGCACACTCATCAGGATGATCGGGAGCGTGCCCATGTGCACCAGAGTAAAGAGTGGACGGAAAGTCGCATCCGCCCGCACCGGTGCACGCCGTCCAGCAGCGGCGTCCGGTCAAGGGGACTTGGCATAGATCGGCACCGGCACCGGAATCCTGAGCGTGCCGGCTGCGCACCGCCCGCTCCGCGCGGTCGCGACGGCCGGGTGGCCACCGGAACCCGCTCTGGAATGACGGGCCGGCGCGTCGTCAGGGCCGCCAGTTGGCGTTGGCTTCCCAGAACGCCACGCTGCGGCGGTAGGCCTCCCGATCAAGCGGGACACCCGAACCACCCTCCCCTACCCCCAGCGCGTTGCGCATCATCGTCACCGGCGCCATCGGGATCTCCTCCGGCGCCATCGTGTACAGGCAGCCGACCACGCCCCAGTCGGCATCGATCGGCGTGCCTTCCCGGGCCAGCTGGTCGCGGTCATAGAGGATGACGACCAGGTAGTCGGCCACTGGCGGCTGCACGCCCTCGAACCAGCGCACCAGCACCGGCAGCTCGTCGCGGCTGCGCGCCTCGTAGGCCGAGCGCAACAGGTGCCGGTTCCCGGCGGTGACCGGCACGGTCAGGCAGCGGGTCGAGGTCCAGTTGCGGTGGACGTGCAGCTTGCAGAACGACGCATAGCCGTCCAGGACCGCCAGCGGCGCGTGCGCGTTGAGGTACTGCTCGAACTGCCCCGGGGTGCAGTCCTGGATGGTGTTGCCGCGCGGCTGGCGCGGAAACAGGCGGGTGCGGGCGAAATCGGTGAGGAAGATCGACATGTGTCAGTTCGTGGGGCAGGCGCGACAGGGTAAACCGCCGCATCGCGTGGCGGCCGCCACCTGGCCAGGCGGCGGAAATACATATTCACATCCATCGCGATAAAGAGATATTATGGCCGCGACCCACCGAGCCAGGCCGCGATGAGCCACGTCAGTTTCGAGTTCTACCCCCCCAAGACCGACGAGCAGCGCACGCAGCTCGATCGCGCCGCGGCGAAGCTGAAGGCGCACGCTCCCGAATATGTGTCCTGCACCTTCGGCGCCGGCGGTTCGACCCTGAGCTACACCTCCGAAACCGTCCGCCACCTCAGCCAGCACCATGGCTTCGAGGCGGCGCCGCACCTGTCCTGCGTCGGCGGCAACCGCGAAGAGATCCGCGAGCTGCTCAAGCTTTACCGCGCGATCGGCTGCCGGCGCATCGTGGCCCTGCGCGGCGACCTGCCCTCGGGCATGGGCCATGCGGGCGACCTGCGCTACGCCTCTGAACTGGTCGAACTGATCCGGGCCGAGCACGGCGACCGCTTCCGCATCGAAGTGGCCGCCTACCCGGAAACGCATCCGCAGGCCGAGAATGCGCTGACGGACCTGCACCATTTCAAGGCCAAGGTCGATGCCGGCGCAGACGCGGCCATCACCCAGTACTTCTACAACGCCGATGCCTATTTCCGTTTCGTCGACGATGTGCGCCGACTGGGCGTGGACATCCCGATCATTCCCGGGATCATGCCGGTCTCGAACTTCACCCAGCTGCGTCGCTTTTCCGAAGCCTGTGGCGCGGAGATTCCGCGCTGGGTGGGTAAACGCATGCAGGCCTTCGGCGACGACGCTGAGGCGATCCGCGAGTTCGGCGCGGACGTGGTCGCCGACCTGTGCCGGCGCCTGGTCGCCGGCGGGGCGCCGGGCCTGCACTTCTACACGCTGAACCTGGCAAAGCCGACCGAAGCGGTGCTGTCGCGTCTGTGACCGAACTGCTTTCCGTGGGCGCGCGTCGCCGCTAGGCTGCGCCGATGCCCCGGCTTCTGCTGTTCCTCGCCTGCCTCTGCCTGGCGCTGCCGCCGGCGACGGTGCGGGCGCAGCAGGTGCAACGCTGCATCGGGCCGGACGGGCGCGCGGTCTACACCGACCGCCGCTGCGACGACATCGGCGCGATCTCCCGGCTTCCGCCAGCGGCGGCCGGCGAAGGGCCGCGGCTGTTCCGTGGCGGCTGTCCGCGCCAGCTCAGCCAGCTGGTCGGCGAGATCGGCGCGGCCATCCAGAACCGCGACGTCAATCGCCTGGCCAGCGTGTACGACTGGAGCGGAGCAACCGACGCCTCGGCCTCGCGAACGCTCGATCGCCTGGAGGCGATGGCCGAACGTCCGCTGGTGGACATCGTCCCGGTCTACGCCAGTAGTGATGCCATGCCGCTGCCGGAACCGCCGCCCCCGGACAATGTGGCGCGGGATGAAGGTGCAGAGGTGGACGCCCGTGCAGCGTCGACGGGTCCCGAAGCCTGGATGCCCAGCTGGACCAGCAGCGAGGGATCCGCCAACCCTCCGGATGTCGAAGCCGCGGGCATTGCCGGCGCCGCGACCGCAACGGTACGCGCGCCCCTGCCACCCGCACGACCGCGCCCGGTCGGCCTGCGCGTCGAACAGACCCTCGCCGGCCGCGCCACGCCATCGCACACGGTATTCGGCCTGCGCCGCAGCTACGGCTGCTTCTGGCTCACGCTCTAGGCCGATCCCCGCATCCCGCGCACCGTCGCGGCCTGGGGCAGAATGGCCCTGTACCCGTGCGGAGCAGGCCCATGCAGTTCCCCGAGAAGATCTGGCACAACGGAACGATCAAGCCCTGGGCCGAGGCGACCACCCACGTGATGGCGCACGCGATCCACTACGGCTCATCCGTGTTCGAGGGACTGCGCGCCTACGACACCCCCAAGGGGCCGGCGATCTTCCGCCTTGGCGACCACACCCGGCGGCTGTTCAAGTCGGCCAGGATCTACGACATCGTCATTCCGTACACGCCCGGGCAGATCGACGCCGCGTGCCGTGACATCGTGGCGGCCAACGGCCTGCGCAGCGCCTACCTGCGCCCGGTCGCATTCCGCGGCGCCGGCAGCATCGGCCTCGCCGCCGAGACGCCGATCGACGTGGCGGTCGCCGCGCTGGATTTCGGCCGCTACCTCGGCGCCGAGGCGCTGGAACAGGGCATCGACGCGTGCGTCTCCAGCTGGCAGCGATTCGCGCCCAACACGGTCCCCGCCGGCGCCAAGGCCGGCGGCAACTACCTGTCCGGGCAACTGGTGACGCGCGAGGCGCGCCGCCACGGATACGGCGAAGGCATCGCGCTCGCATCCACCGGGCTGCTCAGCGAAGGCGCGGGCGAGAACCTGTTCCTGGTGTTCGACGGCGCCCTGCACACCACGCCGGCCAGCGCTTCGATCCTGAGCGGGATCACCCGCGATTCGATCGTGAAGCTCGCCCGCGACGCCGGGATCGAGGTGGTCGAGCGCGACATCCCGCGCGAGTACCTGTACCTGTGCGACGAGCTGCTGATGTGCGGAACCGCCGCGGAGATCACGCCGCTGCGTTCGGTCGACGGGAAGCCGGTCGGTGATGGGGTCCCCGGCCCGGTGACCCGGCGACTGCAACAGCTGTTCTTCGGCCTGTTCGATGGCAGCACGGCCGACACGCGTGGCTGGCTGGAGTACGTCTGAGGCGCGAGCGTGTGCGGCGGAGCCGGCGCCTGGACGGGGCCGAACCCGTCGCCGCCCGCGCGCCATGATTTGCATCACCCGGCGGTACCCGTCTCCACCGGCGCAGCGCCGCTGAACGACAACGTGGCCACCACGCCATGGTTGCCATCATGGCGTGGCCGGACGCTCACGTCCCAGCCATACAGGTCGCACAACCGGCCGACGATGGACAGGCCGATGCCGGCCCCCTGCGAATGCCCGGCGTGCGTACCGCGATAGCCGCGCTGGAACAGCCGCGCCGCGTCCTCCTCGCTCAGGCCCGGCCCGGTATCGACCACCTGCACCCCATCCGCCAGCAGGCAGACCACGACCTCGCCTTGCGGCGTGTACTTGACCGCGTTGCCGATCAGGTTGCCCAGCGCCACCGACAATGCGGCCTCCGGCGCCTCGATCACCAAGCCCGGCTCGCCTTCGATGCGCAGCTCCAGCGGCTTGCCGCCCAGCTGGGCACGATGCGATTCCAGCAGCTGCTCGGCGACCTTGGCCACGTCGCTGCTGCCCTGGCCGCGCTCGTTGCGCGACAGCAGCAGCAGCGAGCCGATCAGGTCGGTGCACTGCTGCTCGGCACGCTGGATGCGTTGCAGGCGCGCGCGGGTGCGCTCGTCCAGCTCCGGCCGCGACAGCAGCAGTTCGACCGCGCCCTTGATCACCGCCAGCGGCGTGCGCAGCTCGTGGCTGACGTCGGCATTGAATTCGCGGTCGCGCTGGACCACTTCGGTCAGCCGCAAGGAATAGTCGTCCAGCGCCTCGGCCAGCTGGCCGACTTCGTCCTCGGGGAAGTGCGTCGCCAGACGGCGCGGGTGGCTGCTGCCGCGATAGGCACGCAGCCGCGCCGCCAGTTCGGTTACCGGCCTCATCACCCTCGAGGCCGACCACCACCCGATTACCAGCGACAGCGCGCTGAACAGCAGGATCGAGACGTACAGCGCGCGCTTGAGCTGCGCCTCGCCGCGCATGCTCTGGGTCATGTCGTAGGCGAGGAAGAACCACTCGTTCGGGGTCTTGCGGACGGCGAGCTTGTAGGCGAACGGGTCGCCGTTGTCGTCGCGGCCGGTGATGCTGTGGATGCCGTCGGGCAGCTCGTACCAGTCCGGCTGCATGACCCGCAGCTGCTCGAAGTCGGCCCGCTTCACCACCCGGCCGCGCATCTGCTGCACCGGCAGGTCCGGGTTGCGGCTGGGATCGACGTAGAACCGGCGCGCGAACTCGTCGATGTTGGTGTTCATCACCTCCTCGACCAGCTCGCTCTCGACCCGCTGGCGCGAGTAGTCGGTCAGGAACGCGAACAGTGCCGTCAGGCCGGTGCCCAGCAGCAGGAACGAAAGGATGATGCGGGTGCGCAGCCGCCGGCGGAAGCGCCGTGGGCTGCGGGTCGCCGGCGCGGTCCCGTCAGGTGCCGCCATCGGGAGCCGCGATGCGGTAGCCGATGCCGTGCCTGGTCTGGATGTAGGGAACGGGGAACGGCTTGTCGATCACCGCGCGCAGGCCGTGGATGTGCACGCGCAAGGAATCGGAATCGGGCAACTCCTCGCCCCAGACCCGGGTCTCCAGTTCCTGGCGGGTGACCACCGCCGGCGAGGCCTCCATCAGCGCCTGCAGGATTTTCAGCGCGGTCGGGTTGAGTTGCAGCAACCTGCCCTCGCGCCGGACCTCGAGGGTGTCGAGGTTGTACTCCACGTCGCCGGTATTGAGCACGCGCGTCTGCACGCCCTTGCCGCGGCGCGACAGCGCGTTGAGCCGGACCTCCACTTCCTGCAGCGCGAACGGCTTGATCAGGTAGTCGTCGGCGCCGGAGTCGAAGCCGGCGAGCTTGTTCTCCAGGCTGTCGCGGGCGGTGAGCATCAGCACCGGGGTCTGCTTGCGGGCTTCGTTGCGCAGCTTGCGGCAGACCTCGATGCCATCCATGCCCGGCAGGTTCAGGTCCAGCACGATCGCGTCGAAGTCATGCACCACGGCCAGGTGCAGGCCGGTCACGCCATCGGCGGCGAAATCCACGGTATGGCCACGGTCCTCGAGGTAATCACCGAGGTTGGCCGCGATGTCGCTGTTGTCTTCGATGACGAGGATGCGCATGGAAGACACTCAGTTGGCGGCCGGCATCTGCACGCGGCGCATCTTCGAGAGCTGCTGCTCGGTTTCCTCGCGGGCGCGCCGGCGCTCGGCCACGGTCATGCAGCTGTTGGTGGCGCGGTGGGAACCGACCTTCTTCTCGCGGGTGCACACCAGGCGGCTGTCCTCGCGGGCCTGGGTCAGCAGCGTGTTGACCAGCTCCTGCTCGTTGAACACTTCGACCTTGGTCGCTGCCGGCAGCTGGTTCACGCTCTGCACGTCGCCGAGCAGGCCGGAGATGCGGTTGAGCGAGGAAGTCACGCGCTGCCGGTCGTCGGGGGAGATCTCGGCGTAGGTCTTGCCGTCGCCCAGTGCGGTCACGATGGCGGTGCGCTGGGCTTCGAACGAGCTGCTCAGGTCGAGCCCCTTCTCCGGCGAGAACGCGTCGCCCTGGGACTGGATGTTGGCACTGGCCACGAGCGGCGCCAGGGCGAGAGCGGAAAGCATGAGCAGCTTGTACATGGGACCTCGCAACGAGAGGGATTGGGAATCGCCAGGACGCGGGCGTATTCCGATTCTGCCTGCCGATCGGGAACCGGGCAAACGGCGGCGGACGGATACAAAAAGGCCCAGGCTGGGGAGACCGCCTGGGCCAAAGGATTGCCCCGATTACCGTATCTCGTATTGACGACCGGGGGACCTTGGTTCCCTGGCTGACGATGGAGCTGCGGTCCGACGGAGCCTAAGCCGGAATCGATTAAAGCCGTGTTAAAGCGCAGGCCCCAACGACCGGGGCAACACACGTCAATTAACATATGTTGCTGATATAAAAGGAATTATCTCGAAGACACGTAGTCGATGATGGCCCCGGCTACGTCCACCTTGCAGGCCCCCTCGACCCCCTCCAGGCCCGGGGTCGAGTTGACCTCCAGGACCAGCGGACCCCGTGTCGAACGGATCAGGTCGACGCCGGCCACGCCCAGCCCCAGTGCCTGCGCCGAGCGCACGGCCACCGCCTGCTCCTCGGCGCTGGCTTCAGCCGGGAAGCCCTCGCCGCCCCGGTGCAGGTTCGAGCGGAATTCGCCCTCGGCCGCCTGCCGGCGCATCGCCGCCACCACCCGGTCGCCGACCACGAAGCAGCGCAGGTCGGCGCCATTGGCCTCGGCCACGAACTCCTGGACCAGGAAGCTGGCGTAAAGCCCGCGCAGGGTCTCCACCACCGCGCGCGAGGCCGAGGTCTTCTCGGTCAGCATCACTCCCGCGCCCTGGGTGCCCTCGTTGAGCTTGACCACGTGCGGTGGCGGCCCGAGCAGCGAGAGCAGGTCGACAGTGTCGTCCGGGTTGTCGCCGAACACCGTGGTCGGCAACCCGATCCCCTGCGCGGCCAGCAACTGGTGCGTACGCAGCTTGTCGCGGGCTCGCAGGATCGCGTCGGGCGGATTGGGCGTCCAGCTGCCCATCAGTTCGAACTGGCGCAGCACCGCGGTGGCGTAGCGGGTGATCGAGGTGCCGATCCGCGGGATCACCACGTCGTAGCCCGTCACCGGCCGGCCCTTGTAGCGCATCGAGAAACCGCCGGGCGCGATGCGCATGTAACAGCGCAGGGGATCCAGCACGCGCACGCTGTGGTGGCGCGCGCGCGCGGCTTCCACCAGCCGGCGGGTGGAATACAGCGAGGCGTTGCGGGAAAGGATCGCCAGCTTCATCGGCGCGTCACCGTGAACGATGCCTTTGGGACGCGAAACGCCGCGGATCTGTCCGCGGCGCTATCGGCATGTGTGGAGCGGGTGATGGGAATCGAACCCACGCTAGCAGCTTGGGAAGCTGCAGTTCTACCATTGAACTACACCCGCGGATGACCGGCAGTCTATGCGCCCGCGGGGCGCCCGTGCAACGCCAGCCGGGTACGCACGCGGGGTGCGCACCCGGCCGCTGTGGTGGATCAGAAACTGCCGCCCAGGCTGAGGAACACGCCGCTGTCGCTGCCGCCATCCTGGCCGGCGCTGGCGCGCACGCCCGCATCGGCGTCCAGCCCGAACAGGCCGAAGCGCGCGCCCAGCACCACGGTGCCGAAGTCGCCATCGAAGTCCACGCCCGGCACTGCGTACTCCTGGTCGGGCAGGGTCTGCAGGCGGGCGAAGACCTCCTCCTGCGCATCCTCGAATTCATGGTCCCAGGTGGCGCGCAGGTAAGGCGTCCAGCTGCCGGCGTCGTAGCGCACCTGCCAGCCGAGGCTGCCGACCAGCGAGTCCAGGGTCTGGTCCGAATAGGCCAGGGCGGTGGAGGACAGGTTGTCCTCGCTGAAGCCGTCCACCTCGACCTTCTGCCACAGCAGGCCGGCGACCGGCCCATGGCGCAGCGCGCCCTCGCCGAAGTCGTAGCCGCCGTTGACGCCGAACGCGGTATTGCTGCCATCGGTCGAACCGTTGTGGCGGCGCATCGACGGGCCCATGCGCACGTCGCGGGTCACGTCGTAGTCCAGGCTGGTGTAGCTGGCCTGGGCGTTGACCCAGCTGCGCCCGCCGTACCAGCCAAGGAAGCCGCCGAAGGTCGCATCGGTCTGCTCGAAGTCGCCGCGGTTGCCGCCGAAGTCGGCATCCATGCGGCCATAGCCGAGGAAGCCGCCGGCGACGATGCCGTTGCCGTTGGCCCAGTCCAGGCCGAACAGGCCGGCCGGGGCCATGCCGTCGTAGAGGTCCGCATGGTCGTAGCGCTGGGTGTCGGCGCGCACGCCGCCCCACCAGCGCAGGCCGGCCGGCGCCTCCGGCAGGTGGTAGGCGACCTGGTCGGCGCGGCTGCGGCCGATGACCTTGGCCGAGTGCGGCAGGACGCCGATCAGTTGAGGGCCCTCAAGTACGGAGATGGCGTAATCGGCCAGGATCGCGTGCGCGGCGCCGCTGGGATGCACGCCATCGGCGAACAGGTAGGTACTGGCCGCGTCGGGCGCCACCAGCGAGGACGGGTTGCAGGTCAGCGAGCTGCCGGACGGAGGAAGGCAGGCGGTCTGGGTGACGTTGCGCATGCCGTACGTCACCGGGCTGGCGACCACTTCGCGCAGCATGCTGAAGGTGTCCAGCGGGATCACCCGGTAGCCGGCCTGCGACAGTGCGCCGTACATGGAGGTGTTGTAGGTCGTGGCCAGCTGGGTCAGCGTCGCCTGCGCCACCGGGCCGGCAGCGATGGCGTTTGGAGTGATGCCCATGTCCGGCAGGCTCGGAACCAGAATGTAGCGCGCGCCTGCAGCGTCGAGCGTGCCCACGATCTGGACGACGCCGCCCACCGCGGTGGCGAGGGTCGCCTGCGGCGGCGCGCCGGCGGCGACCGCGAACAGGTCGTTGGCGCCGGTCCACACCGTGTAGAGGGTGTCGGGGTTGGCCTTGCCGCCGTTGGCGGCCAGGTAGCGCCCGACCTGCGACACCGTCGACTCGGCCGCGCCGTTCTGCACCGTGACCCGCGAACCGCCCTGGGCGTAATTGTCGCCGCCCTGGTTGTCGGTGAAGCCGTTGCCGTCGTAGCGGTCGGCCAGGTACTCGGCCCAGACCCAGGCCGGGTTGGTGGTGAACTTGCCGGTGATCGGGCGCACGTTGGCCGGCAGCTGGTTCTGGAAGTGGCCCGAATCGGTGAGGCTGTCACCGAAGAACACGGCGCCTTCGAACTCTCCCGCCAGGGCCGGAGCGGCCGCCAGGGCCAGGGCAACGGCGAGCGTCGAGCGGAGCGGACGGGGAGCGGACATGGAGTCTCCTGTTGTGGATCTGGGTAG
The DNA here is from genome assembly GCF_010093205.1 of Pseudoxanthomonas daejeonensis. Taxonomy (GTDB): domain Bacteria; phylum Pseudomonadota; class Gammaproteobacteria; order Xanthomonadales; family Xanthomonadaceae; genus Pseudoxanthomonas; species Pseudoxanthomonas daejeonensis. The sequence goes on from NZ_PDWN01000005.1 coordinate 79,401, forward strand.
GCCCGGGCGGGCAAGGCATTACAGCGTACGGCTGCGAATGGTCAATCGTCCGCCCAAGCGGGCCGGCACACACGCTGCGCTGCGGCATGCCGCGAGCGGGCGATGCGACAATGGGCCATGGACATCGCATTGAACGGGGAGCCGCGCACCCTTCCGCCCGGCACGACGGTGGCGGGGCTGCTGCAGGCCGAGGGCCTGGCCGGGCGCCGGGTCGCGGTCGAGGTCGACGGCGACATCGTTCCGCGTGGCGCGCACGAGGCACGGGTGCTGGAGCCCGGCAACCGGGTCGAGATCGTGCACGCGCTCGGCGGCGGCTAGTCGCCGGGAAATTCCGCGGCGCGAACGCGCCCTGGTCACACCCGCCGGCGCGAAAGCTCCAGGCCGGGGCACGTTCCAACGCGCAGCAGCCCGACTGCGGCTGCAGTCATGATGGCGCGGCGCCGGGTCGTCGCTCGCATGGCCGCAACACCCGCTCGTGCCCTCGCATGCCGTCACCCGGACGGATCCGCAGGCAAAGCATGCACGGGCGGTTCCGGCCACGGCGCCACCGGTCCATAATCGCGCGATGGAAAACACCCCCGCACATGATCCGCTGGTCATCGCTGGCCGGACCTACCACTCGCGCCTGCTGACCGGCACCGGCAAGTTCAAGGACCTCGACGAGACCCGTCGCGCCACCGAAGCCGCGGCCGCGGAGATCGTCACCCTGGCGATACGCCGGACCAACATCGGCCAGAACCCCGGCGAGCCCAACCTGCTCGACGTCCTGCCGCCGGACCGCTACACCATCCTGCCCAACACCGCCGGCTGCTACACCGCCGAAGACGCGGTGCGCACCTGCCGGCTGGCGCGCGAACTGCTCGACGGCCATACGCTGGTCAAGCTCGAGGTGCTCGGCGACCAGCGCACGCTGTACCCGGACGTGGTGCAGACGCTCAAGGCCGCCGAGCTGCTCGTTGCCGACGGTTTCGACGTCATGGTCTACACCAGCGACGACCCGATCCTGGCCCGGCAGCTCGAACAGATCGGCTGCTGCGCGGTGATGCCGCTGGCCGCGCCCATTGGCTCTGGCCTGGGCATCCAGAACCGCTACACGCTGCTGGAGATCATCGAGAACGCCAAGGTGCCGATCATCGTCGACGCCGGCGTGGGCACCGCCTCCGATGCGGCGATCGCGATGGAACTGGGCTGCGACGGCGTGCTGATGAACACCGCCATCGCCGGCGCGCGCGACCCGGTGCTGATGGCCGGCGCCATGCGCAAGGCGGTCGAGGCCGGGCGCGACGCGTTCCTTGCCGGCCGTATCCCGCGCAAGCGCTACGCCAGCGCATCCTCGCCGATCGACGGCTTGATCGGCTGACATGACCGACCCCTTCAGCAGCGACGGCGCCAAGGCCCCGCCCAAGCCCTACACCCCCGGCGACGGCCGCCGCGAGATCCGCAGTTTCGTGCTTCGCCAGGGCCGCTTCACCCCTGCCCAGCAGCGCGCGTTCGAAGACCGCTGGCCGCGCTTCGGCCTCGACTACACCGGCACGCCGCGCGACCTGGATGCGGTATTCGGTCGCACAGCGCCGAAGGTGCTGGAAATTGGTTTTGGCAACGGCGAGGCGCTGCGTTTCGCCGCGCGCCAGGACCCGTCGCGCGACTACATCGGCCTGGAAGTACATGCCCCGGGCGTCGGCCGCCTGCTCAACGCACTGGCCGACGACGACAGCGGGCACGTCCGCCTCTACCACCACGATGCGGTCGAGGTGCTGCAGAACGAGATCGCCGACGGTTCGCTCGACGAGGTCCGGATCTACTTCCCCGACCCGTGGCACAAGAAGCGCCACAACAAGCGCCGCCTGGTCCAGCCGGAGTTCGCCGCGCTGCTGGTGCGCAAGCTGCGTCCCGGCGGCCGCCTGCATGCAGCCACCGACTGGCGCGACTACGCCGAGCAGATGTGGGACGTGCTCGACGCCACCCCGGGGCTGGCCAACCGTGCCGGCCCGCGCGGCCACGTGCCGCGTCCGGACTGGCGGCCGGAAACCCACTTCCAGCGACGCGGCGAGAAACTCGGCCACGGCGTGTGGGACCTGCTGTACGACCGCATCGAACGTGACCGGATCGAGGATCACGCCGGCGCGCCGGCGCTAGACTCGCCAGCACGATGACCACCGCGCCGCCCGAACTCCGACCAGGCTCGACCGCACCCGCCGGCCGCGCGTACCGCACCGCCACCGCTTCGCCCTAAGGACACCGGCGCGCAATGGAATCCGGCCTGACCCTGACCAACGACATGCGCCTGGTGCTCGGGCTGGTCGGGTTCACGATGGCCATGTTCCTGTTCGAGCGCATCCGCGCCGACCTGGTCGCGCTGGTGGTGCTGGTCATCCTGGGCATCACCGGCCTGATCCCGCCGGAGGAGATCTTCAGCGGCTTCTCCGGCAACGCGGTGATGAGCATCATGGCCACCATGATCCTGGGCGCCGGGCTCGATCGCACCGGCGCGCTCAACCGGCTGGCCGGCTGGCTGCTGCGGCGCGGCCATGGCAAGGAACAGCGGCTGCTGACCCTGACCACGCTGATCGCGGGCCTCAATTCGTCCTTCATGCAGAACCCGTCGGTCATGGCGCTGTACCTGCCGGTGGCCGCGCGGCTGTCCTCGCGCAGCGGCCTGGCGATGTCGCGGCTGCTGCTGCCACTGGCGGCGGCCATCGTCATGGGCGCGGCCCTGACCATGGTCGGCAACTCGCCGCTGATCCTGCTCAACGACCTGCTGGTCTCGGCCAACAACAACCTGCCCTCGGGCATGGCCACGCTCGAGCAGCTGCCGATGTTCGCACCCGCGCCCGTGGGCGTGGTCCTGCTCGCCGCCTCGCTGCTGTACTTCCGCTTCTACGGCAACCGCAAACTGGCCGAACTGGAGGATGGCGGCGGCGAGAACGTCACCCCGGCGCGCACCGAAAGCTACTTCGCCCGCACCTACGGCATCGAGGGCGACGTGTTCGAGCTGGTGGTCAGCGCCGAGAGCCCGCTGGTGGGCATGTCGGTGGCCGAGGCCGAGTCGATGCACGACGCGCCGCTGCTGCTGGCGCTGAAATCCGGCAACGACACGCGCCTGGCACCGCCGGCGGACATGCGCATCTGGGTCGGCAGCGTGCTGGGCGTGATGGGCCCGCGCCAGCAGGTCCACGATTTCGCCCAGAACCACTTCCTGCGCATGTCCTCGCGCCTGCGCAACCTGGGCGACCTGTTCAATCCGGCGCGCGCGGGCATTTCCGAGGCGGTGGTGCCGCCGACCTCGCGCTTCATCGGCAAGAGCGCGCGCGAGCTGCGCCTGCGCCAGCAGGCAGGCATCAGCCTGCTGGCGATCAACCGCGACAAGCAGGTGATCCGCGACGACGTGCGCTCGACCACGTTGCGCGCCGGCGACATGCTGGTGTTCCACAGCATCTGGCAGGACCTGGCGCGCGCGGCGGAAAGCCGCGACTTCGCCGTGGTCACCGACTACCCCAAGGGCGAGCAGCGCCCGCACAAGTTCAAGCTGGCGATGGGGATCTTCGCGATCACCATCGTCATCGCGCTGACCGGGAAGCTGCCGGTGGCGCTGACCTTGATGACCGGCGTGGCCGGCATGCTGCTGGCGGGCGTCCTGAAGATGGACGAGGCCTACGCAGCGATCAACTGGAAGACGGTGTTCCTCACCGCCGGCCTGATCCCGCTGGGCTGGGCGATGGACAGCAGCGGTGCGGCCGCCTGGGTCGCCGGCCACACCCTGGACAAGTTGCCCGACGGGATGCCGCCCTGGGCGCTGCAGATCGTGCTGGCGATATTGACCACCGCGTTCTCGCTGGTGATCAGCCATGTCGGCGCGACCATCGTGATGGTCCCCATCGCGATCAACCTGGCCCTGGCGGTGGGCGGCAATCCCACCGCGTTCGCGCTGATCGCCGCGCTGTCGGCCTCCAACAACCTGATGACCGCGTCCAATCCGGTGATGTCGATGATCACCGGCCCGGCCAACTATTCGGCACGGGAACTATGGCGTGTCGGCGCGCCGCTGTCGCTGATCTATACCGTGGTCGCGGTGACCGTGGTCAACCTGATGTTCTGGGGCGCGCGTTGAACGCCATCGCCTGATCAGGCGTCCGCGGCACCCACAAGCCAGACCTGGCCCTCGCGCACCTCCACCGCCACAGCGCGCAATGCATCGCCGCGGCAGGGCCCCGCCACGCACTGGCCGCCTTCGAGCTCGAACGATGCGCCGTGCGCGGCACAGACCAGCAGTCCCTCGCGACTCTTCAGGAACTGGCCGGGCGCCCAGTCCAGGCGCCGGCCGGCATGTGGGCACACATTCAGCCAGGCGCGCACGACATCGCCCTGGCGATGGATGACCAGGGACTCGGAATCGTCGCCCAGCCTCGCTTCGGCCTCGACCAGCGCCCCATCGGCCAGCCCGTCAAGACTGAGCAGTGGTTCAACATTTAACGAACCCATCACAACCTCGCCGACGCACACGCCGATACTTCGCACTGGCCGTCATTCTGGCACGTGAAATCGCATGCACGCCCGTTCTTTCCGCTTCGACTCCGCCCACCTCAACGCGTTCTTCTCCCCGCGCAAGCCGCGCACGCCGCTGCTGCGCGCCGTGCTGGGCGTGGTCGGCCTGGTACTGCTTGCAATGCTGGTGTTCTTCGGCCTGTTCGTCGGCGCGGCGATGCTTGCCGTCGGACTGGCCTGGCGACTGCTGCGCCGTAGCCCGGCGCGCCCGGCCTCCCCGACCCAGGTCGTCGATGCGGAGTACCGCGTCGTGCGCAAGTCCGAGCTGCCCGCGCCGCGCTGACCTCCGCGCCGCGCCGCGTAGACTGCAAGGCCCCAACAATCCGGGCCGAACCGTGACAGACGCGCACCCCACCGACCTGCACCCCACCGACGTGATCCGTGCTCCCGACGTACCGCGCGTCCCGGTGCGTGGGGGCGGCAGCTTTCCCGTGCGGCGCATCTATTGCGTCGGCCGCAACTTCGCCGACCACGCCCGCGAGATGGGCGCCACCGCACCGGCATCGAAGGCCGAACGCGGCGTGCCGGTGTTCTTCATGAAGCCGGCCGATGCCATCGTCATCGACGAGGTCGTGCCCTATCCCAGCGGCACTTCCGACCTGCACCACGAAGTCGAACTGGTGGTGGCGATCGGCCGCGACGCGCCTGCCGGCGTACTGCCGCTGGAGCAGGCACCGGCGCTGGTGTTCGGCTACACCGTCGGCCTGGACCTGACCCGGCGCGACCTGCAGGCCGCGGCCAAGGCCAAGGGCCTGCCCTGGGATACGGCCAAGGGTTTCGATCATTCGGCGCCCATCGGCCCACTGGTCCCCGCCGCCGAGGCCGGCGACATCGACACGCGCTCGCTGTCGCTGCGCGTGAACGGCGAACTGCGCCAGCAGGCGCCACTGACGGACCTGATCTGGGATGTTGCGGACATCCTGCACGAGCTGTCGAAACTCTATGCGCTGCGCGCAGGCGACCTGGTGTTCATGGGCACGCCGGCCGGCGTGGCCGCGTTGCAGCCGGGCGACGGTTTCGAGGCATCGCTGGATGGCATCGCCACGCTGCGTGGCAGGATCGACTGAACCACCGGCGACCGTGGCCGGGTTAGGCTTACGACCGCACCCGCGCCGGGTGCCGCACACCAGGAGACAGGCATGGGCATGTTGAGCGAGTTCAAGGAATTTGCCATGCGCGGCAACGTGATCGACCTCGCCGTGGGCGTGGTCATCGGCGCCGCGTTCGGCAAGATCGTCACCGCGCTGGTGGAGAAGGTGATCATGCCTCCGATCGGCCTGCTGCTGGGCGGGGTCGACTTCTCCAAATGGGTGTGGGTGCTGAAGGAAGCCAGCGTGGATGCCGCGGGCAACGTGGTACCGGCGGTGGGCATCGGCGTCGGCGAATTCCTCAACGCGATCGTCCAGTTCGTCATCGTGGCCTTCGCCATCTTCATGGTGGTCAAGGCGATCAACCGCATTTCGCGCCGCGAAGCCCCGCCGCCGCCGGGCCCGACCGACGAGGTGCTGCTGCTGCGCGAGATCCGCGACTCGCTCAAGCGCTGAGCCCGGCCCTGCCGCTCCCGTGACCATGCGCACGGGAGCGCGCCGCCCCTGTTTGCTAGGCTCGACGGATTGTCTCCTGGAGTCCGTATGCGCCCTGCCCTGCGTGCCGCCGCCCCGCTGGCCCTTGCCCTGTTCTTCGCCGGTTCCGCGGACGCCGCCAGCGAAACCCGCATTCCCGCCAGGGCACTGGAGCAGGCCGCGCAGCTGCGCGAGCGCGCCCTGGCCGACGACACCGGCTGGAAGATCACCGAGTCGCTGACCACCGAAGTCGGTCCGCGCCTGGCCGGCAGCGAAGCGGACGCGCGCGCGGTGGAATGGGCCAAGGCCAAGTTCCGCGAGCTGGGCTTCGACAAGGTCTGGACCGAACCGGTGACCTTCCCGAAATGGGAGCGGCGCAGCGAGAGCGCAGCGGTGCTGGGTCCGCATGCACAGCCGCTGGCGATCACCGCCCTGGGCGGAAGCCCCGGCGGCACCGTCGAGGGCGAGGTCGTGCGCTTCGCCGACCTGGCCGCGCTGGAAGCGGCGGCAGAGGGTTCGCTGGCTGGCAGGATCGCGTTCGTGGATTACCAGATGCCGGCGTCGCGCGATGGCAGCGGCTACGGCAAGGGCAGCGCGGTGCGCTCCAGGGGTCCGTCGGCGGCGATCCGCAAGGGCGCCACCGGTTTCCTGATGCGCTCGGCCGGCACCGACAACCACCGCGTGCCGCACACCGGCATCACCCGTTATGACGCGGGACTGACGCCGGTGCCGTCGGCCGCCCTGAGCATTCCCGATGCCGACCAGCTCGCGCGCCTGGCCGCGCGCGGCCCGGTCAAGGTCCGCCTGGCGATCGACGCGGGCTGGGACGGCGAATACACCTCGCAGAATGTCATCGGCGAAATGACCGGGCGCAGCAAGCCGAAGGAAGTCGTACTGATCGGCGGCCACCTGGACTCCTGGGACCTGGGCACGGGCGCGATCGACGACGCGGCCGGCATCGGCATCACCATGGCCGCGGCGAAGCTCATCGCGCAGATGCCCAGGCGCCCGGCGCGCAGCATCCGCGTGGTCGCCTTCGCCAACGAGGAACAGGGCCTGCATGGCGGCAAGGCATACGCGGCGGCGCATGCGGCCGACGCTGCCCGCCACCAGCTTGCCGCCGAGAGCGATTTCGGCGCGGGCCGCATCTACGCCTTCAACACCGGCGCACCGGAACATGCGCGCGCGGCGACGCAGAAGATCGCCGAAGCGCTGGCGCCGCTGGGCATCGAGTACGCACCCGGCAAGGGCGGCGCTGGCCCCGACATCGGCCCGCTTTCGGCCAAGGGCACGACGTGGGCCTGGCTGGCGCAGGACGGCAGCGACTACTTCGACCTGCACCACACCGCCGACGACACCCTCGACAAGATCGATCCGGCGGCACTGGCGCAGAACGTAGCCGCCTATGCAGTGTTCGCGTATCTCGCCGCCGAAGCCGAGGGCGATTTCGGCAGCACGGTGAAGGCGGAGACGAAGGCGCCCTGACCCGTAACGCGCGCAGGCCGCATATGCCACCTGCGCCGCCCTGGTATTCCAGACACGACGCGCATCTGCGTTTAACCTCCGGGACCTGTCCTGGAGGGGATACCGGAATGCCTGGAAGCCGTGCTCTCGTGATGATCGTCGCCATGCTGGCTTTCGCTCCGCGGGGCGAAGCGGCAACCGCCGCGCCACTGCAGCTGCAGTCACCCGGGGGCCAGGCCACAGTCGCGCTGTCGCTGGATGGCGAAGGCCAGGCCTTGTACTCGGTGGAGTGGAACGGCACGCAGGTGCTGCTGCCCTCGCCGCTGGGCCTGCAGCTCGGACCGGATGACCGCCTCGATCGCGGGCTGCGCGTCGTCGACGTGCGCTATGGCAGCCACGACAGCACCTACGCGCTGGTCGCCGGCAAGGCCAGCCAGGTGCGCGACCATTACCGGCAGATGGAAGTGGACCTGGCCGACGCCGGCGGCCGCAGGCTTGGCGTGATCCTGCGTGCCTACGACGATGGCATCGCGCTTCGCTACCGCGTGCCGTTGCCGGCCAGGGGCGACCTGGTGGTGAAGGAAGACCTGACCGGTTTCCTGTTTCCGCGCGACTACGCGTGCTGGATGCTCAACCTCGGCACCTTCGGCACCAGCCACGAAGGCGAGTACGACCGGTTCGCCGCCTCCAAGCTGCGGCCGATGCATCTGATCGAACTGCCGCTGGTCTGCCGGAGCGGCGACGGCGAAGCCAGCTTCGCAATCGCCGAAGCGGACCTGGACCGTTTCGCCGGCCTGTACCTCAGCGGCCGCGGCGATGGACGCCTGGGCGTGGAAGCGCGCCTGTCGCCGCGCCTGGACGAGCGCGGTATCGCGGTGCGCCTGCCGCGCGCCGACGTCGCCGCTGGTGGCCACCTGACCCCCTGGCGCGTCCTGATGCTTGGCGACAGTCCCGGTGCGCTGGTCGAATCCAACCTCATCTCCAGCCTCAATCCACCCACGCCGATCAAGGACACGTCCTGGATCCGCCCGGGCAAGACCGCCTGGGACTGGTGGTCCGGCGGCCTGGCCCCGGATGTGCCCGACCCCGGCATGAACACCGCGACCATCAAGCGCTACATCGACCACGCCGCGGCACTGAAGCTGGAGTACATGCTGATCGACGACGGCTGGTACGTGGGCAGCCTCGGCAACGGCGCCTACAACCCGGACGCCGACATCCTCCGCCCGGTGCCGCAGCTGGACCTGCCCGCGATGGTCGAATACGCGCGCGAGCGCGGCGTGGGCATCTGGGTCTGGGCGCACTGGAAATCGCTGCAGCCGCGCATGGACGCGGTGTTCGCGGCCTATCGCGACATGGGCATCCAGGGCGTCAAGATCGACTTCATGGACCGCGACGACCAGGAGATGGTCGAGTTCTTCCACCGCATGATGGCCAGCGCCGCCGAACACCGGCTGATGCTCGACCTGCATGGCGCGTACCGCCCGACCGGCCTCAACCGCACCTGGCCGAACTTCCTCACCCAGGAAGGCGTGCTCGGCGCGGAATACAACAAGTGGAGCCGGCGCATCACGCCCACGCACAACGTGACCCTGCCGTTCACCCGCATGCTGCTGGGTCCGATGGACTACACCCCCGGCGGTTTCCGCAACGTCGCCCCGGCGCAATTCCAGAAGTCGTTCACCGGCCCGCAGGTCATGGGCACGCGCGCGCACCAGCTGGCGATGTTCGTGGTCTACGAAAGCGCGCTGCAGATGGTGGCCGACAGCCCTGACGTATACGTGGGCGAAGCTGGCGGCCTGGCGCCCGGTGCAGACTTCCTGTCGATCGTGCCGGCGACCTGGGACGAGACGCGCGTGCTGGCCGGGGAGATCGGCGAGTACATCGTGGTGGCACGACGCAGTGGCCGCGACTGGTACATCGGCGCGATGACCAATGAGTCCCCGCGCACGCTCGAAGTGCCGCTGGACTTCCTGCCCGCCGCCGACTACCAGGCCACGCTGTGGCGCGACGGCGCCGCGGCGACCGACGTGCGGCGCGAGGAGCGACGCATCGATGCGGCCAACCGCACGCTGAAGCTGGAGCTGTCCGGCGGGGGCGGCGCGGCGGTGCATCTGGCGCCACCCGCGCCGCGGATCGCCGGCAGCGCACGCTGAGGTTTCACGCCCGCCCCACGGGACTGCAGCGGATTGCAGGCGTGTGCCCGACCGCGATCGCAACGTCGCGGCGGCCAGTACCTCGCGCATGCGCAAGCGGTCCGGGTGGCGCCCACGCCGGCGCCCGCACGCAACGGCCTAGATAGAACGGGCCGCCCACCGTGACAGGAACACCGCCGTGGCGGCGGCCACGTTGAGGCTCTCCACCGCTCCGGTGCCGGGGATCGACAGGCGCAACTCGCAGGCGGCGGCCAGTGCGGGATCCATGCCTTCGCCCTCGGCCCCCATCACGTAGACCAGCCGCTGCGGAAGGCGCGCGCCGAACAGGTCGTCGCCCCCGCGCACCAGGGTGGCCGCCATCGCGAATCCGGCCGCACGCAGTGGCGCGAAGGCCGCAGCGGCATCGGGCAACCGCACCAGGGTGACCGCCTCGGCGCCGCCTTCGGCCACGCGCGCGGCCGCGCCTGAAAGCGCCAGCGGCGAGCGCGCCGGCAGCAATACCGCCGCCCCGAAATGCGCGGCCGAACGCAGGATCGCGCCGAAGTTGTGCGGATTGCCGACGCCGTCCAGCCAGATCGCCAGTGCCGGCGCACCGGGCGCCAGGCCGCGCAACCAGGCCTCCAGCGGCAATGGCTCGATCCGCTGCACGTCGGCGACCACGCCCTCGTGGTGCGAGCTGGCCGCGAGGCGGTCGAGGTCTTCCTCCTCCACCACGCGGTAGCCGACCCGGTGCTTCACGCACCAGGCCAGCAAAGGCTTGAGCGCGTGGATGCGCGACTGCGCCAGATAGACCTTGCGGATCGCCTCGGGCCGGCGGTCGAACACTGCCTGCACCGCGTTGAGTCCGTAGAGCCGGAGCTCCTCGCGGCGCGTCGCATGTCCGCTGCCGCCGCGCTCGTGCGCACCGTGCGCCGGTTCGCCCGCTCCTGCCGTCGCATGCACCGGCGCATCGCGCGTCGGCGCAGGCACAGCTGCGGCCGATAGCCGCGGGTTCGACGACGGCCCGGCACGATCGTCCGGCCCACGCGGTCCGCGCGGCGGCGCAGGCCGGCGCGGCGGACGGTTGTCCCAGGGGCCGGCCATGTCAGCCGCGCCTGTTCCAGAAGCCGGCGTTGCGGATGCCCAGCGCCTCCGGATCGAAGGTCGGGTCCAGGCCCAGCTTCTTCTGCCGCTCGTAGTCGCGCAGCGCCAGCAAAGCCGGCTTCTGCAGGATCAGGATGGCGACGATGTTCAGCCACGCCATCAGGCCCACGCCGATGTCGCCCAGGGTCCAGGCCATGGCCGCGTTGTGGTACGCGCCGAACACCACCATGCCCACGATGCCCAGCCGCAGCAGCAGCGTGGCCAGCGGGTGGGTCTTCTTCACGCCAGCCAGGTAGGTGAGGTTGGTTTCGGCCATGTAGTAATAGGCCATGATCGTGGTGAAGGCGAAGAAGAAAAGCGCCAGCGCCACGAAGCCCGCGCCCCAGCCGGGCAGCACCGATTCCACGGCCGCCTGGGTGAACTGCGCGCCTTCCGAAGGCTGCACGCCCGGCACGCCGCTGAAGATCTCCACCAGGGTTTCCTTGCCGTCCTGGGTGACCGTCTTGAAGGTGTTGTACATGCCCGTGGACAGCAGCAGGAACGCGGTCGAGGTGCACACCAGCATGGTGTCGAAGTAGATCGCGAATGCCTGCACGTAGCCCTGCTTGGCCGGGTGCGAGACCTCGGCGGCCGCGGCGGCGTGCGGGCCGGTGCCCTGGCCGGCTTCGTTGGCGTAGATGCCGCGCTTGACGCCCCAGGCCACCGCCTGCCCCACGATCGCGCCGAACGCGGCGTGCCCGCCGAACGCGCTGGAGAAGATGTCGGCGAACATCGCCGGCACCTTGTCGGCGTTGGCGACCATCACGATCACCGCCATCAGGATGAAGGCCAGGGCCATGAACGGGACCACGACCTCGGCGAAGGTGGCGATGCGCTTGATGCCGCCGAAAATGATGACCGCCAGCATCGCGGCCACGCCCAGGCCGATCCACAGCTTCATCGCGCCGGTCCCGCCGACCGCCGTGCAGCCGTCGATGCCGCACAGCACGTTGGTGGCGCTGTCGGCAATGGCATTGGCCTGCACGCCTGGCAGCAGCAGGCCCGCGGCGACCACGGTGGCGATGGCGAACGCCACCGCGTACCACTTCAGGCCCATGGCCTTCTCGATGTAGTAGGCCGGCCCGCCGCGGTAGCGCCCCTCGGCGTCCTTCTCCTTGTAGATCTGGGCCAGGGTGCACTCGATGTACGAAGTCGAGGCGCCGAGGAAGCCCATCACCCACATCCAGAACACCGCGCCCGGGCCGCCATAGGCGATCGCGGTGGCCACGCCGGCGATGTTGCCGATGCCCATGCGCCCGGCCATGGAGATGGCCAGCGCCTGGAACGAGGACACGCCAGCCTCGGACTTCTGCCCGGACACCGTCAGCCGGCACATCTCGGCGAAACCGCGCACCTGCATGAAACGGGTGCGGAACGAGAACCACAGGCCGGCGCCCAGGCACAGCGCGATCAGCACGTTGCTCCAGATGATGCCGTTCAACCAGACAAAAAAGGCTTCCACGGGCATGGGTCTCCGGCCGTCGTGTCGCGGGAAAGGGAGGGTGGCGTGCAACGCCGCCCGGTGCCTGAAAGATACCCGCAACACGTGCCGGTGCGCAGTACCGCGTTGCCGCTCAGTGCGTCCAGAGTCGCGCGAACAGCCTCAGGTCGCGCAGGCCGTCCGGTTTGAGGATGGCGCCGCGGCGCACGCCTTCCTCCTGGAACCCGTTCTTCTCGAGCACGCGCGCCGAGGCCGGATTGCCGTCCAGCACGCTGGCCTCCACCCGCTGCAGCGCCAGCGTCGGCACCACCCATCCGAGGTAGGTGCCCACCACCCGCGTCATCAGGCCCTGTCCCCAATGCCGGCGACCGAGCCAGTAACCCAGCTCGGCCGCGTGCGCACGCTCGCCAGCGCCGGGACGCGCGGCGATGCTGCCGCAGGCCTGGCCATCGATTTCGATGGCCAGCAGCGGTCCGTCCAGTTCAACCACGCGTCCGCCCAGGAACGCCTCGCCGTCGGCGCGCGTGTACGGATGCGGGAAGCGGTCGCTCAGGCCGCGTGGCACCTGCGGGTCGTCGGCATGGACGAGCAGCGATTCGAGGTCGCCTGCATGCCAGGCGCGCAGGACGAAGCCATCGCCCTGCAGGCGCACTTCCACGTGCGGACGGGTGCCCGGCTCAGCCATGGCCACCGACCTGGGGCGTGTCCGCTTCGAGCTTTTCCAGTTCGTGCGCCAACGCCTCGGGCGAGCGCGTGTACGGCGCCAGCAACGCGTAGAACGCCGGCACCACGTACAGCGACAGCAGGGTCGAGAAGGTCACGCCGAAGATGACCACGATGCCGATGGTGGCGCGGCTGGCCGAGCCCGGGCCGCCGGCGAGCACCAGCGGGAGCGCGCCCATGACCGTGGCGACCGAGGTCATCAGGATCGGCCGCAGCCGCACCTTGGCCGCTTCGGCGATGGCGCTGTGCACGCTCGCGCCTCCGTCGCGCAGCTGGTTGGCGAACTCCACGATCAGGATGCCGTTCTTCGCCGCCAGGCCGATCAACATGACGATGCCGATCTGGCTGAACAGGTTGAGCGAGCTGCCGGTCACCCACAGCCCGAGCAACGCGCCCAGCACCGCCAGCGGCACGGTCAGCATGATCACCAGCGGATGCAGGAAGCTCTCGAACTGCGCGGCCAGCACCAGGTACACGATCAGCAGGGCCAGGGTGAAGGTCAGCACGATCGCGCCACCCGCCTCCTGGTACTCGCGCGACTCGCCCTTCCAGTCGACCTGGGCATAGTCCGGCAGCTCCTCGTCCACGACCTGCCGGGTCCACTCCAGCGCTTCGCCCATCGTGTAGCCGGGAGACAGCCCGGCACTGATGGTGATCGCGCGCAGGCGGTTGAAGCGGTTGAGGCTGCCCGGCTCGGCGATCTCCGACAGGGTGACCAGGTTGGACAGCGGCACCAGCGCTTCGCCGCGGCCGCGCACGTAGGTCTGGGCCAGGTCGGAAGGGTCGACGCGCTTTTCGCGCCCGGCCTGCAGCATCACGTCGTATTCCTCGCCGTTGTCCACGTAGGTGGTCACCTGGCGCGAACCCATCATCGTCTCCAGCGTGCGGCCGATCTCCTGCACCGGCACGCCCAGGTCGGCGGCGCGGTCGCGGTCGATCTCCACGCGCATCTGCGGACGCGTTTCCTTGTAGTCCGAATCCGGGTCCTGGATGCCGGGGTTGGATTCCATCCGCTGCAGGATCCGGTCGCGCCACTGCGCCAGCTCGGCGTAGTCGGGACCACCCAGCACCAGCTGGTAGCGCTGGCCGCGGCTGCCGACCAGGCCGCCGGGAACGTTGGCGCGCACCTGCACGCCAGGCAGCTTGGCGAACTGGGCGCGCAGCGAATTGACCACCTCGTCGGTCGTGGCCTCGCGCTCGTGCCAGTCCTGCAGGAAGACGATCACCTGCCCGGTATGCATGTCCTCGCCACCGCCCCAGCCGCGCGGCACCCGCGAGTTGGCGCGCTGGATCGGCTGGTCGGCGCCGACCTTGGACAGCACGATCTCTTCGACCTGCTGCATCTGGCCGACGGTGTAGTCGAAGCCCGCGCCTTCGGGCCCATCGACCATCACGAAGAAGCGGCCCCGATCCTCTGCCGGCGCCAGTTCGCTGGGCACGCGCAGCCCGAGGCCCACGATCGCCGCCACGCACAGCCCCATCGCAACGAGGAGGACCACCAGCAGCCTCCGGCCAGGCACGGCGACCATGCGCGCGACCTGGCGGCCGTAACCCTCGCCGATCCGGTTGAGCGTGCGCTGGGTGAATGCATTGAGGCCGCGCGGCTTGCCGTGCGGGCGCACCAGCTTGGACGACATCATCGGCGTGAGCGTCAGCGCCACGAAAGCCGAGATCGCCACCGCCGCGGCCAGCGCCACCGAAAGCTCGCGGAACAGGCGCCCGGTATTGCCCTCCATGAAACCGACCGGCAGGAACACCGCCACCAGCACCGCGGTGGTGGCGATCACCGCGAACGCGACCTGCTGGGTGCCACGGCGCGCGGCGACCAGCGGCGGTTCGCCCAGGTCGGCGCGGCGCTGGATGTTCTCCAGCACCACGATCGCGTCGTCGACCACCAGGCCGATGCACAGCACCAGCGCCAGCAGGGTCAGCAGGTTGATCGAGAACCCGAACGCATACAGCGCGATGAATGCCGCCACCAGGCACACCGGCACGGTCACCGCGGGAATCAGCGCGGCCCGCAGGCTGCCCAGGAACAGCCAGATCACCAGGAACACCAGCACCATCGCCTCGCCCAGCGTCCAGTACACGCGCTCGATCGAGGCCTCGATGAAGGTGGTGCTGTCGAAGGCGATGAAGATGTCGGTGCCTTCCGGCAGCGTCTGCTGGATCACCTCGGCCTCGGCGCGCGCGGCGCGGGCCACGTCCAGTGCGTTGGCGGTGGACGTGCGGACGATGCCCAGGCCCACGTTGGGCACGCCGTTGCTGCGCAGGTAGGAACGGCGTTCCTCCGCGCCCAGTTCGACCTTGGCCACGTCGCCCAGCCGGACCACGTAGCCGTCGGCGCCCTTGCGCAACGGCAGTTGCGCGAACTGCTGCGGCTGCCGGTAGCCGCGCTCCACGCGCAGGGTGAAATCGCGCGTCTCCGATTCGATGCGACCGGCCGGCAGTTCCACGTTCTGCGCACGCAGCGCGCTTTCCACGTCGCTGGTGGTGATGCCGCGCGCGGCCATCGCCTCGCGGTCCAGCCAGATCCGCATCGCGTAGCGCTGGCCGCCACCGAGCTGGACGCGGGCCACGCCATCCAGCGAGGACAGCCGGTCGACGACGTAGCGGTCGGCGTAATCGGTCAGCTCCATCGTGTCCATCACGGTGGAACGCATGTTCAACCAGACGATGACCTCGGCGTCGGCCTCGACCTTGGAGATCTCCGGCGGATCGGCCTCGTCCGGCATCCGGTCCATCACCCGGCTGACGCGGTCGCGCACGTCGTTGGCCGCCGCCTCGATGTCGCGGCTGAGGTTGAATTCGATGGTGACGTCGGAACGGCCGTTACGGCTGGACGACTGGATCGTCTTGATGCCCTCGATGCCGGCCAGGCCATCCTCGAGGATCTGGGTGATGCGGGTTTCCACCACCGCGGCCGAAGCACCGGGATAGTTCACCTCCACCGACACGATCGGCGGGTCGATGTTGGGCAGCTCGCGCAGGGTCAGGCGCAGGAATGACATCACCCCCAGCACCACCAGCAAGAGGCTCACCACCACCGCGAACACGGGGCGCTTGATCGACAGGTCCGACAGCTTCATCCGCTCAGTCCTGCTTTGGCGCGTCGGCGTCCGGCGCCGGCGCGGCCGGCTTCTCCGGCGCAGCCGCCGGGCCGCCCTCGGCCACGGTCACGCCGGGGCGCAGCTTGCCGGTGCCGTCGACCACGATGCGGTCGCCGGCCTGCAGGCCTTCCACGATCTCGACCTTGCCGTCGCGACGCACGCCGGCCGTCACCATCGCCCGCTCGACCTTGTCGTCCTGGCCGACGCGGTACACGAACGTGTCCCGGCCCACCTGCACCACCGCGATCTCCGGGACGACCAGCGCCTGGCGCTCGGGACGGAACAGGTGCACGTCCAGCAGCATGCCGGGGCGCAGCAGGCGCTCGGGATTGTCGAACTCCGCACGTACCGTCACCGCACGGGTGGTCGGGTCGATCCGCGCGTCGACGGTCTGCACTTCGCCCTCGAACTTGCGCCCCGGCCAGGCGGCGGTCCCGGCGGTCACGCGCGCGCCGGGCACCATCGCCGACAGCGCGGCTTCCGGCACCTGGAAGTCGACGTACATCCGCGAGATGTCGTCCAGCGTGGCGATCACAGCATTGGGAGTGAGCAACGCGCCCGGGCTGACCTGGCGGATGCCCAGTACGCCGGCGAACGGCGCGCGCACGTGGCGGTCGCGGATGTCGGACTTCATCTGCCGCACGCGCGCGGCGGCGACTTCGCGCAACGCCCGCTGCGCATCCAGGGTCGAGCGCGCCACCAGCTGCTGCGCGGCCAGTCCCTGCAGGCGCTGGTACTGCTGCTCGGCTTCGGCCAGGGTCGACTCCGCCTCGCCCAGCGCGGCCTGCTGCGCATCCACGCGCAGGGTCACCAGAGGCTGGCCGGCCTGGGCCTGCTGCCCGCTCTCGAAGTGGACCTGGTCGACGATCTCGCTGACCTTGGCGGTCAGGGTCACTGATTCGCGTGCCTGGGCCGTGCCCAGTGCCTGCACCGTGTCGCTCCATGCCACCGGCTGCACCACGGTCGTGGTGACCGGGATGGCGGGCGATGCGTTACCGGTTTTCTCGGGCGGCCGGTTGCATGCCGCCAGACCCACCATGCCGACCAGGACCAGACCCCTGGCCAGGAAACGTGACGCCATCGACCGCCTCGCTGCTTTCATTACTCGACCGCGAAGTGTAACGAGCGATTGTTAACGTCTGTATGTGCCTTTCGTTGACATGGTGCGCCGACTACATGGGAGAACCCGTGCCGGACGCCCGCGTCAGAGCCAGGAAGTGCCCGAGCTCCCCTCCGGGTCGAGCGCCTGCAGCACCTGCGCCACCATCGCCTCCGGGGTGCTGCCCGCGGCTTCCAGGTGGACTTCGGGCCGCTCCGGCGCCTCGTAGGGCGAGTCGATGCCGGTGAAGTTGGGGATCAGGCCGGCGCGCGCCTTGGCGTACAGGCCCTTCACGTCGCGCGCCTCGGCCACGGCCAGGGGCACGTCGACGAACACTTCGATGAACTCGCCTTCGGCGAAGCGCTCCCGCGCCATCTGCCGCTCGGCCCGGAACGGCGAGATGAAGCTGACCAGCACGATCAGGCCGGCATCGGCCATCAGCCGGGCGACTTCGGCGACGCGGCGGATGTTCTCGACCCGGTCCTCGTCGGTGAAGCCCAGGTCGCGGTTGAGGCCGTGGCGCACGTTGTCGCCGTCGAGCACGAACGTGTGGTAGCCCAATGCGTGCAGGCGCTTGTCCACCAGGTTGGCGACGGTCGACTTGCCCGCGCCGGACAGGCCGGTGAACCACAGCACCTTCGGCACCTGGCCCTTGATCCGCGCGCGCGCGGCCCGGTCCACATCCAGGTGCTGCCAGTGCACGTTGTCGGCGCGGCGCAGGGCGAAATCCAGGGTGCCGGCGGCGACGGTATCGTTGCTCTGGCGGTCGATCAGGATGAAGCCACCCAGCGCGCGGTTCTCCGCATAGGCGGCAAAGGCAACAGGCTCCTCCAGGCTGAGGTTGCAGTAGCCGACCTCGTTGAGCTCCAGGCGCTTGGCGGCCAGGTGCTCCTGGGTGTTCACGTCGACCCGGTGCTTGATCTCGCTGATGCTGGCGGCCACCGTGCGCGCGCCGATCTTCAGCCAGTAGGGGCGGCCCGGCAGCAGCGGCGCATCGCTCATCCACAGCAGGTGCGCGGCGAACTGGTCGGCCACGGCCGGCGGGTCGCCGGCGGCGGCGATGACATCGCCGCGGCTGATGTCGACCTCGTCGGCCAGGGTCAGGGTCACCGCCTGTCCGGCGAAGGCGCGCTCGACCGGGCCGTCCGCGCCCAGGACACGGGTGACGGTGGAACGCCGTGCCGAGGGCAGCACCACGACCGCGTCGCCCGGCGCGACTTCGCCGGCGGCGATGGTGCCGGCGAAACCGCGGAAATCCTGGTTGGGCCGGTTCACCCACTGGACCGGCAGGCGCAGTCCGGACGCGGCGTCGCCGGCTTCGACCTCGACGGTTTCAAGGTGCTGGAGCAGGCTGGGTCCGTCGTACCACGGCGTGTGCGTCGAAGCCGAGGAGAGGTTCTCGCCCTCCAGCGCCGACAGCGGGATCGCCTGCACGTGCGCGATGCCCAGCTGCGCGGCCAGCGCGCGGTAGCCTTCGACGATGTCTTCGAATACGCCGCGGTCGTAGCCGACCAGGTCCATCTTGTTCACCGCCAGCACCACGTGGCGGATGCCCAGCAGCGAAACGATATAGCTGTGCCGGCGGGTCTGCGGCAGCAGGCCCTTGCGCGCGTCGACCAGGACCACGGCCAGGTCGGCGGTGGAGGCACCGGTGGCCATGTTGCGGGTGTACTGCTCGTGGCCGGGGCAGTCGGCGACGATGAACTTGCGCTTCTCGGTGTCGAAGTAGCGGTAGGCCACGTCGATGGTGATGCCCTGTTCGCGCTCGGCGGCCAGGCCGTCCATCAGCAGTGCGTAGTCGATGCGCTCGCCCTGGGTGCCATGCCGGCGGCTGTCGGCCTCCAGCGCGGCGAGCTGGTCGTCGAACAGGCGCTTGCTCTCGTACAGCAGGCGTCCGATCAGGGTGCTCTTGCCGTCGTCCACGCTGCCGCAGGTGATGAAGCGCAGCAGCGGCTTGTCCTCGTGCTGGCGCAGGTAGGCGGCGATGTCGGCGCCGGTGGCGCCCGTCGCGTCGGCGGCCATCAGAAGTACCCCTCCAGCTTCTTCTTCTCCATCGAGGCGGTCGGATCCTGGTCGATGACCCGGCCCTGGCGCTCGGAACTGGTGGCCACCAGCATCTCGGCGATGATCTTCTCCAGCGAATCGGCCTCGGACTCGATCGCGCCGGTCAGCGGATAGCAGCCCAGCGTGCGGAAACGGACGTTGCGCAGCTGCGGGACTTCGCCCGGCGCCAGTGGCAGGCGCTCGTCGTCGACCAGGATCAGAGCGCCGTCGCGCTCGACCACCGGCCGGGGCGCGGCGAAGTACAGCGGCACCACCGGGATCTTCTCGCGGTAGATGTAGAGCCACACGTCCAGCTCGGTCCAGTTCGAGATCGGGAAGGCGCGCACGCTCTCGCCCTTGCGGATGCGGGCGTTGTACAGGTTCCACAGCTCCGGGCGCTGGCGCTTGGGATCCCAGCGATGGTTCTCGTTGCGGAAGGAGAAAACGCGCTCCTTGGCGCGCGACTTCTCCTCGTCGCGGCGCGCACCGCCGATCGCGGCGTCGAACTGGTACTGGTCCAGCGCCTGCTTCAGGCCCTGGGTCTTCATCACGTCGGTATGGATGGTGGCGCCGTGGCTGACCGGGCCGATGCCCTGGGCGATGCCGTCCGGATTGATGTGGACCCGCAGGTCGACGCCCGTCTCGGTGGCGCGCCGGTCGCGGAAGGCGATCATCTCGCGGAACTTCCAGCGCGTGTCCACGTGCAGCAAGGGGATCGGCGGCGGCGCCGGGGCGAACGCCTTGAGCAGCAGGTGCAGCAGCACCGAGCTGTCCTTGCCCACCGAATACAGCAGTACCGGGTTCCGGAACTCGGCAGCGACCTCGCGCAGGATATGGATGCTCTCGGCCTCAAGGCGGTCGAGGTGGGACAGGCGGTGGGTCAGGCTCATCAGGCGTTCGGGCAGCGGGGGCGGGCGAAGGCCATGGGCCTCCGGCGACGGAGGGCCGGCCTGGAGGGACCCGGTGGCGGTCCGGGACGGTGGATGTTCCGGGCGGCGGCGAGTCCGACGAAATAAGCTCAGAGCATAAGCCAATAACTACAGGGCGTTTCAGCCGGGCTTTGCAGGTTCCTAACATCGGTGGTCCGTCGAACCCGACGCCCGCCGAGACCCCGCATGACCGCTGCGCCCACCGCGCTGCCCCCCAGCCCGCTCAACGAAGACCGCAAGGTCCTGCTGGGCCGGCTGGTCGATGGCCTGGACGGGCCGTCGCTGTGGTGGCTTTCGGGTTACACCGCCGGCCTGGCCCAGGTCCATGCACCGCCCCAGCTGGCGGTGCTTCCCGGCGGCGCTGCGGGGGCAGCGAGCCAGGCGGGGCAGCGGCTGACCGTGCTGTACGGAAGTCAGACCGGCAACGCCCGCCGTGAAGCGGAGAAGATCGCCCAGGCCGCCGAAGGCGCCGGCCTGGCCGTGCGCCTGCTCCGTACCGATGCCTATGCCACCCGCGAACTGGCCAGCGAGCGCCTCCTGTATGTCGTCATCAGCACCCAGGGCGAAGGCGATCCGCCGGACGATTCGATCGGTTTCACCGAGTTCCTGCTCGGCAAGCGCGCGCCGAAGCTGCCCGAACTGAAATTCGCGGTGCTTGGCCTGGGCGACACCAGCTATGCCGACTTCTGCGGCATCTCCCGCAAGCTCGATGCCCGCCTGGCCGAACTGGGCGCGCAGCGCGTGCTCGAGGCCGGGCAGGCCGACCTGGACATCGACACGGTCGCCGGTCCCTGGCGCGACAGCGCCCTGGCCCAGGCGCGCGAGCTGCTCAAGGCGAGCCCCGCCCCGGCCGCCGCGCACCTGGCCACGGTCACTCCCCTGCGCGCGGTGTCGGCCTGGTCGCACGAACGGCCGTTCCCGGCCGAGGTGCTCGCCAACCAGCGCGTGAGCGGGCGCGAGTTCAAGGGCCAGGGTTTCCTGCAGTACGGGTCCGGCGACAAGGACGTGCGACACATCGAGCTGTCGCTGGAGGGTTCGGGCCTGGCCTACGAGCCGGGCGATGCACTGGGCATCCGCCACCGCAATCCCGCCGTGCTGGTCGACGCCGTGCTGCAGGCCACGCACCTGGACGGCAACACCGCTGTCACCTCCGGCGAGCAGACTCTGCCCCTGTCCGAGTGGCTGGCCACCCGCCGCGAACTGACCCGGCTGTCGCGCCCGTTCCTGGCCGCGCATGCCGAACGTTCCGGTGCGGCGTCGCTGAAGCAGCTGCTCGACCCGACCCAGCCCGCCGGCCTGGCTGCGCTGCTTGCCGACCACCAGCTGGTGGACGTGCTGCGCCGCTGGCCGGCGGATTGGGACCACGACGGCCTGCTCGCCGCGCTGCGCCCGCAGGCCCAGCGCCTGTATTCGATCGCCTCCAGCCCCAGGCGCGTTGGCGAGGAAGCGCACCTCACCGTCGACATCCTCGGCTACCACGCCCACGGTCACGACCATGGCGGCGCGGCCAGCGGTTTCCTCGCCACCCTGGACGAGGGCGGCCAGGTTCCGGTCTACATCGAACCCAACGAGCGCTTCCGGGTGCCGGCCGACGGCGCGCGCGACATCATCATGGTCGGCCCCGGCACCGGCGTGGCGCCGTTCCGCGGCTTCGTCCAGGAACGTGCCGAGACCGGCGCCAGCGGTCGCAACTGGCTGTTCTTCGGCGCCCAGCACTTCAATACCGGCTTCCTTTACCAGGTCGAGTGGCAGGATGCCCTGCGCCGCAGGGAACTGCACCGCCTCGACCTGGCCTTCTCCCGCGACCAGGCCGACAAGATCTACATCCAAAGCCGCCTGCGCGAGCGCGGCCGCGAGGTCTACGACTGGCTGCAGAGCGGCGCGCACTTCTATGTCTGCGGCGCGATCGCCATGGGCAAGGACGTGCACGCCACCCTGCTCGAGATCATTGCCGCGCACAACGGCGGCGACGCCGAGGCCGCATCCGACTACCTGACCGCACTGCAGACCGAGGGCCGCTACAGCCGCGACGTCTACTGAAGACGCCACGGCCCAGCCACCGCATGAGCACCACCCATTCCGTCGAAGACATCAAGGCCGAGAGCCGCCGCCTGCGCGGGTCGCTGCTGGAAAGCCTGGCCGATCCGGTCACCGGCTCGCTGCGCGAGGACGACCAGACCCTCATCAAGTACCACGGCAGCTACCAGCAGGACGACCGCGACATCCGCGACGAGCGCCGCCGGCAGAAGCTCGAGCCGGCCTACCAGTTCATGATCCGTACCCGCACCCCCGGCGGCGTGATCAGCCCCGAGCAGTGGCTGAAGCTCGATTCGGTCGCCACGCGTTTCTCCAACCACTCGCTGCGCGTCACCACGCGCCAGGCGTTCCAGTTCCACGGCGTGATCAAGCGCGAACTGAAGTCGACCATGCAGGCGATCAACGCCGCGATGATCGACACCCTGGCCGCCTGCGGCGACGTCAACCGCAACGTCCAGGTCGCCGCCAATCCGCTGCTGTCGAAGGCGCATGCCGACCTGTACGGCGACGCCGCGCGCACGTCCGAGCACCTGCTGCCCAATACCCGCGCCTACTACGAGATCTGGCTGGACGAGGAACAGGTGGCTGGCAGCGGCGAGGAGACCGAACCGGTCTATGGCGACAAGTACCTGCCGCGCAAGTTCAAGATCGGCTTCGCCCTGCCACCGGTGAACGATGTCGACGTGTACGCCAACGACCTGGGCTTCATCGGCGTGCTCGACCCCCAGGGCCAGCTCGAAGGCTACGACGTCACCATCGGCGGCGGCATGGGTTCGACCCATGGCGACGCGGAAACCTACCCGCGGCTGGCCAACAACGTCGGCTTCATCCCGCGCGATGCGCTGCTGGAGGTCGCCACCGCGGTGGTCACCACCCAGCGCGACTTCGGCAACCGCGTGCTGCGCAAGCGCGCGCGCTTCAAGTACACGATCGACGACCATGGCCTGGAGTTCATCGTCGACGAGATCGAACGTCGCGCCGGCCTTAAGTTCGCCGCGCCGCGCGCCGCCGCCTTCGAGCACAACGGCGACCGCTACGGCTGGGTCGAGGGCGAGGATGGCCGCTGGCACCTGACCCTGTCGCTGCCGGCCGGCCGCATCGCCGATCGCCCGGGCGCGCCGCACCTGACCGGCCTGCGCGAGATCGCCAACGTGCACCGTGGCGAGTTCCGGATGACCGGCAACCAGAACCTGGTGATCGCCGGCGTGCCGGCCGGCGAGCGCAAGCGCATCGAAGCGCTGGTCCGCGACCATGGCCTCGATGCCGGCAACCGCGCGCCGACCGCGCTCGCCCGCGCGGCGATGGCATGCGTCTCCCTGCCGACTTGCGGCCTGGCCATGGCCGAGGCCGAGCGCTACCTGCCGGATTTCGCCGCCAGGCTGGAGCCGCTGCTGGACCGGCACGGCCTGCGCGAGGCGCCGATCCTGGTGCGCATCTCCGGCTGCCCGAACGGCTGCTCGCGGCCGTACCTGGCCGAGATCGCGCTGGTCGGCAAGGCGCCGGGCCGCTACAACCTGATGCTTGGCGCCGACCACCGCGGCCAGCGGCTCAACACGCTGTACCGCGAGAACATCACCGAGGCCGAGATCATCGAGGCGCTCGATCCCCTGTTCGCCCGCTATGCCGGCGAACGCCAGTCCGGCGAAGGCTTCGGCGATTTCCTGCACCGCGCCGGCCTGGTCGCGCTGCCGCCCTATCCCACCCATGTCCGCGTCGACCCGGCCCCGGCCGCGCTCGGCGAGGCCGCCTGATCCCATGTCGCTGCAGAACCTGCGTCCGGAGCCTCCGATGAGCCTCACCGCCACTACCCGTGAAGCCGCCAACAGCCCGCAGGCAACGCCCGTGCTGGACCTCGACGCGCTCAACAGCCGGCTCGAAGCGATGGATGCCGAACAGCGCGTGGACTGGGCGCTGCAGCATGGACCGGGCAACGCCGCGCTGTCTTCGAGCTTCGGCGCGCAATCGGCGGTCACCCTGCACCTGCTCACCCTGCAGAAGCCGGACATCCCGGTGATCCTGATCGATACCGGCTACCTGTTCCCGGAAACCTACCGCTTCGCCGACGAACTGGCCGAACGGCTCAAGCTCAACCTGCAGATCTATCGTCCGCTGGTCAGTCGCGCGTGGATGGAAGCGCGCCATGGGCGCCTGTGGGAACAGGGCGTGACCGGCCTGGACAACTACAACCAGCTGCGCAAGGTCGAGCCGATGCGCCGCGCGCTGGACGACCTGGGCGTGGGTACCTGGTTCACCGGCCTGCGCCGCAACCAGTCGGCCAGCCGCGCCGAAACGCCGATCCTGCAGCGCCGCGGCGAACGGCTCAAGGTCAGCCCGATCGCCGACTGGTCCGACCGCGATGTCTGGCAGTACCTGAAGAAGCACGACCTGCCCTACCACCCGCTGTGGCACGAAGGCTATGTCTCGATCGGCGACTTCCACACCACCAGCCGCTGGGAGCCGGGCATGCGCGACGAGGACACCCGCTTCTTCGGCCTCAAGCGCGAGTGCGGCATCCACGAGGAGATCTGACCGGGCTGCGGTGCCGCCCGCGCGGTTAGCGTTGCCTGGCACCGGATTGAAGCTGGCCGCCGCCGGCGACTAGCGGTACTGCTTTTCCTCGATGAACTGGGAACCCGCCAGGCGGTTGATCTCGTTCTTGATCCCGACCCGCTCGCCGTTGCGGGTCGCCACGGCACGCGCCAGCGTGATGAATTCCTCGCCGAAATCCTGCGCCGCTTCCTTCGCGCGCAGGGCGTCCTGCACGTCCCACATACGCTCGTTGACCGCGCGCAGCTGCGCCTTCAGCGCCGGCAGCTCACCGGACCCCGCCGCCAGCGACTCCCACAGCGGGCGCAGGCCGTCGAGTTCGACTGCCACGTTCCGGCGCTTGTCCTCGGCCGCGATCCGCTCGGCCTTGATCTCGAGGATGGTGATCTTGTCGATGAGCTCCCCGACCGAAACGGGGACCATGATGGTGTTCATGCCGGGATCCTGTGGCGTGCGCAGGAGCGCAGTCTACCGGCAGGCTGCATGATGGGGCCCGCATCCGTTGCGCAGCGGCCGATGCATCGCGTGTCGCCCTCCATCGCGCTGGTGTATTGCGCCGCCGGCAGGCGCCACGGATCAGCTGGTGATGGTCTGGGTCAGCGATTCCCAGGTCGGAGGCTCGGGCCAGTCGGCCGCCTGGTTTCCGTCCAGCACGCGGCGCAGGTCGCGCTTGTCGATCTGCGGGGCGAGCACGTTGA
The DNA here is from genome assembly GCF_010093205.1 of Pseudoxanthomonas daejeonensis. Classification (GTDB taxonomy): domain Bacteria; phylum Pseudomonadota; class Gammaproteobacteria; order Xanthomonadales; family Xanthomonadaceae; genus Pseudoxanthomonas; species Pseudoxanthomonas daejeonensis. The sequence goes on from NZ_PDWN01000005.1 coordinate 104,874, forward strand.
CCAGCTCGAGCGCGTAGTCGCGCAGCACGCGTTCGCGCGGCAGCACCGCCCAGGCGATGCATTCGGAAACCTCGGTGGGCGCCGGCCAGCCGCGCAGATCGGTATCGCCGGTGCTGACCGCCATCTCCGCCAGCAGGCCCACGCCCAGTCCGGCACGCACGTAGGTCTTGATCAGGTCGGCATCCAGCGCGGTCAGGGCCAGGTTCGGCTCCAGGCCGACGCTGCTGAAAGCGCGCTGCAGCGAGGATTCCGGACGGGTCGAGGATTCGTAGCTGATCAGCGGGTACTGCGACAGCTCCTGGATGTCCGGCGCCTTGCCGGCCCGGTCCAGCGGATGGCCGCGCGGCACCAGCGCCAGCCGGCGCCAGCGGTACAGCGGTACGGCCACCCCGCCCTGCGGTTCGCCCCCGGCCGTGCTGACCACGGCCATGTCGGCCTCGCCGCTGCCCAGCAGGTCCAGCGCCGCCCCCTCGGCGGACTGCTGCAGGTGCACGCTGACCTGGGGGAACTCGCGCTTGATCCGCGCGATCGCCGGCGGCAACACGAAGCGGGCCTGGGTATGGGTGGTGGTGATGGTCAGCTGGCCCTGGCTCTCGCGGCGCTGGTTGGCGGCGTAGGCCCGGATGTTGGCGGTCTCGGCCAGGATCACCCGGGCCCGGTCCAGGACCTCGGCGCCGGCCGGGGTGATCGCCTCCAGGCTGCGCCCCTTGCGCACAAACAGCAGGAAGCCCAGCTCGTCCTCCAGCTGCTTGAGCTGCTTGGACAGGCCGGGCTGGGTCGCATGAACGCGCGCCGCCGCCAGGGTGATGTTGAGCCCGGCGTCGGCGATGGCAACGAGGTAGCGCAGCTGGGTAAGCGTCATTCGGGGGCCGGGCGACCGGGGGGGTCAGGTCGTGACAGGTCTGGCGACTGTAGTGGTAATCAGTGCCCCCATCTTATAACTGGGAGGCATAAGCATTGTGCGGCAAGTTATTTCCGCCCGTTATGAGCACGGGGGTACGGTCGGCATCCCACTCCCTGCCGGGCCTGCCGTGAGCCTGTCCCCTTCCGCCGCCTTCGACCTGCCCCCGGGCGGCGTCGCCCTGGTCGGCGCCGGTCCCGGTGATCCGGGCCTGTTGACCCTGAACGCGCTGCGCGCGCTGGAGGCGGCCGAGGTCGTGCTGTACGACCGCCTGGTCGGCGCCGGCGTGCTGGCCCTGGCCAACCCGGCGGCGTTGAGGATCGAGGTCGGCAAGTCGGCCGGCAACCACAGCATGCCGCAGGAGCAGATCCACGCGCTGATGCTGGAGCACGCCCGCGCCGGCCGCCGCGTGGTCCGTCTCAAGGGCGGCGACCCCTTCGTCTTCGGCCGCGGCGGCGAGGAACTCGAGTACCTGCATGCCCACGGCATTCCCTACCGGGTCGTGCCCGGCATCACCGCGGCGGTCGCCTGCGCGGCCTATGCCGGCATCCCCCTGACCCATCGCGACCACGCGCAATCGCTGCGACTGATGACCGCCCACTGCAGGGACTCGGTGGACACCCTGGACTGGGCGTCGCTGGCGCAGGAACGGCAGACCCTGGCCGTGTACATGGGCGTGGCCGCACTCGGCCACCTGCGCGAACGCCTGCTCGCTGCGGGCCGCGACCCGGCGACGCCGTTCGCCCTGGTCGAAAACGGCTCGCGCCCGGAGCAGCGCGTGGTCACCGGCACCCTGGACGACCTGGCCGCGACCGCCCAGGCGCACGCCGTCGCCTCGCCGGCGCTGCTGATCCTGGGCGAGGTGGCGGCACTGGCTGCACAGCTGCACTGGTTCGGCGCGACGCCGCTCGGCCCGCCACCCGCTGAACCGGCCTTGGCCCAGGCCGCCTGAATCACGCGTACTGAATCCCACATTCCCCGCCTCCTGGAACCACGGAACCCGCTCATGGCCATCTACGACAGCATCCTCGACACCATCGGCCGCACTCCGGTCGTCAAGCTGCATCGCATCGCTCCGGCGCACGTGGAGCTCTATGCCAAGGTCGAGGCGTTCAATCCCGGCGGCTCGGTCAAGGACCGCCTGGCCCTGGCGATCGTCCTGGACGCCGAATCCAAGGGCCAGCTCAAGCCCGGCGACACGATCATCGAGGCCACTTCAGGCAATACCGGCGTCGCCCTGGCCCAGGTCGCTGCCGCGCGCGGCTACAAGTTCGTCGCGGTGATGGTCGAGACGTTCTCGATCGAGCGCCGCAAGCTGATGCGCGCCTACGGCGCCAAGGTGATCCTGACGCCCGCGGCCGAGCGCGGCACGGGCATGGTGCGCCGCGCCGAAGAGCTGGCGAAAAAGCATGGCTGGTTCCTCGCCCGCCAGTTCGAGAACCCGGCCAATCCTGCCTACCATCGCCAGACCACCGCCGCCGAGATCCTGCATGACTTCGCCGGTCGCCGACTGGACCACTTCGTCAGCGGCTGGGGCACTGGCGGAACGCTGACCGGCGTGGGCGAGGTGCTGCGCGTCGCCCGCCCGGAAGTGAAGATCACCGCCGCCGAACCGGCCAATGCGTCGCTGCTGGCCGGCAACGAATGGAAGCCGCACAAGATCCAGGGCTGGACCCCGGACTTCGTGCCGGCGGTGCTCAATCGCGAGGTCGCCGACCAGATCCTCGGCGTCACCGACGAGGACGCCATCGCCACCGCACGCCGCCTGGCGGCAGAGGAAGGCATCTTCGCTGGCATCTCCTCGGGCGCGACGGTCGCTGCGGCGCTCAAGGTCGCCGCCGATGCGCCGGCCGGCACGGTGCTGCTGGCGGTGCTGCCGGACACGGGCGAACGCTACTTCTCCACTCCGCTGTTCGAGGGCGTCAACGAAGGTTCGGACGACGAGTGGCTGGCTTCACTGAGCTGAGTCTTTCCAGAGTGAGAAACGGAACGGGCGACACGCAGGTGCCGCCCGTTTTCGCTTGGCGCTAGGCCGCCGCGCGCTAGCAGCCTGGCTTGCGGCGGGACGCAGAAAGCAAGGCAAGGGCAAAAGCAAAAGACGGAGCGTGCGTCGCGGTTGCGCTGCGGGGTGTTCCCTTCCGCGAATGTCCCCCGGCACCGATAAAGCCGGTGCCTCCTCCTTTATTTCGCTGCAGGGAACACCCCACATCGCCTGAAGGTGGCAGCGGCCTGGCTGGGCGACGCACGGTCAATGCAAAAGGCTGAACCCGGCAGCATGCGTCGAGTGGCGCAATGTGTTCATCGCGTGCGCGCCAGATTTCTGGAGGAAGCGCCTGGTACCTGTCGGGACGTGGTGCGATGCCCTCGGGGCGAAATCAAGGAGGAGGCACCGGCTTTATCGGTGCCGGGGGACATTCGCCCCGAGGGGCATCGCAGCGCGTCTTGCCGCGACCCGTCCGCCCAAACCAATGCTGTGCTCGCTCTTTGACGAAACCGCATCGCGATGCGCTGCGAGAATCACAGTGCAGCAGCCGTGCAGGACACGGCTGCCACGTACCTCATCACACCCGCATGGTGCCCGTTTCCAGATAGCGCTCGTGCCAGGACAGTGCCTCGCCCAGCAGGTGCGGGGTGTGCTTGCCCTTGCTGTGCCTGCAGGCCCGGTCGAAGTAATCCTCCAGCATCGGCCGGTAGTCCGGGTGCGCGCAGTTCTCGATCACCTTGCGTGCGCGCTGCTTGGGCGACAGGCCTCGCAGGTCGGCCAGACCCTGCTCGGTGACGATCACCGCGACGTCGTGCTCGGTGTGGTCGACATGGCTGACCATCGGCACGATCGCAGAGATCGCACCATTCTTGGCCGTACTCGGGGTCAGGAAGCACGAGAGGAAGCCATTGCGCGCGAAGTCGCCCGAACCGCCGATGCCGTTGATGATGCTGGTGCCGGCCACATGGGTGGAATTGACGTTGCCGTACAGGTCCGCCTCGACCATGCCGTTCATACCGATCACGCCCAGGCGCCGGATCAGCTCGGCGTGGTTGGAGATCTCCTGCGGACGCAGCACGATCTTCTCCCGGTAGCGGTCGATGTTGCGCACGAAGTCGTCCACGCCGCCCGGGCTCAGCGCGAACGAGCTGGCCGATGCGACTTCGATGGTGCCATCGCCGATGAGTTCCAGCATCCCGTCCTGGATCACCTCGGTGAAGGCGGTCAGCCCACGGAATCCCGCCTCGCGCAGGCCGGCCAGCACCGCGTTGGCGACGTTGCCCACGCCCGACTGCAACGGCAGCAGCTTCTCGTGCAGCCGCCCGGCGCGGATCTCGTGGCGGAAGAACTCGACCAGGTGATCGGCAATCCGCCGCGAAGTCTCGTCCGGCGGCGCGAAGGCCCCGAGCCGGTCCGGTGCGTCGGTCTCGACCACGGCGATGACCTTGTCCGGATCGCAACGCAGGTAGGGCTCGCCGATACGGTCGCCCGGCTGGGTCAGCGGAATCGGCACGCGTTGCGGTGGCAAGGCCGTGCCGTAGTAGATGTCGTGCATCCCTTCCAGGCCCCGCGGCTGGCGCTGGTTGACCTCGATGATCACCTTGTCGGCCAGGTCCAGCCAGGTCTTGTTGTTGCCCACCGACGTGGAGGGCACCAGTTGCCCGTCCGGCAGGATCGCGCTGACTTCGACCACGGCCACATCGAGCTTGCCGAGGAAGCCGAACCAGGTGTACTGCGCGACATGGCCCAAGTGGATGTCCATGTACTCGATCTCGCCCTGGTTGATGCGGGCGCGCAGGTCGGGATCAGACTGGTAGGGCAGGCGGAAATCGATGCCGCCGGCACGGGCCAGCGCACCGTCGAGCTCCGGCGCGGTGGAAGCGCCGGTGAGGATGCGCAATGCGAAGGGTTCGCCGCGGTCGTGCGCGGCGGTGATCCGGTGCGCCAGCGCAAGCGGGATCGCTTTCGGATAGCCGGCGCCGGTGAACCCGCTCATGCCGACTGCCATGCCCGGCCCGATCAGCGCGGCCGCCTGTTCGGCCGTCATCCGCTTCGCCGCCAGCCCTGCGTGGGCGATCCTGTTGCTCATTCGGTTGTTCCGTGGGGGATTGGCCGATTTTACCGGCTCGTCGCGACCGGATCATGATGCTGGACAAGGCCAGTCACGCGACTTTCGGCTAACTGCCAAGACAGTCGCATTGTGCGCACCCCGGAAATGCAGCCCGGACCGCGGCGATCCGGCCGCTCGCGGCCCCGCCAGGCCTCAGCCTTCGTAAAGCTCCAGCGGCAGGCCGTCGGGATCGGCGAAGAAGGTGAAGCGGCCGCCGGTGTATTCATCCACGCGCACCGGCTCGGTGGCCACGGCGTGCGCGCGCAGGTGCTGGACCGCTTCATCGAGATCGGCCACGCGCAAGGCGAGGTGGCGCAGGCCGCAGGCCTCCGGCCGCGATACGCGCGGCGGCGGCGCGGGAAACGAGAACAGCTCCACCTGGGTGCCGTCGGCCAGGCGCAGGTCGAGCTTCCACGAGCCGCGCGCCTCGCGGTAGGCCTCGGCGACCACCTCCAACCCCAGCACCTCGACATAGAAGCGCTTCGAGCGCGCGTAGTCGGAGGCGATGATCGCGACGTGATGGATGCCGGCGAGCTTCATGGTGCGAGTGCAGGCCTGGGCGCTGAGGCGCCCCGATCCCCGGGCATGCGGCGGAGATTCAAGGCGCGCACATCAATGCGCCGCGGCCGCCGCGTCGGCGGCGCCGCCCTCGCGCGCTTCGTGCCGCCCGCTGTGCATCAGCAGCACCAGCGGCATCGCGCACAGGGTCAGCACCATCATCATCCAGAAATCGTTCGAGTAGCCGATCGCCGCCGACTGGCGCATCACCTCGGCATTGAGCATGGCTGCACCCGATTGCGTGGCCGGGTTCCAGATCGCCGGCAGCAAGGTCTGCTCCGCGCCGTACGCAGGGATGCGGGCGCTGATCTCGGCGTGGTTGACCTGGCTGGCCCGGGCCAGCAACGCGACCACCATCGAGATGCCCACCGACGAGCCGATATTGCGGACCAGGCTGAACAGGCCGGCGGCCTCGGTGCGCTGCGATGCCGGGAGCGTCGAGTACGCGATCGTGGATATCGGCACGAACACCAGGCCCAGGCCCATGCCTTGCAGCACGCCCAGCCACACCACCGCCTCGATCGAGGCCTCGATGCCGAACTGCGACATGCCGTGCAGCGACAGCACCATCATCGCCATGCCAACGAGGATCGGAATGCGCGCGTCGACCCGGCCGAGCATCCGCCCCACCAGCATCATCGTGAACATGGTGCCGATGCCGCGCGGCGCCAGCACCATGCCGATGGTCAGGATCGGATAGTGCATGAGCGTGTTGAGGTACGGCGGCATCAGCGCGAGCGTGGCGAACAGGACGATGCCGACCACGAAGATCAGCACGCAGCCGACCGCGAAGTTGCGGTTGCCGAGCATGCCCAGGTCCAGCAGCGCGCGGTCGCGCCGGTTCCACCACCACAGGCCGTACAGGTACAGCGCCAGGAAGGCCAGCGCGGCCTCGACCTGGATCTCCAGGCTGCCGAACCAGTCCATGGTCTCGCCGCGGTCCAGGAACAGCTGCAGCGCGCCGATGCCCAGCGCCAGCAGGGCCAGGCCGACCGCATCGAGCGGACGCGGACGCGGCGTTTCGCGCTTCACGCTGGCCATGATGCCGACCAGCGCGATCGCGCCCACCGGCAGGTTGATCAGGAACACCCAGTGCCAGCTGTAGTACTCGGTCAGCCAGCCGCCCAGCGGCGGGCCGAGGATCGGGCCGACCATGATCCCCATGCCCCACATCGCCATCGCCGCGCCGTGCTTTTCCTTGGGGAAGGCATCGAGCAGCAGCGACTGCGAGATCGGCACCAGCGAGGCGCCGAACACGCCCTGCAGGATGCGGAACATCACCATCTGACCGATGCCGGTGGCCATCGCGCACAGCAGCGAGGCGACGGTGAATCCGGAGACGGCGATGATCAACAGGCGGCGCCGGCCCAGTCGCGCCGCCAGCCAGCCGGTGACCGGCGTCAGGATCGCCGCAGCCACGATGTAACTGGTCAGCACCCACGACGCCTGGTCCTGGGTGGCCGACAGCGAACCCTGCATGTCCGGCAGGGCGACGTTGGCGATGGTGGTGTCCAGCGCCTGCATCAGCGTGGCCAGCATCACCGAGCCGACCAGCAAGGCACGGCTGCCGCCTTCGGAAGAACTCAGGCGCGAAATCATGTCCGGTATCCGGGAAGTACGGTCGCGGCCCGCAGGCGCGGGCCGGAACGTGGAATCAGTGCTGGCCGGCGGCCACGGCGGCGGTGCCTTCGGCCCTGGCGGGCGGCGCGCGCAGGTCGACCTCGACCTCGGCGCTCATGCCGGCGCGCAGCACGGGGGCGTTGTCGCGGTCGGCGGAATCGATCTCCAGGCGCACCGGGATGCGCTGCACGATCTTGACCCAGTTGCCGGTGGCGTTCTGCGCGGGCAGCACGCTGAACTCGGCGCCGGAGGCCGGTGCGATCGAGGCCACGTGGGCCTTCCATTTCGCGCCGGGATAGCTGTCGACCTTGATCGTCGCCGGCTGGCCGACCTGCATCTTCGCCAGCTCGGTCTCCTTGAAGTTCGCTTCGATCCAGATCGGCGAGGTCGCCACCAGCGGCATCGCGGTCTGGCCGACGTTGAGGAATTCGCCGACCTGCAGGTCGTGGGTGCCGATGACGCCGTCCACGGGCGCGCGCACTTCGGCATGCGCCAGGTCGAGCCTGGCCTTGGCCAGCATCGCCATCGCGGCGCGGTAGTCGGGCAGGTCTTCGGTCGGCGTGTTCGCCTGGCCGCTGAGCGTGGCGGCCGCTTCGCTCTGCGAAGCGATCGCATCGGCCAGGTCGGTGCGCGCCTCGGCCACGGCATGGCGCGCATCGTCGACCATCTTGCGCGACACCAGCTGCTGGTCGCCCAGCTGCTGCAGGCGCTGCAGGTCGCGCTGGGCCCAGGCCAGGGTCTCGCGCGACGCCTGGATGGTGGTGCCGGTACCGGTGACCTTGGCCCGGCTGGCGTCGGCGGCATTGGCCATGTGCGCCAGCAACGCCTCGTTCTGCGCCACCGCGATCTCCAGCGGCTGGGCGTCGATGCGGAACAGCAGGTCGCCCTTCTTCACCGGCTGGTTCTGGCCGACCGCGACCTCTACGACCCGGCCGCCGACCTGCGGCGCGACCAGGATGCGTTCGGCCTTGACGTAGGCGTTGTCGGTATCGACTTCACGGCCGGAATTGACCCACTGCCAGCCGAAGAAGCCGGCGACCGCCAGTGGCCCGGCGATCCACAGCCAGACCGGCACGCGGCGCTTGCGTGCCGGAGCCGGAGTCGCGTCGGCGAGGGTGTTGTCGGACTTGCTGGTCATGGGGTTCAGCTCTTGGGAGAAGGTTCGCCGCGGTCTTCGCGGTCGAGCCGGGTGAGGTTTTCGCGCACGCGATCGAGTACCGACAGCGTGTTCGCCAGTTCTTCGGTGGAGATGCCGGCCATCGCCTCCTTGCGCAGTGCATGGGCCACGGTTTCCACCGGGCCCATCACCTGCGCCGACTGCGGCAGCAGATACAGGCGCCAGACCCGGCGATCGGCCGGATCGGCGCGCCGTTCGACGAAACCGGCCTTCTGCAGCCGGTCGATGACCCGGCCCAGCGCGATCGGCTCCATGTCGAGCCGGTCGGCCAGCTCTACCTGGGTGACGCCCTCGGCGTGGCCCAGATGCTTGAGCGCGCGCCACTGCACGCGGGTCAGCTCGAGGTGCGCGACGCGGCGATCGAACACGCGGCCGAACAGGCGGTGCAGGTCGGCGACCTGGTAGCCGAGGCTCTCGCGGGGGTCTGTCTTGGCAGGCATGGGTGCATAGGATATAGATGCCTAGGCAGGTATTTCAAGGCGGGCCGCTGGTCGTTCATCCGGCGGAGGGGTGGACGGTCCCGCGCCACCCGGCCACGGATCGACCGCGCCCCAAGCGCCTGGCACTCCTTCTGGATGGAAACCCGCGATCGGCCGTCCTGCGCGGCGCCTACTTCGCCGCCATGAACGCTTCGATTTCCTCGGCCGAACGCGCCAGTGCGCCGGTCAGCACGCGATGGCCTTCGCCGGTGACCAGGACGTCGTCCTCGGTGCGGATGCCGATACCCCGCCACTTCGCATGCACCGACGTGTCGTCCGCGGCCACATACAGGCCCGGCTCGATGGTGAAGACCATGCCGGGCTCGAGCTGGCGCGACTCGCCGTCAATCCGGTAATCGCCCACGTCATGCACGTCCAGCCCCAGCCAGTGCCCGCTCTTGTGCCGGTAGAAGCGCTTGTAGTGCCCTTCGGCGATGTTCTTCTGGAGGCCACCCTTGAGCAGCCCCAGCCGCAGCAGGCCTTCGGTCAGGACCTCCACCGCCGCGTCGTGGATCGCCGACCAGGCGACGCCGGGCCGCGCGCAGGCCAGCGCCGCGGCCTGCGCCGCGCCGACCAGGTCGTGCAGCGCGCGCTGCTCCTTCGAGAAGCGGCCGTTGACCGGGAAGGTGCGGGTGATGTCGGCGGCGTAGTTGCGGTATTCGGCACCGGCGTCGATCAGCACCAGCTCGCCGTCCGCGGCGCGGGCATTGTTGGCCACGTAATGCAGCACGCAGCCATTGGCGCCAGCGCCGACGATGCTGTTGTAGGCCGGGCAGGCGTCGGCGGCGCGGAACACGCGCTCGACCTCGGCCTGCAGTTCGTACTCGTGGATGCCCGGCCGCGCCGCGCGCATCGCCGCTTCGTGCGCACGCATGCTGATCGCCGCGGCCTTGTCCATCAGCCGGATCTCGTCCCTGGACTTGAACAGGCGCTGCTCGTGCAGCAGGTGCCCAAGCTCGAGGAATTCGTGCGGCGGCTGCGCGCCGTGCCGCACCTGGGCACGGACCCGGTTGAGCCAGCCGATCAGCTTGAGGTCGAAATCGGCGTCGCGACCGAAGTGGTAGTAAACCCGCGAGCGCCCTTCCAGCAGCCCGGGCAGGATCTCGTCGAGGTCGTCGATCGGGTAGGCATCGTCCATGCCGAACGCCTCGACCGCGCCTTCCTGGCCGGCGCGGGCGCCATCCCAGCCCTCGCGCTCGGGGTCGCGCTCGCGACAGAACAGCAGGGCCTCGCCGTGCTTGCGCCCGGGGACCAGCACCAGCACCGCGTCCGGCTCGGGGAAGCCGCACAGGTACCAGAAGTCCGAATCCTGCCGGTACGGATAATGGGTGTCGTGGCTGCGCACCCGCACCGGCGCGGCCGGCAACACCAGGATCGCGTCGTCGCCGGCCATGCGCATGAGCTGGCGGCGCCGGCGCGCGAACTCGGTCGCGGAAATGTCGGTCAGCGAACGCTGCATGTCAGTTCAGGCTGCGGCGATGGCGCGGTCCAAGCACGCAGTCCCCATGCAGCAGCAGGACGGCGACGCGGACGAACTCTTCCAGTTCGGAGAGCGCGTCCTCGTCCTCGTCGTCCTCATCGATGTCTTCCACGCTGGCGCCTGCCAGGCGCGCCAGGTCCTGCAATGCCTCCGCGCCTTCCTCCGACAGCGGCGGCTGCGCGCCGGCGGCCAGGCCGAAGCCGCCAAGGAAGCTGCGACACCAGTCGAACAGGCCCTGCGCGCGCTCCCGCAGCGGCATGTCGTCCGCGCCGAGCAGGAGCTGGAAGGTGAACTCGCCATCGCCAAGCTGGGCGGCCGTCGCCTTGCGCAGGCGGTCCAGGGCACTGCCGGGTGCCGGCGTGGCCACGCCGGCATCGGCCAGCACGCGCGCCGGCCACGCCGCGGTGTCCTCGCCACCTCCCGCCAGCCAACCGCACAGCGAGCCGTGCAGCTCCGGAACAGTGGCGCCCAGGCCCAGCGTGCGGCTGGCTTCGGCGACCTCGTCGGGGGCGGGGAAATCGGGCATGCGGAACCGTGATCGCGATGGATGATCGGGCGAAGTGTAGCAACCGCTCCGGCCGTGCCGCTTGTCGCCGTTCCCCGGCCATGCCTACACTCGTGAAGATCACCCATCCCACCGCCCGCCATCCCATGCCGTCCGACGTCGCTGCGCGATACCGCCAGACAGGACCCATCCGGATGGGTCGTCCATGACTGCCGCTCTGATGGCCCTGGCCGCCGGGCTGATGCTCGCGGTGCTGGTCCTGCTCTGGCGCTGGCGCAACAGCCACATGAAGCAGCACGAGGCACTGCAGGCCCGCGAGGAGCACCTGACCGTGGCCTTGTGGGGTTCGGGCGAGCAGTTCTGGGACTTCGACCTGGACCGGCGCGAGTTGCACCTGCTGCATGCCGACGAATCCGAACCGGACCTGGGCAAGGGCCTGGCGGTGAGCAGCCGCCGGGTCTCGCTGCCACTGGTGCATCCACACGACCGGGCCACCCTGCGCCGGCGCCTGCGTGCGCACCTGCGGGGCCGCGAGCCGCTGTTCACCTCCGAGCACCGGGTCGACCCGGACGGCGACGGCAACTGGGTGTGGGTCCGGATCCACGGCCGCACCGTCCTGCGCGATGCGCGCGGGCGCACCCGCCGCCTCGCCGGCACCGCGCGCGACACCACGGCCAATCGCCATGCCGAAGCCGAACGCCGCATCGCCAGCGAGGTGCTGCGCAGCATGAGCGAGGCGGTGGCGGTGCTGGACCGCGAGCTGCACTTCGTCGCGGTCAATCCGGCTTTCACCCAGATCACCGGGTACAGCGACGTGGAGGCGCTGGGCCGGCCGTTCACCATGCTCGACAGCGACCACAGCGAGGGCGGCGGCACCCTGCGCCAGGACCTCAACCGGCAGCACTGGCAGGGCAACGTCTGGATGACGCGCCGCGACGGCGAGGAGATCCTCTGCCACGTCAAGCACAACGGCATTCCCGATGCCGCCGGCGACGTCAATTTCCACGTGGTCGTGCTCAGCGACATCACCGAACAGAAGCGTGCCGAGCAGGAGCTGCGCTACCTGGCCAACTACGACGCGCTGACCAGCCTGCCCAACCGCTCGCTGCTGTCCGAGCGCCTGGCCCGGGCGATCGTGCGGGCGCGCCGCGAAGGCGGGCATGTCGCCGTACTGTTCCTGGACCTGGACCGGTTCAAGGACGTCAACGACTCGCTCGGCCACGCCACCGGCGACCGCGTCCTGCGCGCGGCGGCCGAACGCGTGCAGCAGGCGGTGGGGCCGCAGCACACCGTCGCCCGGCTGGGCGGCGACGAATTCACCGTGGTCCTGGAGGGGCTGGCCGCCCCGCGCGAGGCCGAGGACGTCGCGCAAAGGGTGATCGAATCGTTCGCCATGCCGCTGGTGCTGGACGAACACCATGAGATCACCGTGTCGCCATCGATCGGGATCAGCCTGTTCCCGGACCACGCCCAGGTCCCGACCGAGCTGCTCAAGCACGCCGATACCGCGATGTACCAGGCCAAGGCTGCCGGTCGCCGCACCTGGCAGGTCTACTCGGCCAGCATGGACGAGGCGACCCGCCGCCGCGCCACCCTCACTGGCCTGCTGCGCCGCGTGGTCGAGCGCGAAGAGCTGGCCCTGGTCTACCAGCCGCGCTATTCGCTGCACGAAGGCCGGGTGGTCGGCGCCGAGGCGCTGCTGCGCTGGCGCAACCCGGAGTTCGGCTCGATCCCGCCGGACCAGTTCATCCCGCTGGCCGAAGACACCGGGCTGATCCTGGAGATCGGCGAATGGGTGCTCAAGGAAGCGTGCACGACCCTGCGCCAGTGGCACGAGGCCGGCCTGGAGGGGATGCGGATGTCGGTGAACGTCTCGCCGATCCAGCTGCTGCGCGGCGACCTGGCCGCGACCCTGGCGCGGATCCTGGCCGAGACCGGCGTGGCCTCGGGCCAGCTGGAGCTGGAGCTGACCGAGAGCGCGATCATGGCCAACGTCGGCCGCAGCGCCAGCGTGCTGCACGCCTGCCGCATCCTGGGCGTGGGCGTGGCGGTGGACGACTTCGGCACCGGCTACTCCTCGCTGGCCTATCTCAAGCGGCTGCCGCTGACCACGCTGAAGATCGACCAGGAGTTCGTCGGCGACCTGACCCGCGACCCGGACGACGAGGCCATCACCAGCACGGTCATCGCGATGGGCCACTCGCTGTCGCTGACCGTGGTCGCCGAGGGCGTGGAGACCGCCGGCCAGCTGCAGTTCCTGCGCGACCATGGTTGCGACGAGGTCCAGGGTCACTACATCGCCGCGGCCATGGAGCGCGATGAATGCATGGCGTTCATGGCGCGGCCGATGGCCGAGCCGGCCTGAACAGGCCCGGGACGCATCCGCGGGCGACTTCCCGCGCCGCTTGACCGCTCCGGCGGGCGCTGCCTATCGTGACCGCCATGGATTCCTCCGCCGACGCCACCGCCCAGCTCCGCGCCCTCGCCACGCGGGTCGAGGCGCTGGCCGAGCGTTGCCAGCGCCTGGCCGACGAGAACCGCAGCCTGCGCCAGCAGCAGGAGCAGCTGTTCACCGAGCGCGCCCAGCTGCTCAACAAGAACGAGCAGGCGCGCTCGCGCGTGGAAGCAATGATCGCGCGGCTGAAATCGCTGGAGCAGCACACGTGAGCAGCCAAGCCGAACCGGTCAGCGTCCGCATCCTCGACCGCGAATACACCGTGGGCGTCAGTGGCGACGAGCGCGACGGACTGGTCGCCGCCGCCCGCCTGCTCGATGCGCGGATGCGCGAGGTCCGCGGCAGCAACCGCATGGTCGCGCTGGACCGCGTCGCCGTGCTCGCGGCACTGAACCTGGCGCACGAAGTACAGCAGCTGCGCGAGGAACGCGATGCGCAGCAACGCGAACTCGCGGGCACGCTCGATACGCTCAACCGTCGCCTGGATGGACTGCTCGGCACCAGCGCAGGCTGAATGCGCCGCATGCGATAGACGTCGTCTTGCGACGCTGAACCGTGGATTGCCGATTCCTTCGCACGCACCGACGGACGGGCTAGGCAGTCGCCCAAGGAACGCTATACTTCACCTGCGTTCTCTGCCGTGTTCGACAGCTGGCAAAACATTCACCTTGTCCCTTAAAAACGACACCGGGGATGCGACGACGCCGGGTGTGCATGTCCGCCTTGCAGCGGAAAGCCCGATGGTTTCCCAGCTTCCCCACTTGAACCCAGGGTTCAAGGTCGTTTCGCCGCATCGGCATGGTGGAGAATGCCTTATTCGACAACGCCTCCTCCGGGAGGCGTTGTTTTTTCCGGGCCCGGCCGCGTCGCGCGCGGGCTTGGCGCGGACCGGCGCGTCCGCGATCATGCACCTCTCCGCCACACGACCACACACGTCCCGATGACCCAGGACCGCGACACGCTGCGTCGCCAGCTGCGCCAGCTGCGCCGCGAACTGCCCGCCGCCGCGCGCATCGCCGCCGCCGAATCGCTGGCGCGGCGCATCCTCGCCCTGCCCTTTTTCCCGCAGAGCGGATATGTCGCCGGGTACTGGGCGATGGATGGTGAAATCGGCCTGCACGTACTGCAGCTGCGCCTGCCGCCGGGACTGGTCTGGTGCCTGCCGGTACTGGATGGCGACAGGCTGCGCTTCGCGCCGTGGCGCGCCGGCGATCCGCTGGTCACCAACCGGTTCGGCATCCCAGAGCCGGATGTGGCGCCGTCTTCGGCGCTGGAGCCACAGGCGCTGGCGCTTGCGGTCATGCCGCTGGTGGGTTTCGACGCCGGTGGCCAGCGGCTGGGCATGGGAGGCGGCTGGTACGATCGCGGCTTCGCGTTCCGCCACGGCAGCGCCGCGCCGCCCTGGCTGGTCGGCGCCGGGTTCGCCGTCCAGCAGGTGCCGGAGCTGGAAGCCGCGCCCTGGGACGTGGTTCCCGATGCGATCTGCACCGAATCCGCCACCGTGTTGCCGCACGACCGAACCGCCCGCGCCGAGACCGATCCCGCATGACCGCACGCAAGCGCTACTGGCTGATGAAGTCCGAACCGGACGCCTTTTCCATCGACGACCTGCAGCGCGTGGGCACCGAACCCTGGAACGGCGTGCGCAACTACCAGGCGCGCAACTTCATGCGCGACGGGATGAAGGTCGACGACGGCGTCCTGTTCTACCACTCCAACGCCAAGGTGCCCGGCATCGCCGGCGTCGCGCGCGTGGCAAGCGCCGCCTATCCGGACGCGACCCAGTTCGACCCCAAATCCCACTACCACGACCCCAAGGCGACGCCCGAGCAGCCGCGCTGGTTCCTGGTCGACGTGGCATTCGAGCGCAAGCTCAAGCGGACCATTCCGCTGGAAGAGATCAAGCAGCACGCAGACCGGTTGGGCGAAGGTTTCCCGCTGACCTCGCGCGGCAGCCGCCTGTCCGTGTTCCCGGTCACCGCCGCGCAGTGGAAGCTGCTGCTGGCGCTGGAATGACCGCGATCGCTGAATCCGCATACTCCTGCAAGGTCTGAACCCATGAGCGAAGCAAAGCGCCTGGCTGGCGAGAAAGCCATCGACTACGTCGAGGACGGCATGATCGTCGGCGTCGGCACCGGCTCCACCGTTGCCTACTTCATCGACGCGCTGGGCCGGATCCGCGACCGCATCGCCGGCGCGGTCTCCAGCTCCGAGCAGAGCACCGCGCGGCTGAGAGC
This sequence comes from Pseudoxanthomonas daejeonensis, assembly GCF_010093205.1. Taxonomy (GTDB): domain Bacteria; phylum Pseudomonadota; class Gammaproteobacteria; order Xanthomonadales; family Xanthomonadaceae; genus Pseudoxanthomonas; species Pseudoxanthomonas daejeonensis. The sequence goes on from NZ_PDWN01000005.1 coordinate 120,380, forward strand.
GCTGGGCATCGAGGTGCTCGATGCCAACGCCGCCGGCCCGCTCAAGCTCTATGTGGACGGCGCCGACGAATGCGACCCGCACAAGCGCCTGATCAAGGGCGGCGGCGCCGCGCTGACCCGCGAGAAGATCATCGCCGAGGCCAGCGAGACCTTCGTGTGCATCGTCGACCCGGCCAAGCAGGTGCCGGTGCTGGGCCGTTTCCCGCTGCCGGTGGAAGTGGTGCCGATGGCGCGCAGCCTGGTCGCGCGCCGCATCCTCGCCCTCACCGGCGGCCAGCCGGTCTGGCGCGATGGCGTGGTCACCGACAACGGCAACTGGATCCTCGACGTGCACAACCTGTCGATCACCGACCCGGTCGCCATGGAAACCGAGCTCAACCAGATTCCCGGCGTGGTCAGCGTCGGCCTTTTCGCGCGCCGCCCGGCCGATGTCGTCATCGTCGGCGGCGAGCCGCCCCGCGTGCTGTAGGCGCTTGCGCAGGCCCGTGCCCGCTCTGTCGCTCCAACCCTGCTTCCGGAATCCACCCATGCACCGTCTCGCGCGCCTGACCCTCACGCCCCTGCTGCTGCTCCTGAGCGCCTGCGCCTCGGCAGGTACGCCCTGGGTGGAGCTGGGTGGCGAACGCTTCCAGGTCGAGATCGCCGACGACGACGCCGAGCGCGCGCGCGGCCTGATGTTCCGCGACGAGATGGCCGCCGACCACGGCATGCTCTTCATCCACGACCGCCAGGAACCGCTGGCGTACTGGATGAAGAACACCCGGCTCCCGCTCGACATCCTCTACTTCGACAGCGAACGCCGGCTGGTGTCGCAGCAGCGCGACGTGCCGCCGTGTTCGGCCGGCGACCGCTGCCCGCCCTATCCGAGCCGGGGCCCTGCGCGCTACGTGCTGGAGCTCAACGCCGGCCAGGCCGCGCGGCTGAAGCTGGAAGACGGTGCCGAACTGCGCCTGGGGCCAGGGGTTCCCGCCGCGCCCGGCGGCTGAATCCGCGCGGCTCCGCGCGACCACAGCGAGGATGCGCAGGGCTTGATTGTGGCCATTTCCGGCCCCAATCTTGCGGCATGGGGATCGAATCGCACCTGCCTGACTGGAACGCCCTTGACTGGAGTAGGCTCGCCACGCTCGATGACGACGCGTTGCCGCTGCTGCCGACGGCCCTGCTGATCGCCCGCGACGAGTATCCCGGACTGGACCCGCAACCGTACGAAGCCCTGGTCCAGGCCCACGCCGACCACCTGCGCACCGAAGTGGCCGCGATCGAGCAGCAGCCGCTCAAGATGGCCGCGATCAACCGCCACCTGTTCGACGAACTGGGCTACAGCGGCAACCACGACGAGTACTACGACCCGCGCAACAGCTACCTCAACCAGGTGCTGGACCGCAGGCTGGGCAACCCGATCTCGCTGGCGATGGTGCAGATGGAAGTCGCGCGCCGGCTCGGCATCCCGCTCGATGGCGTGTCGTTCCCCGGCCATTTCCTGGTCCGCCTGCCGGTCGACGGCGGCCTGCTGGTAATGGATCCGTTCAATGGCGGCCGTCCACTGGCGGTGGAGGAACTGCGCGAGCGGGCCAAGCCGCACCTGGGCGAAACGCCCGACGATGGCGTGCTGCTGCAGATCCTCAGTCCCGCGCCGCACCGGGCCATCCTGGTCCGGGTGCTGCGCAACCTGCACGGCCTGTACGCCGGGACGCAACAGTGGGATCGCGCCGCGCGCTGCGCCGACCGCGTGCTGAAACTGGTCCCCGAACAGTCCGAGGCGCTGCGCGACCGTGGCCTGGCCTACCTGGAACTGGATTACCTGCCGGGTGCGCGCCAGGACCTCGCCCGCTACCTGGAGCTGGCCCCTGAAGCGAGCGACGTGGATCAGATCCGCGAGCGGCTGATCGAAGCGGCCGGCACGCGCGCGCCGCTGCACTGAGTGCAGCGGTCGCTACTAGGCTTCCACCATCTCGAAATCTGACTTGGTCACGCCGCAGTCGGGGCAGGTCCAGGTCTCCGGGATGTCTTCCCAGCGCGTCCCGGGCGCGATTCCTTCCTCGGGCAGGCCCTCGGCCTCGTCGTAGGTGAAGCCGCAGACGACGCACATCCAGTTGCGAAAGGGGGCGGAGTCGGCAGCGTTCATCGGATAATGCGGGATCGGGCGAGGCGGGCGCGCATTGTCCCACCTCCGCCGCCGCCCCGGAAATCCCGCATGGCCCGAACCCCCCCACCGCCGCCCCCCGCCGATCCGCCGCAAGGCTCGCCCTCGGCACCGTCGGAAGGCATCCGCAGGCCATGTGGCCTGTACCTGGTCACCCCGGACGAACCGGATACCGCGCGGCTGCTGGCGCGGGTGGCGCCACTGCTGGGCGAAGGCGTGGCCTGGCTGCAGTACCGCAACAAGGCCGCCGGTGCCGGACTCAGGCGCGAACAGGCCGCCGCGCTGCAGGCCTTGTGCGCCCCGGCCGGCGTGCCCCTGCTGGTCAATGATGACGTCGCCCTCGCGAGGGCGATCGGCGCGGCGGGCGTCCACCTGGGCGAGGACGACGGGGATATCGCCACCGCGCGCGCGGTGCTCGGACCCGAAGCGATCCTCGGCGCCTCCTGCTACGACGAGCTGGAACTGGCCCGGCGCGCGGTCGCAGCCGGTGCCAGCTACGTCGCCTTCGGCGCCTTCTTCCCGACCACCACCAAGGCGACCACGCGCCGGGCTTCGCCGGCGCTGTTGCGCGATGCGGCCGGCCTGGGCGTGGCGCGCGTCGCCATCGGCGGCATCAGCCCGGAGAACGCCGGGCCGCTGGTGGCGGCCGGCGCGGACCTGCTGGCGGTGATCGGCGGGGTATTCGACGCCCCCGATCCAGTGGCCGCCGTCCGCGCCTATATCCGCTGTTTTCCGTCGCACGAACGCGCACCGCATCCATCGGGCGCCTGAACCCGGCGGCATCAGCCGTGCCGACATCGTCGTGTCGCGGGCATGCCCGCTCCTACAATGGCGCCTTTCGCACGCAGGAAGTCCCCCGATGAACCATGACCGCTCCCACGCCCTCTTCGCACGCGCACAGCAGCTGCTGCCGGGCGGGGTCAACTCGCCGGTGCGCGCGTTCAAGTCGGTCGGCGGCGAACCGTTCTTCGTGCAGCGTGCCGATGGCGCCTACCTGTACGACGTCGACGGCAACCGCTACATCGACTACGTCGGCTCGTGGGGCCCGATGATCGTCGGCCACAACCACCCGGCGGTGCGCGACGCGGTGCAGAAAGCGATCGGCGACGGGCTTTCGTTCGGCGCGCCATGCGCGGCCGAGGTGACGATGGCCGAGACGATCACCCGGCTGGTGCCGTCGTGCGAAATGGTGCGCATGGTCAACTCCGGCACCGAAGCGACGCTCTCGGCGATCCGCCTGGCGCGCGGCGCCACCGGCCGCCAGCGCATCGTCAAGTTCGAGGGCTGCTACCACGGCCACGGCGACTCGTTCCTGGTCAAGGCGGGCAGCGGCATGCTCACGCTCGGCGTACCGACGTCGCCCGGCGTGCCAGCCGGGCTGAGCGAGCTGACCAGCACCCTGAGTTACAACGACTTCGAAGGCGCGACGAAACTGTTCGACGAGATCGGCCACGAGATCGCCGCGCTGATCATCGAACCGGTGGTCGGCAATGCCAACTGCATCCCGCCGCGCGAAGGCTACCTGAAACACCTGCGCGAGCTGTGCACGAAGCACGGCACGCTGCTGATCTTCGACGAGGTGATGACCGGCTTCCGCGTGGCCTTGGGCGGCGCCCAGGCGCACTACGGCATCACCCCGGACCTGAGCACCTTCGGCAAGATCATCGGCGGCGGCATGCCGGTGGGCGCCTACGGCGGCCGCCGCGACCTCATGCAGCAGATCGCACCAGCCGGGCCGATCTACCAGGCCGGCACCCTGTCCGGCAATCCGGTGGCGATGGCCGCCGGCCTGGCGATGCTGGAACTCATCCAGGCGCCGGGCTTCCACGAGCGCCTGGCCGCGGCCACCGCGTCGCTGTGCGAAGGCCTGGAAGCGGCCGCGCGCGACGCCGGCGTGGCGGTGACCACCACCCGCGTCGGCGCGATGTTCGGGCTGTTCTTCACCGACCAGCAGGTGGAGACCTATGCGCAGGCCACCGCGTGCGACATCGGTGCGTTCAACCGCTTCTTCCACGCCATGCTCGAGCGCGGCGTGTTCCTGGCACCGTCGGCCTACGAGGCCGGTTTCATGTCGAGCGCGCACGACGAGGCGGTGATCGCCGCCACGGTCGAAGCGGCGCGCGAGGCCTTCAAGGTCGCCGGGAAGGCCTGAGCGCCACGACGCGGCGGGTTTCGCACCGCGTCGATCCGCCTCCACGATGATCGCGCCGCGCCTGGAACTTCTGCTGCTCGATTTCGACGGCGTGCTCGCGCGCTACGAACGGGCCTTGCGCTGCGCGCACCTTGCGCAGGTCGCCGGCTGTCCGGCAACCCAGGTCATGCAGGTGCTGTTCTCCTCGGGGCTCGAGCTCGCCTACGACAGCGGCGCGCTGGACACGGCAACCTACCTGCGCCAACTCGGCGAAGGCGTTGGCACGCGCATCGACGAAACAGCCTGGATCGACGCACGCGTCGCCGCCTGCGCGCCGGATCCGCGGATCCTGGCGATGGTCGCGGCGGTAGCCCGGCGGTACCCGGTGGCGATCCTGACCAACAACGGCCCGCTGATGGCGCAGGCGATCCCGCGCATCGTCCCGGAACTGTTTCCCGCGCTCGACGGCCGCGTGCTGTGCAGTGGCACGCTGGGCGGGCGCAAGCCGCAGGCTACGGTTTACACGCAGGCACTCGAGCGGCTTGGCGCTCGCGCGGCATCGACGCTGTTCGTCGACGACCTGTTCGTCAACGTGCAGGGCGCGCGCCGCGCCGGCCTGCATGCGGACACGGTCCGCGATGCCCGCTCGATGCGCCGGGTACTGGCGCGCTTCGGCCTACCGACCGGCTAGCGTTCCCGGCCCAGCCCGCCGCGGGTCCACGCAGGCGATGGCGCGGCCACTCTCGCAGGCGATCCTGGCCCGGGCTTTTCGTCGACCAGGATCGCGCGGACGCCTGGTCGCCCGCCGCTCAGCGGCCGGCGAGTGCGGCGACGGCCGCCCGAAGCCGCGTGAGGCCCTCGGCGACGTCCGCATCGGTGATGTTCAGCGCCGGCACCAGGCGCAGCACGTCCGGGCCGGCCTGCAGCAACAGCAGGCCATGAGCGGCGGCATGGTCGAGGATTTCGCCGGCGCGCCCGGCGAACGCGGGCTTGAGCACCGCGCCGAGCATCAGGCCGCGACCGCGCACCTGCCCGAAGAGATCGAACTCCGCACCGATCGCCAGCAAACCCTCGCGCAACGCCTGCGACTGCCGCGACACGTTCGATGCGACCTGCGCCGAGGCGATCTTGCGCAGCGCGACCCGGGCCACCGCCGCGGCCAGCGGGTTGCCGCCGAACGTGGTGCCGTGCGCGCCGAACTGCATGGCCTGGGCGACCTTCGGCCCGGCCAGCATCGCGCCGATCGGGAAGCCGCCGCCCAGCGCCTTGGCCAGGGTGACGATGTCCGGCACCACGCCATCCTGCCAGTGCGCGAACAGGGTCCCGGTACGGCCCATCCCGGCCTGGATCTCGTCCAGCACCAGCAGCGCGCCGTGGTGGTCGCACAGCGCGCGCACCTGCTGCAGGAAACCGGACGCGGCCGGCATCACCCCGCCCTCGCCCTGCACCGGCTCGAGCATCACCGCGGCCACGTCGCCGGCGGCCATCGCCGTTTCCAGCTGGGTGATGTCGTTGAAATCGACGTAGCGGAAGCCGCCTGGCAGCGGTTCGTAGCCGTCCTGGTACTTGGGCTGCGCGGTGGCGGTGACCGCCGCCAGGGTGCGCCCGTGGAAACTGCCGCGGAAGGTGACGATCACCCGCTGCTGCGGCGGCCGGCCCTGCGACGCGGCCCACTTGCGCACCAGCTTGATCGCCGCCTCGTTGGCCTCGGCGCCGGAATTGCACAGGAACACGCGCTCGGCGAAGCGGCTGGCGGTGACCAGCTCCTCGGCCAGGCGCAGCGGCGGCTCGCTGTAGAAGATGTTGCTGGTGTGCCACAGCTTGCCGGCCTGCTCGACCAGGGCCGCATGCAGGTCCGGGTCGTTGTGGCCCAGCCCGCACACGGCGATCCCGGCTGCGAAATCGACGTACTCGCGACCTTCGCTATCCCACAGGCGCGCGCCCTGGCCTCGCTCCAGCACCAGCTCGCGCGGGCGGTAGACGGGCAGGTAGTAGTGGCGGCCGAGATCGAGCAGCGCGGCGGTGTCGCCGGCGGGCAGCGTCGTATCGTTCATGGTGATGGCGGTGATCCGTGGAGGGCGCCGACGGCTGCCGGCGCGGCCATTATCGCTCCCCAGCGCGCCATGCAGTGCAAGGCAACCGGCCACTCCATGGCGCCGGGCTTGCCCGGCTGCCTCACGGGTCCGGGCTGCTTCCGACCGGGAGCAGCGGGGCGAGCCCCGCTCCACGCAACCCCGGAGGCGCGCCTCACCAGCTGCCTGTGTTCGGCATCGACGTCCACGGCTCAGCCGGCGGCAGCGCGGCGCCCTTCTGCAGCAGCTCGATCGAAATGAGGTCGGGCGTGCGCACGAAGGCCATGCGGCCATCGCGCGGTGGGCGGTTGATGGTCACGCCCAGCGACTGCAGGTGCGCGCAGAGCGCGTAGATGTCGTCGACCTCGAAGGCCAGGTGGCCGAAGTTGCGGGCGCTGCCGTAATCCTCGACCGGGGAACCATCGGCCGACGGCCAGTTGTACGTCAGCTCCACCTCGGCCTCGGGGTTTTCCGGGGCACCGAAATAGACCAGGGTGAAGCGACCGGCCTCGTTGTCCATGCGCCGGGTCTGCCGCAGTCCCAGCCCTTCGGTGAAGAAGCGGCCGGTCGCTTCCAGGTCATGGACGCGGATCATCGCGTGCAGGTACTTCATGGTGGCGCTCCGGTGGGGTCAGGCCGCCATTTTGCAGGACGCACCCGCCGACATGGCGATGCGGCGATCACGCGGTGTCGCCAGTGCCGAGTCGTGGCTGTCGCGGCCTGGAGTCCGCCGTCCGCATCGCCCACTTCTGTAGGAGCGGGCATGACCGCGACACCGAGGCAGTCGGCGATGCTGAAGCCCCGTTTATCCGAAGCTCTCTCAAGCCACGCCGTCGTGGTTGCGAGCGCGTCGGTGTCGCGGTCATGCCCGCTCCTACCCACAACTGTCGAAGCGTCACTTCGCGCCGGGAAAGGCTCAATCCAGGAACAGATCCGGCAGCAGCGGTTGCGACGGGTCCACCGCATACCCGGACAGGTCGGTGACGCCGGCTTCTGCCAGCACTTCGTCGTCGATCAGGAATCGTCCGGTGAAACCGCGCGCCGGGCGCACCAGCACTTCGCGCGCGGCGTCGGCCATGATTTCCGGCCGGCGTCCGTTGGCGATGCTCACCCCGGGGATCATGTTCAGCGCATCGGTACCGATCAGCGTGCGCGGCCACAGCGCGTTCACCGCCACGCCCTGCGGACCGAATTCGGCGGCCAGGCCCAGGGTGACGAAGCTCATCCCCATCTTGGCCAGCGTGTAGCCGGTGTGCGGGCCCCACCATTTCGGATCCAGCGAAGGCGGCGGCGCCAGGGTAAGGATGTGCGGATTGGGCGCCTGCAGCAGGTAGGGAAGACAGGCCCGCGCGCACAGGTAGCTGCCGCGCGCGTTGACCTGCTGCATCAGGTCGAAGCGCTTCATCGGCGTGTCCAGCGTGCCGCGCAGCCAGATCGCGCTGGCGTTGTTGACCAGGATGTCGATGCCGCCGAACGCATCGACCGTGGCGGCGACGGCCGCGTTGACCTGGTCTTCCTCGCGGATGTCGCATTTCAGCGCCAGGCCCTGGCCGCCGGCGGCGATCACCGCTTCGGCCGCCTGGTGGATGGTGCCGGGCAGCTTCGGGTTGGGCACCGAGGACTTGGAGGCGATGGCCACGTTGGCGCCGTCGCGCGCCGCGCGCAGGGCGATCGCCAGGCCGATGCCGCGCGAGGCGCCGGTGATGAAGAGGGTCTTGCCGGCCAGGGTGGTCATCGGAGTGCCTGCGGGACGAAGTGCGGTTGCCTTCATTGTCGCCCGGAACGGTGTTCCGGCAGGGGCCGGCGTCGGCCGCAGGGCATGCCATCGGCAAGGCGCCGGTCCGCGCGCCCTGGCTGGGCGACCCGCCGGGGCCCACCCTGCGCCTACCGCAAACGCGGCCCGCTGGCGATCGGTCCAGCCATCCGCGCTTAAGGCGGGCGCGGGTTGCCGCCTCTTATAATCGGCGCCATGGAATCCTCGTGGATGGACGCTGTTCTGGCGTGGATCGGGAACCACCCCATCCTCGCCGGTGCGGTGATCTTCGCCATCGCCTTCTGTGACGCCCTCATCGTGGTGGGCGCGATCGTGCCGGCGCTGCCGCTGCTGTTCGCGGTCGGCGTGCTGATCGGCATGGGCGAAATCAATGGCCCCTACGCGGTGGCCTGCGCGACCGTGGGCGCCTTCCTCGGCGATGGCCTGAGCTACTGGGTCGGCCGGCGCTGGGGCGGGCAACTGCACGGCGTGTGGCCGTTCCGCCGCTATCCGCAGCTGCTCGGTCGCGGCGAGATCCTGTTCCGGCGCAACGCCTTCACCAGCATCCTGGCCGCGCGCTACGTCGGGGCGGTGCGTCCCTTCGTGCCGGCGATCGCCGGCATGTCACGCATGCCGTTGCGCCGCTATTTCCTCGCCAGCGGCGTGGCCTGCCTGTCCTGGGGCCTGCTGTTCCTGGCACCGGGCTGGGTACTCGGCCGCGCCTACGACGCGATCGCCGCGGTCGCCGGCCACCTGGTGATCGTGCTCGGGCTGCTGCTGGTGGTCCTGGCCGTGGCCTGGGCCTGGGTGCTCTACACCTATCGCTGGTTCGCCGACCATGCCGATTCGCTGCTGGCCCGCGCACTGGACTGGTCGCACCGGCATCCGGTGATGGGCCGGCATTCGGCTGCCGTTTTCGATCCGGCACACCGCGAATCGACCTCGCTGGCGTTGCTGGCGGTGCTGCTGCTGGCCATCGGCTGGGCGTGGTTCGCTCTGGTGCTGGTGGTGGTCGGCCATGGCGAACCGCTGGCGCTGGACCTGGCCGTGCACCAGGCGATGCTGGCCCTGCGCAATCCGCTGGCCGACTATCCGATGGCCGCGCTGGCCTCGCTCGGCGACTGGCCGGTGCTGGCGCCGGCCTGCACCCTGGTGCTGCTGTACTTCATCTGGCGCCAGCGCTGGATGGCGGCGGCGCACTGGCTGGCGGCGCTGGCGTTCGGCCTGGCCCTGACCTGGCTGCTGGGCACCACCGTGGACGTGGTGCGCCCGCCCGGCGCGAGCAGCGGCTTCGGCTTTCCTTCGATCGCGGTGACCATGGCGACCATCGCGTTCGGCTTCTTCGCGGTGCTGATCGCGCGCGAGCTGCCGGGCCGCGACCGGGTCTGGCCCTACCTGGTCTCGGGCGTGACCGTGGCGATCATCGGGTTCGCGCGCCTGTACCTGGGCGCGCACTGGCTCAGCGACGTGATCGGCGGGATGCTGCTGGGCATCGTCTGGCTGCTGGTGCTGGGCATCGCCTATCGCCGGCGTTTCAACCGCTCGTTCTGGGTCAAGCCGGTGGCGTGGGTGTTCTACGGCTCCTTCGCCGCCGCCGCGCTGTGGTACGCGCCGCGCAATGTGGAAGCCAAGCTGGCCAAGTTCGAGCCACCGCCGGCGCTGCCGGTCCTGGCGGACCTGGAGGACTGGTGGAGCCACGAATGGATGCTGCAGCCGGCACGCCGCAACGAATTCGACGACGAGCTGCGCTGGCCGCTGGACGTGCAGGTCGCCGGCCCGCTGGCGCCGGTGCAGGCGCGGCTTGAAGCCGACGGCTGGCGGATGCAGCCCCAGGCGCGCTGGGTGCAGGCGGTGACGCTGCTGGACACCGACGGCGATCCGGACGAAGTCCCGGTCCTTCCCGCGACGCTGGATGCGCGCACCGAAGCTTTGCTGATGATCCGCGACGTGCCCGGCCAGCAGGTGCGCCACGTGCTGCGGCTGTGGCCGACGCCGGTGCAGCTGCAGCCAGGCGACGTGCCGCTGTGGGTGGGCACCGCGCAGACCCTGCATTTCCACCACGAACTCGGCCTGGTCGTGACCTGGCGGCCGCAGCGCGGCGCCGATCCGGCGCTGGACAAGGCCATCGCCTCGCTGGCCGACCTGCCGCACGCGGTGGCGCCGCACCCGGGTTCCAAGCTGCCGGTGCTGCGCGTGATGACCGAAGGCCTCGACGCGCAGGCGCCCGCTACGCCTCCTCGTCCATCCACTCCAGCAACCGGTCCAGGCGCCGGTGCGGATCATCTTCCTGCAGCAGCGCCAGGCGCTGCTCGTCGGTAACCGGAAGCAGTTCGGCCAGCCGCCAGCCGACCCAGGACGCATCCTCGAGCTGGCGCAGGTTGGCGGTGGCATGCCCCAGGTCGGGATACTCGCCGCCGACCTTGTCCAGCAGCTCGGCCAGCAGGGTCGCCAGCGCGGCGTGCTGGGGTTGCAACGGCACAACGCCGGCCTCATCGCACCACTGGACGTCGCCGACCAGCAGGCCGTTGTCGCGCACGCGGGTGCGGGCCACGCGGAAGCGGCGCAACCCGCGCACCTGCAGGGTCAGCAGGCCGTTGCGGTCGCTGCCGAAGTCCTCGATCTGCGCTTCCACGCCGTACGCCGCCGGAATGGCCGGCTCGCCGGTCTCTTCGCCTTCGAGGATCAGGCAGATGCCGAAACCCTGCCCGCTGCGGCCGCATTCGGCCACCAGGTCCAGGTAGCGCCGCTCGAACACGCGCAGGCCCAGCGGCGCACCCGGCAGCAGCACCGTATGCAGCGGGAACAGCGGCAGCGTTTCGTTGTCGGTCACGGGCATGGCATCAGGGTAGCGCGTGGTGCGTGGCGATGCGTCATGGCCGCATCACCCGCCGTTCATTCCGCAAGCTGGGCCACGAAGCGTCGCGGCGCGCCATCGAAGCCGCCATTGGACATGAACACCACATGGTCGCCCGGCTGCACCGTGCCGCGCAGCGCCTCGAGCAGCGCGTCCGTATCGGCCGCGGTGCGCGCGTCACCCCTGACCGCGGCGACCACGCGGCCGGCATCCCAGGCCAGTTCGGGCCGGTGCAGGAACACCACCGCGTCGGCGAGGTCCAGCGACGGCGCCAGCGCCTCGGCATGTGCGCCCAGCCGCATCGAATTGCTGCGCGGCTCCATCGCCACCACGATCCGCGCCGTGCCCACCCGCGCCCGCAGGCCTTCGAGCGTGGTGCGGATCGCGGTGGGGTGATGGGCGAAATCGTCGTATACGGTGACCCCGCCCTGCGTGCCGAGCACCTCCAGGCGCCGCTTCACGCTCTGGAAACCGGCCAGCGCGGGAATCACCTGCGCGGCGTCCACGCCGACCGCATGCGCCGCGGCCAGCGCGGCGAGCGCGTTCATCACGTTGTGCCGGCCGACCAGCGGCCAGCGCAGCGTGCCGACCTCCTGCCCGCGATGCACGACCACGAAAGCGCTGCCATCGGCCTGCAGCAGTCGCGCGCTCCAGTCGAAGCCGGCGCCACCCTCGGCGCGCGTAACCGCCACCGCCGCGCCTTCGACGCCGAAGGTTTCCACCGGCGTCCAGCAGCCCATCGCCAGCACCTGCGCAAGGTGCGCATCCTCGCCATTGACGACCAGCCGGCCGGCGCGCGGCACGATGCGCACGAGGTGGTGGAACTGGCGCTGGATCGCGGCCAGGTCCGGGAAGATGTCGGCGTGGTCGTATTCGAGGTTGTTGAGGATGGCCACCGTCGGCCGGTAGTGGACGAACTTGCTGCGCTTGTCGAAGAACGCGGTGTCGTACTCGTCGGCCTCGACCACGAATTCGCGCCCGCTGCCCAGCCGCGCCGACGTGCCGAAATCCTCGGCCACGCCGCCGATCAGGAAGCCCGGGTCGCGACCGGCCGCCTGCAGCAGGAAGGCCAGGATGGTCGTGGTGGTGGTCTTTCCATGGGTACCGGCGACCGCCAGCGTGGTGCGCCCGGGCAGCACGCGTTCGGCCAGCCACTGAGCGCCGGAGGTGTAGCGCCGGCCGTCGTCCAGCACCTGCTCCACCGCCGGGTTGCCACGCGACAGCGCATTGCCGATGACGACCTCGTCCGCATCGGCGGAGATGTTGCCGGCCAGGTAGCCCTGCCGCAGTCCGATGCCCAGCTTCTCCAGCTGGGTCGACATGGGCGGATATACCGCCTGGTCGCTACCCTCGACGGTGAAGCCCTGTTCGCGTGCCAGCGCGGCCACGCCGCCCATGAAGGTTCCGGCGATGCCGAGGATATGGATCTTGCTCATGCGCCGATTGTCGCCCAAGCGCCGCGATTTTGGGTGTCCGCCGTCGCGATCCGCACCATTGGCGGGCGCGCGCGTCGCCCCGCCAAAGAAAAACGCGCGCCACCTCGAGGCGACGCGCGTTTCCGGGTACGACCGCGGCCGGTCAGGCCTTCTTCAACGCCGCCAGTACGCGCGCGGTGATCTCGTCCATGTTGCCGACCCCGTCGATCGCGGTCAGCGTGCCCCGGTCCGCGTAGAAGCCGATCACCGGAGCGGTCGAGTCGTTGTAGACCTGCAGGCGCTTGCGCACCGATTCGGGATTGTCGTCGGCGCGACCTTCGGCCTGCGCTCGGCCGGCGATGCGCTCGACCAGCAGGTCGGTGGCCACGTCCAGCTGCACCACTGCGTCCAGCGGCTGGCCGATCTTGGCCAGCAGCCCGTCCAGCGCGCCGGCCTGGGTCAGGTTGCGCGGATAGCCGTCGAGGATGAAGCCGCGCTCCACGTCGTCGCGGCCCAGCCGCGATTCGAGCATGCCCAGCAGGATTTCGTCGGAGACGAGGTCGCCGCGTGCCATCACTTCCTTGGCCTGCAGCCCCAGCGGGGTGCCGGCGGCCACTTCGGCGCGCAGCAGGTCGCCGGTGGAGATGTGGGGGACGCCGAGCGTCTCCTTGAGGCGCGCCGCCTGCGTTCCCTTGCCCGAACCGGGCGGGCCCAGTAGTACCAGTCGCATCGATTGCTCCCAGAAGAAATGTCCCGTGGCGGCCGGTGGCGCTAGACTTTCGTCCTGCGCCCGCATTGCACCGCACCATTCCAGTGCAGCTTACCGCATCCGCGGCGCTGTCCCCAAAAATGTCCCGCCTCCGAGGAACCCGATCCATGCCCAAGGCCACGCAAGGCACCCTGCTCTACGCCCAGTCCGGCGGCGTCACCGCCGTCATCAACGCCACGGCCAGCGGGGTCATCAGCGAGGCGCGGGCCCGCGGGGTCAAGGTGCTCGCCGCGCGCAACGGGATCCTCGGCGCGCTGCGCGAGGAGCTGGTGGACACCTCGAAGGAGTCGGCCGCCGCGATCGCCGCGCTGGCCCACACCCCGGGCGGGGCGTTCGGGTCTTGCCGCTACAAGCTCAAGTCGGTCGAGGCCGACCGGGCCAGGTACGAGCGGCTGCTGGACGTGCTGCGCGCCCACGACGTGCGCTGGTTCCTCTACAACGGCGGCAACGATTCGGCCGACACCGCATGGAAGGTCTCGCAGCTGGCGGCCGAATTCGGCTATCCGCTGACCTGCATTGGCGTGCCCAAGACCATCGACAACGACCTGGCCGTGACCGACACCTGCCCGGGTTTCGGCTCGGCCGCCAAGTACACCGCCGTGTCGGTGCGCGAGGCCGCGCTGGACGTGGCCGCCATGGCCGAGACCTCGACCAAGGTCTTCGTCTACGAGGCGATGGGCCGCCATGCCGGCTGGCTGGCCGCCGCCGCCGGCCTGGCCGGGCAGTCGCCGGACGAGGCGCCACAGATCATCCTGTTCCCCGAGCGCGCCTACGACGAAGCCGCCTTCCTGGCCCAGGTCGACAAGGTGGTGAAGAAGGTCGGCTGGTGCGTGGTCGTGGCCAGCGAGGGTATCCGCACCGCCGACGGCAAGTTCGTCGCCGACGCCGGCGGCGGCAAGGATGCGTTCGGCCATGCCCAGCTCGGCGGCGTTTCCTCGTACCTGGCCGGCAAGGTAAAAGACCAGCTCGGTTACAAGGTCCACTGGACCCTGCCCGACTACCTGCAGCGCTCGGCGCGCCATGTCGCCTCCAAGACCGACTGGGGGCAGGCGCAGGCGGTCGGCAAGGCCGCGGTCCAGTACGCGCTCAAGGGCATGAACTCGGTGATGCCGGTGATCGTGCGCAGTTCCAGCGCGCCGTACCGCTGGAAGATCGAGCCGGCGCCGCTGCACAAGGTCGCCAACCACGAGAAGACCATGCCGGCGAGCTTCATCCGCAAGGACGGCTTCGGCATCACGGCGAAGGCACGTGAGTACCTGCAGCCGCTGATCCAGGGCGAGGCGCCGCTGCCCTGGGGTCGCGACGGCCTGCCCAAGTACGTGACCCTGAAGAACGTGGCGGTGAAGAAGAAGCTGCCGGCCTGGGAAGGCTGATGGCATGACCGCGCGCGCGCCGCTGCCGGCCGCTTTGCGGCCGTACGTCGGCAACCTGTGGGTCGGCCAGTCGACCCGCGCGCGGCGCGAACACGTCATTCCTTCCGGCGAGATGCACCTGGCGGTGCGCATCGACGGACCAGCCTTGCGGCTGTACGCCAGCCGCGACGACGAGGAAGGCGAAGCGGTCGCCGCGGCGGTGGTCTGCGGCGCACGCAGCCGTTACTACGCCAAGCGCGCCGAGCCGTGCTGCACGGTCGGCGCGCAGTTGCTGCCGGGCGCGTCGCAGGCGCTGTTCGGCGTGCCGGCCACGGCGATCGCCGAACGGCACGCGCCCCTGCGCGAATTCTGGGGCGATGCGGTCGATGCGTTGCAGCGCGAGCTTGCGGCCACGACCACGCCGGAAGCGCGCCTGCACGCGCTCGAAAGCACCCTGCTCGCCCAGCTGCGGCCGGTCGAGCCGCTGCCGTCGCATGTCACCCGTGCCATTGCCGGGCTCGACGAAGGCGAGGACCTGCACGTGCTGCTGGCCGGCGCCGGGTGCAGCCACCGCCACTTCATCGCCCGCTTCCGCGATGCGACCGGCCTGGCGCCCAAGCGCTACGCGCGGCTGCGCCGCTTCCAGCGCGTGCTGGCGCAGCTGGACCTCGAAGGCACGGACTGGGGCACGCTGGCACTGGATCACGGCTATTGCGACCAGGCGCACCTGGCGCGCGACTTCCGCGAATTCGCAGGGCTGCCCGCGCGTGCCTACGAGCGCGCACGCCTGCACCCGCGCCACGTGCTTACCGGCTGAGCCGGTCAGTTTTTTCCAAGACCGCCGGCCTGCACGGCCGCATCCTGCGCGCACCACCACCGGAGTTGATCGCCATGGCCAGCCGTGAACTGTTCGCCTACCTGTGCGTCGCCGACGCAGCGCGCGCCATCGCGTTCTACCGGGAAGCCTTCGATGCGACCGAGATGTTTCGCCTGGTCGAGCCGGGTGGCCGCATCGGCCACGCCGAAGTCGATTTCGGTGGCACCACGCTGATGCTCTGCGAAGAATTCCCGGAACTGGGCATCCGCCGCCCCGACCCGTCCCATGGTCACAGCGCCACCCTGCACCTGCATGTCGACGATGCCGACACGACCATCCGCCGCGCGATCGCCGCCGGCGCCACCCTGGAACGCGCCGCGAGCGACGCGTTCTACGGCGAACGCTCCGGCGTGGTCATCGACCCCTGTGGCCACCGCTGGAGCATCGGCCACAGCATCGAGGACGTGACCCCGGAGGAAATGCAGCGGCGCTATGCGGCGCTGATGGCGCAGGGCTGAGGCCACCGCCCTCCTCTTCCTCTCCGCGCCTGGTTGCCACCCCTTCTTGAGGTCACCCCCCTTTCCAACGACGGCAACAATGCACTAGCGTTGGCCTGGGGAGCACATGCATATCCGCGAAAGTCGGATGCGTGGGTGCAGCAACGACGGACGCTGTCCCGAAGACAGCACGTTTCAGGGGGAAAACCGAAGATGATCAAGGCTGCATGGGGAGCCGGCTTGTTGCTGTGTGCTGCAACGGCTTCCGCGAAAGAGAAACCCATCGCGCTGTCCGAATTGGACGCCGCCACCCTCCAGGGCAAGACCATCGCGCTGACCGTGCATGAGCGCCCCTCCTTTATCGCTTTTACGGCCGGCAAGGCGACACTCGGCCTGCTTGGGACGGCAGCGATGGTCTCTGCCGGCAACAACATCGTCGACGAGAACGGCGTGGAAGACCCCGCCATCCTGGTCCGCAGGCAGCTGGCCCAGGCGCTGGCCGACCGTTATGGCGCCATCGTGTTGGAGCCAGATGCGGTGGCCAGCAAGGCCAAGAAGCCGAAGGACCTCGCAGCCCTGCACCCCGAAGCGGACTTCGTTTTCGATGTCCGCTCGGCGGGTTGGCAGTTCATCTATTTCCCGAGCAACTGGGACAATTACTGGATGGGCTACAACGTCCAGACGCAGCTGATCGATACAAGGACCGGCCGCCCTCTCGCCAGCATGGCTTGCGGCGCGCACACCAAGGAGCACGCCAATCCGCCCAGCCGCGACCAGTTGCTGGAGCAGGAGGCGCGACTGCTAAAGGACGTGACGCAGCATCTGGGATGGACCTGCGTCCATGTTCTCGCCAAGGAGCAGTATGGCCTGTTGCCGGAGCAAGTCGCGGCAATTCCCGCGCAGTACGTGGACCCGTTGTCGCCAGCACCGCCTGGTGATGTGGCGGATCGCGCCGTCGAACCGGTGGCCGGAGCGCCGGCAGAGGTCGCCATCGCAACCGGTCCCACCGGCATGTCGGCCACGGAAGCAGCCACAAGCGAGGACCATGGACACGGCACTGCGGAAACCCCCGCAGCACCAGTGGATGCGGCGGGAACACCCCCCAATGGGGCTGCCCCACCGGAAGTTACCGACCTGGAAGCCGGCGAGGCCACGGACGCGCTCTAGTGGGTAACGCCATCTTCCGCCGCCACGCGGAGTAGGTCCGGGTGGCGGTGGCGATGGTCAGCGGCAGGACGCGCCGACGACTTCCATCTGCGCGCTGTACTGCGGCAGCTCGCGCATCTGCCCGGCCGCGGCCTGCTTCTGGGCATCCTGCAGGTAGATGCGCACCTGGCCCTGGCCGTCGCGGGCGAGGTCCTGCGCCACCGGCTTGCGCCACACGCGGACCACGGCCTGCCGCGAGGGGCAGCTGGCGTCGGGGATCCGGGTGAGGGTGTTGAGGATCCACCCGCTGGCCTGCGAAGGCCTGGCTTGCGCCGCTTCCACGTAACGGGCACGCGGCTGGCAGGTGGGTGCGGTCTGCACCGCCTGCATCCGGTAGGGCTGCGCGGCATCGCCGGTGAAGACGCCCTCGAGCCGGGTGCAGGCTTCCGGGATCGTCCGCACCGAATGCAACGCGCCCACCGCCTGCGCAGCGCCGGCCTGCTCGCGTTCGGCCTTCATGGCCTGGGCCTGCAATGGCGAAGCGACCGCGGCCACCGCCACCAGCACGGCCAGCAGCACCGCCTGGCGGAACACGTCGCCATGGCGCTGGGCCCGATCGGCGGCGGCAACGCTGACGGTACGGCCGGTGGAACTCGCGCCGGAGCGCTCTGGCGGAACGGGGATCGCGGTCACGGACATCGGATTCCATGCGTGGGAATGCAGATCCTGTCACCGCCTGCATGAACGCCATGTGGCCTTCAGGCCGCTGCAGCGGGCATACTCGGGTTGCTCCAGGGATGTTGAACACGATGTGATGCGCCTCGGTTACGGGTCCGCTCCAGTGCTTCACGACTCACCCGGCGTTCCCTCCTGTTCACCCGTCCACTGGGTGGCACTTATCAACCTTGGGAGGGGTTCATGCTGGAACAATACGGTTTGGCGCTGGCTCTGTTCTGCGCTGTCCTTGCAATCCTTTACGGCATCGTGTCCGCACGCTGGATCCTGGCGCAACCGGCGGGCAACGAGCGCATGCAGCAGATCGCCGCTGCCATCCAGGAAGGCGCGCGCGCCTACCTCAACCGTCAATACCTGACCATTGCCGTGGCCGGCGTCGTGCTGTTCGTGCTGGTCGGCGTGTTCCTCAGCTGGTACACCGCGATCGGCTTCGCCATCGGCGCGGTGCTGTCCGGCGCCGCCGGCTACATCGGCATGAACGTCTCGGTGCGGGCCAACGTGCGCACCGCCGAGGCGGCGCGGCGCGGCCTGGGTCCGGCGATGGACGTGGCGTTCCGCGGCGGCGCGATCACCGGGATGCTGGTGGTCGGACTGGGCCTGCTCGGCGTGGCCGGCTACTACTGGGTGCTGCAGCGGCTGGGCCTGTCGTTGGCCGACAACCTGCATGCGCTGGTCGGCCTGGCCTTCGGCTCGTCGCTGATCTCGATCTTCGCCCGCCTGGGCGGCGGTATCTTCACCAAGGGCGCCGACGTGGGCGCCGACCTGGTCGGCAAGGTCGAAGCCGGCATCCCCGAGGACGACCCGCGCAACCCGGCGGTGATCGCCGACAACGTCGGCGACAACGTCGGCGACTGTGCCGGCATGGCCGCCGACCTGTTCGAGACCTATGCGGTCACGGTGATCGCGACGATGCTGCTGGGCGGGCTGATGATCGACGAGGTCGGCCGCAACGCGGTGCTGTACCCGCTGGTGCTGGGTGGCGTGTCGATCGTGGCGTCGATCATCGGCGCGTTCTTCGTCAAGGTGAAGGCCGGCGGCTCGATCATGGGCGCGCTGTACAAGGGCGTGATCGTGTCCGGCGTGCTGGCGGCTATCGCGTTCTGGCCGATCACCACCTCGCTGATGGCCGACAACGCGCACGGCGCGTTCAACCTGTACGTCTGCGCGCTGATCGGCCTGGTCCTGACCGGCCTGATCGTCTGGATCACCGAGTACTACACCGGCACCCAGTACGCGCCGGTCAAGCACGTGGCACAGGCCTCGACCACCGGCCATGGCACCAACATCATCGCCGGCCTGGGCGTGTCGATGAAGTCGACCGCACTGCCGGTGGTGGCGGTGTGCGCCGCGATCTGGTTCGCCCACCTGCACGGAGGCCTGTACGGCATCGCGATCGCCGCCACCGCCATGCTGTCGATGGCCGGCATGATCGTGGCGCTGGACGCCTACGGGCCGATTACCGACAACGCCGGTGGCATCGCCGAGATGGCCGAGTTGCCGCCGGAAGTGCGCAATGTCACCGACCCGCTGGACGCGGTCGGCAACACCACCAAGGCGGTGACCAAGGGCTACGCGATCGGTTCGGCCGCACTGGCCGCGCTGGTGCTGTTCGCCGATTACACCCACAACCTGCAGGCCAGCAATCCGGGCGAGGTGTTCACCTTCGACCTGTCCGACCACACGGTGATCATCGGCCTGCTGATCGGCGGACTGATCCCCTACCTGTTCGGCGCGATGGCGATGGAAGCGGTGGGCCGCGCCGCCGGTTCGGTGGTGGAGGAAGTGCGCCGCCAGTTCCGCGAGATCCCCGGGATCATGCAGGGCACGGCCAAGCCGGACTACAGCCGCGCGGTGGACATGCTGACCCGCTCGGCGATCAAGGAAATGATCGTGCCTTCGCTGCTGCCGGTAGCGGTGCCGATCGTGGTCGGCCTGCTGCTCGGGCCCAAGGCGCTGGGCGGCCTGCTGATCGGCACGATTGTCACCGGCCTGTTCGTGGCGATCTCGATGACCACCGGCGGTGGCGCCTGGGACAACGCCAAGAAGTACATCGAGGACGGCCACTTCGGCGGCAAGGGCAGCGAGGCGCACAAGGCCGCGGTCACCGGCGACACGGTCGGCGACCCGTACAAGGACACCGCCGGCCCGGCGATCAACCCGCTGATCAAGATCATCAATATCGTCGCGCTGATGCTGGTTCCTCTTCTGTAAGTTATTGATTCTGATGGAAACGAAGCCCCGGCCTGGCCGGGGCTTCGCGTTTCCGGAGCGCCCGGCTCCCGGCTTTGTGCGGCGCAACAGGCAAAGGCGTAAAATGCCGGCCCTCTTCAACCGCAGTTTCCACGGAGCAGCAGATGGGCCTCGACCAGGTCAATTCCGGGCGCAACCCGCCGGACGAAATCAACGTCATCATCGAGATCCCGAAGGACTCCGAGCCGGTCAAGTACGAAGTGGACAAGGAAAGCGGCGCGATCTTCGTCGACCGCATCCTCTCCACGCCGATGCGCTATCCGTGCAACTACGGCTACGTGCCCAACACCCTGTGCGGCGACGGCGATCCGGCCGACGTGCTGGTGGTGCTGCCGCTGCCGCTGATCCCCGGCTCGGTGGTCCGCTGCCGTCCGGTCGGCGTGCTGAAGATGACCGACGAGGCCGGCGGCGACGAGAAGATCCTCGCCGTGCCCGTGTCCAAGGTGTTCTCCGGCTACGCCCACGTCGAGGATATCGACCAGGTCTCGCCGCACTGGCTCGAGCGCATCGGCCACTTCTTCGAGCACTACAAGGACCTGGAGAAGGGCAAGTGGGTCAAGCTCGATGGCTGGGGCAACGCCGTCGAGGCCAAGCAGATCCTGCGCGAATCGATGCAGCGCGCGGCCGACAAGGCCTGATCCAGGCTGGCGGCACCGGTGCCCGCCGGTGCCGGTCCGTCAGGTTGTCGATCGACGCCTGGCGGCAAATCCCGAACGCGGCGCCGGACCCGGCACTGCGCTTCGCGGCTCAAAGCGGAACTGGCGCACAGATCCGCACGCCGGGGCGAGCGAACCGCCGCGACCGGCTCAACTTCCGGTTCCCGCGACCGATACCGGCCTACGAGCGTCCGGCATCCGTAGGGGCGCGCCAATCCCGTCTTGCCCCCCAGGGAGGTTTCCGTGCGCATTCTGTTCGTCGGCGATGACACCGTATTCCCCGCCACGCTGGTCGAGCTGGTCTCCGAGCTGGGCGCGGACTGGGAAGTCGAACGCTGCACGGAGGCCGGCACCGCCATGGCGCGCGTCTCGGCCGCGCCGGTCGACGTGATCCTGGTGGCACCGACGCTTCCGGACATGCCCGCGGCCACCCTGCTCGGCCAGGTCCGCACGCTGCGCGCCGAAGCCTCGCGCGTGGCCGTCATCGACGGCGGCCAGAACCCGCCGGCGCGGATCATCGGCCTGGCCCACCGCTTCCTGCCCGCCCCGCTGGCACCCGAACTGCTGCTGGAATCGATCGGAAGCCTGGAAGAACTGCGCGAGCTGCTCGACAACCCGGAACTGCGCGAGCGCATCGGCCGGGTCGAACAGCTGCCTTCGCCGCCGCAGCTCTACCTGCGGCTGATGAATGCCCTGGAGACCGACGAGCACACCAGTGCCGCCCAGATCGCACAGCTGGTGTCCGGCGATCCGGCGATCGCGGCCAAGGTGCTGCAGTTGTGCAACTCGGCCTACTTCTCCAATGGCCGCACGATCACCGACCTGCGCGCCGCCGTCACCCGGCTGGGCATCGCCACCCTGCGCGACCTGGTCCTGGCCAGCGAGGTCTTCTCGCTGCCCGGCGTGGCCGGCGTGGATCGCGCCGCGCTCCAGGCGCGCGCGCTGATGGCCACCCGCCTGGCCAAGCGCATGCTGCCCGAATCCAGCGCCGAACTCGGCGCCACCGCCGCGCTGCTGGCCGACATCGGCCTGCTGCTGCCAGGTGTGCGCGACGAACGCGAGCCCTTCGTGGAAGGCGACACGCGTCCGGGACACGCCGAAGCGGGTGCCTACCTGCTGGGCCTGTGGGGCCTGCCGATGCCGATCATCGAGGCGGTGGCGTTCCATCGCACCCCCGCGCGCTCGAGCACCCGCAGCTTCTGGGTCACCGGTGCGGTGCATGTGGCCATGGCCCTGGCCGCCGGCGAGGAACCCGACGAGGCCTACCTGTCGCGTGCCGGCGCGCTTTCGCGCCTGGGCGAGTGGCGCGACTACGCCGAGTCGCTCAACGCAACGGCAATGGCGGCCTGATCGGGCCCGAGGCTACCCACCCCGGCTTGCGGTCCGACGGTCACCCGCGCAGAAGCGCTTCCGCGCGCGCGGCAACCGGCTCCCAGATCGAACGCTGCGCTTCGATGGCGGTTTCGTGTCGCCGCCACTTGTCCGGACTGGGCGCGGTAAGCGTGTAGCGCGAAAGCGGCAGCTCGGCACCCAGTTCCCGATCCCATTCCAGTCCGGCCCACGCGCACAGGCGCGATGCCTCCTGCTGGGGTGCGGCGAGGAATGCGTCATGGCGGATGCCGGTCCAGCTGCCAGCGGGCAGCGCCTGCAGGTCGTCGAGCAGGATCCGCGTGGCGGCGGCCCACTGGCGGGCCACGACTTCCTCGAGCGGCTGTCCGTTGCTTTCGCGCCATCCCGGCGTCAACAGGAAAGACCAGGTCGGCCCATCCCAGCCCGGCAGGTTCGGGTACATGCCGAAATCCCCCGAGCGCCAGCCGTCGATCATGCTGCCGAGCACCTGCCGCGGATCGCGGTACAGGAACACGAAGCGCGCCTCCGGGAACACCGTGCGCAGGAACGGGATCCGCAGCGCGTTCTTCGGCGTCTTCTCCAGCATGCGCAACGGGGCGACCGCTGGGGACCGTCCGTCGCGGTCGCGCAACTGGCGGAAGAAGCGTTCGCGCAGCGTCGCGGCGGCCTCGGCGGTGGCATCGGCGGCCTGAAGGCGATTGGAATCCCAACCGTGTGCCCCCGGCCCCAGCCCCGGAACGCCCTCGATCAGGGAATGGCTCTCGTCGCCTGGCGAATACAGCGCCGGTGCAGCAGCCAGGGTTTCGAACAGCAGCGTGGAGCCTGAGCGCGGCGGACTGACGATGAACAGTGGCCGGTCAAAAAGGGAGTCGCCCGCATTCGCCCGCGTGGACGCAGCGCGATCGGGCACCACCGCCGCGCCGGCATGTACGCCGATGGCCGGCTCGCCATGCCGGTCCAGCCTGGACTCGTCGGCGGCCGTGGCCAACGCCATGTCCAGCACATGCGATCCCAGCGCCTGCAGGAAGCCCAGCTCGTTCTTGAGGCCGACCTGGCCGGCACCCAGCGCGTCCAGTTCGAGGCGGATGTCGTCGAGCAGGCGCTGGTAGCGCGGCAGGCCTTCGCCGCGGTCGCCGTGCACGGCCCACAGCGCCTGCCAGCGGCGGGCGAAACGCAGCAGCGCCTGCTGCACCGGGCCAAGCCGCGGATCGGATACCGCTTCGCCGAGCAGGAACACGATGTGCTCGCGCAGCTCCCACGGCGACATCACCGCCGGGGCGTTGAAGTTCTCCAGGTCCAGCGACGGCGCCGCGCGTCCCGCCTGCGGAGCGAATCGGACAGGCTCCCAGTCCGCGCGATGGGTCCCCGGCGGCCGGGCCTGCGCGAGCAGGTCCCAGAAGCCTTCCCCACCGACGGTGTCGGCGACCAGGTGGATGCGCGTCTCGTTGCCGCCGTTGAGCACCCGATGGCGTCGCCAGGTATCGAATATCCAGCACTCGCCGGCGGCCATGTTCACTTCGCCTTCGCCGCACTGGAATCGCACCGATGGCGTGGTCACGATCGGCACGTGCACGCGCATGCGTTCGCGCCAGTAGTAGTTGATGTCCACGTGTGCGCGCACTTCGGCCTGGCCGGAAAGCCGCATGAGGCGCGCACGGCCCCACGTCGCTCCGAGGTGTTCGAGCACCTGCAGCAGGTAGGGACATTCCGCCAGCGCCGGGGTCGGCCGCATGGGGCCACTGAGCTCGTCGCTGTCCGGGTCGCCATGCGTGGTGATCAGGGTCAGCGCGCTGTTGCCATCGTCCTGCTGGGTTCGTCCACGCCACCAGCGAGGATCCACCGCGGCCACCTCGCGAGCCAGGGCGTCGGCATCGAACAGGACGGGCAGCTGGAGGAAGGGAACCTGCAGTTTCATGGCGGACTGGGATGCTTGCGGAACGCGCAGTTTCGCAAATGCCGCCGTCGCCGGCACGTGCCTGTGGACACGGTCCGGTCGCGGTTCAGCCCTTTCCTTGCCGGTGCAGGATGGTCAGGCCGATCAGGCGCGAGACCACCAGCGCGATGTACATGACCCCGGCGAACTGGGCCAGCATGGCCAGTGCGCGCGCTTGCGGCAGGACCGGCACCACGTCGCTCAGGCCCACTCCCGAAAGCAGGCTGAAGCTCAGGTACAGCAGCTCCATCCAGGTGCGCTGCGGGGCATCAGACGCCGCCACGAAGCTGCCGGGGTTGACGATCTGGCACACCGAGAAGGCGAAGGCGAAGGCCCATGCGAGCAGGGTGAAGGTGGCGCCGCAGGCGTACAGCTCGTCGCGCGTGACCTCATGGTCGGCCAGCATGTAGGCGGTCAGGCTGGCCGCCGTGTAGAAGTACAGCAGGCTTTCCAGCGCCTGCGACATCGCGGTGAGGGCCTGCATGTTCAGCACCGCCGCGGCGATGGACAGCAGCACCGCCGGCATCGCCAGGCACCAGGCCACCCAGCCCAGGGCCGGGCTGCGCTTGACCACCCATACCGCCAGCAACAGGACCACGATGCCGAACGCGCCGAACAGCGCACGACCGGCGGCAGCCTGTTCCATGACCGGATACAGCAGCACCCCGGCCAGCTGCACGGCCAGCAGCAGCGCCGACGGATGGCGCCGCGCCCTTACCAGCCAGCGAAGGTGCGAGAACAGGGCCATCGCGTCAGAAGTGTTTGAAAAGCGCGTAGTAGACGACGTAGATCCAGCCGAGGATGCCGTGGATCAGCACCCACAGCAGCGACTTGTTGGCCGTCCACGAAATGGTGATCGCCAGGGCCGTTCCGAAGCCGATGCCCGCCCTGACCACGCTGCTGCCTGCACTCATTGCCGCTCCTCGCCTGTACGGGACAGGCGCGACGATAGCGCATCACCGCCGCGGCCGGCAGGGCCGCGACGGCGCCGGGTCGGCGATCAGCCCGGCCGGTAGACCTGTGCGCCCTGTTCGAGGAACTGCGCCGATTTCTCCTCCATGCCGGCCTGCAACGCGGCCTGCTCGTCGACACCGTGTTCTGCCGCGTAGTCGCGGACGTCCTGGGTGATCTTCATCGAGCAGAAGTGCGGGCCGCACATCGAGCAGAAGTGGGCGAGCTTGTGCGCGTCCTTGGGCAGGGTCTCGTCATGGAATTCCTTGGCCTTCTCCGGATCCAGGCCCAGGTGGAACTGGTCCTCCCAGCGGAACTCGAAGCGTGCCTTGCTCAGCGCGTTGTCGCGCACCTGCGCGCCCGGATGGCCCTTGGCCAGGTCGGCAGCGTGGGCGGCGATCCGGTAGGCCATGATCCCGTCGCGCACGTCCTGCCGGTTGGGCAGGCCCAGGTGCTCCTTCGGCGTCACGTAGCAGAGCATCGCGGTGCCGAACCAGCCGATCATCGCCGCACCGATCGCGCTGGTGATGTGGTCGTAACCGGGCGCGATGTCGGTGGTCAGCGGACCGAGCGTGTAGAACGGCGCCTCGCCGCACTCGCGCAGCTGCTTGTCCATGTTTTCCTTGATCAGTTGCATCGGCACGTGGCCGGGGCCTTCGATCATGGTCTGGACGTCGTGCTTCCAGGCGATCTTCGTGAGCTCGCCCAGCGTTTCCAGTTCGCCGAACTGGGCCGCGTCGTTGGCGTCTGCGATACAGCCCGGGCGCAGGCCGTCGCCCAGCGAGAAGGCCACGTCGTAGGCCTTCATGATTTCGCAGATCTCCTCGAAGTGCGTGTAGAGGAAATTCTCGCGGTGGTGGGCCAGGCACCACTTGGCCAGGATCGAGCCGCCGCGGGAAACAATGCCGGTAACCCGCTTCGCGGTGAGCGGCACGTAGCGCAGCAGCACGCCGGCGTGGATGGTGAAATAGTCCACGCCCTGCTCGGCCTGCTCGACGAGCGTGTCGCGGAAGATCTCCCAGGTCAGTTCCTCGGCGCGGCCGTCGACCTTCTCGAGCGCCTGGTAGATCGGCACGGTGCCGATCGGCACCGGCGAGTTGCGGATGATCCACTCGCGCGTCTCGTGGATGTGCTTGCCGGTGGACAGGTCCATGACCGTGTCGCCGCCCCAGCGAATCGCCCAGACCAGCTTCTCCACTTCCTCGGCGATGCCCGAGGACACCGCGGAGTTGCCGATGTTGGCGTTGATCTTGGTCAGGAAGTTGCGGCCGATGATCATCGGCTCGCTTTCCGGGTGGTTGATGTTGTTGGGCAGGATCGCGCGGCCGCGCGCGATCTCGTCGCGCACGAACTCCGGGGTGATGATCTTCTGGATGTTCGCGCCGAAGCTCTCGCCCGGGTGCTGGGCCAGCAGGCCGGCATCGCGCACCGCGTCCAGCCGCTGGTTCTCGCGGATCGCCACGTACTCCATTTCCGGAGTGACGATGCCGCGGCGCGCGTAATGCATCTGGGTCACGTTGGCACCGGCCACCGCGCGGCGCGGTAATACCCGGCCGGGGAAGCGCACTGCGGCCAGTTTCGGATCGTGCTCGCGACCACGGCCGAATTCGGAACTCAGCGCGGGCAGCGCCTCGGTGTCGCCACGCTCGGCGATCCACTGCGCGCGCAGGGCCGGCAGGCCGGCGGCCAGGTCGATGCGCGCGTCCGGATCGGTATACGGGCCGGAGGTGTCATAGACGGTGACCGGCGGATTCTCCTCGCCGCCGAACACGGTCGGCGTGCGGGTCAGCGCGATCTCGCGCATCGGCACGCGGACGTCCGCACGCGAACCTTCGACATGGATCTTGCGCGAACCGGGGATCGGCCGGGTCACGGATTCGGAAAGCTGCTCGGTCTGCTGGAGCAGAGAGGCGGGAATGGCATTCATGCTGGGTGTCCGCTGAGAGTGCTCGGGGCCACCGCACCGGGGTGCGGTCCACAGCAACCGGGGCGCACGTGCGGGCACGGCGCGGCCAGTTGCCCGGAGCGGGCGGACACAGGACGACGGATGCCGGGTGCCCGATGATCCGTACGTACTGCGAAAGCTTCCCTACGCCGGTATCAGCCGGATCAGGTTCCAAGGGACTGTCTCAACCATCGACCCGTGCCGGCGTCGGCGGTACCCCCGCTTCCGCGCGCATTAGACCACAGGCAGCCGGGACCGGGAGCCCGGCTCTCAAGGCCGGGGGGGTTCAGCGCGGCAGCGCGTGCACCGCCCGGGCATGGCCGGACACGATTCCCAGCGTCGAAGCATCGCTGTCGAACAGCGAGAACAGGCCCTGCGCCTCCTGCGGCGGATCGCCGGTGAACGGATCGCCGGGCGCCCACATCCAGTCGGCGTTGCTGGTGCGGCCACGGCCACCCCAGGCCCAGAAGTTGGATCCGGCGATGGCATCGCCCGCCTGCATCCGTTGCAGCACGCGGTCGTAGATCGCCTGGTAGAAGCGGTCGCGTGCCTGCGTGCCCGACGCCGGGTCGTAGGCGCCCTGGTCGCGGTTTAGGCCGAACTCGGAAAGGACGATCGGCTTGCCCAGCTTGCCCGCCACCTCGATGTGGCGGTCGATGTAGTCCAGCGACGTCGCCAGCCCGGACTCCAGCCGCGCAGCCGGATCCTTGTGGTCGATCCAGCTCCAGTTCGACGGCCACAGGTGGAAGGTCAGGTAATCGACATTGGCCGTGGTGTGTGCGCGCACGAACAGGTCCATGTCGCCCGCCGAACCCTTCTCGCCTTCGCTGCCGGTGCTGACCAGTTGCCTGGGCGCCAGGCCGCGGATGAAGCCGGCGGTCTCGTCGATCCAGCGCACGTAGACGTCGGCATTGGCTTTCCCGTCGGCGTCGCTGCCCGGGCGCGGCTCGTTGGCCAACTGCCAGGACATCACCGTCGGATCGTCGACGTAGGCCATGCCGTTGATGCTGTTGGTGCGACCGATAACCGTACGGATCGCATCGCGATACCAGGCCTGCGCCTCCGGGATCGCATAGAAGCGCGCCGAGTTCTGCATGAACCCGTTCCAGTCGCCGGTCAGGTCCGGGTCATGCTCCGACACCGATCCGCCGGTGGCCCAGGCCACGTACTGGGACATGCCGCCGGACCACTGCCAGAAATTGTTGAGGTAGAGCACGGCCTTCATGTCGCGCTTGGCCATCTCCGCCAGCAGGTAGTCCAGGCCCAGCAGCAGCTGCTCGTCGTACACGCCCGGCTCGCCCATGATCGCCGGCCGCACGCCGCGCTTGAAACCACTGGCTTCCGACATCGCCAGCACGCGCAGGTTGTCGATGCCGGCGGCCTTGAGCTGGTCCAGTTCCGCACGCAGGCGCTCGCGGTCGCCGACGCCATCGGGCGCGCCCAGGTAGGCGCCGTACCAGAAGTTCGCGCCGGCGAAGCGATAGGGTTTTCCGTCGAGCACGAAGTGCGTGCCCTGGACACTGACGAAACCGGACTGCTGCGTCGGCGCCGTCGGGCTGGCGGCGGCAGGGGCGACACCGGCCTGCGCGCTACCGGCACCTTCGGGGCCGGATTTCCCGGAGCAGGCTGCCAGCAGGCCGGACAGCGACAGGACACCCAACATCGCGATGCGGCCGAAGCCGTTCGCCCACATGGACACGTGCATGGAAGAACCCCTAGCCGTCAGCCCGTGATCGCACACGGATGCGGCGCACCTTACACGGTGCCAATGCACCCGCAAAACACATGCGAATGGCGCATATCAGCTATTCCTGGCATGCGCCGTGCCACTACTCAATAGCCGGCGGCGTGCCCATCCTTGCGGCTCTCGGAGGCGCCGAAGTACACGCCGTTGCCCGGATCGCGCTGGATCGCCTGGTAACCGCCGTAGGGACCGTCGGCGAAGATGACGCGATGGCCCTTGCGCATCAGCGCGCGGATGGTCTCGTACGGGAAGCCGGTTTCCAGGTTCACTTCGCCACCGTCGCTCATCGCGGTGGACTGTCCGGTCGGCTCGGTCGAACCCTCGTGCTGGATGCGCGGCGCATCGCCCGCTTCCTGCAGGTTCATGCCGAAGTCGACCAGGTTCATCACGATCTGCACGTGGCCCTGCGGCTGCATCGCGCCGCCCATCACCCCGAAACTGACCCAGGGCTTGCCATCCTTGGTGATGAAGGCCGGGATGATGGTCTGGAACGGGCGCTTGCCCGGTGCATACGCGTTCGGGTGGGCCCGCTGTTCATCGGATGCCGGCAGGACGAACATCTCGCCGCGGTCCTGCAGGATGAAACCCAGTCCCGGCGGCGCCATGCCGCTGCCCATGCCGCGGTAATTGGACTGGATCAGCGAAACCATCATGCCGTCGGCATCGGCGGTGGTGAGGTAGATGGTGTCGCCCTCTTCCAGCTGCTTGGGCGTGCCCGGCTGCACTTCGCGCAGCGCCTTGTCGGGGGAAACCAGCTTGCGCCGCTGCGCGGCGTAGTCCTTGGATACCAGGCGGTCGACCGGTGCCGGGCTGAAGGCCGGATCGGCGTAGAAGCGCGCGCGGTCGGCGAAGGCCAGCTTCTTGGCTTCGACGAACAGGTGCACGTGCTCGGGCGAGCCGAAGGCGATTTTCGAGAAGTCGTAGCCTTCGAGGATGTTGAGCATCTGCAGCGCGGCGATGCCCTGGCTGTTGGGCGGCAGCTCCCAGACGTCGACGCCGCGGTAGTTGGTCGAAACCGGTTGGACCCATTCGCCCTGGTGCGTGGCCAGGTCCTCGTAGGACAGGAAGCCGTCATTGGCCCGGAAGTAGGCATCGATGGTGCGTGCGATGTCGCCCTTGTAGAACGCGTCGCGGCCGCCGTCGGCGATCTTCTGCAGGGTGTCGGCCAGGTTCGGGTTCTTCCACATCTCGCCCTTGCGGGGCGCGCGCCCGTCGATCGTGAACTGCTCCTTGAAACCCGGGTACTGCGACAGCCGCGGCACCGAACGGTCCCAGTAGTACGCGATCACCTCGTGCACCGGATGGCCTTCGCGCGCGTAGCGGATCGCCGGCGCCAGGTTGTCGGCCATCGGCAGGCGGCCGAAGCGGTCGTGCAGCGCGAACCAGCCGTCGACCGTTCCGGGCACCGACACCGGCAGCGGCCCGGTCGGCGGGATGTCCTTGAGGCCGCGGCGCTGGAACTCGGCCAGGGTCAGCGACTTCGGCGAGCGCCCCGAGCCGTTGTAGCCATACAGTTTCTTCGTCTTCGGATCCCACACGATGGCGAACAGGTCGCCACCGATCCCATTGCCGGTCGGCTCCATCAACCCGAGCGCCGCGTTGGCGGCGATCGCCGCGTCCATCGCCGACCCGCCCTGCTTCATCGTGTCCAGGGCGACCTGGGTCGCCAGCGGATGGGAGGTGGCCGCCATCGCGTGCGGTGCGATCACTTCGGAACGGGTGGCGAACAGTTGGCCGGTGACGCGGTCGGCGGCACAGGCGATCGCTGGCACCAGCAGCACGGCGCAGAACAGGGAGCGATGGAACAGGGACATGGCGTTGCACCGGGACGTAGCGAACGGAATCCCGGAAAGATAGCCGATCGCCGCCTGCCCGCGCCGGACCGGGTCGACAGTCCCCTCAACCGGCCGGGATGGTCACCAGCGGCGAGCCACTGCCGCCACCGGTATCGGCGATCGACAGCATGATCTGGGTGATCAGGAACATCTGCTTGGAACCCTCGTCGCGTCCGTCGATCCAGTACCAGCGGCCACGGAACTGCGTCGCCACGTGGGCGTCAACCGGCGCCGCGGTCCCGCTGTGGATGCGCACCAGGTATGGCTCGGCCGAAGGCGGCGTGCCTTCCATCTCCACGCCCTGCGACAGCTCCATCAGGATCTCGAACATCGAGCGCGTCGCGATCGCCAGTTCGCCCTGGTCGTGCGGATAGGTGGCGAACACCACGCGCAGTTCGCCCACCCCGCGCTGGATGCCCAGCCGCTCCGACAGGTACTGCAGGTCGGCCTCCTCCTGCGCGCTCAGCGCCGGACGCACCCGCGCCAGCGCCGAGAACGTCTCTTCCTTCTGCCGCACGCGTACCGCCAGGCCCTGGCTGCGCTGAAGGCGCCTCAAGGCGGCGACCACCTCCATGAAATCCTCGTCGGCCCTTTGCTCGAACAACGGTGCGCGACTGGTGTTGCCGACGCCGTTGATCGAGCGTACCGCCAGTGGAAACAGCCGGTCCGAGGCCCAGCCGGCCTCCATCATCGCCAGCACCGCCGCCGGCGGCAGGGGCGCCAGCAGGTGGCGGGAGAAACGGTCACCGGTCACCGGCGTGTAGGTCACCGTCGGGGTTTCGCGCAGCATCACCGCGCCGCCGATCGCGCCAGCGTCGCTGTCGATCGCCGGCGTGATCGCCGCGTGCAGTTCACCGGTGCTTTCGCGCGTGTACTGGCTGATGACCGATGTGACGCCCAGGAACATCGGCGCATCGCCATGGCGCAGCGCGACGATGTTGGTCAGCAGCTGCTCCTTCTCGCTCTGGCGCAGGCGCTCGGTGTAGTCGGTGCGGTCGATCCCGACCCGCGCCGCGCCGAGGCTCGCGCATCCGGCCAGCAGGGCGACCAGCCCGCCGGCCATCCCCGCTGCCAGCCAGGTCCTCGCTTCGCGGTGCGCCATCGGCCGTTCCCCGTCCCCGAGTCGGCGCCAGATTACGCCAACTTTCCCCCGTGCGGCCGCTGGATCGGGCGCGCGCCGATGGACCCATGGGTCATTCGCGGTCGGGCAATGCCAGGGAAATCGATGGCGGCGCAGTGAACGACTGCGCATCGCCGAACTCGGGCCACCCCGCGCGCAGGGCCGCCATGACCAACGGGTCCCGTGCGTGCGCCTCCAGCAACCAGCCGGCGATGGCATCGCAGGGCACCGTGTCGGCGGTACGGCACAGGAGCGGCCCGGGCGGAATCGGTGCGGAACGCCACAACTCATGCACCCCATCGGGCTGCGCGGCGTCGTACACGTCCGCGGCCAGGGCGACGACATCGGCCCGGCCTTCGACCAGCGACTGCAAGGCCGCCGCGTGCGAGCCCGCATACGCCAGCGATGCGAACCCGGCCCGTGGATCCAGGCCCATCTCGCGCAGCCCGGTGGTCGGCACGAACCCGCCGGAGGCGGAATCCCGCCCGACCAGCACCAGGCGCAGTTCGCCGGCCTGCCGCTGCAGCGCCGCGACCGAATCGATACCGGCACGTGCGACGAGCACCGCGCGGTAGCGGTCGGCCTGCGCGGCGGGAACGTCCGGCACCGGCAGTGCGATGACATCGCCCGCACCGGGGCGCGCCTGCAGGTAGGCGTGCAGGTTCGGCACGGCTACGTCGACCCTTCCCTCGTGCAAGGCCTCGACCAGCGCCGTCGGTGAGGGCAGTACGACCACGCGCACCGGATGCCCGCCCCGGCTGCCGAGATAGTCGGCCAATGGCTGGATCGCCGCGGCACGGTCGCGTTGTGGATAGGCGTACGTGGCGACCACCCAGGGCGCGGGCCCATTGGCCGATGACGGTAACGGCGCGAGCAGCAGCGTCGCGATGAGCAAGAGGCCGCGTCGGAAGTCCATTGTCATCAGATGCCTTCGAGCAGCGTCTTGTCGCGGACCGCGCCCTTGTCGGCACTGGTCGCCAGCAGGGCATAGGCCTTCAGCGCGGTACTGACCTTGCGCGGACGCGGCAACGCAGGCTTCCAGCCCCGCGCGTCCTGTTCGGCGCGCCGCGCGTCGAGCTCGTCGCTGGACAGCAGCAGGTCGATGGTCCTGCCCGGAATATCGATGCGGATGCGGTCGCCATCGCGGACCAGGCCGATCGCCCCACCGGCCGCCGCCTCGGGCGAGGCATGCCCGATCGAAAGGCCCGAAGTGCCGCCGGAAAAGCGGCCATCGGTGAGCAGCGCGCACTGCTTGCCCAGGCCTTTCGACTTCAGGTAGCTGGTCGGGTACAGCATTTCCTGCATGCCCGGGCCGCCCTTGGGACCTTCGTAGCGGATCACCACCACGTCGCCCGCCCGCACCTCGTCGCCGAGGATGCCGGCGACGGCCGCGTCCTGGCTTTCGTAGACGCGCGCATTGCCCTCGAACACGTGGATCGATTCGTCCACGCCGGCGGTCTTCACCACGCAGCCATCCACGGCGATGTTGCCGTGCAGGACCGCAAGCCCGCCTTCGCGCGAGAACGCGTGCTCCATGTCGCGGATGCAGCCTTCGGCGCGATCGATGTCCAGCGACGGCCAGCGCGTGGCCTGGCTGAAGGCGACCTGGGTCGGGATGCCGGCCGGACCGGCCTTGTAGAACGTATGCACCCCCGCGTCCTGCGTGGTGGCCACGTCCCACTTCGCGATCGCCTCACCCAGGGTCGGGGCGTGCACGGTGGGCACGCGGGTGTGCAGCAGGCCGCCACGCGCCAGTTCGCCGAGGATCGCCATGATTCCGCCGGCGCGATGCACGTCCTCGATGTGGTACTTCTGGGTGTTCGGGGCCACCTTGCACAACTGCGGCACGCGCTTGGACAGGCGATCGATGTCGCGCATGCCGAATGGCACCTCGCCCTCCTGCGCGGCCGCCAGCAGGTGCAGGATCGTGTTGGTGGAACCGCCCATCGCGATGTCCAGGGTCATCGCATTTTCGAATGCCTCGAACGTCGCGATCCCGCGCGGCAGCGCGCTCGCATCCTCCGCGCCATACCAGCGATGGCACAGCTCCACCGCGGTGACACCGGCCTTCTTGAACAGCGCCTCGCGATCGGCATGCGTGGCCAGCACGGTGCCGTTGCCCGGCAGCGACAACCCCAGGGCCTCGGTCAGGCAGTTCATCGAGTTGGCGGTGAACATGCCCGAGCACGAACCGCAGGTCGGGCACGCGCTGCGTTCGACCACCGCGACCTGTTCGTCCGAGGCGTTCGGATCGGCCGCCATCACCATCGCGTCGATCAGGTCGAGCTTGTCACCTGACGTCGTTCCATCCGCCAGTCGCGTCTTGCCCGCCTCCATCGGCCCACCGGACACGAACACGGTCGGAATGTTGAGCCGCAACGCGGCCATCAGCATGCCCGGGGTGATCTTGTCGCAGTTGGAGATGCATACCAGCGCATCGGCGCAATGGGCATTGACCATGTACTCGACCGCATCGGCGATGAGTTCGCGGCTGGGCAGCGAATAGAGCATGCCGTCGTGGCCCATCGCGATGCCGTCGTCGACCGCGATCGTGTCGAACTCCTTGGCCACGCCGCCGACGCGCTCGATCTCGCGCGCCACCAGCTGGCCCAGGTCCTTCAGGTGGACATGCCCCGGCACGAACTGGGTGAAGGAGTTGGCGATGGCGATGATCGGCTTCTGGAAGTCGTCATCCTGCATGCCCGTAGCGCGCCACAGCGCGCGGGCGCCGGCCATGTTGCGGCCGTGGGTTGAAGTCCTGGAGCGGTAATCGGGCATTGGTCGGGAACGCTGGCGGACGCTGGCGCGTGTGGTGGGAATGGAGCCTCACACCCGGTTCCTGCAGGCATCCTGCGGGCGCGGTGTCGGCACGGATTGTGCTGTGATTTTGCGGCGTGCGTGCGCCGTGTCCACGGTTGCAGTTGCAACATTAGTGCACGCGACCGTGATGCTTGACAAGCCAAAAGGCGCGTGCTTTCCTCGTCCCCATGTTGCATTGCCACACGCCCATGACGACCCACCGCAGCGCGCCCATCGGCGCCGCGTCGCTTGTCGTACTCGTCCTTATTACCTCGCCACCAGGTGCGGGACGAACCGGCGCGTAACCAGAAACACCACGCCAGATTCGCAAAACCCCGCACCGAAAGGCGCGGGGTTTTTTGTTGGCCGTCGCCCTGGCCAGAAATTATCAGCAGAAACAAATCGTTTACGGCACATTCCACCCCCTTCGCTCCAACCCACACCAACACGACCCGCACAGGACCACGCCATGACCAGCAGCATTTCCCCCAAGATCGCGATCGTCGGCTACGGCAGCCAGGGCCGCGCGCACGCGCTGAACCTGCGCGATTCCGGCTTCGACGTGACCGTCGGCCTGCGTCCGGGTGGTCCGACCGAAGCCAAGGCGCAGGCCGACGGCTTCGTGGTCAAGGCACCTGCCGATGCGGTGAAGGATGCCGACCTGGTTGCGGTGCTGACCCCGGACATGGTCCAGAAGAAGCTGTACGACGACGTCCTGGCCGCGAACATGAAGCCCGGCTCCGTGCTCCTGTTCGCGCATGGCCTCAACGTGCATTTCGGCATGATCAGTCCGCGCGAGGACCTGGACGTGGTCCTGGTCGCACCGAAGGGCCCCGGCGCGCTGGTCCGTCGCGAATACGAGATCGGCCGCGGCGTGCCGTGCATCTATGCGGTCCACCAGGACAAGTCGGGCAAGGCCGAGGAGTTCGCCCTGGCGTACGCCGGCGGCCTGGGCGGCGCGCGCGCCAACATCATCAGCACCACGTTCAAGGAAGAAACCGAAACCGACCTGTTCGGCGAGCAGGCCGTGCTGTGCGGCGGCGCCTCCTCGCTGGTGCAGGCCGGCTTCGAGACCCTGGTCGAGGCCGGCTACCAGCCGGAGATCGCCTACTACGAAGTCCTGCACGAACTGAAGCTGATCGTGGACCTGTTCTACGAAGGCGGCATCACCCGCATGCTCGAGTTCATCTCCGAGACCGCGCAGTACGGTGATTTCGTAAGCGGCCCGCGCGTCATCGATGCTTCGGTCAAGGCGCGCATGAAGGACGTGCTGACCGACATCCAGAACGGCACCTTCACCCGCAACTGGCAGGCCGAGTACGACGCCGGGCTGCCGAACTACAGGAAGTTCCAGCAGGCCGACAAGGACCACCCGATCGAGAAGGTCGGCAAGGAACTGCGCGCGAAGATGGTCTGGCTGCAGGCCAATGCCGCGCAGCCGGACACCGACGACGCGAACGCGAAGAGGACCGCCGCCGCATGAACGCGACCTCCCCCACAGCGGCGGCCGGGCTGCGCAATGGCGCGGCCTGGGTCGCGCACGCGCTGGAAGCCGAGGGGGTGGATACGATCTTCGGCTATCCGGGCGGCGCGATCATGCCGTTCTACGATGCACTGGTGGACTCGGGACTGCGCCACGTCCTGGTCCGCCATGAGCAGGGCGCGGCGCTGGCCGCCAACGGCTATGCGCGCGCCAGCGGCAAGGTCGGCGTGTGCGTGGCCACCTCCGGCCCGGGCGCGTCGAACCTGGTGACCGGCATCGCCGATGGCCTGCTGGATTCGGTGCCGATGGTCTGCATCACCGGCCAGGTCGCCACGCCGCTGCTGGGGACCGATGCGTTCCAGGAGCTGGACGTGTTCGGCATGACCCTGCCGATCGTCAAGCACAGCTTCCTGGTACGGAAGGTCGACGACCTGCCGCACGTGCTGGCGGAAGCCTTCCGCCTGGCCCGCGAGGGCCGGCCCGGGCCGGTGCTGATCGACCTGCCCAAGGATGTGCAGATCGGCAGCGCCATCCACCTGCCCGCGCACGTGCCGGCCTCGGTGGATGCCGAACCGGCACCGGATGCCGCCGCGCTGGCCGAGGCGATCGCCGCGATCGCCGCTGCCGAGAAGCCGGTGATCTATGGCGGTGGCGGCATCGGCATCGCCGATGCGGTGGACGTGTTCCGTGAATTCGTCGAGGCGACCCGCATCCCCACCGTGCTGACCCTGCGCGGCCTGGGCGCGCTGCCCGGCAACCATCCGCAGTTCCTGGGAATGCTGGGCATGCACGGCACCCGCGCGGCGAATATCGCCGTGCAGGAGTCGGACCTGCTGGTCGTGGTCGGCGCCCGTTTCGACGACCGCGCCACCGGCAAGCTGGCCGAGTTCGCGCCGTTCGCCCGGGTCATCCACCTGGACGCCGACGCCTACGAGATCTCCAAGCTGCGCACCGCCGACATCGCCCTGCCCGGCGACGTGGCGAGCGGCCTGCGCACCCTGGCCAGCGCACGCAGCAGTTGCGACGGCTGGCGCCAGCGCTGCGCCAAGAACCGCGAGAAGCACGCCGCGCGCTACGACGCCCCCGGCCAGGACATCTACGCCCCGGCGCTGCTCAAGCGCCTGAGCGAGCTGGTGCCCGACGCGGTCATCGCCTGCGATGTCGGCCAGCACCAGATGTGGGTCGCGCAGCACTGCCGCTTCAGCCATCCACGCAACCACCTGACCTCCGGCGCGCTGGGCACGATGGGCTTCGGCCTGCCGGCGGCGATGGGCGCGCAGTTCGCCTGCCCGGACCGGCCGGTGGTGCTGGTCTCCGGCGACGGCAGCTTCATGATGAACGTGCAGGAGCTGGTCACCGTGGCCCGCTGCAAGCTGCCGGTGAAGATGATTTTGCTCGACAACAGTTCGCTGGGCATGGTCCGCCAGTGGCAGGAGCTGTTCTTCGACAAGCGCTACAGCGAGATCGACCTGTCCGACAACCCGGACTTCGCCGCGCTGGCGCGGGTGTGCGGGATTCCCGCCACGCGCATCGAGAAGCGCGCCGACGTCGAGGACGCACTGGCCGCCCTGCTGGCTTCACCGGGCCCGGGCCTGCTGCACGTGGCGATCGATGCCCGCGCCAACGTATGGCCGCTGGTGCCACCGAACACGGCCAACAGCACGATGCTGGAATCCAATCCCAACGAGCAGAAGGCGGAGTCCGCGCATGCGTTACCGGCTTGACCTGGTGCTGAAGCCCGTGGAGGGTGCGCTGGTCCGCGTGATCGGGATGACCGAACGCCGCGGCTTCGCGCCGCGCTCCATCGTCGGCGGCCACGAAGGCGCGGACGGGCGCTGGCGCCTGCAGCTGGAAGTCGATGGCGGCCGCCCGGCCGAGACGCTGAAGCGCCAGCTGCAGAAGGTCTACGACTGCGAGTCGGTCGAGATCAGCCCGCTCGAGGCTGCTCCGCTGGAAACGGTGCGATGAGCGCGCGCATGGCCAGCGCGCGCAGCGGTGCCGCCGCTCCAGCGGCGGACCTCGTACGGAGGTCTCTTCTTCGCGATCGCCAGCCAGGGACGGAACCGGCGCGGACCGGCAGCGATGCCTGACACCGGCCGCGCCAGCGAAGGAGAACCCGACGTCGGCGATGTCGCCGGCGTGGACGTCAACGTCGCCGACGTACTGGCTGCGCAGTCGCGGCTGCGCCGCTACCTGCCGGTCACGCCTATGCACCACGCCGAGCGCTTCGGGGTGATGCTCAAGCTGGAGAACCTGCAGCGCACCGGTTCGTACAAGGTGCGCGGCGCGCTCAACGCGCTGCTTGCAGCGCGCGAGCGTGGCGACCGCCGCCCGGTGATCTGCGCTTCCGCCGGCAACCATGCGCAGGGACTGGCGTGGGCCGCCTACCGGCTGGGCGTGCAGGCGATCACGGTGATGCCGCACGGGGCGCCGGAGAACAAGATCGCCGGTGTCGCCCACTGGGGCGCGACCGTGCGCCAGCACGGCGACAGCTACGACGAGGCGTACGCGTTCGCACGCGAACTGGCCGAACAGAACGGCTACCGCTTCCTGTCCGCCTTCGACGATCCCGATGTCATCGCCGGCCAGGGCACGGTCGGGATCGAGATCGCCGCGCACACGCCGGACGTGGTCATCGTGCCCATCGGCGGCGGCGGCCTGGCCTCCGGCGTAGCCCTGGCCCTGAAAGCCCAGGGTGTGCGCGTGGTCGGCGCCCAGGTCGAGGGCGTGGATTCGATGGCCCGCGCGATCAAGGGCGATACGCGGCTCATCGACCCGGTCCGCTCGCTCGCCGATGGCGTGCGGGTCAAGGTGCCCGGCTTCCTGACCCGCCGCCTGTGCACGCGCCTGCTCGACGACGTGGTCATCGTCCGCGAGGCGGAACTGCGCGAGACCCTGGTCCGCCTGGCGCTCGAGGAAAACCTCATCGCCGAGGGCGCCGGCGCCCTGGCCCTGGCCGCCGGCCGCCGCGTAGCCGGCAAGCGCAAGTGCGCGGTTGTCTCCGGCGGGAACATCGACGCCGCCACCCTGGCCACGCTGCTTTCCGAGGTCCGGCCACGCCCGCCGCGCAAGCCGCGCCGGCGCACCGGCGAGCTGCCGGCCGTCGACCCCGCCGACCCTGCCCTTGCGAAGAAGGTCGCGGTGGCAAAACGCCGACCAGCCGCTAACCTGTCGCCCTCACCCACCATTTCCGCCCCATCGGCGCCGAGAGCGCCGCAGCCCGTCAGCGAAGAGGAGTTCACCTGGTGAACGCGCCCCAATCCCAAGCCCCCACCCAGGTCTCCCCGGCCCGCATCCGGGTGTTCGATACCACCCTGCGCGATGGCGAGCAGTCGCCCGGCTGCAGCATGACCCCGCCGCAGAAGCTGGTGATGGCCCGCGCCCTGGGCGAACTGGGCACCGACATCATCGAGACCGGCTTCCCGGCCAGCTCGCAGTCCGACCGCGAGGCCATGGCCCTGATCGGCCGCGAGCTGCGCGAACCGGTGCTGGCGGTGCTCTCGCGCTGCCTGCGCGCCGACATCGACACCTCGCTGCACGCACTGGAAGCCGCACAGCGGCCGCGCCTGCACGTGTTCCTGTCCACCAGCCCGCTGCATCGCGAGCACAAGCTGCGCATGAGCCGGCAGCAGGTGCTGGACATGGCGGTGGAGAGCATCCCCTACGCCCGCCAGTTCATCGACGACATCGAGTTCTCCACCGAGGACGGCACCCGCACCGAAGAGGACTTCCTGCACGAGGTCGTCGCCGCGGCGATCTCGGCCGGTGCCACGACCATCAATGTGCCCGACACGGTCGGCTTCACCACGCCCGAGGAGATCCGTGGCCTGTTCCAGCGCCTGATCGGCACCGTGCCCGGCGCAGGCAACGTGATCTTCAGCGCGCACTGCCACAACGACCTGGGCCTGGCGGTGGCCAATACGCTGGCCGCGATCGAAGGCGGCGCGCGCCAGGTCGAGTGCACGATCAACGGCATCGGCGAGCGCGCCGGCAACTGCGCGCTGGAAGAGATCGTCATGGCGCTCAAGGTGCGCGGCGCGTTCTTCAACGTCGATACCGGCATCGATTCGCGCCGCCTGGTCCCGACCTCGCAGCTGCTGCAGCGCCTGATCGGCATGCACGTGCAGCGCAACAAGGCGGTCGTCGGCAGCAATGCGTTCGCCCACGAGTCGGGCATCCACCAGCACGGCATGCTGCGCCACCGCGGCACCTACGAGATCATGCGTCCGCAGGACGTGGGCTGGCCCGATACGCAGATGGTGCTGGGCCGGCACAGCGGCCGGGCCGCGGTCGAGCAGCGCCTGCGTGCACTGGGCTACTACCTGGAGGAAGGCGAGCTGGACCTGGTGTTCACCGACTTCAAGGCGCTGTGCGAACAGCAGCGCGTGGTCACCGACGCGGACCTGCAGGCGCTCATGCAGGACACCGGCGACGGCGAAGGCTATCGCCTGGCCTCGATGACGGTCAGCGACCGCGGCCAGCGCGCGATCGCCACGGTCGAGCTGTCCGATCCGGATGGCAGTCGCGTACTGGAAAGCGCCGAGGGCGACGGCCCGGTCGACGCGCTGTTCGCCGCGCTGTCGGCGGCCACCGGCGTGCGCCTGGCCCTTGAAAGCTACCGCGTGCACAGCGTCGGCCTGGGTGCCGACGCGCGCGGCGAAGCGAGCCTGAGCGTGCGCCACGGCGAGACCGAGTTCGAGGGCACCGGCACCAGCCGCGACATCATCGAAGCCAGCGCGCTGGCCTGGCTGGACGTGGCCAACCGGCTGCTGCGCCAGCGACGGGTCGCGGCGGGAACCGAACAGCTGGCCACCGCCTGAGCATTCCGTGACCTGCATCGCACCGGCCACCCATGGCCGGTGGTCCAATGCCCGGCTCCCGCCCTCCCCTCCACACTCCGCAGGCCATGCGCCTGCACCCCTGCCGCCAGGAATCAAGCAATGCCGCTCGCCGAAAGCAATCCCGCCGCCACGTTGACCTTCGACGCGGCCGTGCACCGCGCGCTTGCGCGCCGCCTGTCCGACACTCCCTACCCGCATAACGGCGCCGACGCGGTCGAGCGCACGGAAGCGGCCGAGCCCGCCGGCAACGAGCTGGCGTCCGAAACCTCGCGCTGAGCGCGCGCGGCCACTCTTCTCCTTCCGTCTCCAGGAAACCCATGCCCATCCACGCTGACATCGTCGTCCTGCCCGGCGACGGCATCGGGACCGAGATCGTCGCCGCGACCCTGCCGGTGCTCGAAGCCATCGCCCACCGCCATGGCCACCGCTTCGGTTTCCACGAGCACGACATCGGTGGCATCGCCATCGACCGGCACGGCGTGCCCTTGCCGGCCGCGACACTGGAAGCGGCGCAGAAGGCCGACGCGGTCCTGCTGGGCGCGGTAGGCGGACCGAAGTGGTCGGACCCGAACGCGAAGGTGCGCCCGGAACAGGGCCTGCTGGCGATCCGCAAGGGACTGGGCCTGTTCGCCAACGTGCGCCCGGTGCGACCGCACCGTGCCGCGCTGGGCGCCTCGCCGATCAAGTCCGAGCTGCTGGAAGGCGTGGACATCGTGGTCGTGCGCGAGCTGACCGGCGGCATCTACTTCGGCGACAAGACGCGCAGCGACAGCGACGCCAGCGACCTGTGCCGCTACACCGTGGTCGAGATCGAACGCGTGGTGCGCAGCGCCGCCGCGCTGGCGCGCACGCGCCGTGGCCACCTCACCTCGGTGGACAAGGCCAACGTGCTGGAAACCTCGCGCCTGTGGCGCGACGTCACCAACCGGGTGATGCGCGAGGAGTTCCCGGACGTGACCCTGGAACACCAGCTGGTCGATTCGATGGCGATGCACCTGCTGTCCAAGCCACGCGCCTACGACGTGATCGTCACCGAGAACATGTTCGGCGACATCCTCACCGACGAGGCCTCGATGCTGGCCGGCTCCCTGGGCCTGCTCGCCTCCGCTTCGCTGGGTGATGGCAAGGTCGGCATCTATGAGCCGATCCACGGCTCGGCGCCGGACATCGCCGGCAAGGGCATCGCCAATCCCTACGCCACCATCCTCAGCGCTGCGATGCTGCTGCGCCATTCACTGGGTCTGGAAGCCGAGGCGGCTTCGATCGAAGCCGCGGTGTCGGACGCGCTGGACGCGAAGGTGTTCACCGCCGACCTGGCCGCACCCGGCCAGGCCGTGAGCACCACGCAGGCCGCGCAGGCGGTGATCGAACGGCTCGCCTGAAGCCCGTCGGCGCACCACCACCCGCCACAGATCCGAACGAAGGGGAAAAGCACGTGCGAGGTTCCAGGGAAGCGTTTCTCGACCGGTTGCAACGCCGCGACCCGGGCCAGCCCGAGTTCCTGCAGGCGGTCAAGGAAGTTACCGC
Organism: Pseudoxanthomonas daejeonensis; assembly: GCF_010093205.1. Classification (GTDB taxonomy): domain Bacteria; phylum Pseudomonadota; class Gammaproteobacteria; order Xanthomonadales; family Xanthomonadaceae; genus Pseudoxanthomonas; species Pseudoxanthomonas daejeonensis. The sequence continues at coordinate 162,498 of NZ_PDWN01000005.1, forward strand.
GAGCCTCTGGCCGTTCCTGGAACGGCATCCGGAGTACGCCCGCGACGGCCTGCTCGAGCGCCTGGCCGAACCGGAACGGGTGATCCAGTTCCGGGTGAGCTGGGTCGACGACTGCGGACAGGTGCAGGTCAACCGCGCCTTCCGCGTCCAGCACAGTTCGGCGATCGGGCCGTACAAGGGCGGCATGCGCTTCCACCCGTCGGTAGACCTGTCGATCCTGAAGTTCCTGGCCTTCGAGCAGACCTTCAAGAACGCGCTGACCACGCTGCCGATGGGTGGCGGCAAGGGCGGCTCGGACTTCGATCCGAAGGGCAAGAGCGACGGCGAGGTGATGCGCTTCTGCCAGGCGCTGATGCTGGAGCTGCACCGGCACCTGGGACCGGACACCGACGTGCCGGCCGGCGACATCGGCGTGGGCGCGCGCGAGGTCGGCTACATGGCCGGGATGATGAAGAAGCTGTCCAACCAGGCCGGCTGCGTTTTTACCGGCAAGGGCGTGGCCTACGGCGGCAGCCTGATGCGGCCGGAGGCGACCGGCTACGGCACGGTGTACTTCGTCGAGCAGATGCTGCACCACGCCGGCCGCCCGACCAAGGGCGCGCGCGTGCTGGTCTCCGGCTCGGGCAACGTGGCCCAGTTCGCCGCGGCCAAGGCCTGCGACCTGGGCGGCAAGGTGCTGACCTTCAGCGATTCGGACGGCACCCTGTTCGCGCGCGACGGGTTCGACCTCGAAGCGATCGGGCAGGTGGCGCAACTCAAGAACGTGCGCCGCGGTCGCCTGGCGGAACTGGGCGAGGATCCGCGCTTCGACTACATGCCGGGTCGGCGACCGTGGCACATACCCGCCGAGATCGCCCTGCCCTGCGCCACACAGAACGAGCTGGACGGCGGGGACGCGCGCACGCTGGTGGACAACGGCGTGATCTGCGTGGCCGAGGGCGCCAACATGCCGTCCACGCTGGAAGCGGTGGACGTGTTCCTGGAAGCCGGCACGCTGTACGCGCCTGGCAAGGCCTCCAATGCCGGGGGCGTGGCCACCTCGGGCCTGGAGATGTCGCAGAACGCGCTGCGCCTGTCCTGGCACCACGCCGAGGTGGACGAGCGCCTGCACGCGATCATGAAAGACATCCATGGCCACTGCGTGCGCCACGGCAAGCGCCGCGACGGCAGCGTCAACTACGTCGACGGGGCCAATATCGCCGGCTTCGTCAAGGTCGCCGACGCGATGCTGGCGCAGGGCGTGTACTGACCGGTGCCGGCAGGCGGGGTCGCCCCGCAGCATTCCGCGGGGTTTGGCAAAGCTGCGTCGCTACCGGGAGCGCGTCAGCCTTGGGCGTTGAACAGCCACGGTTGCGCGGCCTTGTGCCGCGCCTCGAACGCCACGATCGAAGCACGCTCCTGCAGGGTCAGCCCGATGTCGTCCAGGCCATGCAACAGGCAATGCTTGCGGAAGGCGTCGATCTCGAACGAATACCGCACGCCATCAGGCCGGGTCACCGTCTGCGCGTCCAGGTCCACGGTCAGCGCATAGCCCTCGGTCGCCTCGCACTGCGCGAACAGCGCGTCGACCTGCTCGTCCTCCAGCACGATCGGCAGCAGGCCGTTCTTGAAGCTGTTGTTGAAGAAGATGTCGGCGAAGCTGGGCGCGATGATCGCGCGGAACCCGTATTCGTCCAGCGCCCACGGCGCGTGCTCGCGCGAGGAACCGCAGCCGAAGTTCTCCCGTGCCAGCAGAACGCTGGCGCCGGCATAGCGCGGGAAGTTCAGGACGAAATCGCGATTGAGCGGGCGATGGGTGCTGTCCTGCCCGGGCTCGCCGATGTCGAGGTAGCGCCATTCGTCGAACAGGTTCGGGCCGAAACCCGAGCGCTTGATCGATTTCAGGAACTGCTTGGGGATGATCTGGTCGGTGTCGACATTGGCGCGGTCCAGTGGAGCGGCCAGGCCGGTGTGGGTAGTGAAGGCTCGCATCGTTCCAGTCTCCTCAGGCACTCAGCAGGTCGCGCACGTCGACGAAATGGCCAGCCACCGCAGCGGCGGCAGCCATCGCCGGACTGACCAGGTGGGTGCGCCCACCGGCGCCCTGGCGGCCTTCAAAGTTGCGGTTGGAGGTCGAGGCGCAATGCTCGCCATTGCCCAGCTTGTCCGGGTTCATCGCCAGGCACATCGAGCAGCCCGGCTCGCGCCACTCGAAGCCGGCCTCCAGGAACACCTTGTCCAGGCCTTCGGCCTCGGCCTGCGCCTTGACCAGGCCCGAGCCAGGGACCACCAGTGCCTGCTTGATGCTGGACGCGACCTTGCGACCCTTCGCCACCTCTGCCGCCGCACGCAGGTCCTCGATTCGCGAATTGGTGCAGGAACCGATGAACACTCGATCCAGCCTGATCGTGGTGATCGGCTGGTTGGCCTGCAGGCCCATGTACTTGAGCGCGCGCACGATCGAATCCTTCCTGACCGGATCGGACTCCTGGTCCGGATCGGGCACGTTCTGGTCCACCGCCAGCACCATTTCCGGCGACGTGCCCCAGCTCACCTGCGGACGGATGTCCTCGGCGCGCAACTCGACCACGGTGTCGAAGTGCGCATCCGGATCGGAGACCAGCGTCTTCCACATCGCCACGGCCGCATCCCAGTCGGCGCCCTTCGGCGCGAACGGACGGTCCTTCACGTAGGCGATGGCTTTTTCGTCGACGGCGACCATGCCGACGCGCGCGCCGGCCTCGATGGCCATGTTGCAGATCGTCATGCGGCCTTCGACCGACAGCTCGCGGATCGCCTGGCCGGCGAACTCCAGCGCATGGCCGTTGCCGCCGGCCGTGCCGATCCGGCCGATGATCGCCAGCACGATGTCCTTGGCGGTGACGCCCGGCGGCAGCGTGCCCTCCACGCGCACCTGCATGTTCTTCATCTTCTTGGCGACCAGGCACTGCGTGGCCAGCACGTGCTCGACCTCGGAGGTGCCGATGCCGTGCGCCAGCGCGCCGAACGCGCCATGCGTGGAGGTGTGCGAGTCGCCGCAGACCACGGTCATCCCCGGCAGCGTCGCGCCCTGCTCCGGGCCGACCACGTGGACGATGCCCTGGCGCACGTCGTCCATCTTGAATTCGAGGATGCCGAAGTCGTCGCAGTTCTCGTCCAGCGTCTGCACCTGCAGGCGGGAAACCGGATCGGCGATCGCCTGCAGCCCGCCGGCGCGCTCGGTGCGCGTGGTCGGCACGTTGTGGTCGGGCGTGGCGATGTTGGCGTCGATCCGCCACGGCCTGCGGCCGGCCAGGCGCAATCCCTCGAACGCCTGAGGCGAGGTGACCTCATGGAGGATGTGGCGGTCGATGTAGACCAGCGAGGAACCGTCGTCGCGACGGGTCACCTCGTGCATCTCCCACAACTTGTCGTACAGGGTCTTGCCGGCCATGTGCTGCCTCGGATCGTCTGGCGGTGGCGGGTCGCAGAAAGACCTGGACCCACCGGCTGGAGGGTCATCGTGCCCCCTTGCCATCGATAACTCAAATGCATATTTTTCATCCATACGATTCCTGATTGGAATCAAATGGAGCCTCGATGGACTGGGCCAGCCTCACTGCATTCGTCGCTGTCGCCGACCACGGCGGCTTCTCGGCGGCCGCCCAGCAGTTGCACCTGACCCAGCCGGCGATCAGCAAGCGGATCGCCCTGCTGGAGGAGTCGCTTCAGGCGCGGCTGTTCGACAGGCTCGGCCGCCAGGTGCTGCTGACCGAGGCCGGGCGCCTGCTGCTGCCGCGCGCACGACAGATGCTGGCCGAAGGCGAGGCGGCGCGTCGTGCGCTGCAGGACCTTGGCCAGGACATCGGCGGACGCCTGAGCCTGGCCACCAGCCACCACGTCGGACTGCATCGCCTGCCGGCACTGCTGCGCCGCTTCAGTGCGCTGCACCCGCGCGCGGCGCTGGACATCCGCTTCGTGGATTCAGAGCAGGCCTACGCGCAGGTCCTGCACGGCGACGTCGAACTGGCGGTGACCACGCTGGGACCGACCGATGCGCCGCTGCAGGCGACCACGGTCTGGGACGATCCGCTGTGCTTCGCGGTGGCACCCGACCACCCGCTCGCGCGGCTGTCCAAAGTGACCCTTCCCGACCTGGCCGCGCATCCGGCGGTGTTGCCGGATCCGGGTACCTTCACCCACCGGATCGTGGCGGAGACGTTCGCCCGTCGCGGGTTGTCGTTGCGCCTGCGGATGACCACCAACTACCTGGAGACGATCAAGATGATGGTTTCCGTCGGCCTGGCCTGGAGCGCCCTGCCGCGCACGATGGTCGACGCGCAGGTGCAGGTGTTGCCGGTGGCGGGCGTGCAGCTGTCGCGCCGGCTGGGCTATGTCGTCCACGGTGGCCGCACGCTGTCGCGCGCGGCGCAGGCATTCATCGGCTTGCTGCAGGCGGAGACTCCATCGTCCTGACTCGTGCTGCTGCACGACAAGCTGCGGCGAGGTCGCTCGGGGCCTGCCGCGAGGCCTCCTGTCCTCGATGTCCCCCGGTACCGGCCCATGGCCGGTACCTCCTCCTTTATTTCCGGCCAGGAGGCCTCGCGCCAGACCTTCCGGGCGTGGCTTCGCGCATTGCGAGCGAACCGCCGAACACCTCCAGACACTCCGATGCGGGGCCTGTCGACGGGAGGTAAAGGAGGAGGCAGCGGCCGCAGGCCGATGCCGGGGGACACGAGCGGCGGCAGGCCTCGCATCGGAGTGCCGCCGCCCTGTCACCGGGTTTCGCTTTCGCCGGCATATCGGCTTACGTCAGCCCGCCGCTTCCTCCGGCTTCACCCGGAACCACGCCGCGTACAGCGCCGGCAGGAACAGCAGGGTCAGCGCGGTAGCCACGATCAGGCCACCCATGATCGCCACCGCCATCGAGCCGTAGAACGCGCTGCGCGACAGCGGGATCATCGCCAGCACCGCGGTGAGCGCAGTCAGCACGATCGGGCGGAAACGGCGCACGGTGGCGTCGACGATCGCGTGCCAGCGGTCGTGGCCGGCGGCGATGTCCTGTTCGATCTGGTCGACCAGGATCACCGAGTTGCGCATCACCATGCCGGCCAGCGCGATCGTGCCGAGCATCGCGACGAAGCCGAACGGCATGCGGAAGATCAGCAGGAACCAGGTCGCGCCGATCAGGCCCAGCGGCGCGGTGACCAGCACCATGACCGTGCGCGAGAAACTGCGCAGCTGCAGCATCAGCAGCGTGGTCACCACGAGCAGGAACAGCGGCATGCCCGCCTTGATCGAATTCTGGCCGCGCGCGGCGTCTTCGACCGACCCGCCCACCTGCAGCAGGTAGCCCTGCGGCAGCTGACCGCGGACATCGTCGAGCGTCGGGTCGATCTGCGCGGTAACCGCCGCCGGCAGCAGCTCGTCGCTGAGGTCGGCACGCACGGTGATCGTCGGCAGGCGATCGCGATGCCAGATGATGCCGTCCTCGAATACCTGCCGCAGCCTCGCCACCTGCGACAGCGGCACGCTGCCGCCGTCGCCGGTCGGCACCGCCAGGCTGCCGAGCAGTTCGAGCTGGTCGCGATCGCCAGCGCCACCGCGCAGCATGATCCCCACCAGCTCGTTGCCCTCGCGGTAGGTGCTGGCGGTGTAGCCGGACAGCTGCGCGCTGAGGAACTGCGCCAGCTGCGCGCTGCTGATGCCCAGCGCACGGGCGCGGTCCTGGTCGACCTCCATCCGCACGACCTTGCTCGGCTCGTCCCAATCGAGATTGACGTTGGTAGTGTGCGGGTTGGCGCGCACCTTCTCCGCCACCTCGCGCGCGATCGCGCGCACCTGCCCGACATGCTCGCCGGACACGCGGAACTGGACCGGATAGCCGACCGGCGGGCCGTTCTCCAGCCGGGTCACGCGCATCTGCAATTCGGGGAACTGCGGAACGACGTCCTTGAGCAGCCAGTTGCGCAGCTCCTCGCGCGCATGGGTGTCTTCGGCGAGCACGACGAACTGGGCGAAGTTGGTCGCCGGCAGCTGCTGGTCCAGCGGCAGGTAGAAGCGTGGCGAACCGGTGCCGACGTAGGCCACGTAGTTGCGGATGTCGCCGCGCTCCTTCAGCAGGACTTCCAGCTTCCTGGCCTGCGCCTCGGTGGCGCGCAGCGACACGCCCTCGGCGAGCTCCAGGTCGACCATGAGCTCGGGCCGGGTCGAATCGGGGAAGAACTGCTGCGGGATGAAACGGAACAGCACGATCGACATCACGAACAGGCCGATCGTCGCGCCGATCACCAGCCAGCGGCGGCGCAGGCAGGCGTCGAGCAGGCGGCGGAAGCGCTGGTAGAACGGACGCTGGTACGGATCCTGGTGGTGCGCATCCAGCGGTGCCGGTGCCAGCGCGAAGGCGAACTGCGGCCACCGGTCGGCCAGCCGTTCGCGGAACGCGCGGCGGCGCGCGGCCAGGCTGCCCGGCTTGGGCGGCTGCGGATGCGCCAGGTCCGGCAGCATCTTGTCGCCCAGCCACGGAATGAACAGCACCGCGGCGATCCACGACACCAGCAAGGCGATCGTCACCACCTGGAACAGCGAGCGCGTGTATTCGCCGGTGCTCGAAGCGGCCGTGGCGATCGGCAGGAAGCCGGCCGCCGTGATCAGCGTGCCGGTCAGCATCGGGAAGGCGGTGGACTCCCAGGCGAAACTGGCCGCGCGCAGCCGGTCGAAGCCCTGCTCCATCTTGATCGCCATCATCTCCACCGCGATGATCGCGTCGTCCACCAGCAGGCCCAGCGCCAGCACCAGCGCACCCAGCGATATCTTGTGCAGGCCGATGCCGAAGTAGTACATCACCGCGAACGTCATCGCCAGCACCAGCGGGATCGACACCGCCACCACCAGGCCGGTGCGGAAGCCCAGCGAGAAGAAGCTGACCAGCAGCACGATCGTCACCGCCTCGGCCAGCACGCGCACGAACTCGCCGACCGATTCGCGCACCGCCTCGGGCTGGTCGGAGACCTTGCGCAGCTCCATGCCCACCGGCAGGGTGTCCTGCAGCTGCGCGAAGCGCGCTTCCAGCTCATCGCCCAGTCGCAGGATGTGGCCGCCGTCCTTCATCGCCACCGAGATGCCGATCGCGTCCTCGGCCATGAAGCGCATGCGCGGAGCGGCCGGATCGGAAAATCCGCGATGCACCCGCGCCACGTCGCCCAGGCGTATGGTGCGGCCATCGGCACGGACCGGGAACGCGCGGATCTCCTCGAGGCTGCGGAACGGGCCATCCACGCGCAACTGCACGCGCTCGCTCGCTGTCTCGAAGAAACCGGCCGGCACCACCGCGTTCTGGCTCTCCAGCGCCTGCTGGACCGCCTGCAGCGGGATGCCCAGCGTCGCCAGCTTGGTGTTGTCGATCTCGATCCAGACCTTCTCGTCCTGCAGGCCGAGCAGTTCGACCTTGCCCACGTCGGGCACCCGCTGCAGGTCCAGCTGGATGCGGTCTGCGTAGTCCTTGAGGATCGCGTAGTCGAAGCCGGGGCCGGTCAGCGCATAGATGTTTCCGAACGTGTCGCCGAACTCGTCGTTGAAGAACGGGCCGACCACGCCCTCGGGCAGGGTCGGGCGGATGTCGCCGACCTTCTTGCGCACCTGGTACCAGAGGTCGGGCACGTCGCGCGAGGGCATCGAGTCGCGCGCCATGAAGATCACCTGCGACTCGCCCGGGCGCGAGTACGAGCGCACGAACTCGTACTTGCCGGTGTTCATCACCGCCTTCTCGACCCGCTCGGTGACCTGCCTGGCCACCTCCTCGGCGGTCGCGCCCGGCCATAGCGTGCGCACCACCATCGCCTTGAAGGTGAACGGCGGATCCTCGCTCTGCCCCAGGCGCTGGTAGGACCAGCTGCCGATGATCGCCAGCGCGATCATCGCGTACAGCACCAGGCCGCGGTTGTGCAGCGCCCACTCGGAGACGTTGAAGCGGCGCACCGGTCAGTCCGCCTTCGGCTTCGAAGCGGCGACGGCAACCGGGCGGTTCTCGCGGTCCACCGGCGCGACAGGCTCGCCTTCGCGCAACAAGTGGCCGCCCGCGGCGACCACCCAGTCACCGGCCTGCAGCGCGCCGGTCACCGGCACGCTTTCGCTGCCGAACTTGCCGGTATCCACCGGCACGCGCAGTGCCTTGCCTTCGCGCACGACCCAGACCGCCGCGGCGCCATCTTCGCCACGCTGCAGTGCCGACAGCGGCACGTGCAGGCTGGCGTCGCCATTCGATTGGGGCAGGTAGACGCGCGCACTCTGGCCCAGTTCGACCTCGCCCTGCGAGGCGGCGTCCAGCGCGACGCGCGCGGCGAAGCTGCGGGTCTGCGCGTCGGCAGCCGCGGCGATCTCGCGGATCGTGCCGGGCAACCGCTGGCCAGGCGCGCTCCACAGCTCGACCTGTGCGGTGTCGCCGACCTTGAACTGGCGGATGCGGTCTTCCGGCAGGTCGATGGCGACCTCGCGGCCACCGTCGGCGGCCATCACGAAGATCGTCTGGCCCGCGGCGACCACCTGCCCGGCTTCGGCCTGGCGCGAGGCGATGACGCCGGCACGCGGGGCACGCAGTTCGGTGTAGCCGGCCTGGTTGCGGGTCACGTCGCGCTGCGCGCGCGCCGCGCGGGCCTGGCCGGCGGCGGCTTCGTACGCGGCCTTCTGCGCGTCATAGGTGGAACGGCTGACCAGTTGCTGCTCGACCAGCTTCGCGTAACGGTCCAGGTCGCCCTTGCTGCGGGCCAGTTCGGCCTCGGCTGCAGCGAGCTGGGCCTGCGCGGCCTGGGCCTGCAGCGCCTGGTCGGCGGGATCCAGTTCGGCCAGTACCTGGCCCTGCTCGACCCGCGCACCGGCATCCACCGCGCGGCGCACGAGCTTGCCGCCGACGCGGAACGAGAGCGGGCTCTCCTCGCGTGCATGCACCTCACCCGGGAAGGCCAGCGCCGCACCGGCACCGCCGGCCTGGGGCTGCACCACCCACACCGGCCGTGGCGCCGTGGCGGCTTCTTCCTTGCCGCCGCACCCGGCAAGCGCGGCTGCGACCAGTACCATGGCCGACACGCCGGCCATCCGGAATCCGTTCTTCATCGCCGCCATCCTGCTGTTCAATATTGAACCAGCGGGTATGGTATAAATAGAAAACCGAGTAGTCCAGTATTACCGCATGATCCCGAAGAACGCCGCCACCACTACCCCCGCCGCCCCGTCCAAGGCTCCCGGCCCCGGTCGTCCGAAGGACCTGGGCAAGCGCGCGTCGATCCTGGAGGCCGCCAAGCGTCTGTTCCTGGAGCAGGGCTACCAGGGCGTGAGCATGGACCAGATCGCCACCGCCGCCGGCGTGTCGAAACTGACCGTCTACAGCCACTTCGGCGACAAGGAAGCGCTGTTCTCCGAGGCGATCACGGCCAAGTGCCAGGAAGTGCTGCCGGACGACCTGTTCGTCAGCCCGCCGGAAGGACCGCTGCACGAACAGTTGCGCGCGATCGGCCACGCCTTCTTCGCGCTGATCACCAGCGAGGAGGCGATCAGCATGCACCGCATGATGAACACCCCCGGCACCGCCGAGCACACCCTGCGCGAACTTTTCTGGAACGCCGGCCCGCGCCGCGTGCAGGAGGTCTTCGGGCAGTTCCTGCAGGCGCGCATGGACCAGGGCCAGTTGCGGATCGACGACGTCGCCCTGGCGTCCTCGCAGTTCTTCTCGCTGCTCAAGGGCGAGCTGCATCCGATGATGGCCTGCGGCCTGTGCGTGGATCCGGGGCCGGCCGAAGTGGCGCGCCACATCGATGCCACCGTCGAATTCTTCCTGCGCGCGTATGCGGCCTGAGTTGTGCCAGCACCGGGCGGGGATGGAGGTCGCGGTGACTTCCGGCACTGCGACGGTCCCGCCGGCCAAGGCGATCCTTGCCGGCAAGGGGCGGTCCGGCCCGGTAGAATGCCCGGCCTCCCGCGTTGGATGACTCCCCATGACGATCGACTACGCCCGCGCCCGTGAACTGATGGTGGAACAGCAGGTCCGGCCCTGGGACGTGCTGGACATGGCCGTGCTTGACGTGGTCGGCCGCCTGCCGCGTGAGAGGTTCGTGGCCGAGCAGTACCGGGCATTGGCCTACGCCGACATGGAACTGCCCCTGGGCCATGGCGCGACGATGATGAAGCCCGTCGTCGAGGGCCGCATGCTGCAGGCGCTGCAGCTGCAGCCGGGCGACAGCGTGCTGGAAGTGGGCACCGGCAGCGGCTACATCAGTGCCTGCCTCGGCGCCCTGGCGCGCGAAGTGGTCAGCCTGGAACGGGTACCGGAACTGGCCGCCGCCGCACGTGCGCGCCTGGATGCCACCGGCCTGGGCACCAATGTCCGCATCGAGGTGGCCGACGCGCTGCAGTACGAGGGCGGCCGGCAGTTCGACGCGGTTTGCGTCACCGCCGCGGTCGCCGAGGTTCCCGCCCGGTTCCTGCAGTGGCTGCGCCCGGGCGGTCGCCTGTTCGTGGTCCGCGGCCAGGCTCCGGTGATGGAAGCCGTTCGCCTGGTCAAGGGCGATACGGTCAACGCCGCCGCCACAGAATCGTTGTTCGAGACCGAGCTGGGCTATCTGCACGGCGCCGAGCCGGTCCCGCAGTTCCTGTTCTGACCGGCGCCAAGGCGCGGTCGGCACGACATTCCCCCCGACGACCTGCATTCCAGCGCAGGCCGCATACCTAGAAAGGAAGCCGCTGATGATCCGCCGTTCCCTCGCCCTGGCATTGGCCGCCGCACTGGCCTCCGGTTCCGCGCAGGCAGCCGACCTGCTGCAGACCTACGAGATGGCCCGCAACGGTGATCCGCAGCTGGCGATCGCCGAATCCAACACGCTGTACGACAAGGAAGGCGAGGTCCAGGCCCGCGCCGCGCTGCTGCCGCAGGTCTCCGGCGACGCCTCGCTGCGCAAGTCGCGCACCGAGTACGACGGCATTAGTGGCTCGTTCACCGGCACCGCGCGCAGCTATGGCGTCAACGCCAGCCAGACGCTGTTCAACTGGAGCCAGTTCTCCAGCCTGCGCACCCAGCGCTCGCTGAGCCAGGCCGCCGACTACACCCTGGACGCCGCCAACGACGACCTGGTGGTGCGCACCGCCGCGGCCTACTTCGACGTGCTGGTCGCGATCGAGTCGCTGGCCGCCGCCGAGACCAACGAGGCCGCCGGCAAGCGCCAGTTCGACTACGCCGACAAGCGCCTGGAAGTCGGCCTGGCGCCGATCACCGACGTGCACGAAGCCCGCGCCCAGTACGACGACGCCCGCGCCAACACCATCCTGGTCCGCAACGCGCTGGCCGACGCCTACCAGGCGCTGGCCGAGCTCACCGGCCAGCCGGTGAACAGCCTGCGCGCGCTGCCGAGCGATTTCCGTCCCGAGCTGCCGGCGCAGCACGCCGATGCCAATGCCTGGGTCGCCCGCGCCATCGACAACAACCCGGCCCTGCGTGCGACGCAGCTGCAGGGCGACGCGGCCGAATCCAGCGTGCAGACCGCGCGCGGCAACCACTACCCGACCCTTTCGCTGGGCGGCGGCTGGGGCAAGGACGCGGCTTGGGGCGACAGCGTCGGCGGCGGTGGCGGTTCCACCGGCGACAGCACCGGCACCAGCATCGGCCTGACCCTGAGCGTACCGATCTTCACCGGCGGCGCGACCCAGTCGCGCGTGCGCCAGGCCCTGGCCCAGCGCGACGTGGCCCAGGACCAGTACGAGCAGCAGCGCCGTGCGCTGGACCGCAATACCCGCGCCCTGTACCAGGCGCTGGTCGCCGGCGTCAGCGAAGTCGAGGCCCGCCGCCTGGCGGTGGTCTCGGGCCAGAGCGCCTTCGACGCCTCGCAGGTCGGCCTGGAAGTCGGTACCCGTACCGTGCTGGACGTGGTCCAGAACCAGCGCACGCTGTTCCAGGCGCAGGTCGAGTACGCGCGCTCGCGCTACAACTTCCTGCTCAACCGCCTGCTGCTGGCCCAGGCCGTGGGCGAGCTGGATATCGAGCAGCTGCGTACGGTCAACAACATGCTCACCGTGGATGCCGAAGCGCAACTGGCCAATCCGCAGACGCAGCAGTAACGCCACGCCGGCGTTCGCGCCGCAGCGAAAGGGCCGCCCTTGGGCGGCCCTTTCCATTTCCAGCAGGGACAGGCGGCCGCTTCGTGCTCAGCGCGCCGCTGCGACACCACCGGCGGGCACGGTTTCGACCGCGGCGGCCGGCAGGTCGCCGGCGATGAGCTCGAGCGTGCGCTGCAGCGCGCCGCGGCCCTGGTCGACCAGGGTTCCGCCCGCATCGGTCATCACCTCGCGCGCCGCCGGATCGCCCAGCAGGGTTTCCAGCAGGGTCGCCACCGCATCGGCGCTGTCACCGATGCGCAGCGCCCCGGCCTCTTCCATGCGCTTGGAGATCTCGGCGAAGTTGTGCAGGTGCGGACCAGTCACCACCGCGCTGCCGACCGCCGCCGGCTCCAGCAGGTTGTGGCCGCCGATCGGCTGCAGGCTGCCGCCGACGAAGGCCACGTCGGCGCAGGCGTAGAACGCCATCAGTTCGCCCAGCGTGTCGATCACGAACACGCCATCGTCCGGACGTGGCCAGGTGTCGCGCCTGCGCGCGCCGACCTTCCAGCCGGCCTCCGTCGCCAGTGCCTGCACCCGCGCGAAACGTTCCGGATGGCGCGGCGCCCACAGCAGCAGCAGGTCGGGCCAGCGCGCGCGCAGGCGCCGGTGCATCGCGACCACGTCCGCTTCCTCGCCTTCGTGGGTGCTGGCCGCCAGCCACACCGGCCGCGCGGAGCCCAGCGCGGTGGCGAACGCGGAGCGGAACGCATCGAGCCCTTCCGGCACGGCCACGTCGTACTTGAGGTTGCCCAGCACCTGAACCTGCTCGGCGCCGGCGCCGAGCCTCTGGAAGCGGCGCGCGTCGGCGACCGACTGCGCGGCCACGCACTTGACCGTGCGCAAGGCGCGGCCGATCAGCGGGCGCAACAGGCGGTAGCCACGCAGCGAGCGCGCCGACAGCCGCGCGTTGAGGATGTACACGGGGATGCCCAGGTTGCGGCAACCGAACAGCATGTTCGGCCACAGCTCCGTCTCCATGATCAGGGCCAGGCTGGGACGGAAGTGCTGCAGGAAGCGCGCGGTGCTGCCCGGCAGGTCGTAGGGCAGGTAGACGTGCTCGACCCGCTCTCCCCACAGCGCGCGCACCCGGTCCGAACCGGTCGGCGTGATCGTGGTGATGACCCAGTGGATGTCGGGCCTTTGCTTGAGCAGTGAATTGACCAGTGGCGCGGCGGCGTTCACCTCGCCCACCGAGACCGCGTGCAGCCACGCGCATGGCCGCCCCGGCTCCGCGCCGTAGGTGGCGTAGCGCTCGTCCCAGCGACGGAAGTACTCGTGGACGCGGAAACCGCGCGAGATCAGGTGGTACAGCGTGAACGGCGAAAGCAGGTAGAGGGCGAACGAATACAGCGCGCGCAACGCGCCTTCGCCCGGTTCCTTCCGCATGGCTTCGTTCGGCATGCGCGCAGCATAGCCGAGCCGCTGGGCCGCCATCATGGATGAAGCCGTAGAATCGCCCCATGACAGCGCCCGACTCGCCGCCACCGCGTCCACCCTTCACGCCACGCCACTGGCCGATGTGGATCGGCCTGGGCGTGCTGACCGCCGCCGCGCACCTGCCATGGCTGTGGCAAAGGGCGATCGGACGCGGCATCGGCTGGCTGGCCCTACGCCTGGCCGGCACGCGCCGGCGCGCGGCCGAGGTGAACATCGACCTGTGCTTCCCCGAGCAGTCGCCCGCATGGCGCCGGCGCCTGCTGCACGACAGTTTCGAGGCGCTGGGCATCGGCCTGTTCGAATTCGCGCGGGCCTGGTGGGGCAGCGTGAAACCGATGCGGCAGGGCCTGCGCATCGAGGGGCTCGAGCACCTGCGCGCGCTGCAGGCCGAAGGCCGCGGCGTGCTGCTGGTGTCGGGCCATTTCATGACCCTGGAAATCTGCGGGCGGCTGATGTGCGAGCAAGTGCCCCTGGCCGGCATGTACCGCCGTCATCGCGATCCGGTGATGGAATGGGCGGTCAAGCGCGGCCGCCTGCGCTACGCCAGCGCGATGTTCGGCAATGGCGACATCCGTGGCGCGGTGCGCCACCTCAAGCGCGGCGGCTTCCTCTGGTACGCGCCGGACCAGGACATGCGCGGCAAGGACACGGTGTTCGCGCCGTTCTTCGGCATGCCCGCATCCACGATCACCGCCACCCACCAGCTGGCGCGGCTGACCGGCTGCGCGGTGGTGCCGTTCTTCCACCGTCGCGAAGGCGGGCGCTACATCCTGCGCGTGGCTGCCCCGCTGCCGGACTTCCCGAGCGAGGACGTGGTCGCCGACACCGGCCAGGTGAACGCCGCTATCGAGGCGATGGTGCGCGAGGCACCCGCGCAGTACCTGTGGATCCATCGCCGCTTCAAGCGCCAGCCGCAGGGCCGCAGCACCTACTACGAACGTCCTTCGACTCCGCCCGCGTAGACGCCTGCACGGCCGTACAGCGCCCCGGCATAGAGTCCGGCCAGCAACAGCACCAGCCCGCCCCAGAAGGTCGAGTAGAACGCCAGGTGGGTGTTGAGCGGGAACACCGTGACCGCCAGCGCCAGCAGCGCCGGACGCGCGCGATCCCGCGCTATCGGATCGGCCCTGCGCCAGCTGCGCCAGACCAGGCCGGCACCCGCCAGCCAGAGCAGCAGGCCGGACAGGCCGGTCTCGCTGAGCAGCTCCAGCACCAGCTGGTGCGCGTGGTAGGCCTCGCCGCCGCCCCAGGCCGGTGCCTGCGCCGGTGCCGGATCGCACTGCGGCCAGGCGACGCGGAAGCCGCGCACACCGACTCCGTTGAGCGGGTGCTCCCGTGCCATGCAGGCCGCGCCTTGCCAGATGCGGGCGCGTCCCGACAACGCGCCATCCACGCCGGACCCGTCCGCCTGCAGGGCCATCGTGGTCCGCGCCACGCGCTGTTGCAGCTGCGGCGACACCAGGTACAGCGCGGCGATGCCGAGCAGGCTAGCGGCGGCGAATGCAGACAGCCTGCGCGCACCCAGCGCTCGCCAGCCTGAGAACACCAGCACGAGCGCGTAGGTGAGCCAGGCCGCACGCGCGCCACCGAGCACGATCGCAATACCCAGCGCCAGCGCGGCGACGCACCAGCCCAATACGCCGGAACGACGCGATGCCGCCGACAGCAGGAACGGCGACAGGCTCGCCAGCACCAGCCCCAGCTTCAGGTTGCACGGACCGAACACACCGCCCAGGCGGTCGGCGGCCATGACTTCGGCGGCGCTGCAGAACGCCTCGCCGCCCATGCCGCGCTTGAGCGCGTCGAGGCTCCAGAACAGCGGGCTGGCGCCCAGCAAGGCCTGCGTCAACGCATCCAGCGTCCATGCACCCACGATCAGCGCCAGGCCGGCGAACACGATCTTCCGCCCGCGCGCAGCGTGCACGGCGATCGCCACGCCCCACAGGAATGGCAGGTAGCGCAGGTCGGCGGCGACTTCCTTCAGCGCGCGCCCGCGATCGAGTGCGTCCGGCGCGGAGAGCAGCTCCGGCAGCCAGTACACCGCGAACAGCGCCGTCGCCAGCCACGCCGCGCGCCGGTCCAGCGGCAACACCCGGCGGCGTGCGATGGCGAACAGCAGTTGCGCCAGCAGCGCCATCGCACCGAGCGCGAGCACGCCTTCGGCCGGTCCGGGCAGCGGCCACAGCGCGACGAAGGCCAGCAACCACCAGGGCGTCCAGGCGAAAGCGCGCGCGTGCGTGGCGTCGTCAGCCGGCCAGTTCGGCATACGTCTCCAGGGTCGCCTGCTGCATCGCGTCCAGCGTGTAGGGAACGCCATCGGGCGGTTGCGGCGGGGCACGCAGCAGCGAGGCCGCCGTGGCAGCCAGGGCAGTGGCATCGAAGGGTGCCACCGCGCCCTGCGGCTGCAGGTGTTGCAGCAACTCGCCGACTCCGCCGTGCGCCCACCCCAGCACCGGCCTGCCGACCGACAGCGCCTCCACCACGGTGCGGCCGAAGGCCTCGGGTTTGCGCGAAAGCTGCAGCACCAGGTCGCAGGCCGCATAGGCCTCGGCGATCCGCGAGGTCGGTGCGGTGAACAGCGCCGCGTCGGCCACGCCCAGCTGGACGGCCTGGCTCCGGAGTTCGTCGAGGTAGGCTTCGCGCCCGGCTTCGCGCGCGCCGGGCAGCCACAGCCGCGCTTCAGGGAATGGCCCGGCGCGCAGCGCCGCCAGCAGTTGCAGCGCGTCGGCATGGCCTTTCAGGCGCGTACCGCGGCCGGGCAACAGCAGCAGCGGACCATGGCCTGCGAGTGGCGGGGACTCGGCACCCAGTCGTGCGCGCGCCCCATCGTCCGGATGCGGGCGGCGCGGGAACTGGGCCGGATCGATCCCGCGCGGAATCACCCGCAGCCGCGCCGGATCGAGCTTCGGGTAATGCCGCAGCACGTAGTCGCGCACCGTGTCCGACACGCAGATCACGCGTTCGCCGCTGGCCATCACCGCGCTGTAGCGGCCCGGCGAGTTGAGTCCGTGCACCGTCGTGATCCAGCGCGGCCGCGTTGGTGCGGGCAACGTGGCCAGCGCCAGCCGCCCCAGCCATGCCGGCAGCCGCGAGCGCGCATGCACGATGTCCACCCGCTCGCGTTCGAACAGTGCACGCAATGCGGGCACGTGGCGCATCACGGCCAGCGACTTGCGGCCGATGTCCAGGGTCACGTGTTCGCCGCCGCATTCGCGCAGTGCCAGCAGCAACCGGCCGCCCGCCGAGACGACGATCGCGCGATGCCCGGCCGCGACCAGCGCGGCGGTGATTTCGAGGGTGGACCGTTCGACGCCGCCGGACTCGAGCGCCGGCAGCAGCTGGACCACGGTCAGGCGGCGTCGCACGGGGAGGCCGGCCTGCACGTAGGCGATGGCGTCAGTCGACCAGCTGGTAGATCGCGCCGCAGTACGGGCACTGGGCCTGGTGGCCCGGGTCGTCCTCGATAGGCAGGTACACGCGCGGATGCGAGTTCCACAGCGCCATCTCCGGCGTCGGGCAGCTCAGCGGCAGGTCGGCGCGGTGGACGGTGTAGCGCTTCTCGGCGTTGGCGGGCGCGTTGGCAGTGGTGGTCATGGCGGGCTACTGGCGATGCGGAAGCAGGCGCCAATTCTAGCCGCCCGCCGCCCGGGCGGGGTCGGCGGACCGAAAATAGCCCTGCCCTGCACGACGCCGGGCAATAAAAAAAACGCCGGCCCGTCGAAACGGGCCGGCGCGCGCGGCGGTGGGGAGGGAGACCCGCCGGCTTACCTGGCCAGACTTACTTGGCCTTCGGCACCGAGGCCTCGGTAGTGATGCGCAGGGTGACCTGGTCGCCGACATTGGGGACGTAGGCACCCACGCCGAACTCGGTGCGGCTGATCGTGGTGGTGGCATCGAAACCGATCGCCTTGGCCTTGCTCATCGGATGCTCGCCGACCTTGTTCAGGGTCACGTCCAGCACCACGGGCCGGGTCACGTCCTTGATGGTCAGGTCACCGGTGACCTTGAGCTTGCCCTCGCCGGCGGACTCGACCTTGGTGCTCTTGAAGGTGGCGTTCGGGAACTTGGTCGCATCGAAGAAGTCCGCGCTGCGCAGGTGGTCGTTGAACTTGGCGCTGAAGCCCTCCAGCCCCGACAGCGGCAGGTTCACCACGACGCTGGACTTGCCGACATTGGCGGCGTCGTACACCAGCGTTCCCTCGACGTTGCCGAAGTTGGCGAACGGGTTGGAGAAGCCCATGTGGTTCCACTGGGCCAGCACGTTGGTGTGGGTAGGATCGAGCTTGTAGGTAACCGGCGCGGCGAAGGCCGGGGCGACGGCTAAGGCAAGCAGGGCGGCGGCGGAAAGCAGGCGGATACGCATGGGAGGGCTCCTGGAAAGCAGACGGGTGGGTCGTGGCAGCGCGCGTTACTCGATGCGCGCGGCCTCATCGAACGACAGGCGCGGGGAGCGCGGATAGATGCTGGCCGGATCGCCGTGGCCAAGATTGATCAGGATGTCGGACTTGATGCTCGTGCCCGTGAAGAAGGCCTCGTCGACCTTGGCGTTGTCGAAGCCGGTCATTGGACCGGCGTCCAGGCCGAGCGCCCGCGCGGCGACGATCAGGTAGGCCGCCTGCAGCGAGCTGTTGCGCAGCGACGGCTTTTCACGGCCCTCGCGCGGGCCGTCGAACCAGGCCTTGGCGTCGGCGTGCGGGAACAGGTACGGCAGCTTCTCGTGGAAATCCTCGTCACGGCCGATGATCACCGTCACCGGGGCGGCCATGGTCTTGGCGTAGTTGCCCTCGGCCAGGGTCGGGCCGAGCTTGGCCTTGGCTTCCGGGGATTTCACGAAGACCAGGCGCGCCGGCGTCGTGTTGGCCTGGGTCGGACCGAACTTCAGCAGGTCATAGAGCTGGCGCAGGGTGGCATCGCTGACCTCGCCGGTGAAAGCGTTATAGGTGCGGGCGGTGCGAAACAGCTGGTCGAGCGCGGCATCGTTCAGCGGGTGCGGCATTATCGGTCCTTGGGTCGGAGGGGCCGGTCGGTGAAACCCGGCCTTTCAGGCTGGGCGCCAGTGTAGACTGTTGCACCCATGGTTTTGTGAACCCATTCCGGAACGAATTGATGTCGTTTCCGCAACAAACCACCCTGATTTCCACCACCTGGCTGCTCACTGACGGGCATGCCGGCAACGTGCGCCAGGCCGAAGCGCTCGCCCGTGCGCTGGGCCAGTCAACCGCGGCACCGCCCCTGGAGCCGGCCGCACCTTGGCGCTGGCTCGCGCCCCGCCGATTGCCCGGTGACGGGCGCGCGTTCGGCCCCTCCTTCGCTGCCGCCCTGGCAGGCCACGCGCCATCGCTCGCCATCGGCTGCGGACGACAGGGGGCGCTGGCCACGCGCCTGTTGCGCGAACGCGGTGCGCGCACGGTGCAGATCCTGGACCCGCGCATCGATCCTCGGCACTGGGACCTGGTGGTCGCTCCCGAACACGACGGGCTGCACGGTGCCAACGTCATCCCGATGCTGGGTAGCCTCAACCCGGTGGACGATGCCTGGCTGGCCGAGGCGGCCTTGCGCTTCCCCTCGCTGCTGGCATTGCCACGCCCGCGCATCGTGCTGCTGGTCGGCGGGCCGACGCGGAACGCGCCGTGGGCCGCAGCCGCGCTGGAAGCGGTCCTGCAGCGACTGCGCAAGCGCGTGCTTGCGGAGGGCGGAAGCCTGTTGGCCACCGTTTCACGACGCACGCCCCCGGCGACGCTGGAGCTGTTGCGCCGGCAGCTGCGCGACGTGCCCGGCCTGCTGTGGGAAGGCAGCGGAACCAATCCGTACCCGGGGATGCTGGCGTGCGCGGACCAGCTGGTCTGCACGCCCGACTCGGTGAACATGCTGTCGGAAGCCTGCGCGACGGACTTGCCGGTGCAGGTCCTCGAAGCCGCCCGAGCGAGGGGCCGGATCGCCGCTTTCCTCGCCTCACTGCAGGGCCGTGGCCGGATCGCCACGATGGATGCAGGCCCGGACCACCCGCGCGTCGCTCCGCTGCGCGAAACCGCACGGGTGGCCGCGGAAGTCGCCCGCCGGCTCGGCCTCGATTCCGGTCGACCCGCCACGCCACGCTGATCGCTACCGGCCCACTCCCGGCGGATCGAACCCCAGGCCGTGTCGCTCCACCACGCGCCCGATGTCGGCGCGTGCCACGGTGATCGCTTCGGTTTCCGTCGCCAGCCGCGGCCTGCGATCCAGCGTGCAGGCCAAGCCGGCCTCCAGCAGCACCGCATGCGCGCGATGCAGGGCGTTCGCATCCTCGCCGTCGAGCCAGCCACAGCCGGCAAGCGCATCCAGCAGGCCTGGCGTGTCACGCGGTTCCAGCAGCGCGGCGACGTCCACCGAACCCGCCAGCACGCCGAACTGCAGCAGGAATTCCAGATCGACCAGCCCGCCCGCGCCCTGCTTGAGGTCGAACCGCGCCGCGTCGCTGCGGTCCAGCTCGGCACGCATGCGCTGGCGCATCTGGCCGACGTCGCCCGCCAGTACCGCGACGTCGCGCGTCTGGCCCAGCGTGCGTGCGCGTACCTGGCCGAAGTCCGCGCACAGCGACGCATCGCCGGCGACCTGCCGCGCACGCACAAGGGCCTGGTGCTCCCAGGTCCATGCGCGCTGCAGCTGGTAATCCGCGTAGCTGGCCAGCGAGGAAACCAGCAGGCTCTTGCCGCCATCCGGGCGCAGGCGCATGTCGGTCTCGTACAGGCGACCGGCACTGGTCACCGCACCGAGCAACGCGACGATCTTCTGCGCCAGGCGCGCGTACCAGCGCGCCGGTTCAAGCGGTCGCTTCCCGTCCGACATCGCCGCCGGATCGGCGTCGTACAGGAACACCAGGTCCAGGTCGGAGCCGAAGCCCAGCTCCCTGCCGCCCAGGCTGCCGTAGCCGACGATGGCAAAACGCCCCCCCGGCATCGCGCCATGCGCGTGGGTGACTTCGGCATCGGCCATGCCCAGCACTTCGAGGACGACCGCATCGGCCAATGTCGCCAGCTGGCGCGCACTGTCCTCGGCGGGCTGGCGCCGGTCCAGGGTCGCCAGGGCGATGCGGAAACTCAGCGCCAGGCGTACTTCGTTGAGCGCGCGCAGCGCCGCTTCCGGATCGTCGCCCTGGGCCTGCACCGCGCCGGCGCAGGCCGCACGCATCGCCGCGGCATCGGGCATCGCGCCGGCCACCCGCGTGTCGAGCAGTTCGTCGAGCAGCAGCGGATAGGCGGCGATGCGCTCGGCCAGCAAGGCACTGCGTGCGAGCACGTCGACCAGGCGCGCCAGCGCACTGGGTTGTTCGTCGAGCAGGGCCAGGTAGCTCGCCCTGCGCAGGATCGCCTGCAACAGGCCGAGCAGCCGCCGCAGGGCGGCGTCGGGTTGCGCCGAGCGGGCGGCCGCACCCAGCAAAGCGGGCACCACCCGGTCCAGCCGCGCACGCGCCGCATCGGACAGGGCGCGCACGCCGTTGCCACGGGCGAAGTCGCGCAGCGAGGCGTCGGCCGCGGCCGCATCGCCGAAGCCCGAATCGGCCAGCACCTGCGGCTCACCGCCCTCGGGCAGCGCGCGCCAGTAGCTTTCAAGCGCATCGGGCGCCGCTTCGCCACGCCGCGGCACGAGCAGCGCGTCGAACTCCGCCGACACGCCGGCGCGGCACTGCGCCAGGTCCTGCTGCAGCGCATCCCAGCCCGCGTAATCGAGGGCCAGCGCCAGGCGCTGTCGATCCTCGTCGCTGCCGGGCAGCGCGTGGGTCTGCGCGTCGCGCAGCATCTGCACCCGGTTCTCGAGCCGGCGCAGGAAACAGTAGGCCCGGGCGAGGTTGAGCCCATGCTCGGGCGCGACCTGCCCGGCGTCCACCAGCGCCTGCAGCGCCGGCAGCAACTGGCGTCCGCGCAGCGAAGACTCGCGCCCGCCGCGGATCAGCTGCAGCGACTGCACCAGGAATTCGATCTCGCGGATGCCGCCGGGGCCGCGCTTGAGGTCGTCGGCCATGTCGCGGCGCTGCATCTCGGCCACGATCGCGGCCTTCATCGTGCGCAGTCCGTCCAGTGCGGTGTAGTCGAGATAGCGGCGGTAGATGAAGGGCCGCAGCGTCTCCAGCCAGGCCTCGCCGGCGGCGATGTCGCCCGCCACCGTGCGCGCCTTGAGCCAGGCGTAGCGCTCCCAGTCGCGGCCTTCGCGCTGGAAGTACTGGTCCATCGCCGCGAACGACCACGCCACCCGGCCGGCGTTGCCGAAGGGCCGCAGGCGCAGGTCGACGCGATGGCAGAAGCCGTCGGCGGTCATCTCGTCGAGCAGCTTGGCCAGGCGCTGCCCGAGCCGCGCGAAGTAGTCCTCCGCGGCCAGCGCGCGACGGCCATCGGACTCGCCATCGTGGGGATAGGCGTAGACCAGGTCGACGTCCGACGAAAAATTCAGCTCGGCGCCGCCCAGCTTGCCCAGGCCGAAAACGACCAGTCGCTGCGCAGTGCCGCCGGCATCGCGCACCACGCCGTGGCGCTCGGCGAACTCGCCCTCGACCGCCTCCAGCGCCAGGCGCAGGCAGTCCTCTGCCAGCCGCGTGCTTCCGGCCAGGGTGGCGTCGACATCGTCCAGGCCCAGCACGTCGCGCCAGACCAGTCGCGTGGACATGGCTGTCCGGTACTGGCGCAGCTGCGCCGGCCAGTCCGGCGGCCGTGCGGGATCGAGGACCGGCTCGGGCAACGGACCCGGATCGGCCTGCGCCAGGTGCTCGAGCAGTGCCGGCTGGCGACGCAGGGTCTCGATCGCGAAATCGCTGGCCAGCGCCACGCGTGCCACGCGCTCGCGCAGGCCCGGCATTTCGAGCAGGGCGCCGTGGCGCGGCGAGGAGGCCGCCAGCGTCGCCAGCGCGCGGGCGCCGATGCGCTCGCGGACATCGGAAGGCGGGTCGGGCGTGGGTCCGGGCGGCGTACTCATCGCCGCGATTGTGGCATGCAGCCCCGGCGTCTCCGGGCACCCGGCCAGCTTCCGGAAAGGCCCCTTGCCGGGGCGCGGGAAAAAAAAGCCCGCTTGCAGCGAACTGCCAGCGGGCCTGCTCCCTCCCCCACGTCGGGATGCGGGACCATCGTGAAGGACTCGTTAGATGCATTGCACGCTGCACTGCAAAACAGCACCGGCAGGTTCAATTTCTGCGGTTTTTCCCCTTAAAACTGAATAGGCACAATCCGCAAATTGACACCGGTGACAGGGCGTTCGAACGGGGTCACTGGAGCAGGTGCGGCTGCGCGTCGAACCATTCCCGGGCACGAATCAGGTGCATCTCGCGCTGGCCGTTCCGAAGGTCGACGCCGGCCGAAAGCAGGCCCGAACGCGCGAACAGCTGCCCCTTCCGTTCGCCGCCGGCCAATCGCAGCCGCGCCATGACCTCGTAGCGGTCATTGCTGGCGTGCACCCTGTCCAGTACCAGCGCCTCGTCCTGCCAGTGCACGCGGGCGCGGGCCTGGACCTGCCCGGAATCGACCAGCCGGTCCATCCAGCGCGGGTAACTGCGCCCGCTGCCGAACAGGTCGATCAGGAAGCCCACGTCGCGCGCCTGCACTTCGACCTTGCCGGATACCGAACTGGATGCGGCCAGATCGATCCGCGCACTGGGCAGGTCGACCTTGGTCCACCAGCCCGTGCGCGACTGCCCGTCCGCATTGCGGAAGCTCACGTTGTGCAGCCGCACCTGGCTGCCATCGAGGTCGAACTGGCGTTGCTGCAGATCGGCACGTTGCAGGCGCGCATCCAGTTCGACATCGCCCTTCAACGCATGCCCGCCCATCGACATCCGCGCGCCGTGTCCCTGCACACTGACCACGCCATGGCCGATGCCGCCGCTGCCATCCAGCTTCAGGTCCGCGCTGGCGGTACCACTGCCGCCTTCGATGCGCATCTGCTCGGACAGGAACCGGTTGTAGACCCGCAGGTCCGGCACCTGCGCGCCGGCGAAACGCAGGTGCGCGGTGGTCGCGCCCAGCGCCTCCCCGCGCGCGGGCATGCCGTCGACGGTCAGGTCCAGCTGCAGGTCGGTGCCCTTGGCATACGGCGCCGCCGCAGGACCGCCTGCGATCGAATATCCATCCAGGTGCACGGCCAGCTGGGTCTGCAGCGTGCCTTCGGCTGAAGTGACCAGGTCGGCACGGACGCGACCCTGGCCGCTGATCTGGTTGTCCATGACCGTGGCCGCCACCGCGACCTGCGGCAACTCGATGTGGCTGCCCGGCGCCGGCCGGCCCTCGTCCAGGCGCAGGTCGGCGATCAGGTCGCCGGAACCGTCCAGCCTCAACCACGGCGGCGCGTTGAACATCGTCGTGACCCACCCCAGCGACGGGAAGTGCCAGTGCCCGACCAGGTGCCCCGAGGCGCGTGGCAGCACGGAGAGCAATCCGTCCTGGGTCGGCAATTCGCGGCCCTGCAAGCGCAGCTCCGCGTCCAGGTCCAGGATGCCGCCCTCGCGCTGGGGCACCTGCAGTCGCAGCGCGATGTCCTGGTCCACGCTGGCCTGCACCTGCAGCGCGCCGCCC
Source organism: Pseudoxanthomonas daejeonensis (assembly GCF_010093205.1). Taxonomy (GTDB): domain Bacteria; phylum Pseudomonadota; class Gammaproteobacteria; order Xanthomonadales; family Xanthomonadaceae; genus Pseudoxanthomonas; species Pseudoxanthomonas daejeonensis. Next base: position 186,563 of record NZ_PDWN01000005.1, read on the forward strand.
AGCGGCGCACCGGTCACGCCGACGCCGTGCATGGGCGCGGTCCAGCTCAACGTGCCGCCGGGCTGGAGCACCCCATCGCGCATTTCCAGTTGTGCATGCAGCTCGCCCCCGCCTGGCGTGGTGGTGATCCGGAACTTGCCTTGCGGGTCGAAGTAGCCGCGCAGCGAAGAACCCTTGCCATCGATCGACAGCGCGCCGTCGGTCAGCGCCAGCTTGCGCATGCCCGGCGCCTGCGCACGCGTGTGGCGCTTCATCGAGAAGCTGCCGTCCAGGCGCACCCCATCCAGCAGCTCGTCGCCATCGGCAAGCAGGCGCACGCTGTCGAAATGCACCGACGAAGGCAGGATCTGCATCGCCCCGCCGCGCAACTGCTTGGAGAACCCGAACACGGCCTGGCCGTCCCCCTCCAGCACGAGTTCGTCGAAGTGGCCGCGCAGCACGTGGTCGGCCGCGATCCGGTCGAACAGGAGCGTCCATCCACCTTCGCGTGGCGGTGGCGGTTCGAGGTTGCGTGCGACATGCCGCGCACCGCCAGCCACGCCGGTGGCGGCTATCGACGGTACGCGAACCTCCTTGCGCAGCAACGGCCACAACGCCAGGCGCCCGCTGACGCGCTGCGCCTGCACGTCCCAGGAAAGCTTGCGGACCTGCCCCTGCAGGCGGACATCCCGCGCGATGACGTGACCGGGATAGAGCGTGAGCGCCCGACCCCACTGCGCCTGGAATTTCTCCGGCTTGCGGTTGGCCGCCCACGGGCCCAGTGGCGTGTTGAGGAACAGGTTGCCCAGCAGGAAATAGGCCCCGTAGGCGACCAGCAGCGTCCAGACCGTGCGCCGAAGCCAGCGTGGCCGATCGTTCCAGAACATCCGCCATCGGGTCCTGCCCTGGCGGGCCTTCTCCCGTACCGCGTCAAACGTCCAAGCGCGTGCTTCCATGGCCAACGACCTTTCTGCGGCGGGGCGTGTTCACGCTACCGCGAATGCAGGTGCTGCGCACATGCGTAGAACTACGCAGGCCGCCCCCGGCCTGCCGGCAGGCTCAGGCCGCCACGCCGCCGGCGCTGGCGCGCCGCACGCGCACTGCCTGCGCGAGCCGCTCGAGCACGCCCAGCGAACGCTCCCAGTCCAGGCAACCGTCGGTGATGCTCTGGCCGTAGGCGAGCACGCCGCCGTCGACCAGTTCCTGGCGGCCACCGACCAGGTGGCTCTCGACCATGACTCCGATGATGCGCCGGTCGCCGCCTTCCACCTGGCGCGCGATGTCCTCGACCACGGCGGGCTGGTTGTCGGGATTCTTGCCGCTGTTGGCGTGGCTGGCATCGATCATCAGGCGTGCCGGAAGGCCGGCCTTGGCGAGCGCGTCGCTGGCGGCCTGCACCCCGGCGGCGTCGTAGTTGGGTGCCTTGCCGCCGCGCAGGATCACGTGGCCGTCCGGATTGCCGGCGGTGGCGGCGATCGCCGAACGTCCGTCCTTGGTCACCGCCAGGAAATGATGCGGATGCGACGCTGCCATGACCGCATCGGCGGCAATGCGCACGTTGCCGTCGGTCCCGTTCTTGAAGCCGACCGGGCACGACAGGCCCGAGGCCATCTCGCGGTGGATCTGGCTCTCGGTGGTGCGCGCCCCGATCGCGCCCCAGGCGACGAGGTCGGCGATGTACTGCGGCGAGATCGTGTCCAGGTACTCGCAACCGGCGGGCAAACCGAGCAGGTTGATGTCGCGCAGCAGCGCGCGGCCGACATGCAGGCCCTTGTTGATGTTGAAGCTGCCATCCAGGTCCGGATCGTTGATCAGCCCCTTCCAGCCCACGGTGGTGCGCGGCTTCTCGAAGTACACGCGCATCACGATCTCCAGTGCATCGCCAAGCGCATCCCGCAACGGGCGCAACTTGCGCGCGTACTCCATCGCCGCGACCGGGTCGTGGATCGAGCACGGACCGATCACCACCGCCAGGCGGTCGTCCTCGCCGTGCAGGATGTGGTGCAGCGCGCGCCGCGCATCGGCGACGGTGTCGGAAGCTTCGTCGTTGCAGGGAAGCTCGGCGATCAGCTGCGCGGGGGAAACCAGCGCATCGATGCGGCGGATGCGCAGGTCGTCGGTGTGGGGGGCCATGGGGGAATGCTCCTGGGGGCTTGTCTCGTTTCCCGCCGGAGACTGGCGACAAAAAAGCCGCCAGGTCTCTGGCGGCTTTCAGGGGATGTGTTCTGTGGATCGAACTTCAGAACGCGCGTACCCCTTCCTCCGCCGGTGGCTTGGGAAAGTAATACCAGCGATAAAAGCGGGCGCACGGCGTGTTCACGGGGCCATTGATAACAGCCGCCTCCAGGCCACGCAACCGTTTCAGGGGCAACATCGAGGGTGCGGAATGCATCCGGGGACATGCCGCACCAGCAAAAGAAAACCCCGCCTTGCGGCGGGGTTTCCATGTCACGTTGTCGCGGGTGGGACTGGATCAGAAATCCATGCCGCCCATGCCGCCCATGCCGCCGCCGCCCGGCATCGCCGGCTCGTCCTTCTTCGGGGCCTCGGCCACCATCGCTTCGGTGGTGATCATCAGGCCCGCGATCGAAGCGGCGTTCTGCAGCGCCGAACGGGTGACCTTGGTCGGATCCAGGATGCCGAACTCGACCATGTCGCCGAACTCGCCGTTGGCGGCGTTGTAGCCGAAGTTGCCCGTGCCTTCCTTGACCTTGTTCAGGATCACGGAGGGCTCTTCGCCGGCGTTGGTGACGATCTCGCGCAGCGGGGCTTCCATCGCGCGCAGGGCGATCTGGATGCCGTGGGTCTGGTCTTCGTTGGCACCCTTCAGGTCGCCGATCGCGCTGATCGCACGGACCAGGGCCACGCCGCCGCCCGGGACCACGCCTTCCTCGACGGCCGCACGGGTCGCGTGCAGGGCGTCTTCGACGCGCGCCTTCTTTTCCTTCATCTCGATCTCGGTCGAGGCACCGACCTTGATCACCGCCACGCCGCCGGCCAGCTTGGCCACGCGCTCCTGCAGCTTCTCGCGGTCGTAGTCCGAAGATGTCTCTTCGATCTGCGCCTTGATCTGCTTGATGCGCGACTCGATCGCCGCGGTGTCGCCGGCGCCGTCGATGATGGTGGTGTTCTCCTTGGAAACCTGCACCTTCTTGGCGCGGCCCAGGTCCTTGATCGTGGCCTTCTCCAGCTGCAGGCCCACTTCCTCGGAAATCACGGTGCCGCCGGTCAGGGTGGCCATGTCTTCCAGCATCGCCTTGCGACGGTCGCCGAAGCCCGGGGCCTTGACCGCCACGACCTTGACGATGCCGCGGATGGTGTTGACCACCAGGGTCGCCAGGGCTTCGCCCTCGACTTCCTCGGCCACGATCAGCAGCGGCTTGCCGGCCTTGGCCACGCCCTCGAGCACGGGCAGCAGGTCGCGCACGTTGGAGATCTTCTTGTCGTGCAACAGGATGAACGGGTCATCCAGGTCGGCGCTCTGCGACTGCTGGTTGTTGATGAAGTACGGCGACAGGTAGCCGCGGTCGAACTGCATGCCCTCGACCACGTCCAGCTCGTTCTCCAGGCCCGAGCCTTCCTCGACCGTGATCACGCCTTCCTTGCCGACCTTCTTCATCGCGTCGGCGATGATGTTGCCGATCGACTCGTCGGAGTTGGCCGAGATGGTGCCGACCTGGGCGATCGCCTTGTCGTCGGCGGTGGGCTTGCTGATCTTCTTCAGCTCGGCCACGGCGGCCACGACGGCCTTGTCGATGCCGCGCTTGAGGTCCATCGGGTTCATGCCGGCGGCGACCGCCTTGGAACCTTCGCGGATCAGCGCCTGGGCCAGCACGGTGGCGGTGGTGGTGCCGTCGCCGGCGTTGTCGGAGGTCTTGGAAGCGACTTCCTTGACCATCTGCGCGCCCATGTTCTCGAACTTGTCGGCCAGCTCGATCTCCTTGGCGACGGACACGCCGTCCTTGGTGATCGTCGGGGCGCCGTAGCTCTTCTCGAGCACGACGTTGCGGCCCTTCGGGCCCAGGGTCGCCTTGACGGCGTTGGCGAGGATGTTGACGCCGCGCACCATGCGCGCGCGGGCGTCTTCACCGAAACGGATTTCCTTGGCAGCCATTGTCGAATTACCTCAGTTCTGTGAATGCGGATTTGAAAGGCGGGAAGCGGCGGGCGCTCAGCCCAGCACGGCGAAGATGTCGTCTTCCTTCACCACCAGGTACTCGGTGCCGTCGAGCTTGACCTCGGTGCCGGCGTACTTGCCGAACAGCACCTGGTCGCCGACCTTGACCTTCGGCGCGCGCACGTTGCCGTTGTCGAACACCTTGCCCTCGCCCACGGCGACGACCTGGCCCTTGATCGGCTTCTCGGTGGCGGAGTCCGGAATCACGATGCCCCCGGCGGACACCTTCTCTTCCTCGGTACGCTTGATGACGACGCGGTCGTACAGCGGCTTGATGTTGCTCATGTTTCAATCCCTCTCAAGTGATTGACTGGGTTGGAAAAAGGGCGGCTAGACTAGCACTCGGACACAGCGACTGCCAGCACCGCGGGCGGACAGGACCCGGTCTTGACCGGATGCAGGAGCAGATGGGGCGCCGGCCCCGGCCTTTCAAGGGGCGATGCGCGAGGCGCGCGCGTCTGGGATCGCCCAGCGGCCCGGTACACTTCCCGTCATGCCGGTCCACCTCGTGTTCTGCAGCTGCCCCGACCCCGATACCGCCCAGCGCCTGGCCACCACCCTGGTCGAGGCGCGGCTGGCCGCCTGCGTGAGCGTGCTGCCGCCGATGCGCTCGGTGTATCGCTGGCAGGGCGTGGTCGAGCAGGCCGACGAGGTGCTGTTGCTGGCCAAGACACCGGCCGAGCAGTTGCCCGCGCTGGTCGAACGGCTGCGCGAGCTGCATCCGTATGAACTCCCCGAAATCGTGGCGGTCGAAGCCGCCGCCGGCCTGCCCGCCTACCTCGACTGGGTGGCCGACGCCACTCGTGAGTGAACCCCATCCGATGCCTGCCCTGCTCCGTTGCCTGATCCCCGCTCCGTTGCGGCGCCTGCTGCTGGCCCTGCCCGTGCTGCTGGCCGCGCTGCCGGCCCTGGCGGTCGACGGGAACGACCTGCTACCGGTCGACGAGGCCTTCGTGCTCACCGCAAGCGCGCCGTCCCGCGACCGCATCGAAGTCCGCTGGAAGGTCGCCGACGGCTACTACCTGTACCGGCACCGCACCGCGGTGAAGGCCGGCGCCGGTTTCGCCGCAGGCGCCCTGCAGCTGCCCGACGGTGCGCGCCACACCGACGAGTTCTTCGGCCCGGTGGAAACCTACCGCGGCGAACTGGTCGCCACCCTGCCCGGCAATGCCACGGGGCCCGGTCCCGTGCAGCTGGAGGTCAAGTACCAGGGCTGCGCGGACATCGGGATCTGCTATCCGCCACAGACACGGCGCCTGCAGGTGGCGCTGCCGGCCGGGGGCGCTGCCCCGCAGGCGGGCCTGCCCACGCCAGCCTCGCAGAAAGGCTTGCCGGGCCTGACCGGCGCGAGCGGCCCGGCGCGCGGCCTGCAGCTGCCGGGCCAGCAGGCATTGCCCGAGGCACAGGCGTTCGCCATCGATGCGATCGCCGACGGCGGCAACCGGATCCTGGTGCGGATGCAGCCGGCGCCCGGCTATTACATCTATCGCGACCGCAGCCATTTCGAACTGGAAGGCGATCCCGGCCTGCACGCGCAGCCACCACGCTGGCCCCAGGGCGCGCGCCACCGGGACGAGCACTTCGGCGAGGTGATGGTCTTCTTCGAACCGGTCGAGGTGGACCTGCCGGTGCGGCGCACCCATCCGCGACCGGCCCAGGTCACCCTGGTGGCGACCTTCCAGGGCTGCCAGACCGACGGCATCTGTTATCCGCCGATGACCCGGCGCCTGCCGGTGGACCTGCCGGCGGGACGCGTGGATACCGATGCCATAGCGCCCGGCGCGGACGATGCAGGCGTGGCGGTCGCGGATCCTGCCAGCACGGAGGATGCTGGCCCGGCGACGGCACCGCTCCCGACCCCATCGGAGGACGGGGCCACCGAGGCGACCCGCCCCGATGCCTCGGCCGGCAACGAGCTGCGCACGCGCGCGCCACCGACCACCGCCCCGCCCCGGCTCGCCGGCATCCTGCTGCTGGCCCTGCTCGGCGGCCTGCTGCTGAACCTGATGCCCTGCGTGCTGCCGATCCTCTCGCTCAAGGCGCTCGGCCTGGCCCAGAGCGGCGGCAGCCCGGAGCACGCGCGCCGGCATGCGCTCTGGTACACCGCCGGGGTGCTGGTCGCCTTCGCCGCGGTCGGCGCGCTGGTGGTGGCGCTGCGTGCCGCCGGGCAGGCGGCCGGCTGGGGCTTCCAGCTGCAGCAGCCCTGGTTCGTGGCGGCGATGGCCTACCTGATGTTCGCGGTCGGCCTGAGCCTGTCGGGCGTGTTCACCCTGGGCGGCGGCATCGGCGGCGGCCTGGCGGCGCCACGCAGCGGGCCGGCCGGCGACTTCCTCACCGGCGTGCTGGCCTGCGTCGTGGCCAGCCCGTGCATCGCCCCCTTCATGGGCCCTGCGCTGGCCTATGCGTTCGCCGCACCGGCGCTGGCCGGGATGCTGGTGTTCCTGGCCCTGGGCCTGGGGCTGGCGCTGCCGTTCCTGCTGATCGGCTTCGTTCCCGCGCTGGCACGGCGGCTGCCGAAGCCCGGCGCGTGGATGGAGACGCTCAAGCAGCTGCTCGCCTTCCCGATGTACCTGACCGCGATCTGGCTGCTGTGGATCCTGGGTCGCCAGCGCGGGGTGGACGCGGTGGCGCTGGTCCTCGTTGGCATCACTGTCCTGGCGCTGGCGCTGTGGTGGTTCGAACGCAGCCGCTGGCGCGGACCGCGCGTGGCGGCCGGACTGGCGCTGGGACTGGCGCTGGTCGCGCTGGTGCCGGTGTGGGCGGTGACCCGGCTGGAACCGCCGGCGGCAAAGGCCAGCGACAGCGGCGTGCTCGCCTACTCGTCCGAAGCGCTGGACCGCCTGCGCGCCGACAACCGCGTCGTGTTCGTCAACATGACCGCCGACTGGTGCGTGACCTGCAAGGCCAACGAGCGCAGCGTCCTGTCCAGCCAGGCCTTCGGGGACCTGCTCGCGCGCACCGGCGCGACCTACATGCGCGGCGACTGGACCAATGCCGATCCGGCGATCAGCGCCTTCCTCGAGGAACACAAGGCGGTCGGCGTGCCGCTTTACGTGGTCTATGGTCCCGGCGCACCGCCGGCGGTGCTGCCGCCGGTACTGACCCAGGCGATCGCCGAGGACGCGTTGCTGCGCGCGGCCGCACGGTGAGCCCCTCCCGACGGCTGCTGCTGGTCGCCGCAGGCGCCGGCGCGATCGGCCTGCTCGCCGGCCTGTGGCATGGACGCAGCCCGCTCCAGGACAGCGAAGCCGGGCAGCGCGCGCTGCAGGCCATGGCCGACGCCACCGCCCCGAAGCCGCCCGCAGATGTCCAGCCCGCCCGGCCCGGCGACCCGCTCCCCGACATCCGGCTCGCCGGAATGGACGGGAAGATCGTCGAACTGGCCACGATCGCGCCCGGGCGCCCGCTGCTGGTCAACGTCTGGGCCAGCTGGTGCGGTCCCTGCGTCGAGGAGATGCCGGAGCTGCAACGCTACGCCCGTGCGCAAGGCCCGACCGGCGTGCAGGTGGTCGGCCTGGCCCTGGATACGCCGGAAGGTGTCGCTGGCTTCCTGGCCCGCGTGCCCGTGGATTACCCGATCCTGCTCGAGACCCCGGGTCCGGCCGATGCCAGCGTCTGGCTCGGCAATACCCGCGGCCTGTTGCCCTACACCGTGCTGGTCGATGCGAGCGGTCGCGTGGTGAAGCAGAAACTGGGTCCGTTCGAGCACGGCGAGATCGAGGGCTGGGCCAGGCACTGAGCCCTGAACCCGTTCTTGCGCCTGCGGAAGCGGGCATGACCGCGACCGGACGCGCCAAGGGCGGCACCTGGACCCACGCTGCCCGAGGCCACGAGCTCGCCCCGGAACACCGGTGTCGGCCCGGTAGCGATGCCGCGTTTTCGGGCTCCATCGAGGCTTCACGACTGAAATCCGCCCCCGCAAAGCGCTGCGCCGGACGCCGCCGCGGATTCAAGCATTTGCTTGAAACACGCTGATCTTCGTCGAACTTTACAGTAATGGCGCCTTCGCGCAGACTGCCGCCCTTTCCGGTTCCGCAACCCCGATGGCCCAACTGCTGGTCCTGCACGGCCCCAACCTCAACCTGCTCGGCACCCGCGAGCCGGAGGTCTACGGGCGCACCACGCTGGCCGACATCGATGCCGCCCTGGCCACCCGCGCCGCTGCGGCCGGGCATGCGCTGGAGTCCTTCCAGTCCAATGCCGAGCATGCCCTGGTCGATCGCGTCCAGGCCGCCCGCACCGACGGCACCGCTTTCATCCTGATCAACCCGGCCGCCTTCACCCATACCTCGGTCGCCCTGCGCGATGCGCTGGCGGCGGTGGCCATCCCCTTCATCGAGATCCACCTGTCCAACCCGCACGCCCGCGAACCCTTCCGCCAGCACAGCTATTTCAGCGACAAGGCGGTGGGCGTGGTCTGCGGCTTCGGCGCCGACAGCTACCGCTACGCCCTGGACGCCGCGCTGGCGCGGCTGCCGGGCTGATTCCCAACTTCCTGCAACACCCAGAGGCCACCATGGACCTGCGCAAGATCAAGAAACTCATCGACCTGCTCGAAGAATCCAACCTCGCCGAAATCGAGATCAAGGAAGGCGAGGAGAGCGTGCGCCTGTCGCGCATCCCGACCGGCGTGGCCGTGGCCGCCCCGGCCGCCGCGCTGGAAGTGCGCTCGCCCGTGGCTGCCGCCGCGCCGATGCCGATGAGCTCGCCGACCGAATCGGCCACCGGCGGCACCGCCAAGCCCGGCGCCGACCTGCCCCCGGGCCACGTGGTCCGCGCGCCGATGGTCGGCACCTATTACTCGGCCCCGGCCCCGGACAAGCCGGTCTTCGTGTCGGTCGGCCAGCAGGTCAAGGCCGGCGAGACCCTCGGCATCATCGAAGCGATGAAGATGTTCAACCCGATCGAGGCCGACGTCGGCGGCACCGTGGTCGCGATCCTGTGCGAGAGCGGCCAGCCGATCGAGTTCGACCAGCCGCTGTTCGTGATCGGCTGAGGAGCACCCCATGCTCGACAAAGTCGTCATCGCCAACCGCGGCGAGATCGCGCTGCGGATCCTGCGCGCCTGCCACGCGATGGGCATCCGCACCGTCGCCGTGCACTCCACCGTTGACCGCAACCTCAAGCACGTGGCCATGGCCGACGAGTCGGTCTGTATCGGTCCTGCGCCCTCGACCGACAGCTACCTCAACATGGCCTCGATCATTGCCGCGGCCGAGGTCACCGACGCGCAGGCGATCCACCCCGGCTATGGCTTCCTTTCCGAGAACGCCGACTTCGCCGAGCGCGTCGAGCAATCCGGCTTCGTCTTCATCGGTCCCAAGGCCGACACGATCCGCCTGATGGGCGACAAGGTAGAGGCGATCCGGGCGATGAAGTCGGCCGGCGTGCCCTGCGTGCCCGGCTCCGGCGGCCCGCTGGGCGAGGACATCGTCGCCAACACCAAGATCGCCCGCGAGATCGGCTATCCGGTGATCATCAAGGCGGCCGGTGGCGGCGGCGGTCGCGGCATGCGCGTGGTCCACGCCGAAGCCGCGCTGAAAGCCGCGATCGAGACCACCAAGACCGAAGCCAAGGCCGCGTTCGGCAACGGCGAGGTCTACATGGAGAAGTTCCTGGAGAATCCGCGCCACGTGGAAATCCAGGTGCTCGCCGATGGCCAGGGCAACGCGATCCACCTGGGCGAACGCGACTGCTCGATGCAGCGCCGCCACCAGAAGGTCGTCGAAGAGGCGCCGGCGCCGGGCATCACCCCCGAGCAGCGCGCGCAGATCGGCAAGGTCTGCGTGGAAGCGTGCCTGCGCATCGGCTACCGCGGCGCGGGCACTTTCGAGTTCCTGTACGAGGACGGCCATTTCTACTTCATCGAGATGAACACCCGCATCCAGGTCGAGCATCCGGTCACCGAGATGGTCACCGGCATCGACCTGGTGGCCGAACAGCTGCGCATCGCCTCCGGGCGGAAGCTGTCGATCCGGCAGGAGGACGTGGTCATGGAAGGGCACGCCATCGAGTGCCGGATCAACGCCGAGGACCCGGAGACCTTCATCCCCAGCCCCGGCCTGATCCAGCATTTCCATGCCCCGGGCGGCCCGGGCGTGCGCGTGGACACCCATATCTACGAGGGCTACCGCGTACCGCCGAACTACGACTCGATGGTCGGAAAACTCATCGTGCACGCGCCCGACCGCGCAACGGCGATCGCACGCATGCGCGTGGCGCTGAGCGAGATGGTGGTGGACGGGATCAAGACCAACATCCCGCTGCAGCAAAGGATCATGCGCGACCAGGGATTCCAGGCCGGCGGCCAGAACATCCATTACCTGGAAAAGCGCCTGGCCGAACGCAAGAACAAGTCGATCGCGCTGGGCTGACGCGCGGGCTCGCCCGCTCCGCCGCGCGCGGAGCGAGCCATCACCCCGCCGGCTTCGCGATGCGCGGGGCAGGGCATCCCGCGTGAGACAATCGGCACCCGCCCACGCAACGTCGCCGACATGCCCTACCTTGAACTGAGCCTGCGCAGCACCGAGGCCGAACAGCCCCGCTACGAACGCGCGCTGGAGGATGTGGGCGCGCTCGCGGTCACCCTGCTCGACGCCGACGCCGACACACCCAACGAACGCGCGATCCTGGAGCCGGGCGTGGGCCAGACGCCGGTGTGGAAGGCGCTGGTGCTCAATGCGCTGTTCGACGCGGACACCGATGCGCTCGCGCTGCTGGCCGCGCTGGAATCCTTCGATCCCGACCTGGACTGGAGCACCGCCTCCTTCCGCAAGGTCGAGGACCAGGACTGGGAACGGGCCTGGCTGGACCAGTTCCAGCCGATGCGATTCGGCGCACGCACCTGGATCGTGCCCTGGGACCATGAGCTGCCCGCGGAAGCCGATGTGGCCGACGCGGCAGTGGTGCGCCTGGATCCGGGCTTGGCCTTCGGCTCGGGCACGCACCCGACCACGGCGCTGTGCCTGCGCTGGCTCGACCGACTGGCCGGCGATGGGCTGCTGCGCGACGCGCGCGTGCTCGATTTCGGTTGCGGCTCGGGCATCCTCGCCCTGGCCGCGTTGAAGCTGGGCGCGGCGCAGGCGGTAGGCGTGGACAACGACCCGCAGGCGCTGCTGGCCAGCCTGGACAACACCCGGCGCAACGACGTCGGCGAGCGCTTCGCGGTGTACCTGCCGCAGGACGAACCGGCCGCGACCTATCCGGTGGTGGTGGCCAACATCCTGGCCGTCGCGCTGGATGCACTGGCCGAAGTCCTCGCCGCACGCGTCGCCCCGGGGGGACGCATCGCCCTGTCGGGCATCCTGCGCGGCCAGGAGCCGGAACTGCTGCAGCGCTATGCCACCTGGTTCGACGACCTGCAGGTCGCCACCGACGAGGACTGGCTGCGGATCGAGGGCGTGCGCCGCTGAGCGTGCCGCTTCGTCCAGGATCGCCATCGACGACATCCCTGAACGTGTTTGAATAGGCCGCATGTTCGTTCCCTGCCCGCACTGCCAGTTCCTCGTCGCCCACCATCCGCAGCTGCGGCCGTTGCCGGCGGACTGCCCGCGATGCGGGCGTGCGCTGCAGGCCGACGGCGAACCGGTCGCGTCCGCCGAATCGGGACTGGACACCGGACCGGAGCATGGCAGCGCCGCAACGATCGACACGGCCGCGCTGCTGTCGGACGGCAGGCCGCTCGACGACCCCGCAAGCGCGGACAATGCCGCGGAAGCACCTGCCGAAGGCGGCGTGGCGAGCGAATCCACCGGTGCCGCGAATACTGCGACCGTGGAAGCGACCCCCGTGGTCCCAGGCCCGGCGCCCGCCGTCACGTTCGCGTCGCCCGGTGCGCCACGCCGGCGCGCGCACTGGCGCTGGCCCCTTATCGTCCTGCTGGGGCTGTTGCTCGCGCTGCAGATCCTGCTTGCCGACCGTGCACGGCTGGCCGAAGACCCGCGCTGGCGCCCGCTGGTGGAAGCGGTGTGCGGAACGCTGGGCTGCGCGCTGCCGCCCTGGCACGAGCCCACGGCATTCACCATGCTCGACCGCAAGGTGCGGCCGGCGACGCACGCATCCGGCGCGTTGCGCGTGGACGCGACGTTCCGCAACGACGCACGCTGGTCGCAGGCGTGGCCGCCGTTGCAACTCGCACTCTCCGATGCCGATGGCCGCGTCCTCGGCAGCCGCGTGTTCCTGCCGCAGGACTACCTGGGCACGGCACCGGCCACGCTGCTGGCTCCAGGACAAAGTGCCCAGATCACCTTTGTGGTGCAGGAACCGGCACCGGGCACAGTGGCGTTCTCGTTCCAGTTCCGCTGAACGCGCGACCGGTCGTCGCCGCCAATGGCAGCGACCGGATTCCCGCGCTAGACTCCCCTGCCCCGCTCCACCGGCCCGCGCTCGCGCGCCGCTTTCCTCTGGACCTTCCGTGCAGCAGAACGCCACCTCCCGTGCCGACGCCGGTCGCACCGCTTCCCGTCCGCCGTTGCGCGAGCACGTGGCCCAGTCGGTCCGGCGCTACCTGCGTGACCTGGATGGCGTGGACGCCAACGACGTCTACGAGATCGTCCTGCGCGAAATGGAGATCCCGTTGTTCGTGGAGGTGCTCAACCACTGCGAGGGCAACCAGAGCCGGGCCGCGGCATTGCTGGGCATCCATCGCGCCACGCTGCGCAAGAAGCTGAAGGACTACGGCCTGGCCTGAGCCGGCCGCGCCGCCGCGGGCGGCGTGCAGTCCAGGGCCGGCGGCGGCCGGGCGGCTATAATTCCGCTCCTCCCCCGCACCGCCTCTTTCCGATGACTGCCGAATTCCTGCCCGTGCGCCGGGCACTGCTGTCCGTTTCCGACAAGACCGGCCTGCTCGAGCTGGCCCACGCGCTCGCTGCCCAGGGCGTCGAACTGCTCTCCACCGGCGGCACGGCCAAGGCGATCCGCGAAGCCGGACTGGCGGTGAAGGACGTGGCCGAGGTCACCGGCTTCCCGGAAATGATGGACGGACGGGTCAAGACCCTGCATCCGCTGGTCCACGGCGGCCTGCTCGGCCGCGCCGGCATCGACGACGCGGTCATGGCCCAGCACGGCATCGGCGCGATCGACCTGCTGGTGCTCAACCTGTATCCGTTCGAATCGGTCACCGCGAAGGCCGATTGCACCTTGGCCGACGCGGTGGAGAACATCGACATCGGCGGCCCGGCGATGCTGCGCTCGGCGGCCAAGAATTTCGCCCGCGTGGCGGTGGCCACCACGCCCGACCAGTACGCAGCCGTAGTGGCCGAACTGCAGGCCAACGGCGGCGCACTGTCGTCGGCGACCCGCTTCGCCCTGTCGGTGGCCGCCTTCAACCGCGTCGCCCAGTACGACGCTGCGATCAGCAACTACCTGTCGGCCGTCGCCGACGCCGCGGCCCAGGTGCCGGTGCGAAGCGAATACCCGGCGCAGATGAACTCGACCTTCGTGAAGGTCATGGACCTGCGCTATGGCGAGAACCCGCACCAGTCCGGCGCGTTCTACCGCGACCTGCATCCGGTGCCGGGCACGCTGGCCACCTTCACCCAGCTGCAGGGCAAGGAGCTGAGCTACAACAACCTGGCCGACAGCGACGCGGCCTGGGAATGCGTGCGCCAGTTCGACGTGCCGGCCTGCGTGATCGTCAAGCATGCCAATCCATGCGGCGTGGCCGTGGCGGCCGATGTCGGCCAGGCCTACGAACTGGCGTACGCCACCGATCCGACCTCTGCGTTCGGCGGCATCCTCGCCTTCAACCGCCGCCTCGATGCGGCCACCGCCAAGGCGATCCTGGACCGCCAGTTCGTCGAGGTGCTGATCGCGCCGGACTACGAGGACGGCGCGCTGGATTACGCGAAGAAGAAGGCCAACGTGCGCGTGCTGCGCATTCCGCACGGCGCCGGCCTGAACAACTACGACTCCAAGCGCGTGGGATCGGGCCTGCTCCTGCAGTCCTCCGACAACCGCGGCATGAGCGCGGGCGAGCTGAAGGTGGTCACGAAGATCGCCCCGACCGAGGCGCAACTGGGCGACCTGCTGTTCGCCTGGCGGGTGGCCAAGTTCGTCAAGTCCAACGCGATCGTCTACGCCAGGGACCTGCGCACCATTGGCGTGGGCGCCGGGCAGATGAGCCGGGTGTATTCGGCGCGCATCGCCGGGATCAAGGCTGCCGACGCCGACCTGGTGGTCGAAGGCTCGGTGATGGCCTCCGATGCGTTCTTCCCGTTCCGCGACGGCATCGACGCCGCCGCCGCGGCCGGGATCAAGGCGGTGATCCAGCCCGGCGGCTCGATGCGCGATGCCGAGGTCATCGCCGCGGCCGACGAGCATGGCATCGCCATGGTGTTCACCGGCGTGCGGCATTTCCGGCACTGAGGTTGGCCGCCTTGGGCCTGCGCCGCGCTCCTGGCGCCGGCGCCACGCCCGCGTCGTACCGCCGGCGTAACGCGCCGGGGCGCGTGACCGGCTAGGCTTGCCGCATCCATCCTGTGGAGGCGGTCGCCATGTGGATCCGCGAGGAAAGCCCGGACGACATCGATGCGATCCATGACCTGGTCCGCAAGGCCTTCGCCGGCAGTCCGGGCGAGGGCAAGCTGGAAAGCCGCACGGTCGACACCCTGCGCGCCGACCATGCGCTGGTCGTATCGCTGGTGGCCGACATCGATGGTCGCGTCGCCGGCCACATCGCATTCTCGCCGGCGCGCCCGTCGCGCGATGGCGACCGCTGGTACGTGCTCGGCCCGTTGGCGGTGGATCCAGCCGACCAGGGCCACGGCATCGGTGGCGCGCTGGTCCGGGCCGGCCTGCGCATGCTCGAGGAACGCGAAGCCAACGGCTGCGTCGTGCTGGGCGATGCGGAGTACTACGGGCGCTTCGGCTTCCGGCCCGACCCGCTGCTGACCCTGCCCGCCAGCCCGGAGGGCGCGTTCCAGGCGTTGCGCTTCACCGATGCCGGTTCGGCCGGGGAAGTCGTGCTGCACGCGGCGTTCGGCCACCACGAGTACGACTGAAACAGTTTCGAACCCGTGCCGCGCCGGCCGGGAGACGCGTCCACCGCGCTAGAATCGCGCTCCCCCTGGTGCCGAGTCAGCCCGCATGTCGAAAGTCCTCGTGATCGGATCCGGTGGCCGCGAGCACGCGCTGGCGTGGAAGCTGGCGCAGTCGCCGCGCGTGTCGGAGGTGATCGTCGCACCGGGCAACGCCGGTACCGCCACCGAGGCGGCGTGCCGCAACGTACCGGTCAAGGTCACCGACATCGACGGATTGCTGAAGCTCGCGCAGGACGAAGGCGTGGCGCTGACCGTGGTCGGCCCGGAGATACCGCTGGTGGCCGGAGTGGTGGACCGCTTCCGCGCGGCGGGCCTGCGCATCTTCGGCCCCACTGCCGCCGCCGCGCAGCTGGAAGGCAGCAAGGCGTTCGCCAAGGACTTCCTCGCCCGCCATGGCATCCCGACCGCGTTCTATGCGGTGCATACCGACATCGATGCCGCGCTCGCCTACCTCCGCGAGAAGGGTGCGCCGATCGTGGTCAAGGCCGACGGCCTGGCCGCTGGCAAGGGCGTGATCGTGGCCATGACCCTGGACGAGGCCGAGGCCGCGGTACGCGACATGCTCTCGGGCAATGCATTCGGCGAAGCCGGCGCGCGCGTGGTGATCGAGGAATTCCTCGAAGGCGAGGAGGCCAGCTTCATCTCGATGGTCGACGGTCGCACCGCGCTGCCGATGGCGACCAGCCAGGACCACAAGCGCGTTGGCGACGGCGACACCGGTCCCAATACCGGCGGCATGGGCGCCTACTCGCCCGCGCCGGTGGTTACCGCCGACGTGCATGCGCGGGTGATGCGCGAGGTCGTGGAACCGACCGTGCAGGGCATGATCGAGGATGGCGTGCCCTTCACCGGCTTCCTCTACGCGGGCCTGATGATCGACGCCTCCGGCGCGCCGAAGGTGATCGAGTTCAACGTGCGCTTCGGCGATCCGGAGACCCAGCCGGTGATGCTGCGCCTGCAGTCGGACCTGGTCGAACTGGTCGAGGCGGCGATCGACGGCCGCCTGCACGAGACGCAGGCGCAATGGGATCGGCGTCCTTCGCTGGGCGTGGTGATGGCCGCGCGCCCCTATCCGGAAAGCCCGGTGACCGGCGACGTGATCGGCGGCCTGAATGCCGTCCCGGTCGGGGCGAAAGTGTTCCACGCCGGCACCGCGCTGGATGCGGCCGGGAACGTGGTCAGCGCCGGTGGCCGCGTGCTGTGCGTGGCCGCGCTGGGCGACTCGGTGTCCGATGCGCAGGAACGTGCATATGCCGGCGTCGACGCGATCCACTGGGCCAACGAGTTCCACCGCAACGACATCGGCTGGCGCGCGATCGAGCGCGAACGCGGCTGAGGCCGGCAATGGCGATGGACTGGAACGCAGCCCCCACCGGCCTGGCCACGGCCCTGGGCATCGGCCTGCTGATCGGCGCGGTGCGCGAGCGGCAACATGCCGAGCGCATCGGCATGGCCGGCGTGCGCACGCACACGCTGCTGGCCCTGGCCGGCGCGCTGGCGGCCGGCTTCGGAACCGCGACACTACTGGTGACGCTGTTGGCGGTCGCGCTGCTGGGCCTTGCCAGCTACCGGATCAGCCGCGAGCGTGATCCCGGCCTGACCGGCGAGGTCGCAATGCTGGTCACCGTGCTGCTCGGCGCGCTGGCGCAGCAGGCACACGCGCTGGCCGCTGCGCTGGGCGTGGTGGTGGCGATCCTGCTCTGGGCCAAGGCGCCGCTGCGCCGGCTCAGCCGCGACCTGATCAGTGAAACGGAGATGCAGGATGGGCTGGTGCTGGCCGCGGCCGCGCTGGTCGTGCTGCCGCTGCTGCCGGACGAGCCGGTGGATCCGTGGGGTGTCCTGCAGTTGTCGATGTTGTGGCGGATCGTGGTGTTGATCATGGCGGTGGGCATGCTTGGCCACGTCGCCGGCCGCGCGGTCGGCACGCGACGCGGCCTGCCGGTGGCGGGCTTCTTCTCCGGTTTCGCCTCTTCGACCGCGGCGGTGGTCAGCTTCGGCCAACGGGGGCGCAAGCATCCGGCGATGCAGCGCCCCGCGGCGGCGGCCGCGCTGCTGGCCAACCTGGCCTCGCTGCTGCTGCTCGTGGCGGTGGTCGGCACGGTATCCCCTGCGCTGGCGCTGGCAGCAGCCTGGCCGATGGCCGCCGCCGCCGCCGGCCTGCTGCTCGTGGCCGCCACCGGCCTGTTGCGCAGCACGGAAACCGGCGACCCGCAGGGGGATTCCAGTGCGCGCGCCTTCCACCTGACCCACGCGATGCTGATCGCCCTGCTGATCGCGCTGGTGATGCTGCTTTCCGAAGTGCTGTTGCGGCTGTTCGGCGAAGCGGGAGCGATGCTCGGCGCGGCGATCGCGGCGCTGGCCGAACTGCACGCCGCCGGCGCCACCATCGCCCGGCTGGCAAGCCTCGGCGAAATTTCCCCGGTGGAGGCGCGTTGGGCCCTGGTCGCGCTGCTCGCCTCCACGACGCTGGCCAAGACCCTGCTGGCGTTCACCAGCGGCGGTGCCGGCTACGGATGGCGGGTCGGCTTCGGGCTGGTGCTGATGACCGTCGCCGCCGCCGTCACGACCGCGTTCACCACGTACTGAGCCGTTCCGCAGGCCGCCACCCGCGGTCGTGCGCCGTAGCATGTCCCCGCCGGATCAGATGTTCGCGTCTTCCGGTGGCATCCGCGTCTGCAGCGACGCCGCGCCATCAAGGTCACCCGCGACCGGCCGCGGGCATCGCGCATCCAGGGTGTAGGCAGTCATCGACAGCGAACCGTAGGCATAGCCGTCCACCAGCACCTCGGCCTCGCGCCCGGATGCGGCGGTCAGGCCCGCGATGTAGAGCAGCGGCAGGAAATGGTCGGGCGAGGGCACCGCCAGGCGGAAATCCGGATGCGACACCAGCGAAGGGATGTCGTGCGGGCGTTCGATCATCAGCTCGCGCGCATGCTCGTCGAACCGGCGCGCCCAGTCGAACGCGCCATCGGGCTGCTGCCAGTCGATCGCGCGCAGGTTATGGACCACGTTCCCGCTGCCCACGACCAGGACACCCTGCTCACGCAGCGCGGCCAGCTTCGCGCCCAGCGCCAGGTGCCACTCCGGCGGCCTGCGCGCGTCGATCGACAGCTGCACCACGGGGATGTCTGCGTCGGGGAAGGCATGCACCAGCACCGACCAGGTGCCGTGGTCGATTCCCCAGCCGTCGATGTCCGCGCCGACATGGTCGGGCTTGACCGCCTCGGAGACCTCCTCGACCAGCTCGGGCAGGCCGGGCGCCGGGTACTGCACGTCGAACAGCGCCTGGGGGAATCCGTAGAAGTCGTGGATCGTGCGTGGTTGCGCCATCGCGGTGACCGCGGTGGCATTGACGTACCAGTGCGCCGACACGGCCAGGATCGCGCGGGGCTTCGGCACCGAGGCACCGAAGCTGCGCCAGGCCTCGGTGAAGCGGTTGCTTTCCAGTGCATTCATCGGACTGCCATGGCCGAGGAACGCGGCGGGCATCGGATGGGCGGTCATTCCGGGCCTCCGGTAGCGACGACTGCGCCACTCTAGCAACAGGGGCCATGGCCGGCGTGCCCATGCCTGCAACGCACCGTCGCCTTCCGTACGGGCCGATGGCCGTCAACCGGCCGCCAACGCGCTCTGCTAGTCTCCGCGCAGTCCCGCGGAGACCTGCATGTCCGGCCACAGCCAGTTCGCGCTGCTGACCCAGCGCCGCTTCCTGCCCTACTTCATCGTGCAGGCGCTGGGCGCCTTCAACGACAACGTCTACCGCCAGGCGATCATCGGCCTGCTGTTCTTCCTCGGGGTGACCACCGAGGAGCGCTCGCTGTACGCGATGCTGGCGCCGGCGATCTTCATCCTGCCGTACTTCCTGTTCTCGGCCATCGCCGGGCAGGTCGCCGAGAAGCTGGAGAAGCAGCGGCTGATCGTGATCACCACGGCGATGGAAATCGTGATCATGTCGCTGGCCGCGCTCGGCTTCCTGCTGCAGAACATGCCGGTGCTGCTGGTGGCGCTGTTCTGCACGGGCGTGCAGTCGACCCTGTTCGGCCCGGTGAAATACTCGGTGCTGCCGGCCATCCTCAAGCCCGAGGAACTGACCGGCGGCAACGGCCTGGTCGAGATGGGCACCTCGATCTCGATCCTGTGCGGGATGATCTTCGGCGGCCTGATCTTCCAGCTTGCCGGCGCGCAGGGACCGGCGGTCGCGGCGACCGCGATCATCCTGCTGGCGGTGACCGGCAATCTGGTCGCGCGACGCATCCCGCGGGTCGATGCCGGGGCGCCCGACCTGAAAGTGCACTGGAATCCGTTGCCCGAATCGCTGGCCGTGCTGCGCATGGCCCGGCGCCAGCCGGCGGTGCGCAACGCGATCCTCGGCGTGTCGTGGTTCTGGTTCTTCGGCACCCTGCTGACCTCGCAGTTGCCCGCCTACGCCGAGGTCAACCTCGGTGGCGTCGCCAGCTCGGCTTCGCTGTACATCTTCGCGCTGGCGCTGTTTTCGATCGGCACGGGCACCGGTTCGCTCCTGTGCGAGCGGCTCTCCGCGCGCACGGTCGAGATCGGCCTGGTGCCGCTCGGCGCGTTCGGCATGAGCGCGTTCCTGCTGGACCTGTACTTCGCCCGCTCGGGGGCCGCGCCGGTTTCCGGACTGGACGTGGCCGGCTTCCTCGCCCAGCCGGGCAGCGTGCGCCTGGTGATCGACCTGCTCGGCATCGGCATGTTCACCGGCTTCTTCGTGGTGCCGCTGTTCGCGCTGATCCAGAGCCGGACCCCGGCCTCGCAGATGTCGCGCGTGTTCGCCGCGGTAAACATCCAGAACTCGCTGTTCATCGTTTCGGCCGCGCTGGTCGGCATCGCACTGCAGGAGGTCCTGCACTGGACCACCCCGCAGGTACTGCTGGGCCTGTCCATCGCCAACGTGCTGGTGGCGGTGTGGATCTTCACGATCGTTCCCGAATTCCTGATGCGTTTCCTCAGCTGGCTGATGGTGCGCGCGCTTTACCGCCTGCGCCTGCACGGCATCGAGGAGCACGTGCCCGACGAGGGCGCCGCGTTGATCGTCTGCAACCACGTCAGCTACATGGACGCGCTGATCCTGGCCGCCAGCATTCCCCGCCCGGTGCGCTTCGTCATGTACTACCGGATCTTCAACATCCCGGTGATGCGCTGGATCTTCCGCACCGCCAGGGCGATCCCGATCGCCGGCGCGCGCGAGGACCCGGCGCTGATGCAGCGCGCGTTCGACGAGATCGACGCGACCCTGGCCGAGGGCGAGCTGGTCTGCATCTTCCCCGAGGGCGCGCTGACCCGGGATGGCGGGATCGCACCGTTCAAGTCCGGCGTGGGGAAGATCCTGGAGCGCGCCGCCGCCGCGGGCCGGCCGGTGCCGGTGGTGCCGATGGCGTTGCGCGGCATGTGGGCCAGCATGTGGAGCCGGCGCGACAGCCGCCTGGGCCGGATGCGCGTGCCGCGGCGTTTCCGGGCGCTGGTGGAGGTGGCCGCCGCCGCACCGGTGCAGGGACAACCGTCGGCCGAGGACGTTGAAGCCCGGGTGCGGGCGTTGCGTGGCGACGCCGCATGACCGCACGCGTCTTTGCCCGCGGCAATGGGTCGGTTAGGCTTGCTGCAACGCGCCGGGGGGGCGCGACGCCGAGCCCTGGATGGCCGGCGCGTTGGATTTCGCGCCTGTCGTGCCATGCGACCGGCGAAGCCTCATCTTTGTAACGCACGATCTTCTCCCTAAAACCGTTCGCCCGAAACCGCCAGGAGGCACTGTCATGAGCTACGTCCCGCCGCCCACCCCCAACGCCGCACAGGTCCACGAGCCGGTGCCCAACCACCTGGCCTGGGCAATCATCGCGACCGTGCTGGCGACCTGCCTGTGTTGCCCGCTGGGCCTGCTCGGCATCGTCGCCATCGTGTTCTCGGCCAAGGTCAACGGCCTGTTGCGCGCAGGCGACATCGAAGGCGCCCGCCGCGCCTCGGCCAACGCCAAGACCTGGTGCTGGGTTGCCACCGCGCTGGCGATCATCGGGCTGCTGATGAACATCTACTTCGTCTCTACCGGTGGCATGGCCGAGTACCAGCAGATGCTGGAGCAGATCCAGGCCGCGCAGTAAACGGAGATGGCTGTCCTGCGCCCCCTGCACATCGCAGGCATGGCGTCGGCCGCGATCGCGGCCGGCGCCGGCGTATGGCTGCTGCGCACCTATGACCCGAACGTGGCGGGAAATCCTTTCCCGCCCTGCATGTTCCACGCCTTCACCGGCCTGTACTGCATCGGCTGCGGCCTGACCCGCGCGCTGCACGCGCTGGTCCATGGCGACCTGCCCGGCGCGCTGTCGATGAATCCGCTGGGCGTCCTGGTGTTGCCACTGGTGGGGCTGATGGTCGCCTGGTCGCAAGGCTGGCAGCCGCGCTGGCTGCGGCCGCTGATGGACGTGGTGATGGAACCGAAGCTGTGGCTGTGGCTGCTGCCGGGGTACTGGATCGCCCGCAACCTGCCCTGGTTTCCGTTCACGCTGCTCGCGCCGGGCTGAAAGGCTTCAACGGCAGCGCCATGGCGCACGGCGCGCGCGGGCGCGGATCACTCGCAGCCCCGCACTCCTTCCAGGTCGCTGGCCCCGCTGTCGCAGGAGCGGGCATGACCGCGACGCCGAAGGCGTCGATGCAGGCGATGCCTAATGGTTCCGAGCGCGCAATTGCGAGGTCGCGAATCGCCCTGCCGGACTCAGCTCACCCAGCCGGCGATCACCAGCAGCGCGAGCAACGCCAGCCACAGCAGCAGCATGCGCCAGACCAGGCTCATCGCGTCACGCAGTTCGAGCAACTCGCCGGCGACCGGCAACTGGCCTTCGCTCAGGTAATCCGCAGCTTCTTCGGCCAGCTCGCCGCGCACGGCCGCGCGGCCGCAGGCCTCCAGGAAGCCGCTGGCAGCCTGCCAGCGATCGCCGCCGCCCGCCCGCCATGCGCGGAATACCAGGTCGAAATTTCCGGCCAGAGCCAGGGCCAGTACCATCAACTGCGCCACCGGCCATTCCAGCCAGCCCAGCACGACGCGCGTGCCGGCGGCGTTCTCGGCCGGCAACAGCGCCGCATCCGCCACCGCGGCGCGTTCGACCAGTCGATACAGCAGCGCGCCGGCCGGCCCCAGCAGGAAGAACCACATGAGTGGCGCGAACCAGCGCCGCAGCGCGCTGCGCATCACCCGCCCGGGCAGCGCCGGACCTTCGGCGACCACCATGCCCGGCTCCGGCGCCAGTTGCGCCAGGCGCGCGCGCCGGCTTTCCGGATCGCTCGCATCGAGCGTGGCTTCCACGTCGATGTCCAGGTCCCGCGGACCCCAGGTGCAGACCAGCACGACCACGCCGAACAGCAGGCTGACCAGCCCCATCAGTCGCCCGGAAAGGGTGAACTGCAGCAAGGCCACCAAGAGTACCGGGGGCAGCAGCGCCAGCCAGATGCCGTGCCGTCCACGCCAGAAGCCGCCCTCGGCCACATGCGATCCCAGCCACTCCAGCCAGTGGCTGTACCAGTGGAACTGGCGCAATGAGGCACCCAGCGCCGGGGCGACATGGCCCAGCACCAGTGCAACGATGACCGCGACCAGCGTAGTGAACATCGAGTGGACCCTCCCTGCGGCGATTCTAGCTGGACGCCGCCGCGGCGGGCGCTAAGTGCGCGTGAGCGTGGTCCCCTGGCCGTACCAGTGCACGATCAGCGCGCGCGCGATCGAGATTCCTGGCGACAGCACGATGCCGTCCGTCCCGGGGCCATCCTCGCGCAGGGCCCGGCCGATCTCTTCCCGGGTAAACCAGCGCGCCGCCTCCAGTTCGCCATCCACGCGTGGCTCGTCGCCTGCCGCCAGCGCTTCGAATCCCAGCATCAGCGCCCCGGGGAACGGCCAGGGTTGCGAGGCGAGATAGCGGCACCCGAGCACGCGCACGCCCGCCTCTTCATGCACCTCGCGCACCACGGTCTGTTCGAGCGTCTCGCCGGGTTCGACGAAGCCGGCGAGCACCGACCACCGCCGCGCCGCCCAACCGGGCTGGCGACCGAGTAGCAACCGCTCGCCATCGCTGACCGCCACGATCACGGCCGGATCGACCCGTGGATAGTGGTCGTTGCCGCATTGCGCGCAGTGGCCTGCAAAGCCGCCGCGGTCGAACGTGACTCCGCCTCCGCAAACCCCACAGAAGCGGTTGCGGGCATGCCAGTACAGCATGCCGCGGGCG
This sequence comes from Pseudoxanthomonas daejeonensis, assembly GCF_010093205.1. Lineage (GTDB taxonomy): Bacteria > Pseudomonadota > Gammaproteobacteria > Xanthomonadales > Xanthomonadaceae > Pseudoxanthomonas > Pseudoxanthomonas daejeonensis. The sequence continues at coordinate 209,986 of NZ_PDWN01000005.1, forward strand.
TAGGCGAAGGTACTGGCCAGGTCGGCGGGCCAGTCCGCCGCCGCCCGGCGCAGGTCGACCCATTGCGCGACGTCCAGCGCCGGAAGTGCGGAGGCCTCGAGGGCGAACCACGCCTGGGTGTCGGTCCGGCCGAGGAAGATGGCGGTACCGGGTCCACCGCCGAAGGCCGCACCCCGCAACGGAAGCGGCATGCCGTCGGCACCAGCCGCCGCGCGGCCTTCGCCATCGAGCACGATCAGCCACGCATCGGGCCACTGGTCACGCAAGGCGCCGGCATCGCCGCGCAACGCGTCGGCGCGATCCAGCCCCATGGACTGGAACGCGAAACCCTCGAGGGTGGCCGGGTAAGGCATGGCGCCGGCCCGGCGGTATCAGACGCTGAAACTGCTGCCGCAGCCGCAGGTAGTACGCGCGTTGGGATTGCGGATCACGAACTGCGCGCCGCTCAGGCCTTCGCTGTAGTCGACTTCCGCACCCATCAGGTACTGCAGGCTCAGCGGATCGACCAGCAGGGTCACCCCGTCGGTGTTGACCGCCATGTCGTCCTCGGCCCGGTTCTCGTCGAACTCGAAACCGTACTGGAAGCCGGAACACCCGCCGCCCTGGATGTAGACGCGCAGCTTCAGCTCCGCATTGCCTTCCTCGGCGATCAGTTCACGCACCTTGGAGGCCGCGGCCGTGCTGAAGCGCAACGGCTGCTCGAGTTGCTGGTAGCTGGGCAGGATATCCATGGAGCCAAGATGGGGCCGGGGAGCCCTTCGATCAAGCCTTGGCGGCCTTGGCGGCGGTGATCGGCGTGGCCCCTTCCGGCACCGTCAGCACGCGCGCCTGCGCCTGGACGTGGACCAGCCGCCCGGTGAGCTGGGCACCGGCGCTCATTTCGACCACGGTGTAGTGGACGTTGCCTTCGACGCGCGCCTTCTGCGCCAGTTCGATCCGCTCGCTGGCATGCACGTCGCCGGCCAGCGTGCCGTTGATGATCACCACCGGGGCATGGATCTCGCCCTCGACCGAACCCTGCTCGGCGAGCACCAGGCTGGCCGGCCGGCCCTCGGCCGCGGTGATCTTGCCGACGATGCGGCCCTCCACGTAAAGGCCGCCACTGAATTCCAGGTCGCCGCGGATGACCACGTCCGGGCCGATCAGGGTATCGATGGCGAAGCCGTCACGTTGGGTCGATTTGTTCTTGAACACGTTCATCTACCTCCCCCGCTACCCGCGAGTTTCCAGTCGAAAGTCTGGTCGGTGCCCCCCGCGCCGCCTCGCAGGGAGACTCGCACACGTTGCGGGGTGAAATCCTTGGGCAGCATCACGTTGCCACCCAGTTCCTGGAAATACCGGAACGAATACTCCTGGCCCGGGCTGGATGGCTTCTGGTGCAGGTCGTCCCAGCTGACCGTGGCCAGCTTGCCGGCGCGGACGCCCTCGACCGAGAAGCGCAGCTGCCCCTGGCTGATCGCGCCGCGATTCAGGTTCTGGGTCAGGATCACGCGGTAGTTCCAGGTGCCCGCCTCGGTCGGTGCGAACTCGATCGAATGGACGTTCAGGCCCTTGCGCTGGGCCGTTGCGCCGACCAGTCGTTCATAGAAGGCCACGTCGGCGCGCAGCGCGGCGATCTCCTCGTCGCGCTCGGCCAGCGAGGACTGCAGTTCGCTGTTCGCGGCGCGGCTGATCTGGTCCGAGCGCGACAGCGTGACCAGGCGCTGGCTCACCTCGTCGAGCTGGCGCTTCTGCAGCGCGGCCGTGCGTTCGGCGGTGCGCAGCTGCCCGCGGGTATCGCCCAGGCCCGGCGCGGCGCGCCAGGTCGCCAGTGCCCATACCGCCACCAGCGAGAACAGCCAGGCGACAACGATGGCGATCAACCAGCCGCGGCCCGAAAAACCGGGCTGGCGCGGCACCACACGGAAGCGGGACAAGGGTTCTGTCATGGCGGGATGGCACGGGCCGGCATCGGACCGATTCTGCCTATACTGCGGTTCGGACGGGTCCGCTAGTGTAGCGTCCGCCCGATGCGGGGCCACATCACCCGCGCTATCGCGGCCGAGGGAGGATCGCCTCATGACCGAGGCCCACATCTACGTGATCGGAATCCTGCTCGCCTGGATGGCGGGGATCCGCGCCTACCTGACCGTGTTCGGCGTGGGACTGGCCGGCCTGCTGGGCTGGGTCGACCTGCCGCCGGCGCTGCAGGCCACCCAGTCGTGGTGGGTGCTGGGAACGTCGGGCGCACTGGCCCTGGCCGAGTTCTTCGCAGACAAGATCCCGGGCGTAGACTCGGTGTGGGACCTGGTGCAGACCCTGGCCCGGGTGCCTGCCGGCGCCTTCCTGGCCGCGGCCACGCTGTCGCCCGATGGCCAGCTCGGTACCGGGGCGCTGGTCGCCGGGGCCGGCGTGGCCCTGGCCAGCCACGGCCTCAAGGCCGGCTCGCGCGCATTGCTCAACACGTCTCCCGAGCCTGCCAGCAACTGGGTCGCATCGACCGCCGAGGACACCGTGGTCATCGGTGGCCTGGCACTGGCCATGGCGCATCCGTGGGTCGCGCTGCTGCTGGTGGTCGGCTCGAGCCTGCTCGGCGCCCTGCTGGTGTGGTGGATCTGGCGCACGCTCAGCCGCGGGGTGCGCCGCCTGTTCGCAACACCACCGGCCTGACCGGCGATGTCGTACAGGCTTGTCCTCGTGAGCGTACTTGGCCACATAATGCGGTCCCAGCAGGGGGAATACTGATGGCCGCAAGAGAACCCGCTTCGTTGCCGGAGGATCCGGCTGCGCGCCAGCGTCCGCGCGTCGAAACGCCACCACCGCATTACTGGCGTCGCTGGACGCAGGATGCGAAGGACGAAGCCACCACCATGGCAAGCGGCAAGCCGCCGGCCGGAAGCGACCTGCCCGCCAAGGCCAAGGCCACGGCCACCACGGCGAAAGGGGGCCCGCCCGAAGATGCCGCCGAATCGCCCTATCGCATCCTGATCGTCGAGGACGACCGCACCCAGGCGCTGTTCGCGCAGAGCGTGCTGCATGGCGCCGGCATGAAGGCCGAAGTGCAGATGCAACCGGAAGGCGTGATCGACGCGATCCAGCGCTTCGACCCGGACCTGATCCTCATGGACCTGCACATGCCGGGCCTCGATGGCATGCGCCTGACTTCGCTGATCCGGCAGCAGCCGCAGTTCCAGCTGCTGCCGATCGTGTTCCTGACCGGCGATCCGGACCCGGAGCGCCAGTTCGAGGTGCTGGAGAGCGGCGCCGACGACTTCCTGACCAAACCCATCCGCCCGCGACACCTGATCGCAGCGGTCTCCAACCGGATCCAGCGCACCCGTGCGCAGCTGCGCCAGCCCGCGCCGCAAGCCAACGCGATGCTGCGCAGCCACCCGGAAACCGGCCTGGCCACCCGCGGCTGGCTGCTGCAGCAGGTCGACCAGGCGTTGCAGGAGAGCACCGTCGGTGGACTGTTCTTCGTCGAGATCGCCAGCGCCCTCGGCCTGCGCGAGCGCTACGGCTACGCAGCGTTCGAGCGCCTCATGTCCCAGGCCGGCAGCTGCCTGGCGCGGATCGGCGCACCGGCACCGGTGGCCCGCCTGAACGACAACAGCTTCCTGACCCTGATGCGCGACCTCGACGAGTCCGGGCTCGATCAGCACGCGCAGCGGTTGCGCGCCGGCCTCGCCGAGCAGGCCTTCACCGTGCGCGACGAGGAACAGGTGCAACTGCGCAGCGCGGTCGGTTACACCGCGCTGTCGATCGGTTTCGAAGGCGCTGGTCCGGCGCTGGAGGCGACCGAACGCAGCGCGCTGCAGGCGCGCCTGCACAGCGAGGGCGTCGCCGCCTACGTGCCGCCCAGCGATACCGAGGCGCAGGAACGCATGGCGCTGCTAGAAGGCCAGCTCGAGCTGGCCTACCAGCCGATCGTGGCGGTCGCCGGCAATGAACAGGCCCAGTACCAGGTGCTTCTGCGTCTGCGCCAGCCCGATGGCACGCTGCTGTCCGCCGGCCAGGTGGTGCCCGCCGCCGAGGCGAGCGGCCGCATCGCCGACCTGGACCAGCAGGTGATGGAGCATGCGCTGGACATGATCGCCCAGCGCAACGCCAGTGGCACCCCGCTGCGCCTGTTCGTCTCGCAGTCGCCGCGCACGCTGGCGCGCGAAGTCTTCGCCGAATGGCTGCTGCAGACCATCGCTGCGCGCAGCATCGACGGCACTTCGGTGGTCATCGACCTCCGCCTGGGCGATGCACTGATCCACAGCGTCACCCTGGCCGAGTTCTGTCGCCGCCTGATGGGCGCAGGCGTGCAATTCTGCCTGAGCCAATTCGAGCCGGGCCCGGAGGCCGATGCGCTGCTCAACCAGTTGCCGCTCGGGTACGTGCGCATGGCGGCGCGCTTCGCCGGTGCGCATGCGGACGCGCAGTTGCGCGACCAGCTGCGCGGCGTGATCGACCAGGCCCATCGCCTCGGCCTGCAGGTGATCGGCCAGCAGATCGAAGACCCGCAGGCCGCCGCGGCGATGTGGATGGGCGGCATCGACTACATCCAGGGCAACCTGGTGCATTCGGTCGGCACCGACCTGGACTTCGACTTCCAGAACGCGGTGCTTTGATGGCAGCCCCGGCGCAGCGCCGCGTGTGGCCCGTGCTCACCGCGATGGCCGGCGCGTGCACATTGCTGGCCGTCGGACTGGTGCTGAGCGGCAACGCCACGCCGTCGTGGTGGACGGTGGCGGCCGGGCTGGCGCTGCTGACCGTCGCGTTCGCGCTGGGCTCGCTGTTCTCGAGCGGCGCGCAGGCACGCGACCTCAACGAAGCGCATGCACGCGCTGCGGCTGCCGAGGACGAATGCACGCTGTTGCAGCGCGACGTCAACCGCCACGACCAGCTCGAGCAGCAGCTGTTGCAGGCCAAGCGCGCGGCCGAGTCGGCGGCGCTGGCCAAGGGTGAATTCCTGGCCACGATGAGCCACGAGATCCGCACGCCCCTGAACGGCATCATCCCGATGCTCGACCTGGTGGCGCGCGGCAACCTGGCCCCGGACCAGCGCGAGATGCTGCGCACCGCGCACGAATCCTCGCTGCAGCTGCTGCGCATCGTCGACGACATCCTCGACTACTCCAAGCTAGAGGCCAACCGGCTGGAGCTGGAGATCACCAGTTTCAACCTGCGCGAACTGCTCGAGGCGGTACTGCAGCTGATGCAGCGCCCGGCCGAGAGCAAGGGCCTGCGCCTGGAACTGCAGATCGACCCCAACGTGCGACTGCCGGTGCGCGGTGATCCGGTCCGCATGCGCCAGGTACTGACCAACCTGATCGGCAACGCGGTCAAGTTCACCGAGCGCGGCGGCATCCAGCTCACCGTGCGCCGCCTGGGCGAAACCGCGGCCCAGCACATGCTGCGCTTCGAAGTGCGCGACACCGGTATCGGCATCGGCCACGCGCAGCAGGCGCGCCTGTTCAGCGCGTTCACCCAGGCCGATGCTTCGACCACGCGGCTGTATGGCGGCACCGGCCTGGGCCTGGCGATCTGCAAGCGCATCGTCGACCTGATGGGTGGACGCATCGGCGTGCAGTCCGAACCTGGCCAGGGTTCGACCTTCTGGTTCGAGGCTCCGCTGCTGAAGGTCATCGGCGACGTACAGATCCGGCAGACCGCGCATGACGCCCGGCGCGTGCTGGCCATTACCCCGAACCTGCGCCTGCGCCAGCGCATTGCCCTGCTGCTGCCCAACTGGGGCATGACCGTCAGCATCGTGGAGACCACACAGGAAGCGCTGGAGCGCTTGCGGCAACAGACCGCGCCCGGGCAGTCCGCCAATTTCGTGGCCGTCATCGCCGACTACGACGGGTTGCGCCACAGCGCACGCGCCCTCCATCGGGCGCTGCTGCGCACCCCTGCCTACGCCGACGTCAAGCTGCTCTGGCTGTACGGCGAAGAAGAGATTCCGGAAGAGTTGCGCGAGGGTACCGGCCTGCTGCCGCGGCTGGCGCCGGACGCGGACCTGCGCGGCGCCCTGCTCGAGCCGCAGCCCGTCGCGGAGAGCCCGAAGGAACTCTTCGGCGCGCCGACACCCGCGGCACCGGATCCGGCTGCCCTGGAGCCGAGCCATCCGGCTCCGCCAGCGCGCCTGCTCCTGGTGGAAGACAATCCGGTCAACCTGCTCGTGGCGCAGAAGCTGCTCTCGGTGCTTGGCTACGAATGCGACACGGCGCCCAATGGCGAAGTGGCGCTATCGCACATGGCCAGTGGCAGCTACGACCTGGTCCTGATGGATTGCCAGATGCCGGTGCTCGACGGCTATTCGGCCACCCGCCGCTGGCGCGAACACGAAGCCGGTCAGGCACCAGGCAAGCGCCTGCCGATCGTGGCGATGACCGCCAACGCGATGGCCGGCGACCGCCAGCGTTGCCTGGACGCGGGCATGGACGACTACCTTTCCAAGCCGGTGGCACGCGACCAGCTCGACACCTGCCTGCGCCGCTGGTTGCGCATGGCACCGGCGCGCAGCGCAACGCGCGCATCCACGGCGGTGACTGGCGCCCCCTCGGCAGCCGAGCCGGTCGTGGAGACACCATCCGCGCCAGTCCCGTCACCGTCGCCCGCCCCTGCCAAAGCCGTCGCGCCACCCTCCGCACCGGCCACCCCGCCAGTACCCGCGACACCCGTCGTGGGGGCCGTAGCCACCTTGCCGACACCGCCACCGGCGGCGACACGCGAGAAACCGGCCGTGGCCATGACACCGGACATGCCCATCTTCGTCCCCGCCGCGGGTAGGCCGCCGGAAACGTCCGAGGTGCGCATGGAAGAAGCGCCCTCCGCACAGGCCCCACCGCCGCCGGTGCTGGAACCGGAGATGCTGGATGAGCTGCGCGAGATCGCTGGCGACGAGGCCATCTCGATCGTCAACCTGTTCCTCGAGGATGCCCCGCGCCTGGTCCGACTGATGGAACAGGCGTCGGCGATGCCCGACCTGGAAGTGATGCGCGAAGCCGCGCATGCGCTGAAATCGTCAGCCGCCAATGTCGGCGCACTGGCGCTTTCGGCCGCGGCCAAGCGCATCGAACTGGGCGCGCGCGCGCATGCGCTGGAGCGGCCCGCGGTGGCGGTGGCCCTGCTGATCGCCGAGTACGCGCGTGCGCGCGTGGCCCTTCAGGGCTGGCTCTCGACGACCGCCTCGACCACTCAGTCCTCGAGCTTGCTCAGCAGGTAGTTCGGCTCGCCGATGCGGGCGATGAGGTCGAGCTGGGTTTCCAGCCAGTCCACGTGCTCTTCCTCCGAATCGAGGATCTTCACGAACAACTGGCGGCTGACGTAGTCGCCTATCGAGTCTGCGTGGGCGATCGCGTCGCGCAGCAGCGGCAATGCCTCCATCTCCAGCGCCAGGTCGCATTCGAGCAGTTCGCGTGGCGTCTCGCCGATGCGCAGCTTGCCCAGCGCCTGGAAGTTCGGCAGGCCCTCGAGGAACAGGATGCGCTCGGCAAGCCAGTCGGCGTGGCGCATCTCGTCGATCGATTCCTTGTACTCGTGCTCGGCCAATTCCTTCAGGCCCCAGTTCTTCAGCATCTTGGCGTGCAGGAAGTACTGGTTGATCGCTGTGAGCTCGTTGTACAGAGCCTTGTTGAGGAATTCGATGACCTTGGCGTCGCCCTTCATTGGCCCGCTCCATGTTCCGGAATCGGGCGCACTCTAGCGCGCCGTGGGCAAAGGCGAAGTAACGCGAATCGTGTTCATTTCGGCTGCGCCGGGCGCGGCAGCCTGTCAGGCCGCGCAGGCGAGGATCGGCAGCGGCAGTTCGGCCTGCATCTCGGCGATCATCGAGGCGGCCATCTCCAGGCACGAACCGCAATTGGCGCCGCACCCGGTACGCATGGTCAGTTCGCCGACGCTGCCACAGCCGTTGTCCACGGCTTCGCGAACCTGACGATCGGTGACACCGTTGCAGAGGCAGACGTACACGGGCGGGTCCTGCTGGAGTAACGCCGCCATTCCATCAAGAATGAGAATGGCTGTCAATTGCGAGGTGATCGCATCCCAGCCCACGGCACCGCTTTTCGTTCAGGCAGATGAACGGCGGCCCCGGTTATTCGGACGCCTGCGCGGACGGTCGTTACCGGCGGTGTTGCCCGGCAACCAGGCCTCCTGTGCGGCGGTGGGCATCTCACGCACTACTGCGCCGCTCCCCTCGGCAAGAGGGGCCAGGTGGCGCAGGGCACGGGCGTAAACACCCCGCTTGAAGGTCACCACATGTTCGACCGGATACCAGAAGTCGACCCAGCGCCAATGGTCGAATTCCGGCGTTTCGGTGGCATCGAAGTGCACCAGGGATTCATCGCCCACCAGCCGCAGCAGGAACCAGACCTGCTTCTGGCCGATGCAGATCGGCCCGTCGCCGCGGCGCACGGCCCGCCCCGGGAGCCGATAGCGCAGCCAGCCAGGCGTCGCTCCGAGCAACTCCACATGCTCGGGCAGCAGCCCGGTCTCCTCATGCAACTCACGGTACATGGCCTCGGCGGGAGTCTCGTCGCTGCGCATTCCCCCTTGCGGAAACTGCCAGCCGTCCCGGCGCACACGGCGCGCCCAGAACACCTGGCCATCCGGGCGCATCAGCACGATCCCGACGTTCGGCCTGTATCCGTCCGGATCGATCACGATGCGGACTCCAGAAATTTTCGACTGACCCGACTCTGCCATGCCCCCGGCGGGCCGACAAGCGGCGCATTGACAGCGCGGCCCGGAAGGTGAAAAATTCGCGGTTCTCCGCGTGGCTATGTAGCTCAGCCGGTTAGAGCACAGCACTCATAATGCTGGGGTCGGTGGTTCGAGTCCACCCATAGCCACCACTCCGGAGAGACCCGAAAACCCCGCCAGCGCGGGGTTTTTTTGTATGGATCGCCTTTCGCCGCAACGCGGCTGCTAGCGCCGTGCCGGCGGCGGTTCCGATGCGGTCGCCGCCCAATCGATCGCCACCTGCAAGCCACCGATCGACGAGGTACCGAAGCGCAAGACCCCCCCGCTCGAACGGACCAGGTCGCGCGCGATGAGCAGGCCCAGGCCGCCGCCGGTATATCCACTGCGATCCAGCGATTCGCCGGCGTCGGCTTGCAGGGCCTGCAGCCGCTCCGGCGGCAAGCCCGGCCCGTCGTCCTCCACGGTCATCCGCACGCTGCCCCCGGCCCTTTCGGCCGTCACCCGGATCTGGCGGACGGCGTGGCGGGCCGCGTTCTCCATGAGCGCGCCCATGATCTCGGACAGCTGTTCCGGCTCGAACGGCAGGCGCAAGCCTGCAGGAATATCGATCCCCAGCGCCAGCGTTTCGCCCTTCTCCGTGTGCTCGATCACGCTGGCCAGGCGCTCCACCACTTCGCTGACATCGGCGCTGGCACCACGGCTCCTGCCCAGCCGCGACAGACGCGCACGCGCCAGCTCGCCATCCACGACCAGCTTGATCGCCGAAATTGCCTGTTCCATGCCGTCGGCCGCATCGGGTGCGCCCGATTCACGCGCACGACGGCTCTGCGCAGCGAGTGCGGCCAGCGGCGTCTTCAATCCGTGCGCCAGGTCCGAGGCGCGGCGGCGCGCCTGCTCCAGATCCTTCTGCCGCGCATCGGCCAAGGCGTTGATCGAATCGACCAGCGGCTGTACCTCGCGCAGGACCTGCGGCGGGAGGCGTGCACCGGCACTGCGTTCGAGCGCAGCCAGTTCGGTGGGAATGCGCCGAAGGGGACGCAGGCCGACGCTAACTTGCAGCCACGCCGCCAGCGTCAACACCCCCCACAGCACTAGCAGGAACAGCGCCAGCTCACGACCGAATTCGCCACGCGCAGTGGACAGGGGCGCGGTGTCCTGCGCCAGCTGCACCACCACGGCAGGGCGATCGGAGTCGATGACCAGCTTGCGCTCCAGCACCATGATCGACGGGTCGAACGGACCGGATCGGCGCTGCAGGCGCCAGGCGTCGCCGGGAACATCGGGGGACACGGGCAGCGCGCTGTCCCACAGCGACCGCGAGCGCAATGCGCCACTGGCCGACGACACCTGCCAGTAGTAGCCGCCCGCCGGTTTCTCCATGCGCGCGTCGCCGGGTTGGCGATCCAGGAGCAGGGTCCCCGAAGCGTCGAATGCCAGGCCAGCGACCAGACCGAGCGCATCGCGCGTCATCTCCGCTTCGAGCCGCCGCTCCAGGTGCCGCTCGAACAGCAGGGTCATGAACACCCAAGCCAGGGCCAGCGCCAGCAGGATCGCGCCGGCCGCGGCCAGCAACAGCCGCCAGCGCAGGGAGCGCGCGATCACGAGTCCTCCAGCAGGTAGCCGAAGCCGCGGCGCGTGCGGATCAGGTCGTTGCCGAACTTGCGGCGCAGGCGCGCGACGATCGCCTCGATGGCGTTCGCATCGCCGCTGCCATCCACGCCATAGAGATGTTCGGCCAGTTCGCCGGCCGACACCGCCCGTCCGGACTGGTGCGCCAGGTGGTCGAGCAGCCTGAACTCAAGCGGTGAAATGCGGACCGGTGCGCCGTCGAAGGTCGCGCTCATACGCACGGTATCCAGTCGCAGGCGGCCGGCCACCACGGTGTGCGAAAGCTTGCCCGCGCCGCGCCGCACGAGACCGCGCACGCGTGCGACCAGCTCGCCCATCTGGAAAGGCTTGGCCAGGTAGTCGTCGGCGCCGGCCTCGATACCTTCCACCTTCTCGGTCCAGTCGCCGCGCGCGGACACCACGATCACCGGGAACGCACGCCCTGCCCCACGCCAGCGCCTGAGCACGCTCAGGCCGTCCAGGCGCGGCAGGCCCAGGTCGAGGATCACTGCGTCGTAGTCTTCGACGTCGCCCTGGAACCAGGCCGATTCGCCGTCGCCGACCGCGTCGACCGAGAACCCCGCCGACTCGAGCGCGCGGGCCAGGTCGGCACGGATGTCAGGTTCGTCCTCGACCACCAGGCAGCGCATCAATCATCCTTGATCTTCAGCACCGCGCCGTTGCGCGCATCCAGGTAGAGCTTGCGCACCAGTCCGGTCGGAGTGAGCACCTTGACCTTGTACTCCCAGCGGCCGTCCTCGCGTTCCAGCTCGACTTCGATGACGTCGCCCGGCACGCGCTGCTGGACCACGGTGAGGATGCGCGCAAGCGGCAGGATCTCGCCGCGCTGGAGCAGTTCGCGCGCTTCGATGTGGTCGTCCTTGTCGGCCATCGCGTGGTGCGCGGGCACGAGGGCGAGCAGCACGGCGGCGAGCAGGAGGGGATAGCGGCGTCGGATCAGGGAGGTCGTGTTCATGGCGCCGAGCATGGGGAAGGCTTGCTGACAGCGACCTGACATGCGGCGTCGACGGCATGTCAGCCGGGCCAGTCTAGCCTGCCGGCCATTCTCCAGGGAATTCGCCGGCCATGCGGCAGCACACGCTTCCTTTCCACCTGCACGCCTGCCTTTGTCTGGTCGCCACCTGTGCGCTTCCGGCGCAGGCGCAGACCGCAGCGGCCGCCGCGGACGAATGCAGCAATGTCTACGAAGCCGCCTACTTCGCCGATGCGGCGCCCGCCAACGCCTACGACATGGTCCTGCGCCTGCCCGGCTTCACCCTGGTCGAAGCCGATGCCGACGTGCGCGGCTATGCCGGCGCATCGGGCAATGTGCTGTTCGACGGCACGCGTCCCACCAGCAAGCGCGAAAGCCTGTCCGGATTGCTCAAGCGCATCCCGGCGCGCTCGGTGGAGCGCATCGAGTTGATCCAGGCCGGCACCCCGGGCGTGGACATGGGCGGCTATCCGGTGCTGGCCAATGTCGTGCGCCGCAGCGAAGCCAGCACCGAGCTGGCGCTGGAAGCGGGGATGATCGCGTCCCCGAACGGATGGACCGCACCGCAGGGCGAGCTGGAGTACGGCCGGCGCTGGAACGAGCAGGCGCTGGACCTGAGCCTGAAGCTGGAACCGGAACTGGACGACGACACCGGCGAGGGCAGCATCGTGGAGCAGGAGGTCGGCGGCGACAGCGTGCGCAGCGACTGGGACACGCGCACTACCAAGCGCAAGGAAGAAGCCAGCGCGAGCTGGCGGCGCCCGCTCGGCACAGGCCAGCTGAGCCTGGTCGGCGCCGCGCGCGCGGAGTACACCGACACCGACGGCACGATCAGCGGCGGCAATGAGGACGACCAGATCAGCCGCGAGCGCGAGACCTACCGCGAGACCGAGCTGGGAGCGCGCTACGTGCTGCAGATGCGCGGCCGAAGCACGCTGGAGATGATGGCCAGCCGCCAGCGCGCCGACATCGACAACGTGGAGGAGTCGCGCGAGGGCGATGACGAGGAGCGCTTTGACGAGAACGGACGCAGCGGCGAAACCATCGCCCGCCTGGACCTGACCCACGCGACCTCCGACACGCTCGCGTTCAACGCCAGCATCGAGGGCGCCGACAATTTCCTGGAACGCGAAAACCGCCTGCTGGAGAACGGCCAGGTCGTGGAGGTGCCCGGATCGCAGGTGCGCGTGACCGAGCGCCGCATCGAAGCGGCCGTGGGCCTGACCTGGCAGCCGGCCGACGACTGGACGCTGGAAGCCGGCATGCGCCAGGAAAAATCGGACCTGGCCCAGACCGGCGATGAAGACCTCGAACGCCGCTTCACCTATCCCAAGCCGCGCGTCGCGCTGCGCTGGAATCCGGACGAGGCCAACCAGTGGCGCCTGTCGGTCTCGCGCGAGGTGGGCCAGCTGGACTTCTCCGACTTCGCCGCGTCGGCCTCGCTGGAAGGCGGCACGGTCAGCGCGGGCAATGCGCAACTCAAGCCGGACAGCAGCTGGCGCACCGCGTTTTCCTGGGAACACCACTTCAGCGAGGACGCGGCGCTGACCCTGGGCTGGACCCACGACCGGATCAGCGATGTGGTCGACCGGGTGCTGGTGCAGCAGGGCGACGAGATCTTCGATGCGCCCGGCAACATCGGTGACGGACGTCGCGACACCCTCTCGCTGGACCTGTCGGTGCCGATCGCCGTACTGCCCAATGCGCGCCTGCGCACCACCGCGCTGTGGCGCACCAGCACGGTCACCGACCCGGTAACCTGGCAGGCGCGCGGCATCTCCGAGGAGAAACCGTTCGAAGGCGAAATCGAGTTCAACCAGGAGCTGGCCTCGCTGCGGCTCAACTGGGGCATCCTGCTCGAACACCTGGGCGAGCGCGAAACAAAGTACCGCTACGACCGCGTCACCCGCGAATCGGAGGATGCCGGCTGGACCCTGTTCGCCGAACACCGCATGGGCGAACACTGGCGCCTGCGCGCCGAAGTCACCGACCTGTTCGGCCGCGACTTCCGCGAGCAGCGCTGGAACTGGGACGACACCCGCGCCGACGGGCCGGTGGCCGATACCGAGCTGCGCAAGCGCGTCTCGCCGGGAACGGTCAGTCTGACGATCCGCCGTAGTGTGGGCGGTTAGGCCAGCCTTCGGGCGGATCGAAGCCGTAATAACCCTTGCCCTGGCGGAAGCGCTGCAGCCGCTCCAGCTCCTTGGGATCGGACTTGCGGTCCCAGGTGCGCACGCCGTTGCGCAGGTCGTCCGGGGTCAGCACCAGCGGATCCCAGACCGCCTCGCCCATCACGTCGTGCAGGGCGTAGGTCAGAGTCGGCGTATCGCCGGTCATGTCGAAGCGCATCAGGCCAACGTTGACCGAGCGTGTCCATGTGTCGCGAACGCGCACTTCCGGCACCTGGCGGATGTTCTTGTTGGCCGGCATCTGCGCCAGTGGCGAGGAACACAGATCGTAGATGTCGTAGCCGCCCTGCTCCGAGCGCGGGATGCAGTTGAGCTCGCCCATGTGCGAGTCGCCAGAGATGCACACCACCCCGCCGATATTCTCGTCGCGGATGAAGTCGAAGATCTCGTTGCGCTCGGTCAGGTACACGCCCCACGAATCGCCGCCATCCTCGTTCTCCGCCGACGACCAGCCGCCGCCGATGGCCAGCACCTTGAACGGCGTGCGCGAGGCCTTGAGCTCGCGCTTGAGCCAGGCCTTCTGGCGGGCGCCGAGCATGGTCTTGTTGGCGTCGTCGACCTGGTCGGTCGGGTCGCGGTGGTAGCGCCCGTCCAGTACGAAGAAATCCACGCCGCCGTAGTGCTGCTTGAAGTAGACGCCGGGGTTGTCGGACTCGCCATACGACGGATTGGCCCAGAAGTTGCGGAACACGCGCAGCGATTGCGCCTTGAACGGGCTGCGTCCGTCGGAATCGTTGAAGCCGAAGTCGTGGTCGTCCCACGTCGCCAGCTGCGGGGTGGAGCGCAGCAGCGGCTCCAGCCGCTCCACCGCGCGGCCACGGCCGTACAGGTCGACCAGGGTCGAAACCTGGTCGCTGTCGGCATAGATGTTGTCGCCCAACCAGATGAACATGTCCGGCTCCAGCGCGCGCACCGCGTTCCAGATGCGCTGGTCGGCGTCGTATTGCAGCCGGCAGCATGAGCCGAACGCAATCCTGAAATCGGCCGCACCGGCCGGCGCAGTGCGGGTTCGGTGCGGCAGCGGCTGGAAGCGATCGAGCTCGCCGTCGAACCGCAGCCGGTACCAGTACGCGGTATCGGGTTTCAGGCCGGTGGCGCGCAGCACGACGCAGGCTTCGTCGTCGGCGCGGGCGCGTACCGTCGGGCCGGTGACGAACGTGGCGAAGTCGCGATTGGTTGAGTACTCCAGGCTCACGTCGAACAGGCCGCTGGCGCGTACCCACACGCTGAAATGATCCGGCCCGGGCGCGCCTATCATCGGCCCCTGCAGCGCGCGCGGATAGCCGATCGCTTCGGCTTGCGCGCGCGCCCATGGGCCCAGCAGCGCAACCAAGCCACCCAGGCCACCGAGTTTGGCGAAACCACGTCGGGAAACCTTCATGCGTGCCCGTCCCGTGCCTGGTTGAGCGCGTCGATCAGCACGCCATGCACGGCGCCGTTTGAAACGCACACGTTCTGTCCGTGCAGGTCCAGCGGCGATCCATCCACCGCGGTGGCCACACCGCCCGCCTCCTGCACCAGGATCACGCCTGGTGCCATGTCCCAGGCGTTGAGCGCCCGTTCCCAATAGGCATCCCAGCGCCCGGCCGCGACCCAGGCCATGTCCACCGCGCAGGCACCGGTGCGGCGGATGCCGGCGACATTGGCGCTGAGCAGGGCCATCTCGCGCGCGAACACCGGATGGTCGGGCTTGCCGGCGAACGGAATGCCGCAGGCGAGCACCGACTCGATCAGCGTGCCCCGCCCGGACACATGGATCCGCTGCCCATTGAGCCAGCAGCCCTTGCCCTGCTCGGCCACGTACAGCTCATTGATCATCGGCAGCCAGGTCACCCCGGCGATCACCTGGCCGTCGCGGGCCAGCGCGACGTTGACGCCCCATAGCGGATTGCCGAACAGGAAGTTGGTGGTGCCGTCGAGTGGATCGACGATCCACAGATGGCGTGTATCGCCACCACCGAAGGTGCCGCCTTCCTCGCCAAGAAAGCCGTAATCCGGGCGCGCCTGGGCCAGGATCGCGCGCGTGGTGCGCTCGGCCTCCTCATCGGCGATCGACACCAGGTCGGCCGGGCCGCTCTTGGCGCGCACGCCCAGCTCGGACAGGCGCGCGAAATGCGCCTGCAGCCCGGCACCGGCCGCCTGCGCGGCCTGGATCATCGCCTTCAGTTCGTCGGAAGCCTGCAGCACGTCGCTCATCACTTCACCGCCTCGATCGCTGTTCAGCCGCGCTACGGATCAGTCGCGCAAGCGGGTACGCCACAGGCTGGCCGCCAGCAGCATGGAAACCACCGAGGATCCGATCCAGAACCAGATCACCGGGCCGAAATCATAGGTGCGCACACCGTCGACCACTTGCATGCCGCGCTCGATCAGGCTGCCCGATACCTGTTCCTGCACCGCTGCACCGATGTAGCTGAAGATGCCGATCACGCCCATCGCCGCGCCGGCCACGCGCTTGGGCGCGATGTCCACCGCGAACAAACCGCCCAGCGAGGTCACCAGGCCGGTCAGGCCCATGCCGAACAGCAGCATCGACAAGATCAGCATCGGCATGGTGTTGGGGCCGAAGAAGAACAGGCACAGCCCGGCCAGCTCGAGCACGCCGAACAGCAGGTTGGCCGGCGGACGACGCGCCCCGAACCACTTGTCGGAGATGAAGCCGAACGCGAGCGCACCGGCGATGCCGGCCAGGGTGCTGGTCATCAGCAGCGTGCCGGCCGCCGGCAGCGAGAAGCCGCGCGCTTCCTGCAGGTACAGGATTCCCCACGAGTTGATCGCGTAGCGGGTCACGTAGGTGGTGGCGCTGGCCAGGCACAGCACCCAGATCGCCGGGATTTTCAGGATCGACAGCTGCAGCGCGAGTACCGACTTCATGCCCGGCTTGTTGCCCTGGTCGTAGCGGTCCTGCTTCCAGTCGTTGACGTTGGGCAGGCCCAGCGTGCCGGGACGGTCCTGGATCAGCAGGTAGCAACCCAGCGCGGTGAACAGGCCGATCAGGCCCGGGCCCCAGAAGCCCCAGCGCCAGCCCAGCATGCTCACCGCCAGGCCCACCACCAGGAAGGTCAGGCCCTCGCCGATCGAATGCGCTGTGCTCCAGACACCATAGGCGCGGCCGCGCTCGCGATTGGAGAACCAGTGGGTCATCGCCACCACCCCGCCCGGCGCGCCGAAGCTCTGGAACCAGCCGTTGAGCCCCCACAGCACCACCGCCAGCCACAGCGTGGTCGCAAACCCCATCGCCAGGTTGCACAACGCCGTCATCAGGAAGGCGAAGGCCAGGAAGCGCTTCATGTTGGCGTGGTCGGCCAAAAAGCCGTTGGTCAGCTTGCCGATCGCGTAGGTGTAGAACAGCGCCGAACCGATCAGCCCCAGGTCGGCCGGCGAGAACACGCCGGCATCGATCAGCGGCTTCTTGACCACGCCCAGCGCCAGACGGCAGGTGTAGATCAGGCCGTAACCCAGGGTGATGGCGAGCATCACCCGGAACCGGTGCTTTCGGAACAGCTCGCCGATCCGGCCGCTGTCGTCGATCGGCGCACGATCGGCGCCGGTGGCGAAGAATCTCAGGAATCCCGTCACGCTCCCCTCCCAGGAATGCATGGCGACGTGCGCGGCCCGCGCACAGGGCCAAGCCGGGTCAGTCAGCGCATGGTCGGTATCACGAAACTCTGGTCGGCCACCGCGCCGCCGCGCGGCCAGCGCTGGGTCACGGTCTTGGTGCGGGTGAAGAAACGCACGCCGTCCTGGCCGTACTGGTTCAGGTCGCCAAAGCCCGAGCGCTTCCAGCCGCCGAAGCTGTGGTACGCCACCGGCACCGGGATCGGCACGTTGATGCCGACCATGCCGACCTCGACCTGCTCGGCGAACTCGCGCGCCGCGTCACCATTGCGGGTGAAGATCGCCACGCCGTTGCCGTACTGGTGCTGGCTGGGCAGCGCCAACGCCTGCTCGAAGCTGTCGGCACGCACGATCTGCAACACCGGGCCGAAGATCTCCTCGCGCCAGGTGGCCATCGAGTCGGTCACCCGGTCGAACAGGCTGGGCCCGAGGAAGAAGCCATCCTCGTGGCCGGGCAGGCTGAAGCCGCGCCCGTCGATAACGAGTTCCGCGCCTTCGTCCACGCCCATCTGGATGTACTGCTTGATGCGCGCGCGATGCGCGGCGGTCACCACCGGCCCGAACTGCGCCTGCGGATCGCTGGACACGCCCACGCGCAGTCCCGGGATCTGCGCGACCAGCTTCTCACGCAGCGCCTGCGCGGTCGCCTCGCCCACCGGCACCACCACCGGCAGCGCCATGCAGCGCTCGCCCGCCGAACCGTAGGCAGCGCCGAGGATGTCGGCCACGGCCTGGTCCAGGTCGGCATCGGGCAGAACGATGCCGTGGTTCTTCGCGCCGCCCATGCACTGCACGCGCTTGCCGTGCTGCGCGCCCAGCGCATACACCGACTGGGCGATGTCGGAAGACCCGACAAAACTCACCGCGCGGATCTGCGGATGCTTGAGGATCGCCTCGACCACGTCCTTGTCGCCGTGCACGACATTGAGCACGCCCTCGGGCAGGCCGGCCTCGATCATCAACTCGGCCAGCCGCACCGGCACCGACGGATCGCGTTCGGACGGCTTGAGGATGAAGGCGTTGCCGCAGGCGATGGCCGGCCCGAACATCCACATCGGGATCATCGCCGGGAAGTTGAACGGGGTGATGCCGGCGACCACGCCCAGCGGCTGCCGCATCGAATACACGTCGATACCCGGACCGGCGCCCTGGGTGTACTCGCCCTTGAGCAGGTGCGGGATGCCGCAGGCGAATTCGATCACCTCCAGCCCGCGCTGGATGTCTCCACGCGAATCACTGTGGACCTTGCCGTGCTCGCTGGACAGCAGCGCCGCCAGCTCGTCCATGTGCACCTCGAGCAGGCGCTTGAACTCGAACATCACCCGCGCGCGGCGCTGCGGATTGACCTTGGCCCAGTCGCGCTGGGCGATCACCGCGCTCTGCACGGCGCGATCCAGTTCGGCCGCGCTGGCCAAGGCCACGTGCGCCTGCACCTGGCCGCTGTTGGGGTCGAACACATCGCTGTGCCGGCCGGAGGTGCCGGGGACGCGGCGTCCGTCGATGAAATGGTCGATGCTGCGCATATCGTGCCTGCCTTGCGGGTTCAGCCCTTGCGCACGATCCACTCGTGCGACGGGTCGTTGCGGAAGATCCAGCGGCGCTCGGGCCCCGCCATCACGTTGAGGTAGTACAGGTCGTAGCCGTGCGGGGCGCCGACCGGATGGTAGCCGCGCGGCACCATCACCACATCGCCGTCCTCGACCGCCACGGCCTGGTCGATCGAGCGGTCGTCGGTATACACGCGCTGGAACGCGAAGCCCTGCGGCGGCTGCAGCCGGTGGTAGTAGGTTTCCTCCAGCAGCGTTTCCTCGCCGGCGGTGGCGGTGTCGTGCTTGTGCGGCGGATAGCTGGACCAGTGGCCGCCGGGCGTGATCACCTCCACCACCAGCAGGCTCTGCGCCGGCTCGCCCTCGGGCAGGATGTTGCGCACGTAGCGGGTGTTGGTGCCGCCGCCGCGCGTTTCACGCGACATGCGCGCCGCGTCGATCACGCGGACTTCGCCATCACCCGTTCCGGGCGCGGTGCATACCGCCAATTCGACGGGTCCGCGCGCGGTGACCGTGTAGGCGACACCGGCGGGCACGTAGACCGCGCCCGGTGCGCGATCCTCGAACGGCGAGGCGCGCCCACCCAGTCCGTCGAAGCGACTGTCGCCGGCGATGATGTCGGCGCTACCGGCTACCAGCACCAGGCAGGCTTCCCTGCCCGGCTCGCCGCCGGAATACGACTGCCCATCGTCCAGCTTCACCACGCGGAAGCCGACATGGTCCCACCCTGCGCTGGCGGGCGTGACCGCCAGCACCGTGCCGTCGGCATCCGGCGCATGCGGGCGCACGCGCAGCGAGGCGTTCATTGCAGGCCCGCCTTCGACGCCTCATCGCGCAGCGTGCGCAGGCCGAGCTCGGCAAAGGTCCGCGGATCGGCCAGCGCCGGATCCTGCTCGGCCTCGATCACGATCCAGCCCGAATAATTGATGCGCTTGAGCTCGGCCATCACCTGCGCGTAATCCAGCCCGCCATCGCCGGGCACGGTGAACATGCCGGCCAGCACGCCATCCAGGAAGCTGGCGCGGTCCTGCACGACCTTGTCGAAGGTCGCGCCGCGCACGTCCTTGCAATGCACATGCGCCACGCGGCCAGGATGCTCGCGGATGACCTTCAGCGCGTCGATGCCGCCGAGCGCGGCATGGCCGGTATCCACGGTCAGGCCGACCGACGGACCGGTGTGGGCGATGAAGGCATCCAGGTCTTCGCCACGCTCGACCACCGTGCCCAGGTGGTGGTGGTAGGCGAACTTGATTCCGTGGGATTGCACGTAGTCGGCGACCTGGGTCAGGCGCCGGCCGAATTCCGCCCACGCCGCGGCCGGCAGCCGCGGCGTGTCGGACAGCGCGACGCCGCGATTGCCATGCACCGCGTTGCTGGTCTCGGCGAACACGAACACGGTGCTGCCCAGCGCCTTGAGCAGGGCCAGGTGGTCCTGCATCGCGGCGATCTCGGCCTGCGCGTCCTGCACCAGCAGCGAACCGCTGTACCAGCCGCCGATCAGGTCCAGCTTGTAGCGGGCGAGCAGCGCATTGAGGGTGGCCGGATCGCGCGGAAACTTCCCGCCCAGTTCCACGCCCTCGAAGCCCACCTCCTGGATGTCGCGCAAGATGTCTTCCAGCGGTGTGTCGCCGCCCAGCTCGGGCATGTCATCGTTGGCCCATGCAATGGGGCTGACACCAAAACGTATGCTCATGACAGGTCCCGTTTCATGCGCGCACCGGCCTCGTAGGCACGGCGCGCATCGTTGACTTCCGGCCGTGCGGAGACTTCCGGCACGGCCACATCCCACCACCAGCCGCCGGCTTCGGTGGTCTTGCGCGGGTCGGTATCGATGACCACCACGGAGGTGCGGTCCGCCGCGCACGCACGCGCCAGTGCCGCGCGCAGTTCACCGAGGGTCGCCACGTGCTCGGCATCCGCTCCCAGGCTGCGCGCGTGCGCGGCGAAGTCGATCTGCGGCAGCGTCTCGTGCGCGCTGTCGGCCAGCAGGTTGTTGAAGCCCGCCCCGCCCGTGGCGTGCTGCAGGCGGTTGATGCAGCCGAAGCCACGGTTGTCCAGCACCACCACGACCAGGTTGAGGCCGAGCATCACCGAGGTGCTCAGCTCCGAATTCATCATCAGGTAGCTGCCGTCGCCGACCATGACCACGACCTGGCGGTCGGGCTGGGCCAGCTTCACGCCCAGCGCGCCGGCGATCTCGTAACCCATGCACGAATAGCCGTATTCCAGGTGGTAGCCGCCGGGGCGATTGCAGCGCCACAGCTTGTGCAGTTCGCCCGGCAGGCCGCCGGCGGCGCACACCACTACCGCGTCATCATCCACGCTCGCCTGCACCGCGCCGATCACCTGCGCGTCGCTGGGCAGGCGCATGTCGGTCGCGCCGGCGGTGGCCGCCTGCACGTCGGTGTTCCAGCGCGACAGCGCGCCGGTATCGGCATCCTGCACGTCCTGCGCCACGCGCCAGCCGGTCAGCCGTGCGCGCAGCGCGGCGATCACGACGCGCGCATCGCCCACCACCGGCATGGCGCCGTGCTTGTGCGCATCGAAGGGTTGCAGGTTGACCTGGAACAGGCGCGCGTCCGGGAACAGGCTGCGCGAGCCGGTGGTGAAATCCTGCAGGCGGGTGCCCAGGCCGACCACCAGATCGGCCGCCTGCGCGGCGTTGTTGGCGGCGCTGGAACCGGTGACGCCGATCGAACCCAGGTTGCGCGGATTATCCCAGGGCAGGCCGCCCTTGCCGGCCTGGGTCTCTGCAACCGGCAGGCCGGTGGCATCGGCCAGCGCGGCCAACTCGCCCTCGGCCAGGCTGTAGAGCACGCCGCCGCCAGCGACCAGCAGCGGCCGCTTCGCGGCGCGGATGGCAGCGGCCAGCGCGTCGAGTTCGTCCGCATCCGGCGGCGGGCGCCGCGTAGGCCAGAAGCGCGGCTCGAAGAACTCCACCGGATAGTCGAACGCTTCGGCCTGCACGTCCTGGCAGAACGCCAGGGTGGCCGGACCGCACGCCGCCGGATCGCGCAGCACCGCCATCGCCTTGGGCAACGCATCCAGGATCTGTTCGGGCCGCATGATGCGGTCGAAGTAGCGCGATACCGGGCGAAAGCAATCGTTGGTCGTAACGGTACCGTCGACGAAGCTTTCCACCTGCTGCAGCACCGGGTCCGGGCGCCGGCTGGCGTAGACGTCGCCCGGCAGGAACAGCACCGGCAAACGGTTGACGTGTGCCACTGCCGCGGCGGTCACCATGTTGGTGGCGCCCGGCCCGATCGAGCTGGTGCACACCATCGCCCGTTGCCGGCGCATCTGCTTGGCATAGGCCACCGCCGCATGCGCCATGCCCTGCTCGTTGTGCGCGCGCAGGGTGGGCAGCACATCGCGGTGCGCGTAAAGCGCCTCGCCGAGGCCTGCGACATTGCCGTGGCCGAATATCGCCCAGGCGCCGGCGAAGTACGGCACGCGCACGCCGTCCACCTCCACCTGCTGGACGGCCAGCCAGCGCACGGTCGCCTGCGCGGCGGTGAGTCGGATCATGTTCATGCCGTCAACGAGGCTCCCTGGTTC
This sequence comes from Pseudoxanthomonas daejeonensis, assembly GCF_010093205.1. GTDB lineage: Bacteria > Pseudomonadota > Gammaproteobacteria > Xanthomonadales > Xanthomonadaceae > Pseudoxanthomonas > Pseudoxanthomonas daejeonensis. Next base: position 232,173 of record NZ_PDWN01000005.1, read on the forward strand.
GCCTTGGCCGCACCCCAGGCATCGACCAGCACGCTGAAGCGGCGCGCCAGGTCCTCGATCGCAGCCTCGTCGTCGATCTGTCCGCTCAACCAGCGCTCGGCCGAGTCGGCGAAAATCGTGCGTCCGACCGCGAAGCCCTTGACCACCGGCACCGATGCGGCCGCCTGGAACGATGCGATCAATTCATCCTCCGGCGCCGACAGGCCCAGCAGGACCACGCCGCGGCAGTGCGGGTCGTTGGCGGCGATCACCGCCTCGATATTGCGCCAGGCCGCTATGCTGTCGTTGGGCTCCAGCTTCCACCAGTCCGGTCGCATGCCCAGATCGTACAACCGCTGCATGGCGCGGGCGATGGTGCGATCGTCGATGTCGCCGTTGCGCGAGGCGATGATCTCCACCAGCAGTTCGTGCCCGGTCTTGCGCGTGGCGTCATGCAGCCGCGACAGCTGACGCTCCTGGCGCTCGCGCAGGTCGGCCGGGTCATCGGGGTGGTAGAACGCCAGGCACTTGACCACGTGGTTGGCTGGCCATGTCGACAGTTCGGTGGCCACGTCCGGGCTGCTCTCGAATTCCAGCGGGCACGATCCCGGCAGTTCGATCGGCCGGCCGATCCAGTACGGCTGGTCCGCTGCCGCCTCCAGTCCGCGCATGCCGAAGCGGCCGTCCAGCAGGAGTCCGAAACCCGGGGCGCCACCGGCCAGCCGGTCCACCGCCTTGAGCGCCAGCGCCTTGAAACGCGGGATCAGTGCCGGGTCGGCGCCAGTCTGCTCGCACAACGCCTCGAACTGACTGCGATGGTCCATCGCCAGCACGGTCAGGTGCGGCCACTGCCCGGTGCGGGTGGTGGCCCAGTGGGTCTGCTCCAGCGCCACGTCATCGCGCAACCGGTGCGGGTGCGTGCCTTCGAGGAACTGCTGCAGTTCGTCCCAGGTCGGCATCGCGGGCGAACAGCCATGCCGGGAGACGACGATCGCACCGCAGGCATTGGCGTAGCTGCACGCCGCTTCCAGTGGTTCATCGCGCAGCCAGCCACGCAGGAAGCCGGCCATGAACGCATCGCCGGCGCCGAGCACGTTGAATACTTCCACGCTGAAACCCTGGCCGACCACGCCCTGGTCGAGCCGGTCGGGCACCGCGCCGGGAAAGGCCACGCAGCCCAGCGGGCCGCGCTTGCACACGAGCAATGCGGCGCTGCGTTCGCGGATCGCGCGCAAGGCGGCCACGGTGTCGGTGGTGCCGCCGAGGATATGCACTTCCTCCTCGGTGCCCACGATCAGGTCGCACAACGGCAGCACGCGCTGCAGGCGCTCGGTGACCCCGGCGTCGGCGACGAAGCGGTTCTCGCCCATGTCCTTGCGGGTCAATCCCCACAGCACGGGCCGGTAATCGATGTCGAACACCACCCGTGCGCCGTTGGCCCGGGCGATCGTGCACGCGCGCAGGCAGGCGTCGAATACGTTGTCGCGCGACAGATGGGTGCCGTTGATCAGCACCGCGCCGGCGGATCCGATGAAGGCCTCATCCACGTCCGCCGCTTCCAGCGCCATGTCGGCGCAGTTCTCGCGGTAGAAGATCAGCGGGAAGGTCTCGGGGTCGCGGATGCCCAGGAACACCAGCGCGGTCAGCCGCGCCGGGTCTTCCAGCACGCCGCGGGTGCTGACGCCTTCACGTTGGAGCTGCTCGCGGATGAAGCGGCCGAAGTGGTCGGCACCGACCCGGGTCAGCAGGCCGCTGCGCAGGCCCAGGCGTGAAGCGCCCACCGCGGTGTTGGTCGGACTGCCGCCGATGTACTTGGCGAAGGAGGTCATGTCCTCCAGGCGCCCGCCGATCTGCTCGCCGTACAGGTCGATGCAGGACCGGCCGATCGTGATCAGTTCCAGTTGTCGCTCCGCCGCCATGCAGGCCGCCCCTTACCTGTGCGGGACGCCAATCGTCCCGACACATGTAACGTATATTCTATTTTCTAAATTTACGCAACATTCGTTTCATTTTTTACGGGTCTTTTTGCCGCCCCGGGCACCGGCGTCCGCACCGGTCGCGAACGCATACGAAATCACCAGCGCCTGGGCCAGGCACATCGAGGCCGACAGCGAGCGGAACTTGCGGATCTCCGCCTCGCGCACCTGCAGCACCTGCGTGGCCGGCTTGGCCACCGGACTGACCAGGCTGTCGCTGATCGACAGCACCTTGCAGCCGTGCGCCACCGCCGCATCCACCAGCTGCACGGTTTCCTCCGCATACGGGTGATAGCTGACCGCGACCAGCAGATCGCGCGGCGACAGCGCGTGCGCCTGCTGCACGGCCATGCCGCCGACGCCATCGATCAGTACCGTGCGCTTGTCGGCCTGGTGCAGCGAGTAGGCCAGGTAGGCGGCGACCGGGAAGGAGCGGCGGAAGCCGGCGATGAACACCGTCTCGGCCTGCACCAGCAGTTTCACCGCACGCGCCAGCTCGTCGCGGCCCACCACCTTGCCCAGGTTCTGCAGCGCCAGCGTGTTGCCTTCCACGAACTCGGCCAGGACCTGGCCCGGATCGCCGACCGCCTTGTTGTCCACGGCCTGGGTGAATTCGCGCACCCGCTCGCCATACCCCTGCTGCGCGCTGCCCAGCAGGCCGTCGACGAACAGTCGCTGCATCTGGGTGGCGCCGTCGAAGCCGAAGTGCTTGGCGAAGCGCACGATCGCCGACGGCTGCACGCCGGTGCGCTCGGCGAGCACGGCCACCGTCTCCAGCGCCACCGCGCTGGGTTCGTCCAGCACGTAACGCGCAATCTGCTTGAGCCGCTTGCTCAGCGTCTCGTACTGGTCGAGGATCGCCGCGCGCAGTTCCTCTGCGGTCGCCGGCGGGGTGCTGCGCTGGATCATGCGGCTGTTCCTTGCGGTGGGGGTCGCCCGGGGTTGGCGGGCGGACGCCCGGCCTTGGCCCATTCTAATTCTATTGCATTTAAAAACAGAACAAATATTCTATTCACGGCTTCAACTGCCGTGGAGGGCATTGTGGAACGAATCGATGTAGCGCTGATCGGCGCCGGGCGGATGGGCCAGGTCCATGGGACCAACGCGGCCAACAACCCGGCACTGCGCCTGAAATACGTGGTCGATCCCCGGCCCGAAGCGGCCGCCGCTATGGCCGCGCGCCACGGCGCGCAGGTCGCGCCCCTGCAGCAGGCCCTGGACGACCCGGCGATCGCCGGCGTGCTGGTCTGCAGTTCGACCGACCAGCACCTGGGCCACGCGCTGGCCGCCGTGCGCGCCGGCAAGGCGGTGTTCTGCGAGAAACCCATCGACCTGGACCTGGACAAGGTCCGCCGGGCCGAAGCGGAGTTCGCCGGCGCGCGCTTCCAACTGGGCTTCAACCGTCGTTTCGATCCGCACTTCCTCGCGCTCAGGCAGCGCCTGCTGGCCGGCGAGATCGGCGCGCTGGAGAGCCTGCACATCGTCAACCACGATCCGGCCGCCCCGCCGCCGGGCTTCATCCCCACCAGCGGCGGCCTGTTCAAGGATTTCACCATCCACGACCTGGACATGGCGCGCTGGCTGCTGGGCGAGGAGCCGTGCGAAGTGTTCGCCATGGCCAGCTGCCTGGTCGATCCGGAAATCGGCCGCCTCGGCGACGTCGACACCGCGCGCACCCTGCTGCGCACGGCCAGCGGCCGGCTGTGCGTGATCTCGAACACGCGGCGCAGCGGTTACGGTTACGACCAGCGGATCGAAGCCTATGGCTCCGGCGGCATGCTCGTCGCCGGCAACGTCCAGGCCGACACCGTCCTGACCCTGAGCGACGGCGGCACCGCGGGTGCACCGATCCAGCCTGATTTCCCGCGCCGCTATGGCGAGGCCTACCGGCTCCAGCTCGACCATTTCGCCAGCGTGCTGCGCGGCCAGGGCGCGCCGCAGGTCGGCTATGCCGATGGCATCGCCGCGCTGGTGCTGGCCGAAGCGTGCCAGCAATCCGTGCGCTCCGGCGCGCCCGTCTCCCTCTGAAGGAACCGCCATGCATGACATCGTCCTGGTCGGCGCCGGCCGCATCGGCCGCATCCACGCCCGCAACGCCGCATTGAACCCACGCCTGCGACTGGCCGGGATCGTCGATCCGATGGAAGGCGCCGCGCAGGCGCTGGCCGCGGAATGGAACACCACGGTCACCACACTGGACGACGCACTGGACGACCCCGCGGTGGCTGGCGTGGTCATCGCCAGCTCGACCGACACGCACCTGGAATACAGCCTGCGCGCCGCCGCCGCCGGCAAGGCCGTGTTCTGCGAGAAGCCCATCGACCAGGACCTGGCACGCGCGCGTTCGGCCGCTGCTGGACTGTCGGATGCGCGCCTGCTGCTGGCCTTCAACCGGCGCTTCGATCCGAACTTCCAGGCGCTCAAGGCGCGACTGGACAGCGGCGCGGTCGGACCGCTGGAAAGCCTGCAGATCACCTCCAACGATCCCTCGCCGCCACCGCCGTCCTACGTCGCCATTTCCGGCGGCCTGTTCAAGGACATGGCGATCCACGACTTCGACATGGCCCGCTGGCTGCTGGGCGAAGAACCGGTGGAAGTGTTCGCCAGCGGCAGCTGCCTGGTCGACCCGGAGATCGGCAAGCTCGGCGACGTGGACACCGCACGCACCCTGTTGCGCACCGCGTCGGGCAAGCTGTGCGTGATCTCCAACAGCCGCCGCTCGGGCTTCGGCTATGACCAGCGCATCGAGGCCTACGCCTCGGCCGGCATGGTCCGCGCCGACAACGTCACCGAGTCCACCGTGCAGGTGTGGGGCGAAGGCGGCGCGTCCGCGGACCGCTTCCAGAACTTCTTCCTCGACCGCTACGCCGAAGCCTATCGGCGCGAGATGGACCACTTCGCCGACATCCTCGACGGTGCCCCTCCTTCAGTCGGCTACGCCGACGGCGTGGCCGCACTGGCGCTGGCCGAGGCGGCGGCCGAATCGGCACGCAGCGGCAAGGTGGCCAGGCCCTGACCCGATCCGGTTGCGGTCGCACAGCGGAAGGCCCGGCAATGCCGGGCCTTTTCGTTCCTGCAGGACGATGTCGTCAGTGCGCCGGGCGCAACGGCGCAACCAGCCTGCCGCGGACCAGTTCACCGAACCGCGCCAGCGCGCAAGGCTCGGCGCAACCGGGAATCGGCAGGTACTCAAGCGCCGCCGGATTGGTGGCGTCGAGCGGCTGCAGTTCGCGCACCTGCGGCATCGTCTGGGATCGATAGAAGGCGCGTACGAAGCGCTCGCCGCCGGCATCGGCCAGCACCTCGAAGCCCAGTGCCCCGCCCGGCGGCGGATCGTCGCGCGGGTATCCGGGCACGCTCCAGTGCAGGTCGAGGAAACCGCCCAGGTCGGCGATGTTGGTGTCGTGACCGACCAGCACGGTCAGGCGCGGCCCCTGCTCCATCGCACCCAGCATGCGCGCGGCCAGCGGCGAGGCGGCTCGCGCGGCTACGTAGGGCGCGCGGCCCTCGTAATAGAACTTGATGGAGTGGAATTCCAGCAACTGCTCGATGTCGTCGCGATCCAGCCGGCCCCAGGCCACTTCATCCATGGGCTTGCCTTCCAGGTACTCGAGCAGGAAGGTCTGGCTGATCGTGGAAGCCAGACCGAAGGGATCGCCCACGTCCGGCCGGTCGTCTTCGTTGCGCACGATGCCTGGCTTCATCCGCGAGATGTCGCAGGCCGCACCCGGCGTGCAACCCAGCGCGCGATTGAGCAGCGCGAACAGCGGCGCGCGCGCGGCGAGCTCGGCCTCCATGCCGCCTGGCGGCGCCAACGCCTGCACCGCGCGGAAAGCCTCGTCCGGATCGATGGGCATGGCCCCCGCGTCGAGCGGATGGAATTCCACGTCCGCCTGCGGACTGGCGGGAAAGCGGATGTCGACGCTGCAATCGGGCCACATCCCGGCCACCAGCGCGCGTGCGGTGTCCTGGGTCCGCGACTTGGAACTGGCCGCCACCTCGATGTCGGTGGCCGATGGGCAGCCCTGGTCCGGCAGCAGGCCACGCCGGCGCCACTGGCTGATATCCCAGCGGCCGAGCAGCTTGACCGCATCGAAGCCGTGCGCAGTCAGTTCGCCATAGCCGACCGGCCAGCTCGGCCACGGCCTGTCGGCCACGCCATCGGGCGCGACCTTGGCCTTGGTCGGCGGGCGCACGCCGTGGCGCATCAGCATCACCACCCGTTCGAGCTCCAGCGCATCGACCGCAGGTCGCGCGACCTGCGTGGGCGCTGCAGGTACGCGGGCATCGTGGGTCGCACAGGCGGCCAGCAGCATGGTGGTGGAAACCACCAGCATCGCGCGCTTGAATCGTGTTCCACTCATCATCATCGCCTCCAGATAAAAGCGGCGGCCCGTGGGGGCCGCCGCAAGGCCTGGGTCAATGCCAGGCGGGGAGGTTCTCAAAACTTGTACTGCAGGCCCAGGCGGATGGTGGCGCCGTAGATCTCCTTCTCGCCCAGCCGGTCGCGGTAGCCCATGTAGGTACGCATGGCCGCATCGTTGAGGTTGCTGCCCTCGACGAACACGGTCAGGTCCTCGCCGAACGTGTACGCCACGCGCGCATCCCACTGGTCCAGCCTGTCCAGGTAGATGTCTTCCTCGGGAGCGCCGCCCACTTCCATCAGTTGCTCGGAGCGGTAGGTGTAGGCCAGTCGCGCGGAGAAACCGTACTTCTCGTAGGTGAGCTGCGCCGAGGCGACGCGGTCGGACTGGTCGATCAGCGGCAGCGTATCGTCGCGATCGGGGATGCCCGAAGCCTCCGAATCGGAGAACGTGATGTTGGCACCCACGCTCAGGCCATCGAACGGCGCCGGCAGGAAGCTCAGTTCGTACTGGGCATTGAGCTCCAGGCCCTTCAGCTTGGCCGAGTCGGCGTTGGTCCAGGTGCCGACCTCCGCATTGACCAGGTCCAGGCCGCCGAAGGATCCATCCTGGCCGGTGCTGGTGGACTCGAAGATCGGGTTCTTGATGTCCTTGTAGAACACCGCCGCCGACAACAGGCCCATGTTGCCGACGTAGTACTCCACGGACAGGTCGAAGTTGTTGGAGTACAGCGGGTCCAGGTCCGGGTTGCCCATCGACACCTGCGGCTCGGAGCTGTTGGCGTCCTCGATCTGCACGAAGGGCGCGAGCGACTCGTAGTTCGGCCGGCCGATCGCCCGGGTCGCCGCGGCGCGCACCACGAAGTTCTCGCTGGCGTCGAAGCGTACGTTCAGGCCCGGGAAGAAGTCGGTATAGCTGCGCGATCCGAAGCTGTTGAACGGATCGTCCAGCGCCGCGTCGTCCAGGTCGAAGGCGTAGGCCGCGTAATCACCCTGGGTGTGCTCCATGCGCACACCGGGAATCCAGGTGACGTCGCCGAAGCGCAGGCGTCCCATGACGTAGGCCGAGGTGATCTTCTCGGTGATGCGGTAATCGCCGGCCAGCGAGGCCGACAGCGTGCCTGCCTCGTCTTCCTCGAACTCGCCGGTGTTGGCGTTGAAATAGGCGTTGGCCGCCGGACCGTTGATCGTCGGCCCGAACCGGTAGCGCCCGTTCCAGATGCTTCCGATCGGGTTGCCGGCGACGTCGGACAGCATCAGGTCGCCGTCGTCGTACTCCCATGCTTCGCCGGTCTGGTCGTTGGTCTTGCGGCGGTCGATGTACTTGGCGCCGAACTGCAGGTCCGAGCCGTCGCCGACCTGGATCGGCATCATGTAGTCCACCCGCGCCTGGTACAGGTCCTCTACGGCGCGACGCGACTCGGGCTCGTAGAAGTCCGGCTCGTACAACGACGCGTCGTACGGATCCTCGCCCCACGGCACGACCAGGTACGGGTCGGGCACCAGGTTGTACTCGCCGCTGATGTCGTCCTGCTTGAAGCCCCATTCGTCGCGGTGCGGGTCGCGCTTGTTGGCGCGCGAGTAGGTCAGCTCGGTGCGCAGCTCGCTGTCGTCGAACTCGAACTTGCCGCCGATGGAGGACGTAAAGGTGCTGGTGTCTTCCTGGCGGGTGCGCAGCGCGCGCACGCCTTCGGCGTCGGTGAAGTTTCCTCCGTCCGGACCGAATGGAATGATGCCGTCCTCGTCGAACTCCACCGAGAACCGGTCGCGGGTCTCGGAGTCCTGGTACTTGGAGTACATCAGGCGCAGGAACAGGCTGGTGTCGTCGTTGGGCCGCCAGTCGAGGTTGGCGACCGCGCCGCTGCGCGTGCGGTTGGTGTTGTACTGGCGCAGGTCCAGGCCTTCGGGGACGATTTCGTCGTCGACCTCGATCCAGTCGCCGGTGTTCTGCACGTTCTGGGTGCCGATCTTGCGCTCGGAATAGTTCAGCGCAACCACCGCGCCGAACTGGTCGTCGGCGCCGAAGCGACCGCCGAACGAGCCGTCGAACTCGTACGGGTTGGAGCTATTGAGGTCGTTGTGGCCGTAGGCCCCGCGCAGGTTGCCGAAGTTGCCCTCGCGGTCGAACGCACTGAGCGTCTCGATGTTCACCGCACCGGCGATCGCGTTGGCATCCATGTCCGGGGTCAGCGTCTTGGACACGGTGACCGACCCGATCAGCGCGGACGGAATATCGTCCAGCTTGACCTGGCGCCCGTCCGGCTCCGGCGCCGGCGCGGTCTGTCCGTTCAACGACACATTGAGCAGGTCCGGCGACACGCCGCGGACCGTCAGGTAGCGGCCTTCGCCCTGGTCGTTCTGCGTGGTCACGCCGGGCAACCGGCGCACTGCCTCGGCCACGTTCTGGTCCGGCAGCCGGCCCACGTCGTCGGACCGGATGGCATCGACCTGCGCGTCCGCATACCGCTTGTCGTCGATCGCAGCGCGATCGGCGGCGCGTCGACCGGTCACCTGCACCGTGTCGAGCTGGGTGACATCGCCCTCTTTCGCCGGCGCGGCCGGCACCCCCGAATCCTGGGCCCCGACCGGGCCCGCCATCAATGCCAGGTTGCTCAAGATGAATGCCGTCAGCGCATTCCGCTGGATCTTACGCATCGTCTAGTCCCTCCCAAGGACAGCCGCCAACGGCCGGGGCGATACCGCCTGGTCCGAGGCTGCGGATCCACATTACGAACAAAAATTCCATTTTGCAACTGTTTTGGAATTTCTCTTGCAAATCGCGAAGACGGGCCTGTAAGGTGGCCCGACCGCAGCACCGTGATCCCCGGGGAGGAACAGAAATGAAATCCGTGCACGCCCTTACGCTCGCCATCGCGACCGCCTTGGCGCTTCCGACCGTCCTCGCCGGCTGCAAGGGCCGCGACCAGGCCGCCGCCGAAGCGACGCCCTCGGCGACCGTGGTGCCCGCCGCGATCCAGACCGAACCGACCACCAGCGGCCAGACCAATGCCGCCATCCTGGCCCGCGACGCGAGCGATCCGGCCCAGGCGCGCATCATCGCCACCGCCGCGCTGGGCGGCATGGAGAGCTACGGCGTGGACGGCAAGCGCGTGGCCACGACCGAGGCCGGCGAAGTGGCCGCGCTGGACATCGCCGCTGGCGTGCAACTGGGCGCCAACCGTGTCGCCGACGTGGTCGCCGCGATCGACTCGACCGGCAACTACCTCAGGCTTTTCTTCCAGTCAGGCGACGGCCTTGTGGAGGCGGGCGCGCGACCGCTGCCGCTGGGCTTCGCCGCCGAGGGCATCTGCCTGTACCAGCATCCGCTGGACCGCTCGCTGCACGCCTTCATCGTCGGCGACGGCGGCGAAGTGGACCAGCAGATCATCTTCGCCAACGAGGCCGGCAAGCTCGATACGCGGCAGGTGCGCCGCATCAGCCTGCCTTCGCCGCTCAAGCAGTGCGTCGTGGATGGGAACGGCCACGTGTTCGCGTCCGAGGAGACGGTCGGCATCTGGCGCTTCAACGCCGATCCCGAAGCCGACGTGTCGGCCACGCTGATCGACGCGCCGCGCCTGGGCCATATCCAGGAGGAAGTCTCCGGCCTGGCCGTGCATGACGGCGGCGAGGGCAGCCAGTGGCTGCTGGCGTCCGACGCGACCGCCGGCCGCATCAACATCTACGACCGCGCCCGCGATGGCGCCTACCTGGGCAGCTTCCAGGTATCGGCGCCGGGCAAGGACGGCGAGGCAGTGAAGGAACCGGGCCTGCTGTTCGTCGACAGCCGGCCGCTGGGCGACGCCTTCCCGGCCGGCGTCCTGCTGGTCAACGACGAGGATGGCGCCAACACCAAGCTGGTCTCGCTGCGCGACGTCGGCAAGGCGCTCGACCTCAATCCCGGCACCGCCGCAGCGCCGTCCAAGCCCCCGCAGGTCGTGGCGGTGACCGCGCGCGTGGAGAGCGTGCCGGCCAACAGCTTCGGCGACGCGGCCGACGATCCGGCGATCTGGGCGCACCCGACCGATCCCGCCCGAAGCCTGGTCGTGGCCACCGACAAGAAGGCCGGCCTGTACCTGTACGACATGCAGGGCCAGGTCGTGCAGTTCCTGCCCGATGGCAAGATGAACAACGGCGACCTGCGCGAGGGCTTCGACCTGGGTGGCCAACCCGTGGTCCTGGTGACCGCGAGCAACCGCACCGACAAGAGCATCGCCATCTACCGTCTCGACACCGAAAAGCGCCAGCTGGTCAATGTCGCCGATGGCGTGCAGCCGACCGGCATGGGCGATCCCTACGGCCTGTGCATGTACCGCAGCGCCAGCGATGGCGGCACCTACGTGTTCATCAACGGCGACGACACCGCGATGCGCCAGTGGCGCCTGGTCGCCAGCGATGATGGCAAGGTACGCGCCGAACACGTGCGCGACCTGGTCTTCGATTCGCAGACAGAAGGCTGCGTGGTCGACGATGCCACCGGCACGCTTTACGTCAACGAGGAAGACGTGGCGCTGTGGCGCATGTCGGCCGATCCGGCCGCAGGGGAAGCACGCACCGCGGTCGACCGCGTCGACGGCAACCCGGCGATCAAGGACGACCTGGAAGGCATCGGCATGTACGACCTGGGCGATGGCCGCGGCTATTTCGTGGTTTCCAGCCAGGGCAACGACACCTACGCGGTCTATCGCCGCGAAGGCAAGCAGGAATACCTGGGTTCGTTCGCCGTGGTCGCCGATCCGGCGCGCGGCATCGACGGGATCTCCGAGACCGATGGCCTGGAAGTCACCAGCCGCAACCTGGGCCCGGGCTTCGAGCACGGCGCGATGATCGCCCAGGACGGACGCAATGTGATGCCGGTGGAGAACCAGAACTACAAGTACGTCTCGTGGGAAGACATCGCCAAGGCCCTGGGCCTGGAGATGCGCTGAGTCCACCCCGGGCGTCGCCGGGCGCGATCCCGGTGACGCCCGCGCAGGACACGCGTTTTCCGCGAAGGCATCGAGGGCCAGTTCCGCCGCGCCCACCGCGCAGACTGATCCGCACCGGACGGCCCGGACACCTGCGCTGCCGCGCTGCGCCGACCTTGCGCGGCCGTGGTGACGCGCCGCCCGCGCGCGCCACGGACCTGCAGCGGCTTTCCCGATCCGCTTCCTGGAATCAGAACTGCTTCTGCAGGTTGACCGATACGTCCTGGTCGCGCCTGTCGTCGTCGCCGGAGCCGGTCGAGTACTCGAGCCGCATGCCCAAGCCACTGCTCCAGTCGAGCGTGACACCGGCGCCGAACACAAGCCGCCTGCGATCCAGGCGCGTGCTCTCCATCCGGTACGTGAGCCCTTCCGGAAGATCCGCGTAGCGCATGGCGGCCACCTGCGGATCGGTGAAGTCGTACTGGTACTCGGTGCGGAACTGCGGCGTCACCGTGCCCCACGACGTCGCCAGGCGGTAGTCGTAGCGGAAGCCGAGGTTGCCCGTGCTTGCATCGACGTCCATCGCGTCGAAATGCAGGGCGCGCGTCGCATGCCCGGATTCGCCGTAGGCGTTCAAGGTCGCGCTGGCGACATCGAAGCGCGCGTAAGGGGTGAGCTGCCCGTTGCCCGACGGCAGGTCCGCACCCAGGATCAGCGAACCGAACCACTGCCGGCCCTGGCGCGTCCCGGCCACCATTCCGCCATCGGCGAGCGCGCGGCGAAGATCGAAGGTCAACTGCTGGTAGCCGGCCAGGCCATCGATGAAGAGCCGGCCCGGGTGGTAGCTGGCATACCCGAGGTAGGAGGTGGCACGACCTGCCAGCGAGCTGCCCTGCTCGCCGATCTCGTTGTCGTCGCGGCCATAGCCCACGCCGGCGCCGATGGTGAACGCCGGAGCCAGGTCGATGTCGACGCCGAGGCTGACGCCGTCGGTCTCGAAGCTCACGCCTGATCCCCCGGAACCGTCGAAGCTGCCCGAGCGGATCTGCCCACCGATCCAGGCGCCGTAGGGCCGCGCCGGCTCTTCGCCGGAGGCCTGATCCGGCGCGGTCGCCTGGCCGGGATCCGCATCGGCCCGCTCGCAGCGCGGCTGGCCCTCGGGTTCGCCCGGGCGCGCCTGCTGTACGCATTCGCGCGACAGCGCGAAGCCCACCCGGTTGTCGAGCCGGCCCTGGCGACTGCCGCTGCCATGCAGGCTCTCCAGCCGGCCACGCACGTTGTCGCCCTGCACATCGGCGAAACGCCGCGTCGACTGCACCTGGGCATCGATGATTCCACGCACCGCCGGATCCAGCGCAGGGTCCGGACGCGGCTGCACCTGGAAGGTCACCGTGGCCACCGGCGAGACCGCGAATGCATTGGCCAGCGTGAACTGCACCCTGGCGCTGCCACCGAAGCCGGCGGCCGGGAGGAACTCCAGGAGGAATCGCGCCGCTGCGCCGCTGCCCGTCGCGTGGATCACCGCACGACCGGCGCTGGCCGGCGACAGCGCCACCAGCGTGGCCGCGGTGAATGGCCCGCCGCTCGCGCCTTCGGCCAGGTCCACCGTGGCCGGTGCATCGGCTGCGATCTCCAGCTCGCGTGACTGTGCCGCAGGCGCGGCGTTCACCGTGATCGTGGCGGTCGCGTCGTCGCAGTTGCCAGGATTGAGAACCTCGCAGAGGCGGTAGGCCAGCACCTGCGCCCCAGCCGTGGCGCTGGCGGCGACCTGGACCGCACCACTGACGGTATCCAGGGTGACGGCAGGATCGGACGTGGACACCAGCGCCAGCGACACGCCGGCCAGGGTCGCCGGCGCGGCATCGAGGGTGTCGTTGGCCAGGACGCTGGCAACGGCCACCGACGCCGTGCCGGCCAGCGCACTGCCCGCATCGTCGGCCGCATCGATCACCGCGGCACCCACGCTGACCGTCACCGTGGCATCGCGGCAATTGGAGGCGTACCGCGCTTCGCAGATGCGATAGCCCAGCGTGTAGGTGCCGGCGCCCGTCGCAGCCGCGACGTTGATCGCGCCGCTGCCCGCGTCGAGCGTGACATCGGGATCCGAAGTCGAGAGCTGCGCGAGCGTGACCGTGGCCAGCGTCGCCGGGCTCCCACCCACGGTGTCGTTGGCCAGTACGTCAGCGACCGCGATGCCACCCCTGGCGCCATTGGCCACCGCGCCGGCATCGTCCACCGCGTCGATCGCGGTCGTCGCTATCACCAGCGCATACGCTTGGCTGGCCGCGTAGGGACCACTGCCGGTGCTGCTGTCGGTCGCGGTGACGGTCACGTTGAACGTCCCGTCCGCCAGCGGCGTTCCGGCCAGCAGGCCGTCGGCCGTCAGCGTCAGTCCTGCCGGCAGTCCACCGGCCGTCACGGCATAGCTGTAGGGCGCGATGCCGCCGCCGGCGACAAGGGCCTGGCTGTAGGTGGCGCCTGCCGTGCCATCCACCAGCATCGCCGGACCCAGCGCGATCGCCGGTGCGTTGACGGTCAGCACGTATCCGTTGCTTTCGGTGAAGCCCAGGCTGTCCGTCGCCGTCACCGTCACTGCGAACGCGCCGCCGGCCGTCGGCGTGCCCGACAGCGCGCCATCGCTGGCCAGCGCCAGCCCCGGCGGCAATGCACCGGCGGTCACCGCATAGGCGTACGGGCCATTGCCGCCACTGGCGACGATCGCCTGGGTGTAGCCGCTGGCGACCGTCGCCGCCGGCAACGTCGCGGGGTCGAACCTGATCGTATCGAGGTTGCTGATCGTGCCCGTGGCGATTGCCGGCGAACCCACCGAGTAGCCGGTACCCGCGGCAAGTGCCAGGACGATCGTCTCGTCCGCCTCTACGGTCGCATCGGCAATCGGCGTCACCGTCACGGTCCCGGTGGCGCTGCCCGCGGGAATGATCACCGGGTTGCTCACGGCTGCGTAGTCCGCACCCGAGGTAGCCGTGCCTGCCACGCTGAAGTCCACTGCCGTCGCCGCAAGCGCCACCTGCGACAGCGTCACCGTGTACACGAGGGCGGACACGCCGTCCTCGGGCACCACGGCCGGAGACACGGCGATCGAAGCCAGCACGACGTCGTCATTGGCGATGGTTCCCGTCGCGCTGGCGGGAGCCGCGGTTGCGTAGCCCGTGCCCGGCACCAGGGCCAGCACGACGCTCTCGTCCGGCTCCACCTGCGTATCGGCCAGCGGGACCACCGTCACCGTGCCGGTCGCGCTGCCGGCGGGAATGATCACCGGGCTGCCGATGGCGGCGTAGTCGCTGCCCGCGCTTGCGGTTCCGCCCACGGTGAAGTCCACCGCCGTGGCCGCCGCCGCCGGCTGCGACAGCGTGACCGTGAATACCAGCCCCGCACCGCTGTCCTCCACCACGCTCGACGGTGCGACCGCGACCGTCGCGGTCGATACGTCGTCATTGCCGATCGTTCCGGTCGCACTGGCGGGTGCGCCGACCGCATAGCCCGTGCCCGCGACCAGGGTCAGAAGGACCGTCTCGTCCAGTTCAACGGTGGTGTCCGCAATCGGGACGACCGTGACCGTGCGGGTGGTGGCGCCGACCGGAATGACCACCGACGTTCCGACAGCGGTGTAGTCGGTCCCCGAGGTGGCCGTACCGGCCATCGTGAAGCGCACCGTCGTGGCCGCGAGCGCCGGCCTGGAGAGCGTCACCGTGTAGACCAGGCCGGTCGCACCGTCTTCCTGCACCGTGGCCGGTGCCAGCGCGAGGGTGGCGGTGCGGGTGTCGTCGTCGGTGATCGTGCCGACGCCCTGCGTATCGGCCAGCCGCGCATTTACAGGGTTGGAAAGATTGACTCGGAAGGTCTCGTTCGGCTCGGCCAGCGTGTCGCCCCTCACCGGAACGGAGATCGTGCCGGTGGTGGCACCCGCGGCAATGGTCACGGTGCCGCTCGTCGGCGTGTAGTCCGTGGTTCCACTCGCCGTCCCATTGGCGGTTGCGTAGTTGACGCTCACGTTCTGGCCGACCGCCGGACTCAGCGTCACCGTGAACACTGCGTTGGTGGTCCCGCTGTCGCCTTCGACGATGGACACATCGTTGATCACCAGCGCGGGCAGGTCGTCGTTGGTGATCGTGCCGGTCGCACTCGCCGGCACTCCCACGACATAGGTGCCGCCCGCTGCGAGCGTGACGACGACCGTCTCGTCCGCCTCGACCGTGGTATCGGCAGTCGGGTTGACGGTGATGGTGCGAGTGGTGGTGCCGGCCGGGATGA
This sequence comes from Pseudoxanthomonas daejeonensis, assembly GCF_010093205.1. Taxonomy (GTDB): domain Bacteria; phylum Pseudomonadota; class Gammaproteobacteria; order Xanthomonadales; family Xanthomonadaceae; genus Pseudoxanthomonas; species Pseudoxanthomonas daejeonensis. The sequence continues at coordinate 247,667 of NZ_PDWN01000005.1, forward strand.
CCAGCGGCGAGACGACCGCGGCGTAGTCGGAGCCCGAGGTGGCCGTGCCGCCGACGCTGAAGTTGACCGACGTGCTCACCGCCGCGGCCTGCGACAGGGTGACGGTGTAGATCAGGTTCGGCGCGCCGTTCTCCAGCACCGCGCCCGGCGCCACCGCAATGGTCGCCGTCGAGGTGTCGTCGTTGACGATGGTGCCCGTCGCGACGGTCGTTCCGCGTGTGTACCCGGCGCCGTTCTGCAAGGTGACGATGACGGTCTCGTTGGCTTCGATCGCGGTGTCGGCCGTGGGCGTCACGACGATCGTGCCGCTGGTGCTCCCCGCCGGAATGACCAGCGGTGAAGCTGGCGCGACGTAGTCCGTACCCGACGTTGCCGTACCGGTGACCGTGTAGACCAGCGAGACGGCGGTCGCCTTGGGCTGGCTCAGGGTGAAGGTGTAGACCAGGCTGGTCCCCGCGTCCTCGGCCATGCTGGCCGGCGCCACCGCCACGTTCACCACGGGGCTGTCGTCGTTGAGGATCGTGCCAGTGGCCGAGGCAGGCGAACCGACCGTGTAACCCGATCCCGTCGCCAGCGTGATGATGACGGTCTCGTGCGGCTCCAACGTGGAGTCGCCGGTCGGGTTGACCGTTACGTTCGCGCCGGTGCTGCCGGCCGGGATCGCAACCGACGCGCCGATGGCCGCGTAGTCGGTTCCCGCCGTCGCCGTGCCGCCGATGCTGAAATTGACTGTAAGCGCCGTCCCGTACGGCTGGCTCAGTGCGACCCGGTAGACCAGGTTGGGGTGCCGTTCTCCACCACGCTGGCGGGGCTGACCGAAATGGAAGCCGTCGGCACGGTGTCGTCGTCGATGATGGTTCCGATGCCGGCACCGTCCAGCACGACCAGCGGCTGGGCGTTCACCGGATCGTTGGTGATGCTGACCAGCACCGTTTCCTGCGGCTCGACCAGGGTGTCGCCGCGGACCGGCACGGAGAAGGTGGCGGTGGCCTGCCCGGCCGCCAGGGCGACCGATCCGGACATGGCGGTGTAATCGGTCACCGCCGTTGCGGTCCCGCCGGTGGCGGTGGTGTAGAGGAACCGGGCCGCGGTCGGATCGCCGGTGCGGGTGACGGTGAACACCATCGAGCGTGTGCCGGTGTTGCCTTCCACCACGCTGGCGTCCGATACCGCCACGGAGACCTGCGCAAGGGCGGTTGGCGACCACAGCGCCAGCAGCAACCCTGCGCACCGGTCCACCCTCCCGCCGGCACGCCCGGCCTGGGCTTGGCCCACGCGAAGCCACCACGGGCGCGCCTTCCGCTGCCCGGCCCCGCATTCCCCCAGATCC
>NZ_PDWN01000006.1 GCF_010093205.1 Pseudoxanthomonas daejeonensis
GCCCACCCCTGCCCAACAGGAAACGCTGGTCGCCGGACTCTCGCAGGACGAGCGCCGGGTACTGCTCCAGCACGGCACCGAGGCGCCGTTCTGCGGCGTGTTCCTCGACAACAAGACCGAAGGCATCTACTGCTGCCGGCTGTGCGGGCTGCCGCTGTTCCGCTCCAGCACCAAGTTCGACTCGGGCACCGGCTGGCCCAGCTTCTTCGCGCCGTACGACGAGGCGCACATCGGCCGCATCCGCGACAGCAGCCACGGCATGGTCCGCGTCGAGATCGTCTGCGCGCGCTGTGGCAGCCACCTGGGCCACGTGTTCCCGGATGGCCCGCCGCCGACCGGTGAACGGCACTGCCTGAATTCGGTCTCGCTGGCGTTCGTCGAATCCGGCCAGCCATTGCCCGATCCGCTGCACCGCGGCGGCGCCGAAGCCACGACCGCCTGACGCGCGCGCCGCCCGCATCCATGCCGACGGACGCGGTTACCATGTCGGTCCCGCACGCCGAGGACTGCCGCGCATGAAGTACCTGCTGCTGGTGTACATCGACCCGGAACTGCTCGACGCCGTTCCCGCCCAGGACTACGACAGCGAGATGCGCCAGTGCATCCGCCACGCCGACACGTTGCGTTCGCAGGGCACGATACTGGGCTTCAACAAGCTCGAAGCGCCGAAGCAGGCACGCACCGTGCGCGTGCGCGAGGGCCGCACTGCCATATTCGACGGCCCGTTCGCCGAGACCAAGGAAGTGCTCGCCGGCTACAACCTGATCGAGGCCGACTCGCTGGAAGAGGCGGTGAAGCTGGCCGGGCAGTTCCCCTGGGCGCGCTACGGCAGCATGGAAGTGCGCCCGGTGGCCGACATGGAGGCCGAGCGGGTGCGCGTCGGCGCCTGATCGGAAGGCACGCGCTGGTGCGCCGCATCGATGCGCGCCGGCCGCTCGTGATGGACGGGTGAGCACCGGGTTCACGCAGCCTGCGCGTCCTGCGCTCTAGCGTCCGCGCATCATTCCCGCGGATATCCCACATGCGCCTGCTCGTCCTGCTGTTCGCCCTCGCCATGCCCGTGGTGTCCTGGCTGTCGCAATCGGGCGCGTTCGGGCCGGACAACGGCACCATCTCCGACCGCTACCCGACCTTGCTGGTCGCCGCCGGTTACGCGTTCTCGATCTGGGGCCTGATCTTCCTGCTCGACGTGGTGTATGGCATCTGGCAGGCGACCGGCCGACGCCGCGCGGATCCGCTGCTGGACCGCATCGCCCCGGCCACCGCGGCCGGCTTCGCCCTCACCGCGCTGTGGATGCCGCTGTTCTCGCAAGGCCTGTTCTGGCTGTGCCTGCTGGTGATCTTCGGCGCACTGGCCAGCCTCGCGTGGGCCGCGCTGCAACTGTCGCGCGCCGCGCCGGTCGAGGGCGGCCGCCTGTGGGCGTGGCTGCCGCTGTCGCTGCACGCCGGCTGGCTCTCGCTGGCGGCCTTCCTCAACCTGGCCCAGGTGGCGCTGGCCTATGGCTGGACCCGGCCGGAGGCGCAGCTTGGCGCCAGCCTGCTGCTGTTCGCGATCGCCGCGATGGTGCTGCTGGAACTGAATCGCCGCATGCGCGGCAACCCGGCCTACGTGGCGGCGGCGCTATGGGGCCTGGTCGCGGTCTGGATGAAGCAGTCGCAGTCCACGCTGCCCGGCGCGCAGACCGCGGCCTGGGTGGCCGCGCTCATCGCCGCGATCCTGCTGCTGCAGACGGTGTGGTTGCGCTGGCAGCGACCGCGCGGCCTGGTCGCCGGCGACGTGCGGACGCTGCCCTGAGCGCGCCGCGGCCCCTCAGCCGCAGCCGCTCGCGTCCTGCATCGTGACGCAATGATGGAAGCCGGCCGGCAGGCCCTCGACCTGCCGGCGCTTGCCCACCGCCAGGGCGAACACATCCAGCGTCTCGCGCCTGCAGTCACTGTCCGCCGGCTGCGCCTGTCCTTGGGCGACGGGCGCGGGCGTCGCGCAACGTTCTTCGTAGATCCGGTAATGGCAGTCGCCGCTGGCGCTGGCGAAGCATTCGAAAGTGGCCACGCCATCGACCAGCGTGGTCTTGCTGAACAGCGTCTCGGCGCCATTGTCCGCGACGCGGGTGATGCTGGTCGTGCTCGAGCGGGGATCGCAGCCGAACAGGGACAGCAGGCACGACAGCACGGTGGTCAGGAATCGCATGGAACACCTCGCAGCGCGGGACGGGCGGCGCGCAGGGGCGCGCGGACGGAACAGCCCGGATGTCGGTCACGGCTCGGCATCCGGCAACCCCCGTGGATGTGGAAAGGCGACCCACGGTCGCAGCGGCATGGAGGCGCCGCGTCACATTCCCCTGAACAGGGCCATGAACGGCACGCTGACCGGCAGGGTTTCGCTGCGCCCCTTGAGGCGCAGGGTGCCCTTGCCGCTGTCGTCGCGGACCACCGACGCCACCGCCTTCAGGTTGACGATGGTGGAGCGGTGGATCTGGCGGAACTGGTGCGGGTCGAGCGCGTCCAGCAGTTCCTTCAGCGGCGTGCGCAGCAGCGATTCACCGTCCGCGGTGACCACCACGGTGTACTTGCTGTCGGCGCGGAAGTAGGCGACGTCGTCGAGCATGATCAGCCGGGTTTCGCGGCCGCTGTTGGCCGTGATCCAGGCCAGCGGCGGCGCGGTGGACGGCTCGGCCGGGCGCTGCGCCAGGTGGCGCAGCAGGGTATCCAGCGCGGCCGGGTCCGGGCGACCAGCCGCCGCGCGCGTCTGCAGGCGCTGCACGGTGGCCTGCAGCCGCTCGCGCGTGATGGGCTTGAGCAGGTAGTCGACCGCACCCTGCTCGAAGGCATCGATCGCGTACTGGTCGTAGGCGGTGACGAACACCACCTGGGTGCGTGGACTGACGTCGGACAGCGCGGCGGCGACCTCGATCCCGGTCAGGCCCGGCATGCGGATGTCCAGGAAAGCCACGTCCGGCTTGTGCTCGGCGATGGCTTCCAGGGCGCTGGCGCCGTCTTCGCACTCGGCCACGATGCGCAGGCCCGGCCAGACCTCGCCCAGCTGCAGCAGCAGCGATGTGCGCAGCAGTTCCTCGTCCTCGGCGACGACGCAGTCAAACATCACGGCGCTCCTCTTTTCCGGCGGCGGCGACCGTGGCCGGCAGCGGCAAGGTCAGGGTGGCGGCCACGCCGCTGGGGAAGTTGGACACGATCGAGAAGGCCGCGCGCTCGCCATAGGTCAGGCGCAGCCGTTCGCGCAGGTTCTGCAGGCCGATACCGGTCCCGCCCGTGCTGGTGCCGAAGCCCTGGCCGTCGTCGGCGACGGTGATCGTGGCCTGGCCATCGAAATGCCGCGCCAGGATCCACACGGTGCCGCCGCCGGGCTTGGGTTCGAGCCCGTGCTTGATCGCGTTCTCGACCAGGGTCTGCAGCATCATCGAAGGCAGCTGCAGCGCCTTCAGTTCTTCGGGCACTTCGACCTTCAGCTCCAGGCGCGCTCCCATGCGGATCTTGAGGATCTCCAGGTAGGCGCGGGTGCGTTCGAGTTCCTCGGCCAGGGTGGACAGGGTGTCGTGTTCGCGCGGCAGCGAGCGGCGCAGGTACTGGATCAGGTGGCCGAGCATCTCGTCGGCACGCGGCGGATCGGTGCGCGCCAGTACCTGGGCGTTGGCCAGGGTGTTGTAGAGGAAGTGCGGTTCGACCTGGGCCTGCAGCAGGTTCAGGCGTGCGACGTTGAGCGCGTTGTCGGTGGCGCTGCGCTCGGCCTGGGCCTGTTCTCCGCGGCGCTGCTCGGCGACCCGTCGCGACACCGAGCGCTGCAGGGCCTCGGCGTTCTCGTAGCTTGTGCCTTCGTCGAGTGCGAACAGGTCGACCCAGTGCGGCGCATCCGGTTCGCACAGCAGGGTCGCGCTGCTGGTGCCGTCGCCAGGCACGACGGTGGCCAGAACCCGGTCGCGGGTGATCGCGAAGCGCGCCAGCACGTTCCAGCGCGAAGGCTGGGTGCCGCCGAGCGGATCGGTGCGGCGCACCTTGGCCCGCACCTGCAGGCTGCCGCGCGAGGCCTCGATGTCCTCCACCCGCGGCAGTTCACGCACCGCCGCCTCGACCAGGTCGAACGCGGCGCCGGCGTCCAGCGGGACCTCGATCCGGCGCTGCTGGTGGTTGCTCAGCACCGCCGCGTCCAGGCGTCCCGCGGCGAGCCGCACCCGTCGCAGGTGGGTGACCGCGCCGAGCATCGCCAAGGTCATGGAGCCCAGCGCCAGCAGCCAGAAGATCGGACCCTCGTTTCCGAACAGGCCATTCCAGACGATGCCTGCAAGCAGGATGGCAACGGCCCAGGCGAAGAGGATGCGCAGGATCAGGAACAGGCTGGCGGACACGCGGGCACCGGTGGGTTATCAGGTGCCGCGGAGCATAGCCGTCCGCGGTGCGCCGGCAACCCCGCCCGCGACGAAACCGGGTATGGGCCGACGAAACCCCGTCGCGCCCGGCCCGGACGCACGCGCGACGTGCCGCCGCCCGGCGTCGCGCGCTCAGGCGGCGCTCGTCCTCCCGGCAGCGGCCTCGATCCGGGACCAGGCCTGGGAGAACACGGTGCCCGCTTCTTCCTCGGTGAGCACGCTGGCGGCAACGTCATCGCGCCGCAGGTACAGGTGCAGGGCCTCGCCCCGCGCCGCACGCGGGTGGTTGAGGTAGACGTCGTACGCCGCGCTGAGCACGGGCCAGTAGCGGGCGAAGCTACGCATCGCGCGTGCGCGCGGCAGGCCGTGGTAGCGCTTGCGCCAATGTTCCCGCTCCCGGTCGATGTCTATCACCACCGCGTGCCGCGGTGCCGGATACCCGTCGTCCATTGCCTGTTGCCTTGCTCGATGCCGGCGCGTGCGCCCGCGGATGACAACCCCTGTCGCACGAGCATTCCATCCACGGCGTCGCCTGCCGGTGAAATGCGACGCGAACGACTGAAGGATTCAGGGCTTATCGCGCTGGATGATCGTGATCGCGCCCGATGTTTCGAGCACGGCGATCGCGATCTTCGCATCGTCGTCGCACTCGGACTTGCGCTTGGCACTCTCGAAATCGGCGCGGCTCACGTTCTCGCGGCGAAGCACCCGCAACAACACTTCGCCATCGCGCGCCAGCACGACCGGCTCGCCCTCGATCCAGCGGTCTGCGCGCGCGCTGCGCGCGGTCAGGAAACCCACGCTCCAGTTCAGTCCAAGCAGGGTGGCGGCCAGGATCAGGCCGCCCAGCAGCGACACGTCCTCGCCGATCAGCGAGTTCTGCACCGCATTGCCCAGCAGCACCACCAGCAGCAGGTCGAAGGGCGTGAACTGGCCGACCGTGCGCTTGCCGGTGAGCCGCACCAGCACCAGCACCGCGGCGTAGACCACGACCGCGCGCAGGACGAATTCCCACCACGGCATCGACATCTCGAACAGGCTGTGCAGCATGACGGCTTCTCCACCGCGCCGATCGCGGCCGCGCCCATTGGCCGCCGCGCAGCGTCAACCGCCGGTGAACACATCCACTCCGCGCGCGAGGGGGCGCTGGATCACACGGCCTGGCCGGCCGCGTGCCCCGAGGCCCAGGCCCACTGGAAGTTGTAGCCGCCCAGCCATCCGGTCACGTCGAGGACTTCGCCGATGAAGTACAGGCCGGGCACGTGCCGCGACTGCATCGTGCTGGAAGACACGCCGTCGGTGTCCACGCCCCCCAGCGTCACCTCGGCGGTGCGGTAGCCCTCGGTGCCGCTGGCCACCAGCGGCCATTCGCCCAGCAGTGCGGCTGCGTCGCGCAGTTGCGGCGGGTCGTACTGGCGCATCGGCCGGTTCGGCAACCAGACCTCGCACAGGCGCTGCGCGAAGCGGCGCGGCAGGACTTCGGCCAGCACGGTCTTCAGCTCGGCGTCCGGCCGCGACTTCTGCTGCGCACGCAACCAGTCCTCCACGTCGCGACCCGGCAGCAGGTCCAGGCGCAACTCGTCGCCGGGCTGCCAGTAGGAGGAGATCTGCAGCATCGCCGGCCCGCTGACGCCACGATGGGTGAACAGCAGCGCTTCGCGGAAGGCCTGTCCGTTGCAGCGCGCCTCGACCTCCAGTGCGACGCCGGACAGGTCCTGCAGGCGTTCCTGGTGCTTGCCGCTCAGGGTCAGCGGCACCAGTCCTGCGCGCGTGGGCAGTACCGCATGGCCGAAGCGGCGCGCCAGCTCGTAGCCGAAGCCGCTTGCGCCGAGGCTGGGGATCGAAAGCCCGCCACTGGCCACCACCAGCGCCGGCGCGGCGAAGGCGCCCTGCGCGGTGCGCAGGCGGAAACTGCCATCGTCGCCGGGTTCGACATGCTCGACCTCGCAGTGGGTGCGGATCTCGACGCCGGCCGCGGCGCATTCGTCCAGCAGCATCTTCACGACCAGCTTGGAGGACACGTCGCAGAACAGCTGGCCGAGGGTCTTCTCGTGCCAGGCGATGCGGTGCCGCTCGACCAGGTCGAGGAAGTGCCAGGGCGTGTAGCGGGCCAGCGCCGACTTGCAGAAATGCGGGTTGGCCGACAGGTAGTTGGCGGGCGTGGTCCCGGTGTTGGTGAAATTGCAGCGCCCGCCGCCGGACATCAGGATCTTCTTGCCGACCTTGTTGGCATGCTCGACCACGAGCACGCGCTGGCCACGCCCGCCGGCGGTCATCGCGCACATCAGCCCGGCGGCGCCTGCGCCGATGACGACGACGTCGTAGTGCTGTACGCCCATCCGCGGGGTCAGGCCGCCTGCGCGCCCATGCGCGCGACCGGCTGCAGCACCACTTCGCTGCCGTCGGCTTCGAGCAACCGCACTTCGCCGTCCTGGATCATCACGGTGAACCTGAGGCCGCGCGCGTACCGGGCGACCAGCGCTTCGAGCTGCGCTTGCGGCAGGTCGAGCACGACGAGGTTCTCGTGCCGGGCCAGGGCCCGGGCGTTCTTCTCCCACCACAGGTCGGCGGCACGACCGCCGTAGTTCAGCACGACGACCTCACGCGCCCGGCCGCAGGCCTTGCGAACCCGCGATTCGTCCGGCTGGCCGAGGTCGATCCAGCGCTCGACCTGGCCGGTGTAGTCGCGCTGCCACAGGTCGGGATCCTCGTCGTTGCTCAGGCCGCGCCCGAACTCGAGCCGCTCGTCGGCGTACAGCGCGAACGCCAGCAGCCGCACCATCAGCCGCTCGTCGGTCTCGGACGGATGCTGGGCCAGGGTCAGCGGGTGGGTCGCGTAGTAGTGGCGATCCATGTCGCTGATCTGCAGTTCGGCACGGACAACGGTGGCCTTGAGCGCCATGCGGGATTCCAGGGGTTGCGTTGCGGCGCCGGATCGCGCGCCGGTCAGGCGCGGGGCGCCAGCGGACGCGCATGATACGCCCGCGCGGCGGACACGGTGGGAATCGGACGGGGGCACGGCACAGCAAGCGCACCGGCGCACGCGAACAGGGCCTGCCGGAACGGATCCGGCAGGCCCTGTTTTTCCGCGTTTTCGCCGCGGTCAGGCGGCCGACTTCATCGCCTGCTTGCGGTTGCGCATCACGTCGTGGCAGGACCGCACCTCCGGCAGCAGCCGCGCGGCCGCGTCACGCGCGGCGGCGGGGGTGTCGGCATCGGCGACGACCTCGTCGAACGCCTTCAGCAGGCGATCCTCCGATTCCTCCAGTTCGGAAACATAGGCGTACTTGGTATCGCCCAGACCGGCGCGAACGTTGGCGTACACCTGGCGCATGCTGCCGACCATCGTCCCGTCCGTATCGGGCTTGCCGCCGACCGCCTGCACGGTCGCCGACAGGGTGCCGACGATGTCGGCCTTGACGGCGGCCATCCGCCGGAACAGCGCCGAGAGCTCGGCGTCTTCGACCTTGCCGGCCGCTTCGCTATAGAACTCCTGGCCATCGCGCGAGATCGCGATCAGGTCGTTGAGGCTGTGCTCGGTCTTCTTCTGCTGGTTCATCGCTTGTGTCCTCGCCTCGTCGGGCATGTCGGCGCGGCGACCGGGGCAACGTGGCTCCAGGGTCTTCGCCCTGTTTTCGGACGCCGCGCAATGGTGATGTTCGTGCCTCGTTGCTGTCGAACGATGCTGGCGCAGGCGCGATAAAACGACCGTGAGCTGCAGGCGAACGCCGCGTGAGCAAGGCCGAGGTTCAGATGCACCGGATGGCGCCGCGAATGGCCTCGAAGTGGTTCCGCGACGCGGAGGACGTTGCCGCTCAGCCTTCGAGCACGGGCACGCCCTCATCCTGGAATGCCCAGTGGCGGGCGCTGGCGCGGCGCGTCGGCTGGGCATCGCGGTAGGCGCGCACGCGTTCCTCGTTGGTGAACACATCCGGCTCGGTTCCCGGCGGCGTGTGCTGGATCGAAAGGAACGCAAGCGGGCCGAAGCCCGCGATCGAAGCGGCGATGCTGGCGACGTTCTTCATGGTGTCCCCTCGTGATGTCCCGTTTCACGGTCCGGCGGTCCTGCACGGTCCCGGCTGCCACTCCGCGATACCGTGGCGTCGTGCGTGCAGCGCACGATCCTTCCGCGTTTCGACGAGGCTGCAATGGACGCCGCGAAACGCCAGTGAAGGCCTGGTGCCTACCGGGATGCGCCCGATGCCCGGCCCCTGCGCGCCGCCGACTCCCGTTTCCAGCACGAACGCAGCGCCGATGGCCGACAGGCCATGCCGCGGCTTGACGCGAGAGGTATGCTTGCCACCCCGCCGGCGCCGCCGGCACGCCTGCATTGCACTCCGATGAGCGATACGCCTCCCGACCGCCTGGCCATGGATCCCCGCAGCCCGTTCCACGACGCGGCCCTGCTCGATCGTGGCGTGGGCATCCGCTTCAACGGCCAGGAACGCGACAACGTCGAGGAATACTCGGTAAGCGAGGGCTGGATCCGGGTCCAGGTCGGCCGCTCGCGCGATCGACGCGGCAACCCGATGACGATCAAGGTCAAGGGCACGGTCGAGCCGTACTTCATCGAACCGGCCTGATCCGCACCTCGCGATTCAGCCGCCGCACCCGGCCATCTGCCGGTCGGCATGCCATAGCGCGCGCCTCGCCAGGTCGTAAGCGCTGTTGGCGGCATTGGGCAGCATGTGTTCCGCACGCACCGGGTCGGCACCGCGTGCATGCGCGGCTTCGACCTTCTGCAGCTCATCCAGGTGCAACAGCAGCGGCTGCATCAGCCGCTTCAGCCGTGCGCGGTCGCAGTGCCCGTAACTGGCCTCCAGGGCCGCGACCTGCTCGCGGATGCGCCGGCTCGCTTCGCCCTCCAGCCCCGGTGCCGGCACGTAGCTGATCGGCGCCGCCTTGTAGGCGTCGCCGGTGGCCTCGCTGCCCAGGTCGGCGCCGCGCTCGTGGCGTGCGGGATTGAACCGGACCTCCGGCGATGGCCGCGCGGTCGCGTGCTTGATGTCGGCCCCGAACAGGAACTCGGCGATCTTGCGCTGCGCCCGTGCGATCTTCTGCGCGGCCACGTCGGCGATGTCGCCGTCGCTGACCCAGTCCTTGGCGAACCTCGTTTCCCGTGACTGGACCGGGTTGGGCCGTTGCAGCAGGCGCGCGGCCGCATCGTCCGCACCCTCGGTCTTTCGCGCGACCGCACCCGGCGGCGGCGCCGGGGCCGTGGTCCAGCGGTCGGACGTCGTGGCCGGCAGCTGCAGGCGGCCATCGGGGCCATACAGGTCCATGGCGAGCGGTGCAGGCCCCGGATCCGGCGCGCGCGGGCCGGGCGATGCGACCGTCGCATGCGCGGCCGGCGACGCTGACCTTGCCGACGGACTGGCCGGGCGCATGGGCTCGGACGCGGGCGTCGAGGGCGTCCCTGCAACGGGTGGGCGCACGGAGAAGACAAGCTGCACCCGTGGCCCATCCGTACCCTCCGCGCCAACCGGGCGCGGCAGCCCAACCAGCAACCTGCCAGCCAGCGCGAGCACCAGCGCGGCGCCGCCCAGCGCGACCACGCGCGGCAGCAGCTCGTCGTGCCGATCCGGTTTCCGTGCCCTGGCCACGATCGGCAATGCGCGTCCTGTTTCCCTGTCAGGCCCCGGATGACCCGCGGGGCGAGGGCAAGTTCCCGACACCGGCAGCGCCACCCTCACCCTGTTCATGCGCCGGATATGCCAGCATCGCCCGACCCTGCCCGACACCCGTGCGATGCCCGACACCGTCGCCTCCTCCCTTGCCGGCACCGAATTCCTGCGTGGCGGCGGGATCATGGCGCGACGCATTGCGGAGCACGACTGGTCGCGCCACCCGCTCGGCCCGCCCGCGCACTGGCCGGGCGAGTTGAAGACCACGCTGTCGATCCTGCTCGGCGCCCGCCACCCCATGTGCGTGGGCTGGGGACCGCAACTGCTGATGTTCTACAACGATGCGTATATCTCGGTGCTCGGCAGCAAGGAGCCCACGGCGCTGGGTGCGCCATTGCCGCAGGTCTGGCACGAGCTGTGGGACGAGATCCGCGGCATGGCCGAAACCTGCATGTCCGGGACCGCGACCTGGGTCGAAGACATGTACCTGCGGATCGAGCGCAGTGGCGTCCCCGAGGACTCCTGGTGGACGTTCACCTACACGCCGGTGCGCGATGCCGGCGGCATCGTGGTGGCGATGCTGGCGCTCACCCAGGAGACGACCCGGCGCGTGCTGACCGAGCGCCGGCTGGCCAGCGAGAACCAGCGCCTGGCGCGGATGTTCGAGCTGTCGCCGACGTTCATGGCGATGCTGCGCGGGCCGGGGCACCGCTTCGAGTTCGCCAATTCCAGCTACCTGCGCGTGGTCGGCGACCGTGACGTGATCGGCAAGACGGTATCCGAAGCACTGCCCGATGCCGCCGAGCAGGGCTGGATCAAGGTGCTCGACGAGACGTACGCCTCCGGCGTGCCGTTCGTGGCCAACGACGCGGTCTTCCTGGAACAGGCCACCGCCGGGGGGCCGGTCACCGAGCGCCACCTGGATTTCGTCTACCAGCCCGTGCACGCCAGCGACGGCAGCGTCGACGGCATCTTCGTCACCGGGGTGGACGTCACCGCGCGGGCGCGCAGCGAGGCTGCCCTGCGCCGGCGCGAAGCCGAGCTGCAGGCGCTCAACGAAGACCTGGAACAGCAGGTCGCCGAGCACGTGGAAGAACGTTCGCTGACCTGGCTGGTCACCCCGGACATGCTGGGCGTGCTCAACCGCGATGGCGTGCTGGAGAAGACCAACCCGGCCTGGCAGCGCGCACTGGGCTGGACCAGCGCCGAGCTTGCCAGGCATCCGGCGCGCGAACTGGTCCATCCCGACGACCTGGCGGCGGTGGCGGAGGCGCGGACTCGGCTGCATGCCGGCGAACCGTTGCTGAGCTTCGAGTGCCGGATGCGGACCCGCGACGGCGACTACCGCACCCTGTCGTGGGTCGCCTCGCCCGAAGGCGGCAAGTTCTACTGCAGCGCGCGCGACGTGACCGACATGAACGCCTCTCGGCGCGCCCTGGCGGACTCGCAGGCACAGCTGCGCAGCCTGTTCGAGACCAGCCACCAGCTGCAGGGCAGGGTCGCGCTCGACGGCACGCTGGAGGATGCCAACCGCACCGCGCTGGACGCGATCGGATGCGACCTGGACGACGTGGTCGGACTGCCCGTGTGGGAAACACCCTGGTTCAACGCCACGCCCGGCATGCCCGAATGGATGCGCGATGCCTTCCTGCGCACGCGCGCCGGCGAGGTGGTCCGCGAGGAACTCACCATGCAGCTGCCGAACGGCCTGCGCACGTTCGACCTGTCGATGCGCCCGCTTTACGACGCGGCCGGCGCGATCAGCGCGGTGATCCCCGAAGCGCTGGACATCACCAGCCGCCGGGTCGCCGAAGACGCGCTGCGCCAGTCGCAGAAGCTCGAAGGCATGGGCCAGCTGACCGGCGGCATGGCCCACGACTTCAACAACCTGCTGACCCCGATCATGGCGGCGCTTGAACTGGCGGAGGATCCCGGCGTGCGGCCGGAGCGGCGCAGCCGCACCCTGACGGTGGCGCGGCAGTCGGCCGAGCGCGCGGCGATGCTGGTGCAGCGCCTGCTCGCCTTCGCCCGGCGCCAGCCCTTGCAGGCGGTGGAGGTGGATATCGGCGTGCTGGTGGAGGGCATCGCCCAGCTGCTGCACAGCAGCTTCGATCCGCGCATCCGCATCGTCACCGGCATCGAACCGGGGCTGGCGCATGCCCATGCGGACGCCAACCAGCTGGAGATGGCGCTGCTCAACCTCGGCGTGAACGCACGCGATGCGATGCCCGAGGGCGGCACGCTCACGCTCGGCGCACGCGGTGTCGCACTAGAGTCGGGCCAGGACGCGGCCCTGCCCCCGGGCCCGTACGTGGTGATCTCGGTCGCCGATACCGGGCTGGGCATGGATGCGGCCACCCGCGCACGCGCGATCGAGCCGTTCTTCACCACCAAGGGCATCGGCAAGGGCACCGGGCTTGGGCTGTCGATGGTGCACGGCCTGGCATCGCAGCTCGGTGGCCGGCTTCGGATCGACAGCACCCCGGGGCATGGCACCACGATGGAACTGTGGTTGCCGGCGGCCCAGACCCTGCGACATCCCGGATAACAACAAGAAAGAAGGAGTCGGTTATGGCATCGATCGCACCACCCCCCCGCGGGATCGCCCTGGTCGTCGACGACGATCCGGGCGTGCGCATGTGCACGGCCGACGTGCTCGTCGACATGGGCTACGAGGTCGTGGAGGCCGAAAGCGCCGAGGAAGCGTTGCGCGCGCTGGATCGCGGCGTGGCACCGGCGTTGATGGTCACCGACCACCTGATGCCCGGGATGACCGGTTCGGCCCTGGCGCGCGAGGTCCGCGCACGCCACCCGCAGACGCCGGTGATCGTGGTTTCCGGCTACACCGACGTGGAACTGGACCCGGGCCTGGTCCTGCTGGGCAAGCCGTTCCGGCTCAAGGAACTGCGCGATTGCGTGGAGTCGGCCACCGCGCGCGGCTGAGCCGGCGCGGCAGCCGAAAGCCTCACTCGGCGGTCAGGTCGACCACGTCGAAGTCCGTGACCGGATCGACGTCGGCGTCGTAGTCGACGTCGTCGCGCTCGAAGCCGAACAGGGTCAGGAAGTCGTGCTTGTAGCTGGCGTAGTCGGTCAGCTCGAACAGGGTCTCCGAGGTCACCGTCGGCCACAGGTCGCGGCAGGCCTGCTGCACGTCGTCGCGCAGTTCGCGGTCGTCCAGGCGCAGGCGGTTGGAGTCGTCGGTCGCCGGCGGATCGGTCGCGTACAGGTGTTCGCGGAAGGTGCGGTCGAGCTGCTCGATCGTCCCTTCGTGCAGCCCCTTCTCCTTCATGATCCGGTACACGATCGCGATGTACAGCGGCATCACCGGGATCGCGGCGCTGGCCTGGGTCACCACCGACTTGAGCACGGTGACGTTGGCCTGGCCGCCGCCGGGCTTGAGCGCGGCATCGATCGCGTGCGCGGCGCGGTCCAGGTCTTCCTTGGCCTTGCCCAGCGCGCCGTGCCAGTAGATCGGCCAGGTGATCTCGGTGCCGATGTAGCTGAAGGCCACGGTCTTGGCGTCGGCGGCGAGCACGCCCGCCTTCGACAGCGCGTCGATCCACAGCTCCCAGTCCTGCCCGCCCATCACGGTGATGGTGTCGGCGATCTCCTGCTCGGTGGCCGGCTCGACCGTGGCCTGGATGATCTGGTCGCGGTTGGTATCCACCGCGGTCGCCTGGTAGGGCTGGCCGATCGGCTTGAGCGACGAGCGCTTCAGTTCGCCGGTATCGGGCATGCGCCGCACCGGCGAGGCCAGCGAATAGACCACCAGGTCGATCGGCCCGCCCATCTCGCGCGCCAGCTCGATGGCCTTGTCGCGCACCTCGTTGGAGAACGCGTCGCCGTTGATCGAACGGCTCCACAACCCCGCTTCCTTGGCGTAGCGGTCGAACGCGGCCGAGTTGTACCAGCCCGGGTTGCCGGTCTTCTTTTCCGTACCCGGCTTCTCGAAGAACACGCCGAGGGTGGCGGCGCCGTAGCCGAACGCGGCGGTGATGCGCGCGGCCAGGCCGTAGCCGGTGGATGCGCCGATCACCAGCACCCGCTTCGGGCCGTCGGTGCGCACGCCCTGGGCCTGCACGTGGTGGATCTGGTCCAGCACGTTCTTCGCGCAGCCCACGGGATGGGCGGTGGTGCAGATGAAGCCTCGGACTTTGGGATGGATGACCACGCGGACTCTCTCGGATGCGGGGGGAGCGCGGGCGCGCGGGCGCCAGCGGAGCGGCACAGTCTAAGTCCAGCGACCCGCAAACGACCCTTCTGGGGCGTATGGAAAACCCGGCGAACCGCGCCGGCGGGTGCCAGCGCGCGCTTGCACGACAGGCCGGTCGCCGGTTTCGGCGCCGGTGGACCGGCCGACGCGGCGGAACAGGCCCTGCGCGGCGCTCCGGATCCGGTGCCCCGGCAGGAGCGGGGTTGTGCCTCCGGCGCCGGCCACCGGACCGGCTACGCCATCGCGCGTGGTTTGCTCGCGAGCATGACCGTGAATTCCCCCGGCATGCGGTAGCCCTGCCCCACCCGCCACGGGCTGATCGCCTGCAGGTACCGCCGCCGTACGCGTCGTCGCACCGGTTCGTCGAAACGCGACCAGGCCATCGCCACCGGGCCGCCGACGAACGCCGCGTCGCACGCTTCCGCACCGTCGGCATATTCGAGTACCGATTCGATCCTTTGCTCGCGGATGTCTTCGAAACCCAGATCGGTGGCCAGCTGCGTCAGCGCGCCCTGCGCGCCCAGCTGGAAGAACAGCGGGCACACGTCGCTGTTGACCTCCGCATCCACGATCGGGAACACCACCGACCAACCACAGCGCGCGCGCTCGCCCCACACGACCACCGCCAGGCGGCCGCCGGGACGCAGGACGCGGAACAGTTCGCGCAGCGCAGCGACCGGATCGGGCATGTACATCAGGCCCAGCGCGCAGTAAGCCAGGTCGTAGCTGTGGCCGGCGCATGACAGCTGCTCGCCATCCATGCGCGCGAAGCGCACGTGCTCCAGCCCCAGCACTGCCGCCCGTTGCGTGGCCGAGGCGACCATCGCCTCGGATATGTCCACGCCCTGCACCGAGCCGCTGCAACCGACCTGTTCGGCGGCGGCGAATGCGACCAGGCCGGTGCCGCTGGCGACGTCCAGCACCGCTTCGCCCGGCATCGGCGCGGCGAGCGCCAGCAGGCCCAGGTGCGCCGGCGAGAGCTGGCGCTGCCACAGCGGCTCGTACCGGTCCGCGGCAAGGTCCCAGCCGTAACGCTGGATGCGCCGCTGCAACCGCTCGTGCAGGCTCATCGGCGCGTGACCACGATTTCCAGGTATTCGCTCGGCAGCACCAGGCCGGCACCGCCACCCTGGTCCATCCGCTCCATCAACGCGGCCAGGTCGGCGCGCAGGTCCGCGGCCCGGTCCGCCGGAAGCGCCTGGAATGCCTTCTGCACCGGGCCATACCAGGTGCGGAACACGTCGATCATGTGCGCGGCGGACCGGTAGCGGAAGTTGAACGTGCGCGGAGTCGCCACGATGGCCGCGGCGCGATCGCCGAACAGCGCCTGCAGGTGTTCGCGCGTGCCCCAGCGCGAGGGCGGCTGCACCCCGGCCGGCGGCGGCAGGTGCTTGCCCAGCACCTTGAACATCTGGCCGATGAATCCGTCCGGCGTCCAGTTGGCCATGGCGATCCTGCCGCCGGGGCGGCAGACCCGAGCCAGTTCGTCGGCGGCGCGCGCGTGGTCGGGCGTGAACATCACCCCGAACGTGGACAGCACGACGTCGAAGCTGGCGTCGGCGAACGGCAGCGCTTCGGCATCGGCTTCCTGGATCACGACGTCCAGCTGTTCGGCTTGGGCACGGGCGCGGCCCAGTTCCAGCAGCGAGGGCACGTAGTCGGTCGATACCACGCGCCCGCCGCGGCGCGCGGCCGCCAGGGTGGCATTGCCGTTGCCGGCGGCGACGTCGAGCACGCGCTCGTCCCAGCGCAGGTCGACCGCTTCGGCCAGGGTCTCGCCGACGATCTGCAAGGTAGTGCCGACTACCGCGTAGTTGCCGCTGGACCAGGCGGCCTGCTGCCGCTGCTTGACCGCGGCGAGGTCGGCGGGGGCCGCGGGGGTATCCATGACTGCATTCATCACGTTCGTTCCGTTTGGGGATTCAGGGCGCACAGGCTGGCGCGCGGACCCGGGGTCGGTCCTGACCCCACGTCCGCGGGACTTGCCACACCGTCCGCCGGCGAGGCCGGGGAAGCACCCGGTTTACCCGACGACCTGACTTGCTTGCCCAGCGTCCGGGGCATGACCGGATGGCGGATGCCGGCGCGTTCTTGCGTTCACTATCCGTCGCCGCATGCGGCACTACGGAGCCAGCCGGTATGAACACCGCCACAGACGCCATCGCCCAGGCCATGCAGCGCGCCGTGGACGTATTCACCCGGCGTCCGCAGCAGGGGCTGCACGACGATGCGACCGCATACGCGTCGTGGCAAGGCGGCACCCGCGTGGCCGCTTCGCACGAGAACGGAACGCGGATCGACACCGACATGCCGCGCGAACTGGGGGGCAGCGGCGATCGCGTCTCCCCCGGCTGGCTGTTCCGGGCCGGCATCGCCGCCTGCGGCGCCACGGCCATCGCGATGGTGGCGGCCAGCCAGGGTATCGAGCTGGAGCAGCTGGACGTCCACGTCGGCAGCCGCTCCGATGCGCGCGGCCTGCTCGGCATGCGCGACGGCGCGGGCGATCCCGTGCCGCCCGGCGCCATCGGGTTCACCATCAACGTGCGGATCCGCGCGAGCGCGGTCGACGACGCGCGCCTGCGCGCCCTGGTCGACGAAGGCTTGCGCCGCTCGCCGATGCAGGATGCGATGCTGCGGCATCCGCCGCTGGACGTGCAGGTCCAGGTCGGTGCGGAGCAGGCCGCCTGACGATGGATGCACTGTCGGAAATCCTGGGCGTGGTGCAGCTGTCGGGTGCGTTCTTCGTCAACGCCCGCTTCAGTGCACCCTGGTGCTACCAGTCGCCGGCCGCCGCAAGGGCCGCGCCATGGCTGGACCCATGCGCCGAGCAGGTCGTCATTTTCCACCTGATCACCGAGGGTGAATGTCTGGTCGAGATGGAGGGCGCCGAGCCGCTGCCGGTACGGACGGGCGACGTCCTGCTTTTCCCGACCGGTTGCGCGCACAGGATGGCCTCCGAAGCGGGCCTGCCGTCGCCACGACGCGAGGCGGACCTGGAGCGGCTGCTGTCCAGCCGTCCGCGCCGGCTGGCCTACGGCGGCGGTGGCGCAGCCACGCGCATGGTGTGCGGCTACCTGGCCTGCGATGTGCGACTGGCCAGGCTGCTGTTGAACGGATTGCCGCCGGTCGTGCAGGTCGGACTGCGCGGATCGGCGGCGGGCGCGTGGCTGGAGTCATCGGTGCACTACGCACTGGCCGAAGCCCGCACGCCGCGGGCCGGCAGCGCCGGATTGCAGGCCAGGCTCGCCGAGCTGCTGTTCATCGAAGTGCTGCGCCAGCACGTCCACAACGAAGAGACGCGCGGCGGATGGCTGGCGGGGCTCGGCGACCGCATCGTCGGCAACGCGCTGAACGCCCTGCACCAGCGCCCCGGACACGAATGGTCGCTGGCCGAACTGGCACGCGCGGCCGGGACCTCGCGCACGGTGCTGGCCGAGCGCTTCCAGCAGCTGGTCGGCACCTCGCCGATGCAGTACCTGACCCAGTGGCGGATGCTGATGGCGGCGAACCTGCTCCGCCGCGGAAACATCCCGCTCTCCCGCGTCGCCGAGGAAGTGGGTTACCAGAACGACACGTCCTTCAGTCGCGCCTTCCGCCGCGAGTACGGCCAGCCGCCGGCGGCGTGGCGTCGCACCACTTTCCAGCAGGGCATTGCCGCCAACGCGGCGCCCTGAGTGCCGGTGGCGCGTGCCGCGTGTCCTGCCCGGCATCCCGCTGTGCGACGGAGCCCGTGCAGCGGGTGCTTTCGCTTTCCGAACCGACCGCGTCGTGGCGCCGCTGGCCAACGCCAATGCTCCGCGCGTGCGTGGCCAAGGCCTCAGCGTGCGCCGGGACAGGCCTGCAGGCGTTGCGACCGCGTGCGCGCGGCCCATGCGTAGATCCCCAGCCCCGCCACCGCCGTGGACGCGCCGACCCAGCCGGTCGAAGTCCAGCCGAATCCGGCACTGATCGCCATGCCGCCCAGCCACGGACCCAGCGCATTGGCGGCGTTGAACGCGGCGTGGTGCGAAGCGGCGGCCAGGGTCTGCGCCCCGTCGGCCACGTCCATCAGGTGCGACTGCAGGATCGGGCCGAGCGCGCCCATCATGCCGATGCCCACCGTGGCCAGCAGCAGGCTCCACGGCTGCTGCGCGGCCAGCGGGAACAGCAGCAGCATGACCACCGCCCAGCCCAGCACCACCGGGACCGCGCGGAACTGCAGGCGGTCGAACAGCCAGCCGCCGAGCATGTTGCCGATCACGCCGCCCAGGCCGAAGCCGGCCAGCCCCAGCGGAATCCAGGCCGAAGCGACGCCAGTGACCTCGACCATGGTCGGAGCGAGGTAGCTGAACACGCTGAACATGCCGGCGAAGCCAATGGCACCGATCAGCAGCGCCTGCCACACCGGCAACCGGTTGAACGCCCGCAGCTCGTCGAGGGGCCGCTCGCGCGGGGCCTCGACCGCGGCCGGCAGCGACAGCGCGATCAGGGCCACCGAGGCCAGCGCGATCACCGCGACCGCCGCATAGACCCAGCGCCAGCTCGCCAGCAGGCCGACCCAGGTGGCCAGCGGCGTGCCGACCAGGATCGCCAGGGTCAGGCCGAGCATCACCAGGCTGACCGCGCGACCGCGCGCTTCGGGGGGACTGATCGACACGGCGGTCAGCGCGGCGACGCCGAAGTACGCGCCATGCGGCAGGCCGGCGATGAAGCGGAACAGCATCAGGCTGCCGTACTCCGGTGCCAGCGCGCTGGCCAGGTTGCCGGCGGCGTAGAACCCCATCAGCGCCAGCAGCAGGATCTTGCGGTTCAGTGCGCCGCCCAGGATCGCCAGCAAGGGCGCCCCGACCACCACGCCCAGCGCATAGGCGCTGATCAGGTGTCCGACCTGCGGTTCGCTCACGCCCAGCGAGGCGACCAGGTTGGGCATCAGGCCCATGCCGGCGAACTCGCCGGTGCCGATGGCGAAGCCGCCGAGAGTCAGGGCGGCCAGGACCAGCGTGTACCGGGCGCGGCTCAGGGAAGGCGTCGCCAGCGCCGGTACGGACGCCACGGGGAGGGGGGCGGAAGACATCGGCCTATTATGCTGCGATGCAACAAGGCGGCATAGCCCGGCCCACGGCACGCCGGCGTCCTGTTCATGCAACAACGGCGGTGTCGATCCGGGCGCCGCGAGGCCGTCGGAATCCCGAGGGCAGATCGCCCGGGACCGCAGCGAGGACGGCATGGGCAAGGTGATCGTGGAGCAGATCGTCAGCATCGACGGTTACGCGGAGGATGCGGACGGCGGCATCGGCTTCTTCGCCGACGCGCGCGAGATCAACGCCGCCGATGCCGAGCAGCTGCGGATGCTCGGCCAGGTCGGCGCCATCGTGCTGGGCGCGCGCACCTACCGGATGTTCGCCGACTACTGGCCGCACGCCGACCCGGAGGTCGAACCGGTTGCCGCGCCGATCCGCGACCTGCCCAAGTTCGTGGTGTCCTCGACCCTGGCGCAGGCGCCGTGGGGCGACGACCAGGCGGCGACCCTCCTGCGTGGAGACGGTGTCGCCGCGGTGCGCGGCGTGCGCTCGCGCATCCCGGGCGACCTCATCGTCTGGGGCAGCCTGACCCTGGCCGACGCGCTGCTGCGTGCCGGCGAGGTCGACGTGCTGCGCTTGCGCATCGTGCCGGTCCTGCTCGGCCGCGGGCGTTCTTTCGCACCACCGGGCACCGCCGGGCGCACGTGGTCGCTGGCGCAGGCGAAGGCGAAGGCATTCGATGGCGGGCTGCTCGTGCTCGAATACCACGCCGCCTGAGCGCCGAGCGAGCCCTCACTCGCGCGGATACAGCCGCTGGCAATGCTCGCAGAAGAACGCGCGACGCTTCGCCACTCCCAGGTGCTTGCGGTAGGCGAGGCGGTGCCCGTCGCGCGGGCATACGGTACGGGTGTGGACCTGGTAGTGCTGGCGCAGCACGTAGGCCTTTTTCCAGTGCAGGAAATCGAAACTGTATTCCCGGGCCTGGGTGACCAGCTCGCCCAGCTTGCGCGGCGGCAACGCCCCGACCCGGCTCTCCGGATGCACACGGATGCGATGCAGCACTTCGTTCTTGATGATGTTGCCGACGCCGGCGAACACCTGCTGGTCGAGCAGCGCATCGGCGGCCAGTGCCTGCGGTCGCGCGCGCAGCTTGCGGCGCGCCTGCGCCGGGTCCCAGGCATCGTTCATCACGTCGGCGGTCCAGTCGTAGGCCGCGTCGAGCGGACCCTCGATGAACTTGACCGAACACGCGTAGAAGTTCAGCTCCGAGCCATCCTCGAATTCCAGGCCGACCCGCGGCGCGACATCCCTGCGTTCGTTGATCCGGTAGCTGCCGTACAGCATGAGGTGGACGCGCAGGTTGAAGCCTTCGAACCGGACCAGGAAATGCTTGCCCCAGCTGTGCACGCCCAGCACGCGCTGGCCGGC
The DNA here is from genome assembly GCF_010093205.1 of Pseudoxanthomonas daejeonensis. Classification (GTDB taxonomy): domain Bacteria; phylum Pseudomonadota; class Gammaproteobacteria; order Xanthomonadales; family Xanthomonadaceae; genus Pseudoxanthomonas; species Pseudoxanthomonas daejeonensis. Next base: position 20,645 of record NZ_PDWN01000006.1, read on the forward strand.
CATGCGCTGGATTGGCTCGCGGCTGTTGCCATGCACGTGGCGCACCGTGCGCCCGGCAAAGCCGGCCGCCTCTTCCTTCAGGATGACGATGGAAGGACCTTCGGGCACCTGCGCAGTATCGATCGCGCCGGTGAGCATGCCGTCAAGCGGCAGGCCGTCGCTGCATCCGGCGGCGCGCGATGACGGCGGTCCATGGCGGCGTGACACACTGGCCGCATCGCCGGCGGCGTGCCGGCGTCCGCACCTTTGCGCGATGAACTACCTGGCCCACCTCTACCTTGCCCGACCCGACCCGGAAGCCATGCTCGGCGCGTTGCTGGGCGACTTCGTGTTCGGCCGCGCCGCGCTGCAGGATTACAGCCCGGTGGTGCGGAGCGAGATCCTGGTCCATCGCCGGGTCGACCGCTACACCGACGACCACCCGCTGGTGGTCGAGGCACGCGGCCTGTTCGCCGGTGACCTTCGCCGCTATGCCGGCATCGCCCTGGACGTGTACTACGACCATTGCCTGGCCCGCGACTGGTCGCGCTACAGCGACACGCCGCTGGACGCCTTCACCTCGCGCTTCTACCGCTACCTGCTGGCGCGGCTGGACGACCTGCCGCCGCGCCTGGAGGCCATCGCCCCGCGCATCGCCGCGCACGACTGGCTGGGTTCGTACCGCGACCGCGACAGCGTCGACCTGGCCGTGACCCGCATCGCCACCCGCCTGTCGCGCAATGGCGAGCGCCTGGTCGCCTGCCTGGACGACCTGCGCCGGCACGAAGCGCGGATCGCCGCGGGCTTCGACGCGTTCTTCCCGCAGCTGGTCGGCTACGTGCAGGCACTGCGCGCCGATCCTGGATTCGCCGCGGACTGACCGCGGCGACTGTCGATCCGCCGGAGGCCCCTTCGTCGTCCATCAGAAACCTGCCCACGAGCCGAGCCATGACCCTCGCCCTCTACGCCCATCCGTTCTCGTCCTACTCCCAGAAGGCGCTCATCGCCCTGTACGCGAACGGCATCGCATTCGAGTACCGCAACCTCGAAGATCCCGCGCACCAGCAGGCGCTGGAAACGCTGTGGCCGATGAAACGCTTCCCCGTCCTGGTCGACAGCGCAGCCGAAGCCGGCACGCAGCCGGTGATCGAGGCGACGGCGATCATCGAGTACCTGCACGTGCGCCATCCCGGCCCGGTACGGCTGCTGCCGGACGATCCGCTCGCGGCCGTGCAGGTGCGCATGCTCGACCGGTTCTTCGACAACTACGTCTCCACCCCGCAGCAGAAGCTCGTGTTCGATGCGATCAGGCCGGCAGCCGATCGCGATGCATACGGTGTCGGCGAAGCGACGCGCATGCTCGACATCGCTTACGTCTGGCTGGAGCGCCACCTGGCCGATGGCCGATGCTGGGCGACCGGCGATACCCCGAGCCTGGCGGACTGCGGCGCAGCCCCGTTCCTGTTCTATGCGGACTGGACCTACCCAATTCCGCACGGGCTTGGCCTCGTGCATGCCTATCGCGCCCGCTTGCTAGCCTGGCCCGCGTTCGCGCGCGCGGTCGACGAGGCACGCCCCTTCCGCTCCTATTTCCCGCTCGGCGCGCCGGACCGCGACTGAGCTGGCGGGCGCGCACCGGACGGGCGCGAGGACGCCACTCCAGTTACCGCCGCAGGCACCGGGGCGATCGTAGTAGCGCCTGGAAACGTCGCGCGCGAGCTTCTTGCTGCAGCGCAGCTGGACCGCTGCGCCCCGAGTGTTAGCGTTAACACTCACGAGGGGGATCCGATGAACCGAGCCGCACGGCGTACCACCTGCACCCGCATTGCGCTGCTGGCGAGTGCCTTGGCCACGGCACTGACCGCCGTGGCCGCCTCCGGGCCACGACTGGGCGACGCGGGTTACTTCACCACGCCGGGCCTGGACGTCCTGGCCTTCAGCAACACCTACGACGGCAACTTCAGCGACGCCAAGATCGCCGGCATCGAGCTGATCCACCATGGGGTGCGCACCGCGACCAATGGCGACGTGCGCCTGGCGCCCACGCCCGAGCAGTGGGACGCGGCTGCCACGCTGCTCGAACGCACCGTCGACGCGAAGAGCGGCACGGTCACCACGCGCATGCGCTTCGACGCGGAGGATTTCGAGTACTCGGTGCGCGTGGCGCCACGCGGCGACGGCGTCGTGATCCAGGTGCTGCTCGACCGGCCATTGCCCCGGTCGCTCGCCGGCAAGGCCGGATTCAACCTCGAATTCCTGCCCTCGGCCTACTTCGGAAAGTCCTGGCTGATGGACGACGGCAGCGGGCAGTTGCCGCTGTACCCCGCCGGCCCGAGCGGCCGTGACAGGGACGGCGCGACGGTGCGCCTGCCGATGGCCCAAGGTCACCAGCTGACCCTGGCCCCGGAGGATCCGCAGCGCCGTGTCGCCATCGATTCGCCCGGCGCGCAGCTGCGCCTGTACGACGGCCGCAACCAGGCCCAGAACGGCTGGTACGTGGTGCGCTCGCTGCTGCCCAGCGGCAAGACCGGTACGGTGCTGGAGTGGTCGCTGGCCGCGGGCACCGAGCCCGGCTGGACCCGGCCGACCGTGATCGGTCATTCGCAGGTCGGCTACCACCCGGCACAGCGCAAGGTGGCCGTCCTCGAACACGACCGCAACGCATCGCCTCCGGATCGTGCGCGGCTGTTGCGCGTGGAAGCGGACGGCACCACCCGCGAAGTGCTGGCGTCGGCGCCGCAACGCTGGGGCCCGTACCTGCGCTACGACTACTACACCTTCGATTTTTCCACCGCGCGCGAACCGGGCCTGTACCAGATCGAAGCCGATGGCCAGCGCACCGCCGCCTTCCGCATCGCCGACGACGCCTACGCCACGGCCTGGCACCCGACCCTGGACGTGTTCTTCCCGGTGCAGATGGACCACATGTCGGTCAACGAGGCCTACCGGGTCTGGCATGGCCGTTCGCACATGGACGACGCGCGCCAGGTCGCACCCGGCCGCGAGCATTTCGACCTGTACGGCCAGGGCCCGGACCTGGATTCGCCGTTCCAGCCGGGCGAGCACATCCCCGGCCTGGCGATCGGCGGCTGGTTCGACGCCGGCGACTTCGACCTGCGTACCCAGACCCACTATTCCACCGTGATGTCGCTGGTCGACACCTGGGAACTGGCGCGCCCGCTGCGCGACGAGACCACGATCGACCAGAAGCGCGGGCACGTGGAGATCCACCAGCCCGACGGCGTCCCCGACCTGCTGCAGCAGATCGAGCACGGCACGCTGATGCTGATCGCCCAGCACCGCGTGTTCGGACATGCCATCCCCGGCATCGTCGAGCCGGACCTGGGCCAGTACACGCACCTGGGCGACGCGGTGACCAAGACCGACGGCAAGGTCGACGACCCGTCCGACCCGGATTCGCCGCACGACGACCGGCTGGCCTTCACCAGCAATACCACCGCGCTCAACTACGGCTCGGCCGCCGGCCTGGCCGCGGCCAGCCGCGCCCTGCGCGACCACAACAGCGCGTTGGCGGCCGAGAGCCTGGCCACGGCGAAGAAGGTGTGGGAGTTCGAGCAGGGGCGCGAGCCGAACCTGTTCCGGGTCGGCAACACCACCGGCGGCGACCCGCAGGACGAACAGCTGCGGGCGGCCGTGCAACTGCTGCTGGCCACCGGTGATGCGAAGTACGCCAAGGCCATCGCCGCGTCGTGGCCGGCGATCGATGCGCGCTTCGCCTTCAACGCCGGCACGGTGGTGCCCGTGCTGCCGAAGATGGATGCGGCGTTCACGGCGAAGTTCCGCGAGCGCGCGGTGAAGTTCAAGGAGGAGCGCAAGGCGTTCGTGGACGAAAACCCCTACGGCGTACCGATCACCCGCGGCGGATGGGCCGGCAACAGCGCGGTGGTCGGCATGGCCACCACCAACTACTGGCTGCACCGCGCCTTCCCCGAGCTGTTCGACATCGAGGACACGCTGCAGGGCCTGAACTACCTCTACGGAACGCACCCCGACTCCAACCTGTCATTCGTCTCGGCGGTGGGCGCGCGCTCCAAGCAGGTCGCCTACGGCAACAACCGCGCCGACTTCTCCTTCATCGCCGGCGGCGTGGTGCCCGGCGTGCTCGTGCTCAAGCCCGATTTCCCCGAGAACAAGGAAGACTGGCCGTTCCTGTGGGGCGAGAACGAATACGTGATCGACCTCGGGGCCAAATACCTGTTCCTGGTCCACGCCGCGCAGGACCTGCTCGGCGCACGGGAGCCGCGCTAGCCCAGGCCAGCGGACGGCATGCGGATTCCGCCGGGGCGCTGGAACAGCACCCGCTCCGGCCGGTGCAGGACGAAGCCTTGGCCGTAGTCCACCCCCAGCTCGCGCAGCGTCGCCAGGGTGCGCTCGCTGTCCACCCACTCGGCGACCACCTTGAGCCCGCGCTGCTGGCCGATCTGGGCGATCGCATTGACGATCGCCCGGCTCATCGGATCGCTGCCCAGGTCGCGGACGAAGCTGCCGTCGATCTTGATCACGTCCACGGGCAGGTTCTTCAGGTAGCCGAAAGAGGACATGCCGGCGCCGAAGTCGTCCAGCGCGATCCGGCAACCCACCGCGCGCAGGCGCTCGATCACCCGCACTACCCGCAGCAGGTTGCGCACGGCCACCGTCTCGGTGATCTCCAGGCAGATCCCCGCCGCGGGCACCCCGAATTCGTAGATGGTGTCGAGAATGAAGTCGGCCAGGCCGTCGTCCTCGATGCTGGCACCGGACAGGTTGATCGCGCAGGTGCGCAGCTCGCCGCCGCACGCGTGCAGCCGGGTGAAATTCGCCAACGCAGTGCGGATCACCCAGCGGTCCACCAGCGGCATCAGTCCGTAGCGCTCGGCCGCCGGGATGAAGGCGCCGGGCAGGAACACCGTGCCGTCCTCCTCGCGCAGGCGCAGCAGCAGTTCGATGTGGACCGGGTTTTCCGGCGACGGCAGCAGCGGCACGACTTCCTGGTAGTCCAGCAGCAGGCGGTCCTGCTCCAGCGCCCAGCGCAGCCGGTTGGCCCATTCCATCTCGCTGCGGCGGCGGGTGGTGTCCTCGTCCTCGCGATAGGAACACACCCGGTTGCGGCCGCCCTCCTTGGCCTGATAGCACGCACTGTCGGCCCACGCCAGCAGGTCCTTGAGCGTGCAGCCGTCGCGGTCGACCATGACCATGCCGATGCTGGCGCTCACCGTGTAGGTCCGGTCCTGCCAGACGAACATCACCCCTTCGATGCACTGGCGCATGCGCTCGGCCAGCTCCTGCGCCTGGTCCTCGTCGATGTCGAAGGCGAGCAGGCCGAACTCGTCGCCACCCAGCCGCGCCAGCAGGTCGCCCGGGCGCAGGTGCGCGCGCAACGCGTGGACCAGCTGGACCAGCAGCTGGTCGCCGGCCATGTGCCCGGACACGTCGTTGATCAGCTTGAACTGGTCGAGGTCGATGTACAGCAGCGCGAATGGCGCCATGTCCGCATCGCCCTGGCGCCGCGCCAGCGCCTCCTGCAGGCGCCGTTCGAACTCGCGCCGGTTGCACAGTTCGGTCAGGCCGTCGTGCGCGGCCTGGTAGCGCAGCCGTTCGGTCAGCTCGCGTTGCTCGCTGGTATCGGTGGCGACCATCAGCAGGTAGGGCGCACCATCGACTTCGACCTGCGCAAGCGACGCACTGGCCCAGAACGCCTCGCCACCGGCGGTCACCACCATCGCCTCCTGGCTGGCCCAGCTGCCACCGGCGGTGGCCTCGGCCATCGCCTGGCCGCCGAGCAAAGGATTGGCGAACAGGGACACCAGCGGCGTGTCCAGCACCGCGCCCAGGTGATTGCGCGCGGCCTGGTTGGCGTAGACGATGCGGCCATCGCGGCCATCGGCAAGCAGTACCAGCGCCGGCAGCAGTTCGTTGAGCACGCGGAAGCGCGCCTCGCTCTCGCCGAAACGCGCGGACATGCGCCGGCCCAGCTCCAGCGCGCGGCGATAGGTCGTGGCCTGCGAAAGCATCAGCAGGGCCAACAGCATGCTGATGATGGTCCCGGCGGCGACCACGCGCCAGATCCCGCCGGTTTCGACCACGGTGCTGCGCGGCCACAGCTGCAGCTCCCAGCGACGGCCACCGAATTCCACCTGCCGCCGCTGCGGGGCGGCACCCTCGGGCAGTACGCCCGATGCGAACACCGTCGCCTGGTCGGGCGGCGCATCCAGGTCGGTGATCGCCACATGCATGTGCTCGAGGATCCGGCCCTGCAGCGCCTGCCGCAGCATGGGCTCCAGCCTCAGGCTGATCGCCAGTGCGCCGATCTCGCGCAAGCGGCGTTGCTCCGGGGTGACCGGCCGGGGGCCCTGCGAATAGACCGGCAGGCGCACTGTCATGCCGCGGGCGGCGGCGGCATCGGCATCCGGGAACTGCAGCAGCCGGAACGGCGCGGAGATCGACGGCATGTCGGCATCGCGCGCCCGGTGCAGGGCGGCCAGGTTCTGCGGCTGGCTGGCGATGTCCAGGCCCACCAGCATCCCGTTGCCATGCAATGGCGAGACCAGTTCGTAGCGGTACTCGGCCCGCGCCGCGGACTGCGTACCGAGGCGGGCGAACGCGCTGGCCACGAACCCGGGCACGCGCTCCTGCGCGCGCAGGTTGGACTGGTATTCGGCGAAGGTCTGCTGGTCCATGCGGTCGTTGGACAGGAATACCGTCTGCATCGCCCGCAACGCCTGCGCGCCGGTGTCCAGCGGCACCAGCACCCGCGCCTGGGCGGCATCGGCCAGCGACTGCTGCATCACCTGGGCGCGGCCACGCGCGTCCAGCCATTCGCGACGCGCCATCTCCGCGGTGAACAGCAGCCCCACCCCCAGCACCAGCATCGCCCAGGCCACGGACGCCCGCAGCCCTCCGCCATGGGACACCTCCGGCGCGGCGGGCATGTGATCGTGGAACGGCATGCGGATCCTCGAGTGGCGGGCTTCCGGACCCGGTCGCGCCGGAGGGTTTCGGCTCATCGGTCGCATCCGGGCGGCGGGCGTCCTTCCTTTGTACATTCGGTCGCGCCACGGTTTTCTTGAGCCCGGATCGCGATCCGGGACGTCGATGGACCGCGCTGCCGTGCGCGGTCCGTCATGCGGGAAGCATCCCGATCGCAAGCAGCGCCCCTTCCGTTCGACGACGGTGACCGGAGTTGGAAGCTGCGTGGCGTGGTTCCGCCAAAATACCGCTGTCCAATTTCATCGACCTACCTGCACGAGTACGGGCGGCAGCACGGGTAACTGGCAGCCAGCGGCCCGGGTGACCAGGGATACGGCAGGGTAGGCGGGAAGGCATGAAGGCGGCCTCACGCCGGATGCCGCTGCATCCGTGCGCTGTATCCTGCGCCGGCGGGCCCGAGGCCCGCTCCGCGCGGCCGGTTCGCGCCGCCGCGGCCACACTCCCTTCCGCCAGGCCACGATGACCTTCGACCGACGCACCTTCCTCACCGGCGCGGCCTGCGCCGCCGCCGTCGCCTCGCTTCCGGCCGCCGTGCGTGCCGCCGCGCCGCCGCAGCGGATCGTCGTCAACGCGCTGGGAGGACTGGGCGATCCCAACCTGCCCGATGACACGCTGGTCCCGCAGCTCACGCCGCGCGTACTCGCCGAGGCGCGCGCGTCCGGCCTGACCGCAGTCAACGTGACCCTGGGCTACGTGGCCGGTGGCGAGGATCCGTTCCAGGCCAGCGTGCGCGACATCGCGGCGACCGACGCACTGGTCCGCGCGCACGCGGCCGACGTGCTCAAGGTCCTCACGGCGGCCGATATCCGCCGCGCCCATGCCGATGGACGCATCGGTCTGATCTACGGCTTCCAGAACGGCGCCATGCTCGGCGACGACCTGGAGCGGATCGACATCTTCACCGACCTGGGCGTGCGCGTCTTCCAGTTGACCTACAACCCGGCCAACCAGCTCGGCGATGGCGCGATGGCGCCCGGCAACCGCGGACTGAGTCCGTTCGGCCGCGAGGTGGTCGCGCGCCTGAACGAGCGCCGTGCGATGGTCGACCTGTCGCACAGCGGCGAGCGCACCTGCCTGGAAGCGGCGCGCCTGTCGTCCGCACCGGTGTCGATCAACCACACCGGCTGCCGCGCGATCGCCGACCTGCCGCGCAACAAGACCGATGCCGAGCTGCGCCTGGTCGCCGAGCGCGGCGGCTTAGTCGGCATCTATTTCATGCCGTTCCTGGACCTGTCCGGGCACGCGCGCGCCGAGCACGTGGTCGCCCACCTCGAGCATGCGGTGAAGACCTGCGGCGAGGACCACGTCGGCATCGGCACCGACGGCACCGTCAGCCAGATCGACGACATGGTCGCCTACCGGGACACGCTGGCGCGCGAAATCGCCGCGCGCCGCGCCGCCGGCATCAGCGCCGCCGGCGAGCGCCCCGATACCTATCCATTCGTGCTCGACCTGCGCGGCCCGGACCAGTTCCACACGCTGGCCCGGCTGCTGCAGGCCAAGGGCTGGTCCGAGGCGCGGATCGACAAGGTGCTCGGATTGAACTTCCTGCGCTTCGCCGGGACGGTCTGGGGCGCATAGCGGCAGCGGGCACTCCCGCTGCCCGCACGTTGCCCTACTCGGCTACCGCGCCGCCCAGGTGCGGTGCCAGGAATGCCAGCAGCCGCGTGTAGTACTCGCGACGGTGTTCCTCGGTGTAGAAGCCATGGCCCTCGTTGGGGTAGTACAGCGTCTCCACCGGTACCCCGGCCTTCTTCAGCGCCTTCTCCATCTGCCGCGTGTGCTCGACAGGGGCACGCTCGTCCTTGCCGCCGGCGGCAAGGAACACCGGCACCTTGATCCGGTCGGCGAGGTTGACCGGGGATCTGCCGGCCAGCGCGGCACGGTCGCCCATCCATTCCAGTGCCCAGGTCCGCCCGGAACGGCTGCGGCTGGACGCATCGCGATGCATCATCGGCAAGTCGTAGACGCCGACATAGCCGACCGCGCACCGGTACAGATCCGGCTCCCGGGCCGCACCCATCAGCGCGGCATAGCCGCCGTAGCTGGCGCCGTAGATGCACATCTTCGAGCCATCGGCGATTCCCTCGCGCACCGCCCAGCGGGTAGCGTCGGTCAGGTCGTCCTGCATGCGGCCGCCCCATTCCTGGTTTCCGGCCTGCATGTACTGGCGTCCGTAATTGCCCGAACCGCGATAGTTCACCCTCAGCACCGCGTAGCCGGCGGCGGCGAGGATCTGGGCATCGTCGTCGAACTCCCATCCATCGAAGACGCCGAACGGCCCGCCATGCGGGAGCAGTACCAGCGGTCGCGGCCCCGGCGCCTGGCCGCGCGGCTCCGTCAGATAGCCGTGCAGCGGCAGTCCGTCGCGCGCCTTGAAGCTGACGTAACGCGTCGCGGGCATCGCATCCGGGATGAACCACTCACGTCGGCTGAACACGCGGTCGGCGCGCTTGGTCCGGGTGTTGAACAGGAAATAGTCACCGTTGTTGCGGTCGCTCCATACGTACAGCAGCACCTCGCCACCATCGGCCGTGGCCGAAGTCATGCGGATGGAGTCGCCACGGAACGCCTTCTCCAGGCCGCGGTACAGGCGGGCGGTCGGATGGTCGTCGTCGAAGAACCGGTTGCGCACTCGATCGGTCATGTACGACGCACCGATCGGCGTCTGTCCATCGAGGTCGTAGAGGATGCGGTACGGATCGGCCACCGCGTCGCGCAGCACCTCGCGGTACTCACCGGTGGCCGGATTCCAGCTGACGATCGCATCCGGCCCCTCGCTGCGTTCGGCCTGGAGGTAGGCCAGCGTACCCTCTGCATTGAGACCCAGCGGGTACTCCTGGCGTTTCGTGACATTCTCGTCGTTGACCAACTGCCACTTCCCGCCACTTCCTTCGCGGTAGTACAGCCTGGAAACGTTGTCCGTGTCGGCGCCCACCGCGAAGCGCACCTGGCCCTTCAGATCGGCGACGAAGTCGGCGCGGCGAACCGGCGCCGAAGCCAGCACGTCCCGCTTGAGGGTGTAGATATCCAGCTTCTCGATGCGCACGTACGGGTCGCTGGTGTTCACCGCCATGGCCGACACCAGCACCTTGTTCGGCTCGTCGCGCAGGGTGCCCTGCATGAAGACCGCGCGCTCGAACTCGGTCCGGTAGGTGAATGAGTTGCCGGGCGTGTCATCGACGCCGTACGGACTGGCCAGCAACTTGCTGTTCTTGCCATCGGCATTGACCGCATGCAGTTCGCCGCGGGTGTAGGGCCTGTCGCGCGAGCCGTACTTTCCTGCCATCGACACGACGACACGCTCGTTGTTGGCCCACCAGAAGTCGTCCACCACGGAGTTTTCGCCGCCCATGATCTTGGTCGTGGGCACCATGTCCGAACGGCGGATGATCGCCAGCACGGTGCGATCCTCCAGAGGCACGGTCACTGCGAAGTACGCGCCATCGGGCGAAATCTTGACCCGCTCGTACTGGTCCTGCTTCAGGTAGGGCGCCAGGTCGACCTTGCCCTGTCCGGCGGCCGCGGCTACACCGGCCCACGAGAAAACACCGGCGAACAGCACGCCGGCCAGCCTGTTGCGGTGCGACATCCCCATCCCCCGTCTGGATCCCCGGGGTGATGTTGGCAAGCGCCGGAAACGCTGTCCATCGACGGAAGTCACAACCTGGCGCGACCACGTGCGGCGTGACACCGGGTCGCCCGGGCACCCGCAGGGTCGCCGGCGGCAGGGTCTCCGGGCCGGACGCGATGGCCGACGGAACGGTACCGGCGATCACCGGCATTGCAGCGGACACGCGACCGGAAATCGAACCCGATCGCGGCCCGGGAGGACCGCCTTTCCGCGAGCATGACGCGGAACGCACCCTGCGCGACTGCCCCGATAGACAGCCGCGCATTGCGGGCCGTTGCGCTACTGCAGCTTCAGCTCGCCGTTCTCCACGATCGGCTTGCCATCCAGGGTCACGGTGCTGCCCGGCAGGAACACGGTCTGGCCCGCGTTGGAGTAGTTGTCGCCGCCGGCCCAGGCATTGGACCCGGTGCCGACGGTGACCGCACCGGCCGGCATCCAGCTGCCCGCCGTGCTGCCGGCACCCAGCTTGATGTTCGGATTGATGCCCAGGTTGAAGAACGACAGTTCGTTCTTGCGCGCGTCGTCCATCGCGTCGTACGCGGCCTTCAGGTCGGCATAGCCGGGGCCGGAGCCTTCCATCGCCGTGACCTTGCCATCGGCGATGGCCAGGCTCAGCCGGTCGATCTTCTTGCCACGGAAGCTGGAACCGGAATCCACCAGCGTTCCCTGGGCGCTGCCCGGTACCGGCGTGGTGAACACGTCACCCGCGGGCAGGTAGACCGACAGGGCCGACCCTCCCTGCTTGCGGTCCTCCTCCGAGATGATGCCGTCGCTGACGCCGACCTTGCGGCCCTGGATGCGGAAGGTCAGGTCGGTGCCGTTCGGATTGGTCACGTGCACTTCGCTGCCCGATGCCAGCGCCGCGCGGATCTTCTCGCCCTTCGCCTGCAGTTCGGTGTAGTCCATGCTCACGCCGTCCCAGAACATCTTCGCCAGCGCTTCTTCGCTCATGCCGAAGCGCTCCGCGCGTGCGGCGGTGGGATAGAAGTTGTTCCCGAGTTCGACCATCCGCACGCCGTTCTTGAACATCGCCTGCCCGATGCCCTCGTTGGCCTTGCTTCGCGCCGCCATCCGCTTCGGGTCGGCGCCTTCGAACAGGGTTTCGCTGGTGCCGTTGCCGAGGCTGATGACCACGTCGAAGATCTCGGTCAGCTTTCCGACCAGCGCATCCTCGCGGGCGTCGTACTTGTCGGGAACGTCGAAGAACAGGCGCCTGGACAGTCGATCGCTGCTGTACTCGATCATCGGGTAGCCACCCACCCTGGCCACCTCGACCGCGAGGTCCTCCATCAGCTCCGCGTCCTGCGGACGACCGGTGATCAGCACCGCTTCGCCATCGGTGACCCCGGCGCTCTGGGTGACCACGCGGCGCGCCAGCGCCTCCAGGTCCACGGCCGGTGCCGCCGCTGGCGCGGCAGCGGGCGCGGCAGCGGGCGTGGCGGCGATGGCTTCGGGTTGGGCGGCGGCCGGAGTGGCAGCGGTGTCGTCCGCGTTGCGCTTGCATGCGGGCAAGGCGCAGATTGCGACCGCGACGGAGGCGGCCAGAAGAACGTGCTTCATGAAGGCATCCCCAAGAGCTGCCGGAAGTGGCAGGAGGTGGATGCTACTTGCGGGCCGACGCGTGGCAGCGACCGTTCATCGGGCCGGGTCGTGCAACGCGAAACAACTATAAAGCGGCCATTTTTGCGTGTTTCTTGGCTGTCCTCCGCGACTCCGATAGCGAACCGACGGCCACGCCAGCACCGCACCTTCGGCCCGCCTGCCCGACCGGAACCGGAACCCGTCGGTTACGATGCCCGCCCCGCCCGACCGCCTCCCATCCCGTGTCCCCAAGCCCCGGCCCGCTGCTGACCCGCGACACCGCCGATGCGCTCCTCGCCGCGCACCGCCAGGGCCTGCCCGGCTGGAGTGGCTCTTTGGACCTGGGCCGAAGCCAGGGACAGGCTTCGCTGGCGATCGATCACTGGCAGTGGCAGGACGCGCGCTACCCGTATCCGGAACGCCTGAAGGACCGCACGATCTACCGGTTCGACGGCGAGGCCTGGTCGCCGGTGTCGCGATACGCCGGCTCGCTGATCAAGCTGGTGCCCACCGAGTGGGGCGCTCCTACTTTCGAGATCGACGGCATCAAGATGCTGCCGACCTCGAAGGAGTCGCCGATCGACGACGCGCGGCGCAAGGTCGCCCTGGTCCAGCCGGCCGGCAAGGTGGTGCTCGATACCTGCGGCGGACTGGGGTACTTCGCCGCGTGCTGCCTGGAGGCCGGCGTCGCCCGCATCCATTCGTTCGAGAAGAACGAAAGCGTGCTGTGGCTGCGCACGCTCAATCCCTGGTCGCCAGATCCGGAAGATCCCGCAAGCGGAGGTCGCCTGCAGCTGGTGCATGCCGACGTTTCGCAGGCGGTCACGGCGATGGCAGATGGCTCGGTCGACGCGGTCCTCCACGATCCGCCGCGTTTCGGCATCGCCGGCGAACTCTACTCGCAGGCCTTCTACGACCAGCTCGCGCGGGTGCTGCGTCGTGAAGGCCGGCTGTTCCACTACACCGGCAGCCCCAACAAGCTCACCAGCGGCCGCGACGTGCCGCGCGAAGTGCAGAAGCGCCTGGAGAAGGCGGGTTTCAAGGCACAGCTGGCGCTGGATGGCGTGCTCGGGACAAGGCGCTGAGGGGACTGGCGTCGCATGCTTGCACCTGACGCCGCATCGCGCCGGCTCGAGCAGGTACCCTGAGCGCTGCCATCGACGACCAGGGGACACCGTCATGACCGGACTGCTTCGCGCCGCATCCCTCGCTGTTTGCCTGGCTGCATTCCTGCCCACCTGGCGCGCCCAGGCCGGGCCCGCGGCCGATCCTGCCCTGGAGGCGCGCATTGCCGCGATGGGACGCGTCGGCAGCGCCAGCGGCGCGCAGTTTTCCCCGGACGGCACGCAGATCGCCTACATCACCAACCTCAGCGGCGTGCCGCAGGTCTGGCGCATCCCGGCCGACGGTGGCTATCCGCAGGCAGTGACCGCCGGCAGCGATCCCGCATCGGGCGTGCGCTGGTCGCCCGATGGCCGGCTCGCCTACGCGGTGTCGCCGGGCGGCGGCTACAACGCGGCCTTGCTGCTGACGTCGCCGGATGGCACCGGGACGCGCGCGATCGACGACGATGGCGATGCCAACACCTTCGTCGGCGAGTTCACCCGAGACGGCCGCTACGTGTTCGGCAGCAACGTGCGCGACGCCGCCAGCATGGACGTATGGATCTGGGATCCGAAGACCGGCAAGGCCCGCAACGCGATCCGGATGCAGGGCATCGGCGGTGCGCTCGACGTCATCGGTGACCGCGCGCTGGTGTCGCGGCTGGTCACCCGCGGCAACGAGAACCTGTGGCTGGACGACCTCGCAACCGGCAAGAGCGTCCTGCTGACGCCGCACGAAGGCACGGCCAGCGTCGAAGGCCTGTTCGGCGCCGATGCCTCCACGGTCTACCTCAACCACAACCTGGGCCTGGACCGCAGCGTTTTCGCGCACATGGCCATCGGTGCGGACGGCACGCCTTCGGCGCCGAAGACCCTCGCCAGCCGCGACGACGGCGAACTGCAGGACTTCGCGCTGAGCGACGACAGGCAGACCGCGCTGCTGGTCTGGAACATCGCCGGGCGCAACGAGCTTGAACGCATCGACCTGCGCAGCGGCAAGCGCACGCCGCTGCCGGCGGCACCTTCGGAACTGGTGTCGGGCATCGACTTCGCGCCCGATGGTCGCTCGGTGGTGCTGGCGGCATCCGGCTCGCAGGCCCCGGCCGACCTGTGGCGGCTGAACCTCGACGACGGCCGCTGGACGCGACTGACCTGGAGCCCGCATCCGGGCGTGGACCTGGCGCAGCTGGTGAAGCCGACGCTGCGCACCTACACCGCCCATGACGGGCTCGAGCTGTCGGGCTGGCTGTACCTGCCCAGGGACTTCAAGGCCCCCGGCCCGGTGGTGCTGAGCTTCCACGGCGGCCCGGAAAGCCAGGAGCGCCCTGCGTTCCGCGCCGACTACCAGGCACTGGTGGCCAGTGGCATCGCCGTGTTCGCGCCGAACATCCGCGGCTCGTCCGGCTTCGGCAAGGCCTTCATGCAGAGCGACAACCATGCCGGCCGCTTCGACGCCAACCGCGACATCCAGTCCACCGCCGACTTCCTCGTCCGCGAAGGCATCGGCGCCAGGGACCGGCTCGGCATCATGGGCGGCAGCTACGGCGGCTACGCGACCATGGTCGGCGTCACCGAATTCCCGGACACGTTCGCCGCGGCGGCCAACCTGTTCGGCATGGTCAACTTCGAGACCTTCTTCGCGCAGAGCACGCCGTGGATGGGTGCGATCTCCACCGGCGAATACGGCGACCCGAAAACCCAGCGCCAACTGCTGCGCGACCTGTCGCCGATCCACAAGCTGGATCGCGTGCGCACCCCGCTGATGGTGATGCACGGCGCCAACGACACCAACGTGCCGCTGGTCGAAGCCGAGCAGATCGTGGATACGCTCAAGCAGCGCGGCGTGGACGTCGAGTTCGTGCTGTTCCCGGACGAAGGCCATGGCTGGCGCAAGGAAGCCAACCGGGTGAAATCGACGATCGAACTGACCCGGTTCTTCCGCGACCACCTGCTGGCCGACGGAAAGACCCACTGACACTTCGCCGCCGGGCAGGCCCGGCGCTACGGGAACAGCCATCCCTACCGTAGGGCGGGGCTCGCCGCGCTGCGCCATCAACGCGCACTGACTTCCGGACGCGGAAGTCAGTGCGGCATGGCCACGCCCCTGAGCAGCTCCTGCGAGGCGTAGGCGTCGCCGCCGTGGGCGAAGTTGGCCAGCGAGACGATGCCGACCAGGCGCTTGTCGCGATTGACCACCGGCAGCCGTCGCATCTGCAGTTCGGCCATGTTGGCGGCGACCTGCTCGACGTCCTCGTCCTCGAAGCAGTACTTCACGTCGGTGGACATCACGTCGCGGACCAGCATGTCCGCGCCCCGGCCGTTGGCGACGGCGCGGGTGACGATGTCGCGGTCGGTGATGAAGCCGACCAGGCGGTCGTTGTCGCCGACCGGAAGGCTGCCGATGTCATGCTTGGCCATCACTCCGGCCGCGCGTCCGAGCGTGTCGTCGGGGGCGATGACGCATACGTCGGCACTCATCAGTTCGCTGATCTGCATGGGGAGCTCCTGCGGGGTTGAACGCCGCAGCATCGCCAAGTGCAGATTAAGCCGCCGCCAACGGGATGCATGCGGCACGTTAAGCGGCCGCCGGCCGTCAACGACGAGGCTCACGCCGGAATAGGCGGCAGCTCCGGCGCCTGCAAGCCCTGGAAGGGATCGCGCCACGCAGCGAGCGCTTCGAGCCGCCCGTACCAGCGCTGCAATGCGGGGTATTCATGCAGCGGCAGGCGCGCGGCATCGTTGCAGGGCAGGAACGTGGCCATGCGGAAGTCGGCGTAGGACAGGCCGTCCTCCAGCAACCAGTCGCGCTGCGACAGCTCGGCCTCCAGCAGGGCGGCCGACGTGGCGAAGCGGCCCAGGCCCTCCTCGACCTTCGCAGGATCGGTCGGGCCCTGGGCATAGCGCAGCCGGGTGCCGCGCTCGTACTGCACCATCTCGCAGGCGCGGACGAAGTTCTCCTTGCCCCAGCTCAGCCACTGGATCATGCGCGGCTCGGCATCGCCGCGCCGCCAGAACACCGAGCCGGCATCGCGGGAAAGCCGGCACGCGATCGCATCGGTTTCCCACAGGCTGCCGCCGGGGAATACCAGGATGGGCAGGAACAGCGTCGGATTCAGCGGCCGGTAGCGCTCGGCCTGGCCCGGCGCGAACGGAGCGGCGAATTCGAACGCGACCGGCGCGCCCACGTGGCGCGCCACGGCCACCGCGAGGCGCGGGTTGGGGTTGCGGCTGAAGAGCAGTTTCATGCGCGGCCTGCACGGGCGCGCTGGTACGCCACCAGGGCATTGGCGTGGCCATGGCCCAGCCCATGCGAGGCCTTGAGGAACGCCACCTGTTCCATGTGCGGGCGTGCCGCCACGGATTCCAGCAACGCGAACCAGTGCGCGACCGGCTTGCCGTAGGCCTTCTCGATGGACGGGAAGTACGAGGCGGGCCCCGTGGCCCGGGCATCAGCTTGCATGGCGTGCTCCTGCGTTGGCGGTCGTGCGGGTACGACGGGCGGGAAGCAGCCTGTTCGACACCTGCCGGCGACGTCGCGGTGCCGCCGGCGTGGCGAGTGCGTGTCGGATGCCTGGCCGGGAACATCCCGCTTCCGGGTACGCAACTGCGCCGACCCACACAGCAACTTCGGGCAGGTGCGCCAGGAACCGCGCGCCCGGACAGGGCACAAGCCCTCATCGCCTCGCGGCGGGATCATCAGCCAGGCGTCGACGCGATGGACCGGCGCACCCGGCGCGACTCAGGTGGAAGCCTGTGCCCCGGCGGGAGCCGGCTGCGACAGCAGGCCGATGCGGCGGAACCACATCTCCACCGGCACCGTCACCAGCGGCGGGATCGCCGCCAGCAAGGCGACCAGCAGTGCCCACAGCGGCCAGCGCAGGCGCACGCCCGCATACAGGCTGACCACGACGTAGAACAGGAACGCCGCGCCATGCAGCCGCCCGAACAGCCACACGCCCAGGTCCGTGGTGCCGGTGCCGTACTTGAGCAGCATGCCGACCAGCAGCCCGGCCCAGGTCAATGCTTCGAGGAACGCGGCGACCGCGAACAGGCGCCCTGTGGCGGACAGTGGACGTGGGGACATCGGGGATTCCGGGCAACGAGGGCGTGCAGGGTACCTATCGATCCCGGTAACGCGCCAGTTGCACCAGCGCCGCGCGCAGGTCGCCGACCACCAGCGGCGCGGGCACCGACAGCATCAGGTTCAGCGGCAGGCCGAACTCCTCGATGCTCCAGCCGTGCACGTCGAGCACGCCATCGGCGCCGATCGCCTGCGGATGCCGCTCGCGGATGCGCTGGGCGAAGCTGCCGTGTTCGGGGATGTAGCCGAATACCGGCTTGCCCTTGGCCACCGCGTAACCGACCTCGAAGCAGGTACCGCTGTCGGGCTCGGGGCCGCGGAAGAAATCCAGGTTGGCCAGCACCGCGTCGGCACGCTCGATCAATTCGATGTTGGCGCGGTAGATCCACGCCGCCTGCGCGGCCGGGTCGGTGATGTGCGCCGGCACGTCCTGGTCTAGCGGGAAAAGCCCCTCGAAGCCGAACTGCGCGCATTGCGCCTTGAGCTCGAGGCCGCGCGCATGCGCGTCCGGACGGAACACGTCGGGACCGGCCAGGTACAGGGAATGGATCATGCGCGGGCTTCCGGTACGGGAATCGCCATTGTCGGCCATGCACGCCCGGTGCGGCTGCGTTTGACAGCGGAGCGCGCGCGACGACAGCATCGACCCACCATTCGAAGGGGATCGATCTTGGACCGACGTACGTTCCTGGGCACGGGGGGCGCGGCGATGGCCGCCTCGCTGCTGCCCGGCGCATCCCTCGCGGCCGGGGCGGCAGGCCGGAAGGACGCGCTGTTCCAACGCATCGACCTCGTGTCCGATGGACTGGCGCTGGATCCGCGCGAGTACGCGATCCGGTTGCAGGAAGCCGTCGCCGGCGGACTGGATGCGGACAACTATTCGCGGGGCGGCGCCATCGAACGCCTGGAGGGGACGTTCGCACGCCTGCTGGGCAAGCCGGCGGCGATGTTCGTTGCCACCGGCACGCTTGCCAACCACATCGCCGTTCGCAGGCTCGCCGGCGAAGACCGCCGCGTGCTGGTGCAGGCCGAAAGCCACCTCTACAACGACAGTGGCGATGGCGCCTCGAACCTGGGCGGACTCAACCTGGTCCCGCTCGGCGAGGGCCAGGCCACGCTGCGGCTGGACGACGTGCAGCAATGGGTGGAACGCTCGCGCGGTGGCCGCGTGCGCAACGCGGTCGGCGTCATTTCCATCGAGACGCCGGTGCGCCGTCGCGACCATGCCATGGCCGACTTCGCCGAGATCGAACGGATCAGCCGCTACGCGCGCGAGCAGGGCATCCGCCTGCACCTGGACGGCGCGCGCCTGTTCACCCTGCCGCACCACTCCGGTCGTTCGCTGGCCGAGTACACCGCCCTGTTCGACACGGTCTACGTCTCGCTGTGGAAGCACTTCAACGGCGCCAGTGGCGCGATCCTGGCCGGCAGCGCCGGGTTCGTCGATGGCCTGTACCACGAGCGCCGCATGTTCGGTGGGGCGCTGCCGGGAGCATGGCCGCTGGTGGCGCCGGTGGAGGCTTATGCCCTGCGCTTCCAGGCCGATTACGCACAGGCCTGGCGCGCAGCCGATGCGCTGATCGGCCACCTGCAGGCCGACGGGCGCTTCAAGGCGCGCAAGCTCGCCGACGGCACCAGTCGCTTCTTCCTGGCCGTCGCCGACGCATCGGCGCAGGCGCTGCCCGAGCGGCTGCGCGCGCACGACATCATCCTGTCGCGGCCGCACCCGGAGACGGGCGAGTTCGCAATCCAGGTCAATCCAACCCTGCTGCGCATGGATCCGGCCGAGCTTGCGCGCCGGTTCACCGGAGCGCTCGCGGGCTGACTCGGCCCGACCACCGGCGCGGTCACGTGCCGGTGGTCGGCATCCGGAACGGTCAGCCCTTGACCTTGCGGTGGGCCACCGAGACCTCGATCTCAAGGCCCAGCGCCATCGATTTCCAGTCGCCGTGGTCGTCCATGTTGACCACCACCCGCGCGACCTTTCTCGGCGGCGGCTTGGGTACGACCGTCCCGCTGAGCACCGGCTTGATATCGACGTCGATGACGATGCCGTCGCCGAGTTCGATCGAGAGTCGCTTCTTCTGCACTCGTGTGGCCATGCTGCCGCTCCTGCTTTTTTCCCACCGGAAGGTCGCCGTTTCCCCTGGATCAGGGCTGGTACTTGAGGTCGATCTTGAAGTTCGCCTGCACCGGGGCCGCCTCACTGGAGGGATCGCCGATATCCAGCACCAGTTCCGCCAGGCGCCTTGGATTTGGACGCGGCTTGGGCACCACCGGGGCACTGGCCTTGAGCTGGATGCTGACGTCGACGAAGACCCCCTCGGCGATCGCCACGCTGAAGGTCTGCTCTCTGGTCATGGTCATTTCACGTTCCTCTTGGGGGCGCCTCGGGTGTGGCTGGATCCGGCGGGGTCGGCGCTGCGGCCCCCGGCGGCGTGGCCAGGCCCGTCCGCCGGAGAGCGGCCTGGGTATCGATGCGCGATGCGGGGATGCCGGCCTTGCGCGCGGCCTGCAATGCGACGCGGGCCTGGTCCAGCTCGCCGAGCACGGCCAGCGCCTGCGCGTTGAACATGGCGACGTCGCCGGGTTCGTGACCCAGCGCCTGCGCCTGTTGCGCGAGGCGCAATGCGCTGTCGCGCTCGCCGAGTTGCGCGCGGTACCAGCCCAGCGCGGCAAGTGCCTTGGCGTCGTCGTGCTTGGCATCGACGAAACGCTGCGCCAGTGCCGCGGCCTGCGCGTAGGTCGCAGGCGCCTGTGCAGCGGTGCGCGGGTCGGCCTCGAGTGCATCGGCGAGGAAGCCCACGTAGAAGAAGTCGGTCGGATTGAGTTCGATCGCGCGGCGGTAGAGCTCGGCGGCGCCGGCGTAGTCGCCCTTCTGGTAGCGCAGCGTGCCCAGGTTGCTCAGCGAAGGCTCGTTGGGCTCCAGCGCCAAGGAACGCCGCAACGCGACCTCGGCGGCCTCGTTGTCGCCGGCGGTCAGCAGCAGCCCGCCATAGATGCTCCAGTACCAGGCATCGTCCGGGCGCAGCGACAGGGCGGTGCGGTACGAGGCGATCGCTTCGGGGTAATGACCAAGCCGGAACTGCTGGTAGCCAAGTTCGGCATGCACCTGCGCGTTGCCGGGGCTGGCCAGCAGCGCCTGGCGGAAGTCGCGCATCGCGTCCTCTTCGCGCCCCTGGTCCACGCGCACCTGCGCGCGCCCCACCAGCGCCTGCCAGCGCATCGCCGGATCGTCGACGATCGCGTCGTAATACTTCAGCGCCTGCGCCGCGTCGCCCTGAACGCGGTACAGGTCGCCCATGGCCAGGCTCACTTCGCCCATCGTGCGATCCATGTTCGAGGCGCGCAGGCAGGCCAGTCGTGCGCTTTCGAACGCGTCGACGTCGCGGTTGGATTCGAAATTCCAGGCTTCGGTGCGGCACAGCCCGGCCTGCGCCTTGGCGAAGCCCGCGTCGGCTGCCAGCGCCTTGCGGAACTGCTCGGCGGCATCCTTGCGCGCGTCTTCGCCCTGCGGGTGGATCATCTGTTTCAGGCCGAACAGGTAGGCGTCGAATGCGGCCGCGTTGCGGGTCGGCGCCAGCCGGCGCTGCAGGCTTTCGCGCTCCTCCGGGAGCATTTCGACCAGCGCGCCCGCCACCGCGTTGGCGATGTCGGTCTGCGTGTCGAAGATGGTGTCCGCATCACCGTCGTAGTTGCGCGACCACAGCGTGTAGCCGGTGCGCGTGTCCGACAGCCTCGCGTTGATGCGCAATCGCCGCCCGTCGCGACGGACGCTCGCGTCCAGCACCGAGGCCACGCCCAGCAGGCGGCCCAGCGCCTTGATGTCCTGGCCGCGGTCGATCGCCTCCGGCGGTCGCCATGCCGCGACCTTCACTCCGCGCACGCCGGCCAGCGCGTTGAGCATCTCCACCGACAGGCCTTCGGCGAAGAAGCGGTCCTCGCGCGCCTCGCTGAGCGTGGTGAACGGCAGCACGGCGATCGAGGCCTCGAGCGGTGCCGCGCTCTGGCCGCGGTCCCGCCACCACCACGAAGCGCCGCCCAGGACGCCCACCGCCACCAGCACGGCCACCCACGACATGCGCGCGGGGGCATGGGCTGCGTCTGCATGCGCAGCTGGCGGCTCCACGATCGCATCGACGCTGTGTGCCACTGCCGGGATCGGAGGTGCCGTCACCTCCGCTGCCGACGCCACGGCAGCCGCCAGGGAACCCGTTGCGTCGGCCTCGGTCGCTGCCGCCGGGACGGATGCCTGCGTTTCCAGCACGCCCACGAAGCGGTACCCCAGCGCGTGCTGGGTCTGTATGTAGCGCGGGTGCTGCGAGTCGTCGTCCAGCGCAGCGCGCAGCTGGGCGATGGCCCGGGTCAGGACTCCGGGGGTGACATGGCGGTGGCCCCAGACCTGGTCCAGCAGCGCGTCCCGGCCCAGCAAGTCGCCCGGCCGCTGCAGCAACGCCAGCAGCACCGCGAAGGCCTTCGGCTCCAGCGCCTGTTCACGTCCGTCGCGTACCAGCGTGTGCGCGGCCGCGTCCACGACGATGCCGTCGAAGCGGTAGCGCCCGTTGCCGCCGCCGTCGCCGGGGGCATTCGGGTCGTTGCCGGGCTTCATCGCCAATTCCTCATGATTGCCTCATGAATTCAGCAAACACGCATGGAACAGTCGCACCTGCCTCATGACCTGCATGCGCAGCCCCGGGATGCTGGCCCGGCGCCGGCAATGCCGCGCCTACCCACCCCCTGGAGACGAACGATGAACGCTGTGATGACGAACCGGTCCCTGGTCCAGCCGCTGCCCGCCGTCCTGGACACCCCCCTGTCCTTCAATCTGCTGCGCCGCCGCAAGAACATCGGCGACTACCACCTGGCTTCGGTCGACCTGGAACGCTTCAACCACCTGCTGGCCCGGCTGGGCCGGGACAAGGCGCCCTTGGGCATGGACCAGCTGGCGACCGCCGCGCGACAGCTGTCGGCGGCCACGGATGAAGCGGCACCCGAATGTATCGCCCAACGTATTGCGTGGATCGAATCGGTCGTGGCCATGGCTGGCGACCCGGCCTGGGAGGCCGCCAACGACGTCGCCGACTGCGCGCGGCTGGTGGTCGACTATGCCAACGACGTCCACGACCTGATCCCGGACTGGATGCCGCGGATCGGCCGGCTGGACGATGCCATCGTGATCGACGCGGCGTGGCCGACGCTGCACCACGAGGCGGCCTGCTACGAAGACTTCCGCCGCCTGCGCGCACTGGAAGCCAGCCTGCGCGGCTGCAGCCCCGACGCACTGCCGTTCGACCGCCAGGCGTGGCAGGTCGCACGCCAGGCCGAAGCCGCCCTGATCGCCCACCGCCGCCGCGTGCGCGAATCCAGCTACGTGCCGGCCCCGTCTGCGATGTTCCGGGTCCACTGATCCTGCGCAGGCATCGTGCGAAGTAGAAGCATGCCGCCCCTCGTGGGCGGCATCTTCTTGTGGCCTCGCATCACCCGGCGAAGCGCTGGCGGCGGTCCGCCCGCGGGGCGACGCGGTCTTGAACGACAAGATCGATGGCGCCGGCATGCCGTGATCCATTTCCGCTACGCTTCGCCGATCGTGACGACAGGGAAGACGGCATGCCAGGCAGGACGCGGTGGGTGGTACTGGGGTGCCTGTTGGCCAGCACGATGGGGTGCCAGCGGTTCGCCGCACCGGAAGAACGGATCAATGCAGCGCTCCCCCCGGCTGCCGAAGTGCTCGAGGCCAGGCAGGCCTTCGACGAACAGGCACGGCTGCAGGCCTTCGACGCCGCCCGCATCGATTCCGAACTGCACAGCCGCCTGAAGATGCGTGCGCTGGAATGCGCGCATGGTTATTCGCCGTCGTGGCTCCAGAGCGAGGAAGAAGTCCGCGCCCAGCTGACCGATGCGGCCTGCTTCGAGAAGGCCGACCGTGCGCTGGCGCAGTGGATCGGCTTGCGCCACGCGGGCCTGCTGCTGGCCGCCCCGCCCTTGCGCCCCGTGCCTGCGCAACCGGCGCCATGGCTGGTCGCGGGCGAACGCATTTCCGAAGGCAGTTTCCCGCGCGAGGCTGGCATCGCCGTGCTCCATACCGCGACGGGACACGAACTGTTCGACCTCGGCAGCGGCGAGCGCTTGCGGCAGATTCCCCGCGGCGAGCGCAGCTTCGTCGTCGACATCTCCGACAACGGCCGACTGCTCAGCCTCAACCAGGGCCAAGCCACCGTCGTGCTCGACCTGGCACGCGGCAAGCCGCTGCTGCGCCTGGAGCATGCAAGCGATCAGCGCCTTTTCTGGCTCGGCCAGGCCGGCGCACTGTACGTGCCCGAGGTCACGCGCCGACCGGTGTTCGTCGACCTGCTCAACGGCCTGGAAAGCGATATTCCCACGCCGCTCCACCGGATTACGGCCGTCTCGCCGATGCCGGTGCCCGGCCGCTACGCGCTGCTCGGCTTCAACCGGCATGCCGCCATCGACCTGCACCAGGACGCCCGCGGCTGGACCGCCCGCCTGGCCCAGGAGATCGAGCCGGGGCAGGCCATCGGCCAATGGCCGCGCGGCAACCTTACCGCCGACCGCAGCATGCACCTGGGCCAGCAGAACGGCCCGGTCCTGATGGACCTGCGCACCCTGCGCATCCGCAAGCCCGAGCTCGCGCCGCTGATGCTGGCCATCACGGTCCCCACGCCCGACCCCGACATCGCCTATCTGTTCGGTCATCACCGTATCGCCAACGGCGTCGAGCACCAGGCGCTGCTGTACTCGATCAGCCGGCATACGCTGGCACCGGCACGGATCGGCAAGCGTCTCTCCTCGACCGTGACCTACATCCCCTCCATCGGGCGCAATGCGCTGCTGGACGACTTCAAGCTGGTCCTGCTCGATGGCCTGGCGCCGGCGCAGGCGCCGGTGGACGCCGACGCCTATCTGCGCCAGCTGCCGGTGGTCGAACCGGAGCCTGCCAGTACGGACGATGCGGCGCAGCTGGCCGCATTACGCGCCGCCTTCCTGGCCCAGGCCGGTCGCGACAGCGACGGCGCGACCAGGGCCCCGGCCACGGGTGCCGACCACGACCTCGCGGCGCTGGCCAGGACCGCCATCATCGAAACGGTCGGCGTCTACGAAGGCGAAGGTGCCGTGCACGGCGCCGGCAGCAGCGTCCGCGAACCCGGCACCGTGCAGGTGCTGGTCAGGCGCGGCAAGCCTGTGATCCTGGTACTCACCTCCTACGAGCCGGTGAACTGGATCATCAAGCCGGAACCGGGCGCGAAGGTGGCCGCGGTCCTGCACGGTGGTTACCACCCTTCGCAGGTCCATGGCGCCGGCGACGCACGCATCATCGACATGGGCCGGGTGTACGCCTACAAGCGTGGCGAAGGCGGCTTCGAGCGGCTTGACGGGGAGGTCCGCCAGCGCAGCGGCAAACCGGTCGGCCGCTTCCAAGGCAACTATCGCGGCAACCTGTTCCAGGTGGGCGGCGGCGGTTGATGCCGGCGCGGCATCCGCAGGCAGGAACGGATCCTGAATGCCGACGGCCGGCAACCGCCACAACCCGTCGGCCGGCGTAATGTCGGTCACGGGGCGACCGGCCCCGCTGCAGGGAGCGAGCCATGGCGTTCAGTACCGCAGGAAGATCCGGACCACTGGCCGATATCAACGTCACGCCGCTGGTGGATGTGATGCTGGTGCTGCTGATCATCTTCATCGTGACCGCGCCGATCGTGGCCCGTCCGATCAGCGTGCAGTTGCCGCAACCCTTCGACAGACCGGTCGACAGGCCGGACCCGCCGCCGCCGATCGAGCTGCGCCTGGATGCGGCCAACCAGCTGACCTGGAACGGTGCGCCGCTCGCCGCCGGCGAACTGAAGGGCCGGATGCAGGCGCAGGCCTGGGCGTACGCCGGCAACCTGCCTGAACTGCGCATCGCGACCGACGAGAGTGCCGAGTACGACGCCCTGGCGAAGATCCTGGCGACGGCCGAAGCGACCGGCATGCAGCGGATCGCATTCGTGCGCTAGCGGAAGGGACGTGGCCGCCCGCGGGCTGCGGGCGGTCCACGGCGCCGCAACGCGACTGCCCGGCAACACCTCGACAAGCGGGTGTCGCGCGACGCCGGCCCGCTGCCGGGTCCAGTCGGGAAACAGCGGCTCGCGCCGCACGCCCTGACACCGGCAGCCGCCAGCGCGACCGACTGCGATCGATGAGCTCGGCGGGCCCGCGGCCACCGGCCATCACCGATGACGGTACGACCCAGGAGTCCTGCGCCAGCGGCCCGCGGGATCCGTGCAGCCGGCATCCTCCACGATTGCGGGATTCAACCGCTGCGCGGCGACCCGGGCGCCGCGAACAGGCGCTGCAGCGGGCGCAGTGTCAGCAGCGCCAGCACGAACGGCCCCAGCGCCAGCAGCGCGTGCAGCCAGAAGAAGCGCGCGTGGCTCATCGTTTCCCACCAGGCGGCGAACGCGCCGCTGAGCACGTTGCCCAGGAAGGTGGAGAAGAACAGCATGCCCATCATGGTCGAGGTGACCGCGGCCGGTGCGACGCGCGAGAACAGGGCCAGCACCGTGGGCCAGTAGTAGAGGAAACCCAGGGCATTGAGTGCGAACAGCAGCAGCGGCCACAGCATGTGGATCTGCTGCCCGGCATCGACCCGGCTGGCCGGCAGCAGCATGACCAGTTGGGCCACGGCGGTGATCAGGTAACCGATGGTGATCTTGCCCAGCTCGCCCGGTTCGCGCCCGCGCGTGGCCTGCCAGCGCCACAGCATCAGCAGGGGCGGCACCAGCAGGATGCAGAACAGGCCGTCGAAGGAGTTGAACGCGCTGGTCGGCACCGTCCAGCCGAACAGGCCGCGATCGACCGATTCCTCGATCAGCAGGATTCCGGCGATGAATTCCTGGTTGTAGACCGCCGCCGGCAGCACCGCGACCAGGCTGACCAGCAGCAGGCCTGCGATGACCTTCCACTCGTGCGCCGTCAGTGGCGCGGTGGCGGCATCGCGCACCCGGGCCACGTCGGGCGGCAGGTGCCTCCGGCCGGCCATGTAGATGCCGATCGCCACCAGCATCATCACGCCGGCGGCGGCAAAACCCACGTGCCAGCCCCAGTACTGCGCCAGCACCGCGCACACCGCCGGTCCCAGCAGTCCGCCGGCGTTGATGCCCGCCGAAAAGATCACGAACGCGCGCGTGCGCCGCCCTTCCTCGTGCACCCCGTACAGCTGGCCGACCTGGACGGAGATGTTGCCCTTGAGCAGGCCACTGCCCACGACCAGCAATACCAGCGCGGCCAGGAACGCCGCCTCGGACGCCATCAGCAGATGGCCCAGCGACATCATCGCCGCACCGAGCAACACCGTGCGGCGCTGGCCCAGCAGGCGGTCGGCCAGCAGGCCGCCGAACACCGGGGTGAAATACACCAGGCCCGAGTAGAGCCCGTAGATCTGTGCGGCGAAGGCCTGGTCGGAAAGCGGACCGGTCACCCACTCCACCACCGCGCGGAACTGCCCCAGGCCGAGCACGCCACCCATGACTTCCGGGGTGAACAGGTGCTGGATCATGTACAGCAGCAACAGGCCGGACATGCCGTAGAAGGAGAAGCGCTCCCAGGCCTCGGTGAAGGCGAGGTAGGCCAGGCCCTTGGGGTGGCCGAAGAAGCTGTTGTCGTCGCGGGACGCGGGCGCAGGATCCATTGCGCCTTCTAGCAGAAAGCGACGCCCGCAGTCTGCCCCCGCCGCGGGTCACCCGTTTGCGTGCCCCGGCGGGAGCACGGTCGACCGTCCTGGCAGGCAATTGCCGCCTGCCGACCGGCCGGACCGCTTGTTTGCGCATGCGATCTGTTTCTTGGCGTCGGCTCGCACCCTGCATCGACGGCTGCCTCACCGAGAGGCGGAGCGCGTCGTGCCCGGCACGAAAACACCCGTGCCGACGAACGCATCGGTGGCATGCGTACTTCGACGCCGCTCCGCCTCGCCTCCCGACATGCTTTTCCTGACCGATCGACTCCCCGCATGCCGTTCGATGTGCAGAAGGCATGGCACTGCGCCAGGGTCGTCGAGCAGCGGAGGACACGTATGGACAACAACGAGGCATTCCTCAAAGTCCGGCTGGGATCGGCGCGGATCGAGTTCAAGGGCGACGCGGCCCTGCTCAAGGGCGGCGTGCTGGACCTGGCCAAGGGCCTGGACAGGCTGCAGATCCCCAGGGTCGCCGAAAGCGCGAGCGCCCTGGCGCTGGAACTGGATGCAGCACGCGCGCTGCAGGACGAGGCCCGCCAGGCGCTCGATTCCTTGTCCGGGATGGGCGAGATGGAAAGCCTGCGCCTGCAGATGGCCATGGACCGGATCTCGAAGATGATGAGCACCCTGTCCAATATCCTGAAAGCCAGCAGCGAGACCGCGAACGCGATCGTGCGCAACATCAGGTAGCGTCCTTCGCCATCGTGCGCGGCGCGATCGCTGCTGCAACCGCCGGCATCCATCCGCACCGCTGCATCGCTGTCTCGCTAAACGCACTGCCGCCGCGGCGTGCACGACACGCTGATCGCCGGGTCACGCGCAGATCACCGCACCGGAGCCAGTCTTGTTGCCCATCCATTGCGGAGATGCGCCATGAACATCCTCAAGACCGCCCTGCTGGGCGTGGCCGGCTGGCTGGCTTACCGGGCCTGGCAGAGCCGGCGCGCGACCCGGCCATCACCCACCCTCGGCCTGCGCGATGCCGGCGACACCGCGCCGCCGCACGGTGACCCGCTGCTGGCCGACGTGGATCAGGAAACGGGCTCGCAGCGCATGGCGCAATCGAGCCGCGGCTTCGGCGACAACTGACCGCTTCGACGAGCCCGGACATGGCGCGCAAGAAGCGGTTGAAGCTGGCCACCTACAACGTCAACGGCATCGGCACGCGCCTGCCGCACCTGCTCGAATGGCTGGCCCGGGAACGTCCGGACGTGGTCGCGCTGCAGGAGCTCAAGGCGATCGACGAAGCGTTCCCGGTCGCCGCCCTGGAAGAAGCCGGCTACGGCGCGATCTGGCAGGGCCAGCGCTCCTGGAACGGCATCGCCCTGCTGGGGCGGGACAGTGTTCCGGTCGAGAGCCGCCGCGGCCTGCCCGGCGGCGACAGCGACGAACAGAGCCGCTACATCGAAGCCGCCGTCCACGGCATCCTCGTCGCCGGGATCTACCTGCCCAACGGCAACCCGCAACCGGGGCCCAAGTTCGACTACAAGCTCGAATGGATGGCGCGCCTGGCCAGGCACGCGCGGACCCTGGTCGAGCAGCCTCACCCGGTGGTGATCGCGGGCGATTTCAACGTCATCCCGACCGACGAGGACGTCTACGACCCGAAAGCCTGGCGCAAGGACGCGCTGATGCAGCCGCAGGTGCGGGAGGCCTTCGGGCGGCTGCTGGCACAGGGCTGGACCGACAGCCTGCGCCAGGTCCATGGCGACCAGCGGATCTACACGTTCTGGGACTACTTCCGGCAGCACGCCGAGCGCGACCGCGGCCTGCGCATCGATCACCTGCTGCTCAATCCCGTGCTCGCCCCGCGCCTGCAAGCGGCAGGGGTGGACCGATGGGTGCGGCTCCAGGACAAGGCCAGCGACCACGCCCCGACGTGGATCGAGGTCGCCGCCGACTGAGCGCCGGCATCAACGACAAGGCCCCCATTGCGGGGGCCCTGTGGCATGGCTGGGGAATCGGCTACTCCTCTTCTTCTTCGCCGGGTCCACCCGCCTGGTCGCGCTCCCGCTCCCGCTCCTGCTGGCGCTGTTGCTGGTTCTGGCTGCTCATCTTCTCGGCTCCTCGCCCGGCACTGTGCCGGGGATCGATAGCCTCCGGCCGCGTGTGTAAAGGGGCCGTCGATTTCCCGTGTGAAAGCCGTCATCCGCCGGCAGCAACGCCCGCGATACGCCTCGCAGCCGACGGTGAGCCGCCTGTCCCTGCCCCGCCTTGACCGCCGCCGCGGAGGCATGCGCGCCACCCCAAGCTCAGCGGGCCACGCGCCGCACCACCGCGCAGACCGCCGCCAGGCCCAACGCGGCGCCCCACTGCACCAGCGGCACGAACATGAAGACCAGTCCGCCCTGGGGGTCAATATGGATCAGGGCGGCGTCGACATAGACGTAGAGGCCGGACAACGCGATGCCGCATGCGCCGATCGCATAGACCCACGAAGCGATCCGCGCGTGCCGGAACCAGCGGGCAGCCCACGCGAGCGCGGCCAGCGGCAGGATCGCCCAGAGCATGAACATGCCCAGGCCGACATAGCCGGAGAATTCCTGGTAGGCGTAGTTGTCGCCCCACGGACGGGCCATGCGGATCGCCAGGGCCACGCTGGCGGCCATGACCAGGCACAGGAACACGCGCAGCGAGAACAGAAGGGGTGCTGGCATCGTCATCGTCGGAAGCCGTTGCTTGGGCGTTGACTGTAGCGTGGCCCCCGATCCGGGATCTGGAACCGGGTCCGCCATGGCCGTCCAGGCCCGCCGCCCGGTTCGACAGGCCCGTCTTCCCTGATGCCACCGCCTACACTAGGCACCGGGCCAACCGACGCTGGCCGCGCGCACTGGGGACCCGAACGATGATTCTCACGCTTACCGACCTGATCACGCCCGACGAGCTTGCGCTGATCAAGCAGAAGGTCGCCACGGTCCCGTTCACCGATGGCAAGGCCACGGCGGGCGAGCTGCTGCACAAGGCCAAGAACAACCAGCAGATCCCCGGCAACCACCCGGTGATGAAGGACATCACCAACATCGTGATGCAGGCGCTGGGCCGATGCGACCCGTTCATGAGCCTGGCCCAGCCGAGGCGGCTGGCGACGATCCTGGTCAGCCGCTACGAGCCGGGCATGGCCTACGGATCCCACGTGGACGCGCCGATCATGGGCGAGCCCAACCACGTCCGCAGCGACGTGTCCTTCACCCTGTTCCTCAACGAGCCCGACACCTACGAAGGCGGCGAACTCGCCTTCGACACCGGCAGCGGCGAGGCCGCGTTCAAGCTCCCCGCGCGCTCGGCGATCTGCTATCCCACCGGGCAGCTGCACCGCGTGCGACCGGTCGAAAAGGGAGAGCGGCTCGCGGTGGTCGGCTGGATCCAGAGCCTGGTGCGCGAGCCCGCCATCCGCGAACTGCTGCACGACCTGTCCGAGGCGCGCGAACTGCTCGCCGGGCAGGAAGGCACGGCACGCGCGGTGGAACTGATCACCAAGTCCTACTCCAACCTGCTGCGGCGCAACGCCGAGCCGTAACGGGATCGGCGCCTGCAAAAACCGGAAGTCCGGGCCCATGCCTGCGCCCGGATCGTAGTGGCCGGCCCGTTGCCTACTGGCGGGAGCCGGCCGCGGAGCGGCAGTAGTACTCCACCAGCGGGAAGGTCAGTGGCTGCTCGCCGGTGAGCTGCCACTGCGCCTGCAGCGCGTCGGCACTGGCCTCGATCAGCTTGACCTGCGCGCCGCGCGCGTCCAGCAGGGCCGGGAGCCGGCGAGCGAGCGGACTCGCCCTGGCCGCGTCCGCCGTGACGATGCACAGCGCCATGCCGGCCGGAAGCGGGGCCTCGGCCATCACCTCTTCGAAGTCTTCGATGCTGTCCTTGTCATCGGCATCGTAGAGCTCATCGATGCCGGCACCGGCCTCGGCGAGCCGGTAACGCACGATTTCCGGCTCGAACAGCATCACCATCAGCGGCTCCGCCTCGACCGCCCCTGCATCGCAGGTGCGCGGCACGGAGGAAAGAGCGATGGGCCCCGGCGGCCCATCGGTGGCGACGCGCCGGATGGACACCGCGCAGATGCCGTTGTCGAAGTCGCGGATCATCTCGCCCTCGTAGTCCGCGCCGGGTTCGGGAACGAAGGCGGCGCGTACATCGCGCGCGCAGCGCCAACCCGATGCGCTGGCGACCTGGGCCTGCAGCAGGACGGGCTGGCCCGGCACCAGCGGAAATTCCAGGTAGTACGGATTGGCCATCAGCTTGTCGCGCATCGCCAGGTTCCGGGTGGCCTCGGTCTCGGGGATGCCGATCGTGCTGTTTTCCTGCTTCTTGCCGAACAGGGTCTTGAAGCCGTGCGAAAGCGAGCCTGAGGCCGAAATCTCCTCGTCGTACTCCTTCTCGCAGCGCGCATTGGTGTACATGGTCAACGAGACGCCGTTCTGGCCGAACAGGCGGATGCGCGCAGGACGCTCCACCGGGGCAAGGACCTCGTCAGCTGCCGCCGGTGCGCAGAGCAATGCACCCAGCAGGGCGAGGATCGGACGAACGGGCATGCGCGTGACTCCCATGACGAACAGGATGCTGGAGAAGTGGGTGCGCCCGTCGCGACTCCGGGCCAAGGCCTTCGTGAATCCGACACCCCTGCGGGCGGCGCGCCGCGATACTACAGTGCGCGCCGGCAACGGTGAAGACTTCAGACCGGGACATGCGCCACGGAACCGCAAGGCGCCAAAGTCTGCGCGCAGTTCGCCGATGCACACACGGGTCCGGAAATTGCGCAGCTGCGTCGCTGACGCGCGCATCCACCGCGCACTACGACATCCATTGAGCCCAGCGATGGCGAAGCGCCCGCGCCGGCCCCGCGGCGGTTGTCCGGGTGGCGAAGTGCCGCTTCGATCCGCGGAAGAAGGCTTGAAATCCCTGGTGCCCGGTGCGACGGCACGCGACCGCGTGCCGTCGCCGGGCTGGCTGCTAGTTGGTGGAGCTGGGCTTGTTGACGATCCGCGGATCCAGGCTGATGTAGTAGTTGTTGTGCGTGGGCAGCTCGATCGCGGGCTTGTAGTTGTAGGTGCTGCTGTCGTCGTCGTTGTCGATGATGGTCAGCTGCTGCGGCGTGGCCGGCGACTGCTGGACCACGAACTCGCTGGCGCTGCCGCCCTGCGGCACGATGATGGTGGCGCCGACGCCGTGGCGGGTCGCCCATGTCACCGGGGTGACGTAGCCGGTGGACTGCGGCGCCAGGGTGAACACGAAGTCCACGCTGTCGTTGTACCGCGACGGGTCGTAGGCGGCGGCCTGCTGCATGTCGATGTTGCCCTGGCTGTCGACCACGGTCCCCAGGTTGGCGGGCGTGGAGCCGGTCTGGCTGTAGGTGGCGGAACCACCGAAGTCGCTTGCGCCGTGCTGCACGCAGTTGAAGACGACGGAGACGTTCACTGTCCGGTTCACGGGCATGGTCATGTTCCTTTGGCGGCTTGCAGGATGACTCCCGGGTCGTAGCCAGTGCGCATGGCCGGCGCGGGAGCGTCGTCGGCCGGAAGATGCGGCGCCATCGCGCCGCGCAGGTGAAGCAGCACCGCCTGGGTGCGCGGCTGCGGCGCGGATGGCAGCTGCGCCTGCAACGCGAGCAGCTGCCCGCGCGCAGCCTCGACCTGGCCTGCCTGCGCCTGGTCGACCACGTCCATCGCCAGCACCGCGACCCAGGGCATGCGCAGGCCGGAGTCGCCGGGATTGCGGTCAGCGGCGAAATCGCGCTGGAAGCGGGTGATGCCCGCACGACCGGCCGCCGGGCCCTGCAGGGCGAAGGCGATGGCCACTTCCATCCAGCGTGCGCCCATCAGCACGTCCGTGCGCCAGCTGGCCACCGACGGGTCGGTGTCCACCAGCGCGGCGGCGAGCGCAAGTGCCTGCCGGTTGAGCTGTTCGGCTTCCTGCCAGCGGCCATCGAGCATCAGCGCTTCCACGCGCTTGTTGGTGATGGACGCGACCATCTCGCGCCAGAGCTGGTTCTCCGGATCCTCGGCGGCCAGCGCCACGATGGTCTCGTGGCTGGCCCGGGCCGAATCGTGGGCCTGCTGCAGTCGGCCTTCCATCAGCTGCGACTCGGCGATCATCGCCAGCGCCACGGATTTGCCCTCGCGCGCCTTGGCATCGCGCGGGTCGGCGACCAGCATCGTCTCGTAGACATGCAGTTCCTGTTGCCGCTGCAGGGCGGCGTCGGCGAACAGCCAGGACTGCAACAGCGCGTCCCCCAGCCAGGCGTGCGCCTGGGCGAGCGCCCACTGCAGCTCGCGGTCCCCTGGCGCCGCCGCGGCCAGCTCGCGCGACAGCACCAGCGCCTGCTGGAAGTGGTCGGCGGCTTCGGGGTGGCGACCCATCCGCTGCATCAGCGCACCCAGGTTGGTCTGCGAACTGGCGCGTTCGTTGAGCCACTCCGGGCGATGCGGATCCAGCGCGACCAGCTGCGCGGCCAGCCGGTCGTACTCGCGGAAGCCGCGCTCGGCCTGCTCCAGCTCGTTGCGTTGCCAAGGGATGTAGGCGACCCAGTACACGCTCTGGGCGTGGTCGAAGATCCGCTGCGCGTCGTCCGGTGAGCGTGCGAGCAGCTCGGCGGTGGTGCGCTCGGCCTGGACGAACGCTTCGAGCGCTTCGTCGCTGTTGCCGCGCAGTTCGCGCACCTCGCCCACCAGGTGCAGCGCCCGCGAGCGACGGCCCAGAGCGTCGGCGTCGAGCGCGTCGATGTCCTGGCGGCCGTAGTAGGTGAGCGCGCGCTGGCCGACCGCGTCGAAGATCTCCAGCCGGCCCACCGGTTCGAGCCGGGAGCGCAGGTCGGTGAGCATGAACTCGACCAGGCCGTCGGCCTCGGCGCGCTGCCGTTCGGCTTCAGCCTGGCCGCGCACGGCCATCAGGGCCAGCACCGACATGCTCACGGCCAGCACGACCGCCACCGTCGCCACCGCCGTGATCCGGCGATGGCGACGCGCCGCCTCGCGCTGCACCAGCCCATCCAGCGGCAGGCCGGTGAGGCCGGCGACCAGCTTGAGCTTGGCCATGCGCTTGCCGTCGCCGCCCGGGCGCAGGTCCACCGCGAGCGGTTCGGCCGGTTCGGTGCCGACACAGCCATCGGCGGCCAGGCGCAGGCGCAGCGACGGCGGGTAGCACTCGGACCCGTCATCCGCGCCGGGATGGCCGCTTGCAATCAGCGCCAGCACCCGGCCTTCGCCGTGGAGCTGCTTGAAGTGGCGCACCTCCTCGTCCACCCAGCGCGAGCGCGCCGCCGCCGGCGAGGCGACCACCAGCAGGAACATCGACGCCTCCAGCGCCTGGCGCAGGGAGCCGGAGAGATCGCCGGAAGCCGACAGTTCGTCGCGGTCGCGGAAGATCGGCGTCAGCCGCGCGGGCACCTCGCCCAGGCCGGTCGTGCGGCCGACCAGCCGCGACGGGATGCGGTAGGTCTCCAGCGCCCGGTGCAGCCACCGCGCCACCGCCGCATCGGCATGGCTGTAGCTGATGAAGGCGCGGTACCCCGACCCATGCGCTGGCATGCAGGTTTCCTCCGACCTCACGGAGGCGCGGGCCTGCCCGGAACGGGCCGGCCGGTTCCCCTGGCGCCTGCTTCGGTAACGCGGTGGGCGTGGCCCAGCGGCCAGATGTCGTGCGGGAACCTGGGGTACTGCCGTGGGCACACGCACCGGGCCGGCCAATGCGCCCCTTGATGCTGCAGCGCAACTACACCGGCTACGTCCCTTCCACTCCGTAGTCCGCCCACTCGCCTTCGCGGCGAACACGGCGCATGAGGGTGCGGCTGTGCGGGTCCATGCCGTGCACGCGCACGCGGAGGCCGTGGTGGCGGAAGCGCGTCACCACCTTGTCCAGCGCGGCCACCGCGGTGATGTCCCACAGGCGCGCGCCTTCCAGCGCGATCTCCACTTCGCGCCCGGGCAGGCCGCGCGGATCGAACGCATCGATGAATGCATCGGCCGAGGCGAAGAACACCTGGCCGCTCACCCGGTAAGTGCGCAGGCCATCGGCCGCATCGCTGTGCTCGACATGCAGCAGGCGCGAGACCTTCATCGTGAAGAACACGCCGCTCAGCAGCACGCCCACCGCCACGCCGGCGGCGAGGTTGTGGGTGGCGAGGGTCACCGCCACGGTCGCCAGCATCACCGCGCCGGACAGGCGCGGATGCCGCGCAAGCGCGCCGAAGCTGCGCCAGTCAAAGGTCTCCACGCTGACCATCACCATGATCGCCACCAGCGCGACCACCGGCACCTGCGCCACCCACGGCCTGAGCAGGACCATCAGCACCAGCAGGAACACGCCGGCGAACAGCGTCGACAAGCGCCCGCGACCGCCGTATTTAACATTGCTCACGGTCTGCCCGATCATGCCGCAGCCGGCAATGCCGCCGAACAGGCTGGCGGCGACGTTGGCCACGCCCAGGCCGGCCGCCTCGCGGTTCTTCGGGCTCGGCGTGTCGGTGAGTTCATCGACCACGCGCGCGGTCATCAGCGACTCGAGCAGGCCGACCATGGCGATGGCCAGCGCCGGCATGGCGATGATCTGAAGCGTCTGCCACGACCACGGCACGTCCGGCAGGCCCAGCCACTGCGGCAGCGCACCGGGCAGCTGGCCCAGGTCGGCGACGGTTTTCAGCGGCAGGCCCATCGCCACCGACAGGATGCTGAGCACGGCGATGCAGATCAGCGGCGAGGGAATGACCTTCGCACCGGGCAGCGGCAGCCGCGGCACGCCATAGATGATCGCCAGGCCCAGCGCCAGCATCGTCCAGGTCGCGGCGTTGGCGCCGTGCAGGTGCGGCAGCTGCGCGGCGAAGATCAGGATCGCCAGCGCATTGACGAAGCCGGTGCGCACCGAACTGCTGACGAAACGCATCAGCACGCCCAGTCGCAACGCGCCGAACAGCAGCTGCACCACGCCGGCCAGCACGCCGGCGGCGAACAGGTACGGCAGGCCGTGCTGCGACACCAGCGGCGCGGCGACCAGCGCAACCGAACCGGCGGCGGCGGTGATCATCGCCGGACGCCCGCCGAACACCGCGATCACCACGCTCAGCACGAAGGAAGCGAACAGCCCCACCTGCGGATCGACGCCGGCGACGAAGGAGAACGCGATGACCTCCGGGATCAGGGCGAAGGTGGCCACCGCGCCGGCCAGCAGCTCGCGCAGCGGATGGGCGCGCCACTGCGCCAGTTCGGATCGGAGGAAGGACATCGCGGCACCCACGGCGTGGCCGCGCCCATGCGGGCGGCGGCGGAAGGATCGGGGCGCGGATTATAGGGGAGGGAGGTGCGGCATCGCGGCGCGCGGCGGACCCACTTCCGCCACATGCCTCGCACAGGCGGAAACTGGCCGGTGGCGCCCCACTTCGCGCCACCGCGACGCCGGCCGGCGCAGGCTGCGGGCTCCCCACGCCACGGAGTCCCCGCATGCTTGCCATCGCCACCGCCACCGCCACGACCACCGGCACCACCGGCATGGACATGCTCATGCTGGTCGGCGCGATCTTCGGCCTGATCCTCACCGTGCTGTGGATCCTGGTGCCGTTCGCGCTGTTCGGGATCAAGCCGCTGTTGCGCGAGCTGATCACCGAGCAGCGCCGCGGCAACGAACTGGCCGCGCGGATTGCGGCCAGCCCCACGCAAGTGGTGGTCGCCACCGATCCGCGCGACCCGCGCGACCCGCGGGTGGAGCCGTACGTCCGCTGAGGACGGGCGCCGCGCGGCGGCACCCGCCCGGGCTGCGATCAGGATTCGTTCGGGCCGCGCACGTGGCGGGCGACATTGCCGTCGGCCATCCGCACTTCCAGCGCGGCGACCTCGCCCGCAGGCGTGCGCTCGAACTGCACGCGGCGGGTCGGGTCGCCCTCGATGAAGTACAGGTCCGTCGCCAGCGGCTGCAGGCGCAGCGGCGGACGGCGGCCCTGGCGCAACTGCAGGCCATCGCCGGCCGCTTCGATCGCGACGACACCGTACTGGCCGACCAGCGCACCGATGGCGGCCGGCGCCTGCGCCGGCGGCTCGATGGTCAGCGCGTCCAGCGACCAGCGCGCGGCCGTGCCGGCGCCCTCCTCGACCAGCCAGGCCAGCGCGAGCTGCTGCGCGCGCCGCAGCGCATCGGCGGAAGCCACCGCCACGTCCGGCTGCACGCCGCTGCCTTCCCAGTTGCCGCCGGTGATCGGGCTGACCGGCGAGCCGGTGGACACGAACACGCTGTAGCCGTCGTCCAGCGGGAACGGCCGCCCGGGGTTGGCCGCACCGCCGCTGGCCTCGCCGACCACGGTGGCGCGCCTGGCGTTCTTGAGCGTATAGGCGAAGGCCTCCGCCGCAGAACCGGTGCGGCCGCTGGTCAGCACGTACAGCGGCAGCTTCGTGCGCGGCGCCGGGTGGGCGCTGACCGGGGCTTCGGACATCGTGCCGCGGCGCGAGTGGAAGGTGTTGTAGATGTCGGCACCGGGCGCGACGAAGGCGCTGGCCAGGTAGCCGACCATCGCCGGCGAACCGCCGCCGTTGTCGCGCAGGTCGATGACCAGCGCATCGGTATTGCCGAGCACCTGCAGCGCCGCGTCGATGGCCTGCCGCGCGGGATCGCGCGGATCGTCGAAGTCGATGTCGGCGAAGTAGCGCAGGTCCAGGTAGCCGACGTTGCCCGGCAGCACCTCGGCGCGGCGGATGCCGAAGTTGGTGCGCGCCGGATCGGCGCCCGGGCCCGGCCCGGGGCGCTGTGCCGGCGGCGCATCGGACCAGCGCACGTTGAAGTGCCGGTCCTCGGCCTTGAGCCGGGTCGTCAGCGCGGTGGCCAGGTCCTGCGGGTTGGCATAGCGGTCGTAGCGCCCGCCGGCGGCGTCGGCGCGCAGCGCCGCGGCGATCACGGTGGCGCGCTGCGGATCGAAGTACGCCTCCTCGATGGTGTCGGCGACCTGCGCGACCGCCTCGCGCGGCGTCGCGGCGGTGGCATGGGCGGACGCGAGCAGCAGGCAGGCGGCGAACAGCGGGCGGAATCGGGACACGGAAACTCCAGGGGCCACGAGGGCGGAGGCACGGGTCCGGCGACGATGCCGCCCGGCCACGGGGCGCCACAAGTGACCATAGTCCCGGAGACGTCCGTCGGGGTGGGGGCCGTGGCCGTGATCGGAGGAAGGACAGCGCGGACGCATGGGCGAGGCCTCGCCCATGCGGGCGGAAGGATCGAAGCGCGGGTTGCAGGCGCTGGAGTTCGCGGGGCCACGCCCTTCCGGATGTCGATGCCCACCCTGCCCGTCCGTCGCCCCGGAAATCCCCGCGAGAAGAGCCGCCATGCCACGCATGATCTTCGTCAACCTGCCCGTCGCCGATCTTCCCGCCTCCAGGAGGTTCTACGCGGCCCTCGGCTTCGAGAACAATCCGCTGTTCTCCGATGAAACCGCGGCCTGCATGGTCTGGAGTGAGGCGATCCACGTGATGCTGCTCACCCGTGACCGGTGGCGCACGTTCACCGATCGTCCGATCCCGCCATCGACATCGAGCGAGGTGTCGCTTGCGATCTCCCTGGATGATCGCGCGGCGGTCGATGCCATGCTGGCGGCTGCCGCGGCCAATGGCGGCACCGCAGACATCAATCCGGCGCAGGACCTGGGCTTCATGTACGGCCGCGACCTGGCCGATCCGGATGGCCATGTCTGGGGACCGGTCTGGATGGATCAGTCGGCGCTGCCCGACGGCTGAGGCTCAGCGCCCCGTTTGACTACACTCGGTGCCATGAATCCTTTCCTGCGCCGCCTCGCCCGCCTCCCCCACCTCGCCTGCCTCGTCCTGCTGGCCGCCACGCCAGCGTTCGCCGACGAGTCCTCCACGCCCGTGGCCACCGTGCGCGTCGCCTTCGACCGCAACGGCGCCACCGATGTGCGCGTCACCGGCCTGGCCGATCCGTCCACGGGACGCGCCGTCACCGCCGACGACCCGGTGCGCATCGCTTCCATCTCCAAGCTGGTGCTGGCGATCGGGGTGATGCGGCTGGTCGAGGCCGGCACGCTGGACCTGGATGCGGACGTGTCGAAGACGCTGGGCTACACGGTGCGCAATCCGGCCTTCCCCGACACGCCGATCACCTTGCGCCTGCTGCTCTCGCACACCGCCAGCCTCACCGACGGCGCCGGCTACTGGCAGGTGCCGTTCGACGGCCACTTCAAGGACCTGCTCGACGACCCGAAGGCGTGGGACGCCGAACACGCGCCGGGCACCTACTGGCGCTATGCCAATGCCGGCTTCCCGCTCATCGCCGGGGTGATGGAGCGCGCCACCGCCGAACGCTTCGACCTGCTGATGCAGCGCCTGGTGCTGGCGCCGCTCGGCCTGCATGCCTGCTACGGCTGGCCCAGCTGCGACGCCGCCACCGCCGCGCGCGCGATAGTGCTGTATGCGGACGGCAAGCCGCAGGTGGACGACCACCAGGGCCGCAAGCCGGCCTGCGGCATCACCAAGGCGCGCGACGGCAGCTGCGACCTGTCGCAGTGGCGCGCGGGCACCAGTTCCAACGTGTTCGGCCCGCAGGGCGGCCTGCGCATTTCGGCCAACGACCTGTCGAAGATCGGCCGCCTGCTGCTGGGCGACGGCGAAGTGGACGGCGTGCGCCTGCTCACGCCCGCGTCGGTCGCGGCGATGATCGGCCCGGAATGGAGCTTCGACGGCGGCAACGGCCTGACCCGGGAAGAGGACGACCCGGTCCGCGCCCGCGGCGGCTTCACCTGCCGCTATGGCCTGGCCGTGCACACGCTCGCGACCGGCCTGCCCGGGTGCGGCGATGATCCGTTCGGCGACGGCATACCGCGCGTGGGCCACAGCGGCAATGCCTATGGCCTGCTCGCCGGCCTGTGGCTGGACCGCAAGGCCGGCACCGGCGTGGTGTATTTCGCCACCGGCAACGACAAGCCCGGACCGGGCACGCACTCGTCGTTCAGTGCGATCGAGGAGACGCTGGCGCGAGGGGAATGACGCCGGGGATGGGTGTCGAGCGTTCCGCGCACCGGTCCGGGAGGGCGGAGCACGAACGCTCCGCCCGCAGTTTCGAGCCGTCGTCCTGTGAGGCTTCGATCAGCCGTCCAGGGTGTCGTTGCGCAGGCGCGATTCGGCTTCGGGCTTGAGGACCTTCAGCAGCTCGGCGGCGGTGTAGCGGCGACCGGTCTGCAGGCCTGCGACGCTGGTGTCGAGCACTTCGTACACCTCGCGCCGGCCCTTGATCCACAAAAGGCTGGTGTGCAGCGCCGGGATGCGCAGCTGCACCGCTTCGCCATCCGCGTCGGCATTGCCCGCGGCCATGTCGAGCAGCGCGCGACGGAAGCGGCCGGCGCTGGCGGCGTTGGTGATCTGGGCGAAGCGGTTGGTCTCGGCCAGCGTCTCGGCGGAGACGGCACCGGCTTCGGTCGCGATCACCCACGACCAGGCGGTGAGTCTGGCGCCGTCGCCGAGCTTGCCCTTGGCGAGCTGGTCCAGGCCCAGCGCATAGACCGGGCTGGCAACGACATCGGCATCGGCGACCTCGGCCAGGCTGCGGGCGACGCGCATGTTGCCCTTGAGCTCGAAGCGGCCGGCAGCGCGGCCGATCGCGGGCGCGCGCGCTTCGAG
The DNA here is from genome assembly GCF_010093205.1 of Pseudoxanthomonas daejeonensis. Classification (GTDB taxonomy): domain Bacteria; phylum Pseudomonadota; class Gammaproteobacteria; order Xanthomonadales; family Xanthomonadaceae; genus Pseudoxanthomonas; species Pseudoxanthomonas daejeonensis. Next base: position 61,332 of record NZ_PDWN01000006.1, read on the forward strand.
CGCGGCCGAGCGGGCCAGCGGCGGCAGGCGTTCGCCGAGTTCGGCGGCCGCCGCTTCGGGCGGGGTGGCGAGGGTGATGGGCATGGCAGCTCTCCGTAGCGACCTCAGGGTTCGGTGGTGGCGGTGGCGATCCAGCTGCCAGTGGTGTTGTACGCCGTCTGCAGCGTGTCGTAATCCCACACCGAGGTGGTGCCGAGGCTGGCGTCCGCCGCGCTCGACGCACCCGGGTCGCAGACGATGACGTTACCGCCATCTTCCACGCCGGTGGCGAGGACGGCATGACGGCCACCGCCGGACCACTGGATGCGCATGAACAGCGGTCGCCCGGCAGCCGTCTGGTCGCGCAGCGTGGCGTAGGACACGATGCCATCGGTATGCGTATTGCGATGACCCAGTCCATCCAGCACGCCGGACGTGTCGTCGGGCTGGTTGCAGGTGGTGCTGCTGCCGTTCGTGCAGCAGCCGCTGCGCCCGGGCCGGGTGTTGACCAGCTGGCACTGGGTCAGCGTGGACGCCGGCTGGTAGTAGCGGCGCACGCTGACGTTGACCGCCGCCCAGCACCATTGCGACTGCTGCTGGCGCTGGATGCGGAAGCGCAGGTTCACGTCCACCGGTCGCTCGGCCCAGTAGCCGGCGACGAACGCCGGGCGCCGGCCCTGCGCCATCGCCGCATCGAAGTTGGCCTGGTAGGCGCCGCCGGTCTGGCCGTGGTGGCCGATGGACGTCGCGGTGCGCTTTTCCCAGAGGCCTGCGTAGGAATCGGTCGTGCCCGAAAGCGCGGCGCCACCGGAAACCAGGTCATAGCCCTGCGCGGCGAGGCTGTCGTGGGCCTGGCGGAAGCCGGCTTCGCTGAGCCCATGCCGCGCGACCCACGCCGGCCCGGTGCTCTTTTCCCACCATGCGATGTAGCGCACGCCGGCGCCGGTGGCATACGGGCATACGCCACGCAGGCGGAATCCTTTGCCGACCCACTTGTCGAATTCGGCCTGGTACTGCGCGCCAGTCAGGCCATGGCGCGCGGCCCATTCGCCGCTGCCACCCTGCTCGTACACGCAGGCGAACAGCGTGTTGCCACCGACGGTGGCGGCGGAGAGGCTTTTCGGACGGAAGCCCTTGGGCGCCCATTCGTCGACCGCAGCCTGGTACTGCGCGCCGTTGATGCCGTGGCGTGCGACCCAGCCCGCGCCCGAGACCTTGTGGAAGATGGACGCGTAGCGCGCGGTGGAGCCATCGCGTCCGACGCTGATGCAGACCGGGCGGTAACCCTGCTTCACCACCTCGTCGAAGGTCGCCTGGTACTGCGCGCCAGTCTGTCCATGCCGCGCCACGAACGCAGGACCCGAACCGGATTCGAAACTCGCCATGTATAGAAGCTGTGCCATTGCTCTCCTCCTTGGATGCACATGTCCCCTTTACGACGGCGGCAGGATGGGCCGGCCAGAATCGGCGCACATTTTTTTGCACAAGGAACTGTCCTGTCGGCGCGCGGATTGCGTGCCGCGGTGCCGTCGCAGACTGTGTGCACGCGTCGTCCGGACGCGGCGCGTGGAGTTTTCCCACCTGGCGCGTGGCACAACGCCTTCGGCGATGAGGGTGCTGAACCTGACCGTTTCGTGCGCCGCGATGCGATCAACGCGGCGTGCCCGGTGCGCAGATGGAAACGGCGTCACCCGGTTCGATGCGTAGCGCGCAAGGCATCGAAGAGCTCCCACGGCCGCCGTATCCGGAACGCCGCCGGCCCCCAGCAGTGCCGGGTTCGCTCAGCAGCAGGACTTCATTTCACCTTGGCGACGTTGAAGCGGAAGCGGTAGTCCTCGTTGTTCCAGCGGGCGGACACCTCGACCACGTAGGGCGGCCGCACCTTCGGTCGGGCGACCACGATGTAGCCGCCATAGGCCTGCTGCGGATCGAGGGTCGTCGACTGCAGGATCGTGTCACCGAGGCGCGCACGGGCCGCATCCAGCTGCTGCCCGACGAAGTCGATGCCCGCCATCGTCGCCGCCGTCGCTGCGGCCGTGCCCGCGGCGGCCAGCGCCGGATCGTAGGTGGTGGTGCTCACCGTGTAGGCGCCGTCGGGCGTGTACAGCGTGGTGTCCGTGGTCTGCCAGGCCTGGTCGTTGGCGGCGTAGACGGCGGCGGCACCGGTCAGCGCGACCGCGAACGCGGCCCAGGCCGCGGCGCTCTGCGCTTCCTGTTCGAGCTGGTCGTAGGTGTAGAGCCGCAGCTCCGCGACACCGGCGCGGGCGGCGAAGTGCTCCGGGCCGAAATCGCTGGGGACGACAAGCTTGTTGTAGCCGGCGACCGCGAAGGTCAGGCGGCCATTGGACGCCACGCCCAGCGGGGTGACCTGGACGGCGCCGTTGGCGCGCTCCAGGTCCGTGGTCGGCAGGCCATTGCCATAAGTGACCATCGCAGCGCCGGTATCGACCGGCGTGATCGAGTACGTCGTGGCACACGACGACAGCATGAGCGCAGCGATGGCGCCCAACAGCATCTTCCCGGACATCGGCTCCCCGCGTTCCGCCCCCTGACGGCCTGCGGTGACTCTAAACCACCGGCAGGCCGGAAGGACCAGGGGCCGGGGTCAGGGTGGGCTTTCCGCACGACCCTGCGCCCGGAGAAGTACGCCCCTGCCCCGCGACCTGCCCGCTCAGCTGAAATCCGCGTCCAGCACGATCCGGTAGCGGGCCTTGCCGGCGCGCAGGTGGTCCATCGCTTCGTTGACGCGGCTCATCGGGAAGTGTTCGGTCTTCGGTTCCACGCCGTGGCGGGCGGCGAAGCCGAGCATGGTGTCGATCGCGCCGCGCGAGCCGGTGGGCGAAGCCGAGACCGACTTCTGGCCCATGAGCAGCGGGAACACCGACACCGCGATCGGTTCCAGCACCGCGCCGACCACGTGCAGCCGGCCCTTGGGCGCCAGCGCGGCGAGCAGGCCGTTCCAGTCCAGCGGCACGTTCACCGTGTCGATGATCAGGTCGAAGGTGCCTGCGAGTTTTTCCAGCGCGGCGGCATCGCCGGTGGTGACCACGTGGTGGGCGCCGAACGCGCGCGCCTCTTCTTCCTTCGACGCACTGGTGGTGAATGCGGTGACCTCGCAGCCCCAGGCGCGGCAGAACTTCAGCGCCATGTGGCCCAGGCCGCCGATGCCGATCACGCCAACGCGCGCGGTCGGCGAAATGCCCAGTTCGCGCAACGGCGCGAACACGGTGATGCCGCCGCACAGCAGCGGCCCGCATTCGGCCGGATCCAGGCCCTCGGGGATCGGCATCACCCAGACCCAGTGCGCGCGCACCTTGTCGGCGAAGCCGCCATGGCGACCGCCGATCGTCGGCTGCAGCTCGCGGCACAGGTGCTGGTTGCCGGCCAGGCAGGGATCGCAGTGCAGGCAGCTGCGTGCGTTCCAGCCCAGGCCCACGCGCTGGCCCATCACCACGCCCTTGGCGTTCGCGCCCAGCGCGGTGACCCGTCCCACCGCCTCGTGGCCGGGCACGAACGGGTACTGGGTGAAGCCCCATTCGTTGTCGAGCATCGACAGGTCCGAGTGGCAGATGCCGCAGTGCTCGATCGTGATCTCGACGTCCTCGGCGCCCAGCGGGCCCGGGTCGTATTCGAAGGGTTCGAGGGCGGCACCGGGTTTCGCGGCGGCCCATGCGCGGTAGCGGGTCATGACGATCCTTCCTGCGGCTGGCGGATGAACCGGAAGATACTCCGCCTGGACAAGGCGCGCGCCGTCGCCGAGGCACCTTCCGCAAAGGTGCACCCGCACTCCGCTACCAGGCGCCTTGGTTCCGACCTCAGCGCAGATCGACCTTGCCGACCTTGTCCTCGTAGTCCTTCTTCGGGTCGATGCCCATCAGCATCTTCACCCCGGCCAGCAGGTTGTTCTCGTTGAGCCAGACCTCGCCCTGGTCCGGGTCCAGGCGCAGCAGCGCCAGCTTCGGGTCGTCCTTGCCTTCGTACCAGGCGGCCACGAACGGATTCCACAAGCGCTCGACCACCGCACGGTCGGTGTCGACCACGAGCATGCCGCCGATGCTGGCGAACAGGTGGTGGCCCTTGCCTGCGAAAGCGGCGGTCGCGCGCTGCGGCGTGGACAGCTGGCGTACCAGTGCATTGTCGGTGGAGGTGAAGAACCAGATCGGCCCGCGTTCGTCGTGTTCGAGCTGTGCGGTCATCGGGCGGGTGTGGCCGCCCTCCAGCCCGTCCACGCCGAGCATCACGGTCATGTCGGATTTCAGGGTCTTCCAGAATTTCTTTTCAAGTTCGGCGTTGTCGGTCATGGCGGGGTTTCCCGTCGGGATTGGACGACCACGCTAGGCGACCCGGGCGGGAGGCGCCGTGAAGCCCCGCGCATCAGATATACGCGCGTACCGAACCGATACGGAAAACCGCCAGTGCACCTGCCTGATATGCCCTCGCCCGTGCCACCGCTTCACGGATGAAAGACGCGCGACTCCCTAGCTTCTCCTCCAGCGTCGCCTCGATGCCATCCACAACCTCGTTCGCCGCCGAGCGCCACCCCGACAGGAGAACACCATGATCAAGTGGGCCATCATTTTCGCCGTCATCGGCCTCATTGCCGGGGTGCTGGGCTTCGGCGGCATTGCCGGCGGCGCCATGGGCATTGCGAAATTCCTGTTCATCGCCGCGCTCGTCATCGCGGCCGTCCTGTTCCTGCTCGGCGTGACCATCTTCAAGAAGGTGACGTAGCGCGAGGGCGGGAAGCGGCCGAAGAACCGGGGCAGCGTTTCCCCGTCCAAGCGCACGGTTTCGGATACCGGAACGGTTATCGCGGACGACATGTTTGGCCATGGGTTGGCGCGCGTCAGGCTGGCACTCTTGCAGGCTCCGACTTCCGGCCAGATGGATGCCCCGATGACCTTCCGCCCGCTCCGTCCCCCGTTCCGGCCCACGGCATTGCTCCTGGGCCTGCTGTTCCTGCTTGCGACCGCCGCACACGCCGCTCCGCCCGCGCCGAAGCAGACCGTCGTCCTCGTCCATGGCGCCACTGCCGGCGCCTGGGAATGGAAGCGCACCGGCCAGTTCCTCACCGACGACGGCCACGCCGTGTACCGCGCCACCCTCACCGGCCTGGGCGAGCGCGAGCACCTCAACAGCGCCGCCATCGACCTGCAGACCCACATCGACGACGTGGTCAACCTGATCCTGTTCGAGGACCTGCACGACGTCGTGCTCACCGGTCACAGCTACGGCGGCATGGTGGTCACCGGGGTGATGGACCGGATCCCCGAGCGCATCCGCCACGTGGTGTTCCTCGATGCGGCCGTGCCGCAGGACGGCCAGTCGATCTGGGACCTGTTCGGCAGCCGCGGTCCGCTTCCGGCCGACCGCTTCCGCGACGGCTTCATGCAGGTGCCGTGGGTCAAGCCCGGCGACAAGCCGCCGTACAGCGTCAAGCAGTCGATCAAGTGCTTCGAGCAGCCGGTGTCGTACCGCAATCCGGCCGCGCTGGCGCTGCCGGTGACGTACGTGGCCTTCGTGCCGAAGGACCAGAAGATCGAGGAGCGCGCCAGGACCGACAAGAGCTGGCAGAACGCCGATGCGCGCGGCTGGACGATGCGCACCTTCCCCGGCGGGCACGTGGCCCAGCAGGAGGACCCGCGTGGCGTGGCGACGCTGATCGAGGCGTCGGTCAACGATCGCAACCGCGCTGTTGGTGCGGCGGCGGCCAGCGCCAAGGCGGCCGGGACGGCGGCGGAGTAGTTCCGCCGCGCGCTCCGGCGCCCCCCGGGGGCCAACACGTGTCGCGCCGGATGGGCCAGGCGCAATGCCGGCCTCGGGGTTACCGCCCGCGCAACGACGAACGGGTCGTGACGTCAGACACCGCGTCCTGCGTCAGTCTTCGATGGCTTCCACGCCCTGCCGATCCAGTTCCGCGAGGCTGGCGCGCATGGTCGCCTGCGGGTTGCGCAGGAAGGTCTTGCCGACGGCGCGCTGGTCGTAGGTGACGAGCGTGAAGTGTTCATCCAGCGGCCGCGAGAACTGCCACAGCGTCGGCGTCAGCGGCGAGGCCGGCCCGCCATGCACGAACAGGATCACCGGATTGGCGCGGTCCTGCCCGCGCGCGGTCACCCACTGGGCGATGCCGCCGGCGTCCTGCGCCCAGGCTTCCTGCACGCCCTCCGGCGCGACGATGCGACCGAGATCGGCCACGATCCTGCGCGCATCGCCAAAGCGCTCGCTTGTATCCGGGCAGCTTTCGGCCGCCCGCAGCGGCCCGGCGGCCAACAGCACCAGCAACGCGATCCAGCCCTGCATCCTGCGCATGCATGCACTCCGTGTGGGTGAGGTCCGGCGCAGTCTAGGAGCCGCAAAAATCCCCACCCATGTGCCGCAAGTCGTGTCCGCGAAAGCGGACACCGTGCGGACGGTGCGGACAGTCGAAGATGACGCCGTTCCGGGACCTCTTCGGCGTCACACCACCGTATAGCCGCCATCGATCAGGTAGTAGCCGCCGGTGATGAACGAGGCTTCGGCCGAGAGCAGGAACACCACCAGCGCGGCGACTTCATCCGCCCGGCCCAGCCGTCCCAGCGGATGTTTGGCCACCAGCGCCGCCTTCTGCTCGGCAGGCAGGGCATCGAGCAGCGGCGTGTCGATGTAGCCCGGGCCGATGCAGTTGATGCGCAGGCCCTGCGGTCCGTACTCGGCGGCCGCATTGCGCGTCACCCCGACCACGCCGTGCTTGGCGGCCGTGTAGGCGCTGTTGCCGGGCGCCGCGACCATGCCGTGGATCGAGGCCATGTTGACGATCGCGCACTCGCCCGCGCCGGCCTCCAGCATCTTCGGGATCTGGTAACGCATCCCGTACAGCACGCCGTTGAGGTTGATGTCGATCACCCGCTGCCAGTCGGCCACGTCCAGCTCGCCCACCGGCGCCTGCGCCCCGCCGATGCCGGCGTTGTTCACCGCGTAATGCAGCGCGCCGTACTCGGACACCGCGCGCTCCACCACCGCGGCGTTGTCCTGGGGCCGCGCCGTGTCCTGGCGGATCGCAATACCGGTGCCGGAGGCGGCGACGATCTCGCCGACCACCCGCTCCACCGCCTCCTGGTGGATGTCGGTCGCCACGACCTTCGCGCCGCGCGCCGCCAGCGCCTTGGCGATCGCCTCGCCCAACCCGGAACCGGCGCCGGTGACCAGCGCGACCTTGCCTTCGAACCCTGCCATGAGCCTTCTCCAGTGGGACGCCGGCCGGCGCCGATGGGGTCGGTGTGCGGTGACCGTGCGCAATGACGGCGGCCGCCCGAAGGCATGGAGCGTAGGCGCGATGTGATTACGTGCCCGTGTACGCGGGTGGCCGGCGTGCAGCGCTCACATCCCGTGTGCCGCTGCAGGCAGCACGCCAAATGCACCCAGCGCCATCCACACCGCCATGGCGACCATCATCAGGTTCTCGGTCAGCGAGACGAAGCCCAGCGGCACGTTGCTCGATCCGCCGACGCAGGCGCATTTCAGTTCGCGCCGGTCCACGTACACCGCCTTGAACACCGAGATCGCGCCCACCGTGCCGATGAACAGCGCGACCGGAACCGACAGCCAGGTCAGCGCGCCGGCGATCATCAGGAGGCCGGCCAGTCCTTCGGCGAAGGGATACAGATACGAGTAGGGCACCCAGCGTTTGGCGAGCAGGTCGTAGTTGAGGAACATCGTCGAGAAGCTCTCGATGTTCTGCAGCTTGAGCAGCGCCAGCACGGCCATGCTGAAGGCGATGAACCATTCGACGGCACGCACGGTGAAGGGCGTGCCGTGGACCGCGTAGCTCGCGGCGAGCGCCATCAGCAGCGTCATGCCGAACAGGGCGACCACCGGCCGGTAACTGGTCGCGTCCGGGTCGGCCACCGGCTTGCCGAAATGGCGGCGCAGGTCGTCATAGCCGCCGATCCGCTCGCCGTCGATGAAGACCTGCGGTGTGGTCTTCACCCCGTGCTCGGCCTTGAAGGCGTCGGTCGCCTCGCGCGTGGTCAGCCAGCGGTCGTCGACCTCGAAGCCCTGGCGACGCAACAGGTCCCGGGCCTTCAGCCCATAGGGACAGACATGCTGCTCCATCACCATGCGATGCAGGGTGGCGCGCTTGCGGTTGGGGCGATCTGCAGTGTTCATGTGTGTACTCCCGACGCGGGTGCCTGGTTCAACCTCGCCGTATCCTAGTGGCCGTACCGTAGTACGGAGTCAAGCCCATGGACCTGCCGATCAGGAAGTTCGCCGAAGCCGGAGGCGTCGGCGTGGAGACCGTCCGCTTCTACCAGCGCCGCGGACTGCTCGACACGCCCGGCAAGGGCGACGGCATCCGCCGCTACGGCGACGCGGACGTGCGCCGGCTGCGCTTCATCCGCATGGCGCAGCGGGCCGGGTTCACGCTCGAGGAAATCCGGGAACTGCTGGCGCTGGATTCCGGCCAGGACCGGCAGCGGGCACGCGAACTAGCCCAGGACCGCATCGCCAGGCTCAACGAGCAGATCGCCGAGATGGAGCGTGCGCGGGACTACCTGCAGAAGCTCGCCCGGCAATGCAGCCGCGAGGCTTCCGGGCCGTGCCCCATCCTGGCGTCGTTCGACGGGTAGCGGGCGTTCGCTCCGGCGCCGTCCCTGGGCGCGGATCGACCGGCACCCGTGGAACCTCGAGGCAGCAAGCCACGTGGAACCTTCTGCAGCCCGGGTTATCCACAGAAACGGAGCTTTTTGCCTCACACGCGGAGCAAAAAGCCTCGGCGTCGGACAAATTTTCATCAACGCCGGAGCTCCGGGCTCGGCGGTCCGAGCAAAAAGCTCCGGTGCCGGACAAAATTTCACCGCCGTCGGAGCTTCGAGCTCGGCGATCGGAGCAAAAAGCTCCGGCGCCGGACAAATCTTCACCATCGTCGGAGCCCGGAGCTCTGCGGGCCGAGCAAAGAGCTCCGACGTCCGAGTTATTTTCTGCGTCGACCTGACGCCGGGCTAGTGAAAACTCAGCTCCATCGCGCCAAGTCAGTAAGCATGGCTCTGAAACCGCCTCGGCTGGCCAATCTCATTTCCACAAAGCCGAAAAGTGAACCTGTCCCCGTTTTCCCAGGCTGGTGCCACAATCGGCTGAAAGGGGGAGCCAATGCCATCTAAAGCCAGCCTGACCTTCGACCACGCCATCCAGGATGCAGTCGATCTGGTCAACCACTTCGACAAGCTCAATACCCAGCCTCCGCCGCCCGAGAATGAAGTCCTCAAACGGGCCAGCTTGGTCATGGCGCTGGCGGCGCTCGAGACCTACTTCGAGGACCGGCTGGTCGAGGCCGTGGAGACCGTGGCCGGCACCGGGAATGGCCAGTTGGCCCAGTTCATGCGCGACAGTCTGTCCAATGACCTGAAATACTTCCACACGCCCAGCACCGACCGGGTCCGCCCACTGTTCCAGAAGTACTTGGGCGTCGACATCACCGAAAGCTGGAAGTGGAACATGATGGAACCGGCAGCCGCCCGCACCGAGCTGAACGCTCTGGCCAAGAAGAGGGGCGATATCGCCCATCGCTCATGGCGGCCGGCGAGCGGCACGCCCACGAAGCACGCCGTATCCCGCGACGACCTCCGTCGCCATATCCACTTCATCCGACAGGTGGTTCTCTCGACGGATGCAGTGTTGGCCGGCTCTGTTCCATAGATCTACTGCTGTTGCTCATGCCTGAAGTGAATGCCGCAGGATGCCGTCGATAGCGGATCGACCCCGTTTTCCCGGATATCCGGAGGTGGCTGATGCACACAATCAAGGGGGCTTACCTTGTCCTCGCCGTGGGAATAACGGCGTCGTGTACGAACTCCAAATCATTGGCGGAATCGTCGTCGGCCGCTGACAACCAAGCAGCGGCCCTCGTCGACTCCCTGGCACATGGTGAATTGGCAGATGCGCCCAGAAAGCTGCTTGCTGCTTATCCAGGTCAGCTCCACCCGCCCGCGGGTCCGGACGGCCGGGACTGGACATCCACGCCGGAGCCTTGGGGCGGCGGCCAGGTCTCTGTGAGGGTCCGGAAGAATGCCGCGGGCGAGCCTGTTCTCGTGGACATGACACTGGACTTGAAGCGGTGCGTCGATGTCAGGCAGCTCGGTGCCGACGGCAGTCTTTACTTTGCGAATGATCCAGGCGTGAGAGGCTTCCGATTTGCCAAATGGAACGAGAGCCAGCGGATAACAATCATGGGTGCCCCCGAAACAGCTTGCCTCGAACGGATCGTCGCGCTCGATAGGTCCTGACCTGGCCTGTCACCCGGAAACGTGCACTCTGCCGCCGGTTGCCTTCCCAGTTCTCCCGCCCGCTCAATCGTTCCTCTTCAATTGAATGGAACCAAGGCAGGCCGGACTCTGAGGACGCGATATAAAAGTCACCGAAGCCTGCGACAGGAAAACGTAAGAGAAATCCTGATCTGAGTCGTGGAAGGGACGCCCTCTGCCGGCTCCGGTCTCCGCCTTCAATCGATCGAGATCGATGCAGTCACCCGGAGCCGCGAGTAGGGCTATGGCGCGCGGTATGCCATTACGAAACGAGACGATCTGGACACTTTCGATCTCACCATGGTTTTTCAGGATGAAGCCCGGAGAGCTCTGCTCGGCAGTCGACCCGCTGAAGGGAGCCTTCGCGCCCAGATACTCGGCAAGTGCGCCAAAGGATTCGGGATCGTCCGCTTTAACGAGAATCTCGGCCAGGGAGAGGCTGCGATTCGATGGACCCGATCCGCGCTTCGCATGCGAAGTGCACCCTGAGAGGACGACCGCAACCAGTGCCGCGGTCAAGAACGGACGCATTCGCTCTGAGAACATCTTGTCCATCAAGGAGGCCTCTCTGGGTAGTGGCCGGAACAGTGGCACGTAGTTCACTCAATCGGAGAGTGGACCGAGCCCGGCGCCTGCGCCACCTGCGAGACCCACGCATGGATCAGCCCGGCCTGGAAGAACCGGACCGGGAGGGCGAAGCCGCCGGCGCGCAGGATCGCTTCCACGCGTTCCGGCGGGAGCACGCCGACGTCGTGCGCGTAGGCGTGGCGCATGCGCGCCAGCGCCTCGGCGGGCACGTCGGCGCCGGCCATCATCGCCATCCATCCCTGCAGCAGCACCGCGTACTCGGGCGAGGCCGTGTCGGCGGACAGGTCCGAGCTGGCCAGGCGCCCGCCCGGCCGCAGGCGCGAGGCGATGCCGCGGAAGAAGGCCGCGCGCGCGTCCACGTCCACGATGAACTGCGACACCAGGAAACAGGTGGCGGCATCGAACCCCGCCTCGGCCGGCAGGTCCTCGACATAGCCCTCGTGGAAGCGGCAGCGCGCGGCAAAGCCCTCGGCCTGGGCACGCTGCCGGCTCACTTCCAGCATCGCCCCGGAGGGATCGAGCGCGGTGAAGCGCCAGCCGGGAAATCGTCGCGCCAGGTGCGCCATCTCCAAGCCGGTGCCCACGCCCACGCACAGCACGTGCGCCTGCTCGGGCAGGCCGGCGAACAGCGGCTCCAGCAGCAGTTGCAGGCACTGCCGTATCGGCGCGGTCTTCTCCCACTGCCGGTCGTAGCCGGCGGCCTGCTGGTCGAACAGCGACTTCAGATCATCGGGGTGCATGGGGGTCCATCAGGGGAAGGCGCGGTGGCCACTGTATCGGCCAGCCGACGCCTGTGTCGGGCTGGGCGGCGATGGCCGACGGTGTCAGAACAAGGGACACCCAGGCAGCTCGTCACGAGCGGCGGTCGTCACAAGCCACCGCGAAGAAAGTCAGCCCGGGCGAGGAAGTGCACTCTGACCCCTTTATTCCTCTGTAGGAAAAGCCTTACGCAGATTAGGGCGACCTGATAGCTTGATGCGGACCCTACAAGTCCCAGCAGCCAATGGATTCTGCCCCACTTCAAGCGCACGAATCAGAACGCGGGGTCAGTGTCAGTCGACGTAACTAGAGTTGCCGCATCGGGGTGTGCCCCAAACACCGTTGTTGTCGCAATAGCCGTCGTCTGGGGCCGAGCATAGCGTGCACCAGAGAACAAATAGGGCTATGCCAAGGACAATCCGCCCCGCCTCTTTTAGACGTTCTCTTGGTGTCACCAAAGGCTTGATCACCGAGTGAATGTGCTTTCGTTCAATTTGAAGAAATCCTCCCTGGAGTGTCCGCCCGAAGAGGTCGTGTGTAGAAGTATGTGGGTATTTAAATGCTTCCAGAATAATGACGCTAACCTTCGGTCCTTCAATCGATTCAATGCGGCATTTAAACGTGTATCCAACGGAGGAGGTAGTTAGCAAAAGCACAACTACGCCTGGGGCGATATACGATATATTTTCAGGTTCCGAGCTTGCTTCTTGTAAGAATTCTAAGCAGTCCATATCACCTGTCACCTGAGTCAAGTTGCGCCGCAAAGAAGTATTGGCGTGAATGGAGGTAATTGGTCTGTGACGGCGTACCTGGGTCAGGTTCACTTCCTGCCGAAGTGAGTGGCGACGACTGGCGGTTGCGGCGTGCATCGACCGCCAGGCGCGACGCCATCAACCGGGAAGTGGACCTGACCCCGCTTTCGGTCAGTAGGAATTGAACTCCAGAATGGAGCGCTACTCAAACCGGGGGGCGTCGGTGTCACCGGTAGAGTTCGAAAAGTGCTATGCGCAGAGCGGCAACTGATTGTCTATGAAACTCTGGCCGGTCCAGAGTCAACTAACTTCTAGGCAACCAACCCCTCTCGTTGCGATCAGGTGTCGATATGCCTTTCTCACTGAGAATTCTAAGAATGGCGGTCTCGTGGTGAGGCGACCACCCGTCCCAGTTACTCTCCCAACAAGTGTTGCAACACATGGCGCCTCCATACATGTGCAGCTTGTGCGCCTCATATCTACCTTTTCCGTAATGGCAAGACGCCCCACAGACATCGCACGCTATCGTGCAAGGATCAGATCTCATGAATTCCTCTCCGAATGCTTGCGCACTGAATCACCACACGGGCTGTTGCGCAGAGTATGCCTTCCTGGCGAAGCCGGTAGAGCAAAAAATCCCATTGGGACTAATGATTGACTGTCAGACCTAATCGCACGCGCAACCAACGAGCTTAGTAGCGCGGATCATTTCTGAATAGCTTGGAAGGCTGATTTCACTTAAAAAGTAGGCGGCCATGAGGCCGCCTTTTCTGTTCCAGCTTCGTCCGAATTTAAACCCCAACCGGGTTCGCCTTCTCCGGATCGATCTTGTACTGCTTGATCGCCCTGGCCACGTCCTTCCCCGTCATCTTCCCGTCCTTCGCCAGGGCGGCGATGGCGGCGTGGGCGATGTAGTAGCGGTCCACTTCGAAGTGGCGGCGCAGGTTGGCGCGGGTGTCCGAGCGACCGAAGCCGTCGGTGCCCAGCACGGTGTAGTGGCCGGGCATGAAGGCGCGGATCTGGTCGGCGTAGGCGCGCACGTAGTCGGTGGCGGCGATGGCCGGGCCCTGGCGGCCTTCCAGCAGTTCGGTCACGTAGGCCTTGCGGGGGGTCTTGGCTTCCGGGTTCAGGCGGTTCCAGCGCTCGGCGTCGAAGCCGTCGCGACGCAGCTCGTTGAAGCTGGGGCAGGACCAGATGTCGGCGGTGACGCCGAAGTCCTTGTCCAGCAGTTCGGCCGCGGCAATGGCCTCGCGCAGGATGGTGCCGCTGCCCAGCAGCTGCACGCGCAGCTCGCCCTTCTTCGGCTTGCCGGCGTCCTTGAGCAGGTACATGCCCTTGATGATCCCGGCTTCCGCGCCGGCCGGCATTTCCGGGTGCGCGTAGTTTTCGTTCATCAGGGTCAGGTACCAGTACTCGTCGATCTGGTCCTGGAGCATGGCCTTCATGCCCGCCTGCAGCAGCACGGTGACTTCGTAGCCGAAGGTCGGGTCGTAGCTGCGCACGTTGGGGATGGAGCCGGCGATGACCTGGCTGAAGCCGTCTTCGTGCTGCAGACCTTCACCGTTGAGCGTGGTGCGGCCGGCGGTGCCGCCGAGCAGGAAGCCGCGGGTGCGCATGTCGGCGGCCTGCCAGGCGATGTCGCCCACGCGCTGGAAGCCGAACATCGAGTAGTAGATGTAGAACGGCAGCATCGGCACGTTGGACACCGAGTAGCTGGTGCCGGCGGCCATCCACGACGCGATCGCGCCCGGCTCGCTGATGCCCTGCTGCAGCACCTGGCCGGCCTGGTCTTCGCGGTAGTACATCAGCTGGTCCGAATCGACCGGCTTGTACTTCTGGCCGAACGGGGCGTAGATGCCGATCTGGCGGAACAGGCCTTCCATGCCGAAGGTGCGGGCCTCGTCGGCGACGATCGGCACCAGGCGCGGGCCGGAGTCCTTGTCGCGCAGGGCGATGTTGAGGGTCTGCACGAAGGCCATGGTGGTCGAGTAGGTGCGCTCGCCGCTGTCCTTGAGCAGGCGCTCGTACTTGTCCAGGCCCGGCACGGTGAACGACTGGTCGGCCTTGCGGCGGCGCTGCGGCAGGTAGCCGCCGAGCGCGGCGCGGCGTTCCTTGAGGTACTGCACTTCCGGCGAGTCCTCGCCGGGGTGGTAGAACGGCACCTGCTCGGCCTGCAGCTGCTGGTCGGTCAGCGGGATGTTGAAGCGGTCGCGGAACGCGCGCACCGCGTCGTCGTCCAGCTTCTTGGTCTGGTGGGTCGGGTTGAGCGACTCGCCCGAGCTGCCCATGCCGTAGCCCTTGACCGTCTTGGCCAGGATCACGGTCGGCATGCCGGTGGTGTTCACCGCCTGGTGGTAGGCCGCGTACACCTTGTGCGGGTCGTGGCCGCCGCGGTTGAGGCGCCAGATGTCGTCATCGGACAGGCCAGCGACCATGGCCGCGGTCTCCGGGTACTTGCCGAAGAAGTTCTCGCGCGTGTACGCGCCGCCGAACGCCTTGCAGTTCTGGTACTCGCCGTCGACGGTCTCCATCATCAGCTTCTTGAGCACGCCGTTGGTGTCCTTGGACAGCAGCGCGTCCCAGTAGCCGCCCCACAGCAGCTTGATCACGTTCCAGCCGCCGCCGCGGAACACGCCTTCCAGCTCCTGGATGATCTTGCCGTTGCCGCGCACCGGGCCGTCGAGGCGCTGCAGGTTGCAGTTGACGACGAAGATCAGGTTGTCCAGGCCTTCGCGGCCGGCCAGGGCAATAGCGCCCAGGGTTTCCGGCTCGTCGGACTCGCCGTCGCCGATGAAGCACCAGACCTTGCGGTCGGACTTCTCGATCAGGCCGCGGTGCTCCAGGTACTTCATGAACTGCGCCTGGTAGATCGCCGCCAGCGGGCCCAGGCCCATCGACACGGTCGGGGTCTGCCAGTAGTCGGGCATCAGCCACGGGTGCGGATAGGACGAGATGCCCTGGCCGTCCACTTCCATGCGGAAGTTGTCGAGCTGGTTCTCGCTGATCCGGCCTTCCAGGAACGAGCGGGCGTAGATGCCCGGTGCGCTGTGGCCCTGGATGAACAGCAGGTCGCCCGGGTGGCTGTCGGACGGGGCGCGCCAGAAGTGGTTGAAGCCCACGTCGTACAGGGTCGCGGCCGAGGCGAACGAGGCGATGTGGCCGCCCAGGTCGCCGGGCTTGCGGTTGGCGCGCACGACCGTGGCCATCGCGTTCCAGCGGATGATCGAACGGATCTTCCACTCGAGGTCGGCGTTGCCCGGGCTCTTGGCTTCGAGCTGGGGGGCGATGGTGTTGACGTACTCGGTGGTCGGCGAGAACGGCAGGTAGGCGCCGGAACGGCGGGTCAGCTCGACCATGTCCTCCAGCAGGCCATGCGCACGCTCGGGGCCGTCACGGTCGATGACCGCCTTGAGCGACTCGATCCATTCCCGGGTCTCGACCGGATCCGGATCGTTCTGCAGCACTTCGTTCAGCCAGTTCATATCACTCCGTTCGCCGCGCGCAGGGGTCGCGGCCTACTTGATCTCGTGGACCACGGAGTTTAGCGCACCGGCCCTGTTTTCCGCCTCGCTACGGGTGCGTATTGCGCCCGTTTCGCCGATGGTTGCGCGTGCAATCGATACTTGTCCGGGACAGTCCCAGGACACCCGGGCGACACCGCGCGACAGGACGCGGCCGCGCGTGAGGGCCGTCCCCACAACGCTTCTGCTTATGATCGGGCGACCCCCCTGCCCGGACGCCCATGTCCGCCTCCTTGAACGGCCGTCCCGATGCCCATGCACCTGCCGGCCCGCCTGCGGGAGAACGGGCGGCGGGAGCGCAGGCGCCGGAGCCGGTCGCGCGGGTCCGCTGGCGCGACAGCCTGCGCACGCGGATGGTGCTGTGGTCCAGCGTGCTCAACGCCGGGCTGCTGCTGGTCACCGCCCTGGCCTTCTATGCCGGCGCCCGCGCCCTGATCGTGCAGAACGCCCGCGCCGAGGCCGACAGCCTGGCCCGGCAGACCGTGCGCAGCCTGGAAGCGACCCTGGAATCGGTCCAGGTCAGCGGCCGCACCCTGGCCGCCAGCGCCACCGGCGTGGGCGCGCAACCGGCCAACCTGCGCTCGTTGCTGGTCGCCAGCCTGGCCGGCGACCCGGACATCACCGGGGCGATGGTGATCGTCGAGCCGCAGGCGATGCCGGGCGATGCGGACGGCTTCACCTGGTACATCCGCCGCGACGGCGACACGCTGGTCGAACAGTCGGTCGCCGACCTGGGCTATGACTACCGGACCATGCCCTGGTACGTGCGCACCGTGGCCTCGGCGCGCCCGTGGTGGGACGAGCCCTATGCCAACGCCGCGACCGGTGGCGAGTACTTCGCCACCTACAACCTGCCTTTGCGCCGGCCGGGCGACCCGCCCAACGCACCGGCGGTGGGCATGGTCAGCCTGGACGTGCCGATGGAGCGACTGGCGCACCTGCTGGCCGGGTCCAGCGGCGCCGGCCTGCAGTCGATGCTGTTCTCGCCTGAAGGCCTGGCGGTGGTGCACCCGGATGCGGACACGCAGATGCGGCGCAGCGCGGCCGAACTGGCGGCGATGCCCGGGCGCGAAGACCTGGCACCGCTGGTGCAGGCGATCGCCACGCACACGCCGGCCACGCTCGACCACCGCGGCCTGGACGGCGACGCGCGTCGCACCGTGGTGCTGCCGGTGGCCGACAGTGGCTGGAGCTACGCCCTGGGCGTGTCCGAGCGCTACTTCCTGCACCGGCTGGACCGGATCGCGCTGGCGGTGGCGCTGGCCGGGCTGCTCACCCTGTTGCTGGCGCTGTGGCTGGCGCGGCGCTACAGCCACGCGCTGGCGGTGCCGATCGAACAGCTCACCGACAGCGCGCACCACTTCAGCCAGGGCGACTTCGACTACCCGCTGCCGCACGTGCAGCGCGACGACGAGGTCGGGGTGATGGCGCGCGCGTTCGACGCGGCGCGCGGTTCGATCAAGGGCCAGCTGCACGAGATCGGGCAGATGGCCAGCGCCCGGCAGAAGCTCGAAAGCGAGCTGTCGATCGCGCGCGACATCCAGCAGTCGATGCTGCCGGCCGGTCGCGCGTTCGACACCGCGCACATGCACGTGGAAGCGCACGCGTTGCTGGAACCGGCCAGCGAGGTGGGCGGCGACTTCTACCAGTTCTCCGAGCTGGAACCGGGCGTGCTGTGGTTCGCGATCGGCGACGTGTCCGACAAGGGCATCCCGGCGGCGCTGTTCATGGCGCGCACGTTGACCGTGCTCGAACAGCAGGCGCGCCGGCATGGGTCGCCGGAGAAGATCCTCGCCGCCGCCTCGGTGCGGCTGGCCGAGAACAACGAGACCTGCATGTTCGCCACCGTGCTGTGCGGGCGGCTGGACGTGGCCAGCGGCCGCTTCCGCCTGGCCAGCGCCGGGCACGAGCCGCCGCTGCTGCTGCACGCCGATGGCCGCAGCGAACTGCTCTCGCTGGAGGGCGGCGGGCCGCTGGGCTTCGAGCCGGGCGATGACTTCCCCTTGTACGAAGGCGTGCTCGCCGCCGGCAGCACCCTGGTCGGCTACACCGACGGGGTGACCGAGGCGTTCGACGCGCAGGACCGGGCCTATGGCACCGAGCGCCTGCTGGCTGCGCTGGTGCGGGGCGACAGCGCCGAAGCCGCCTGCCAGCGCCTGCTCGACGACGTGCGCCGCTTCGCCGGCGATGCGCCGCAGTCGGACGACATCACCATCCTGGCGATCAGCCGCCAGCGCGAGGACTGAGCTGCGACGTCCGGGCTGCGACGTCCGGGCTGCGACGGGATGCACGCCGCGGCGGGTGCGGGCCGGGCTTATGATGCGGCGGTCCGCCCCGGGAAGGCGGCAGGGGCACGGGGACCATGAGCCACGACGCTGCCGATATGCCGAACGCCGCGGCGACGCCCGAAACCGTGCGCTGGTACCACAGCCTGCGCACGCGCATCGCGCTGTGGTCGGGACTGACCACTTTGCTGTTCCTGCTCGGCGTGACCCTGGCCACGGCCTGGTACCTGCGCCGCGAGATCCTGGACAGCGCCCAGCGCGACACGCGCGCCTCCACGATCGAAGCGGCCGGCCGGCTGGAAGACGAACTGCGCACGCTGACCCTGGCGACCCACAACCTGGCGCGGCTGGTCTCGCGCGCCGGACTGGCCGACGCGCAGCTGCGCCACGCGCAGGTGGCGGTGCTCGAATCCGTGCCCGGCACGGCCGGCGTGCTGGTGATCGTCGAACCCGCCGGCCCGCACGCACCGGCGTATGCGCGCTACGCCCGCATCGACGGGCGCCAGCGCGACCTCGTCGCCGACGGCTACGACTACCGCGCGCAGGCCTGGTACCGGCGCACGGTTGGCGGTGACGCCGGCTGGTGGTCCGAGCCCTACCTCAACCAGACCGCCGGCGCGGTCTGGATGGCCACCTACAACGTGCCGCTGCAACCGGCCTCGCGCGGCATGGCCAGCCTGGACCTGCAGCTGGACGACATCGTCGCGCCGGTGGAAAGCCTGGCCCACCTGCCGGGCGTGCGCGTGACCCTGGTCGCGCCCGAAGGCACGGTCGCCTTCAGCACCATCCCCGACATCGCCCTGCGCGACACGCTGCAGGAGTACATCACCCGCGCCGGCCGCAACGACCTGCAGTGGGCCGCCGATGCCGCGCGCCAGCGGCGGCCGTCGCACCTGTCGCACCAGGACGCCGAGACCGGGCAGCTGCGCTTCACCGCGGTCGAGCCGGTCGGCGACAGCGGCTGGGTGCTGCTGGTCGGGCAGACCTACGACCCGGTCATCGCCCGCTTCGACCGCGCCTTGCTGCTGCTGGTCGGGATCAGCCTGGTGCTCGCGCTGCTGGGGACCTTCCTGGTGCGCAAGGTCGGCAAGCAGATCAGCCGGCCGGTGGAGGAACTGACCCGCTCGGCGGTGCAGGCGATCGCCGGCGAGGAGGACATCCCGCTGGCGCAGCAGCAGCGCCGCGACGAAGTCGGCGTGCTCGCGCGCACGCTGGAACGGGCGCGCGTGTCGATCCGCCGCCAGCTGCGCGAGATCGAACAGATGGGCGCGGCGCGGCAGAAGCTCGAAAGCGAACTGTCGATCGCGCGCGACATCCAGCGGGCGATGCTGCCGCAGGGCCGCACCATCGACAGCGGGCACGAACACCTGCAGGCGCAGGCGTTGCTGGAGCCGGCCAAGGCGGTGGGCGGCGACTTCTACAACTTCATCGAGCGCGGCGACGGCGAGCTGTGGTTCGTGATCGGCGATGTCTCCGACAAGGGCGTGCCGGCGGCGCTGTTCATGGCCCGCGCGGTGACCATGCTGGAGGTGGCGATCCAGACCGCGGCCACGCCCTCGCACGCGCTGGCCGAAGGCTCGCGCCGGCTGGAGCGGGGCAACGAGACCTGCATGTTCGCCACCGTGCTGTGCGGCCGCATCGACGTGCGCAGCGGCGACCTGTGGCTGGCCAGCGCCGGCCATGAACCGCCCTTGCTGCTGCATGGCGATGGCCGCGTGCAACTGATCGCGCTGGAAAACGGTCCGCCGCTGGGCTTCGAGGTCAGCGACGACTTCCCGTTGTGGCGCGGCTCGCTGGCACCGGGCGACTGCCTGCTGGCCTACACCGACGGCGTCACCGAGGCGTTCGACCTGGGCAACCAGGCCTACGGCATGGAGCGCCTGCAGGCGGTGGTGCGCGCCGGCGTCGGCGCGGCCGAAACCTGTGCGCAGGTGCTCGCCGACGTGCAACTTTTCGTCGGCGAAGCACCGCCGTCGGACGACACCACGATCCTGGCCCTGAGCCGCACCCACGACCTCGACAACCCCGGGGCCGAGGCGCATGCTGTCGGCGCGAAAGGGGAGACATCGGTGCACATGAGCGTGGCGCATACATCACACGATGTGTTGCGCATGACCAACGCGATCGATGCCCTGCTGGCACGACACGGCGCCAGCATGGCGGCGATGCACGACGCCCGGCTGATCGTGGAGGAAGTGGCCTGCAATGCCGTCGAGCATGCGGTCGCGCCCGACGCGCCGCTGGAGATGCATGCGCGGGTGGACGGCCGGCAGTTGTGGCTGGAGTTCCGCGACCGCGGCCAGCCGTTCGATCCGACCGCGCGCAGCGCGCCGGACCTGGACGCGGAGATCGGGGAACGGGAGATCGGCGGACTGGGCGTGTTCCTGGTCCAGGAACTGGCCGACCGGATCGAGTACCAGCGCATCGACGACTGCAACGTGCTTCGCATCACCCTGCGGCTGGATGCCGCCCACGACATGGAGAGCCGCGCATGAGCCTGCTGAGGATCGACACCACCCCGCCCGCCAACGGCGTCCAGCGCGTGGCCATCGGCGGACGCCTGGACACGCACACCTACGGCGCGCTTGACGAGGCGCTGGCACCGGTGCTGGCCAACCCCGCGGTGACCTCGCTGGTGCTGGACCTGGCCGGACTGGACTACATCAGCAGCGCCGGCATCCGCTCGGTGTTCAAGGCGCGCAAGGCGCTCTCCACCCGCGCCGGCAAGGTGCTGGTGGCCAACCCGCAGCCGCAGATCCAGAAAGTGTTCGACATGGTCAAGGCCGTGCCGCTCAACGAGATCTTCACCTCGGTCGCCGAAGCCGATGCCTACCTCGACGCGATGCAGCGCAAGATCGTCGAAGGCGACGACGAGGATTGATCGCCGCGCATGCCGCGTGGAGCGGGGCTTGCCCCGCTGCGACGTAGCCAGGCAGGCAGCCGGGCAAGCCCGGCTCTACGCGCGGCGTTTCGCGATTCGAAGGGTCCGGCGCCGCCCGCTCAACGCGACGGCAGATGGCGCGGCACCCGCGCCTGCAACACGTCAACCAGTGCCGGCGCCATGAAGTCGTAATCGTCGGGGATATCCAGGCAGGCGATGCGCGTGCCACGCAGGTGCGCGCCGAAAGTCGCCGACAACCGCGTGCGATGCGCCTGCTCCATCACCAGTACCGTGTCCGCCCAGGCCAGCAGCTCCGGTGTCAGCGGCGTGTCAGCGTCCGGCGCCAGGCCGGCCGAGGCGGTTTCGATGCCCGGCCAGTCGGCGAACAGCTGCTCGGCGGTCGGGCTGCGCAGCCGGTTGCGGCTGCACAGGAACAGGACGTTGCGGGTCGCGTCCCGGCCTAGATCCGCATCCCGGACCAGGCGGCGAGGAAGACCACCACCAGCAGCTGCGAACCCAGCACCAGCCCCAGCTCGCTGCGCCGCACCGCGAGCGCGACGACGGCCGCCGACGGAATCGCGACCATGAGCACGCCCACGCACACGGCCAGCAGCTGCGCCGGATCGCGCAGCACGTGCATCTGCAAGGACACGGTGCAGGCCACGACCAGCCCGGCCGCGGCCGCGGTGCCGATCAGCCAGCGCTGCAGGAACGGCCTGGGCGCAACACTCGGCGCGGGCATCGACGGGGTTTCCTCATTCATGGCGCAATGATCGCACTGCGCGTGGCCTGGCGCGGATCAACGGCGGAACTCGGCGGCGATGACCGGCGTGAGCAGCTTCCACGCGATCCAGCCGTGCACGCTGCCCATGACCAGCGCGAACAGCACGCCCAGCACGCCGATGACGGGCAATACCGCGCTGATGTCCGGACCGCCCAGGTCGCCCGCGGCGGCGAACTGCGTGCCCATCCCGGCCAGCACGCTGGACTGGATCCACAGCCCGGCCAGCAGCCACGCGATCGCCAGCAGCATCAGTCCGACGAATCCCAGGCGCGCCCAGTTCTGGCGGCGCAGCAGGCCGATCGAACAGGCCAGCGTGGCGATCGACCCCAGCAGCGCGCCGATGAAGAACAGCTGCGCATGCCCGACCAGGAACGCGACGACCGGCGGCACGCCTTCCGGCGGGGCCTGGTGCAGCCTCTGGCCCAGCTCGCCGTCCAGCAGCGCGTGGATCATCAGGTTCTGCGCGATCGAAATGACCGTGCCCGAGCCGGACATGGCGATGAAGACCCAGGCCAGCACGGTGACGAACGTCGAGCGCTGCGGCAGTGCGGACATGCGTGGACCCCTGCGTGGTCGTGCACGTCCGCATGCGGGACGCCGCGGGCGGATGCACCGCGCGATGGTGGTCCGGCGGGCGAATGCCAGTCAACCGGAGCGGTAGCGCGCGTCCAGAGCGAGGCCCGGCCCCGCATCGGTAGCGACGCAGAAAGCGCGGCATCCGACTCTTGTAGGAGCGGGCATGGCCGCGACACCGAGGTGGCTGGAATCACCGAGGGCGTCGCCCGTGCCGACGGCGTCGGTGTCGCGGTCATGACCGCTCCTACAAAAAGCGACCCGCTCCGTCGATCAGAACGCGACCTGCACCCGTGCCTCGAAGATTTCCGGGTCCAGGGTCACGCCGGCGCGTTCGGTGCGCAGCCACACGTAGTTGGCCTGCAGCTTGAGGTGCTTGCCCCAGTACCAGTTGGCGCCCAGGGTCCAGTCGCGCTGGCGGCCGCCGCGGATCACGCCGTCGTCCAGGTCCAGGTCGGCGTAGCGCAGTTGCACGTCCACCGCGCCGGCATCGCGCGTCGGCTTGAGGTTGCCGAACACGGCATTGGCGTACGGGCGGGTCTCGCCGGTCAGCGCCCACGAAGCCAGCGCATACCAGCCGCGGCCGTCGAAGTCCGGGCGCCCGGAGGGGGCGTCGTTGTGGCCGACCAGGTACTCGGCCTGCAGCAGGAGCGGGCCGTCGCGCCAGGCCGCTTCCAGGCCGACGCGATCGATCGCGTCGCTGGCCATGCGGCCGGTGTCGACCAGGCGCACGTCGGTGAGCGCGGCGTTGGGCCGCGCGCGGAACCGGGCGATGCCGTCATCGCGGCGCTCGCGCGAGGCGCTGGCGCCCAGGTGCAGCACGCGGGTGTCGTCGGCGATGGGCGTGTGCACGACGCGGCCGGCGAAAGTGGTGCCTTCGTTCTCGTCCTCCAGGTCCGGGCCGCTGTAGCCGGCCAGGGCGAAGCGCCAGTTCTTGAGCTTGTTCCAGGTCCACTCCAGGCCGACACGGCGGCCCTGGTAGAACGCGTTCTCCGCGGCCGAGCGCTCCAGGTAGATCGTCGAAGACGTGCCGTAGCCGTAGTCCTCCCAGCCGACCAGGGTCTTCTGCTGGCCGCCGCGGAAGTCGCCGGCCGCCGTTTCCAGCTTGAGGTAGGCGTCGCCCCAGGTTTCGGCTTCGAAGTCGTAACCGGCGGTCAGCTCGAAGCTGCCCTTCTTGCGGGCGAACAGGTACAGCTCCTGCCGGCGCCAGTCGTCGGCGTCCTCGAACCGGCCTGCATCGTCGCCGAAACGGTTCACGTCGTACTGCAGCGTGCCCTTGGCACCGTACTCCACGCCCCCGGCGGTGAAGGAGGTCGGGACGCCGGCGGCCAAGGCGACGGGCGTAACGAGCAGCAGGGCGACGGCAATGACCAAGCGACGGGGATGGGCGGCGAAACAGAAGGTCATGGGTCGGTCTGCGGAATCGAAGGGGGAACGGCGGCCACGCCATTGTGACGACCCGCGCATGGGCACGGCGGCACGGACGGAACGGCGGTGCCGCGATGCGGCGATGCGGCGACACCATCGTTAGCGGCGCGGCGGCCCGGGACTGAACCGGCGGGGGTTACGGCCGTACCCGCGGCAGGTCGCAATGGGGGCCTCAGCCCGCGGACGCCTGCAGGCCACGCAGCGCGTAGAGCGGCTCCAGCAGCCATTCGTAGAGGCGGCGACGCTCCCCGAGGATGTCGGCCTCCAGCAGCATGCCGGGGCGCAGCGGTTCGGCGTGGCCGTAGGCGAGCAGGTCCTGGCGATCAAGCTGGACCAGGACGCGATAGTAGGGCTCGGTCGAACCCGTGGCCGCTGCGCCCGCGATCGCATTGCGCGATACGCGCAGCACGCGGCCGCCCTGGTGGCCGAACTTCTGGAACGGATAAGCCTGGTAGCGCAGCTGCACCCGGTCACCGGGACGGATGAAGCCGATCGCGCGACTGGGAACCTGCAGTTGCGCCTGGAGACGCGCCCCGCGCGGCAGCACGCTCAGCAGCGGTTGTCCGACCTGCACGACCTGGCCGGGCTCGACGAAGCGATTGGCCACGACGCCGCCCAGGGGTGCCTTCACCAGCAAACCCGCTTCCGCATCCTGGCGTGAACGCTCCTGCGCCAACAAGGCATGTTCGCGCCGGGCCGTGGCGTCGATGGCTTGCCGTTGCGCGGGCAGCTCGGCCAACGACTGCTCCAGGCGGGCGATCTCGCGCACCAGCACGGTCGCCTGGCGCTCGAGTGCCTGCCTGGCATTGAGCATCTCCAGTACCGACTGTTCCTGCTGACGCACCTGGACAAGGCTCACGTAGCCGGACTCGGCGACCGCCCGATAGCGCTCGGCGGTTTCGCGTCCCAGTTCGACCTGTTCGCCGCGGGTGGCGATCGAGACCCGGACCTGGCCAAGTTCGAGACGCAAGGTGGCCAGCTGGCGACGCTGGCCGTGCTCCTGGATCGAGAGTTGCGTGATCTGGGCCTGGGCCAGTTGCGTGCTCGATAAGTCGCGGTCGTCCAGCCCCCGACCGATGACCGTGTGCGCATCCGCACCGGTCGCGGCCACGCGCGGCAGCTCGATCCGCACCAGTGCCTGGCCACCCGCGACGTCGGCGCCCTCCTCGACCGTCAGCCGCGCCACCACCCCCGTTACCGGCGCGACCACCGTGGACACGCCCAGGTCCGGCACCAGCTGTCCGCCCACGCGCGAGCGGCGCGTGTAGTCGCCAAGCAGCAGGAAGGACAGTACGGCGGCCGCGGCCAGCCCCGCGAATAGCGCACCCACCCACAGGGGAAGCGGCTGCGCGAGCGAGATCGTGCCCAGCCAGGCCTGCCGCCGCGCTTGCATCACCTCGGGGCGGAAGAGCGGCTCGTTCACGCGGGCAGGCCAGCGGCCGGCTGCTCGTCCCGGTCACGCGCCCCCGAGGTTGATGCACCGCAGGCACCATCGGCGGCAGCGCGTGACCGTTCGCGTATCCGGCCATCGCGCAGCTCCAGCACACGGTCGGCGCTGGCGATGGTTTCGGGTCGATGCGCAATGATGATGCGGGTGAGGTGCAAGCCCCGCACCGCCTCGTTGACCGCGTGCTCGCGACCCACATCGAGGTGGCTGGTCGCCTCGTCCAGAACGAGCAGTTGCGGTTGCCGGTACAGGGCCCGCGCCAGGATCACGCGCTGCTTCTGTCCGCCCGACAGGGTCGTTCCCATGTCACCGATCAGGCTGTGGTATCCCATCGGCATGGCCATGATCTCGTCGTGCACGGAAGCCAGGCGGGCCGCTTCCTCGACGCGGGGTAGATCGGGATCCTCCTCGCCGAGTGCGATGTTGTCGGCGATGTTGCCCGCGAACAGGTGGTCGTCCTGCATCACCGCCGCGACCATCTGACGGTAACCGGAGGCGCCAAGCTGTCGCAGTTCGCGTCCGCCGATCCGGATTTCACCCTCGGCGGCCGGCAGCAGTCCCAGCAGCAGCTTGGCCAGCGTGGTCTTGCCGCATCCCGAGGCACCGGCGATGGCGACAGATTCGCCCGGCGTTACCTGGAAGCTGCAATCGCGCAGGACCCAGGGCTCTCCCTCGGCGTAGCGAAAGCCCAGTCCATGCACCTCGATGCCCGCGTGCACAGGGGCGGGCTGCTCCGGTTGGTGCAACCCCTCTTCCGGCTCGGTCAGGACGATGTCGGCCAGGCGCTCGCCATGGAGACGCAGCATCCGGAACTCGATTCCCCGGTCGATCAGCGCCGCCACGCGCTGGGAGAACTGGTCCTTGTACGCCAGGTAGGCGATCAGCATGCCGACGGAGAACACGCTGTCCAGCGCCAGGAGCGCGCCGATCCAGATCACCACGATCCGTTCGACCCCGAACACCAGCTGGCTGGCCGAACTGAAGCCGAGCGCCATCCGCGCAAGCCGCACCTCGCCGTTGATCGTCTCGCCCATCAGGTTGAGATAGGCCGACTGGCGGAAGGCTTCGCAGCGCGCGACCTTGACCGACTGCATGCCACGAATCGATTCGAACAGGTGGCTCTGCTGACGCGCCGCCGCCACGAGTTGCCGCTCGGTTCCTTCGCGCAGCGGACGGTAGGCGAGCAGCCGGATGCACAGGTACAGTGCCACGGCAACGAGGGTGACGATCGCCAGGCGGGGACTGTAGAGCAGCATCATCGACAAGGTAGCCAGGGCCATCATCCCGTCGATCAGTGCTTCCACGAACCCGGTCGTGATCGTGCGCTGGATCGTCTGCACGCTGCCGAAGCGCGACACCACGTCACCCAGGTGGCGTTTCTCGAAATAGCCCATTGGAAGGCGCAGCAGGTGCCCGAACACTCCGGCCATCCACTGCATGCCCATCTGCGCGGAGATCCGGACCACTGCCCAACCACGCATGGCGCTGATGCCGACCTGCAGCAGCATCGACAGCAGAAAGCCGATGCCGAGCACGACCAGCAACTGGCGATCCGCCGAAACCAGCACCTGGTCGACGACCCACTGCATGAAGAACGGCGCCAGCAGGACGAATACCTGCAAGGCCAGGGAGAGCAGCAGGACCATGCCCAGTGCGCGCCACAGACCTGATACAGGGCCGATCAATTTGCGGAGAGGCACCGCAAGCGTCTGCTTCTCAGGCTTGAACCTTGGCCCGGGCACAAGCTCCAGAGCCACCCCAGTGAAGTTGCGCGACAACTCATCCATGCCTACCGATCTCTGCCCGAACGCCGGATCGATAATCTCAGCGCCGTGTCGCGACATCTTCTTCAGCACGACAAAATGATTTAGACCCCAGTGCAGGACGCACGGAGTCTGGAGCTGCGCAAGCTCACTGGGCTCGAGCCGCAAGGCGCGACTCACAAGACCAAGCTGCCCCGCGCTACCCATGATCCGCGAAAGACTTGCACCCTTGAGCGAAAACGAAAAGCGGCGCCTCCATTCACGCAACGGCATGGTCATGCCGTGGTGCGAAGCAACTATGGCTAGACAAGCCAAGCCGCACTCAGCGGGCTCCGCTTGCAGGATGACATTCCGTGTCATGCCTACCTTACGCTCACCAAATCATGTATAGCAACATGACATATGCGTTTATCGTTCCATGAACGATCACGCAATGCGCCGTTTTAGCCTTAAACGTGTAGCGCAACCAACATAGTGTTATTGACACGATGAAGGCCCAGATCATTACGCCCTTATGGGCATAAGCAAATAGAACAGAGACGACGAGAGTGGAAACCAATCGACCAAGCAGTCCATCGATAGAGTGCAAGAGCAAATGACGAACCAACTTCTCTTCAAACCAAGGCGTCACGACTAAGATCCCGAGCACTGGAAGGATCACCATCCACTGCCAATCGAAACTCGAAGAGTGAGTGGTCCAAATCCAGAACCCGAACGTCCACACTGCGCAAAGTCCGAGGGAAGTTAACGACAGCACCCGTAGGGCGCGATGCCCCCAACCAAGTCCAGGGTCGGATTCTGGAAATATACGTACGAGAGCGAGCGTAATGAGCAGCTGGGCAAGCGTTTCCACGCCAGGAATTCCTGCGTGCTTGCTGATGGCCGCTATAGCCATGTAGATGAACATGGATACAAAGAAGCCTACGAAGTAGTAGCCCTTCTCCGACACTTGTCCTCCTATAAAGGAAAGGGGAGGGTATTCAACCCTCCCCCTGCGCTCACCTTTCCAAAATTTTGGTGATGGTCCAGGCGCTTGTGCCAGGCGTATCAGCCATGGCATTCCATACATCCGTTGCTAGCTGCTTCCAGTCACTCGCCGAGCCCTCACACTTGACCCCGCTGGGAAAACCTGCGGCGCAAACAACTTCGGCACCTGAGACGCTATCGATCTCACCAACATTCAGACTACGCATGACATCCACTCCTTGGTTGTATGCATGTCGGGCCACCTTGGCCCGCACGGCCGGCTTGGCCGGCGTGCTAGCTATCGCATATCCGGACGTCCACCGGGATAGGAAGATCCCGCATCCTGGGGTCAGAATTCCCTGACCCGCATCACCCCTTCCGCTCCCCCTCCATCTGCGCCCGGATCTGCGCATCGACCGCGGCGATGGCGGTCATGTTCAGCAGCCGGCGCGGGGTAGCGCTGGTGGTGAGGATGTGGACCGGCTTGCTGATGCCCATCAGGATCGGGCCGATGGCCACGCCCTCGGTGACCACGCGGACCATGTTGTAGGCGATGTTGGCCGCGTCCAGGTTGGGCAGCACGAACAGGTTGGCGCGGCCCTTCAAGGTGCTGTTGGGCATGATCTTCTGCCGCAGCAGTTCGTCCCAGGCCGTGTCGCCCTGCATCTCGCCGTCGACGTTGAGCTTGGGCACGCGCTTGAGCAGCAGTTCGCGGACCTTGCGCATCTTCAGCGCGCCGGGGGTCTCGTGGCTGCCGAAGTTGGAGTGCGACAGCAACGCCACGCGCGGCTCGATCCCGAACAGCTTCAGGCGGTAGGCGGCCTGCAGGGTCGCCTCGGCGATCTGCTCGGCGGTCGGGTCGTCCTGCACGTGGGTGTCCAGGAAGAACCACACGCCCTGGTTGTTGATCACCCCGGTCATGGCCGCGGTGGACTGCACGCCTGGGTCCAGGCCGATCACGCTGCGCACGTAGCCCAGCTTCTTGTGGAAGCGGCCGACCACGCCGGTGAGCAGGGCGTCGGCTTCGCCGCGGGCGACCATCACCGAGCCGATCAGGGTCGGGCGCGAGCGCATCAGGTTCTTGGCCGCCTGCACGGTGACGCCGCGGCGCTCGGTGATGGCGTGGTAGTGCTGCCAGTAGTCGTTGAAGCGCGGGTCGTCGTCCTGGTTGGTGATCTCGAAGTCCACGCCGGCCTTCATGCGCAGGCCCAGGCGCTCGATCCGCGCCTCGATCACGTCCGGGCGGCCGATCAGGATCGGGAAGGCCACGCCTTCGTCGATCACCGTCTGCACCGCGCGCAGCACCACTTCCTCTTCGCCCTCGGCGTAGGCCACGCGCTTCTTGTCGGCGCGGGCCTTGTCGTACACCGGCTTCATCATCAGGCTGGTGCGGTAGACGAACTGGCCCAGCTTCTCGCGGTAGGCGGCCATGTCCTCGATCGGGCGCTCGGCAATGCCCGAGTCCATCGCCGCCTGGGCCACGGCCGAGGACAGCTCGACCAGCAGGCGCGGGTCGAACGGGCGCGGGATCAGGTATTCGGCGCCGAAGCAGGGGATGTCGTCGCCGTAGGCGCTGCCCAGGTCCGAGGCCTCGCGCCGGGCCAGCGCGGCAATGGCCTGCACGCAGGCGACCTTCATCGCCTCGTTGATGCCGGTGGCGCCCACGTCCAGCGCGCCGCGGAACAGGTACGGGAAGCACAGCGCGTTGTTGACCTGGTTCGGGTAGTCCGAACGGCCGGTGGCGACGATCGCATCCGGGCGCACGCGCTTGGCGTCCTCGGGCAGGATCTCCGGGTATGGATTGGCCAGGGCCAGGATGATCGGGCGATCGGCCATGGTCGCGACCATTTCGGCCTTGAGCACGCCGCCGGCCGACAGGCCCAGGAAGATGTCGGCGCCGTTGACGATTTCCTCCAACGTGCGCGCATCGGTGTCGCGGGCGTAGCGCTGCTTGTCCGGGTCCAGGTCGGTGCGGCCGGAGTGGATCACGCCGCCGCGGTCGAACGCGGTGATGTTCTCCTTCTTCAGGCCCAGCGACACCAGCATGTCCACGCAGGAGACGCCGGCCGCGCCCATGCCGGTGGTGGCCAGCTTGACCTCGGCGATGTTCTTGCCGACCACGTGCAGCGCGTTGACCACCGCCGCACCGACGATGATCGCGGTGCCGTGCTGGTCGTCATGGAACACCGGGATGTTCATCCGCTCGCGCAGCTTGCGCTCCACGACGAAGCATTCCGGCGCCTTGATGTCTTCCAGGTTGATGCCGCCGAAGGTCGGCTCCAGGCTGGCGATGATGTCGACCAGCTTGTCCGGGTCGTTCTCGTTGATCTCGATGTCGAACACGTCGATGCCGGCGAACTTCTTGAACAGCACGCCCTTGCCTTCCATGACCGGCTTGCTGGCCAGCGGGCCGATGTTGCCCAGGCCCAGCACCGCGGTGCCGTTGGTGACCACGGCGACCAGGTTGCCCCGGGCCGTCAGCTCGCTGACCTGCTTGGGGTCTTCGACGATCGCCTCGCAGGCGTAGGCCACGCCGGGGGAGTAGGCCAGCGCCAGGTCGCGCTGGGTCAGCATCGCCTTGGTCGGGGCGACCTTGATCTTGCCCGGGCGCGGATGGCGGTGGTAGTCGAGGGCGGCCTGCTTGAAGTCTTCTTGTTCGGACATCGTATCGGTGCTCGGGCTCGGGTGGCGCTGGGCGCACGGGAATGGGCCGATTCTAACCGTGGCGCGGCACGGCGGTCCCGATCCGCAGGTGCCCCCGCCCCTGCAGGCGCGATGCAGCCGCATAGCCGGCAGCTATGGACGACTCGCATCTTTTCGGTATCCGGACGCAGCCGGCCTGTCGATGATGGGTTCGCACGATGCGGCATGAAGCCCGCGATGTGTTTCCACCCCCGTGAATCCAAGGTTGCCAATGGGTCCCTGCTCGCGTCCCTCCCTCGTCCTGGCCCTGTTCGCCGGAATCGCCGTCCTTGCGCCGGCCGGTGCGCGTGAAACCGCCGATCTGGCGATCGTCGGCGGCCGCGTCCACGACGGCGGCACCGGTCCGTCCCGCATCGGCGACGTGGTGGTCCGCGACGGCCGGATCGTCGCCGTCGGCGCCGGCGCCGCGCGTGGCTACGAAGCGGCCCGGGTGATCGACGCGCACGGAAAGGTGGTGGCCCCCGGTTTCATCGACCCGCATACCCATCCCAACACCTACATCCGCTCGGAAGTGGCGGCCGAGCGCCGCGCCTTGCCTTGGCTGTTCCAGGGCGTGACCACGATCGGCATTGGCGTGGATGGCGGAGGCAACCCGCGCGTGGCCGACCAACGCGCCTGGTTCGAACAGCGCGGCGTGGGCGTGAACCTGGTGGCCTTCGTCGGCTTCGGCCCGGTCCGGCGCGAAGTGCTGGGCGAATCCGCCCGCGCGCCGGATGCCGCCGAACTGGCACGGATGGAGGCGCTTGTGGCCCAGGGCATGTGCGAGGGCGCGTTCGGCTTCTCCACGGGCCTGTTCTACGCGCCGCAGAGTTTCGCCAGCAGCGCCGAGGTGATCGCGCTGGCCCGCCAGGCGGCGCGGCGCGGCGGCCTGTACGACACCCACCAGCGCGACGAATCGTCCTACGGCATGGGGCTGCTGGCTTCCACCGCCGAGGCCCTCGACATCGGCCGCCAGGCCGGCATACCCGTGCACTTCGCCCACCTGAAGGCATTGGGTGCCGACGTGCACGGCCAGGCACCGGCACTGGTCGCGATGATCGATGCCGCGCGCGCCGAAGGCATGGCCGTCACCGCCGACCAGTATCCATGGTTGGCTTCGGGCACCAGCCTGTCTGCCGCGGTGCTGCCGCGCTGGGCCCAGGATGGCGGTCGCCCGGCGCTGCTTCGGCGGCTGGCCGATCCCGGGCAATCCGCGCGCATCGCCGCCGAACTGCAGGCCAACCTCGACCGGCGCGGCGGCGCGGGAGCGATCCTGCTGACCTCCCCGGGCGCCCGCTGGCGCGGCCGCACGCTGGCGCAGATGGCCGAGTACTGGCGGGTCGATGCGGTGGAGGCGGCACTGCGCGTGATCCGCGGTGACGGGCTGCCCGACAGCCGTGCCGCCGAGTCCATCGCCTCCTTCAACATGAACGAGGACGACGTGCGACTGCTGATGCGGCAACCGTGGATGGTGACCAGCTCCGACGGCACCGACGGTCACCCGCGCCAGTACGCCAGTTTCCCGGAGAAGTACGCGCGCTACGTGCGCGCCCAGGGCGTGATCGACCTGGATACCTTCATCCACCGCTCCACCGGCCTGACCGCGCGGATCCTTGGCCTGGCCGACCGTGGGCGCCTGCAGCCCGGCGCCCATGCCGACGTGGTGGTGTTCGACCCGGAGGCGTATTCGCCCGGCGCCGACTATCTCGCCCCGCAGGAGCTGGCCCACGGTGTGGACGTGCTGCTGGTGAATGGCCGCCTGGCGATCGACGAGGGCCAGGCCACCGATGCACTGGCCGGCCGCTTCCTGCGCCACGAGCCGACTCCGGGCGCGTGCCCATAAACGATACTTCCCGTTCCGTTGCAGAGGTGACCTCCCAGATGATCGAACTGGATGCCGTCCAAACCGTGGCCTTCGGTGGCCTCGCGCTGTTCGCCGGCTATGCCTTGACGCGGGCGATCCCGGTGCTGCGCCGCTACAACCTGCCCGAACCTGTCCTCGGCGGCCTGTTGTTCGCCCTGCTCGCGTGGTGGGGCCAGAGCCGTGGCACCCAGTTCTACCAGCTCGATACTTCGCTGCAATCGCCGCTGATGATCGCCTTCTTCACCACCATCGGCGTCAACGCCAGCCTGTCGCTGCTCAAGGTCAGCGGCCGCCAGGTGGCGTTGTTCCTGCTGCTGGCCAGCGGTTTCGCAGTGATGCAGAACCTGGTGGGCATCGGCGTGGCCTCATTGTTCGGACTGCATCCGATGTTCGGCGTGCTGGCCGGCTCGGCCACGCTCACCGGCGGTCCAGCGACCGGCCTGGCCTTCGCCCCGATGTTCGAGGCCGCGGGCCTGCAGGGCGCCGAGTCGATCGCGGTCACTGCCGCGATGGCCGGCATCATCTGCGGCGGGGTGATCGGCGGGCCGGCGGTCACCGTGCTGATCCGTCGCTTCGGCATCGTCAATCACAACGCCGGCCGCCAGGCGCCCACCCCGGTCGCCGACGTGGTCAGCGGCAACGTGATCCACGAAGAGACTGATTCGGCGCGCGAGTTCAATGCGCTCAAGTGCATCGTCCTGCTGCTCCTGGCGATGTGGGCCGGGTCCTGGGTGGGCCGCGGTTTCCAGGCCCTGGGGCTGACCCTGCCGGCCTACATCGGCGCGATGCTGGTCGGCGCGGCGCTGCGCAACATCGACGACTACACCGGCTGGCTGCGCCTGCCGGTGCACACCATCGAGCTGATCGGCAACGTCTGCCTGGCCTTGTTCCTGGCCGTGGCGCTGATGAACCTGCGCTTGTGGGAGCTGGCCGGCATGGGCCTGCCGCTGCTGGTCAACCTGGTGCTGCAGGTCGGGCTGGTGGCGCTGTTCGTGGCGCCGGTGTTCTGGCTGATGGGCCGCGACTACGACGCGGCGGTGATGGGAGGCGGCTTCATCGGCTTCATGCTCGGCACCACCGCCAACGCGATGGCGGTGATGCGTACCCTGGTCCAGCGCTATGGCATCGCACCGCGCGCGTTCCTGGTGGCGCCGCTGGTCGGTGCGTTCTTCATCGATTTCAGCAACGCGCTGATCATCACCGGCTTCATCAACTTCTGGCCGCACTGACCCGATCTTGCGCCGCACCTGGAAAGACGCAGGGCCCGCTTCTTCCGAAGCGGGCCCTTTGCCATGGGCCCATCCCCGCCCAGCGCGGTGACGTGCCCCCGGCCCGGCGCGTGGCAACGCGTCGGGCCGATGCCCCGGGAACTTGACCGGGGAAGCCCGGCCAGCTCCCGTTTGCGAAAAACGGGGTAGCGACGGCTACTGCGCGACCGCGCCGGCGCCCGGCCGGCGCGGGTCGGCGGCGCCTTCGATGCCGTCTTCACCGACCATGAGGATCTGGGTGCTGCCGATGGTCTCGCCGGTCTCGATGCGGTGGCCCAGGGCGCGCAGCAGGGCCAGCGTGTCCGGGCTGATGCCGCGCTCGACCTGGAGCGTGCCACTGCGCATGTCCTGGTGGATGCGCGGCTGGCTGGTGGCCTCGGCGATGTTCATGCCGAAGTCGACCACGTCGACGATGCTCTGCATCACCGTGCCCGGGATGGTGTTGCCGCCGGGGCTGCCGGTGACCATGCGCACCTTGCCATCGCGCAGGAGCAGCGTCGGCGACATGCTCGACACCGGGCGACGGCCTGCACCGATCACGTTGTTGGTCGCCCGCGAAGGATCGGTGGCCATGTCGCGCTGCGCCTGCAGCGAGAAGTTGCCGACCAGGTTGCCAAGCAGGAAACCGGTGCCTTCGGCCATCACCCCGGCGCCGAAGTCCGAGCCCACGGTATAGGTGTTGCTGACCGCATTTCCCTCCGCGTCGATCACCGAGAAGTGCGTGGTCGATGGACTCTCGTAGGGCATCGGATCGCCGGCGGCCAGGGTGGTCGCATCCAGCGTGCGCTCCGGCGAGAACAGGACGAAGCGTTCGGCCGCGTAGGCCTTGGACGCCAGCGCGCGCGCAGGCACCTGGACGAAGGCCGGATCGCCGGCATGGCGGGCGCGATCGGCCCAGGCCAGCTTGGTCGCTTCGGTCATCGCATGCAGTGCTGCCGCCGAGCCGGCGCCGTGCGCGCCCATGTCCACGTGCTCGAGCAGGTTGAGCATCTGCACGATGCTGGTACCGCCGCCGCTGGAAGGCGGCATGGTCACCACCGTGTGCCCGCGATAGGTCGTGCTCAGCGGTTCGCGCTCCAGCGCGCGGTAGGCCTCCAGGTCGGCGCGGGTGATCAGCCCCCCGTGGCGCTGCATCGCCGCGACCAGCCGATCGGCGATCGGGCCGCGGTAGAACGCGTCCCCGCCGTGGCGCGCGATCTGCCGGAGCGACCAGCCCAGGTCGCGCTGGCGCAGGCGCTCGCCCGCGCGCAGGGCGCTGCCGTCCGGGTGCAGGAACACGTTCGCGCCCGCCTCGCTGCGCGCCAGGCGCTCGCGCCCCCAGTCCAGGGCGAAGGCTTCGTCGCGGGTCAGGACCACGCCTTCCTCGGCCAGCCCGATCGCCGGCTGCACCAGCTTCGCCCAGGGCAGGCGCCCGTACTGGCGATGGGCCAGGGCCAGGCCGGCGACCGTGCCGGGTACGCCGGCGGCCATCCAGCCGGCCTTGTCGCCGCCGAGCTTGCCGTCGGCGTCGAAGAAGCGCTCCAGCGTGGCCGCCGCAGGCGCCACCGAGCGGTAGTCGATGGCCACGGTGCGGCCCTCGCCCGCCAGGTGCACGAGCATGTATCCGTCGCCACCGATGTTGCCGGCGCGGGGCAGCAGCACGGCCAGGGCGAAGGCAGTGGCCACCGCGGCATCGACCGCATTTCCGCCGTCGCGCAGCACCTGCGCGCCGATCGCGCTGGCGACCTCGTTCTGGCTGACCACCATGCCGCGCTCGCCATGCACCGGCTTGTGGATGGCCTCGTAGTTCAGCAGCTGCCGGGTCTGCGCCTGCAACGCGGCGGGGCTGGCCAACAGCGCGCACAGTGCCAGCGCGGCGCAACGTGCCAGCCCGGTACCCAGGACATGGAGATTCATCGCGTTACTCCTGTATCGACTTGGGACGTATGACGCACGGCGGCGGCGGGGATCACCCGCCGCCGCCGTGCAGGCTGCATCGCCGGTCAGAAACTGAAGCGCAGGCCGACGCTGTAGTAGCGGCCGACCAGGTCGTACAGGACCCCGTTGATGCCGTTGTTGTTGTTGCCGATGCGCACCGGCGCCTTGTCCAGGACGTTGTCGACGTTGAAATAGGCCTCGAAGCGTTCGCCACCGAACGTATAGGCGCCGGACAGGCCCAGGTACCACGTGCTCGGCACGTGGTTGTCGTCGATGTCCACGCCTTCGACCCAGGTGTTGTCCAGCACGCCGGACCCGACGAAGCGCGCCGAGGCTCCTATGCGGGCCGGGCCACTGCGCAGGGTCGCGTTGGCCAGCGCGCGCCACTTGGGCGAGCTGCCGGTGTTCTCGCCGGCATAGTCGTAGCTGGCGAACGGATTCTCGCTCGTGCTTTCCAGCAGGCGGGTGGCGATCAGGCGCATCTCCAGCGAGGTGTTGTCGCCCATGCCCTCCAGCGGCTGGCTGTAGATCAGGTCGGTGTCGATGCCGCGGATGACACGCTTGGCGACGTTGACCGGACTCATGGTCAATCCGGAAACCGCACCGGTGGCATCGCGCTGGACCAGGCGGCACACCTCGGTGTCACCGTCGTAGCAGCGCTGGATCACCTGCTGGTTGCTCAACGAGGTGATCGCGTCCTTGATCTCGATCTGGTAGTAGTCGACCGCACCCTGGAAGTTGTCCCACGGCGAGAACACGATGCCCAGGCTGGTGGTGTCGGCCTCTTCCGGTTTCAGGTTGAGGTTTCCGGTCATCACCCGCTCGATGTTGCGCAGGGTGTTGTTGAACCACGGATCGGTCACGCTCTGGCGCTGGGTCACGCCGGCCTGGTACAGGTCGGCCAGGTTCGGCGCACGGATGTCGCGCGAGCGCGCGGCACGCACGGTCAACGCATCCAGCGGGCTCCAGGTCACGCCGAGCTTCCAGGTGAAGGCGGTGCCCGAGTAGTCGTAGTCGGCCACGCGCGCGGCGGCGTTGAGCGAAAGCTCGTCCGCCACCAGCGGGACCAGGGCCTCGACGAAGGCCTCCTTGACTTCATTCTCGCCATTGGTGGGCAGGAAGTTGCCGAACAGCCACTCGCGGTTGAGTCCGGCCGGGTCGGCCCAACCCTCGACGCTTTCGCGACGCGCCTCGACGCCGAACGCGGTGATCAGCGGACCGGCCGGCAACTGCGCCGGCTCGCCGCGCAGGATGGCGGAGACCACCTCCTGCTTCATGGTCTGGCGCAGCTCCGGCGAGCCCAGCACGTAGGCCAGGGCCTGCTCGGACATGTTGGCGCCACCGAAGGTGTTCAGCGGAACGCAGCCGTTCCCCGGATTGGCCAGCGAGGAACGGCAGACGATGCGGCCGCTGGCCGGATCGACCACCGCGTCGATCGCCAGCTTCAGTCGGGTGGTGTTGGAAGTGTTCTGCACCTGGGTGTGCAGCTTGCTGCGCCCGTACTGGTAATAGGCATCCAGCGTCCACGACTGGCCCAACTGGCCGGACAGACCGACCACGGCGCGGTCGGTAGTGGTCTCCACGCGCGGACTGGCGTCACCCAGCAGCAGGCCGTAGGCGGCACTCCTCACGCCGGCGTTGTCCATGGCCTGGGCCACGAGCGGGTGCAGATAGGCGTTGTCGCGGGAGATGGTCAGCGAGCCGCCGTAGTAGTTGTACGACGAGTTGGTGCGCACCACCGAGTTGGCATGGCCGCCTTCGGCGAACACCTCGAAGTTGTCGTTGATCCAGAACGAGCCACGGGCGAACAGGTTCTGGCGCTCGCTGGCGCCCTTGAGCGAGACGCTGGCGAAGTGGCCATCGAGTTCACCGCCGGAGCTGCTGCTGCCGGTCAGATCGAGCATGCCGGGATCGAACGTGCGCGGGGTGCCGTCGGGCGAGAACGCCATCCATTTGAGCGGGCCCGACGTGATCAGGCCACCCACGGCTTCATTGGGACGGTTCAGGAAGGGGACGATGATCCGGTTCGGCTCGCCATTGGTGGCGGTCCACCCTGGATTGACCATCGTGCCCCAGCCACGGAACCACGGCCGGTCGCGGACCGCGCCGACGCCGTCGGAGGTCGCGTGCTCGGCATTGATCAGGAAGTGGCCGCGATCATCGGCGAAGGCCTGGCCGAAGGTGATGCCCGCGCTGGCCTGATCGTCGTCGCCATGGCGCGAGCGTCCGGCCTGCACGTAGCCCTTGGTGCCCGTGTAGTACTTGTCGAGCATGAAGTTGACCACGCCGGCGACCGCGTCCGATCCATAGACCGATGACGCACCGCCGGTGACGATGTCCACGCCCTTGATCAGGCCGGTTGGCAGCGCGTTGGCATCGACGCTGCCCGTCAGCGTCGAGCCGACGTAACGGCGGCCATCAACCAGTACCAGGGTGCGCTCGGCGCCCAGGCCACGCAGGTCGAGCAGGCTCATGCCGGTGGCGCCGGAGCTGATCGCATTGTTGCCCTGTGTCGGCGAGCGCGTACCGGCCATGGCCGGCAGCGTGTTGATGTAGTCGACGATGCTGTTGGGTGCCTCGGCCTGGATCTGCTCCTGGGTGATCGAGGTGACCGGGGTCGGCGACTCGAAGCCGGCGCTCATCACCCGCGAGCCCGTGACGCTGACCGCGTCCAGGGTCGTCGGTGTTGCGGGTGTCGCGTCGCCAGTGGCTTCGGCGGGCGGGCTCTGACCGTTCTCGGCGGCGATGGCCGAGGCAGCGCATAGGGTGCCGGCGAGCAGTACGGTGCCGGAAATCAGGCTCAATGGTTTGCTGTGTACGCTCATGATCGAGTGTCGTCCCCCAAGGTTCGCGATGGTCAGGCCGCCGCTGCGCCTGCGTTCCCCAGAGTGGCGGCACCGTCTCGGGCTTGTCCCGCATGTTTCGGGAGGACGGGTATAGCTGCGGGCTATGGCAGGCCTCCGCCACGCACCATCCCGTCCCGGGCTCGAAGCGACCCATAGCTGCGAGTTATTGGCGACCCATGCAAAGTGACTCATGTGCACCGGAAGTGGCCGCTTAAGCTGGTCCCATGCCGGTTGCCGCAGCCTCCCCTCCCCTCGCATCCGACCCTGGCCGCGCCGGCTCCTTGCGCGCGCCGCTGCGGCAGCTGGCGCTTCTGGCGCTTTGTCTTGGCATCGCCGCATGCCGGACGACGGCCGGCGTGGCGCCTCCGGCCGTTGCCGGTTCCGCTACGGGGCAGGCGATCGTGGTGGCCGCCCATCCGTTGGCGGTGGAAGCCGGGACCGAAGTCCTCGCGCGCGGCGGCAGCGCGATGGATGCGGCACTGGCGGTGCAGCTGATGCTGGGCCTGGTCGAGCCGCAGAGTTCTGGCCTGGGTGGCGGCGCGTTCATCACTGCCTACGATGCGCGCACCCGCCAGGTCACCACGTACCTGGGGCGGGAGCAGGCGCCGGCCTCGGCATCGACGGCGATGTTCGACGACGAGGATGGCCAGCCGCTGCCGCGCGACCAGGCCATGCTCAGCGGACGCGCCACCGGGGTGCCCGGCACCGTGGCCGTGTTCGCGCTGGCGTTGCAGGATCATGGGCGACTGCCGTGGTTCGAGCTGTTCGGGCACACCGCGCGTACCGCCGAAGCCGGATTCACCATCAGTCCACGCATGGCGCGCCATATCCACGGCACGTTCCCGCAGGCCCGGACCAAGGATGTGCAGGCGTTCTTCCGCACGGCCGACGGGCGCGTGCTGGACGCCGGCGACACGCTTCGGAATCCCGCCTACGCGGCGACGCTGCGGACGTTGGCGGAACGCGGTCCGCGTGCCTTCTACGAAGGCGAACTGGCCAGCCGGATCGTCGCGCGTACGCTCCAGGCGCCGCTGCCGGGGGGCATGACCACGGCAGACCTGGCCAGCTACGCCGCCGAGAAGGCGGAGCCGCTGTGCCGGCCGATCGGGGGCTACCGCCTGTGCACGCCACCGCCGCCGTCGAGCGGAGTCGGGCTGCTGCAGCTGATGGCCCTGCTGGAGCAGACCGACATCGGTGCACGCGGGCCACAGGATCCACACGCGTGGTTCCTGTTCGCCGAAGCCAGCCGGATCATGTATGCCGACCGCGACCGCTACGTGGGCGATCCGCGCTTCAACCCGGTTCCAGTCGACGGATTGCTGGCGCCTGATTACGTGCGTGCGCGGATCGCGCTGATCGGCGCGCGCGCCGCGGCCGATGGTTACCCGGCCGGCACGCCCGCCGGCGCGCCACAAGCGGGCCGCGACGAGACCACGGAAGCGGCCGGCACGACCCATTTCGTCGTGGTCGACCGCGATGGCAACGCGGCGTCGGTGACCTCGACCGTCGAGTCGTACTTCGGTTCCGGGCGCATGGTCGACGGCTTCTTCCTCAACAACCAGCTCACCGATTTCGCCTGGGACCATGCGCAGGGCCGCCCGGGAATGGCCAACGCCATCGCCCCGGGCAAGCGCCCGCGCTCGTCGATGACGCCGGCGATCCTGCTCGACGCCGATGGCCGCCTGGCCGGCGCGATCGGATCGCCTGGCGGCTCCGCGATCCCCGCCTACATCGGCAAGGCGCTGGTCGGCGCGCTCTACTGGGACCTGGCCCTGGACGAAGCCATCGCGTTGCCCAACCTGGTCGCCCGCGGCCGGCGCTTCGATGGCGAGGCCGGTGGCTTTGCCCCGCACGTCCTCGACGGCCTGCATGCCCGCGGCGTGGACGTACGTCCCGGCGCTGGCGAGGACTCCGGCCTGCACGGCATCCTGCTGCGTGACGGGCGCTGGCAATGGGGCGCCGATCCCCGTCGCGAAGGCACCGCAGCACCCCTACCCTGAGGAAGCGCCAGTCCCATGTCCCCAGCTCCTGCTTCCGCCCGCGGACACGCCGATGTCGCCATCATCGGCGCCGGAGTCGTCGGCGTCGCCACGGCCTATGCACTGGCGCGACGCGGCTACCACGTCCATCTGCTCGACCGCGCCGCCGGTCCGGCCCTGGGCGCTTCGTTCGCCAATGGCGCGCAGCTCAGTTACGCCTATACCGATGCAATGGCCGGCCCTGCGTTGTGGAAACAGCTTCCTGGCCTGCTGACCGGGCGCGACCCGTCGTTCCGCGCACGCACTTCGCTCGATCCCGACTATCTCCGCTGGGGCCTGTCGTTCCTGCGTAATGCGACCACCGCGCGGCTGCATCGCAACACCCTGTCCACGCTCGAACTGGCACTGGAGTCGCGTGCGGCGATGGACGCCCTGCTGGACAGGCACCCGATCGCGTTCGGGCAGCGGACGGCCGGCAAGCTGCACGTCTACTACAGCGCCGACGCATTGCCCGCGGCACGGACGATGATCGCGCTCAAGCGCGAGCGGGGCATGCGCCAGCGCCTGGTCGACCCCGCCGAAGCGATCTCGATCGAGCCCGCGCTGGCGGGTGCGAGCGGCATGGCCGGCGTGGTGTATTCGCCTGACGAGGAAGTCGGTGATCCCTGGGCGTTCAGCAATGGCCTGCTCGAAGTTTCACGCAACCACCATGGCGTCGATTGCTCTTTCGGGTTCGACCTGAAGCAACTTCGGCGCGATGGGACGTCCTGGCGGCTGGAAGATGCCGAAGGCCGCATCACCACCGCGCGCGATGTGATCGTGTGCGCGGGCATCGACAGCGGCCGGCTGCTTCGCCCACTGGGCATCCGGGTCCCGGTGATGGCGGTCAAGGGCTACTCCTTCACCGCGCCATGCGGCGCGGCCGCCCCATCGGCCAGCATCACCGACACGGCGCGCAAGCTGGTGTTCTGCAGGCTGGGCGACCGCATCCGCGTCGCCGGCCTGGCCGAGGTCAACGACTGGGATCCGTCGCCGGAACCGTCTCGCGTGCAGGATCTGGTGGCGCTTGCCCGGGCATCGCTGCCGGAAGCGGCCGACTATGAGCGCGTCACGAGCCACTGGGCCGGCCTGCGCCCGGTCACGCCGTTTTCCACGCCGATCATCGGCCAGGTCGCACCCGGGCTGGTGCTCAACATCGGCCACGGCATGCTCGGCTGGACCTTGGCGATGGGCAGCGCCGAGCGCGTCGCCGCGCTGTTCCCGCCACGGTGAAGGGTGGCCGTCCGACTCCGGTCTGGCCTAAGATGACTCATGCGGTTGCGCCAGATAGAAGTATTCCACGCGGTCTACACCACCGGCTCGATCAGTGCAGCGGCGCGCTCGCTCCACGTCTCGCAGCCCTCGGTCAGCAAGGTGCTCCACCACACCCAGTACCAGCTCGGCTTCGAGCTGTTCGCGCTGGTGCGTGGGCGGCTGGTGGCCACCGACGAGGCGCACGCGCTGTTCGTGGAGATCAAGGAGATCTTCGAACGCATCGGCTCCCTGCAGAAGACGGTGGCCAACCTGCGCAACAGCGGCGGCGGCCACGTTCGCCTGGCGGTGGTGCCTTCGCTCGGACTGCACGTGGCCCCGCGCGCGATCGCGCTGTTCCGCCGCGCCCATCCGCAGGTGACGTTCGAAGTGCAGACCCTGCACCACGACGACCTGTTCCAGGCGCTCTACGAACGCGAATGCGACATCGCGTTCGCCTACAACCCCCCGCACCATCCGCGCATGCAGCAACGCATCCTGGACGAGGGCTTGCTGATGCTGCTCTTCCAGAACGGCGACCTGCCAGCGCCGGGACCATCGGTGCCGATCGGCCAGCTCGACGGGCGGGACATGGTGGGCCTGGCCAGCAGCGGGCCGATCGGCGACCTGTTGGCGGGCGAGCTCGAGCACCACGGGGTCAACATCCACGAGGTCGTCTCCAACCAGACCTATTACCTGGCAGCGGCCTTGACCCGATGCGGCGTGGGCATGACCGTGGTGGACGAATTCACCGCACGCGCCAGCGCGGACGAGCGGATGGGATTCCTGCCGCTCGAACCGCCGATCAGGTTCCGGATCGAGTGCGTGTACCTCGAAGACCGGCCGCCATCGCGGACCGCCGAGCGCTTCATCGAGATCTTCCAGGCCACCCTGGCCGAGGCCAAGGGCCAGTCCGTAGCGCGCCTCGAAAGCTGACGGCCCGCGCGTGGTGGCGCAGGGGCGGAAGCGTGTCGGACGCCATGAAATTAATTTTCATGTATTGTCCGAAAATCGGAGTGAAGCACCCACTCATCAATCGGGGACGCAGCGAATGACTGATAATTCCATTCACGCGATCGCGATGCCACTGCGTGGTAAGGGCCTTGGCCCGGCTCCGGATCCGGCGGAGGACGAACACGTCGGCAGCTACGGCTGGTCGATTCTCGGCGGCGACATCAGCCTGCCGGCCGCGGTCCTGCGCGACTCGGCCCTGCGGCACAACCTGGACTGGATGCGCGGGTTCATGGATGCCTACGGGGTCGAGCTGGCCCCGCACGGCAAGACCACGATGAGTCCGGAGCTGTTCGCGATGCAGCTGGAGGCCGGCGCCTGGGGCATCACCCTGGCGACCGCGCCACAGGTGCGCGATGCGTACCGGCACGGCGTGCGCCGGGTGCTGATGGCCAACCAGCTGGCCGACCGGGCCAACATGGCCATTGTTTCCGGCCTGCTGGCCGACCCGGACTTCGAGTTCTGCTGCCTGGTCGATTCGGCCGCCAATGCGGAGGCGCTGGG
This sequence comes from Pseudoxanthomonas daejeonensis, assembly GCF_010093205.1. Lineage (GTDB taxonomy): Bacteria > Pseudomonadota > Gammaproteobacteria > Xanthomonadales > Xanthomonadaceae > Pseudoxanthomonas > Pseudoxanthomonas daejeonensis. Next base: position 104,696 of record NZ_PDWN01000006.1, read on the forward strand.
CGCGTTCTTCGCCGGCAGCGGGCAACGCCTGCGGTTGCTGCTGGAAATCGGCGTGGCCGGTGGCCGCACCGGCGTGCGCGACGAGGCGCAGGTACGCGAGGTCGCCGCCGCCGTCGCCCGCTGGCCCCAGTCGCTGGCGCTGGTCGGGGTGGAGACCTACGAGGGCGTGCTCAAGGACGAAGCGGGCATCCGCGCGTTGCTGCGGCGCACGCTCGCCACGCTGAAGTCGCTGCGCGCCGGGGGCGCGTTCGCCGAAGACCGCGCGCTGCTGTCGGGCGCCGGCTCGGCCTGGTACGACGTGGTCGCGGAAGAATTCGCCGAAGTCGCCCGGGATGCGGGCGTGCGCGTGCTGCTGCGCCCGGGCTGCTACCTGACCCATGACGTGGGCGCCTACCGCGAGGCCGACGCGCGCATCCACGCCTCCAATCCGGTCGCGCGGAAGATGGCCGAAGGCCTGCGCCCGGCGCTGCAGCTGTGGGCCTGCGTGCAGTCGCGGCCCGAGCCAGGCCGCGCCATCGTCGGCCTGGGCAAACGCGATGCGGCGTTCGATGCGGGATTGCCCGTGCCGGCGCTGCACTACCGCGCCGGCGACGACGCGCCGCGCGCCACGCCCGCCCACTGGCAGCTCGGCGCGATGATGGACCAGCACGCGTTCCTGCAGCTGCAGGCCGACGACGACCTGCAGGTCGGCGACCTGCTGTGCTTCGACATCTCCCATCCGTGCCTGACGTTCGACAAGTGGCGGCACCTGCTGCGCGTGGATGATGCGTGGCGCGTGACCGGCGTGGTGCGCACGTGCTTCTGATCGCGGTCCAGACACCCGCACGGAAGCGCGCATGACCCCGGGCAGCCTGTTGCTGGTCTACGCCGCCATCGCGATCTGCGCGCTGATCGTGCTGATCGCGCGTTACCGGCTCAATCCGTTCATCACCTTGACCCTGGTCTCGCTGGGCCTGGCCCTGGCCGCGGGCATGCCGGCCGGCGAGATCGTGGCCGCATACGAGCAGGGCGTGGGCCGCACGCTGGGGCACATCGCGCTGATCGTGGCGCTGGGCACGATGCTCGGCAAGATGATGGCCGAGTCCGGCGGCGCCGAGCGCATCGCGCGCACGCTGATCGCCTGGTTCGGCCCGAAGAACGTGCACTGGGCGATGATGCTGGTGGCGTTCGGCATTGGCCTGCCGATCTTCTTCGAGGTCGGCTTCGTCCTGCTGGTGCCGATCGCGTTCAACGTGGCCCGCCGCACCGGCGTGCCTTTGCTGCTGGTCGGCCTGCCGATGGTCGCCGGCCTGTCCGTGGTGCACGGGCTGGTGCCGCCGCATCCGGCCGCGATGCTGGCGGTGAAGGAATACCAGGCCGACGTCGGCCGCACCGTGTCCTACGCGCTGATCGTCGGCCTGCCGACCGCCGCGCTGGCCGGGCCGGTGTTCGCGAAATTCGTTGCCCCGCGCGTGCAGCTTCCTGCGCACAACCCGATGGAAGCGGCCCTGCTCGATGCCGGCCACGGCCACGTGCCCGACGAGGCGCTGCCCGGCTTCGGCATCACCATCGCCACGCTTTTGCTGCCAGTCGGATTGATGCTGCTGGGCGGCTGGGCCGACGTGCTGGCCACGCCGGGCACGCAGGCCAACGAACTCCTGCGCTTCATCGGCAATTCGGTGGTGGCTTTGCTGCTGGCCACGCTGCTGAGTTTCGTCACCCTCGGCCTGATGCGCGGCTTCAACCGCGAGCAGATCCTGAAATTCTCACAGGACTGCCTGGCTCCGACCGCGGCGATCACCCTGCTGGTCGGCGCCGGCGGCGGCCTCAACGGGATCCTGGTCAAGACCGGCGTGGCCGCGGAAATCACCGCGCTGTCCCAACACTTCGCGCTGTCGCCGCTGTTGATGGGCTGGACCGTGGCCGCGCTGATGCGCATCGCGACCGGCTCGGCGACGGTGGCGATGAGTACCGCGGCCGGGATCGTGGCGCCGATCGCGCTGGCCGCCGGTTATCCGCACCCGGAGCTGCTGGTGCTGGCCACCGGCGCCGGCTCGCTGATCCTGTCGCACGTCAACGACGGCGGCTTCTGGCTGGTCAAGGAGTACTTCAACATGTCGGTGGCGCAGACGTTCAAGACCTGGACGGTGCTGGAAACGCTGATCTCGGTGGTCGCCCTGGCACTGACCGCGCTCCTGGCCAGCGTGTTGCCGGCGGCATGACCATGCACGACCTCGTCTACCAGCTGCGCCAGCGCCGTGACGGTTTCAGCCCGGTCGAACGCCGTATCGCCGATGCGATCCTGGCCGACATCCCGGCCGCCGCGCAGTCCGGCGTCGGCGAGCTGGCGGCGCGCGCCGGCGTCAGCGTCGCCGCGGTGTCGCGCTTCGCCAAGGCGCTGGGTTGCGCGCACGTGCGCGAACTGCGCGCCGGACTGGCCGAAGCTGGTGCGGTCGGGCGCCGTTTCCTCGACGATGCCGGCGCGCCCCCGCTGCCGGCGTTGCACACCCAGATTGCCGACGATATCGACGGCGTCCTTCGCCGCAACCTGGCCGGCTTCTCCGAGCCGGTCGTGCGCGCACTGGCCGAAGCGCTGGCCAGCGCGCGCCGCATCCACGTATTGGGCATGGGCGGCAGTTCGGCGGTCTTCGCCCAGGAGCTGCAGCACCGGCTGACCCGGCTCGGCCTGCCGGCGGCGGCCTGTAGCGATGCGGTGGCGATGCGCATGCTCGCCGCCACGCTGGAGCCGGGAGACGTGGTGCTGGCGCTTTCGGTCAGCGGACTCAATCCGGAACTGCGCGAGGCACTGGAAATCGCGCGCGGCTACGGCGCCCGGGTGGGCGCGATCACCCGCACCGGCACGCCGCTGGCGGCGCAGGCCGGATGGCTGCTGCCGCTGGCGCTGGAAGAGACCGATTTCGTGTTCAAACCCTCGGCCTCGCGCTATGCGGTGCTGCTGGCGATCGACGTACTGGCCACCACCGTGGCCCTGCTCGATCCGGCCGGAAACCGCGAGCGGCTGCGCCGGATCAAGCTGGCGCTGGACACCTGGCGCGGCGGCGGCGACGAACGCCTGCCGCTGGGAGACTGAGATGGACGTCGACGCAAGCAATGGCGTGCCCGCGTTCGACCTGGTCGTGCGCGACGTGCTGGTCCTCGATGGCAGCGACACGCCCGGCATGCGCGGCGACGTCGGCGTGCGCGACGGCCGCATCGTCGCGGTCGCCTCGGCCGGTACGCTCGCGGCCGGCAATGCCCAGGTCGTCGAGGGCGAAGGCCTGGCGCTGGCGCCGGGCTTCATCGATGCGCACACCCACGACGACCTCGAGGTGATCCGCAATCCGGCGATGCCGGCCAAGCTCAGCCAGGGCGTGACCACGGTGATCGTCGGCAACTGCGGCATCAGCGCCAGCCCGGTCCTGCCCGGTGGCACGCCCGGCGGCCGCGTGCCCGATCCGATGAACCTGCTTGGCGACGACGGCGAGTTCGCCTACCCGCGCTTCGCCGACTACCGCGCCGCGGTGGATGCGGCGCGTCCGGCGGTGAACGTGGCGGCGCTGGTCGGCCACACCGCGCTGCGCCAGAACCACATGGACCGCGTCGGCCGTGCCGCCAGCGACGCGGAGGTCGCCGCCATGCGCGCGCAGCTGCGCGAAAGCCTGGACGCCGGCGCGCTGGGCCTGAGCACCGGCCTGGCCTATGCCTCCGCGTTCCAGGCGCCGGACAGCGAAGTGCTCGCCCTGGCGGAGGAACTGGATCACCGGCGTCATGCCTACGCCAGCCACCTGCGCGACGAGTTCGAACAGATCGTCCCGGCGCTGGAGGAGGCGGTCGCGGTCGGCCGCCACAGCGGCGCGCCGGTGCGTGTGTCGCACCTCAAGTGCGCCGGCGTGGACAACTGGGGGCGCAGCGGCGAAGTGCTGGCCGCATTGGAGCAGGCCTCGCTGGAGCACGGCGCCCGCGGCCACGACGTGGCCTGCGACTGCTATCCGTATGCGGCCAGCAGCTCGACCCTGGACCTCAAGCAGGTCACCGCCGACTACGACATCCTGGTCACCTGGTCGCAGCCGCATCCGGACCAGGGAGGCCGCCTGCTGGCCGAGATCGCCAGCGACTGGCACACCACCCTGCTCGGCGCCGCGATGCGGCTGCAGCCGGCCGGCGCGGTCTACTACTGCATGGACGAGGCCGACGTGCGCCGGATCCTGGCCCACCCACTGACCATGATCGGTTCGGATGGACTGCCGCGTGACCCGCGCCCGCATCCGCGCCTGTGGGGCACGTTTCCGCGCGTGCTCGGCCATTACGCGCGTGACGAGAAACTCTTTCCCCTGCACACCGGCGTGCACAAGATGACCGGGCTTCCCGCCGCGCGCTTCGGCCTGCACGACCGCGGCGCGATCCGCGAGGGCGCCTGCGCCGACCTGGTCCTGTTCGATCCGGCCACGGTGCGCGACGTTGCCGACTTCCACGATCCGGTGCGGCCGGCGGCCGGCATCCACGCGGTGTGGGTCAATGGCCGGCTCGCCTACGACGGGCGCGAAGTGGCTGGCGAACGCCACGGGCGTTTCCTCGCGCCGCGCTGACATCCCTTTTCAACAGACCTGTCTTTCAAACGGAGAAGCACATGAGCGACATCAAGCGTTACGGAGCCGAAGGTGGAGTTGGCCAAGGCCGGCAGCACATGCCATTCGCACGCGCGGTCCAGGCCGACGGCTGGTTGTACGTGTCGGGCCAGGTGCCCAGGCGCGACGGCCAGATGGTTGCCGGAAACGTGACCGAGCAGTCCCACGTCGTGATCGGCAATCTGATGGCGATCCTGGCCGAGGCCGGCTACGGTCCCGAGCACGTCGTCCGCTGTGGCGTATGGCTGGACGACGCGCGCGACTTCTCCGCGTTCAACGAGGTGTTCAAGCACTACTTCGGTGAGCATCCGCCGGCGCGCGCCTGCGTGGAATCGCGCATGGTGGTGGACTGCAAGGTCGAGGTGGACTGCGTGGCGTACAAGCGCCAGTCGGACTGACCGCATCGCTGCCCCTCCTTTTGTAGGAGCGGGCATGACCGCGACCGGGCAACGGAACAATTCGGGAAACCCCCGGGCACCGTCGCCACGTCCACCGTGGCGGTCGCGGTCATGCCCGCTCCTACAAAAACCGGCGGGCAGCGGCGCTGCGATGCCTCGCTACGGCTTCTTTGGGTCGCGCACCGGCTCGTCCCGGATCCGGTCCATGCGGATCCGGTTGGCGAACAGCGAGAACGCCAGCTGGCCGGCCAGGCCGTTGGCGCGCTCGACCCAGGGCGGCAGCCAGCGCGGCGGCGCAAGGGTGCCGTCCTGGAACAGCGGCTCGAAGCGGACCACGTCGCGCAGGGTCATCTTGCCGGCGAACAGCCAGCGGCACAGGCGCAGGCGGTCCTGCTTGAGCGCATGGCGGAAGAAGGTGTGTACGCCGACCAGGCCGCGCAGGTAGACCGCGTCCTTGGTGAAGGCGCTACCGCCGGTGACCGGCATGCCGCGGAACACGCGCTGCGCCGAAACGAAGCTTTCGGTCTCGTTCTGGCCGCCGTCGAGGAAATAGCGGAAGACCTGCAGGAAATCGGCGCCCTCCAGGGCCATGGCGATCGCCTCGATTCGCATGCTGATCCGCTTCAGCCGTTCGATGTCGATGCTGCCGGTGATCTGCTCGGCGAACGTCGCCAGTCCTTCCTGGGTGGCGGTGATCCGTGGCGAAGACAGGCCCAGGCTGCGCATGTGCGGCTGCTCCTGGCCGTTGAGCGCGGTCAGCGAATGCACCAGGGCCTCGTGGTGGAACAGCTGCCGGCGGTCGTAGTCGTTGAATGCCGCACCGGCACGCAGGCGGATGCGGGTGGCACCGGCGGCGGCCTTGGCGATCATGTCCGGATCCAGTTCGACCGTGATCACGCGTGCGTTGAAGAAGTCGTCCAGGTCCGACTGCAGCTGCAGCGACAGAGCGGTGGCCGACACCGGCACCTGTTCTTCCGGCGCGATCAGTTCGTGGTCCAGCTCGCTGGCGATCTGGATGAAGTGGCTGGCGGCCTCGCGCGTGGTCGGCCCGTCGCCGGGCAGCGCCTGGTCGGGGCGACCGAACAGCGCCGCCGATTCGACGCAGGCCTGCGGCGTTCCCAGTGCCTCGAGCAGTGCCGCCGCACGGCTCCAGCTTTCGGCCGAATCGTGCAGGTACAGGCCCAGCGGATGTTCCGGGTCGGCGGCGGCAGCGATGCCGTCCAGCTCGCGTCGTACGTCGGTGAAGTCCAGGCGGGGATAGGTGACCACCGGCAGCACGGCCTGGCCGCGGTGCCAGCGCTCGAGGAATTCGACCTGGACGCTGGCCGGCCAGCTGGCCAGCGCCAGCAACCTGATTCCGCGCACCGCCTTGACCATGCGCTCGTCGAGTGCGGCGTGGTGGGCGATGTCGGTCGGGATGGCCAGGGGTGCCTCCTCGGGGATCCAGCGGCCATGCATCGGATGCGCGCCGCACGTGGCCTGCGTTCCGGCAGTGGAGCGCCGGCCACCGTCCGTGGAGTCTATTCCGCCCGCGGCACGCGCGCTCAGCGCCGCGGGTACTTCTCGTCCAGCCGCTTGCGCAGCGACTTGTTCTGCACGCGCGCGTCGGACTTCTGCGCCAGGCGCGTGGCCAGGCGGTCGGCGGCGCCGGCGATCTCGTCGCGCAGCTTGAGGTAGTTGGCCACGCGCGCGCCGTCCAGTTCGCCGGCCTCGATCGCCGCGAGGATCGCGCAACCGGGCTCGTTCTGGTGGGCGCAGTCGTTGAAGCGGCACTGGGTGGCCAGCGCCTCGACGTCGGCGAAACCGCCGTCGGCCAGCTCCTCCTCGCCGGTGGGCTTGAGCTCGCGCATGCCGGGCGTGTCGACCAGGCAGGCGCCGGAGGGCAGCGCGATCAGCGCGCGGTGGGTGGTGGTGTGGCGGCCGCGCGAATCGTGCTCGCGCACCTCGGCGGTCTTCATCCGCTGCTCGCCGAGCAGACTGTTGCTCAGGGTCGACTTGCCGGCACCGGAGGAACCGACCAGCACCGCGGTCTGGCCCGGGCCGATCCACGGTCGCAGCGCGGCCACGGCATCGGCATCCTTGGCATTGAGCGCCAGCACCGGCACGCCCTGCGCACGCAGTTCGGCCAGCATGTCCAGCGCGGCATCGACATCGGCGCCGTCGCGGTCGGCCTTGGTCAGCACGACCACCGGCTGCACGCCGTTGCCGCCGACCAGCATCATGTAGCGCTCGATCCGGCGCGGGTTGAAGTCGGCGTCCAGGCCACACACGACGAAGGCGGTATCGACGTTGGCCGCGATCACCTGCTGCTGGTAGTGCTCACCGGCGGCGGCGCGCTTGATCGCGCTGCGCCGGGGCAGCATGGCCAGGATGCGGCGGCCGTCGTGCAGCACCCAGTCGCCGACCGCGGCGCGTTCGTGCAGCGGCACGCCGTCGGCCTTGAACACCGGGCGGCGCTGCCATTCCGGCGGCGACTCGACGCGGAAGCCGGTATCGGGCGCATCGGCCAGCACATAGCCGGTGCGGTGCTGCTCGCTGACCCGTGCCGGGTGCGCGCCGGGATGGGCGTGGGCCAGGGACTGCCACGCCGGATCCTCGGACGGGCCCGCCCACGGCCAACCGATCTGGCGCAGGGGGGTGTAATCGATGTCGGCAGGATCCATGCGGCATTGTATTCGCGGCGCCCCCGGCTGCGCCGGCGCGCGTTCGCCCGGCTAGCCTCATCGCGGGCAGGGCGCGCTGCGGCGACCCGTCCCGCGGCAGCAACCGGCTGCCCGTGCCCCCCCTGACGGGACGATTTCCGGTGAAATCGAAACCCCGGTCACGTCCCCCGACAACCCTTGGCGGACAGGCACTTGCGCGGTTTTTTTTCCGCTAACATGCCAGCCCACCCCCCTCCTTCCTGCTTGCCGCCATGTCCCCCACCGAGAAACCGCTCAGCGTCCGCGAGCGCCTGTCAGAAGTCCGCTACGAGATCCGCGGCGAACTGGCACGGCGAGCCCACGCGCTGGAAGCGGAGGGACGCACGCTGATCAAGCTCAACATCGGCAATCCCGGCGCGTTCGGTTTCCGTGCCCCGGCGCACCTGCAGCGCGCCATCGTCGACGACATCGACCACACCGATCCCTACACCCACCAGCTCGGCCTGCCCGCCGCGCGCGAGGCGCTGGCCGCCGCCTACCGCGCACGCAACGCACCGCACGTGGACAGCGACCGGGTGTTCGTCGGCAACGGTGTGTCCGAGCTCATCGACATGACCCTGCGCGCGCTGCTCAACCCGGGCGACGAAGTGCTGGTGCCCTCGCCCGACTACCCGCTGTGGTCGGCCGCCACCATCCTCAACGACGGCCGCCCCGTGTACTACCGCTGCGCGCCGGAGAACGGCTTCCTCCCCGACCCGGTCGAGGTCGAGGGCCTGGTCTCCTCGCGCACCCGCGCGATCGTGCTGATCAACCCGAACAATCCCACCGGCGCGGTCTATCCGAAGGAACTGCTCGAGCGCCTGGTGGCGGTCGCCCAGCGCCACAACCTGCTGTTGCTGGTCGACGAGATCTACGACCAGGTGCTGTACGACGGCGCCGCGTTCGAGCCGCTGGCGCCGATCGCCGGCGACCACCCGTGCATCACCTTCAGCGGCCTGAGCAAGGTGCACCGCGCCTGCGGCTGGCGCGTGGGCTGGGCGATCCTGACCGGTGCACCGTCGCGCACCACCGACTACCGCAATGCGCTGGACCTGCTGTCGGGCCTGCGCCTGTGCGCGAACGTGGCCGGGCAGTACGCGATCGCCGCGGCGGTCGGTGGCCCGGACACGATCAGTGCGCTGTGCGCGCCGGGCGGGCGCCTGTACGAAACCCGCCGCGCGGTGATCGAGGCCTGCGCCGCCAGCGAGCATCTGCAGCTGGTCGAGCCCAAGGGTGCGCTGTACGCGTTCCCGTCGGTGGTCGGCGCGGCCGCGCGCGGTTTCGACGACCACGCCTTCGCACTGGAACTGCTGGAAACCGAAGGCGTGCTGATCGTGCCCGGCTCGAGCTTCAACGTGCCCTACCGCGACCACTTCCGGGTGACCCTGCTGCCGCAGGCCGAGGTGATGGGCGAGGTGTTCGGGCGCATCGACCGCGCCCTGGCGCGGCGTGCCGAAGCCGCGACCAAGGTCGTGCCACTGAAGGCCAAGTCGCGCAACGCGGCGGCCTGACCAGTCGATGACGGCGAGCACCGGTTCCGCAGACGCACCCCACGCACCGGCGTTCCTCGCGCTCGGTGATTCGTACACGATCGGCGAAGGCGTCGACCCGTCCGGGCGCTGGCCGGTACAACTGGCTGGCGCGCTGCGCGATGAAGGTTTTGACCTGGGCGAACCACACGTCATCGCCACCACCGGCTGGACCACCGATGAACTGGACGCGGGCATCGACGCCGCGCACGCGCAGGCGCCGCTGGGCACGGACCACGCGCTGGTCAGCCTGCTCATCGGCGTAAACAACCAGTACCGCGGCCGCCCGCTGGACGAGTTCCGCGTGCAGTTCGCCGCGCTGCTGGCGCGCGCGATCGGCTTCGCCGGTAGCGACCCACGCCGGGTGCTGGTGCTGGCGATCCCGGACTGGGGCGTGACCCCGTTCGCCATCGCGCAGTCGCGCGATGCGGGGCTGGTGGCCACGCAGATCGACGCGTTCAACGCGACCTGCCGCGAGGAAAGCCTGCGCGCGGGTGCGCACTGGATCGACATCGCCCCGGCCAGCCGCGAGCACGGCGGCGAAGTACGGATGCTGGCCGACGACGGCCTGCATCCCTCGGCGGCCATGTACGCGCTGTGGAGCGCGCTGGCGCTGCCGGCGGCACGCACGGCGCTGGCACACGGAACCCTTGCCCGATGAGCGCCGCGCTGCCACCGCTGTCGGCCGAACGCGCCAAGCGCATCGCCAGTGCGTTCCTCCCCGACTGGCCGCTGGGCAACCGTTATCACTACTACTACGCGCGGGCCAAGCTGCGCAGCGACCCGCTGTATCCGGGCGTATGCGAAGCGCTGCGCGGTACCCGCGCGCCTCTGCTGGACCTGGGCTGCGGCCTGGGCCTGCTCGCCCATGCGCTGCACGAGGAGGACCTGGGTCTGCGCTACTTCGGCGTGGACCACGATGCGCGCAAGATCGTCGATGCCCGCCGCGCCGCCTCGCGCCGCGGCCTGGCCGATGCCGGCTTCGAGACCCAGGACCTGTCGCGCACCCTGCCGCCGCACCGCGGCAGCGTGGCGATGCTGGACGTGCTGCAGTTCTTCACCCCCGAGCGCCAGCAGGCGATCGTGGACGGCATGATCGGCATGCTCGAACCGGGCACGAAGCTGGTGATCCGCACCGGCCTGGACGATGGCAGCGGCCGCGGCCACGTCACCCGGATCACCGACCGCCTGTCGCACCTGCTGGGCTGGATGAAATCGGCGCCGCGCCACTATCCCGATGCGGCGCAGCTGCGTGCATGCTTCGACGCGGCCGGCCTGCGCAGCGAGTTCTCGCCGCTGGCCGGCGATACCCCGTTCAACAACTGGCTGGTGGTCGCTTCGCGCGATTGAGCGCGCCTGCCTCGCCAGGCCGTCGCGGCCCCGCTTCAGGCCAGCTGCGCCGATTCCACCACGTGCTGCCCGGGCGGTGCCTGCAACGCAGCCTCCACCAGTGCGGCGGCGATGCGCGACGCCGGATTGATCCGCCAGGCTCGCGGCAGGACCGCGCCGAGCGCGCGCAACACGACCGAGGCCATCGCCTCGCCCGTGCGCGTCTCGGCGCGTTCGCCACCGATCAGTCCTGGCCGCACGAAGGTCAGCGATGGGAAATCCAGTGTGGCCAGGTCACGTTCCAGCTCACCCTTGACCCGGCTGTAGAAGATGCGCGAACCGGCGTCGGCGCCCTTCGCCGAGTTCAGCGCATACGCGCCGGCGCCATGGCGGCGCGCCAGGGTGGCGACCTGCAGCGGATAGTCGTGGTCGATCCGGCGGAACGCCTCCTGGCTGCCGGCGACCTTGATCGTGGTGCCGAGCGTGCAGATCACCGCATCCACCGCCCACCAGGCGGCATCCACGGGCAGGGCGTCATAGTCCACGCGTACGTCCTGCAGTTTCGGATGCGGTAGCAGCGGCCGCCGCGAGGGCGCGACCACCCGCCCCACGCGCGAATCGGCCAGCAGCAGGTCCAGCACGTGGCGGCCGACCAGCCCGGTGGCGCCGGCGAGCAGCACGGTTTTGGGTGGATGACCGGATGCGTCCATCGCCGCACGATAGCCGATCACGGCGGTGGGGCAAGGCGCTGGTGACTGCGGGGTCCGAGAACCCGTACCCGGTTCGGCCGGCAGGCCCGGCGCGACCTCGCTGGCCTTCGCACTGTGGGCGAGACACAGCTACTGCGGCGGTTCGACGACCCCGTACCCCTCTTCGGCCAGCAGGCACAGCATGGCCTCGATGATCTCAACGCTGCGACCGTGCGCGGCGCCTTCGTGCAGCAGCACGATCGCACCGGGATGCAGGCCCCGGGTGATCCGCTGCAGCACGCGCACCGGGTCGCCGTCGACCGCGTCGTAGCCGCGCGCGGTCCACGCCACCCGTGCCAGGCCGTGCGCGTGCAGCGGCGCGGCGACGAAGGGATTGGTGTGCCCGACCACCGAACGGAACCAGCGCGGCGGCGTTCCCGCCACTTCGGCCAGTGCCTGCTGCGCCCTTTCGATCTCGCGCGCCATGGTCGCCGGTCCCAGCCGCCAGAAGCGCGCGGCCGGATGGGTCTGGCTGTGGTTGCCGATGCCATGGCCGCGGCGCACGATCTCGGCGACCAGCGCCGGGCGCGCCCGCGCGCGTTCGCCGACCAGGAAGAACGTGGCGCGGGCATCGTGGCGGTCGAGCACATCGAGGATGGCGGCCGTGTCGTCGGAAGGACCATCGTCGATCGTCAGCCACACCGCGCGATCGGCGCCGGGCAACCGCACCAGCACCGGTGCGTACAGCCGCGAGCGCGGCAGGAAAACCGGCACGATGAACGCCATGTGCGACAGCACCAGCGCCGGCAAGCCCCAGGCCCAGCCCAGCCACCCCCACAACGCCAGCACCGCCAGCTGCGACAGCAGAAGCCATGCCCACCACCTTCGCGGGGTGCGTGGGATGCGATGCAGCGTTGCCGGGGCGCTCATCGCCGCATGATGCCACGGGGGTAGAATGGCGGGCCCGGAATCCCCCTTTGCGAGTCCCCCATGTCCCTCGATCCCGCCCTGCGTTCGCGCATCGAATCGCTGCTCCAGGCCAACCGCGTCGTGCTGTTCATGAAGGGCCAGCCCGGCATGCCGCAGTGCGGCTTCTCGGCCAAGGCTACCGGCGTGCTGGAAGACCTGGGCATCGAGTACGCCCATGTCAACGTGCTGGCTGACCAGGACATCCGCGAGGGCATCAAGGTGTTCGGCAACTGGCCGACGATCCCGCAGCTGTACATCGACGGCGAACTGGTCGGCGGCAGCGACATCATCGAGCAGCTGTCGGCCAGCGGCGAGCTGTCGCAGCTGCTGGGCCTGCCCGCACAGGACCGCACGCCCCCGCAGGTCACGGTCACGCCGGCCGCCGCCGAGAAGCTGGCCGGCGCACTGGGCGATGCCGGCAACGCGGCGCTGTCGCTGTCGATCGACGCGCGCTTCCAGCCGCGCTTCCAGATCGCCCCGCGCAACGACAACGCCATCGCGGTGGACGTGCAGGGCCTGCGCATCCAGTTCGACCCGGCCAGCGCGCGCCGCGCCAACGGCATCACCATTGACTGGGTCGACGACGTCCGCGGCCAGGGCCTGGCGATCGACAACCCGAACGCGCCCAAGTCCGTGCAGGCGATCACCCCGGCCGAAGCCGACCGCCAGGTCCGCGCTGGCGAGCTGGTGCTGGTCGACGTGCGTCCGCCGGAAGAGCGCGCCATCGCATCGGTCGCGGTGGCGCATCGCACCTTCGACGGCTCCGGCCGCGAGGACCTGGAAGCACTGCCGAAGGACACCCGCCTGGCGTTCCTGTGCCACCACGGCGGCCGCAGCGGCCAGGCCGCGACGGAATTCAGCGGCAAGGGCTTCGGCAACGTCTTCAACATCGAGGGCGGTATCGACCGCTGGGCGACGGAAGTGGACGGCAGCGTACCGAAGTACTGAGCCGGCGGCCGGCCAGCCCGGCCCGCGCAGCGCCCGGAAGCGGAGCCCTCGTGGCTCCGTTTTCTTTTCCGCCGCGTCAGAAGCCGCCGCCGGCGTCGAGCCAGGCCTGCTCTTCGGGCGTGCTTTGCCGGCCCAGGGCCCGGTTGCGGTGCGGGAAGCGACCGAAGCGCTCGATCACCTCCTGGTGGGCGATCGCATACTTCGTATAGACCTCGTTGCCGAGTCCCTCGAACAGTTCGACCGCACGCCGCTGGTCGGCCAGGTCTTCGGAATGCTCGAACGGCATGTAGAAGAACGCGCGCAGTTCCGGTTCCACCGTGCGGTCGTGGCCGGCCTGCAGCGCAGCTTCGGCGTAGTGCCGCGCCAGGCCGTCGGTGGCGAAGGCGTGCCCGGTTCCGCGGAACACGTTGCGCGGGATCTGGTCCAGCAGGACCAGCAGCGCCAGCGCGCCTTCGGCGGTCTCCCGCCAGTCTTCATGGCCGCGCCGCGCCGCGACCAGGTGCGCATCGAGGAACCGGGCCTCGCACTCGCGGTCGAAGCCGGCGTCGCCGTTGAACCAGGCCTGCATGCCGGCCTGCCGCCAGAATCCCACCACCTCTTCGATCGTCGTTGCCACGTCGTGCCTCCGCGAATTTCCGCCAATCATGCGCCATCGCGCGTTGCCGGCACGTGCAGCGGGCAGATCCGTGACCGCGATCGGCCACACCCCCTCCATCGGCACATTGCATGCCGGGCGCCAGCCGTTTAGGTTCGGTGGCCACGGCTTCACCTCGGGGAAAACCATGCGCCACCCTCTGCTCGCCACCGCGGGCCTCGCTGTCATGGGCACGATCGCCTGCGGCCTCGCTCCGGCCGCCAACGCGGCGTCGCGTTTCACCGACGATCCGTATCCCAGCACCTACAAGCCGCTGCCCTCCGAAGCGGTGCTGCTGCGCAATGCGACGGTGCTCACCGGCACCGGCCAGCGCCTGGACGGCGCCGACGTACTGATGCGCGACGGCAGGATCGTCCAGGTCGGCGCCGGACTGTCCGCCGAAGGCGCGCGCGTGGTCGACGCCACCGGCAAATGGATCACGCCCGGCATCATCGACGTGCATTCGCACCTGGGCGTGTATCCCAGCCCGGGCGTCAAGGCGCACAGCGATGGCAACGAGATGACCGCGCCGGTCACCGCCAATGTCTGGGCCGAGCATTCGGTGTGGCCGCAGGACCCGGGCTTCGCCGCCGCGCTGGCGGGCGGCATCACCACCCTGCAGGTCCTGCCCGGCTCGGCCAACCTGGTCGGCGGCCGCGGCGTGACCCTGCGCAACGTGCCGGCCACCAGCTACCAGGCGATGAAATTCCCCGGCGCGCCATGGGGCCTGAAGATGGCCTGCGGCGAAAACCCCAAGCGCGTGTACGGCGGCAAGGGCACCGCGCCGTCGACCCGGATGGGCAATGTCGCCGGCTACCGCGCCGCCTTCATCGACGCCAGCGAATACCTGCGCAAGAACGGCGGCGGCAAGCCGCAGGAAAAGCCCAAGCGCAAGTGGTGGCAGTCATCCGGTGATGGCAACGACAGCGCCGGCGACGCCGGCGGCAAGCGCGACCTCAAGCTCGATACGCTGGCCGGCGCGATCAACGGCGACATCCTCGTGCATATCCACTGCTACCGCGCCGACGAGATCACCACGATGATCGACCTGGCCAAGGAATTCGGCTTCAGGATCGCCGCGTTCCACCATGGCGTGGAGGCGTACAAGGTCGCCGACCGGCTCGCCGAGGAGGGCATCTGCGGCGCGCTGTGGGCCGACTGGTGGGGCTTCAAGATGGAGGCCTTCGACGGTATCCAGGAGAACATCGCCCTGGTGGATCGGCCGAAGAACGGCTGCGCGATCGTGCATTCCGATTCGGAAGAAGGCATCCAGCGGCTCAACCAGGAAGCGGCCAAGGTCGTCGCCAACGCCCGCCGTGCAGGGATGGATATCCCGCCGGAACGCGCGATCACCTGGCTGACCTCCAACGCCGCGCGCTCGCTGGGCGTGGCCGACCGCACCGGCAGCCTGGAGGCCGGCAAGCTGGCCGACGTGGTGGTCTGGAACCAGTCGCCCTTCAGTTCCTATGCGCATGCCGAACAGGTCTACATAGATGGCGCGCGCATCTACGACCGCGACGACCCTGCACGGCAACCGCGTTCGGACTTCATGCTCGGCCAGCCCGCCGCCGCCCCGGGAGGTGTGCTGTGAGCCGCCGCCATCGCATGCACCCGCTCGCCCGCCTGGTCCGGGCCGGCCTGGCCGCCGGTCTTCTCGCTGCGGCATCGCTGCCGTCCTTCGCCCAGGACCTGCTGATCCGCAACGCCACCGTGCACACCGCGGGTGCGCAGGGCACGCTGCAGAACGCCGACGTGCTGGTCCAGGGCGGCACCATCCGCGCGGTCGGCGAAGGACTGACCGCCCCCGCCGGCGTGACCACGGTCGAAGCCGGCGGCAAGCCGC
Source organism: Pseudoxanthomonas daejeonensis (assembly GCF_010093205.1). Classification (GTDB taxonomy): domain Bacteria; phylum Pseudomonadota; class Gammaproteobacteria; order Xanthomonadales; family Xanthomonadaceae; genus Pseudoxanthomonas; species Pseudoxanthomonas daejeonensis. The sequence goes on from NZ_PDWN01000006.1 coordinate 120,320, forward strand.
TGACCCCGGCGCTGTTCGGCGGCATCACCGACATCGGCCTGGAGGAAGTCTCCGGCGAAGCACCGACCGTCGACGGCGAGCTGTCGCTGGAAGACCAGCCGGTGCGGCCGGAGTTCGACGTGACCCTGGCCTACAACCCTGCCTCGGTGCTCATCCCGGTGGCGCGCGTGGAAGGCCTGGGCTTCACCCTGCTGGCCGCCGGCAGCGGCAAGTCCTTCGTCGCCGGCCAGGGCGGAGTCATGCGGCTGGACGGCAGCGCCGACCCGATCGGTCCGCGCGCGCTCTTCATCCGCCTCGGTGCCGGTGCAGCCGACCTGAGCGGCAAGTCGCGCGCGGCGCAGTGGATGCTGCTGGACCAGATGGTGTCGGAGGCGCGTGGCCGCGTGCCGACCGATTCACCGCATGCCCTGCTCACCCCTGCCGGACGTGCCGTGCTGGCGCGCTTCCTCAACGGGCAGGGCCGGATCGTGGTCAAGGTCGACCGCGCCGCCGACATCCGCCAGTTGTTGCGCTGGGCCGCACGCGAGCGCGTCCGCATCGCGATCGCCGGGGGCGCGGAAGCCTGGCAGCTGGCGCCGCAGATCGCGCAGGCCCAGGTGCCGGTGTTCGTCGATGCGCTGGCCGACCTGCCGGGCAACTTCGACCAGATCGGCGCGACCCTGCGCAATGCAGCGATGCTCGAACAGGCCGGCGTGGACGTGAGCTTCACCCAGGCTGGCGACGCCTCGCACAACGCGCGCAAGGTGCGCCAGCTGGCCGGCAACGCGGTGGCCCACGGACTGCCGTGGGAGGCAGGCCTGGCCGGCCTGACCCGGATCCCGGCGCAGGCATTGGGCGTGGGCGACCGCATCGGCACGATTGCCGTTGGCCGCAGCGCCGACCTGGTGCTGTGGACCGGCGATCCGCTGGACGTGATCAACACCGCGCAGCAGGTCTGGCTCGGTGGCCGCGCCATGCCGATGCGTTCGCGCCAGACCGACCTGCGCGACCGCTACCTACGCGGCACCGGCGACAGCGGACTGCCGCCGGCGTACTCGCGCTGACCCTTGCAAGCCCGCGCGCGCCGGCACACGCTGGCGCGCGTCGTCACCCCGGAGTCGTGACATGGCCGACATCAATATCTGGGCGGTGCCGCCGCCGCATCCGCTTTCCTGCTCGGCGGCCTCTGGTACGGACCGCTGTTCAAGCAGGCCTGGTGCCGCGAAGCCGGCGTGGATCCGGACAAGCCCAACGGCCATCCGGCCGCGATCTTCGGCGGCGCGTTCCTGCTCAGCCTGGTCGCCGCAGCGGTGTTCGCGGTATTCCTCGGCCCGGCACCGGCGCTCGCGCATGCGGTCGGTGCCGGCATCGCTGCCGGCCTGTGCTGGGTCGCGGCCAGTTTCGGCATCAATTACCTGTTCGCGGGCCGCTCGCTGAAGCTGTGGCTGATCGATGGTGGCTACCACACGCTGCAGTTCGCCCTGTACGGACTGGTCCTGGGCCTGTGGCACTGAACGATCCCGGCCGCAGGTGCTGGCCGGGCTGATCCATTCCGCCGGGAGTTCGCCCATGTCGCCGCGCTGGTACTTCGATTTCGTCTCGCCGTTCTCCTACCTGCACTGGCAGAAGATCCGTCCGCTGGTCGAGGCCGGGCGCGTGGACGCGGTGCCGATCGTGTTTGGCGCGGTGCTGCATTCCCATGGCATCCGCGGCCCGGCCGAGATCCCGAAGAAACGCGAGTTCATCTACCGCCAGGCGCTGTGGCAGGCCGCTCGCGAGGGCGTACCGCTGGCATTCCCGCCGGCGCACCCGTTCAACCCGCTGGCCGCGCTGCGGCTGTGCGTGGCGGCCGGGTCCACCCCGCAGGCGATCACCACGATCTTCGATGCCATCTGGCGCGAAGGCCGCAGTGGCGACGATGCCGTGGCGGCGGCCGCGCCGGGACTGGGCATCGACGATCCGGCCTCCGCCCTCGCCGACCCGGGCGTGAAGGAGCGCCTGCGCGCGAACACCGACGCGGCGCTGGCCGCGGGCGTATTCGGCGTACCGACCCTGGCCGTGGACGGGGAGCTGTTCTGGGGCAACGACAGCCACGCGCTGATGCTGGCGGTGCTCGAAGACCCCGGCCTGCTGCGCGAAGGGCCGATGGCGGCGGCCGCCACGCTGCCGGTGGGCATCGAACGCCGCCGCTGAACCGGCTTTACGGCAGTCGCCACGCGCGCCGGTTTTGCGATAGGGTTCACACTCAAGAAGTGCGGGCCTACACGGGAGGGGCTCATGCGCATCGGAATCGTGGTCGACTCGACCTGCGACCTGCCGTCGGACTACATCGAAAGCAACAACGTCGTCCTGCTGCCCATCACGGTGCGCATCGGCGACGCGGTGCTCGCCGACCATCGCGACGAGGAAGCCACGTTGAGCTTCCTGCACGCGCACGTGGCCGAGCACGGCCACGAGGCCGAGACCATTCCCTACTCGGTTGACCAGATCCGCGACCTGTTCCTGGGCAAGCTGGTCGTCGATTACGACCACGTGTTCTGCCTGACCGTCACCAAGAGCCGCAGCCCGATCCACGAGCACGCGGTCCAGGCCAGCTTCGCGATCCTCAACGACTACAAACCCGTGCGCCAGGCCGCCGGCTACAACTCGCCGTTCGCGTTGCGGGTGATCGACAGCCAGAACCTGTTCGCCGCCCAGGGCATCGGCGTGGTCGAGGCGGTGCGCATGCGCAAGGCCGGCGACAGCGTGCAGAAGATCCGCGAGCGGCTGGAGGAACTGGCGCTCAACACGCACGGCTACATGGTGCCGCCGGACCTGTACTACCTGCGCAACCGTGCCCGTACCAAGGGCGACCGCAGCGTGAGCCTGTTCAGCGCCGCGCTGGGCACCGCGCTGGACATCAAGCCGATCCTGCACTGCTACCGCGGCGCGACCGCGCCCGCGGGCAAGATCAAAGGCTTCGAGCCGGCGGTGCAGAAACTGTTCGATTTCACGATCGAGCGGATCAAGGCCGGGCTGATGACCCCGACCCTGTGCATCAGCTATGGCGGCGAGCTGGCTGAACTGCGCGCACTGCCCGGTTATGCGCGCCTGCGCGACGCCTGCGCTTCCAACAGCATCGAACTGCTGGAAAGCGTGATGAGCCTGACCGGCATGGTCAACGTCGGCAAGGGCGCCGTGGTGGTCGGCTTCGCGGCCGCCCCGCACAAGTTCGGCTGAGCCGGACGCGGCGCCGCGCCCGTGGCGCCCACGCAGGCTTCGCGGACGGACTGCTAGATTGCCGGAATCGTCACCTGGAGCCGAGCCATGCCCGTCCGTTACCAGATCCGCCTGCCCGACGCGGCGCAGGCGCGCGGCCAGGAACCTTCGCTTTCCTTCAGCGCGCACGGCGCCGAAGGCCTTGCCGCACAGTTGCAGGACGCGCTGCGCACGCCGGGCCTGTTCGAACGCTGGCGCGCCCTGCAGGCCGAGCCCGACGACGTCGACCCGGCCCTGGGGGTTACCGATCCGCTGGCCCAGGTCAGCGGTGAGCAGCGCGACCTGTCGATCGACCTGGTCGCGTTGACCGCCATCCCCGGCGACATCCTCAAGCATCGCCTGCGCCTGCTGGCCGGCAGCCGCTGGGAACTGCGCAACGTCACCCGCGCCTGAGATGCCGGCCACGCAGGTACTGCTTGCCTGGAGCGGCGGCAAGGACGCGGCATGGGCGCTGCACGACCTGCGCCAGCGCGACGACGTGGAGGTGGTGGCGCTGCTGACCACGGTGACCCGCGAGTACGCGCGCGCCTCGATGCAGGGCATCCGCGTGGACGTGCTGCGGGCACAGGCCGCCGCCGCGGGCCTGCCGCTGCTGGAGGCTCACATCCCGGCCCGCTGTGGCAACGACGACTACGACGCCGCGATGGACCAGGCGCTGGCCGAGGCCGGATCGCGTTGGCCGGGGCTGCGCACTGCGGCTTTCGGTGACCTGTTTCTGGCCGACATCCGCGCGTATCGCGAACAGCGGCTGGCGGCGGCCGGCTGGGAGCTGCTGACGCCCCTGTTCGGCGCCGATACCGCGGCACTGGCCCGGCAGATGCAGGCCGGCGGCCTGCGCGCGCACCTGTGCTGCGTGGACACGCAGCAACTGGATGCGCGCTTCGCCGGCCGCGCCTTCGACCACGTCCTGCTGGGCGAACTGCCGGCAGGCGTCGATCCCTGCGGCGAGAATGGCGAGTTCCACACCTGCGTGCAGGCCGGGCCGATGTTCGCTTCGCCGCTGGACCTGCGGCGCGGCGAGACGGTCCTGCGCGACGAGCGTTTCGCCTACACCGACTTCAGTCTCGCCACGCCGCGGGCGATCTAGGTCGCGCGCTCAGTGATGGCCGCACCCGGCGTGGTGCTCGTGCGGCACGCCGGCGTGCGTCTTCGCCTCGCCGTGCAGCGCGGCGGCATGGTGGGCGATGTGCTCGCCGATGAAACTGGCGATGAAGTAGTAGCTGTGGTCGTAACCCGGCCGCATGCGCAGCTGCAGCGGATGCCCGGCGGCGACCGCGGCGGCCTGCAGCAGCTGCGGGCGCAGCTGGCCGTCGAGGAACTCGTCGTCGCCCCCCTGGTCGACCAGCAGGGGCAGCTTCTCCGTCGCGTTGCGCACCAGTTCGCTGGCATCCCAGGCCTTCCAGGCCTCGCGATCCTCGCCCAGGTAGGCGGAGAACGCCTTCTCGCCCCATGGCACCTTCGACGGCGCCACGATCGGCGAGAACGCGGACACGCTGCGGTAGCGACCGGGATTGCGCAACGCGACCACCAGCGCGCCGTGGCCGCCCATCGAATGACCGCTGAGCGCGCGCGCATCGCTTACCGGAAAGTGCGCCTCGACCAAGGCTGGCAGCTCGCTGGCCACGTAGTCGTACATGCGGTAGTGCGCCGCCCACGGCTCCCGGGTGGCGTTGACGTAGAAACCGGCACCCTTGCCCAGGTCATAGCCGTCGGCATCGGCCACGCCATCACCACGCGGACTGGTGTCGGGCGCCACGATCACCACGCCGTGTTCGGCCGCATAGCGCTGCGCACCGGCCTTGGTGATGAAGTTCTGTTCGTTGCAGGTCAGTCCGGACAACCAGTACAGCACCGGCAGCTTCGCGCCCTGCGCCGCCTGCGGTGGCAGGTAGACGGCGAAGTTCATCGTGCAGCCGAGCACCTCCGATTCGTGCCGGTACACGTCCTGCCAGCCGCCGAAGCAGGCGCGATGTTCGATGCGTTCCATCAGCAATTCCTCAGTTCGTGCGCTCCTGCCAACCATCCAATCGGACAGCCCCTTTGGTAAAGGGGCGCGGCGGCAGCCGCGGGATTCATAGGTAAAGGAAAACGGGGCCCGCGCTTCCGCCATGGGCGCAAGCGCGGGATGCAGCGCCTGGTTTCAGGCGTTGCCCTCCCCGTACCTCACGACCGAACGGATCGACTTGCCCTCGTGCATCAGCTCGAAGGCTTCGTTGATGTCTTCCAGCGGCATGGTGTGGGTCACGAACGGGGCCAGCTCGATGTCGCCGCGCATCGCATCCTCGACCATGCCCGGCAGCTGGCTGCGGCCCTTGACCCCGCCGAACGCGGTGCCCTTCCAGGTGCGGCCGGTGACGAGCTGGAACGGCCGGGTGGAGATCTCCTGCCCCGCGCCGGCCACGCCGATGATCACCGACTGGCCCCAGCCGCGGTGCGCGCATTCCAGCGCCGCGCGCATCACGTTGACATTGCCGATGCATTCGAACGAATGGTCCACGCCCCAGCCGGTCATCTCGACCACGACCTGCTGGACCGGCTTGTCGTGGTCCTTCGGGTTGATGCAGTCGGTGGCACCGAACTGCCGCGCCAGTTCGAACTTGGACGGGTTGGTATCGATGGCGATGATCCGCCCGGCCCTGGCCTGGCGCGCGCCCTGGATCACGGCAAGACCAATACCGCCCAGGCCGAACACCGCGACCGAATCGCCCGGCTGCACCTTGGCCGTGTTGTGCACCGCTCCAATACCGGTGGTGACGCCACAGCCGAGCAGGCAGACATGCTCGGGATTGGCGTCCGGGTTGACCTTGGCCAGCGAGACTTCGGCCACGACCGTGTACTCGCTGAAGGTCGAGCAGCCCATGTAGTGGTAGATCGGCTGGCCGTTGTAGGAAAAGCGGCTGCTGCCGTCCGGCATCACGCCCTTGCCCTGGGTGGCGCGCACGGCCACGCACAGGTTGGTCTTGCCGCTCTTGCAGAACAGGCATTCGCCGCACTCGGCGGTATACAGCGGGATCACGTGGTCGCCGGGCTGCACGCTGGTGACGCCCTCGCCCACCTCGACCACGATGCCGGCGCCTTCGTGGCCGAGCACGACCGGGAACAGGCCTTCCGGATCGTCGCCGGACAGGGTGAACGCATCGGTGTGGCAGACGCCGGTATGGGTGATCCGCACCAGCACTTCGCCCTTGCGCGGCGGTTCGACGTCGATCTCGACGATCCTGAGAGGTTCGCCAGCGGCGAAGGCGACGGCGGCACGGGATTTCATGGCATGGACTCCTGCGATGCAACGGATGATTGCGTGGGCGGTTGCGGCGCGGCGCGCCGGCGGGCTTGGCCCGCTTACTTGAGGTACGAACGCACCAGCCCGGTCATTTCCTCGACCCGGGCCTGGCGCTGCGCTTCGGAGGTGGCCGGCTGGCCGAATTCCTCGCGGATATGCGCTTCCATGACTTCCGACATCAGGCCGTTGACCGCGCCGCGGATCGCCGCGATCTGCTGCAGCACCGGGCCGCAGTCGGCGCCGGATTCCAGCGCGCGCTCCAGCGCTTCGGCCTGGCCCATGATCCGGCGGACACGGGTGAGCACGCGCTTCTTCTCGTGGGCGGTGTGGGGCACGACGCACTCCCGGCCGGGCTGGCCTGTCGATACTGGGGGATAGTATCAACAGCGGCGCCGTGACACCACGTGCGGGCACGCTAAAGTTCCCGGGCCCAGGGGCCGATAGCGTGGTACAGGCATGTCCCGCCGACCTGTCGGTGGACGCGCACAGGGAACGGCGGAAACCCCCATGCTCAGAACCATCCACGTCGACCAGCTGCGCCCGGGCATGCACGTGCAGCGCTTGAACGGCCCCTGGTTGAAGCATCCGTTCTGGCGCTCCTCGTTCCTGGCTACCGAGCGCGACATCGAGCGGCTGCTCGCCAGCGAGGTGGAAACGGTCGACATCGACATCCGCCGCGGAGTGGATGCAGACGTGGCTGCTTCCGCCGGCGAGGACGCGCCCTCCATCCCGGCAGGCGTGCATGCCATCGAGTCACCGGCGCGATCGCCGGCGGCCCCTGCAGCCATCCCGGTCACTATGGACGCGGAACTGGGACGCGCACGGCGCATCTGCGAGGAGGGTCGCGACGCGGTCGCGGCGATGTTCCGCGAGGTGCGGATGGGCCGGATGATCGAACCGGAACGGATGGCGCCACTGGCCGAGGAGATCACCGCTTCGGTCGAGCGCCATCCCGGCGCGCTGATCAGCATCGCCAGGCTCAAGACCGCCGACGATTACACGTACATGCACTCGGTCGCGGTCAGTGCGCTGATGGTGGCGCTGGCGCGGCAACTGGACCTGGACGAAGACGCATGCCGCGAGGCGGCGATGGGCGGCCTGCTGCATGACATGGGCAAGGCGTGCATGCCCGTGGACATCCTCAACAAGCCCGGGCGGCTGACCGACGACGAGTACGCGGTCATGCGCACGCATCCGGAGGAAGGCGAACGCCTGCTGCGGGACAGCGGACTGGAGAACACCGCCGTGCTGCACATGGTCCGCCACCACCACGAGAAGTACGACGGCGGCGGGTACCCGGCGCAGCTGGAGGCGGACGCCACGCCGCTGCTGACCCGGATGAGCGCGGTGTGCGACGTCTACGACGCGATCACGTCCAACCGTCCGTACAAGGAGGGCTGGGACCCGGGCGAGTCGTTGCGACGCATGGTGTCGTGGAAGGGCCACTTCGACCCGGCGGTGCTCAAGGCGTTCGTCGCCAGCGTCGGCATCTATCCGGTCGGCTCGCTGGTACGACTTTCCAGCGACCGCCTTGCGGTGGTGGTCGAACAGCGCCCCGGCGCGTTGTCCGCACCGCGGGTCAAGGTGTTCTTCTCGGCCAGGTCGCGGACGCAGATCCTGCAGCACGAACTGGACCTGGCCGAAGCCGGTTGCGGTGAACGCATCATCGGCGTGGAGTCGCCGCAGCAGTGGGGCTTCCGCGAGCTGGAGAAACTCTGGGTGTCGTGAGCGGCGCGGTGTGCGAGCGCGCGCAGCTGGAACGCTCCCGTTCCGGCCGCGCGCAACTCGCCGGCTACACCCTCGTCACTTCACCCGGCGACCGTGCTTGAGCACGATGTCCACCCGCTGCAGCAGCGCGACCTGCTTCAGCACGTCGCCCTTGACCGCGATTATGTCGGCGTACTTGCCCTCGGCCACGGTGCCGTAGTCCTTGTCGGCCTTCATTGCCACCGCGGGCCAGTAGGTCGCCGCGCGGATCGCATCGATCGCCGGCACGCCCAGCCGGTTCACCCACACGTCCAGCTCGTTCCAGGTGCTGCCACTGTGGAACTTCATGGGGATGCCCGAATCGGTGCCCACCAGGAGCATCGCGCCGCTCTCGCGCAGTTGCTGGAACTTGCGCTGCAGGGTCGGCCAGCGCTGCGGGGTCTGCTGGAAATAGCCGATCCGCTCCGGGTGCGCGAGCGATGCCTTGATGTCGGCCACGATCTCCGGCGGCAATCCTTCGTGCCAGTCGTCGCCATCGATGAACTCGTGGTTCTTCACCGTGTACGGGAAGTTGTAGAGGCCCTCGATCGTGGGCGTCCAGAACAGCGGACCGGCCGCCATGTTGGCGGTGCGCTCGCGCAGCGCCGCGATCACGTCCGGCGGGTACTCCGGCGCTGCCGCCAGGCCGGTGTGCTCGAAGCCGTCCACTCCGGCCTCCAGGCCGCGGCGGATCTCCTCGGGACGGTGCGCGTGCGCCACCACCGGCAGGCCATGGCGGTGCGCCTCGTCGACGATCGCCTTGATTTCGGCGTCGCTCATTCCGTCCTGGTCGATAAGCTTGACCACGTCCACGCCCGCCTGCGCGAGCTTGCGCACCTTGGCCCGCGCATCGGCCGGTGAATCCACGCCCCAGCGGAACTGCTCGGTGCCCGGATAGGGCTTCTTCTGGATGAAGGGCCCGGACACGAACAGGGTCGGCCCCGGGATGCGGCCGCTGTTGACCGCATCGCGCACCGCGATGCTGTCCTCCAGCGGCCCACCCAGGTCGCGCGCGCCGGTCACCCCGGCCAGCAGCAACTGCCTGGCCGAGGCCGGCATGATCACGTCGCGGAACTGCGCCGGGTACGTCCTGTCCCAGTGCTCGTAATCGGCATGACCATTAATCATCAGGTGCACGTGCATGTCCCACAGCCCGGGCAGCACGGTCATGCCCTCGGTCGAGATCACCGTGGCGTCGGCCGGCACAGGCAGGGTCTCGACCGTGCCGACGGCGACGATGCGCTCGCCTTCGACCAGCACCACGCTGTCGCGGATCGGATCGCTGAGGCTGCCATCGACCAGCGTGCCACCGACCAGCGCGACCTTCTGCGCCGCCGCGCCTGGCGCGACCAGCAGGCATGCCACCAGCCACCAGCCCTTGACCCATACCTCCCGCATGCCCTGCTCCCGATCCGGTAAAGCCGCAGCCTAACCGGCGATACCGGCGGCGACCAAGGACAGGGGCGAGGTGCCCACGCCCGGATTGTCCTCGCGGCCCTGCTTCCGGCGTGTCCTGTCTGCGTGCGTCCCCATGCATACCCAGACCACTGCCGAGCCGATACCGCCATGAACACCACCCGCCATCCGCTGAGCCTCTCCCTCGTCGCCACCCTGCTCGTCGCCCTGCCCGCCAGCAGTGCGCCATCCGCCGGGCCGGAAACCCAGGTCTGGATCGACGTGGCCACCCACAACCAGGCCGGCATGCCCGACATGGGCCAGATGATGGGCGGCATGGGCGGGATCGCCGCGAAGATGATGGGTGGCTCACAGGGCACGATCGGCTATCCCGACGCGCGCCATCCGGTGTTCACCGGCAAGTTCTTCGACATCGCCATGCGCAACAGCCTGGCGCCGGGCAAGGATGCCGAGCAGCAGGTGCCGGCCGGGCTGGGCCTGGGCGCATCACTGCCGCTGTTGCCGCCGGTGGCCAGCCGCGGGCGCGAGGCGGGCGGAACATCGGGCGTGCCCGAAGGCGAGATCCACCTCAAGTACTACTGGGGCTGCGGCAGCGAGGTGCGTGCCGGCCAGCCACGCGAGGTGCACATGCGCGCCAAGGACGGGAAGTTCGAAATGAGCGGCGATCCCATGCAGGGCCGCTATGCGCCCGATCGCGGCATCGATCCGGATCCGTCCTACGTGTTGTGGCCGAACCCGAAGACGCAAAACCGCGCACCGGCCAACGCGTCGCTGGTGGGCCAGCACCGCATCACCGGCCCGGGCGTGCCCGAATCGCTCACGTTCGAGCTGCAGCAGGCCGCCGATTTCATGCCGAAGATCGCCCTGACCCAGTCCGGCCAGCTCGCGTCCGGCATGACCCTGGGCTGGCAACCGGTGGACCGGGCCAAGGCGTATTTCCTGCACGGGCTCAGCATGCAGGACAAGACCATCGTGATCTGGAGCAGCGCCGAAGTCCCCGATGCCGGCCAGGGCGTGGTCGATTTCCTCACCGGTGGACAGGTCGACCGCTGGCTCAAGGAAAAAGTGCTGCTGCCACCGTCCACCACGTCGTGCGCGATACCGAAGGGGATCTTCGCCGACGCCAGCACGGGCCAGGCCAGCCCGGGCATCCTGAGCATGATCGCCTACGGCCCGGAGACCCACATCACCTGGCCGCCGAAGCCGGCCGATCCGAAGCAGCCCTGGGATCCGGAATGGAACGTGCGCGTCCGCACCAAGTCCACCGCCGGCGCACTGCTGGGCATGGACCTGTCGGGCATGGAGGGCATGGACGCAGGCGACGCGGCATCGCCGCAGGACCCGGGGCAGAAGAAGCCCGAGGAAGGCGCAACCAAGAAGCTGCTGAAGGGCCTGCTGCGCAACCTCTGAGCCCGGCCATGCGATGGCCGGCAACGGCCATCGCCGCAATTCAGTAGGCGAACTCGCCGAAGATCCGGTCGATGTCGCCGTTCCACGCGCCGTTGAACAGCTCGAGCTTGCGCTCGGCCGCGGTCTGGCCGCTCTCGGCGATCTCGATCAGCGGATCGAGGAAGCGCGTTTCATCGATCCCGTCCCCATTGCGCGCCGCGCGGCGACGCAGGCCGGCGCTGGAGATCTTCAGCGCTTCGACCGCGAGCTCACGCACGCTGGCGCCGCGGACGTTGCCAATCCGTGTCGGCAGCTTCAGCGCGCGCTCCGGCACGCCATCGCGCAGCGCATGGCGCTCGGCGGTGGTGAAGTCCTTGACCAGGTCCCAGGCCGCATCCAGCGCCGTGTCGTCGTACAGCAGGCCGACCCAGAAGGCCGGCAACGCGCACAGCCGGTTCCACGGACCGCCATCGGCGCCGCGCATTTCCAGGAACTTCTTCAGCCGCACCTCGGGGAAGGCGGTGGTCATGTGGTCGGACCAGTCGCGCAGCGTGGGCAGCGCCCCGGGCAGCACGTCGAGTTCGCCCTTGAGGAATTTCCGGAACGACTTGCCGGAGGCATCGACGTAGACGCCATCGCGGTAGGAGAAGTACATCGGCACGTCGAGCAGGTAATCGACGTAGCGCTCGTAACCGAAGCCGTCCTCGAACACGAAATCGAGCATGCCGGTGCGGTCCGGATCGGTGTCGGTCCAGATGTGCGAGCGGTAGCTGAGGTAGCCGTTGGGCCTGCCTTCGGTGAACGGCGAGTCGGCGAACAGCGCGGTCGCCACCGGCTGCAAAGCCAGCGACACGCGGAACTTCTTCACCATGTCCGCTTCGGAGGCGTAGTCCAGGTTGACCTGCACCGTGCAGGTGCGCGTCATCATGTCCAGGCCGAGCGAGCCGACCCTGGGCATGTAGTCGCGCATGATCCGGTAGCGGCCCTTGGGCATCCACGGCATCTCGTCGCGGCGCCACTTGGGCTGGAAACCCATGCCGAGGAAGCCCAGCTGCAACTCGTCGGAGACCTGGCGCACCTCGTTGAGGTGGGTGCCCAGTTCCACGCAGGTCTGGTGGATGTCTTCGAGCGGCGCGCCGGAAAGTTCCAGCTGGCCGGCCGGCTCCAGGGTGACCGATGCGCTATCGCGCAGCAGCGCGATCGTGCGCGGCGGCAGCCCGTCGACGCTCTCCTGCACGGGCGTCCAACCGAAGCGGGTCAGTCCGGTGAGCAGCGCTTCGATGCCGCGATCACCATCGAACGTCGGCGGGCGCAGGTCATCCAGGCGGAAGCCGAATTTCTCGTGCTCGGTGCCGATGCGCCAGTCGCCCTTGGGCTTCTCCCCCGACGCGATGTAATCGACCAGCTGGTTGCGCTGGGTGATCGGGGTATCGGCGACGTGGCTGGGGCTCGACAAGGGCGGCTCGCACGGGACGGACGGGCTGCGATGGATGGGGCCTGCCGGCCGGCCTCGCAAGGGGCGCACTATAGCCTGTGGCCCCCTCCCGCCGGTGTCCCGGCACGGGGTTTGAGTGTTCCGTGCACGCGCGCCGATGGCTCCCGGTGCCGCCACCGGGTTACCCTGCCGCAATGCCGCGCAGCCACGCACCTTCCCGCCGCCATGCCGAGCGCCACCGCACCCAGCGCGTGGGCTGGTTGCGCGCAGCCGTACTCGGCGCCAACGACGGCATCGTCTCGGTGGCCGGCGTGGTCGTGGGCGTGGCCGCCAGTGGCGCCAGCGCGCAGGTGGTCCTGGCCACCGGCGTGGCCGCGGTGGTCGCCGGTGCGATGTCGATGGCCGCCGGCGAATACGTTTCGGTGCAATCGCAGGCCGATACCGAAGCGGCCGACCTGGCGATCGAGCGCCAGGAACTGGCGAGCGAGCCACGGCTCGAACAGGAAGAGCTGGCCCATATCTACGTTCAGCGCGGACTGTCGCCTGCACTGGCCCGCCAGGTCGCCGACGAACTCACCGCACATGACGCCCTGGCCGCCCATGCCCGCGACGAACTCGGCATCACCGAATCCCTGCGCGCCCGCCCGTTGCAGGCCGCATTGTCCTCGGCCGCGGCATTCGCCGTCGGTGCGGCGCTGCCGATCGGTGCGGCACTACTGGCGCCGCTCGAGCGGGTGACCCTGGCCACCACGGTCGTCACCCTCGCCGGACTGCTGCTGTCCGGTGGCGCGGCGGCGTGGCTGGGCGGTGCCCCGGTGCTGCGCGGGGCATTGCGGGTCGGCTTCTGGGGCGCGCTGGCGATGGCCGCCTCGCACGCGATCGGCGGCCTGTTCCACGTGGCGGTCTGACGACCCCGCGGGAAGCGTCGCCGGGAAGCCCCGCCGGAGACGGGCCGCGCTAGGCCAGCTCGAGCCAGCCGTTGACCACGGCGCGCGCTTCGTCGACGCCCTGCTTGCTCTCGCCCGAGAAGGTCTGCACGCCGACGCTGCTTTCGCCGAAGGCCGATGCCAGTTCCTTGCGCACCGCCTGCAAGGCCTGCGCCTGCTGGCCGCGACCGAGCTTGTCGGCCTTGGTCAGCAAGGCATGCGCCGGGAGGCCGCGGGTCACCGCGTAGGTGAGCATCTGCCGGTCGTAGTCCTTGAGCGGATGGCGGATGTCCATCACCACCACCAGGCCACGCAGGGCCTCTCGCTGGCGGAAATACTTGTCGATGAAGCCCTGCCAGTGCGCCCGCAGTTCCATCGGCACCTTGGCGTAGCCGTAACCGGGCAGATCGACCAGGTAGCGCTGCGGCACGACCTCGAAGAACACCAGCTGCTGGGTCCGGCCGGGGGTCTTGGAGACGCGGGCCAGGGCGTTCTGCCGGGTCAGCGCGTTGAGCGCGCTGGACTTGCCGGCGTTGGACCGGCCGGCGAAGGCGACCTCGTGGCCGCCGTCGGCCGGCAACTGCGCAAGCGTGTGCGCCGAGCCCAGGTAGTGGGCCTTTTCGAGTGGATTGGACATGGGCATAGGATCGCACGGCACGGGCCTGGCGTTGCCGCGACCGGCCGCGGCGGGTTGTTTCGTTGACCGTCGCGCCCCGCGACAGGGATAATCCGGACGTTTCGCGGCCGCCATTCCACTGGCGTGACCGCCTTTGATCGGGTCTCCGGAGCTCTAGCCCATGCGCCACGCTCGCGTTTTCACCCTTGCCGGACTGGCCCTCGCGGTCACCGCCGTCGCCGCCTATGCCGCACAGACCACGGTGGTGCCGGTCCCGGACAACGCGCCCGTGCAGTCCGCCCCGCTCGAAGTCGACCTGAGCAAGACCCATTGGGGCGATGCCGAAGCCGGCGCCGGCAAGGCCGCCGCCTGCGCGGCCTGCCACGGCGCCGACGGCAACCCGGCCATCCCGGTCTACCCGCGCATCGCCGGCCAGAGCGAGCGCTTCATCGCCAAGCAGCTGGCCCTGTTCGCCAGCGGCGAGCGCCACAGCGGCATGGCCGCGGTGATGGCGCCGTTCGCCCAGGCGCTGAGCCCGCAGGACATGCGCGATGTCGGCGCCTTCTTCGCCAGCCAGAAGTCCGGCGCCGGCGTGGCCGACGACACCGTGGTCGCGGACGGCCCGTACGAAGGCCTGAAGTACTTCGAGATCGGCCAGCGGCTGTTCCGCGCCGGCGACGCCGAACGCGGCATCCCGGCCTGCTCGGCCTGCCACGGCCCGACCGGTACCGGCAACCCGGGACCGCCGTACCCGCACATCGCCGGGCAGATGTCGGACTACACCGTCCAGCGCCTGACCGAGTACAAGGCGGGCACGACCAGCGAACGCGACCCGGCTTCGTTCCACATCATGGCCAAGGTCGCCGGCAAGCTCACCGAGCAGGAGATCGGCGCCCTGGCCAGCTACCTGCAGGGCCTGCACGACCATGCCGATGACGCCGAGGTCGCCAGCGCCGAACCGCGCTCGTGAAACTTTGCGGCGCCGGCGCGGTCTGACCCACGCGGTCCCTCTCTCCATATTTGCGCCGGCCCCATGGCCGGCGTCGTTTTTTCCGCCGGATGCCAAGGCGACCGGCCCCACCCGGGAGACACCATCGATGAAGGCGTTCCTGTCCGCACTGCTGCTTGCCGCCGTCGCCTGGCTCCCCGCCGGGCCGGTCGCCGCACAGGCCGCGTCCACCCCGCAGGCCGGGCGCGACTATGTCGAGATCGCCGGCGGCAAGCCCTGGGCGGCCAAGCCGGGCCGGATCGAGGTGGCCGAGGTCTTCGGCTACTCGTGCCCGCACTGCGCGCACCTGGAGCCGCTGCTCAAGCCCTGGAAGGCCAAGCTGCCGCGCGACGTGGACTTCGTCGCGGTCCCGGCGGCCTTCGGCGGCCCCTGGGACACCTGGGCGCGGGCCTACTTCGCCGCCTCCAACCTCGGACTGCTGGCGCGCACGCACGACGCGGTCTTCGCCGCGATCCACGAGCGAGGGAACTTGCCGCGCAATCCGAGCGCGCAGGAGCTGGCCACGTTCTACGCCAGCTATGGCGTGACATCCGAGCGCTTCCTGGCAGCGATGGCCGACCCGAAGGTCGATGCGCAGTTGCAGCAGTCCGCGGCACTGACCCGCGCCTGGGAGCTGGAAGGCACGCCCAGCGTGGTCGTCGCCGGCCGTTATCGCGTCCTCGGCAAGGATTTCCAGGACATGCTGCGCATCACCGACTGGCTGGTGGCACGCGAGCGCCAGGCCGCGGCCAAGCCCTGATCCGCTGGCCGCCGCGCCGACCCGGCGTTGACGGCCCTTGCTCCATCCTCTTCATCCTCCAGGAGACCACCATGACCAAGCGCCACCTCGTCAGCCTGACCCTGCTGCTGGCCCTGACCGCCTGCTCCGGCAAGCAGGCCCCGGCGCCGGCCGAAGCTGCTGCTCCGGCCGCCGACGCTCCGGCTGCTCCCGCCCCGGCGCCGACCGCTCCGAGTGGCCCGGCCCCGGTCGCCGGCGTGGACTACGTCGAGATCCCCAATGGCCAGGCCTTCCAGCCCGCCGCCGGCAAGATCGAGGTCGCCGAAGTGTTCGGCTACACCTGCCCGCACTGCGCGCAGTTCGAGCCGGTGCTGCAGGCGTGGAAGCAGCGCCAGCCGGCCGACGTGGCGGTAACCCAGGTGCCGGCGGCGTTCGGCGGCTACTGGCTGCCGTATGCCCGCGCGTTCTACGCCGCCGAGGCGCTGGGCGTGCTGGCCCAGTCGCATGACGCGATGTTCAACGCCGTCCATGTGCAGCGCTCCCTGCCGGTGAACGCCAACGTGACCGCCGAGCAGATCGCGCCGTTCTATGCCCAGTACGGCGTGGACGCCAAGCGCTTCGCCGACACCTACAACAGCTTCGGCGTGGACGCCAAGATCAACCGCGCCAAGCAGTTCGCGGTGAAGGCCAGGATCGAAGGCACCCCGTCGCTGGTGGTCAACGGCAAGTACACGGTGAACGTGGACCCGCAGGGCTTCGAGAAGATGCTCAACACGGTCGAATGGCTGGTGGCCAAGGAGCGTGGCGGCGCCGACTGACGCGCCGCTGCACCCCGCCATGGGCTCCCCCACGCCCGCACCCGTTCCCGGCGCATCGCCGGCTGCCGCCGACGCGGCGGCCGGCACGCGCACGCTGCGCGTGCTCAGCGCCAACATCCAGGCCGGATCGAGCACCCGCCGCTACAGCGACTACGTGACCCGCAGCTGGTCGCACGCGTTGCCGGCGGGGCGCAAGCGCACCAGCCTGGACGCGATCGCGCAGCTGGCCAGCGGCCACGACATCGTCGGCCTGCAGGAAAGCGACCCCGGCAGCCTGCGCTCGGGCTTCACCAACCAGACCCACTACCTGGCCCAGCGCGCGGGCTTCCATTACTGGACCCACCAGCCCAACCGCAGCATGGGCGGCGTGGCCTCCAGCGCCAACGGCCTGCTCAGCAAGCTGGA
This sequence comes from Pseudoxanthomonas daejeonensis, assembly GCF_010093205.1. Lineage (GTDB taxonomy): Bacteria > Pseudomonadota > Gammaproteobacteria > Xanthomonadales > Xanthomonadaceae > Pseudoxanthomonas > Pseudoxanthomonas daejeonensis. The sequence goes on from NZ_PDWN01000006.1 coordinate 137,315, forward strand.
ACCGGTGCGGACCACCGACCACGCACTCCCCGGCCGGATCAAGGGCCGCGGCGTGCTGCTGGCCCACTTCGGCGACCACCGCGAAGGCCTCACCGTGGCGGTCGCGCACCTGTCGCTGGGCGCCAAGTCGCGGCATGCGCAGCTGTCGTTCATCGCCGAAGTATTGAAGGACCATCCCAACGCGGTGCTGATGGGCGACTTCAACTGCCTGCCCGACCAGCCGGAAATGGATGTGCTCTACCGCAACACCACCTTGCGTCCGCCCGAGTGCGCGGTGCCGACCTTCCCGAGCTGGAAGCCGCAGCGCGCGATCGACCACATCCTGGTCAGCGGCGACCTGAAGTGCCTGGGCTCGCAGGCGTTCCCGGCCGCGTTCTCCGACCACCTCGCGCTGGCGATGCAGATCGAAGTACCGGAAGGCGCACTGCGCACCTGATCGTGCGCATCTGATAGGCCAGGGCCGGGCCGCGCTGACGGCAACCGCGGCCACCGGCCGGCCATCGCGGCTAGTTCGAAACCACGCCCGGAAGCCAGCGAACCTCGCAGGACGCCATGCCTTGCTGCTGCTGGAGCACGACGCGCCAGCCCAGTCGGGCCGCCAGCCGCTGCACGATCCGCAGCCCCAGCCCGAAGCCTGCCGAGGCTGCGGCCTCGTCCGGATTACGCAGGGTCAACGCTTCAACTCCGGCATCGATTTCGATCACGCCTTCGCCGCCATGCTGGATTGCGTTGAGCAGCAGGTTGGCGAGCAGGGCCTCGACCGCCTCCCATGGCGCATCCCATGACAGACCGGGCACCAGCCGCAGTTCGATCGACTGGCCCCGCGCACGGGCAAGCGGACGGAATTCCTCGACCAGCGCCTCCAGGTGTGCCGCAGCCAAGGTGCGTCCAGCAGGAATCGCGGCATCGCTGGCCAGCCAGAGGATGGCATTGCTGGCACGGGTCAGTCGCTCCACCGCCCGCTGCAACCTGGCCAGTGCGGGGGCATGCGCCGGCGATTCGTCCAGCAGTGCCAGGCTGGTGCGCGCCGACTGCAGTGGCGTGCGCAGTTCGTGCGCCAGGAACGCCAGGGTTTCGCGTTCACGTTCGACCGCGGCCTGCTGTTCGCGCCAGACCCCGGCATGCAGGTGCAACAGCTCGCCGAATTCACGGATGGGTTCGCGTTGTGCGAGCGCTTCAAGGCTGCGCGGATCGGGACTGGCCAGCACCTCGCCCAGCAGTGCGCGTGCGCGCCGCACCGTGCGCGTGACGAACGCCCAGGCCAGCACATAGGCGCACAGCAACGACAACGCCAGCAATGCCAGTGCGTACGCCAGCCCGCCGGGAAGCCGCGGATTGACCGTCAGCTCGCCGGTCACGTCGTACACCAGCGCGAATGGCTGCCCCGTCGCCGTCCGCGCCGACAGCACGTGCACGTAGCGTCCGTCGTCACGGCGGAATTCGATGACCGTGCCGGGCTTCTTCCCGGAAATCCGCGTGGCGATGTCCTCCGGCAATGCCGGCCCGGGCAGGGCCTGGAAATTCGCCGGCAAGGTGGCCGATGCACCGGCCACGTCCACGACCGTCGCGCTGACCGCACGCAGGTGACGGTCGATGAAGCTGTCCTCCAGCAGGAACAGCAGCAACAAAGCGCTGCCGGCGAAAGAAAGCGATAGCACGGCTGCGAACGCCATCCAGCGCCGCGCCAATGCACGCTGCAGGCTACGCCGTCGCGCCATCGCCCGCCTCCGCGACGAAGCGGTAGCCCACGCCTCGCACCGTATCGATCAGCGGCTGGCCGAAGCTGCGCGCGAGCTGCTGGCGCAGCTGGTAGACATGCATGCGCAGAGGATCGCTGCCGGGTGGCCCGTCTTCCCAGAGCAGCGAGCAGAGGTCTTCGCGCGACACGCAGCCGGGACTGGCCTCCATCAAACGGCGCAACAACGCGAAACCGGTGGCCTGCAAGAGCAGCGACACGTCGCCGCGGACCAGCAGGTGCCCCTGCAGTTCCAGCACGTACGCACCCACACGCAACTGCGCGCCGCCACTGGCTGGCGCGTGCGCGATGATCGCCCGCGCACGCGCCAGCAGCTCCGCGGGCGCGAATGGCTTGACCATGTAATCCACCGCACCGGCCTCGAAGGCCACCAGCTTGTCGGCCAGCGCGCCGCGTGCGGTCAGGAACAGCACCGGCGAACGCAAGCCGGACTCGTGCTTGAGCGACCGGCACAGTGACAGGCCATCCTCGCCGGGCAGGTTGACGTCCAGCACGACCAGGTCGAATGCGCGCTCCTGCAAGTGCGAGCGCGCCTGCGTGGCGGTGTAGGCGAAATCCACCTCCACGCCATGCACGCCCAGGTAGTCGCCGATGCCGGCGGCGATGTCGGCGTCGTCCTCCACCAGCAGCAGCCGCAATGGTCGTCCTTCAGTCTGCATCACGCCTCGCCCATGGCCGCTTGGCGCCGCACGCAGGCGCCATCGGCAGTGTAACCAGCCGCGCTCGCGCACGATCTTCCGTGCGCGTCCCGCGGGCCCGCACGACCGTCATCCACGTGCAAGCCGTTGCAGGTGCCAGGCATCGACCACGCCGCCCTGCATGGCGGCGACCAGCGCATGCATCAGCAACAGCCGCCTGTCCGCATCGGGCAGCTGCCGCCTGAGTCGCAGCGCGGCATCGATGCCCTCGCGCCGGTAGGTGTCCAGCACCTGCACGGACAGCTCTTCGCCGCTGCGCGCGCGGGCGACCGGTGCATGCCCCAGTCCCTGCACCATCGCCTCGGCCACCGACCACGTGGACCACGGATTCTGGCCGGTGACCAGGCGGCCATCGACCACGGTATTTTCCAGATACATCGGGCCTTCGACGAAGCGTGCGCCGGCCTGCTGCATCCGTTCCTGCAGCAGGAACGGAAACACCGTTCGCGCGTCCTTGATCAGGAACAGCTCCTCGGCATTGGTGAATCCGGTGGCGCGGCGACCACGCAGCAAAGGCGTGCCATCATCCAGGACGACCTGCAGCAGCGCCGCCGGCCCGTGGCAGACCGCGCCGACCACGCCACCCGACCGGTAGATATCGCGGACGATGTGCGGGATCGATGGGTCGTCGGGGAAATCGAACATCGTGCCCTTGCCGCCGACGAAATACACCGCCGCGTACTTCGACGAATCGACCTCTGCCAGCTTCAGGGTGGTGGCGAGCTTGCGCCGCGCCTGCGGGTCGTTGAGGAACGCGTAGTCGGCCGCGACCATGTCGTCGTCGGTGCGCATCGGCGGCTCGCCGCCTTGCGGGCTGGCGATGTCCACCTCGTAGCCGTTGGCAAGGAAGGTGTAGTACGCCCGCGACAGCTCGGTCAGCTCGTAACCGCCACGCTTGCCACTGTCGCCCAGGCTGGCGGTGCTGGTCACCACGGCGAGCACCTTGCCGCGCGGCGGCGATGGCGACTTCAGGAAGTCCAACTGGGCGGCGGTGCTGCCGGGATCTGCCAGCGGCTGGCTGCCCAGGTCCAGGGCCTGCCACCACAGGCCACCCACGGCCGCCAGGACGATCACCAGCCCCAGGAACGCGACCAGAACGCGCTTGCCCCACTTCCACATGACAGCCTCCCGGTCGCATCGACCCTTTTCGATGGATCGGATGCTGGGGCCGCCATGTAGATCCAGGATCAATCGCGCCGAACGCGCCGGTTGTTCCGACTCAGAACCCGTAGCGCAGGAACCCGCCGTCCACCGCGATGCATTCGCCGGTGACGTAGCTGGCCGCCGGCAGGCACAGGAACGCGACCGCGCCGGCCACTTCCTCCGGTTCGCCGATCCGCCGCATCGGCGTGCGCCCCACCACTTCCTCGTAGTAGTCCGGATCGGACAGCGGTTCGGACGTGCGCCGGGTGCGGATGTACCACGGCGCCACCGCGTTGACCCGGATGCCATCCTCGGCCCATTCGGCGGCCAGGTTGCGCGTCATCTGGTGCAAGGCCGCCTTGCTCATGCCGTAGACCACGCCGCTGCGCACGTGGGTGATGCCCGACACGCTGCCGACATTGACGATGCTCGAGGCCGCGTGGCGTGCGAGCAGCGGATGCGCGTAGCGCGAAAGCTCGAACGCCGCGAACAGGTTGGTCTCGAAGATTCCGCGCCATTCGTCCTCGGTGTAGTCGACCGCGGCCTTGGTGACGTTGCCGCCGGCGTTGTTGACCAGGATGTGCAGGCCTTCGCCCTGGTCCTCGACCCAGTCCAGGATCGCGCGGCGGTCCTCGTCATCGGCGACGTCGGCGGCCATGGCCAGGATGTCCTGCGCGGGATGGCGGTCGGCCAGTTCGTCGCGGATGTCCTGCAGCGGGTCCTCCTCGCGCGCGACCAGCAGGAGGTGCGCGCCCAGCGCGGCCAGCTCGCGCGCGATCGCAAGGCCAATGCCGGCGCTGGCGCCGGTCACCAGCGCCAGTTGCCCGTCCAGCCGCCACCGGTTCGTCTGCATGGGCGTAGGATAACGCCGGGCCTTCCCGCGGAGCGCATCGATGAACGAGTCCGTCCGTTTCCTGCCGCGCATCCTGCGCCACGCCTGCCTGCCGATGCTGTGCCTGGCCGCAGTGGCCGCGTGCCGGCCCGAATCGCCGCCGACCGAGCAACCGCCCGAGCCGCAGGCCCAGGCGCACACCGAGTTGCGCGATGCGATCCAGGCTCCGCAGGACAAGGCGCGTGCCGTCGAGAAGAACGTGCAGGAAGCCGCCGACAGGCAGCAGGCGCAGATCGACGAGGCCGAAGGCGGCTGACGCCGGTCCGTGTCGAGCCGGGCTTGCCCGGCTGCTTTCCCCGCGAATGAAGACGGCCAGCGGGGCGATCCCCGCTCTACGGCGCGTGGATCCCGGGCGCGAACAGGAGTCGCGCGGCGCCCCGCCGGAACGGGACGCGCAAAGCGCGCCCCGTGAGCGGGCTTACAACCCGCAGAAGCAGTAAGCCAGCGACTTCACCGGTGCACCGCTGCGGTCCTTGATCGCGTTCTCGACGAAACGCAGCTGCGCTTCGGTTTCCGGCATGGTCCGGGCCAGCGCGGCGCGGGCCATGCCCGAATCCTGCAGCATCGCCGTACCGATCCTGCTGCCGGCGAAGCCCGCCATGAATTGGGCGAACGGCGTGGCCGGCTTGTCGATGTAGGTCACGCGGAACTTGTCCTTCTCCAGCTCCGCGCGCTTGGCCGCATCGGCCACCGCATCGCCCAGGTCGCCCAGTTCGTCGACCAGGCCGCGCTCCTTGGCCTGCGCGCCGCTCCACACGCGACCGCGCGCGACCGCATCGACTTCTTCCACCGGCTTGCCGCGCGCCTGCGCGACCTTGCCGGTGAAGTCGGCATAACCCTTGTCGATCACCGACTGGATGACGCGGCCCACTTCCGGGTCCAGCGGCCGGGTCACGTCGAACGCGCCGGCGAAGCGGGTCGTGCTCACGCCGTCGGTGTGCACGCCGATCTTGTCCAGGGTGCGGGTGAAATTGGGGATCAGGCCGAAGATTCCGATCGAACCGGTGATCGTCGACGCATCGGCGTAGATCCGGTCGGCGTTCATGCTGATCCAGTAACCGCCGGACGCGGCCAGGTCGCCCATCGACACCACCACCGGCTTGCCCGCGGCCTTGAGCAGTTCGACCTCGCGGCGGATCTGCTCGGAGGCGAACACCTCGCCACCGGGCGAGTCCACGCGCAGCACGACGGCCTTGATCTCTTCATCCTCGCGCGCCTGGCGCAGCAGTGCGGCGGTGGACTCGCCACCGATGCGCCCGGCCGGCTGGTCGCCGCCGCTGATCTCGCCCTCGGCCACGACCACCGCCACCTGCGGACGCCGGTCCACCGGCAGGCGCCTGCCATCCAGCTGCACCAGGTAGGCATCGAGGGAAACACTGCGGAAACCCAGGTCGCCATCCTCGTCGGCCACGCCGCGCTCGGTCAGCAGCGTCTCCATTTCCTCGCGCGTCTTCAGCCCGTCGACGAGCTTCATCGACTGCGCATACTTGGCCAGGTCGCCGCCGGCGGCTTCGATGCCCTCGGGCAGCGCGTCGATCTGCGCGGCCAGCTGGGCCGGGTCGAGCTTGCGCGCGGCGCCCACGTCGGCCAGGTAGCGCTGCCACACGTCGTTCATCCAGTACAGGTCCGCTTCCTTGGCCTCGGGCGAGGCCGCGTCGAGGATGTACGGCTCGGCGGCGGACTTGAACTCGCCGACGCGGAACAGGTGCACGTCCACGCCCAGCTTGTCCTGCAGGCCGGTGCGGAAGTACTGGCGATAGCGGCCCAGGCCCTCGAGCATCAGGCTGCCCATCGGGTCCAGGTAGACCTCGTCGGCCTGCGCGGCGAGCAGGTACTGGCCCTGGCTGATGTTCTCGCCGAACGCGACGACCTGCTTGCCCGAGGCGCGCAGCTCGCGCAGCGCATCGGCGACTTCGCGCATCGAAGCCATGCCCGATGGCTGCAGCTTGTCCAGCTGCAGCAGCACGCGTTCGACGTGCTTGTCGTCCTTGGCCGCCTCGATCGCGCGCAGCAGGTCGCGCAGCTGCACTTCCTCGGCCGAGCGGTCGCCCAGTACGCGGGCCAGGGCGCGGGTCACCGGATCGGCAGTGAACTGCTCGACCAGGCGGCCTTCCGGCGCGATCACCAGGGTGGTGCGCTCCTGCAGCGGCTGCACGCCGCCTCCCTTGCCCACCGCGGCGATGAAGCCGATCAGGATCAGGAACAGCAACCCGAAGAACAGCAGGTTGAGGATCAGCCGGCGGGTGAAATTCATCACGTCCCACAGGCCGACGAAGAAACGGCCGACGGGATTGGAGCGCGGCAGGGGGGGCGGATTCATCGGACAGCGGCTCCAGCAGGCGGGATACGGGTTACGACATGCAGGATAGCGGCTGCGCCAGAGCCTTTCATACGCCTTAAGTCAGGGTGCCCACAGGCTTAGCCGGTTCCACGGCCGGCGGCAGGTGCCGCAACCGCCAGGACAGGCGCCAGCCCATCAGCACCGCGGCTGCGGTGAGGCCCACGATCAATCCGGTCCACATGCCCTGCGGCCCCCAGCCCAGCCCCAGGCCCAGCCCGGCGCCCAGCGGCATGCCCAGGCCCCAGTAGGCGGCCATCGCCAGGAACATCGGCACCCGGGTGTCGCGCAGGCCGCGCAGCGAGCCGGCCGACATCACCTGGATGCCGTCGGGGAACTGGAAGGTGGCCGCGTACAGCAGCAGCGTCGAAGCCATCGCGGCCACGGCCACGTCGCGGGTGTAGACGGCGACGATCGCATCGTGGCCGGTCAGCAGCACCAGCGCCGACAGGCTCTGCGTCGCCAGCACGATCACGTAGCCGGCCTGTGCGGCGCGGCGCACGCCGAGCGGGTCGCCGGCGCCCAGCGCACGCCCCACCCGCACCGTGGTCGCCTCGGCCAGGCCCATCGGCACCATGAAGCACAGCGCCGAGACGTTGATCGCGATCTGGTGCGCCGCGGCCGGTATTTCGCCCAGCCGGGCGATCAGCAGCGCGGTGACGATGAACAGTCCACCCTCCATCAGCACGGTCACCCCGATCGGCAGGCCGGTGGCGAGCAGCTCGCGGATCTGGTTCCAGCGCGGCGGCTCCAGGTGCGAGAACAGTCCCAGCGGCGCGAACCTGCGCGAGCGCCACAGGTACACGGCAAAGCCCAGCGCCTGCAGCCACATCACCGTGGCCGAGGCCACGCCCAGCCCCGCCGCGCCCATTTCCGGCAGCGGCCCGACGCCGAAGGTCAGCACGTAGCCCAGCGGCGCCAGCACGGCCAGGCCGCCGAACCCAAGCAGCATCGTCGGCAGCGTCCAGTGCAGGCCTTCGCTCAGGTAGCGCATGCAGAAGAACAGCGTCAGCGCCGGCACGCCCCAGCGCACCGCGTGGGTGAACGCGGTCGCACCGGGAATGATGTCGGCGGCGATCCCGAACGCCCCCAGCGCCAACGGCACTGCGCTCAGGAACGCGAACATCAGCAAGCCCAGACCCAGGCCGAGCCACAGCGCCTGGCGGAACAGCGGCGCGATCTCGTGCCTGCGACCGGCCCCGTCGAGCTGCGACACCGAGGCGGTCAGCGCGATCAGCGTGCCTATCGGCACCATCATCGGCAGCCACAGCAACGCCGTGCCGACCGTCACCGACGCGAGCGTGCGCGTGCCGTGGTGTCCGGCGATGACGTTGTCGACGAAGTTGATCAGGCCGGTCGACACGTGGCCCAGCACCAGCGGCAGGGCGAGCGTGGCGGTGGCGCGCAGTTCGCGGCCCAGCGGGCGCGTTTCGGAAGCGGTCATGGGGGGCACAGTGCGGGCTGCGGTCGTGCCTCGGGCACTGGCACCGGGCTCCGGCAGGCCGCTATCTTACCCGCTGCACGGGGACATCCATACGACACATGAGCGACCACCCTACCGCCGCCTGCGAGAACTGCGCCGCGCCGCTGCAGGGTGCGTTCTGCCACGCCTGCGGGCAGGCCGCGCACAGCCCGGTGCGCAGCTTCACGCATGCCGTCGAGGAAGTGTTCGAATCGTTCTGGCACCTGGACGGGCGGATCTTCCGCACGATGCGGCGGCTGCTATCGCCCGGCGCACTCGCGCGCGACTACCTCGCCGGCATGCGCGCGCCCTACGTGGCGCCGATGCGCCTGTTCGTGATCCTGTGCGTGCTGACGTTCTTCGTCGGAAGGCTGGTGGATTTCGGCGACGCCTTCGCGCCGACCATCGACGTGGAAAACGCGGGCATGAACGAAGCCCTGTCGCAAGCCACTTCGATCGCGGAAGTGGAGAAGATCCGCGACAGCACGATCGCCAATCTCGAGCAGGCGCGGGCGGAACTGCCGGCCACGCTCGCACCGGCTCGAGCCGGCTTCGATCACGGCATCGGGACCATCCGCCGGCAGGCCGACCGGCGCATACGCGAACTGGGCGGCACGCCCGCCGCGCGCGCCGACGTGCTTCCCTCGGATGCGCTCGTGATCTCCACCGATGCGCCACCCGGCACCTGGCTCGAGCACCAGGCTTCGCGTCTGGAGCAGGGCTGGCGAGGCTTCCTGCAGAACCCGGCTCCCTTCAAGGCGGCCTTCATGGGCAGCGTGCCCACCGTGCTGTTCATGCTGGTTCCGATCTTCGCGCTGCTGCTGAAGCTGTTCTACGTGGGAACCGGGCGCATGTACCTGGAGCACCTGGTGGTGGCGCTCTACAGCCATGCCTTCCTCTGCGTGGCCCTGCTCGGGCAGTTCGCGCTGCTGGCGCTGGACCATGGCCTGTCGCCCCACCTGGCCGCGACCGGGGTGGTCACCGGATTGATATCGGCACTGTTGTGGCTGTGGATGCCCGCCTATCTGCTGTTGATGCAGAAGCGCGTTTACGCGCAGGGCTGGCTGCTGACGACGCTGAAGTTCATGGTGCTCGGCAGCGCCTACGCGACGATGCTCTTCTTCACAGCGGTCGCCCTGGCCCTGGTGAGCCTCGCGCGCACCTGACGCGCCGCGCCGCTCCGGCAGCCTTCTACCGCCTGCCCCGCTCCTCCAGCCAGGCGCCGCGCTGCGGTGGCGGCGTCGCCAGCAGTTCGCGTCGCAACGCCTCGCGTTCGGCCGGTGGCGTGCGCCGGGACAGGTCGCCCAGTTGGCGCCGCTGCTCCGGGGTCATTGCACGAAGCGCGGCCAGCAACGGTTCGCGCTCGCCCTCGCCGACGAAACCCAGCAGCGGCTGCAGGGCCGCGTAGTCCGCGCCCAACGCCGGGCCCAGCATCCAGCCGTTGCGCTCCATCGCATCGAGCGAAGCGAAGCGCGTGCGCAACGCGGCGCGCGCCGGGGGATCCAGCGCCTGCAATGCCAGGGCGGCGGCGCGCACCCGCGCCTGCTCGAACGCATCGAGCTGCTGCCAGGCCTCGGCCGCGGCGGCGGTGACGTTCGCATCGGCAGGCTCGCCGCTGTCGCCGTCGATGGGGGTTGCGCTCGCATCGCCTTCGCGCTCGATGTGCGACGCCGGTGCGCCGGCCGCATACCACGACAGCAATGGCAGTCCTGCCACCACCGGATCCTGGACCGGCTCGGCCAGCGCGGCCGGCCAGTCCGGCGGCAGCGCGGGCGGGTCGGCCTCGGGCAATGGTTCGACCACGACCGGTTCGTTGTCATGCACGCGCAGGTCGTCCACCGGCGCCACGCCATTGTCGCCGTTCGCCGACGGCGCGGGCGACGTCGGCGACCAGGCGTACCAGGCGGCGCCCGATGCGAGGACAACCGCAGCCACGGCCGCCGCGATCCATCCCCCGCGCCGGCGACGCCCGGACCGCACCGGCCCACGGGCCGGGCGCCGGTCCTCTGCGGGTTCCACCGGTCGGGGCGGCGCGGGCATGGCCCGTCCTGCCAGCGCCGATTCGCGCAGCTGCAACAGGCGCTGCTGCTGGGCGGGATCGAGCTCGCGCCCGGCCTGTGCGATGGCCTCGGCCTGCTGGCGCCAGCCGGCCGCATCCGGCCCGCCGGACGCGTCGCGCGGGCAGGCTTCGGCCAGCGCCTGCTGGTAATCCGCCATCTGCGTACCGAGGACCGCCGCGGCGGTGGCTTCATCCAGGCCCGCGACCTGGCGTAGCAGCAGTGCACGCCGGACCGACGGGCGCATTGGACCGAGGAAGGCCAGCGCCGGCGGCCAGTCGCCCGCGCCGGCCTCCAGCGGCAGCGCCAGCAGCAGTTTCCAGAAGCGGGTCGGCCATTCGGCCATCGGCATCCGTTCGGCCGGCCCGGGGAAAGCCCGGATCGCCGCGGCCAGTGCCCGCTCGGCCGCCGCCGCGTCGCCCCCCTGCAGCCACAGGAACACGAACGCCCGCCGCTCGGCACCGCGCAGGAACGCGGCCAGGGCCGCCGGAAGTTCGGCGCCGCGGTTCACTGGCTCGTTGCGCATCGGGACTCCGGCATGTGCCGAGGATACGCGGCACCGCACCCGGCTTCGCTCTTGACAGCGCCGTCGACGCTGTTCCAGCGCGCCACGACAAGGGCTGCCACCTGCGCGGTTGTGCACAGCGCAATTACTTTCGGCCTAAAACCGCATGTTTCGCCTTCCACCACTTTGCTACATCTGTGTTTCACGCCTAAACATATGATTTATATGTATTTTTGCATATGGCGCTTTTTTGACCAACCTGACTGACAGGCTTGAATCCCCGTGTTTGCCGCGTGAAGCATCGCGCTCATGCACAAGCTTATCCACACCCAGTGTGGATAAGCACAAATATCCAACTGTGACGGGCGTTTACCTCCGGTTTGTCGGACCCACTACAACAATGACTCGCAAGCGGGCATCGCTGCGCGGGCCACGGGCGGGCCGTAGACTGGCGTGATGCCCGCACCTGGATCCACCCCGCCCACCTGTCTCCAGGTCGCCCTTCCGGTGCCCGTCCCGCGGCTGTTCGACTATTTGCCCCCCGAAGGCCAGTCCCTCACCGCCATCCAGGCCGGCCAGCGGATCCGGGTCCCGTTCGGCAACCGCGAACTGCTCGGCGTGGTGGCCGGCACCGGCGCCGCCGAGCCCGGGGTGGAGCTGCGCCGCGCCCATGCCCTGCCCGACGCCGAGCCGGTGTTCACCGGCGAGCTGCTGGAGTCGCTGCGGTGGCTCACCCGTTACACCCATGCCCCGGCCGGCGAAGTGTTCGCCACCGCGCTGCCCGCGTCGCTGCGCGCGGGCGGCCCCCTGCCCGATACCCATGCCTGGGCCTGGCTGCTGACCGAAGCGGGGATCACCGGGCTGGCCGGGCTGCGGCGCAACACGCGTCCGCGCCGGCTGGCCGAGTTGCTGGAAGGCGGACCGTGCGACGAGGATCGGCTGGAGCGGGAACTGGATGGCTGGCGTGGAGCGGCGCGGTCGCTGGCGCGGCGCGGCTTCGCCGAGCGCATCGCCACGCCGGCGTTCGCGCACGCTCCGGCACCGCAGCCGGGTCCGCTTCCCAGCGCTGAACAGCAGGCAGCGATCACGGCGATCGCGGCGGCCGATAGCTTCAGCCCGGCCCTGCTCGAAGGCGTGACCGGCAGTGGCAAGACCGAGGTCTACCTGCATGCCATTGCCGACTGCCTGGCGCGCGGCCGGCAGGCGCTGGTGCTGGTCCCGGAGATCGGCCTCACCCCGCAGACGCTGGCCCGCTTCCGCGCGCGCCTGGGCGTGCCGGTGCACGCGCTGCATTCGGGACTGACCGACAACGAGCGCGCTCGGGTGTGGACGGCGGCCTGGCGCGGCGAGGCGCGCGTGATCGTGGGCACGCGTTCGGCGGTGTTCACCCCGCTGCCCGACGCGGGACTGATCGTGGTCGACGAGGAGCATGACGGCAGCTACAAGCAGCAGGACGGCATCCGCTACCACGCGCGCGACTTCGCCCTGGTCCGCGGCAAGGCACTGGGCGTGCCGGTGCTGCTCGGCAGCGCCACGCCCTCGCTGGAGACGCTGCACAACGCGCTGGCCGGTCGCTTCGCGCACCTGCGCCTGCGTCGTCGTGCCGGCGAAGCCCGGCCGCCGGCGGTGCGCATCCTCGACGTGCGCAAGCGGCCACTGCAGGCAGGGCTGGCACCGGAAACGCTGGAGATGATCGGCGCGGCGCTGCGCGATGGTGGCCAGGTGCTGGTGTTCAAGAACCGGCGCGGCTACGCGCCGGTGCTGCTGTGCCACGACTGCGGCTGGAGCGCGCAGTGTCCGCGCTGCAGCACGCCGGCGCAGGGCACGCCCCTCACCGTCCACGCCGGCGGCGGCAAGCTGGTCTGCCATCACTGCGGACACCGGCAGACGCGGCCGCTGGCCTGCCCGGACTGCGCCAGCCTGGCCCTGCAGCCGCAGGGCATCGGCACCGAACGGCTGGAAGAATTGCTCGCCGAACGCTTCGCCGACTGGCCGGTCCTGCGCATCGATCGCGGCACCACCCAGCGCCGCGATGGCCTGGCCAAGCTGCTGGACGAGCTCGGCGACCGGCCCGGCGTCCTGGTCGGCACCCAGATCCTGGCCAAGGGCCACGACCTGCCCAACCTGACCCGCGTGGTCGTGGTCGGCGTGGACGAAGGCCTGTTCTCCTCCGATTTCCGCGCCGGCGAAAAGCTGGCCCAGCTGCTGGTGCAGGTGGCCGGGCGCGCCGGCCGCGCGCAGCGCCCGGGCGAGGTGTGGTGGCAGACCCACCATCCCGACCATCGCCTGCTGCACGACCTGATCAACGGCGGCTACGACACCTTCGCCCGCGACGAACTGGTGCAGCGCGCAGCGGCCGGCTTCCCGCCCTCCACCTACCTGGCAATGCTGCGCGCCGAAGCGCAGCAGGTCGATACGGCGGGTGCTTTCCTGCGCGCAGCGAAGGCGATCCTGCATGAAGCCGGTGCCGGTGCCATGCAGGCAGCGGTGCAACTGCATGGCCCGGTGACCGCACCGATGGCCCGTCGTGCGGGCCTGTACCGGATGCAGCTGGTGCTGTCGGCCAGTACCCGCCCCGTGCTGCATGCATTGCTGGACGCTGCCTTGCCCGCGATCCATGCCCTGCCCGAGGCGCGACGCACGCGCTGGTCGCTGGACGTGGACCCGGTGGATCTCTACTAGCGGATCGTCACCCAGTTACGCGGGGAGCGCGCGGGGCCGGGAAGCCGCACCGACCCGCGCGTGACAGCCGGATCAGACCGCCGTTTTCTTCGCCGCGACTCGCTTGCGCGGCTTGTCGCGGACCCAGATCGTCTTGCCTTCCTGCTTGACCTCGAACAGGTCGCTGGCCTTCACCAGGTCGCTGAGCTTGCGGTAGCCGTAGTTGCGCGGGTCGAACGAGGCCTGGTTGCCGATCTGGCTGCCGACCACGTCCAGCCGGGTCCAGCCGTCGTCGCCGCTGCCGGAGTCCACCGCGCTGCGCAGCATCTGCACCAGGCGCGCATCGCCGCGCAGGTCCTGTGCGGCCTTCTTCGGCGCGCTGGCCTCGACCTTGCCGTTGTCCGGCGGCGCGCCCAGCGCCTCGAGGTAGGTGAACTTGGAACAGGCGTTGACGAAGGGCGATGGCGTCTTCTTCTCGCCGAAGCCATAGACCTTCTCGCCGTCGGTAAGCAAGCGCATCACCAGCGGGGTGAAGTCGGCGTCGCTGGTGACGATGGCGAAACCGTCGAGGTTGCGCGCGTACAGCAGGTCCATCGCGTCGATCACCATGGCCATGTCGGAAGCGTTCTTCCCGGTCGAATAGGCGAACTGCTGGATCGGCCGGATCGCGTACTCGTGCAGCACCGCTTCCCACTGCTTGAGGTGCGGGCTCTTCCAGTTGCCGTAGGCGCGGCGCACGTTGGCCACGCCGTAGCGCGCGACCTCGGCCAGGATCACGTCGATCTTGCTGGCCGGCGCATTGTCGGCATCGATCAGCAGGGCGATGCGCTTCTCGGGTTCCGTCATCGTGATTCTCCATGCGGCCAAAGACGGCCCAGGGCTGCAGTTTTGCACACCGCCCGGGCTGCGACCGGCATCCTGCCCATGCCAGAATCGCCCCATGGACCCACATCGTGAACTCACGCCGGCCCGGCGCCTGCGCAGCATCTTCAGCGGCTCGGTCGGCAACCTGGTGGAGTGGTACGACTGGTACGTGTACGCGGCGTTCTCGCTCTATTTCGCCGAAGTGTTCTTCCCCGGCGGCGACCGCACCAGCCAGCTGCTGAAGACCGCCGCGATCTTCGCGGTCGGCTTCCTGATGCGACCGCTGGGCGGCTGGCTGCTCGGGCGCTACGCCGACCGGCACGGTCGCCGCGCCGCGCTGCTGCTGTCGGTGTGGATGATGTGCGGCGGCTCGCTGGTGATCGCGCTCACGCCCGGCTACGCCAGCATCGGCGTGTTCGCCCCGCTGCTGCTGGTCCTGGCGCGGCTGCTGCAGGGCCTGTCGGTCGGCGGCGAGTACGGCACCTCGGCCACCTATCTCAGCGAGATGGCCAGCCGCGAACATCGTGGGTTCTGGTCAAGCTTCCAGTACGTGACCCTGGTGATGGGCCACCTGCTGGCGCTTGCGGTGCTGCTGGTGCTGCAACAGGTCCTGGATGCGGACCAGCTGCGCGAATGGGGCTGGCGCATCCCCTTCGCGATCGGCGCGCTGGCGGCGCTGGTGGCGCTGTGGCTGCGGCGGACCATGGCCGAAACCGAATCGTTCGTGCGCAGCGAAGCGGACACCTCGGCCGCGCACCAGCAGCGGCAGGGCACGATGCGTGCCTTGCTGCGGCATCCGCGCGCGCTGCTCACTGTCGTCGGACTCACCATGGGCGGCACGCTGGCGTTCTACACGTACACCACGTACGTGCACAAATTCCTGGTCAACAGCGCCGGCCTGTCGAGCCAGGCGGCTGCGCTGGTCAACGCGTCCACGCTGTTCGTGTTCATGCTGCTGCAGCCGCTGGTGGGCGCGCTCTCCGACCGGATCGGGCGGCGCCCGGTGCTGATCGCCTTCGGCGTGCTCGGTACGCTGCTGACGGTGCCGATCCTGAGCCGGCTGCAAGAAGTGGGCAGCGCGACTCAGGCGTTCTGGCTGGTGCTGCTGGCCCTGGTCGTGCTCAGCGGCTACACCGCGATCAACGCGGTGGTGAAGGCCGAGCTGTTCCCGGTCGAGGTACGCGCGCTCGGCGTGGGCCTGCCGTACGCGCTGACCGTGGCGCTGTTCGGCGGCACTGCCGAGTACGTGGCGCTGTGGTTCAAGCGCGCCGGCATGGAGAGCGGCTTCTACTGGTACGTCACCGCGTGCATCGCAATCTCGCTGGTGGTGTACGTGCTGATGCCCGATACGCGTCGGCATTCGCGCATCGACATGGACCACGCACGCTGATCCCCTGACGAAGGAACCGCATGGACCACACGCCCGCCTCCCCGCCCCACCTGCTCGTGATCGGCGGCGGCTTCGCCGGCCTCTGGGCTACGCGCGCGCTGGCGAAATCGCCGCTGCGGATCACCCTGCTCGATCGCAGCAACCACCACCTGTTCCAGCCGCTGCTCTACCAGGTCGCCACCGCCGGCCTGTCGGCGCCCGACATCGCCGCACCGCTGCGGCACATCCTGCGCAGGCAGCGCAATGTCGAAGTGCGACTGGGCGAAGCCACTTCCATCGATCCGACCGCCCGGCAGGTGGCGCTGGCGGACGGCAGCGTGCTCGGGTTCGATTACCTGCTGCTGGCCAGCGGTGCCACGCACGCCTACTTCGGCCACGACGAATGGGCCGCGCACGCGCCGGGCCTGAAATCGCTCGACGACGCGCTGCACCTGCGCCGCAAGCTGCTGTTGGCCTTCGAGCGCGCGGAAGCCTGCGAGGATCCGGCCGAACGCACGGCCTGGCTCAGCTTCGCTGTCGTCGGCGGCGGTCCTACCGGCGTGGAGCTGGCCGGCACCCTGGCCGAGATCGCGCGCCACACGCTGAAGGACGAGTTCCGCCGGATCGATCCGGCCAGCGCGCGCGTGCGCCTGGTCGAGGCCGGGCCGCGCGTGCTGGCGTCGTTTCCAGAGGAGTTGTCTGACAAGGCGCGGCGGCAGCTTGAACGCCTCGGCGTGGAAGTCTCGACCGGCGTGCCGGTGACCGCGATCGACGACGGTGGTTATCGCCTGGGTGAGGAGTACGTGCCCGCGCGCACCGTGGTCTGGGCGGCAGGCGTGGCGGCTTCTCCGCTGGCGCGTTCGCTGGGCGTACCGCTGGACCGCGCCGGCCGTGTATCCGTCGAGGCGGACCTGAGCGTGCCCGGGCATCCGCACGTCTTCGTCGCCGGCGATCTGGCCGCGGTACAGCGCGCGGACGGACCGCCGGTGCCGGGCGTGGCGCCGGCGGCCAAGCAGATGGGACGGCACGTGGCGGCATCGCTCCGGGCACGGCTGGCGGGTGCGCCGGCCCGTCCGTTCCGTTACCGCGACTTCGGCAACCTGGCGACCATCGGCCGCATGGCCGCGGTGGTCGACGTGCACGGCTTCAAGCTCTCGGGGCTGCTCGCATGGTGGTTCTGGCTGGCGGCGCACGTATTCTTCCTGATTGGCTTCCGCAACCGGCTGGTGGTGCTGCTCAACTGGGCCTGGGCCTACTGGAGCTACCAGCGCGCGGCGCGGATCATCCTCGGGGGCCGGAGGGAGGGTGAGCCCTCGGGTGACGCCCCGGGGTAGGCGACGCGCTCGCCGCCCACCTCGCCACATCCTCGCGGCGAGCCGCTCTGTGGCCCGGGCTGAATGACAATCGGCGCCGGCGCTGCGATCCTTTCCCCGTCATCCAGCGAACGCGACGGCCGTGTCCTTCCTCTTGCTCGTATTCGACCTGCTCGGCACGTTCGTGTTCGCGCTCAGCGGCGCCACCCTGGCGGTGCGCCAGCGGCTGGACCTGTTCGGCGTGCTGGTGCTGTCCTGCGCGGCGGCGGTCTCCGGTGGCATCGCGCGCGACGTGCTGATCGGTGCGCAACCGCCCGCGGCACTGGCCGACTGGCGCTACCTGGCGGTCGCCATGCTGGCCGGCGTGGCCACCTTCTACTGGAGCGCCGTGATCGAGCGCCTGCGCAACCCGGTGCAGCTGTTCGATGCGGCCGGGCTGGCGCTGTTCGCCGTGCTGGGTACGAGCAAGGCCTTGGCCTTCGGGCTTTCCCCCTTCGCCGCGACCCTGCTCGGGATGATGAGCGGCATCGGCGGCGGCATCGCCCGCGACCTGCTGGTCGCGCGCACGCCGGTGGTCCTGCAGGCCGAGCTGTACGCGGTCGCCGCGCTGCTCGGCAGTGGCGTGGTCGCGCTCGCGCACGTCACCGGCTTGCCGCAGTACCCGGCAATGGCGGCCGGTGCGCTGGCCTGCTTCGGCTTGCGCTACATGGCAATCCGCCACGGCTGGCACCTGCCGGTGGCGCGGGTGCCAGAAGAGCCCTGAAACTCCACCGCTTCTCCGCGCGTATCGGCGCGCATGCACTGCTGACGCGTTCGACACGGGTGGCACTTTCATCCGGCCGGCCGCACCGCATCGGATGCATCCTCCCCAACGCAAACGGCCCGGGCTTGTGGCCCGGGCCGTTGCACTTTCTGGTTGACGCGACCGCTCAGGCGGCGAGCAGCGCCTTCATCTTCTTCATCGCGTTCGCCTCGATCTGGCGGATGCGTTCGGCCGACACGCCGTATTCGTCGGCCAGCTCCTGCAGCGTGACCTTGCTGTCGGCATCGAGCCAGCGGCGGGCGATGATGTCGCGCGAGCGTGCATCCAGCGCCGCCAGGCCTTCGCGCAGCAGCTGCAGCTGGTTGTCCTCGCTGTCGGCACGCTCGTAGGCCTGCGACGGATCTTCCTCTGCGGCCCGCAGGTAGGCGGCCGGCGACGGCGGCGCGTGTTCGTTGTCCTCGTCGGCCGGCGCGTCGAAGCCGACGTCGCGACCCGACAGGCGCGCTTCCATCTCCAGCACTTCGCGCTCGGAGACATTGAGGTCCCGGGCCACGGCGCTGACCTCGGCCGCGTTCATCCAGCCCAGGCGGGTCTTGGCCTTGCGCAGGTTGAAGAACAGCTTGCGCTGGGCCTTGGTCGTGGCGACCTTCACGATGCGCCAGTTCTTGAGGATGAACTCGTGCATCTCGGCACGGATCCAGTGCACGGCGAAGCTCACCAGGCGCACGCCCATGTCCGGGTCGAAGCGCTTGACCGCCTTCATCAGGCCGATGTTGCCTTCTTGGATCAGGTCGCCCAGCTGCAGGCCGTAACCGCTGTAGCCACGGGCCACGTGCACCACGAAGCGCAGGTGCGAATGCACGAGCTCACGGGCGGCGTCCAGGTCTTCGCCCTCGCGGAAGCGGCGTGACAGGGACTGCTCGTCCTCGACGCTCAGCACCGGGATCTGGTGCACCGCGCCGATATAGGCATCCAGCGACCCCAGCGGGCTGGGGATCGGGAGGTTGTTGGGAACGAGACTGGTGGAGCGCAGGGTCTGGGTCATGGCAGTCATCTTAGCAATCGGGAGATTGGACTGCTAACGCCGGACATGGTTCCCAGCATTGCATCCGTGCAACAACAAAAGTGCCCTCAAGCACTTTTTAAATCAATCACTTGCGACGCACGAACTGAACGCAAACCTAGCAGCGGAACGCGATCGTGCCGCACCGGCCACTACAGGGGTGTGAGGCCGGGATGACAGGTTCTCAAGGGGGCCGCGACCCCGGGTCGCGGCCCTTCCGGGCCTCAGTGGCGGGCCAGCTCGGGCAGGTCGAACACCAGTACCTCGGCGCCCTGCCCGGCCTCGATCCGCACCTGGGCCTCGTCCCGGTACAGCAGCGCGTCGCCGGCGACCAGCACGCGGCCATTGACCGTGGCGGTGCCGCGGACCAGGTGCACGTAGGCCAGGCGCCCCGGTTCGATGGCCAGGGTCTCGGCCTCCTGGCCCTCGAACAGCCCCGCGTACATCCGCGCGTCCTGGTGGATGCTCACCGAACCGTCGGCGCCGTCCGGACTGACCACCAGCCGCAGGCGGCCGCGCTTCTCGCTGTCGTCAAAGCGTTTCTGCTCGTAGCCGGGGGCGATCCCGGTGCGCTCGGGGAGGATCCAGATCTGCAGGAAATGCGTCGTGCCGGTGCTGTCGTAGTTGAATTCGGAGTGGGTCACGCCGGTGCCGGCGCTCATGCGCTGCACCTCGCCCGGGGTGATGGTTTCGATGTTGCCCATCGAATCCTTGTGGCCCAGCGCGCCTTCCAGCACGTAGCTGATGATTTCCATGTCGCGGTGACCATGGGTGCCGAAGCCCTGGCCGGCGGCCACGCGGTCCTCGTTGATCACCCGCAGCGGGCCCCAGTGCACGTGGTCCGCATCGAAGTATTCGGCGAAGGAGAAGCTGTGCCAGGAATCGAGCCAGCCGTGGTTGGCATGGCCGCGCTCGGCAGCGGGACGCAGGGTGATCACAGGGCACCTCCGGTGCTGAGGGTGGGAATGGACTGCTGGCGGTCGCGACGCCAGGCATCGACGCTGAAGGCGCCGGCGCCATTGGCGGCCAGCATCAGGAAGCCGCCGCCCAGGGCGACATTCTTCATCAGGTGGATGAACTGGTTCTGGTCGCCCAGGTCGGCATGGAACAGCACGCCAGCCGCCAGCGAGAACAAGGCCAGGGTGAGCGCGGTGCTGCGGGTGAAGACGCCAGCGATTACGGCCAGGCCGCCGCCGATTTCCAGCGCGATCACCAGCGGCAGCAGCGCGCCGGGCACGCCCATCGCCTCCATGTACTGCTGGGTGCCGGCGTAGGCGTCCAGCTTGCTCCAGCCGGAGACGACAAAGATCAGGGACAGGCCGATGCGGCCCAACAGCGCAAAAAGGTGGTTCATGGTGGCCTCAAGGGACGCCGGGCGGATGCGCGGAATGCGGATCGGGTAAGCCCTGCGATTGGCCGACAGGATGAACCTGCACAATTATGGAATAAACAAGCTATCCATCCATTGATTGTTCCATAAATGCGACTAAAGCGTACGTCCGCATCCCGTGACCCATGGCTGGCATCGTCGCTATCGGTAATGAGGGGTCGATCGGACTGCGTAGGCCGGACGACGCCGGATCCCGGCGGACCCCGGCCCGACCATCCGCGCGGCTACGGCCGCCCTATCCCGCCGCCAGCAGCGCCTCGACCTCGGCCCGCCGCGGCAGCGACCAGTCGATAGGCGCCTGCCCGCGCCGGGCCAGGTACTCGTTGGCGGCAGCGAAGTGCCCGCAGCCGAGAAAGCCGCGGTGCGCGGACAGCGGCGACGGATGCGGTGCCTTCAGCACCCGGTGCCGGCGTGGATCGATCACCTTGCCCTTGGCCTGGGCATAGCTGCCCCACAGCATGAACACCAGACCTTCGCGCTCGCTGGCCAGGGCTTCGATGGCGTGGTCGGTAAAGCCCTCCCAGCCCTTGCCCTGGTGCGCGCCGGCACGGCCGTCCTCCACGGTCAGCACCGCATTGAGCAGCAGCACGCCCTGCCGTGCCCACGGCAGCAGGCAGCCATGGTCCGGCCTGGGGATGCCGAGTTCCTGCTCGATCTCCTTGAAGATGTTGACCAGCGACGGTGGCACCGGCACGCCCGGCAGCACCGAAAAGCACAGCCCATGCGCCTGGCCCGGGCCGTGGTAGGGGTCCTGGCCCAGGATCACGACTTTCACCGCGTCGAAAGGAGTGGCATCGAAGGCGGCGAAGATCTGCGGGCCCGGCGGATACACGCGGGCCCCGGCGGCCTTGCGCTCGCGCAGGAAGTCCGACAACGCCTGCATCTCCGGCCGCGACAGCCAGTCACCGAGGCGCGCCTTCCACGAAGGCTCGAGCCGGACGCGATCCGCGCCGGTCACGGGATCAGTTCGAACGGCTGCCGTCCAGTCGCGCCACGCGCAGCTGGAACAGCACCTTGGTCACCAGCAGCCGTTCCTCGATGGGCTTCTGCACCAGGTCGTTGGCGCCGGCCTTGAGCAGCTCGGACTGGTTGTGCCGGTTGCTGTCGCCGGTCATCACCAGCACCGGCAGGCGGCGCTTGCCGTAGGCGAAGTCGATACGGACCCGCTCGACCACGTCGCGCCCGCTCAGCTCGCCCTTCAGGGTCACGTCGGTCAGGATCAGGTCGATCCGGTCCGGAAGGCGACCCAGCGATTCGGCAGTCAGCAGCCCGAACGCCTCCTCGGCGGTGATCACGTGGATGACCTTGAGCTGCTGGCGCTCGAGCATGCGCTTGGTCGCCTCGGCGACAACCCGGCTGTCCTCGATGTACAGCACCGTGGCGCCGACGATCGGTTGCGGCTGCACGTAGCCGCGGATGAATTCGGCGAGCGCGTCGTGGCCCAGCGACTTGTCGAAATAATCGGTGACGAACTCGGTGAAGCGGCGCTCGACCAGGTGCTGCTGCGCGTCGCCGGACACCACGATCACCGGCACGTAAGCCTGCCCGGCCGCCTCGCGCACGCTGCGGGCCAGTTCCAGGCCGTCGCCGTCAGGCAGCGAAAGCGCGGTGGTGACCAGGTCGACCGAGCCGGCTTCCAGGGCCGCACGCGCCTCGGCGATGCTCGCGCAGCCGACCACCTGCACGCCCGGCAGTTCGCGCGCGAGCACGTCGGCAATGAGCTTGCGCACCAGCTTGGAGCCGTCGGCGACCATCACCCGCGGCGCTTCGCTGATCAGGTGCTTGAGTTCTTGGGCGGCCATCAGGTCTCCGTGGGCCGGGTCTGGCGCAGGAAGTGTCCGGTTACCGCCCGGGCCCCCAGCCACCCCAGCAGGACAGTCGCCAGCAATACCACTGCCGAGTGCAGCGCATCCAGACCCTTGAGTGCGAACTGGCTCCCATAGCTGGCACTGAGGGCGGCCAGCGGCTCGCGCAGCGCCCATCCGGCGGCGGCGATCAGGCCCAGCGCGAGCACTCCGGCGCCGAACCCGTACCACACCCCCAGGTAGAGGAACGGGCGGCGGATGAAGCCGTCGCTGGCGCCGAGCAGCTGCAGCACGCCGATCTCCTCGCGCCGCGACTGGATGTCCAGTCGCACCGTGTTGCCGACCACCAGCAGCGCCCCCAGGCCCAGCACGACCGAAAGCACCTGGACCACGCGCTGGCCGAAGCCCAGCCAGTTGTCCAGGCGTTGCCGCCAGACCGCATCGTGCTGGACCAGGTCGGCCTGGGGCAGCGCCTCGAGGGTGGCCGCCAGGCGTGTATCGCCGCTGCTGTCGTCGCCCTTCGGGGTCACGATCAGCAGTGTCGGCAGCGGATTCTCGCCAAGCGCATCCAGGGCCTCGCCCAGCCCGCTGCTTTCGCGGAACCCGGCGACTGCCTGTTCGGGCGTGCGGATTTCCACCGCGGCCACGTCGCCACGGTCGCGCAGCGTTCCGGCGAGCTTCGTCGCGGCGCCCGCATCCACGTCCACCTTGAGGAACACGTTGATCTCGCGCGACTGCTGCACGCTGCCGGCGAAATGACGAAGGTTGTCCATCACGATCGACAGGCCCAGCGGCAGCGCCAGCGCTACCCCCATTACCGCGATCGTCAGCAGCGTGGCCCACGGCTTGCGCAGCACGCGGCCGAGGCTGAAGGCCAGGCCATGCAGGTGCTGGTCGAACCAGACCCTCGGGCGCGATGGCGACGCCGGTGCGGGAACCGCTTTCGTCGTGCCCGCGCTCATTCGGCCAGGTCCTGTGGCGAGATGTCGTCGACCAGGCGGCCATGGTCCAGCACCAGCACGCGCCGCCGCATGCGCCGCAGCAGCGGCAGGTCGTGGCTGACTACCAGTACGCTGGTGCCGCGCTCGGGCAAGCCCGCGAACAGCTCCATGATTTCGGCCGACAGGGTCGGGTCGAGGTTGCCGGTGGGTTCGTCGGCCACCAGCAGTCGCGGCTCGGCGATGATCGCCCGGGCAATGCCCACGCGCTGCTGCTCGCCGGCGGACAGCTGCGACGGCAGTGCCTTCTCGCGATGGCCCAGGCCCATGCGCTCGAGGACCGAACGCACCCGCTTGCCAATCTCGGCGCGACGGGTGCCGCGCAGGATCAGCGGCAGGGCGACGTTCTCGCCGATCGTGCGGTCGGTGAGCAGGCGATGGTCCTGGTAGACCACGCCGACGTCGCGCCGGTGCAGGGCCACCTTGCCGCCGCGGGTGCGTTGCAGGTTGCGATCGCCGAACAGCACGGCGCCGCGGCTGGGCCGCTCGGACAGGTGGATAAGCTTGAGCAGCGTGCTCTTGCCCGCTCCGGAATGTCCGGTGACGAACAGCATCTCGCCTTCGGCCACGTCGAAACTGACATCGACCAGCGCCTGGTGGCCGCCGGGATATTGCTTGCTGACGTTCTCGAATCGCAGGACGCTCATGCGGCGATTATGTCGGAGCGCCTTCCTGCGCGACAGGGGCTGCTCCCTGCGAACCGGTTCCCCGCAGGCATGCGTGCGCTGCAGGGACCGGAAAGGCCGGCGGTATCAAGGCCGGCCTCCATGGTGGCGCGGATCAGCCGCCCGGTACGAACGAGCGCAGCTTGCGGCCGATGCGGGTCAGGAACGAATCCTTCTTGCCGGCAGGCGCGGCAACCGGCGCCTGGTGCGTGGCAGGTACCTGCGACGGTGCGGTGTCCGCTCCGCCGGCAGGCGCTACGCCATCGACCGGCTTGCCATTGCGCCGGCGACGGCGCTTGCGCGGACCACGATCGCCTTCGGCCTGCGCCTCGCCTGCCGGCCTGGCGCCCTGGGGCGAGCGCGGCGGACGCGTGTCGGCGGCCGGTTGCGGACTCTCGCCGGCCGCGCCGCTGGCCACTACCGCTTCCCCGGTGGAGACCGCGGCCGCCGGCTTGCGACGTGGCTTGCGCTCGCCTTCGCGACGCTCGCCGCCACCGCGGCTGCCACCCGGGCCGCCACGCGAAGAAGGACGCCCGCCACCACGACGCTCCTCGTCGGCGGCGCGCTGCTCGCGTGCCTCGCGGAAGATCGAGCCGATGCTCTCGTTCTCCTCGCCCGCGTCCTCGCCTTCGACCCGCTCGCGCGGTGCCCGCGGAAGCGGGGTCATCAGTTCGCGGGTCACCGGCTCGGTCGGGATCTTCTGCTCGATATAGGCCTCGATGTCCGGCAGGCCCATCGCATAGCGCTCGCAGGCGAAGCTGATCGCGTCACCCTCGGCGCCCAGGCGCGCGGTGCGGCCGATGCGGTGGACATAGTCCTCCGCGTCGAACGGCAGGTCGTAGTTGTAGACGTGGCTGACACCGTCGATGTGCAGGCCGCGCGCGGCCACGTCGGTGGCGACCAGGATTTCAAGCTGGCCCTTCTGGAAGCGGTTGAGCAGGCTCTCGCGCTTCTTCTGCGGGACATCGCCCGACAGCACGCCGACCCGGTAGCCGCCGCGCTCCAGCGCACGCGCGACGCGCTCGACGAACGCCTTGGTGTTGACGAACACCATGGTCCGCGCGCCCTCGCTGCGCGACAGCAGGCCCAGCAGCAGCGGCACCTTCTCGTCGTCGGCGGGGAAATACATCTTCTGGCGCACGCGCGCGGCAGTGATGAACTCGGTTTCCACGACGAGCTTTTCCGGCTCGTTCATGTGCTCATACGCCAGCTCCAGCACGCGATGGCTGAGGGTGGCCGAGAACAGCAGGGTCTGGCGCTCGGTGCGGATCGGCATCCGCCGCAGCAGGAATCGGATGTCCTTGATGAAGCCCAGGTCGAACATCCGGTCGGCTTCGTCCAGCACGCAGATCTCGCAGGCGTGCAGCGACACGACCTTGTGCTGCTTCACGTAGTCGATCAGCCGGCCCGGGGTGGCGATGATCACGTCCACGCCCTTCTGCAGCAGCTCGCGCTGCTTGTCGTAGTCCACGCCGCCGTAGACCAGGGCGAAGCGCAGCCCCAGTTCGTCGCCGAACTTGACCGCGTCCTTGTGGATCTGGATCGCCAGTTCGCGGGTCGGCGCGAGGATCAGCGCGCGCGGATCCTCGGGCTTGCGTTCGGCCAGCGCGGGCCGCGTCAGCAGACGGTTCATCACCGCGACCAGGAACGCGAGCGTCTTGCCCGTGCCTGTCTGCGCCTGTCCGGCGACGTCGCGGCCGGGCAACGCGACCGGCAGGGTCAGCGCCTGGATCGGAGTGCAACGGGTGAAACCTGCGGCTTCCAGTCCCGCAAGCAGCGAGGGGTGCAGGTCGAAAGAGGAAAAAGCTACATCGGTCAGCGGTTTGTCGCTCATCATCCAGTCTTCATGAGGCCGGCACACTGCGTGGCGCGCGGCGGTCTTGCATCGGTTTCCAGTGCGACGCACACTGCGCCGCGGCGTCGCATCACGCGGGCGTCGGGGGGCGATTGGCCCCTTGACTTCTCCGCGGAACGCCCCAGTTTAACCTAAAGGCGCCATCCGGCCTGCCGGGCCGGCGCCGGCAATCCACGGAGATACCAAGTGAACGACAAGGTGATGCACGTCGGCGACGCCGATTTCGACAGCGCCGTGCTGCAGTCCCAGGAACCGGTCCTGGTCGATTTCTGGGCCGAATGGTGCGGTCCGTGCAAGATGATTTCGCCGATCGTCGATGAACTGGCCCAGGCCTACGATGGCCGGATGAAAGTGGCCAAGGTCAATATCGACCAGAACCGCGCGACCGCGATCAAGTACCACGTCCGCTCGATCCCGATGCTGCTGCTGTTCAAGGATGGCCAGATCCAGGCCACCCAGGTCGGCGCCGTCGGCAAGGGCCAGCTGACCCAGATGATCGACAAGACCCTCGGCGCCGCGGCCTGAGTGGTCGGGCGGGGGCGCCGGAACGGCCCTCCCGCCTGCGCTGAACCCTGACCTGAACCCTCGCGGCGGCCTGCTTGCCGGCGCCCCGCGAGCGGTGTTAGTGTCTCCAAGACCGGCCACAGATCCGTGGTCGCGTCCTGTCCGGGGCTATCGCCGGACCACCCATCCCACCAGGATCCAACGCCCGCACCGGGCGCTCGCGCCTACCAGCGAGGAATCGCAATCTTGTCCGAGAACACCCTGCCTGAAACGCCCGGGAGCGATGACGCACCCGCCGAGAAGCGTGCACGCAAGCGCGTGAGCAAGCCGGCCGACGCCGGCGCCAGCGAGGTTGCCGCTGCACCGCCGCCCGCCGCTCCGGCCCCGCCACCGCCCCAGGCTCCCCAGGCCTCCGCCCCGTCCGGCGGCGACGCCCCGTCAACCCATGCGCCAGGCGACAACGCCGGCGGCCAGCATGGCCAGAACAACCCGCAGCACGGCGGCGATGAAGCCCGCGAGGGCGGCCGCAACAACCGCCGCGACCGCTTCCGCAACCGCCGCGACCGCGATCGCAACCGCCCGCGCGACGACGGCGGCATGCAGGACGACAACAACAACAACCAGATGCCGCATCCGCCGCGACCGCATCCGAGCGTGCCCGAAGGCTTCCCGCAGTATTCGCTGGGCGACCTGAAGCGGATGCCGGCGCACAAGCTGATGGAGATCGCAGAGCAGCTGCAGATCCACGAAGGCGTGGCCCGTGCCCGCAAGCAGGACGTGATCTTCGCCCTGCTCAAGGTGCTGACCCGCCATGGCGAAGGCGTGGCCGCCGACGGCGTGCTGGAAATCCTGCCCGACGGCTTCGGCTTCCTGCGCGCGGCCGAGGCCAGCTACCTGGCCGGCCCGGATGACACCTACATCTCGCCCAGCCAGATCCGCCGCTTCAACCTGCGCACGGGCGACCACCTGAGTGGCCGCATCCGCTGGCCCAAGGACGGCGAGCGCTACTTCGCCCTGTCGGTGGTCGACACCATCAACGGCGAGCCGCTGGAAGCGTCCAAGAACAAGAACCTGTTCGAGAACCTCACGCCCCTGTTCCCGCGCAAGCGCTTCCGCCTGGAACGCGGCGACGGTTCGACCGAGGACATCACCGGCCGCATCCTCGACCTGATGGCGCCGCAGGGCAAAGGCCAGCGCGCGCTGATCGTCTCCCAGCCCAAGGCGGGCAAGACGATGATGATGCAGCAGATCGCCACGGCGATCACGACCAACCACCCCGACGTGCACCTGATCGTGCTGCTGATCGACGAGCGCCCGGAAGAAGTGACCGAAATGCAGCGCACCGTGCGCGGCGAGGTCATCTCCTCCACCTTCGACGAGCCGGCCGCGCGCCACGTGCAGGTCGCCGAGATGGTGATCGAGCGGGCCAAGCGCCTGGTCGAGCACAAGAAGGACGTGGTCATCCTGCTCGATTCGATCACCCGCCTGGCGCGCGCCTACAACAACGTCGTGCCCAGCTCCGGCAAGGTGCTGACCGGCGGCGTGGACGCCAACGCGCTGCACCGCCCGAAGCGTTTCTTCGGCGCGGCGCGCAACGTGGAGGAAGGCGGCTCGCTGTCGATCATTGCCACGGCGCTGATCGACACCGGCAGCAAGATGGACGAGGTGATCTACGAGGAGTTCAAGGGCACCGGCAACTCCGAGGTGCACCTGTCGCGTCGCATCTCCGAGAAGCGCGTGTTCCCGGCCATCGACATCAACCGCTCCGGCACCCGCCGCGAAGACCTGCTGATCGAGCCGGAACTGCTGCAGAAGATCTGGATCCTGCGCAAGCTGCTGCACCCGATGGACGAGATCGGCGCGATGGAGTTCATGCTCGACAAGATGAAGAACACCAAGTCCAACGACGAGTTCTTCAGCTCGATGAAGCGCTGAGCCCCGCAACGGCCATCCGGAGAAAAGCCCCGCATCGCGGGGCTTTTTTTGCCCGCCGGATGCCGCGCCACGCTCGTGAACTGCGGCTGGCGTCACGCCCTGCCGGCGGTCTCCATGGTCGCGACGGACGGCCCGGCATGCGATCCTTGCGCCATGACCGACCTCGTCTCCAGGAGAGACATATGAAGCGTTCCGTTGCCCTGTTGCTGCTCGCCATGTTCTCGCTCGCCACGCTCTCAGCCTGCAACACCATGGAAGGCCTGGGCAAGGACGTGAAGAAGCTCGGCCAGAAGGTCGAGGAGAAGGCCAGCAACTGAGGGGGCGGGACCGCCCGATCACGCATGACGAAGGCCGGCCTGCCGGCCTTCTTTTTTATTCCCGGACGCAATCCCGGTGCGGCACCCGACCGTCGTACGCGCCGCAACGGTTTCAGCTGCCCGCTGCCGGCGGCGTAACCCGGCACAACCTGCCCGGGTCGTCACTCGCTGGATGCACCCTTTCGCAGCCGGGATCCGGGGGCGGATCACACGCCCTAGCGCTGGGCCACGGTCCGGACTGGCAAGGATGTCCAGGGCACTGCCGCCCCTGCCTGCCCACTCACCGGCACTGGAAGTCGTCTTCGCCCAGCGGACCGCAGCCGTCACCCCAACGACCGGTCTGCCGCCAGTAGTCGACCACGCCGGTTTCCGCCAGCAGCTTCTTGAAGTCCGGATGCGCGCGCACGTTCGAATACGGCGCGTTCCAGAGCGCGACATACGGCGGCGGCGCCATGGCGCCTTGCTGGAATCCTTCCCAGCCGGCCAGGTCCCGGCGCATCGCGGCCACGGCCAGGTCGGCATCGCCCAGCGCGTCGGCCACGCTGGTCCACAGGTAGGCGACACCACTGCCACCGCCGTAGGCCTCGTCCGCCAGTGCCCTGCGCACCAGGGCGAGCATCGCCTCGCGGTCGTCCAGCACCGCCCCCAGGTCGCGGAAGAACGGCGTGTCGAACTCGCGCCCCTGCCGCAGCAGGCGCGAATGCAGTTCACGCAGGTCTTCCTGCGCACCGGGCCGCTTGCCCGCCAGCTGGCGGAACAAGGCCAGGGAATCCGGCGACAGCTGGCTGCCCTCCAGGGCGCGGGCGCGCCGGTACTCGGCCTCGGCATCCTCGTAGCGACGCGCGGCGGTGTAGTCGTACTGCAGGTCGCGCGACAGGTACAACGCCATGGGCTCGACCGCACGCACCTGCTCGACCAGTGCGATGGACTCTTCCAGGTGGCCCATCGCGTAGATCATGTAGGCGTAGTCCCAGACCCGCTCCTTGGTCGGCGGCCCGGAATCCACGACCTGCCTGGCCAGGTCGATGGCTTCGGCACGCTTGCCCCCGCTCCACAGCGCATTGGCGCGAACCAGCTTGCCGACCCAGCTGTCCGGTGCGATGCGTGCGATCTCCGTGCGAACCTGGAGCGCCTCGTCCCGCAGCGGCCCGCCGCGCGCATCGCCCAGCTCCAGCGCCATGGAGTCCAGCGAACGCGCCAGCAGGTCCCGGCACAGGATGCATTGCGGGTCCAGCGCCACCATCTCGCGCGCCAGCTGCAGGCGTTCGCGATCGTGCTCGAAGTCCAGCTGCCCGCGCATCACGATGCTGCGCCAGCGCAGCAACCGGTCGTAGGCGTCCACGCTGGTGGTGCCGCCCTGTTCCCGATTGAAACGGGCCACGTCCAGCTTCACGCTCAGCGCCTGCGCCACGTCGTGCGCGATTTCCTCCTGCACCGCGAAGACATCGCGCAGTTCTCGCGCGTAGGTCTTCGACCACAGGTGGGTGCCGTCATCGGCGCGCACCAGCTGCGCGGTGACGCGGAGCTGGTCTCCATCGCGGCGGACGCTGCCTTCCAGCAGGTGGTCGACCCCCAGCTTGCGGCCGATGGAGCGCAGGTCCTCGCTCCTTCCCTTGAAGGAGAAACTGGACGTGCGCCCCACCACCCGCAGCGACTGCGACCGGGCAAGCTGGTTGAGGATGTCCTCGGCCAGGCCGTCGGCGAGGTATTCCTGGTCGCGGGCGCGGGAAAGATCGGCGAACGGCAGCACGGCCAGTGACGGCTCTCCGGCGGCCGAAACCCTTGCCTCCGCTGGCGGCTGGATTCGCCCTTCCCTTCCTGCCAGCCAGGCCGCCGCGACCGCCAGCAGCAACACGACGAAGGCCAGGATGGGCCAGGCGCGTCGCGGTGGCGGTTGCGTGGCCGCCGCCGACATTCCCGACATCCCGTTCGCCGCAGTGGCCGCAGTGGCCGCAGGCGCGTCGACCTCGCTTCCTGCCGCTGCAGCGGAGACCGGCTCCGCGACGGGCAGGTCGAAGCGGTAGCCGATCCCGTACACCGTGTGCAGCAGGCGCGGATGCATCGCATCTTCGCCGAGCGCATGGCGCAGCAGGCTCACGATCCGGTTCAGCACGCCCTGGGTGACGTGACGATGGCCCCAGACCGTGTCCAGGATTTCGTCGCGGGTGAATACCCGGCCGGGCGAGCCGGCCAGCAATGCGAGTACGGCGAACGCCTTGGGTTCCAACGCAAGCGTTTCGCTGTCGCGCACCAGGCGGCGGCCGGAGAAGTCGATGACCAGGCCGTCCAGGACGAGGTTGCTTGGAACAGGCTGCGACATACGCCCCCGGCGATCGTTCCCCTCCATCGAGTATAGGCGCGCTAGGCCATCGCCTAAGCCTGCCCCAAGCTTTCCCGCCCGGCCTGCGCCAAGCCTGCGACTGCCCTCAGGACTGCGTCGCGCGGCGACGCGAAGCTGGTAACGCCGGCACGATCCGGCGCCCGCCACGAAGGGATGGATGCCATGAACGAGCAGAGCAGGCTGGCCCTGGGCCAGCCCCGGTCGCGGCCGGCGACAGCCGACCAGGAGCCGCTGCATTGGCTCGGCCGGTTCTTCTACGGGGCGACCGTGCTGGGACTGGGGACGTTCGGCATCTACATCGTGCTGCGCGCCACCGGCGCCACGCACCGCAACTTCGAGCAGTGGCACGAGCTGGTGGCGGGCCTGCCGATGCCGAGCGCGTCGGACTGGATCGCCAATATCGGCATCGGCCTGCATTTCGTCATGGGCACGATCCTGGTGCTGGCCTGGCCGATCCTGCTTTCGGCCCGGATCCGCGCGCGCCATCGCGCCGTGCACCGCTGGACGGGCCGGGTCTATGTGACCGCAGGCTTCCTCGCCGGGGTCGGCGGCATGTCGTTCATCCTCACCCGCGGCGCGTATGCGCCGGCCGCGTCGATCGCGTTCGCCATATGGGGATCAGTACTGGCTTCAAGCGCCGTCATGGCCTACGTCCACGCCCGGGCGAAGCGATTCGACCTGCACCGGGCATGGGCCATCCGCCTGTTCGCGATGGTGCTGGGCTCGTGGGTGTTCGACCTCGAGATCCGCGCATGGAACGACCTCACCGGCGGCATCGGCGTGGGCAAGGGCAACACCTTCGGCCTGTTCGACTACGGGATCCTGTACCTGTTCTTTGTCCCAAACCTGCTGGTCGCCGAGTTCTTCATCCGCAACCAGCACAAGCGGCTCGCGCTCCCACGCACCCTGCGATGGCCGCTGGTGGCCGCGCTCGGCGCGATGGGCGTGGTTTTCGCCTATGCGATCGTCATGGTCAGCGCGACCGCGAGCGGGAAGTTCGGCAAGCACCTGCTGCAGGCCGTGGTGGGCTGACGGGATCTATCCGCACACTCAGGCTGGATCGACCCGCCATCGGCACCATGGCCTGCTGGCGTTCCGATCCGCGATGGCCTCACACATCGTCCCTCAGGGCGCGTGCAGCCTTTCGATCATCGGCGTGAGCCAGCGTTCGTAGGGTGCCCACTTGGGCTGCTCGCGCACCTGGATTCCGTCGCGCACCTGCACCGCGCTGGCGGTGACCACCGCACGTCCCGAGCCCGGAAGGAGCATCGCCGCGTCGTACGGGATTCCACAGAACGCCGCGACCCGCTGCATCTCGCCCGCGGGATCGCGGGTGAGGCGACCGTAGTCCACCTCGAGGATGCGGTCGGGATGGCGGCTGCGCCACTGCGCCATCAGCGACGCCTGCAGGCGATGGTAGTCGGCCAGTTCGATCGGGTCGTAGCTGTAGGCATTGGCCTCGGAGAACAGCTCGCGCAGGTTGGAGAAGCAGGTTTCGACCGGATCGCGGACCATGTGCAGGATGCGCGCCTGCGGCAAGGCCTCGAGGATGAAACCGACGTTGAGGAAGTTGGACGGGAGCTTGTCGACGAAGCAGCGCGCCGGCCCGAGCCGCCACTCCAGGCCATCCAGGTAGCGTTGCCCTGCCTGGGCCAGGTCCGCATCGCCTGCACGCTGGACCACGACGGGATCGATCACGCCCTTGCA
Organism: Pseudoxanthomonas daejeonensis; assembly: GCF_010093205.1. GTDB lineage: Bacteria > Pseudomonadota > Gammaproteobacteria > Xanthomonadales > Xanthomonadaceae > Pseudoxanthomonas > Pseudoxanthomonas daejeonensis. The sequence continues at coordinate 169,716 of NZ_PDWN01000006.1, forward strand.
ATGATGGTCGGTCGCATGGCGCATGGCGCTGGTGAAATCGTAGAGCTCGCCCAGTCCCTGCACATCCGCATGGCGGTCGAGCAACTGCTCCAGCAGCGTGGTTCCGGAGCGGTGCATGCCGACGATGAAGACCGGACAGCGCCCGGTCGCCGCATCCGGCGTCCCCGCACTCTCTCTTTTCGGGCGGAAGCGCGCGAGCGCGCCGAACAACACGGTACTCGACGCGGTGTCGTACACCAGTCTCGAGCGCTTGGCGCGGCAGGCCAGCACCAGCGCCTGCCATGCCTCTTCGGGTTGCCCGAGATCGTCCAGTTCCTTGTGCAGGGCGAAACCCAGCAACGCCACGTCCTCGGGCTTGCGCCCCGGCCGTGCCAGTTCGCGCCGGATCGCATCGACATGGTTCCGCCCGGCGGTCTGGCGGCCGATCCAGGCCTGCAGCCAGTAGCCCTGCGCGATCTCCGGCGCGCGCCGCAGCGCCCGCTGCAGGTCATCACCGGCTTCGTCGAATCGGCCCAGGTAGGTCAGCACCTGGGCGCGCGACAGCAGCGTGGGCGGGAAATCGGGATCGGCGCGGCGCGCTTCGTCCAGGAACCCGATGGCCCGGTCCGGAAGGTTCGCGTAGCTCAGCTGCGCAGCCACGGCGATCAGCAAGGGGATCGGCATGCGCGACATCGGCAGCAGCCGTTCGATGCAGGCCAGCATCGCCTGCATCTGGTTGAAGGTGCGCAGCCGCGGCAGCAACTCCATCAGCAATGCCGGATCGCTGGCGCCGCTGCGCGCCGACGCCAGCGCATGCTCCTGCGCCAGGCGGTAGTGCCCCGCCAGCGAATGCACGTAGGACAGCTGGACCAGGGTGTAGGCGTCGCCGGGGACCCGGTCCAGCGCCTGCTGGTAGGCGGCGATCGCACCCTGCCAATCCTGGCCCGACGCGCGCTGCTCGGCAGTCGAAAGCAGCGTCCACAGCTCGGGCGGCGCGGGAAACGTCATGCGTGCTCGCCCAGCATTTCGCGCAAGGGCTGCAGCTGCGCCTCGTAGCGACGCCACGCGCCGACCGCACGCTGGTGCACGCCTTCGCGGACCTGGCTGCTGCTGGCGGTGGAGACGGGCGCGGTGTTGCCCGCGATGTCATGCAGGCTGGCGTGCGCTGGCAGGTCGAGGAACGGCAACAACGAGGCGGCCACCGAAGCTGGATCGCGTACCAGCGCTTCGTAGTCAACCACGCGGACCGACTCCGGAGCGACGCGCGCCCAATGCGCCGTCCAGCGCCGCACGTTGCGACAGTGACCGGCCAGGTCTTCCAGCGCGTAGCTGTAGGCGTAGGCGCCCCCCTGGAACAGCTCCTTGAGGTTGGAAAAGCAGGCGTCCATCGGCTCGCGGCGCAGGACGAGCACGCGCGCCCGTGGCAGCGCGCGCAGGATCGCCGGGATGCAGAACAGGTTGAGCGGATTCTTGTCGACCAGGTGGCTGACGGACGGCGCGTCGCGACGCACACGTCGCAGGTAGCGCTCGCCCACGTCCGCGCGCGCGGCCATTTCCATCAACTCCGGCACGCCGCTGCGCAATGCGGGATGGAAGAAGTGTCCGCTCGCCTCGGAAATGGCCGCGGCCAGGTCGTTGCGTTCGCCCAGCGAATGCACCTGTGGATGGTTGCCGAGGACGCGGTCCAGCAAGGTGGTGCCGGTGCGAGGCATGCCGACCACGAATACCGGGCGCGGCCCGGTTGCGTCGCCGGATCCGGGCGGCGCCACAGGGGCATCCATCAGGGTCTCGAGCATCTCGGCTTCGAGGCGCGCGCAGAAGGCATCGCGGCGGTGCATGAGGGCCGCGCCGCTCGACAGGGCGTCCCACGCCGCGGCGGTGTCGCCGGCGTCATCATGCTCGCGGAACCGGGCATAGAGCAGGTGCGCGCGGGCGGCGTCATCACTGGCGTCCTGCAACGCACGCTGCAGCCGTGGCAGGCGCGACAGCGGCGGATTCGCGCGCGAATGCGTTGCCAGCGCCCAGTGTGCGTCGGCCATTCCCGGCGACAGGGCGAGGCAGGCCTCGTAGTGGCGTTCGGCGGCCGGCATGTCACCCAGGTAGCGCAGCACGTTGGCGCGGGTGAAGTGCAACAGCGGATGCGGCGTGGTCAACGGCTCGATCGCGTCGAGCAGGCGCAATGCGTCGGCGTAGCGGCCGGACAGCCACAGGTGCTGGGCCAGCGTCGGCGAATGCCGGATCACCTCCGGGTCGCGCCAGTCCGCGGACAGGATCAGCGAAGCGACTTCGCCTTCCTCGGCGAAGTCCAGCAACCGGCCGCTGACATAGCCGATATTGCGCACGCCGATGCCACGGCGGACGGCCTCGGCCGCATGCAGCGCATGGGCGCGCGCCGGTCCGTAGCGGTCGGCGAACTGCTCCAGTCGGGACATGCGCAAACGCGCCGGAACGTGGTCCGGCTCCTGGGCCAGGATCGACGCATACAAGGGCTGGGCCTGTTGCCACGCAGCGGCCGCCTCCAGCCGCTGGGCCGCCTGCCAGGATTCGGTGACCGACTGCATGGCGCCCATCTGGATTGGATGACCAAGCATAGCCGCCTCCATGGGCGATCGCGCGGCACCGGGCGCTATACCAACAAAAAAAAGGCCGCCTTGCGGCGGCCTGGAGAGTAAGTACCGCTAAGTGGTTCTTTTCTGGATCAGAAGTCGTACTGGACCATGAAGCGGACGGAGCGCGGCGCCTGGAAGCTGCGCGGCACCAGGTAGGTGTTGAGCGGCACGCCCGTGGTGCCGTCCTCGGCCACTTCGGTGACCGACGTGACCTTCTGGCTGTCGAACACGTTGAACACGTCGATCTTGAACGCCAGGCCGCTCGCCCACTTCGGGAAATAGGCGATGTTGAGGTCGATCGAGTTGGTCCAGGGAAGGCGCCCGGCGGTACCGCGCGGCACCGGCTCGGACGGACCGTTGACGCCGCCAGCCTCGGTGGTGCCGCAACGGAAGAACGAAGCGCCGTACGGATGGATGCCGCCGTGGTACGGGTACAGCACGCCGAGGCAGTTGATCGGACGGCCGGATTGCACCAGCAGGTTGCCACCCGCCGACCACTCGTCGTTGATCTGGTAGTTGCCGAACACCTTCAGGCTGTGGCGGCGGTCGTTGGGCAGGTAGCCGTATGAATCGACGGCCAGTTCCTTGTAGTCGAAGTCCTGGGTGACGCTGGTATCGGACTGGCCGATGTCCGACTTCACGCCGCCCTCGGTGTTGCCCTTGTTCCAGGCCATCGTGTACGACGCGCTGGCGAACCACTTGTCCCAGCTGCCGTCCCAGAACAGCTCCAGCGCCTCGTAGCTGCGCTTGGCCGGCGGAGACAGCAGTTCGCCCGGGATGGTGTACTCGGTCATCACGCCGTTGTTCTCGATGTCGGTCACGAAGACCGAATCGGCGCCCGGGTTGAACATGCGGCAGTACGGGAAGCCGCTGCTCGGCAGGACCGGATCCAGGCCATCTGCCACGGCCATGTCGAAGATCGGCGTGTAGTCGCAGTTGTCGTCGATGGCCGCCTTCAGCTTGCGGTAGGTGCCCTTCACGCCGACGGACTGGTGCTCGGTCAGCTGGTACTGGGTGCCCAGGATGTACTCGTCCTGGTACATCGGATCCAGGTTCTTCGAGGCGATGGTCGCCGCGTTCTTCGGCTCGCCGAATTCGCCGTTGATGTAGCTCAGCGCAGCGCGCGGCGTCAGCCCGATCGGTGCGCCGGTCACAGGGTCGACGCCGGTGAAGTTGAAGTTCTGGCGGGTGAACAGCGAGGCGCTGGCGCCGCGCACGGCCACGCTGGAGGTCAGCGGCAGCGCGTAGCGACCCGCGGTGCCGTAGACCTTCCAGCTGGAGTCGCCGTTGACGTCCCAGGAGAAGCCCAGGCGCGGGGCGAACTGGTTCTCGATCTTGACGTAGGCATCGCCTTCGCCGTTGAAGTTCTCGAAGGTGTCCCAGCGCAGGCCGATATAGGCCTGGAAGGTGTCGGTCACCTGCCAGTTGTCCTCGAGGTAGTAGGCGTGCTGCTCGACTCGCACCGTCGAGCCCTGGTTGACGATCTGCTCACGGACGATGTCGAACTCGTCGCCGGTATTGGCCAGCCCGTCCGGGCCGTTGTTGGTCGAATAGCGCCAGATGCGGCCGCCCTCGAGCGACGTGCCGGCCACCGACTCGAAGTCGTCGGTGTCGTAGCCGAAGCCGACGCGGTGGTCGCCGATCTCCCAGTCGAAGTCCAGGCGGAACTGGTCGCGGGTGTCCTTGGAGTCGACACGGTCGATCGAAGTGCCGGTGATGTTGCACGAGCTGGAGTAGGCACCGGTGATCGCCTGGCGATAGCCGGGACGGATATCCGTGATGACCGGGCAACCGGTCGCCGGCTGGTTGAGGTCGCCACCGTATTCCACTTGCTGTCCGTCCGCCGTGACCAGGCGCCGCGAGCGGGAGTAGTCGCTGGTGCCGTACAGCGCGGACACCGTGAAAGCCTCGGTGAGGTAGCCGGTGTAGCGGAAGACGTAGTTCTCGCCGCCCGACTCGGCGTATGAGGTGCCCACGAGGTTGCCGCGATCCAGCTCGCCCACCGTGTTGAGGTAGGTCTTGGTGGTGGTGGTGCGCTTGTCCGACAGGCCGGTGAATTCGAGGTGGTGGTCGTCGGTGATGTTCCAGTCCAGCTTGACCAGCCAGGTGGGATCGCCCTTCTCCGACTCATCGGTATTCGTGCGCGAAAGCACCGTACCCCAGTCCTCCCGGTCGACCTTGCTGTAGGTCAGGACGCCATAGGCGAACAGCTTGTCCTTGACCAGCGCGCCGCCGGCCCACACCGCAGCCTGCATCCCGCCCAGCGTGTCGTTGGAGTTGTCCTGCCGCAGCTTGCCCAGGTCGCCGGGCACCAGCGGGTTGGAGTAGTACGTGTTTGCCACCTCCGAACGCAGCGAATCGGGCGACCAGAAGATGTTGCCGCCGGCCTGGAAGTCGTTGGTGCCGCGCTTGGTCACCTGGTTGACCACGCCACCGAGCGAGCGGCCGAACTCCGATCCGTAGCCACCGGTCATGGTCTGCTGTTCAGCGATCGCCTCGAACGGCACCTGGGCGAAGTTCAGGCTGCGGTACGAGTTGGTGATGTTGAAGCCGTTGACGTAGTACTGGTTCTCGGCGACCGAGGAGCCGCCGAACGAGGCCAGGTTGCCGAAGGCTGTGTCGCCACGGACCGTGCCGGGCGCCAGCAGCGCGACCGAGGTCGCATCGCGCAATACGGGGATCTTGGCCATCTGCTCGGCGGTGAGGATGCTGGTGGAAGCGACCGAGGACACGTCGATCGGGTTGACCGCGCGCGTACCCACCACGGTTACCCCATCCAGTTGAGTGGTGCCGCCGCCCGCCGCGAAGTTGACCGGCGTACCGGTACCCACGCTGACGGTGACGTCGCGCACCGCGGTGCTGCCATCGGCGCGCTTGAGGGTGACGCGGTAGCTGCCGGGCTGGATCGAAGGCACCCGGTATCCGCCATCGGCACCGACCACGAGCTCGCGCCGGAAGCCGGTGGCCGGATTCTCGATGACGACCGTTTCGCCGGACGCCGCCTGGCCGAACAACGCACCGGTGGCCTGCTGCGCATGTACTGCCGAGGTGAAGCACAAACCCAGCGCCACGGTCAGCGCGCTGCGCCGCAAGTTGCGGTTCAGAGATGAGCGTTTCATGTTTTCCCCGAATAAGAAGTGGCCCGGAAGGGCGTTCCAGACCGTGACTTATGGCAGGGGTCATGGTCAATAGTCAGGGAAGGTTCACGTTACATATTTGTTTAAACCGTGACTTAAGTCACGAATTTAATGAAAATGTACGCCTTGATTAACAAAAACCAAACGATTCAAGCCATTCATCTGAGATCAAGAGGAATGAGCCCTTATGATTTTTGGGAATTACAGGCCCGGAACCAGACCATTCCGGACGCAACGGTATGGAAAAGCGCGGTGGTGTGGCATCCCGGCATCGATGGCGACGGTGCGCATCGCGGTACTGACGGGCTGCCCATCCAGTGCTCGGCCTGGCAGCGCATCTTCGCCACCCAGGCCTGATCGCTGGTTCGAACGCCGCCGCACACCCCGAGGAGGAGCCTCCGTTAGCGCGCCGCGGGCCACGGGTGCGGACCCGGGGGGCGACCCTGCCTGCGGGGCGGCCGGGGCCGCCATCGCCGGGTGTGGCCAGGCCGGCGCGGGCCGCGCGGGAATGGACCCGGCCCACCCATGGTGTGCACGGCGCCGCGCCGCATAATCCCGGGCGATGGACACCTCGATGACCTCCTCCCTTAGCCTGGAACTGGCGCTGGTCCTGCTGCTCGCCGCGATCATCGCGGTGCCGCTGTTCCGCAAGCTGGGGCTGGTCGCGGTGCTGGCCTACCTGGCCACCGGCGTGCTGCTGGGGCCGGACGGGATCGGGGTGGTCAGCGAGCCGGACCGGATCCTGGCGGCGTCGGAGATCGGCGTGGTCATGCTGCTGTTCGTGATCGGGCTGGAGCTGTCGCCCAAACGGCTGGCGCTGATGCGGCGGCAGGTGTTCGGTGCCGGAACTACGCAGGTGCTGCTGTCGGCGCTGCTGCTGGGTGCCGGGCTGCTCGCCTACCACGTGCACTGGAAGGGCGCGCTGGTCGCCGGGATCGGGCTGGCCCTGTCTTCCACCGCCGTGGGCCTGCAGCTGCTGGCCGAGCGCAAGCAGCTGGCCAGCGACTTCGGCCGGCTGGCGTTCGCGATCCTCCTGTTCCAGGACCTGATCGCGATTCCCCTGTTGGCCGTGATCCCGCTGCTGGGCGGGGTGAAGAACGAGACGCTGACCTGGACGATGGTCGGCCATGCGCTCGGCGCGCTGGCGCTGGTCTACTTCGGCGGCCGCCTGCTGATGCACCGTGCCTTGCGGATCGTCGCCGGCACGCAGGCGCCGGAAGTGTTCACCGCCACCGCCCTGCTGGCGGTGCTGGGCAGCGCCTGGATCATGCAGCAAGCCGGGCTGAGCCCGGGCCTGGGCGCCTTCATCGCCGGCGTGCTGCTGGCCGATTCCGAATACCGGCACGAACTCGAATCGCAGATCCAGCCGTTCAAGGGCCTGCTGCTGGGACTGTTCTTCATCGCCGTGGGCATGGGCATCGACCTGGACCGGATCGCCGCCGAGCCCGGCCTGGTCGCCAGTGGCGTGGCCCTGCTGTTGCTGGTGAAGTTCACCGTGCTGTTCGGCGTGGGCCGCGCCGCCGGCCTGTCGGCCAGCCATGCGCTGATGCTGGGCGGCACCTTGTGGCTGGGCGGCGAGTTCGCGTTCGTCGTGTTCCAGGAGGCTTTGCGTGTGGGGCTTGTGTCGACCGAGAACCACGACCGGCTGGTGGCGGTGGTCGGTGTGTCGATGGCGCTGATGCCGCTGCTGCTGCTGGCGCTTGACGGACGCATGCGTCGCCTCGAGGCCCACCATCCGCAACCCGAACCCCGGCATTTCGACGTCCCGGACGCGGCCTCGCACCCGCCGGAAGTGGTGATCGCCGGTGTCGGCCGTTTCGGCCAGATCGTGGCGCGGCTGCTGGCCGCCCAGCGCATTCCTTACGTGGCCCTGGACAGCAGCGCCGAACAGGTCGAAGACGTGCGCCGCAGCGGTGGCCGCATCTTCTACGGCGATCCCACCCGACCGGACCTGCTGCGCGCGGCAGGCGCCGACCATGCGCGGCTGTTCGTGATCTGCACCGACGATCCGGACAGCAACCTGCGCGCGGTGCGCCTGATCCGCCGCCTCTACCCGCACGCGAAGATCCTGGCGCGGGCGCGCAACCGCCAGCATGTATGGCGATTGATGGACCTCGGCGCCGAGCCCTTCCGCGAACTGCTCGGGACCAGCCTGGAAGTGGGCGAGCGCGTGCTGCTGGAACTGGGCGTGCCGGCGGATGTCGCCGCTGATCATGTGCAGCGCTTCCGCGAACACGACGAGACGCTGTTGCGCGACCAGTACCTGGTGTACGACGACGACGCGGCGGTGGTGCAGAACGCACGCGAGGCACGCAGGGACCTGCAGCGGCTGTTCGAGGCCGATTCGGGCGATGGCCCGGGGTTGGCGCAGGATTCCGGCGATTCGCCGCAAAGCACCGATCCGACCCGGTAGCCATACGGCTCGACCGCGTCGCACGCGGCGATCCGGCAGCCTCCCGCCCAGGCAGGCGTTACGCGCAAGGAAGAAGCGCAGGCAGCGCTCCGCAGGGGCGCCTCAGCCGCGTGGTTCGCGCAGGAACCTGGCCATGGAAACGCCGGTCTGGGCCGGTGCGAATTCGCCGGCTACATCGACGAAGCCGCGCATCACCGCGATCTCGCGCGGACTGCGGTTGAGCGTATCGCGCAGGTCCGGGTCGGCGCCGGCGCGCAGCAGGCGCTGGACCACGCCGCGCAGGCCATGCAGTGCGGCCAGGTGCAACGGACCGAAGCCGCGCGGGTCCTGCACTTCCAGCGACACGCCCTCCTCCAGCAGCCGTTCCAGGCCGGCCAGGACCACGTTCTCGTCGCAGGCACCGCCGGGTTCGGCACGCGCACCCAGCAGCAGCAGCAGGGGCGTCACGCCGCCGGCGGCCGGCATGTCCGCCTCGGCGCCGGCCAGCAGCAGGGTGTCGAACAAGGCGAGCAGGCGGGTGCGGTCGCGGCCGGTGAATCCGTAGAGCGCGGCACAGTGCAGCGGTGCCAGGCCCTGGCTGTCGCCTGCATCGATGTTGGCGCCGGCGGTGAGCAGGCGCGCGGTGATGTCGGCCAGGCCCAGCGCCGAAGCGAGCATCAGCACGGTCACGCCGCCGGGCAGGCGGTGTTCGAGATCGGCGCCGGCATCCAGCAACGCGGTCACGATCGCGGTCTGGCGCATGCTCACCGCGGCCGACAGCGGCGTGGCGCCACTGTGCGCGGCGTGCTGCGGGTCGGCGCCGCGTGCCAGCAGCAGGTCGACCGCCGCGGCATGGCCACCGCCGGCGGCACGCAGCAGGCCGGTACAGCCCTGCGCATCGACCGCATCGACCGGGAAACCGAGCTCGAGCAGGCGCCGCACCGCGTCGGCATCGCCGGCCATCGCCGCCGACACCACGTCGGCTTCGCGCAAGGGCCGCTTTGGCAGCGGCCATACGCGCCAGTCGAGCCAGTCGGCAAGATCGCGGCGGCCGCTGGCCAGGGCGACGCCCAGCGGCGTCTGCCCGTCGGCGGCGCGCGCGTCGGGCGAGGCGCCCTGGGCAACCAGCCGGCGCAACGCGGATTCGCGGCCCAATGCCGCGGCCAGGTGCAGCGCGGTCATGCCGTGGCTGTCGCGGACCTCGCGGTCCACGCCGGCGTCGAGCAGGGCATCGAGCAGGCGCAGCCAGCCCAGGCGCACCGCCAGCGACAGCGCGGGGTCGCCACCGGTGGAAGGCGCGAACGGATCGGCGCCCTGCGCGAACAGGTCGAGCGCCAGCTGCTCGTGGCTGCGCTGGGCCTGGTCGCGCTGCACGCATGCGGCGAGCAGGCGCGCCAGTCCGCCGGCACCGGCCGGCGAGGCGCCATGGCCGAGCAGGACCTGGATCGCGGCGGCGGCATCGCCTCCTTCACCGAGCAACGCGGTCAACGCGGTCTCACCGTCGATGGCCACTTCCGGGTCGGCGCCGTGCGCCAGCAGCCACTCGACCATCCCCGCGTGCGTGCGCAAGGTCGGGTCGTGCAGCAGGCCGCCCAGTTCGGACGGCGCACACAGCCGGGCCAGCGCCGCCAGCCCTTCCATGCGTCCCGCCTGCAGGCCATCGCGCAGCAGCGCCAGCGGCGGCCGCTCGTCGACCGGATTTTCCGCCGCGGCCTCGGCCACCGCCGCGGGTAGCGGATAGGCCGGATCGAGCGCGGCGACGATCGACCAGCGTCCGGACTCTGCGGCGATATCGATCGCGCGACGTCCGCCGTGGTCGGCCTGCGCAGGATCCACGCCCAGCTCGAGCAGGCGCCGCACCAGCGCCAGCGAAGCCTGTTCGGCGCCGGCAGCGAGGGCCAGGGCGTTGCGTCCCTCGGCATCGGTGGCGGCCACGTCGATCCGCTGCGCGGCGAGATGTTCGACCACGCCGCCGCGCAGCGCGCGTGCCGCCTCCAGCCAGGGCGTGCGCCCGGCGGCGTCGCGGACCTGCGGGTCGGCGCCGGCGGCCAGCAAGGCGGCGACGATGTCCGCATGCCCGGCCAGCGCGGCTTCGTGCAGCGCGGTGCGGCCGTTGCGGCCGGGCATTGCGACTTTCGCCTTGAACTTCAGCAGCAGCTGTACGCCGGCCGTGTCGTCTTCTTCGGTCGCCGCGGCGGCCAGCAGCGCCGGCTGGCCGTCCACCGGTTCGGGCCTGGCGCCGCGTTCGAGCAGGAACCTGGCCAGCCGCCAGTTGCCGCTGGCACAGGCCACGCCCAGCGGCGAGAAGCCTTCGTGGTTGAGCGCATCGATCTCGGCAGCGGCGTCGCGCAGCAAGGCGGCCACGCCCGGATCGGTGCTGCGCGCGGCGTGGTGCAGCGGGGTGTTGCCCTCGGTGTCGGCGGCCCGCGGATCGGCGCCGTTGGCCAGCAGGGTCATCACCGCTTCGGGACGGCCATGCCAGCTGTCGCGGGTCGCGGCCAGCAGCGGGGTCATGCCCGCACTGCCACTGTTGAGGTCCACGCCACGCACGATCAGCGCGCGCAGCAGGCGCAGGTCCGGCAGTACCGCCGCCAGCGCAGCCAGGCTGCGCTGGTCGCGCTCGCCGGCCGGGGGCGCGGCATGTGCGTCGGCGCCGGCATCCAGCAGCTGCAGGGCGCGATCGACGCGCCCGGTGCGGGCGGCGGCATGCAGTTCGGCGGCCAGCGCACCCGGATCACCCGTGAGGACCTCGGGCAGGGATTCGGCCGGCGGCGCGTCGGCCGCGGCAAGGAATTCTAGGGGCCCGGCCAGGGTGCGCGGCGCGGGCGCCCGCTGCAGGACCAGGTGCAGGGCCGGCTGCGCCAGGGCGAGCACCGCGGCCACGGCCCAGCGTGCAGGGGAGTCGAGCAGGCCCGGCCAGCCCAACAGCAGCAGGCCACCCAGGATCGCGGCCACGGCGCCGGCGGCGCCGAGCCCGGCCCAGGTGCCGGTCTCCTGCTGCGCCAGTCGCCGCCACGCGGTGCCAAGGTGCACGGCCTCGCGCTCCAGGGCCTGCCAGACCGGCCAGGTCCGCCACAGGCCGAGCAGCACCATCGCGCCCATCGCGCTGGCGCCCAGCGCGGCACCGAGGCCGCCGCTCTGGCGCAGGGCCTGCAGTGGCCAGGCCAGCAGCACAAGGGTGAACAGCAGGCCCAATCCCCACAGCAGCGACAGGCCGGACAGCGCCGGCTTCAGCGCGCGCAGGTCCGCAGGCACGGGCCGGGTGCCGGTCCACCAGGACACCGCAAGCGCCAGCAGCAGCTGGGCCAGCAGTCCGGGCAACAGCGACACCGGTCCCTCGATACCGGCCAGCACGCCCAGCGCGATGCCGGCGACACCGGCGCCCAGCGCGAAACGCCGCGAGCGTGGAAGGGCCTCAGCCATCGTCACGCACCGGCGGCGTGCCCGGTGGGAACTGGATGTGGAACCCGCGTGCGGCGAGATTGGTGCGGACCACCGCCGCATCGGCCTGGGCGAGACGGCGCCCGGGAGTCAGCATGACCTCGAGCACGAAGCCCAGTTCGCCCAGCTGCGCGCGCACCGGCTCGGGCACCCGTGTGAAGTCGTCGCGGGTGGCGAGGAACACATAGGTGTCGGCTTTGCGGAGGCTCTTGTAGACGTAGGCTTGCATGCGCGCGTGCCGCGCCCTGCCCTGTGTGGAGGAACCCGGGGATTGTGGATTAAATGCGGCAGGCGCGGAAGCGCGCGACCGCTGCTTCTCGCACTGCGACCGTTCATGTTCCTCCACACCGGACGCACGCGGGGCTGTGGCTATACTCGCCGGCCAGTCCGCCAGCCCGTCCCGCTTGCAACCAGTCCTTCCACCGCGAAGCGGCGCTCCACTCGCCATCACCGCCCATACCGCGACCACCGCGCTCGGGGCGGGCTTGCGTGCGCAACGCGAGGCCCTGCGTGCCGGTCGCAGCGGATTGCGCCGCAACGACTTCGGCCCCGAGCCACGCCTGGACTGCTGGATCGGCCGGGTCGACGGTCTGGAGCAGGTCGCGTTGCCCGCCGCGTTCGGCGAGTGGGAATCGCGCAACCATCGGCTGGCCTGGCACGCGCTGCACCAGGATGGCTTCCTCGACGCGGCCACCGCCGCGGTCGCGCGCCACGGCGCCACCCGTGTGGCGGTGCTGATGGGCACCTCCACTTCCAGCATCGGCGAAACCGAAGCGGCGTACGCGCAGCAGATCGATGGCCGCATCCCCGACGCGCTGGTGCGCCTGCTGGTGCACTCACCACACGCGCTTGGCGATTTCGTCGCACTGGCCACCGGCGCGCGCGGTCCGTGCATGACCGTGGCCACCGCATGCTCCTCCAGCGCGAAGGTCTTCGCACTCGCCGCACGGCTGCTGCATGCCGGGCTGGCCGACGCGGCGATCGTGGGTGGCGTGGACACCCTGTGCGGCAGCGTGCTCTACGGGTTCAACGCCCTGCAGCTGGTCTCGTCCGATCCATGCCGGCCGTTCGACGCGCGGCGCGACGGACTTTCGCTCGGCGAGGCTGGCGGATTCGCCCTGCTCGAACACGCCGGCGGCGACGCGCGCGCCTGGCTGTGCGGCTACGGCGAATCCAGCGACGCCCACCACATGTCCGCACCGCATCCGCAGGGCCTGGGTGCGCGGCGGGCGATGGCCGATGCCCTGGCCCGCGCCGGGCTCGAGCCGGGCTCGATCGGCTATCTCAACCTGCATGGCACGGCCACGCCCGCCAACGACACCGTCGAGGCACAGGCGATCGCCGCGCTGTTCCCCGACACGCTGCATGCCAGTTCGACCAAGGGCTGGACCGGACACACGCTGGGCGCGGCCGGGATCGTCGAATCGGTGATCGCCCTGCTCGCACTGGAAGACGGCCTGCTGCCGGGCACGCTCAACAGCCGCGAGCCCGATCCGGCCTGCGGTCCGCAGGTGCGGTTCCAGACCGTGCAGCAACCCATCGGATATGCGATGAACAACGCGTTCGGCTTCGGCGGCAACAACTGTTCCCTGGTGTTCGGCCGCGCATGAACCGCACGCCGCCCAGCGTCGGGATCGAAGGCATCGGCTTGTGGACCGCGCAGGCGCCTTCGTGGGCGGCGTACCGCGCCGTGCTGCAGGGCGCAGCGTTGGGCGACGAGGCCGTCACGCGGCCGGCACCGGCGCTGCTGCCGCCCAACGAGCGTCGGCGCGCCCCGGATACGGTGCTGGTCGCACTCGAGGCCGCACAGGCGGCCTGCATCGATGCCGGGCATGATCCGGCGACGCTGCCATCGGTGTTCGTGTCCACCTATGGCGACCTGGCGATCACCGAGAACCTCTGCCAGACCCTGGCCAGCGCACCGCTGGAACTGTCGCCGACCCGTTTCCACAACTCGGTGCACAACGCCGCGGCCGGCTACTGGACGATCGCCAGTGGCGCGATGGCGCCTGCCACCGCGATCAGCGCCGAATTCTCGATGGGCCTGCTCGAAGCGGTGGCGCAGCTCGCCACCGGCGCGCCGGGCGTGCTGCTGGTCGGCTACGACGGCAGCGCCCCCGGCCTGCTGCGCCAGGTGGCGCCGACCGAAGGGCTGCTTGGCGCGGCGCTGGTGCTGGGACCGCCCGTGGCGGGCCGGCCGCGGCTTAGCGTGTCGCTCGCCGACGGCCAAGCACCCGCCCCCACCACGCGGATTGCCCCAGGCAATGCGATGGCGCCGATGCTCGCGCTTTTCGAAGCACTGGCCCTCGGCGCCGCCCACGCGATCCTGCCGGCCGGTGACGGGCGCGTGCTGCACGTGGAGCTTCTCCATGACTGAGCATGGCGTGCGCACCGGTGAGGTCGCGGTGGTGATCCCGGCGCTCAATGAAGCTTTGCGGATCCGCGAAGTGGTCGAGCAGACGTTGCGCCATTGCCCCTGGGTGATCGTGGTCGACGACGGTTCCGACGACGGTACCGGCGAGCAGCTGCGCGACCTGCCGGTGACCGTGCTGCGCCATCCGCAACGGCGCGGCAAGGGCGCGGCGCTGCGCAGCGGCTTCGCCGAGGCGCACGCCCGTGGCGCGCGCGGCGTGCTGACTCTCGACGGCGACGGCCAGCACGACCCGGCCGACCTGCCGCGCCTGCTCGAAGCCGCGGCGCGGCATCCGCGCTGCATCGTGATCGGCGCGCGCCTGCGCCATCGCGCCGCCGCACCGCCGCACCGGCGCATGGCCAACGCCTTCGGCGACTGGGGCGTGGCCTGGGCCGCCGGCCACCGCATCGCCGACACCCAGAGCGGGCAGCGCTACTACCCGGCCTGCGTCATCGCGCTGGGCGACGTGCCCGGCGAGGATTTCGTGTTCGAGGCGCAACTGCTGATCACCGCGGCGCGCCGGCTCGGCGTGCATTGCGTGTCGGTGCCGGTGGAGACGCGCTACCGCGGCGACGATGGCGGCCCCCTGCGGCGCAGCCACTTCCGGCCGTTGCGCGACCTGTACCGGATCACCTCGCACGTGGTGCGCCAGGTGCTGGCGCACGGCGACGTGTGGAACGAATATCGGCGCGTGCGCGCGCAGGCGCCACGCCTGGATGCGGGTGGCTGAGGCGGGCAACGCACCGGCTGCGGGATCGATGTTGCTGTAGGGGTTTTTTCCTGGATTCCCTGGGGAGGGGACGCATGACCGGCCTGTTGCTGTTGCAGATCGCCGTGATCCTGGTCGCCGCACGCCTGTGCGGACTGCTGCTGGCCCGCTTCGGCCAGCCGCCGGTGATCGGTGAGATGGCCGCCGGTGTGCTGCTCGGCCCGGTCGTGTTCGGCGCGGCATTGCCGGACGTGCATGCGGCGCTGTTTCCGGTCGCGTCGCAGCCGGCTTTGTCGGGCCTGGCGACGCTGGGCATCGTGCTTTTCATGTTCGTGATCGGCGCCGAGCTGCGCGCACCGGAAGGCGCCCGCGCGCAGGTGCTGGCCGCCACGCGCGTGGCCAGCCTGTCGGCGCTGCTGCCGTTCGGACTGGCCCTGCTGGTCGCGCCGGTGCTGCACGGGACGCTGGCCCCGGCGGGTGTCGGCTTCTGGCCGTTCGCGCTCTACCTGGCCGTGGCGTTGTCGGTCACCGCGTTTCCGGTGCTGGCGCGGATCCTCAAGGACCGCCAGCTGCAGCAGAGCCCGATCGGGCGGCTGGCGCTGTCGGCGGCAGCTTTGCTGGACGTGGGCGCGTGGATCGTATTGGCGCTGCTGGTCGCGCTCACCGGCGATGGCGGCTGGTCCACCCTGGTGCGAACGCTGTCCGGACTCGCCCTCTTGCTGGTGCTGGTCTACGCCGGGCTCAGGCCGTTGTACGCATGGCTGCTGCGGCACCACACCAGCGATGGCCGGCCTTCGGGCACCGTGCTGGCCGCTTTGCTGGTCGGGTTGTTCGCCTGCGCGGCGGCGACCGAGTGGCTGCACCTGCACGCGGTGTTCGGCGCGTTCGTATTCGGCACCTGCCTGCCGCGCGACGACCGCCTGGTCCACAGCCTGGTCGAGCGCATCGAACACCTGGCCCTGGTGCTGCTGATGCCGGTGTTCTTCGCGCTGGCGGGCATGGGCACCACCGCCGACGCGTTCACCGTCGCCGGGCTCGGTGCGTTCGTGCTGATCCTGCTGGTCGCGGTCGTCGGCAAAATCGCCGGCGGCGGCCTCGGTGCGCGGCTGTCCGGTTACGGCACCCGCGACAGCCTGGCGGTGGGTTCGCTGATGAACGCACGCGGGATGATCGAACTGATCGTGATGAAGGTCGGCCTGGACGCCGGCCTGATCGGACCTGAGATGTTCACCCTGCTGTTGCTGCTGGCGCTCACCACCACGCTGATGACCGGGCCGCTGTTGACCCTGTTCGGGCGGGGCTCGCCGCCGGCGCAAGCCCGGCGCTGACGCCCAGGCTCAGGCCATGCCGCCGTTGATCCCGATCACCTGGCCGTTGATGTAGCCGGCGGCATCCGAACACAGGAACGCGACCAGCGCGGCCACCTCCTCCGGCCGGCCGGCGCGCGCGGCCGGCACCAGCTGCTTCAGCGTTTCGGCGGGGAACTGTGCATCGGCCATCGCGCCTTCGATCACGCCGGGCGCGACGACATTGACCGTGATGCCGCGGCTGGCCATCTCCCGCGCCAGCGACTTGCTGGCCCCGTGCAGCCCGGCCTTGGCCGCGGCGTAGTTGGCCTGGCCACGGTTGCCCAATACCGCCGCCACCGAGGACACGCTGACGATCCGGCCCCAGCGCGCACGCGCCATCGGCAGCAGCAAAGGCCGGGTGACGTGGAAGAAGCCGTGCAGCGATACGTCGATCACGCGCTGCCATTGCGCGTCGGTCATGCCTGCCATCGGTGCGTCGTCGTGGATGCCGGCATTGTTCACCACCACGTCGATGCGGCCCTCGCCCAGCAGCGCCTCCAGCGCCGTGGCCACCGCCGCACCGTCGGCGACGTCGAAAGCCACCGCCTCGGCCCGGCCACCGCGTGCGCGGATGGCCTCGGCCACCGCCTCGGCGCGTGCCAGGTTGCCGTGCGCATGCACGACGACGTCCATCCCGGCGTCGGCCAGGGCATGGCAGATCGCGCCGCCGATGTCACCGCTGCCGCCGGTGACCAGCGCGCGTCGGGAAGAAGTGTGCTCGGGTTCCATCGCCCTATTGTGCCAGCGCCGTGCCAGCGTCAGCCCGGCAAGCCGCCGCCCAGCATCGCCGCGGCGCGGCCGCTGGCGAGCAGGCGGCCATCGTGGTGGATGCGGAACACGTATTGCTGGCTGCTGCCGGAGGCGGCGACGAGTTCGGCCTCGCCTTCCAGCGCGCCGGCGAGGCCGTCGATCCGGTCCACCGCGAGCACGACGTCGCGCAGCGCGACCAGCACGCCTGCCGCGGCGCGGCCACCCTGCCCGGCCGCCAGAAGGCCGCCGTGCACCGCCATCGCCTGGGCGCCGTATTCGCACAGCGCCAGCGCGTGCAGGCGGCCGCGTGCGCGCAGGGGATGGCTCGGGTGGGCATGGTTCCACGCCCGCAAGCGGATGCCTTGCACATCCCAGCCGCTGACCTCGTCCCACAGGCACATCGGGCCCTGGTGCGGGACCCGGGCGAGGATGCCCGCGCGATCGAGCACCGGCGCGGTCACAACTCGAGCCTGCTGGCCGGTGCGCGCGCCACCAGCAGCGCCAGCACGAAATTGAACAGCACCCCCAAGGCCACGGTGCCGCCGATCGCGCGCAGCACCGGGATCGAGGACAGCGCGAGCAGGCTGAACACCAGCAGCGTGGTCAGGCTGCACACGATCACCGCGTGCAGCGTACGCAGCTGCTCGTCGCGATCGTCGCCGGCATGGTCGAAGAACAGCGCGTAGTCCAGGCCCAGGCCGGCGGCGAGGATCAGCGAGACCAGGTGGAACAGGTTGAGCTCGACGCCCACCACGCGCAGCACCGCCAGGATCAGCAAGGTGCTCAACGCCATCGGCGCCAGCACGCGCAGCACCCGGCGGGGAGCGCGCAACGCGAGCCAGACCGTGCCGGCCAGCAGCAGGGCCGCCACCGCCAGCGCGGCCAGCAGGCGCACGCGCCACTGCGCGACCAGCGATTCGGACGCCTGCTTGAGGTCGAGCAGCTGCGCACCGGCAGGCGCCACCGCCGTGGACAGCGCGGCCGGATCGTGCAGGCCGGTCAGCGAGACCAGCGCGGTCGCATGCTCGGGCCCCTGCAGCAGCAGGCCGGACACGGCCAGCTCCAGCGGCGTTCCGGCCAGGTCGTGCGCGGTCAACGGTTCGGCCGCGCGGGCGATGGCCACGTCCTCCACGAACGGCGCGAAGGCATCGCCGCGGAACGGCAGGTCCAGCAGCGCCGTGTCGAGCGCGCGCTGCAGCTCCGGCGTATCGGGCAAGGCGGCCTGGCGCGCACGCTGGGTCGCCACGCTGGGCAGGTAGCGCGCGGCCAGGTCGTAGCCATCGAGCACGCCGTCCTCCTGCAGGCGCGCCAGCACCGGCGCCAGGCGCTCGGATGCCTGCAGCACCGCCTCGGCCTCGGCGCCCTGCATCGCCAGCATGAAGCGCACGTCGGGCGCGCCCAGTTCGGCGCGCAGTTGCGCGTCGCGATGCAGGTCGGCCGGCGGCACCGGGGTGAGTTTCGACAGGTCGTTCTGCCAGAACGTGCCCGGCGCGAAGGCGATCACGGCCAATGCCAGCGCGGCGATCACCGCCAGCGCCACGCGCGGGCGCGGCAGCCGCTCCACGCCGCGCCACAGCCGCGCGAGCAGCAGCGAATGCGCCGGATCGCGCCGCGCCGGCGTCACCAGCCGCGGCAGCAGCCAGCGCGTGCTGGCGGCCGCGACCGCGAGGCCGGCAATGGTGAACACCGCCAGCTGCTTCAGTCCTTCAACGCCTGAGAACAGGAAGGTCGCGTAGGCAATGCAGGTGGACAGCACCCCGGTCACGAGCGTCGGCCACAACGCACGCACGCTGGCCCGCGGCGACTGGCCGGGGCGCAGGTGGCTGAAGAAGTGGATCGGATAATCCTGGGCCACGCCGATGAGGGTGAAACCGAAGGCGATGGTGATCCCGTGCACGCCGTCGAACAGCAACGCCACCGCGCCCAGCCCGGCCAGTCCGCCACTGGCCAGCGGCAGCGCGCCGAGCAGCGGGATGCTCCAGCGCCGGTAGGCCAGCCCGAGCAGCAGCAGCAGGCCGATCGTGTCGGCGGTGCCGATCCAGCGCATCTCGCGCTCGGTGCGGTCGCGGATCGCGACGGCGAAGGCGCCCGGCCCGGAAATTTCCAGGCCGGCGCCATCGCTTTCCGGGGCGTCCTGCCCGCTGGCGCGGAACGCGGCCTGGATCGCCGCCACCGCCGCCTGCTGGCCTGCGCTGTCGAAACCGGCCGCCTGCGTCTGCACCAGCAGCAAGGCCTGGCTGCCGTCGCGATCGAACCAGACGCCGTGGCGCCGCTGCGGCGCGTTCGCCGGTTGCCACCGCTCGGCCAGGCGCAGGGTTTCCAGGGTCGGATCGGACGCAAGCAGTGGCTCGACCAGGTCGGCGGCCGGTGAGCCGAGGTCCTGCATGCGCTGCTCCAGCTCATCGCGCAGGAACGCCGCATCCAGCGGCTGGGTGTCCAGCGTCGGCGAAAGCAGGTAGCGGTAGGGACGCAGGTGCGCCGGTACCGCGTCGAGGCCACCACTGTCGCCGTTGGCCGCGAGCGCGATCTCCGCGTGCGTCGCCAGTGCGCCGCGCATTGCCTGCGAGCGCGCGGCCAGCGCTTCAGGTCCGGCGCCGGAAATTGCCAGGAGCAGCACGCGCGAACCCGGGCCCTCGCCCAGTTCGTCCACCAGCAGTACCTGGGCCGGCGTGCGTGGCGTGGGCAGGAAGCGACGCAGGTCTTCCTCGACCTTCAGCCCGCGGCCGAGCAGCCAGCCGGCCACCGCCAGCACCAGCAGCCAGGCCACCAGCAAAGCCAGGCGGGAGCGGGAGCAGGTCCCGGGTTCGGTCATCGCTTCGCGCCGCCTGCGCCATGGCACAACGCGGCCAACGCGGCCGCATCGTCGATGCCGGTCGCCGCGGCGGCCGCACCGGCCATCAGCGTGCGCTGCGGCTCGCCCTTGGCTGGGTGGCTCTCCACGCAACGCAGCTCGATGCCGCGGCCGTAAAGGTCGATGTGCCGCAGCGACGCGGCCAGGCGTGGATCGCGCGGCACCAGCCGCAGCGTCCACTGTTCGCGCGCGCCGCTGGCGTGCACGTTGTAGGTCTTCTGCAGCAGGTCGCGATCACCGGCCAGCAGCGCGCCGAACCCGGCCTGGATCGCGGCCAGTTCTGGCGCCTGCTGCAGGGCGATGCGTCGCGGTGCACGGCCCTGGCGCTCGACCACCGCTTCCCCGGCCGCCAGCGTGGTGGTTTCGACGTACGGGGCGTTCACCTGCCGCACCAGGCTGCCGTCCAACTGGCGCCGGTACTCGCCTTCCAGCCGCAGGGGCTTCTTGAGCATCGGCGAATCGCGCAGTTCGACGAACGGCGTGTGGCTGGGCGCGGGGCGCGCCACCGCCTGCAGCACCCAGCCGGCATCCAGCGCGACGGGGGCCGGCTCAGGCGCCGCGGCGCAGGGCAGCGCGACCGCGCACAGCAGGGTCGCCAGGCGCAGGCGCGAGGTCGTGCGTGGATTCATCGGGGCTGTCGCTCCAGAAATCGAAGAAGTTGAACCAGTTGAACGGCGCCAGGCGCGCATGGTGCTCCAGGCGGACCGCGTAACGGGCCACGCACTGCTGCAGCCAGCGGCCACGTTCGCCGCGCGGCGGCAACGGCGAACTCCCATCGGCCGGATCCAGGAATCGCTCGAAGTGCAGGTCGTAGCGGTTGCCGCCTGCATACAGGCCGAAGCACAGCAGCACCGGCGCATGCAGCGCCGCCGCCAGCCGCCAGGGCGTGAGCGGAAACCGCGCCGGTTGCCCGAGGAAGGGCGCCGTCGCGGTGTCCTCATGCGCCTGCGCGCGATCCACCAGCAACGCGACCAGCTCGCCGGACTGCAGCGCGTGCTGGATCTCCAGCGCGATGGCCGCACCCGGCTGGCTGCCGTCGATCACGCCGCGCGCCAGCGAGGGATCGAGCGTGTCGAAGATTTCAGTCAGCACCGGGTTCTGGGTGCGGTCGAGCACGATCCGCACCTTCAGGCCCGGCCGGCGCCGCGACAGGATCCGCAGCGCATCAAAACTGCCCAGGTGCGAGCCGAACAGCAGCACGCCCCGGCCCTGGTCGACCAGTTCGACCAGCGGCTCCAGGCCGTGCACGCGGATGTCGAAGCGCCAGGTCTGCCCACCCAGCAGGTACACGCGATCCAGGATGGTCGAGGCGAAGGTGTGGATGTGCCGCGCCACGGCCCACGTGCCTGCCTGGCGTCCGCGCGACCGCGACAGCCAGGCGCGCGAAGCCTCGCGCTCGGGTCCGCGCACGAGCAGGAAGTACAGCGTGATCGGGTACAGGCACAGCCGCGCCAGCGCGCGTCCGCCATGCCGGGCGATGCCCACGATCAGCGCCAGCGAGTGGCGCGTGCCGCCTTCCGGACGGTGTTTCCAGGCAGCTGCATGCGTACGCGACTCAGTCATGCGCCACGATCTCGCCACGCGCCAGCACGCCCTCGTCGCCGTGTACCTCGAAGCGCCAGCGTGGTGCGGCGCCTTCCAGGAGGATGCGTGCCTCGCGACCCGGCAGCAGCGGACGCAGGAATTTCACCTGGGGCAGGCGTAGCGGGCCGGTCGCCCCGTGCGTGGCCTCCACCGCGGCCAGGACACGCTCCAGCACCACCACGCCGGGCACCAGCGGCCGGCCGGGGAAATGCCCGTCCAGGCAGGGATCGTCGGGGGAAATGGAGAAATGCATCGGCCAAGGATAATCGGCCGGTCGCGCCGCCGGGTGTGGAGGAGCCGCTCAGTTCAGCAGGTCGCGCCAGAACGCCGGGCCCAGCGCGGCCATCTTCCGCGCGAAATCGACGCCGTTGCGGTACGGCCTCACCGGGAAATGGCGCTTGCGGTAATTGAACTCGGCGACCATGAAACCGCCGACCAGGCCGTAGTTGAGCAGGTTTGCGAACCAGGACCAGGCCCAATGCGGTACCGCGATCCAGGGCGTGCGGCCGAACGCATCCAGCACCCCGCCGGGCACCGCCCACAGCGCCAGCAATGCGTTGGCCACGGCCAGGAACGCCAGCAGCAGCGCCCAGGCCGCGGTCAGCCGGCGTGCGTAGGCCAGCAGTCCGGGCGGCGTCTCCCAGCCGGCCTGCGCATACAAAGCGCAGACGATCCGCGTGACCAGCGGCGTGCGAGTCGCCACGAGACTGCGCGCGAACCACCAGGCGAGCCAGGCCGTGAACAGCACGGGGGGCGCCAGCAGCAGCAGATCCAGCCACAGCGTTCCGACCCACCATGACAGGCCCGCCAGCACCGCGGCCAGCAGGGCCAACGCCCACCAGCGCCGGCGCAACAGCGGGGCGGCGAGCATCAGCACGGCCAGGTCTGCCAGCGCCAGCGCCGTCCAGGCGCCTCCGCGGGTGCCGGCCAGATGCGCCAGGAACGGATAGGCCACGCCCAGCACCAGCTGGACCGGGAGGGCGGCCTTGTCGGCCAGCTCGGCGGGAGCGGCAGCGCCGCGCGACTCGGGCTCGCGGTTGTCGGGGTCGGGCCTGTCAGGGTCGCGCCTGTCAGACGCCGCCGGTCCTGCCTTCACGTCAGCTCGCGCGCTGGGACTGGACGTGCGCCGACAGCGCGCGCAGCGAAGCGAAGATGCGCCGGTTGTCCTCGCCCTCCGAGCGCAGCTGCACGCCGTAGCGCTTGGCCACCGCCAGCGACAGCTCGAGCGCGTCGATCGAATCCAGGCCCAGCCCGTCGTTGAACAGCGCCGCTTCCGGGTCGATCGCGTGCGGGTCCACGCCTTCCAGGTTCAGGCTTTCCACCAGGAGCTGGGCCAGTTCGCGTTCGGCGTCGGTCTGCTGCGACATCTTTGGTTCCGGGACTGCGCAAGGCCGGCCACGATCCGGCATCGGCCGCCGCCGCGCAAGTCCATTGCACCGTGAACCCGGCCACGAGCGCCCGGGCTATCATTCATGTCCCTGCACGCGACCGGCCGGCCACCTCCGCATGACCCGCACAGATCCGCCGAATCCACCGTACGCGCCCGACGCGCTGCGGCAGACGACGGACGTGGCGGCCGGGGCGGCCAGCGACGACGTGGACGTCCTTGTGATCGGTGGCGGGCCGGCCGGCACCACCGCGGCGACCTTCCTGGCCCGGCGCGGCTGGAAGGTGACCCTGCTCGAGAAGGACGTCCATCCGCGCTTCCACATCGGCGAGTCGCTGCTGCCGATGAACCTGCCGATCCTCGAGCGCCTGGGCGTGCTCGAGCAGGTCAGGCAGATCGGCGTGCACAAGCCCGGCGCGGACTTCCCGATGCGCGGCGACGGCGACAGCGTCAACGTGTTCCGCTTCGACCGGGCGCTGGACGCGAAGTTCGGCTATGCCTACCAGGTCAAGCGCGCCGAGTTCGACACGCTGCTGTTCGACAACGCGCTGGCCAATGGCGTGGATGCGCGCCAGCGGGTCACGGTCGAACGCGTCGACTTCGATGCCGGCGAACGCCCGGCGCAGGTCCGCGCCCGCGACGCCGATGGCAACGCGCTGGTCTTCCGCCCGCGCTACCTGGTCGATGCCAGCGGTCGCGACACCTTCCTCGGCAGCAAGCTGAAGCTCAAGAAGAAGAACCCGGCGCACCAGTCGGCGGCGATCTTCAGCCATTTCCGCGGCGTCACCCGGCGCCCGGGCGAGGAGGCCGGCAACATCACCGTCGAGCGCTTCTCCCACGGCTGGATGTGGCTGATCCCGCTGCGCGACGACGTGATGAGCGTCGGCGCGGTGTGCTTCCCCGAATACCTCAAGACCCGCAAGGGCGACAACGAGTCGTTCCTGATGGACACCCTGCGCGCCACGCCCTCGGTCTGGGTGCGCATGGCCGATGCCGAGCGCATCGCCCCGGTCCACGCCACCGGCAACTATTCCTACACCTGCTCGCGCATGCATGGCCCGGGCTGGGTGATGGCCGGCGATGCGTTCGCCTTCATCGACCCGGTCTTCTCCTCCGGGGTCTACCTGGGCATGAACGGCGGCGAGCAGGCGGCCAAGACCGTCGACGCGATCCTGCGCGACCCGTCGCGCGAGGCCGCCGAGCAGCGCGCGATGGACAAGCGCCTGCGCCGCGGCCTGCGCTACTTCTCCTGGTTCATCTACCGGTTCACCACGCCGGTGATGGAGGCGCTGTTCGCCGAACCGCGCAACCACCTGCAGCTCGAGCAGGCGGTGATCTCGATGCTGGCCGGCGACGTGTTCGACAACCGCGGCGTGCGCTGGCGGCTGCGCGTGTTCCGCCTGGTCTATGCGCTTACGGCCGTCAGCATGGCCCCGCGCGCGCTGGCCGGCTGGTTGCGCCGCCGCCGCCAGGTCGGCGAAGGCTTCAGCGGCGACACGCTGCAGGGTGGCAATCCGTGAGCCGCCCGCAACCGTTCGCCGGCGCAGCGACGCTTCCCGGACTTGAGTTCGGCTACGCCCCCGCCGATACGCGGGCGCGGCAACTGGCCGACCCGCACGTGCTGGCGGTAATCGGCTTCGGCGCGCACGCACCCGTGCTCGACGATCCACGCTGGCTGCGCGTACCGCTGCAGCCGCTGGGCGCGCAAGCCGCGCCCATCGAAGTCTGGCGCAGCGCCGCGCCGGTGCGCAGCGGCCGCGATGGCGACGTGGCGTGGTCCACCGACGGCAACCTGCTGTTCGGCGCACTGGAAATCGACGAACTGGACGACGGCCTGGAAGCCGCCGCGCGCCGCGCCTACGCGCGCCTGGGCGCGTTCCTCGCCGGTGGCGACATGCCGCACCTGCTGCGCATCTGGAACTACATGGATGCGATCACGCTCGGCGAGGAAGACGCCGAGCGCTACCGCCGCTTCTGCGTCGGCCGCGTGGCCGGCATGGAAGCCTTCGATGCGGCACGCCTGCCCGCCGCCACCGCGATCGGCCGTCACGATGGCGTGCGCCGGCTGCAGGTGTACTGGCTGGCCGCCCGCGAACCCGGCCGGCCGGTAGAGAACCCGCGGCAAGTGAGCGCCTACCGCTACCCGCGCCAGTACGGGCCGCAGGCGCCCAGCTTCGCCCGGGCGATGCTGCCGCCCGCGGGGGCCTCGATGCCGCTGCTGCTGTCGGGTACCGCCGCGATCGTCGGCCACGCCTCGCAGCATTCCGGGTCGGTGCAGGCGCAGGTCGACGAAACCCTCGCCAACCTCGCCAGCCTGGTCGATACCGCGCGCCGGCAGTCGCCCGAGCTGCCCGCGGTCCTGGGCGCCGGCAGTCCGCTGAAGGTCTATGTGCGCGACCCGTCGGACGCCGAAGCGGTCGCGACCCGGCTCGATGCGAGCCTGGATCCGTCGGTGCCGCGCCTGCTGCTGCACGCGCAGGTGTGCCGGCGTGAACTGCTGGTGGAGATCGACGGCGTGCATGGTGCGGCCACGACCTGAAGCGCGCGGCGTGACGCTTCGGGCGCACTGCTGAAGTCCGAGTCGATTTCCCCCGCAAGGGTCGTCGAGCCGCCGGCGCGCGCTGCCATACTGCGACGCCGTCGGCGACCAGCCGCTTGCACGGCGGCACGCGACCCGTGCGCCGCCACGAATACCGGGGAGTTCCGATGCGCCATCGCCTGCGTCTTGCGGTACTGCTGTCCTGCGCCTTCGCCGTGCCCACGATGGCGTCGACAGCGACCGATCCCACCGATCGCCATGCCGGCGTCGCTCGCATCGATCGCGCGCGCCTGGATCAGGCCCTGCGCGGCTTCGTCGACTCCGGCCAGGTCATCGGCGTGTCCGCGCTGGTCTACCAGGACGGGCGCGAAGCCTACGCCGGCGCGTTCGGCCTGGCCGACCGCGAGGCCGGTCGCCCGATGACGCGCGACACGCTGGTTCGCATCTACTCGATGACCAAGCCGGTGACCGGCGTGGCGCTGATGCAGCTGTACGAGCAGGGGAAGTTCCAGCTCGACGACCCGGTGTCGCGTTACCTGCCCGAGTTCGCCGGCGTGCGCGTCTACGCCGGCACGGACGTGCACGGCCAGCCCCTGCTGGAAGCGCCGGCGCGCCCTATTAGCATCCGTGACCTGATGCGCCACACCGCAGGCTTCGTCGACGGCGAAGGCGCGCCGGGACCGGTCGGCGCGCTCTACCGGCAGGCCGCCCCGGAAAGCTACGACAACACCCTGGCCGAGCAGTCGCGGCGCATCGCCAGCGTGCCCCTGCTCTACCAGCCCGGCACGCGCTGGGTGTATTCGCCGGCGGTGGAGATCCAGGCGCGACTGGTCGAAGTGCTGTCCGGGCAATCCTTCAAGCATTACCTGGACCAGCACGTGCTCGGTCCGTTGAAGATGCGCGACACGCGCTACCGCGTGGCCGACGGCGATCGCGGGCGCGTGGCGGCTTTGTACCGCCGCAGCGACGACGGGGTGATGACGCGCGACGACCACGAGGCGTGGAAGCTCAACGGCCGCGATACGGCGATGACCCCGGGCAGCTGGGGCCTGGTCTCCAGCCTGGACGACTACATGCGCTTCGCGCGGATGCTGCTCGACGGCGGCGAGCTGGACGGCGCGCGCATCCTGCAGCCCGCCACCCTCCGGCTGATGGCCAGCGACGCGATGCCGGCCGGGACCACGGACCGGTCATGGCTGCCGGGCAAGGGCCAGGTCGGCTTCGGCATCGATTTCGCGGTGCGCACCGCGTCGCCGGCGCGCGGCGACGAGGCTTCGGGCGAAGTCGGCGAATTCTTCTGGGACGGCGCGGCCAACACCCTGTTCTGGGTGGATCCGACCAACCGGATCGCGGCCGTGCTGTTCGCGCAGTGGCTGCCGTTCGGCAAGGTGCCGCTGCACAAGGCGTTCCGCGACGCGGTCTACCTCGACGACAGCTCGGCCGCCGCGCCGCGCGACTGACCCGTCAGTTCGACGCGGTGCAGGCCGGATCCTTACGCCGCAGCGGATTCCAGCGCGAGCCCTCGTCCTTGCACGCGAGCTGTGGGGACGGTGCCGGCGCCAGCGCGGCTTCGCGCCGCGCCGCGGCGGCGCGCGCATCGGCCAGGCGCTGCGCCTGCAGCTTCTGCACCGCCGCGCGGATCTGCGGCAGCGCCGCCAGCGCGGCCTTCTCGCCCTGCAGGATCGCCTGGTTGCGGCGGGTGAAGTCGGCCGAGCCGTAGTCGAGCACGTCGGGCCGGATCACCACGTCGGCGCGCGCCAGTTCCTGCTCGCCCAGGCGCTGGCCCATGATCGCGATCGACTGGTTGACGATGCCGAGCATGCCGTCCGGGCGCTTGCCGCTGGCCTTGCTGGAGATGTCCACGGCGATGACGAAATCGGCGCCGAGCTGGCGCGCCGCATCCACCGGGACGGGACTGACCACGCCGCCATCGACGTACTGGTAGTTGCCGATGGTCACCGGCTCGAACACGCCCGGCACGCTGCTGGACGCGCGCACCGCCTGGCCGGTGTTGCCGCGGATGAACACCGTGCGCTCGCCGGTTTCCAGGCGCGTGGCGACCGCGGCGAATGGTTTGCGCATGCGCTCGATCGGCTTGTTGTCCACGCTCTGGTTCACGTAATCCTGCAGCTTCAGGCCCTGCACCAGTCCGCCGGAGAACAGGCGCACGTCGCGGATGCTGGCCTCGTCGAGCGCGACCGCCTTTTCCTGCAGCTGGAACGGGTCCAGGCCGCTCGCGTACAGCGCGCCGACCACGCTGCCGGCGCTGGTGCCGGCGACCACTTCGGGCTTGAAGCCGTTCGCCTCCAGCATCTTGATCACGCCGATGTGGGCGAAACCCTTGGCCGCGCCGCCGCCGAGCGCCAGGCCGATCTTCACCGGCGGAACGACCGGGTCGAGGCGTGCCGGCGGCGGAGCCACCGCTACTTCCGGTGGCGCTTCCGGACGCGTACCGCCGCAGGCGGCGACCGTCACGGCCACGAGGAAACCGGCCAGGGCAGGCAGCAGGGAGCGCGAAGACATCGGGGATACCAGGAAGGAGAAGCGTGATTTCACGGGGAACCGGAGCGGCGGCGGAACCGCGGAGGCGGCGGCGTGATTCTAGGGTGCGTCCCGGCCGCGTTCCGGCATGGCGGATGAATGCGCCTGCGCCGGCCCGTCCAGCAAGGCCAGCAGTGCGTCGCGGCGCAGCTTGCCGGTCTCGTTGCGCGGCAGCCGGTCCAGCAGGCGCAGGCGGCGCGGCAGGAACACCGGATCGACCGAACCCCGCAGGGCATCCACCACGTCCACCGCCGACATTCCCGGCGCCACCACCAGCGCGGCGATGCGGCCTACCCCGCCGGCGTGGTCCGGCGCCAGTTGCAGCACCACGCCGTCCTCCACGCCCGGCACGGCCAGGAGGCGGCGGGTGAGGTCGCCGAGCGAGGCGCGCTTGCCGGCGATCTCCAGCAGGTCGGACTGGCGGCCGCACAGGCGGAAGCGTCCGTCGGCCTCCAGTTCGACCAGGTCGGCCAGTGCGACGGGAGCCGGCAGGTGCGGTGCATGCACCAGCGTGCCGTCCGGCTGCGGCACCAGGCGCACGCCCGGCAACAACGTCCAGGACGCCTCCTGTGCGGTACGGCGGCGCGCGAACACACAGGTCTCGGTCGAGCCGAACACCTCGCGCACCTCGGTGCGGTAGCGGGCTTCGGCCTCGGCCGCCAGCTCCTGCGACAGCGGCGCGGTGGCCGAGACGATCCCCGCCAGCGGCGGCAGCTCGACCCCGGACTGCAGCAGAGCGCGCAGGTGCACCGGCGTGGTGACCAGCAGCCGCGGCGCCTGCGCCTGCTGCAGCGCGCGGGCCACGTCCGCCGGCAGCAACGGCCGGCCGGCATGCACGGCCGCGCCACCCAGCAAGGGCAACAGCACCGACAGCTCCATCCCGTACATGTGCTGCGGCGGCACCGTCGCCACGATCTGCGGCTGCGCCGCACCCCACAGGTCCTGCAATGCGGCCAGGTTCTGCGCGGTGCCGGCGGCGAATGCGGCCCAGCTCTTGGCGTGCGCCTGCGGGCGCCCGGTGCTGCCGGAGGTGTAGCCGATCGCGGCCAGCGCCGCGGCTTCGACGCATGCCGGCGAGGCCTCTCCGGCATCGGCGACAAGCGGCATGTCCGCCGGCTCCAGGCGATAGGCACCGCTGCCGGCATGCTGGGCGAGGATCTCGGCCACGGTTCCCGGCGCCCCCGAGGGCGGCAGCAGGGCGACCTGGCCGCGCAGCGCGGCCGCGCAGAACCCGAGCAGGAAACGGTGCCGGTCCTCGGCCAGGTGGACCACGTGGCGGGCGTCGGGGAGCGTCGCAGCCAGTGCACGGGCGTGGGCGAGGAACGCCCCGAGGGTGACTGGGGTGCCGGCGCCGAATACCAGCACCCGTTCCGGATCGCCGACGGCCAGCGCCAGGCGTCCCGGTGCCGGGGAATGCGATTGGACGACGGCCGACATCGGTACTGACCTGCTCCTGCGGCCGGCCCGCTGCCCGCCCTGCGATCCGGCCAGCATGGCCGCGGCGGCACGGGCAGGCAAGCCGGACCGCCTGCGCCGCCGATGCGTGCCGCAGGTCCGCCCGGGCATGACCTTCCACAGTGGCCGGGGCGGACCGGGCTGCTAACCTGCCCCGCTTCACTCCCGCTACCGCCTCGACATGACCCGATCGCTGCCCCTTGCCCTGCCCCTCGTCATGCTCGCCTCGGCCCTGGTCCTGGCGTTGCCGGCCGCCGCACAGGCGCCGAAGCCGGCCGCGTCCACGAGCGCGCCGCTGATCGCGCCGACGGCCCCGCTGACGATCGAACAGGCCATGGCCGATCCGGACTGGATCGGCCCGCCGGTCGAACGCGCGTGGTGGAGCTGGGACGGCCGCGAGGCGCAACTGCAGCTGCGGCGCGAAGGCGGCGCCATCCGCGACACCTGGCGCCAGCCGGTGGCCGGCGGCGCTCTGCAGAAGGTGGGCGATGCCGAACGCGCCGGCCTGGACGCGGCCAACCCGGTCTACGACGTACAGCGCCGGCGCATGGCCTTCGTCCGCAACGGCGACGTGTTCCTGCGCGACCTGTCCAGCGGCGCGCTGAGCCAGCTCACCCGCAGCGCGGCCGCCGAATCGCAGCCGCGTTTCGCCGCCGATGGCGGGGTGATCTGGCGCGCCGGCAATGACTGGTTCAAGTGGAATGCCGGCGCCGGCGCCGCGCAGGTCGCTTCGCTCAAGGCCGAGAAGGATCCGGCCGCGCCGCCCAAGGCCGACGCGCTGCGCGAGCAGCAGTTGCGCACGATCGACACCCTGCGTCGCGACAAGGAGCAGCGCGACGCACAGCGCGCGCAGGAGGAAACCTGGCGCAAGGCCGACTCGACCCGTGCGCCCGCGCCCGCCTTCCTTGGCGACGAGGTCGAGATCGTCGACAGCAGCCTTTCGCCGGATGCGCGCCACCTGCTGGTGGTGACGAAGAAGAAGGGCGCCGATGCCGGCCGCGACGGCAAGATGCCGATGTACGTCACCGAGTCCGGCTATGAGGAATTCGAGGACGTCCGCACCCGCGTCGGCCGCAATGATCCACTGCCGCACGCGCTGTGGCTGGTCGATGCGCGCGACGGCAGCGTGCGCGAACTCAAGTTCGACCCGCTGCCCGGCATCGGCGTCGATCCGCTCGCCGCGATGCGCCGCGCCGCCGGCAAGGATCCGCTGAAGGGACTTCGTGGCGTCCAGGTGACCACCAGCGGCGACAACGGCGACGGCCCGCGCATCCAGTGGAGCGGCGACGGCCGCCAAGCCGCGGTGATGCTGCGCGCGATCGACAACAAGGACCGCTGGATCGCCGGTGTCGACCTCGACAGCGCGAAGCTGCAGTCGCGCCACCGCCTCACCGACCCGGCCTGGATCAACTGGAACTTCAACGACTTCGGCTTCCTGCCGGACAACCGCACGCTGTGGCTGCTGTCGGAGGAATCGGGGTATTCGCACCTGTACACGCAGGCCGGCGGCGAACGCCCGCGCCAGCGCACCTCTGGCCAGTGGGAAGCGTCCTCACCGGTTCCCACCGCCGACGGCGGAGGCTTCCTGTTCCTGTGCAACCGCGCACGGCCGGGCGACTACGAGGTCTGCGCGCTCGACCTGGCCGGCGGCCAGGTGAAGGAAATCTCCGCGCTCGACGGCGTCGAGGATTTCAGCCTCTCGCCCGACGGCCGCCAGGTGCTGGTGCGCTACTCGGGCAGCTACTTGCCACCGCAACTGGCGGTGGTGTCATCGACGGGCGGCGAGGCGCGCGTGCTCACCGACACCCGCAACGCCGCGTTCAAGGCGCGCGAATGGATCCAGCCGGAGTACGTGCAGGTGCCGAGCAAGCATGGCGCCGGCGTGGTCTGGGGCAAGTTCTACGGGCCGAAGTCCTACGAGGCCGGTCGCAAGTATCCGGTGGTGATGTTCGTGCACGGCGCCGGCTACCTGCAGAACGTCTCGGCGCGCTATCCGAACTACTTCCGCGAGCAGATGTTCCACCAGTTGCTGGTCGAGCGCGGCTACGTGGTGCTGGACCTGGACTACCGCGGCAGCGAAGGCTACGGCCGCGACTGGCGCACCGCGATCTACCGGCAGATGGGCCATCCGGAGCTGGAGGATTACCTCGATGGCCTGGACTGGGTCGTGGCCAACCACCAGGGCGACCGCGACCATGCCGGCATCTACGGCGGCAGCTACGGCGGCTTCATGACCTTCATGGCGCTGTTCCGTTCGCCGGGCACGTTCAAGGCCGGCGCCGCGCTGCGCCCGGTGGTGGATTGGACCCAGTACAACCACGAGTACACGTCCAACATCCTCAACACGCCCGAGCTCGACCCGGAGGCCTATAAAAAGTCCTCGCCGATCGAGTACGCGCAGGGCCTGCAGGACGAGCTGCTGATCGCCCACGGCATGATCGACGACAACGTTTTCTTCCGCGATTCGGTGGTGCTGACCCAGCGCCTGATCGAGCTGCGCAAGGACGACTGGGAGATCGCGCCCTATCCGCTGGAGCGGCATGGCTTCACCCGCGCCGATTCCTGGCTGGACGAGTACAAGCGCATCCTCAAGCTGTTCGAGCGCACGCTGAAGTGACGCGCGGCACCGGTGCCACCGCAGCGGCCGAACCGATCCGCACGGTGGCGGCGGTGATCCGCGACGGCGAGGGCCGCGTGCTGCTGGTGCGCAAGCACGGGTCGTCGACGTTCATCCAGCCCGGTGGCAAGCGCGAGCCGGGCGAGGACGCGCTGGCCACCTTGGCGCGCGAGCTGGACGAGGAACTGGGCGTGCGGCTGCTCGCAGGCAGCGCGCGGCGGCTGGGCGAATTCGAGGACGCGGCGGTGAACGAACCGGGGCGCCGGGTCAGGGCCGAGGCCTTCGCGGTGGAAGTCGAGGGCGTACCCCAGGCGCGCGCCGAGATCGCCGAACTGGCGTGGATCGTGCCGCGGCCGCCGTTCCCGGTCACCGTCGCCCCGCTCAGCGCCGGCCACATCCTGCCCGCCCTCCCGTCAGGGTAGGGAGCGGACTCCCGTGCGCGACGGCGCCCAGGCAGCCGGCAGTGCACGCGGTTCCGGCCCGCCTGTGTCGCTTCATGTCCGTTCCCGCAGGAGCCGTGGCGCAGGGCGCCTCCCGTTGTCGCACCAGGTAGCGAAGGGACCCTCCGCAAGCGTCCGCCACCGGCACAATGGCCGCAGACCTCCATCAGGCCACCCATGAGCGCTCCGCCCCCACTGCCCGCCTCCGGCTTCGTCACCGTCCTGGCCCGGATTTCCTTCGTCCTGGCCGCACTGGGCCTGGCCTGGTCACTGGCCCAGATGGTCCTGGCCCTGCTCATGCCCGATGCGGCGGTGCTGCGGATCGCGGCCCAACCAGGAGTGCCGGCCGGGCTGGTCTGGACGCTCGAACGCCGGCACGTGCTGTCGCTGGCCCTGCTGCTGCTTTCGCTGCTGTGCCTGGCGGTGGCGTGGGGGCTGCTGAAGCGGCGCGAGTGGGCGCGCCTGGCCTTCATCGGCCTGCTGGTCGCGGGTGCGGCGATGAATTTCGCCGGGCTGGCCCTGATCGGCCCGTTCTTCGAAGGTCTCCTGGGCATGTTCCCGGCGCAGATGCTGGACACGCCCGACGGGCGGGATCTGGTGGCGCAGATGCACTTCAACCGCCAGCTCACGTTCGCCAGCAGCCTGGCCGGCGCGGTGGTCTTCGCCGGCCTGCATGGCTGGATCGCCTGGAAGCTGTGCACGGCGGCGGTCCGCGCCGAATTCGGCGGCCGAAGCGCCGACCGGGCTTGATCGCGATCAAGGGCAGCCGGGGAGGCGCGGCTAGAATGCGTCCATGGACCCGAATTTCGACGTCGTACGCACCTACCTGACCGGACTGCAGGACCGGATCTGCGCCGCCATCGAGGCGGCCGATGGCCAGGCCACGTTCGCCGAGGACGCCTGGAGCCGGAATCCGGAGGGCGGCGGCCACGCCGGTGGCGGCCGCACCCGGGTGCTGCGCGAGGGCGCCGTGTTCGAGCAGGCCGGGATCGGCTTCTCCGACGTATCCGGCACCCGCCTGCCGCCGTCGGCCTCCGCCGCCCGCCCCGAACTGGC
Source organism: Pseudoxanthomonas daejeonensis (assembly GCF_010093205.1). Classification (GTDB taxonomy): domain Bacteria; phylum Pseudomonadota; class Gammaproteobacteria; order Xanthomonadales; family Xanthomonadaceae; genus Pseudoxanthomonas; species Pseudoxanthomonas daejeonensis. Next base: position 202,965 of record NZ_PDWN01000006.1, read on the forward strand.
CGGCGCCTCCTGGCGCGCCTGCGGCGTCTCGCTGGTGTTCCACCCGCGCAACCCCTACCTGCCCACCACCCATGCCAACGTCCGCCACTTCCGCGCCGAGCGCGATGGCCAGACCGTGGCCTCGTGGTTCGGGGGCGGCTTCGACCTGACCCCGTTCTATCCGTTCGATGCGGACATCGTCCATTGGCACCGGGTCGCGAAGAACCTGTGCGCGCCCTTCGGGCCGGACCGCTACGCCGAGCACAAGCGCTGGTGCGACGAGTATTTCTTCCTGCGCCACCGCAACGAGACCCGGGGCGTGGGCGGGCTGTTCTTCGACGACCTGCACGGCGACTTCGAGCGGGATTTCAGCTACCTGCGCGCGGTCGGCGAGGGGTTCCTCGACGGCTACCTGCCGATCGTCGACCGCCGCAAGGACACCCCTTACGGCGAGCGCGAGCGCGAGTTCCAGCAGTACCGGCGCGGTCGCTACGTGGAATTCAACCTGGTCTACGACCGCGGCACCCTGTTCGGCCTGCAGAGCGGCGGACGGACCGAGTCGATCCTGATGAGCCTGCCGCCCCGGGTCCGCTGGGAGTACGGCTACCAACCCGAGCCGGACAGCCCGGAAGCCCGCCTGCAGGACTACCTCGTCCCGCGCGACTGGGCGTAGCCGCAGGCGAACACGCGCCCTTGCCGCGCCCGGACCCGCGCCTGCCAGCGCGGCGTCGCGCCACCGGCGGTCGCGAGCGCCCGAATACTGGATCTTGGCGCCCGGCGACGGGCCGCCCATTCAGGCCGCACTCGCGCCAGCGTGCGGTGAGCACAAATAAAAAGCCCCGCCGACCAGGGGGAGGTCGACGGGGCTGGGAACGGAGACTTGGGGAGTAGCCCCGTTCCGGTAGATCTGCTCCAGGGGAAGGGAGAGATCCGCGACAGGCGTTGCACCTGTCGGGACCTATAACACCACCCTGCACATTGATGGTTCGTGAAGAATAAGGTTAAAAAAAGCTTGGATTTAGCACGGATTCATCCGCGCGCGATGGAACAAAATGTAACGCGAGCGGCCTGCGCGGCTAAGCGCGCCAAGTGCCTGAATCGCGGTCAGTGCGCCTCGTCCCAGTTGTCGCCGATGCCCGTCTCCACCACCAGCGGGACGCTCAGTTCCGCAGCCGAGGCCATCAGGCGGCCGGCGGTTTCGACCAGGGTCGGGACGAAGGCCTCGTCGGCCTCGAATACCAGTTCGTCGTGGACCTGCAGGATCATCAGGGCCGGGCCCTCGCCCGGCTTGCCCTGCCCGGCCAGCCAGCCGTCCACGACGATCATCGCCCGCTTGATGATGTCCGCCGCCGTGCCCTGCATCGGCGCGTTGATCGCCGCGCGCTCGGCACCGGCACGCTGGGCCTGGTTGCCGGCGCGGATGTACTCCAGGTACAGGCGTCGGCCGAACACCGTCTCCACGTAACCCTGCTCGCGCGCCTGCTCGCGGGTGCGCTCCATGTAGTCGCGCACGCCCGGGTAGCGGCTGAAGTACAGCGCGATGTAGTCCTGCGCCTCGCCACGGCCGATGCCCAGTTGCCGGGCCAGGCCGAACGCGCTCATGCCGTACATCAGGCCGAAGTTGATCGCCTTGGCGGCGCGCCGCTCGTTGCCGGTGACCTCTTCGAGCGTGCGGCCGAACACTTCCGCCGCGGTGGCGCGATGCACGTCGGCGCCGGATTCGAACGCGCGCACCAGGCCCGGGTCCTGCGACAGGTGGGCCATGATCCGCAACTCGATCTGCGAGTAATCGCAGGCCACCAGCTTGCGTCCCGGCGGCGCGACGAAGGCGCGGCGGATGCGGCGGCCATCCTCTGTGCGGATCGGGATGTTCTGCAGGTTCGGATCGGACGACGACAGCCGCCCGGTGGCCGCACCGGCCTGGTGGTAGCTGGTGTGCACGCGGCCGGTGTCCGGATTGATCATCTCCGGCAGCTTGTCGGTATAGGTGCTGCGCAGTTTCGCCAGGCCGCGGTACTCGAGGATCACCCGCGGCAGTTCGTGCTGGTCGGCGATCGCCTCCAGCGCCTCCTCGTTGGTCGAAGGCTGGCCCTTGGGCGTCTTCACCAGCGCCGGCAACTTGAGCTCCTCGAACAGCAGCGCGCAGAGCTGCTTGGGCGAATCCAGGTTGAACGCGCGCCCGGCCAGGCCGGTGGCTTTCTGCTGCGCGGCGAGCATGCGCTTGGACAGGTCCGCGCTCTGCCGGCGCAGCTCGTCCATGTCGACTTTCACGCCGTTGGCCTCGATCCGCTCCAGCACCGGCACCAGCGGCATCTCGATCTCGCGGTAGACACGCGTGAGCGCCGGCTCGGCAACCAGGCGTTGCGTCAGCACGCGATGCAGGCGCAGGGTGATGTCGGCGTCCTCGGCGGCGTAGCGGGTGGCGTCGTCGATCGCGACCTGCGAGAACGCGATCTGCTTGGCGCCCTTGCCGCAGACGTCCTCGTACTTGACCGTCTCGTAGCCCAGGTGCCGGCGCGCGAGGCTGTCCATGTCGTGGCGGGCGTTGCCGGAATCGAGCACGAAGCTCTCCAGCATCGTGTCGTCGTCGTAGCCGGCCAGTTCGATGCCATGCCGCCGCAGGACGTGCAGGTCGTATTTGCCGTGCTGGCCGAGCTTGCGCACCGTGGCATCGGCCAGCAAAGGACGCAGCAGGTCCAGCGCGAAGCCGCGTTCCAGCTGCACCGGCGCACCAGGATAATCGTGCGCCAGCGGCACGTAGGCGGCCTTGCCCGGTACCGCGGCGAAACTCAGCCCGACCAGGTTGGCGCGCATCGGATCAAGGCTGTCGGTCTCGGTGTCGAAGGCGAACTGGCCGGCGTCGCGCAATTCGGCGATCCAGGCCTGCAGCCGTTCGACGGTAGTGACGGCCTCGTACTCGCCCGGTGCGGCCAAGGCCGGATCCAGGTCTACCGCCGCAGCCTGGGCAGGTGCGGCAAAACCCCCGCTGCGGGCGCGCCCCGGCTCCTTCTCGGCGACCGCACCGGCCGGGCCGCTGCCACCACCGGCAACCGCACCGGCTTCCAGGTCCTTCAGCGCCTGGTTGAAGCCATAGCGCGCGTACAGCCCGCGCAGCGTATCCACATGCGGCTCGCGCAGGCGCAGCGTCTCCGGTGCCTGTTCCAGGGCGACGTCGGTCTTGATCGTCACCAGCTCGCGATTCAACGGCAACCGCGGCAGCGCCGCGCGCAGGTTGTCGCCGATCTTGCCCTTGATCGTGGCGGCCTGGGCCATGACGCCATCCAGCGAACCGTACTCGCCGAGCCACTTGGCCGCGGTCTTGGGCCCGCACTTCTCCACGCCGGGCACGTTGTCGATGGCATCGCCCATCAGCGCGAGCAGGTCGACGATCTGCCCCGCCTTCACGCCGAACTTTTCCATCACCGCCGCGTCCGAATCCATGCGGCTGCCGCTCATCGTGTTGACCAGCGCGATCGAGCCCGCGTCCACGCCCGGCGCGCGCACCAGCTGGGCGAAGTCCTTGTCGCCGGTGGAGATGGTGACGTCCATACCGGCGCCGGCGCCCTGCACGGCGAGCGTGCCGATCACGTCGTCGGCCTCCACGCCTTCGATGCGCAGGATGTCGATGCCCAGCGCGTGCACGATCTCGCACATCGGCTGCACCTGCGCGCGCAGTTCGTCCGGCATCGGCGGGCGGTTGGCCTTGTAGGCCGGATACAGGTCGTCGCGGAAGGTCTTGCCGGGCGCGTCGACCACGAAGGCGACGTGGTCGGGCTTTTCCTTCAGCGTGGCGCGCAGCATGTTGACCACGCCGAACAGCGCGCCGGTCGGCTCGCCGGCGGCGTTCGTAAGGGGCGGCAGCGCGTGGAAGGCGCGGTACAGGTAGCTGGAACCGTCGATGAGTACGAGGCGTGTCATGCCGGCATTCTACGTCCACAGGTGCCGGGGCCGCGGGCGCGCTGCGGAGGAGGCGCCGGAATCCCGTGCCTGCCAGTGGATCCCGCCAACGCGGTAACTGCGCGCGGCGTCGGCTCGCCGGCGGGCACTCGGGCATGGAGGCGCGGGGCATGCCCATCGGGTGGGGTGCGATTTGACGTGCCACGCCACGTGCGCGCTGCCGGCGCATAATGCAGGCACGCAAGACAAGGAGCCGACATGCACCCGATCCTGACCGCCGCGGTAGTGGCTGCGGCCCTCTTCCTGGGCGGCTGCGCCAGCACGGGCGCGCCCGTGGACGTCAGCGGTGCCGACGTCGCCACGCGCACGCTCGAGAACGGCGACACCTTCGAGGAGTACCGGGTCGCCGGCCAGCTGCGGATGGTCAAGATCACTCCGCTGCGCGGCGCGCCGTACTACCTGTACGACCGGGATGGTGACGGCGCACTCGACCGCGACGATGCGGACAAGGTGCCGCAGACGTACTGGAAGCTGTTCTCGTGGTGAAGACCGCGGCGCCGGACATCCGCGACGCCGTCGACGAACCCACGCTGCGCGCCGCCTGGCCGGTGGTGGCGCAGTTGCGTCCGCACCTGGATGAAGAATCCTTCGTCGCCGCCGCGGTGCGCCAGCAGGCGGAAGGATGGAAGGCCACGGTCCTGTACGACGCCGGCGTGCCGCGCGCGTTCGCGGGTTGGCGCGTTCAGGAAATGCTGGCCCACGGCCGCTTCCTGTACATCGACGACCTGGTGACCGATGCGCGCACCCGCAGCGCCGGCCACGGCAAGGCGCTGCTGGACTGGCTGAAGGCCCAGGCGCGCCGCCTGGACTGCGCCAGCGTGCAACTGGACTCGGGTACCCAGCGCATCGATGCGCATGCCTTCTACCTGCGCGAGCGGTTACGGATCACCTCGTTCCACTTCAAGGCCGACGTCGAGGCCTGAACCACTGCATCCCGCCGGTCGCGATGCCGCCGCCGCGCGATTGCACGACAATGGCTGGCCGCATGGCCCGGCAGCCCATGCCCCTGGACAGGATCTTCCCGATGTTGCGCTGGTTCGAAACCCGGCTGGACCCGTATCCGGCCGCCCCCGCCACCCAGCCACCGCGTTCGCTGTATGCGTTCTGCCGCCACTACACGCGCGGCACCGAGCCCTGGCTGGCGTTGATGGCGGTGCTGACCACGGCCATCGCGGTCACCGAAGTGTCGCTGTACGCGTTCACCGGGTCGATCGTCGATCGCCTGTCCAGCCACACGCCGGCCACCTTCCTGCAGGCCGAGGGCTGGAACTTCGTGATGATGGCGCTGGTGGTGCTGGTACTGATGCCGGCGCTGAACCTGCTCAGCGCGCTGGTCATCCACCAGACCCTGCTCGGCAACTTCCCGATGCGGATCCGCTGGCAGGTGCACCGCTACCTGCTGCGGCAGTCGATGGGGTACTTCCAGGACGAGTTCGCCGGGCGCATCTCCACCAAGCTGATGCAGACCTCGCTGGCGGTGCGCGAGACGGTGATCAAGCTGCTGGACGTGGGCAACTACGTCATCGTCTATTTCGGCGGCGCCCTGATCGTTGCGGCGGCGGCCGACTGGCGGCTGATGCTGCCGTTCGCGGGCTGGATCGTGGCCTATGCGTTCCTGCTGCGCTATGCGATCCCGCGCCTGAACAAGGTCGCCCAGCAGCAGGCCGACGCCCGCTCGACCATGACCGGGCGCATCGTCGACAGCTACACCAACATCGCCACGGTCAAGCTGTTCTCGCATTCGCATCGCGAGGAGGACTACGCGCGCGATTCGATGGACCAGTTCCTGGGCACCGTGCACCGGCAGATGCGCCTGGCCACGATCGTCAACGTCAGCAACGACGCACTGAACATGCTGCTGCTGTTCGCGGTGGCGGCCACCGGCATCAGCCTCTGGATGAACGATGCGGTCAGCGTCGGTGCGATCGCCGTGGCCATCGCCTTCGTGCTGCGGCTGATGGGCATGTCGCAGTGGATCATGTGGGAGATGTCGGCGCTGTTCGAGAACATCGGCACCGTGCAGGACGGGATCAACTCGATCGCGCTGCCGGCCACCGTCGACGATGCGCCGGGTGCGCAGGACATCGGTCCGGTCCGCGGCGACATCCGCTTCGACCACGTGACCTTCCACTACGGCAAGCAGGGCGGCGTGATCGAAGGCCTGGACCTGCACGTGCGCCCCGGCGAGAAGGTCGGACTGGTCGGCCGTTCGGGCGCGGGCAAGTCGACGCTGGTGAACCTGCTGCTGCGCTTCTACGACCGCGAGGGCGGCGCGATCCGGATCGATGGCACCGACATCGCGACGGTGACCCAGGATTCGCTGCGCGCCTCGATCGGCGTCGTCACCCAGGACACCTCGCTGCTGCACCGTCCGGTGCGCGACAACCTCCTGTACGGGCGCCCCGACGCGACCGAAGCGGAGATGGTCGAAGCCGCGCGCCAGGCCAACGCCGACGGATTCATCCAGGAGCTGGTCGACGGCAAGGGCCGGCACGGCTATGACGCGCAGGTGGGCGAACGCGGGGTCAAGCTTTCAGGCGGCCAGCGCCAGCGCATCGCCATCGCCCGGGTGCTGCTGAAGAACGCGCCGATCCTGGTGCTGGACGAAGCCACTTCGGCGTTGGACTCGGAAGTGGAAGCGGTGATCCAGGAGAACCTGTACCGCCTGATGCAGGGCAAGACGGTGATCGCGATCGCGCACCGCCTGTCCACCATCGCGGCGATGGACCGGCTGGTGGTGATGGACCAGGGCCGGATCGTCGAACAGGGTTCGCACGAGGAGCTGCTGGCGCATGGCGGGCTTTACGCCAAGCTGTGGCAGCGTCAGTCGGGCGGGTTCCTGGAGCTGGAAGCGGAACAGCTGGAGCCTGCGGCGGAGTGATGGCATCGCGCAACCGGCCTCGCAGGTCTTGCGGGACGGATTGCGGAACGTGACGGGGTGAGGTAGGCGCGGGAGCGGTGCTGGTGGGCTGCTATGGCGTCGGTGTCGTCGTGGTGCCCGCCCCGCAGATGCACATGGGCTGGTTCTGTGGGGACGGCGTTCGGTCCGGCGTGGATACCGTGGGCATGGTGACACCCGGTGGTTGTGACGACCTCGGTGTCGCGGTCATGCCCGCTCCTACAAAAGCGGGTGCTGGTTTCGGATGGGTTTCGCACGCGACGGGGACGTTGTAGGAGCGGGCACGACCGCGACACCGACGACACCGGCGGACGCGACTCATCCCCGGCCCCGGCATGCGCAATCGCCCGCGGGGTGGTTCCGGCAAGCCCTACGAGCGCGACGCGGTCTCCCGCCTCCGCTCCGCGCGACCCAGGGCGAAGCCGGTTCCCGCCCACGCCAACGCGACACCCGCGCCGATGAACATGGCCAGCGCCGGGTGCTCGCCGATCAGGTCCAGCAGCCGCTTGACCCAGGCACTGAGCGCGTCGCCGCCGCGGTACACCACCGTGTCGATGAAGTTCTTCGCCTTGTACTTCTGCTCGGCGGGCACGACGGTGTAGAGCATCTCCCGGCCCGGCCGCACGAACGCGTACTCGCCGGCGCGGCGCGCGACCATCACCACCACGAACACGGCGAACACCGGCGCCAGGGCGAGCCACAGGAAGCCGAACGCCATCACCAGCGGCACGCCGACCAGCAGCACGCCCACGCCGAGCTTCTGCGCGAGGCGCCCGGTGACGAGCAGCTGGGTAAGGATCGCCAGCGCCTGCACCACCGTGTCGATCAGGCCGAAGACCTGGGTCTGCCGCTCGCGTTCGGGAAAGAGCTCGGCGACGAACCGCGCCTGTTCGAAGTACAGGAATGTCGTGACCGTTGCCAGCAGCACCACGAACAGGGCGATGCCGAGCAGGTAAGGCGAGCGGAGTACCGCGGTCGCGCCGGCGAAGGGATTTCCACCGAGCGGCTGGCGGCGCTGGATCGGGGTCTCCTCGCTGTCGAACGGGTGCAGGTCGCGCCAGCGGTGCATCCACAGCGCCATCGCCGAGCTGCCGGCGATGAACAGCGAGGACAGCACCAGCAAGCCGCCATGGCCCAGGGCACCCACCAGCACGGTCGCCAGCAGCGGTCCGAGCAGGCCACCGGCGCTGGCGCCCGCGGCGATCAGCGCGAACAGGCGCTTGGCCTCGGCGCTGGCGAACACGTCGGCCAGCACGCTCCAGGCCAGCGAGATCAGCAGCAGGTTGATCACCGAAACCCAGATGTAGAACGCGCGCCCGGCCCAGACGTTGTCCGGCTGCAGGGCCAGGCTGGCGGCGAAGCCCAGCAGGCTGGCCACCACCAGGCCAAACACCCACGGCACGATCCTGCGCCGCGCGACCTTCGATGCGATCCAGCCGTACAGCGGCAGCACCGCCAGGGTGACCACGAAGGTGCCGGTGAACAGCCATTGCAGGTTGTCCACGCCACCGGCCACGCCCATCGTCTCGCGCACCGGCCGCAGCATGAAGTAGCCGGTGAACAGCAGGAAGAACATGGCCAGGCCGGCGATGACCGCCGGCGCTTCGTGCGTGCGCAGGCCGAACACGCGCGAAAGCCAGTGCGCCGGACCCTTGGCAGGCGACGGCTGCGGTGCGCTCATCCGTCCTTCCTCAGGCCGCGAACTGCCGGACCAGTTCCTGCTGCTGCGCCTGGCTCAACATCGGACCGTGCCCGGCCTTGAGCTGGTCGAGCTGGCGTTCGGGCTTGCCAGTCGCCGGGATCACCACGGTCACTGCCGGATGGCTGATCGCGAACTTGAGGAACATCTGCGCCCAGGACGTGACACCGGCTTCCGCAGCCCACGCCGGCAGCGGCACGTCCTTGACCTTTGCGAACAGTTTTCCGTCGTCGAAGGCGCGATTGACGATCACCGCCACGCCCCTGTCCTGCGCGAGCGGCAGCACGGTCTGCGCTGCGCCGGTGGAGTTGACGGAGTAGTGAATCTGGATGAAGTCGAGCTTCTCGCCACGCAGGATGCGCTCGAGCTCCGGCAGGCCGGCATCGGTGTAGTGGGTCACGCCGACGTACTTCGTCCTGCCCTGCGCCTTGAGTTCGCGCGCATAGGCCAGCTGGGTCTGCCAGTCACGCAGGTTGTGGACCTGCAACAGCTCGACCTTGTCCGTGCGCAGGCGACGCAGCGACTCGGCCCACTGCGCCTCGGCGGCTTCGCGGCTGTCGGCGGCGATCTTGGTGGCGATGAAAGCCTTTTCGCGCCAGCCGCCGCCGTGCAGCAGGCTGCCCACCACCGTGTCGGACGCGCCGTAGTTGGGCGAGGTGTCGATCAGGCGGCCACCGCCGTCGAAGAAGATCTTCACCACCTGCTGCAGCTGCGCGTATTCGGGCGAATCCAGGGCCACGTCGTAGCTGCCCGAAGTACCGGCTCCGATCACCGGCAGGCGCTCGCCGCTGGAGGGGATGGGGCGGGTCAGCAACGTGCCGCCCGCGGCGGGCGCTGCAAAGAGCGGGCCCATACCTGCCGTGGCGCCGAGGCCGGCGACGATGGAGGTGGCGAGGGCGGAATCCAGGAAACGGCGGCGCGAAGGCGAGTGCATGGTCGTGACTCCGTGGACTGGCGGCGCGGAGCGGCCGGGTTCCGATCCTAACGCCCCCGTCCCGGCGCGCATGTGCACATCGGCACATGAACCCGCACACGCACATCCGCCTGGACCCTCTGTGGCGTGGCAGGGGCCCGGGGGACGGCGTGGTATCCTGCGCATACCCCTTGGGGAGTAGCCTGCTCCGCGCACTCCGCGCGCAGCGTCCACGTCAACATACTCGGCCCCGTGCGGCCGTGGCGTGGGCAACCCGCGGCCTGGAACCTCGATCCGGACGCCGCCGGGACTGGCGAGACCAACGGCCTGTCGGTGCATCCGTGGTTGGACGCTGGCGGGTCATGTCCGCCCTTCCAGCCCGGTGCACCCGATGAACCCGTTTTCGATACTCCTGATCGGCGTCGCGATGTCGACCGATGCCTTCGCCGCGGCGGTCGGCAAGGGCGCCGCGATGCAGCGGCCGCGTTTCCCCCAGGCCCTGCGCGCCGGCCTGATCTTCGGTGCGATCGAAGCGGTCACCCCGATCATCGGCTGGCTGCTGGGTCACGCCGCGGCGCGCTACATCACCGCGTGGGACCACTGGATCGCCTTCACCGTGCTCGGCCTGCTCGGCCTGCACATGATCTGGAACGGCTTCAAGCCCGACGCCGGCGACGGCGACGAACCGCCCCGCCACCACGGTTTCTGGAGCCTGGCCGCCACCGGCCTGGGGACCAGCATCGACGCGATGGCGGTGGGCGTGAGCCTAGCCTTCCTCGACGCGCCGATCATGCTCGTCGCGGCGGTGATCGGCCTGTGCACGCTGGTGATGGTCACCGCGGGGATCATGCTCGGCCGCGTCCTTGGCGCGCTGGCCGGCAAGCGCGCGGAGATCGTCGGTGGCGTAATCATGATCGTGATCGGTACGGCGATCCTGCACGAGCACCTGACCGGCGCGGCATAGGCGCCGCACCCGCCCGCGACGGCGCAGTCAGCGCACCACCAGCACCGGCACCGCCGCTTTCGCCAGCACCGCCTGGGTCTGGCTGCCGAGCAAAACCCGGCCCAGGCCCCGTCGGCCATGCGAGGCCATCACCACCAGCCCGACGTGGTGATCGGCAGCGGCCTTCACGATCGCCTCGGAGGGATAGCCATCGGGCACGTGCACGGTTTCGCAGGCGACGCCGGCCGTCGTGGCCTGCGCCACCGCATCGGTGAGGATCCGCTGCGCCGAATGCGCGCAGCCTTCGCGATACTCCTGTTGCATGGCCGGGTCGGCCGACAGCGCCAGCGCGTCGTCGAAGGCCGGCATCCAGGGCTCGGTCACGGTTACCACCACCACCGGCACGTGCAGCCTGGCGGCGAGCGCCAGGCCATGGCTGAGCCCCTTGGCAGCCAGTTCGGAACCATCGGTGGCGATCAGGATGCGGTCGTACATGGCGCACTCCTCGGACTGTCCATGCCCATTGCACACCCGCGCGCGCGCCGGGGCAATGCCAGGACCCGCCCTCGTGGAACAGGGCTGCCCGGCTCCCTTCGGCGGGTGGCGAAGAACAGCGGAGCGATCCAAGTCCTGCGGGAGCACGAACCGGCGCGATGCCGGCCCGCGCGGCGTTTCAAAGCGGCTTGAGGTTGGCGAAGGCCAGCACCAGCCACTTGCTGCCGGCGTCGTCGAAGTTGACCTGCACGCGCGCATGCGCGCCACTGCCCTCGTAGTCGGTGACCACGCCGCGGCCGAAGCTGGCATGCGCCACGCCCTGGCCCAGCCTCAGGGATGGCGTCTCCAGCACCGGATGCGCCGCGCGCGGCGGCGCGGCCATCGGCCGGGCCACCTGCACGCGCGGACGAACCTCATTGAGTAGGTGGCCGGGAATCTCGCGCAGGAAGCGCGACGGCATGCCGTACATGTCCATGCCGTGGATGCGCCGGCTCTCGGCGTAGGTCAGCACCAGCTTCTGCCGTGCGCGGGTGATGCCGACGTAGGCCAGGCGCCGTTCTTCCTCGAGCCGGCCGCTCTCCTCCAGCGACTTGCTGCTGGGGAATACGCCCTCCTCCACGCCCACCAGGAACACCAGCGGGAATTCCAGTCCCTTGGCCGAGTGCAGGGTCATCAGCTGCACGCCGTCCTCGTCGGCCTGGGCCTGGCCTTCGCCGGCTTCAAGTGCCGCGTACGACAGGAAGGCGACCAGCTCGCTCATGCTTTCCTGGTCGTCTTCGAGTTCGGCGCGGGAGAAGCGCGACGCGACCGAGACCAGTTCGTCCAGGTTCTCCAGCCGCGACTCGGCATCGAGCTGGCCACGCGCCTCGCTGGACCAGTGTTCGCGCAGCGCGGAGCGGCCCAGCACATGGTCGACCCGGTCCTTCAGCGCCAGGTCGGCGGTCTCCGCGTCCAGCGCCTCGATCAGGCCCAGGAAGCCGGCCACCGCATTGCGTGCGCGTGCGGCCAGCGCATTCTCCGAAACCAGGGCGGTGGCGGCCTGCCACAGCGAGACAGAAGCCTCGCGCGCACGGCGCCGCACCTCGTCCAGGGTGCGATCGCCGATCCCGCGCGCCGGCGTGTTGACCGTGCGCTCGAACGCGGCGTCATCGGCGCGGTTGGCGACCAGGCGCAGGTAGGCCAGCGTGTCCTTGACCTCCGCGCGCTCGAAGAAGCGCATGCCGCCGTACACCCGGTACGGCACCTGCTCGGCCAGCAGCACTTCCTCCAGCGCGCGTGATTGCGCGTTGCTGCGGTAGAGCACCGCCGCCTCGCGCCAGCTGCCACCGTCGCGCATCCACTGGCGGATGCGCTCGACCACGAACCGGGCCTCGTCCATCTCGTTGTAGGCCGCGTACACGTCCACCGGCTCGCCCTCGCCGCTGTCGGTCCACAGCTGCTTGCCGATGCGGTCCGGGTTGTGCGAGATCACCGCGTTGGCGGCGTTGAGGATGTTGGCGCTGGAGCGGTAGTTCTGTTCCAGGCGGATCGTTTTCGCACCCGGGAAGTCGCGCAGGAACTGCTGCACGTTCTCGACCTTGGCCCCGCGCCAGCCGTAGATGGCCTGGTCGTCGTCGCCGACCACGAACACCCGGCCGCTGTCGCCGGCCAGCACGCGGATGAAGGCGTACTGGATCGCGTTGGTATCCTGGAACTCGTCGACCAGCAGGTCGCGGAAGCGCGCGCGGTAGTGGCCCAGCAGCGCCGGGTTGTCGCGCAGCAATTCATGCGCGCGCAGCAGCAGTTCGGCGAAGTCGACCAGGCCGGCGCGGTCGCAGCGCTCCTGGTACAGCGCATAAGCGCGGCGCAGCGCATCGGTCCACGGATCGTCACCGGGCTGGATGTGCTGCGGGCGGCGGCCCTCGTCCTTCTGTGCGTTGATCCACCACACGATCTGCCGCGGCGGGAAGCGGCCGTCGTCCAGTTCCAGCTGCTGGGCCACGCGCTTGACCAGGCGCAGCTGGTCGTCGCTGTCGAGCACCTGGAAGGATTCGGGCAGGCGCGCCTCGTTCCAGTGCAGGCGCAGCAGGCGGTGGGCGATGCCGTGGAAAGTGCCGATCCACATCCCGCGCGAGCCGTGGCGCAGCTGCAGGTCGGCGCGCGCGCGCATTTCGCCCGCCGCCTTGTTGGTGAAGGTGACCGCGAGGATCCCGTGCGCCGGAACGCCAAGGACCTCATTGAGCCAGGCGATGCGGTGGGTCAGGACCCGGGTCTTGCCGGAACCGGCGCCGGCCAGGACCAGGTAGTGCCCCGGCGCGGCCGATACGGCCTCGCGCTGGGCGCCGTTGAGGCCATCGAGAAGGTGTGAGACATCCATGCCGCCATTCTACGCGGCGGCGACGCTCACACCTTGAGATCGGCGTGGCGCCGGGCCGTCACGTTCAGTGCGAAGCGTGGCCGGGCTTGCTGACATGGGTCATCAGCCGGTCGGTCCAGGCGATGCCAATGGCCGACAGGATGAAGACGCAATGGATGATGGTCTGCCAGAGCACGCCGTCGGGCGTCATCTGCGTGCACTGGGTGCTGGTGATCGCCATCTCGGCCTTCATCAGCGCCAGCTGCTCGGGCGTGCAGAACGGCAGGCCCTTCAGCGAGCCGGCGGCGATGAAGGTCTTGAGCAGGTGGATCGAGGAGATGCCGATGATCGCCATCGCCAGCTTCACCTTGAGCATCGACGCGTTCACGTGGCTGAGCCATTCCGGCTGGTCGGGGTGGCCCTCCAGGCGCAGGCGCGAGACGAAGGTCTCGTAGCCGCCGACGATCACCATCATCAGCAGGTTGGAAATCATCACCACGTCGATCAGGCCCAGCACGATCAGCATGATTTCCTGCTCGCCCAGCGCCGGGGCGCGGTGGATCAGGTGCCACAGCTCCTTGCCGAACAGGAACACGTACACGCACTGGGCCACGATCAGGCCCAGGTACAGCGGAAGCTGCAGCCAGCGCGAGGCGAAGGGTAACGGGCCGCCAGCAGGCTGCCAAGCACGGCGGCGTGGCCACGGGGCGGCGCTGGCGGTCTCCTGCAACGCAGCGATCCAGCACTGCGCCGCGCCCGCCACAGGTGCGGATCTACACTGCCAGGCGCTTCCCCCATCCAGCCCCCGGAGCCGCGAGCATGATCGACCTCTACTACTGGCCCACGCCCAACGGCCACAAGATCACCCTGTTCCTGGAGGAATCGGGACTGCCCTACACCATCAAGCCGGTGAACATCGGCAAGGGCGACCAGTTCCAGCCGGACTTCCTCGCCTTCTCGCCCAACAACAAGATGCCGGCGATCATCGACCACGCGCCCAACGACCTGGGCGAGCCGGTCAGCGTGTTCGAGTCCGGCGCGATCCTGCTGTACCTGGCCAACAAGACCGGCCGCTTCTTCGGCGACGACGTCCGCCAGAAGGTCGAGGTCAACCAGTGGCTGATGTGGCAGATGGCCGGGTTGGGGCCGATGACCGGCCAGTACGGGCACTTCACCGTGTACGCGCCGGAAAAGATCGACTACGCGATCGACCGCTACACGCGTGAAGTACAGCGCCTGCTCGGCGTGCTCGACAAGCGCCTGGCCGGTCGCGCGTTCATCGCCGGCGACGACTACACCATCGCCGACATGGCGGCGTATCCATGGATCAATCCGTACACCAAGGCACCGCTGGACCTGGAGCCTTACCCCGAAGTGCGTCGCTGGCATGCCGCTATCGCCGCGCGCCCTGCCACCCAGCGCGCCTACGCGCTGACGGCACAGGTCAACCCGGACGCGGGCAAGCCGCTGACCGAAGAAGAGCGCAAGCAGCTGTTCGGCCGCTGAGCGCGGTCACCCGGAGGGTTCGCCGCGTGGCCTGATGCGGCGAAGCGGTGGAAGCGTCGCCGGCAGGCCGGTGCCTGGGGCACCCGCAACGACGCGTGCCCCAGGACGCTTCACCACTCAAGGCGCGGCGTCCCGGCCCTCACCCCGCCTTGCGCACCGCCTCGGGTACCGGTGCCGGTGCGTAGCTGCGCATGTAATCCATGTGCGTGGGCATCTGCCGCACCGTGCCGAGCACGTTGTTGCGGATGTCACCGAGGAAGCGGACCAGGTCGGCCTGCGTCATCACGTCGGCGGTGGGGTGGTAGCGCCTGGGTTCGATGCCCTGCCCCAGCATGACCTGGACCCAGGAGTTCTCGCCGAACAGCTCGCCGGGCACGTGGAACACGTTGCCGGTCTCGCGGAACAGCTCGATCCGGTGCCGCAGCGTGTCGGGGATCTTCATCTCCGCGATCTCCTGCCAGTACGGCGAATCGCGGCGGTCGCTGATGTGGTAGTGCATGACAACGAAGTCGCGCACGTGCTGCAGTTCTTCGTTGAGCCGTGCGTTGTATTC
Source organism: Pseudoxanthomonas daejeonensis (assembly GCF_010093205.1). Taxonomy (GTDB): domain Bacteria; phylum Pseudomonadota; class Gammaproteobacteria; order Xanthomonadales; family Xanthomonadaceae; genus Pseudoxanthomonas; species Pseudoxanthomonas daejeonensis. The sequence goes on from NZ_PDWN01000006.1 coordinate 218,244, forward strand.
GTCGATCGCCGGCTGGGTGATGGTGTGCGGGAACCCCTGCACCAGGCGCACGATGCCGCGCTGGATCAGGTGGATCGTGGTCGATTCCAGCGGCTCGATGAAGCTGCCGGCCAGGCCCAGCGCCACCACGTTCTTCGCCCAGCACTGCTGGCGCTGGCCCGGCTGGAAGCGCACCGGCCACGGCTGCTTGATCACCTCGCCCTCGAGGCTGCCGAGGAATTCCTCGCGCGCCTCGTCGTCGCCCATGTGCCGGCTGGAATAGACGATGCCGTTGCCGACCCGGTGCTGCAGCGGGATCCGCCACTGCCAGCCGGACTTGCCGGCGATCGCGCGCGTGTACGGCACCGCGTCGCGCACCGCGGTGGTCTGGGTGGCCAGCGCGCTGTCGTTGAACAGCCAGTGCGACCAGTCGGTGAAGCCCACGCCCAGGGTCTTGCCGATCAGCAGGGCGCGGAAGCCGGTGCAGTCGATGAACAGGTCGCCCTCGATGACCTCGCCGCGCTCGAGCTTCAGCGACGTGATGCAGCCTTCCGCGTCGGTGGCCACGTCGACGATCTTGCCCTCGATCCGCCTGCAGCCGTGCTGCTCGCTGAAGCCGCGCAGGTAGCGGGCATAGAGCGCGGCATCCATGTGGTAGGCGTAATTCACGTGGTAGCGCGGCAGGTGCGAGAAACGGTCCTGCAATGCGGCCTGGAGTTCGATGCAGTAGTCGCTGTAGTCGGTGGCCACGCCCTCGGCGCGCCCGCGCAGCCAGAAGTTCTGGAAGCCCGCCGACCAGTGGTCCTTGCCGCTGATGCCGAAGGAGTGGATGTAGCGGTGGCCGACGTCCTTCCAGTTTTCGAAGGAGATGCCGAGCTTGACCGTGCCCTGCACGGCGGCCATGTACTCCTGCTCCTTGATGTCGAGCAGGCGATGGAAGGTGACCAGGGTCGGGATCGTGGCCTCGCCGACGCCGACGGTGCCGATCTCCTCCGATTCGACCAGTACGATGTCCACGGCCTTGCCCAGGGTCTTGGACAGCGCGGCGGCCGCCATCCAGCCGGCGGTGCCGCCGCCTGCGATGACCACGCGCTTGACCGGACGGGGGGTGATGGAGGAAGCAGGGTTTTGCATCGGGATACTCATCGGTTCAGGCGCTGCAGCAGCAGCGTGCGGAGGTGGCGGACACGCGCCTCGTCCAGCGGCGAGGAAAGCACGCGGCGCGCAGCCTCGGGAATGTGGCCGGCGACGCCGGCCTCGTCGTAATCGAAGACGTAGTGGTCGAACACGTCCTTCCAGATGGCGCGTTCGGCCGGCGGCAGGTCGCGCACGCACATGATCGCCAGCATCAGCGCGTTCATCGGCGTATCCATCCACGCCGGTACCTGGCGCCACCAGTAGTTGACCAGTACGTTGAAGCCGTCCAGCCCTTCCATGTGGTGCCACCACATGCTCGGGATGAGGACCGCATCGCCCGGCTGCAGCACCGCGCCGCGCGCGTGGCGCATCGCTTCGGCGAATTTCGGGAAGCGCGCATGGTCGGGCGCGTGGAAGTCCACCAGGCTGACCGCCTGCCCGGCGGGGGTGTGGTCCAGCGGGCCGATGTAGAGGTTCTCCAGCTGGTCGGGCGGAAACAGCGTGACCCGGCGCCGGCCGGCGACCACGCAGGCCAGGTTGTCGGGCACGTCCTGGTGGGTCGGGATGCGACTGCGATTGCCGATCCAGATGCTGGCCAGCGGATCGCGCGCACCGAAGTCGATGGCGTTTTCGTCGCGGAACCCCGGCAGGAACGTGTCGATCGTGGTCGAGGCGACGTAGATGGAGGGCGGCGCCGGGTCGTCCAGGTACTTGCGCAACGTGTCGAGCGCCACCGCGAGCGGGATCTTCTCGCGGCGGAAGTTGAAGCCGCTGATGTCCTCGGCGTAGAACACGCGGCCGGCCGCTTCGGGCGGCGCCACCGTCGCCACCACCGGCATGCCGCGGTGGTCGAAGCGCTTCAGGTAGGCGATGGCGGCCGCAGCGGATTCGCGCGCGGCGCGCACCATCGGCCACTGCCCGACCACGCCGCGCAGGACCAGCGGCTCGGGGGAACGCAGCACGTCTTCCGGCAGTGCCTCCGGCACCAGTCCGGTGACTTCGCGGATGGACTCAGCGACCGGCAGCACGGCGGCGGTTCGTCCGCTCGATCAGGTCGCGGAAACGCGACAGCGAGGCCAGCACCATGTAGATGGGCAGCAGGTGTCCGTCGCGGGCCAGCCGCTCCAGCGCGGCGCCATCGAGTGCCTGCAGACGCGCCTCGTCGATGGTGTGGAAGCCGGCCAGGCGGTTGAGCGATCCGTCGTCGAGCTGGATGTCCAGGACGAAGGATTCGAGAAGTTCGTGGCGCAGCAGCGCCTCGATGAACGGCGGCGTGGCGACGATGCCATCGTGCAGCGCGAGCAGGATCGAGCGCGCGCGCTCCAGGAATTCGGTGGCGATACCCGGATCCTGGAACAGCACCTCGCCGGTACCTGCGCGCACGCGCGGGTGGTCGAGGTCGACGTGGACCAGGCGCTCCTCGCCGGCCATGCCGATCAGGAACGGCTGCCGCTGTATCGAAAGGGGGATATAGGTCGCGTCCCAGCGTTCGCCCTCGCCGTTCGCCTCGAGGAACAGGTTGGCGCCCTCCTGCAGCCCGAACAGGGCCAGCGCATGGAAGCCACCGGAGGCGTCGCGATGGAACACGATCGGGTAATGCGCCTGGACGTTGCGGAACTCGTCCGGAAAGGTCGGCGCGTACATCACGTCGTCGCCAAAGGCAGCGCCGCGGCGCGGATCCACCCGCAGGTCGCGGTGGTCGACGTTGTTCAGCAGGACGTTGTTGCTCATCGACTCTCGGTCACCAGGGCGGGACGCCGCGTCCTGCGGCATCGTGCCCGATCCATTGGCTTGAAGAAAGCAGGCGCAGGCAGAAGAAGGAGCCGCCGGTTTCCCGGCGGCTCCCCGTTCGCGCGACCTGGGAGGCATCGCGCGAACCCGACACACCCGGCGCGTCAGAACCGGTAGCGGACCCCGAACATGTAGCGCGGACCGGTCTGGGTGGCGAACCGCACCATGTTCTCGTGACGGGCGTGGATGCGCTGCGTCTCGTCGGTGAGGTTGATGCCTTCCAGGCTCAGGGTCAGGTTCTCCATGACCTCGTAGCTGACGATCGCGTCGACCTGGCCATAGGCCTCCGTCCAGTTCGGGTTCGGCGGCGTGCCGCCACCACCGATGCCGTTGAGGAACTCGTCGCGCCAGTTGTAGGCCACGCGCACCTGCCAGGCGTTCTTGTCGTAGAAGCCCACCAGGTTGGCGGAGTCGCTCAGGCCGATCATCGGGTACTGGGTACCCAGGTCGGCGTTGTCGAAGGTCAGGCCCGAGTCCACCTTGGTGTAGTTGGCAGCCAAGCCGAAGCCGGACTCGCCGAACACGTGCTGGACGTTGATCTCGAAGCCGTCGAGATGGTCGGAGCGCTGGTTGGCCGGGGTGGTGATGTCGAACCCGGCGACCGGGTCGCCCGGCTGGCCGACGATGCTGCCGGTCAGTGCGCCGGTCGAATCGGTGCCGGTCACGGTCACGCCGGGCGAGCCCGCGTAGTTGGTGAAGATGTAGTTGCGGATGCAGACCATGTCGCCGGCCGCGCAACCGCCGGCGGAAAGGGCCGCGTTCCAGTACGCACCGCCCACCGGGGTATGCAGCTCGAACGGCGTGTCACGCACGATCGTGTCGCTGATGAAGTTGTCGATGTTCTTGCGGAAGTAGCCCGCCGACACATAGCTCGCTTCGCCGTAGTACCACTCGACCGAGAGGTCGAAGTTCTTCGAGAGCAGCGGCTCCAGCGCTGGGTTGCCGGCGCTGCCGTCACCGCCGTCGACGCGGACGATGTTGGCCAGGCGCTGTCCGCCCTGGATCTGCTGCCAGCCCGGCCGTCCGATCGTCTCGCTGTAGCTGGCACGCGCGACGATGTCCTCGTTGAGGTGCCACGCCAGGTCCACGTTGGGCAGGAAGTAGTCGTAGTCGCCTTCCAGCTCGGTGAAGCCCTGGCCCGGCTGGTAGGTCACATACAGCTCGTTGGCCGAATCCCAGGAGATGCCGTTGGCGATGCGGACCAGCGCCGAGGAGTCGACGTCGGTCTGCTCGTAGCGGACGCCGACCGCCACGTCCAGCGGCATCGACCAGTCGAAGCTGGTCGTCCACTGCACGTACGCGCTCTTGGACTTCTCGGTGGTGCGCAGGTCGTCGGTGAACTGGGTCGGCATCTCGTAGCAGGTCGCGCAACCGGAGGCGGCGATGGCGGCCTGGCGCAGACGCTCGAAGTCGAACACGAGGAAGCTGTCGGTCCAGTTCGGGTTGTTGCTGTTGCCGAAGCTCTGGAAGTAGCGCGACATGTTGTCGGGGGTGAAGATGCTGTCGTCGTAGTCGGCCGGGCTGCCCACGCCGCCCCAGGTATCGCGCTGCATCACCGCCGCGGCGGTGCGGTTGTTGACCTCGGTCGCCGACACGCCGAAATCCAGGCCGGAGTAGTCGCCGAACTTGAAGCGGCCGTCGGCCTGGAACTGCTCGACCTCGGACTTGTTGTAGCTGTTCTGGAACACCGAGCCGGTGACCAGCGCGGCCGAGGCCGGCACCGAACTCATGCCCGGCGGCAGCACGACGTTGACGATCGGGATTTCGCCGCTGTAATCGACGGTGGTGTTGCCGCGCACGTAGGCGGCCATGCCCAGCACGCCCGCAGAGCCCAGGGGGCTGTCGGGGCGCGATTCGGCCGTGGAGTTGTGGTAGTCGAAGGCCAGGCTCAGGGCGTCGTTGACCTCCCACTCCACGTTGAAGCCCAGCGAGTCGCCGCTGTTCTTGGTCGCCAGCTGCATGCCACCCATCGACAGGTCGGCGCCGTTGTATTCCTCTTCATAGATGATCGGCGCGGCGACCGGGCCGTCGGTCCACGAACTGTCGCCGGGGCTCTGGCTGAACCACACCGACAGCTCGCTGCGCTGCTGCTGGACCTTGTTTTCCATGTAGGCGTAGTCGAGCGTGGCGGTGACGCTGTCCGACGGCGCCCACTGCAGGGTCAGCTGGCCGTTGGTGCGCTGGCGCTGCACGCCGTTGACGCTGTAGCCGGTGTTCTGCGGACGGGCGTAGACGTCGTCCAGGCCCGGGCGGTTGGTGATGCGGTCCGCATAGCCCTGGCCCGGCAGCGGCAGGGCGTTCCAGCTGTTGGAGTCGCCGGGGAACGTGATCCAGCCGTCGGCCACGCTGGCCTGGCTGTACCCCGATTCGCGGTCCTGGTAGCTGCCGCTGACCATGACGCCGAACTTACCGTCGGCGTAGGTCTGGCTGAAGATGCCAGACAGTTCCGGGGTCACGATCGCGCCCGGGTAGCTCTGCGGCAGGTTGCGGGCGGACGTGTCGTGCACCGCCTTGAAGCCGATGCTGGCCAGTGGCTCGCCGATTTCCAGCGGACGGGCGGTCTTGACGTTGATCGTCGCGCCGATGCCGCCGGTGGGCAGTTCGGCGCGGCCGGTCTTGTGCACTTCGATCGCCGAGATCGCCTCGGCGGCGATGTTGGAGAAGTCGAAGGCGCGCGAGTTGGACGTACCGCCGCCACCCGGGCCCAGATTGGACGCCGGCATCTGGCGGCCGTTGAGCAGGACCAGGTTGAAGTCCGGGCCGACGCCGCGGACGGTGACCTTGGAGCCTTCGCCGCTGGACGTGCGGTCGATGGACACGCCGGAGATGCGCTGCAGCGCCTCGGCCAGGTTGGTGTCAGGGAACTTGCCGATGTCCTCGGCAACGATGCCGTCGACGATGCCTTGCGCGTCGCGCTTGAGGTTCATCGACGAGGTAAGGCTGGCCCGGATGCCGGTTACCACCACCGTATCGAGCTCGGTGGGGTCCACATCGGCGTTGGGGTTGGCGGTCTGCGCGGCCTGCGCGGGTTGTTCCTGCGCTATGACGTGGCCCGCTGGCGCCAGCGCCAGCAACAGGGCCGACGCGAGCAGCCGCTTCTTGGGCATGGCTTGCACGTGCTTCATGGATCTTCCCTCCCGGAATCACACGAATTTGATTGAGTTGTGGCCAGCCGCTGTCCCCGGACAGCGTCGACGCGGCGGATTAGGTCTCCGCTTGACAGCGTTGTCAAACCGGGACGCGCGAGCGGCGCGAAAACGCCTGAAAACTGCAAGAACCGCCGGAATTCGATGCTGCGCGGCAGCAAAGAACAGCGCTGTCATGCGCAAAACCGCACGGGGGTATGCCGTAATGTTAGCGCTAACTTACTGATTTCCCGAGGTCACGCACAAAGGTCATTGTCGAAACCGCATTTTTCTCACGGCACGTTCCATGCCGGCGCCCTGGCGCCAGTCGCACCCTTGACCGCTCTGCCCACGCCATGCGCTGCGCGCTGGCCTGAACTAACGATTGCAGACAATTGGTGAAAATATCTACATAACGACGCAAATAGATACATTGCATCATTTCGGTGCCGGCTAGTGAGACAACGCTGTCATGCATCAGGACCCGGTGGGACATGACTCGGGACATCCAATGACCCGGCCATGACGTCCACCCCCTGCCTGATGGCCGGTCCGGTCACTCTCCTGCGCCCCTACAATCCGCCTCCTGTTCGAGCCTCACCCCGGAACACCCGCATGCGCTTGTTCGCCCTACCGGTCCTGCTGATGACGATCCTCGCCACCGCCACCGCCCCCGCCCACGCCGCGAAACTCACCCTGGAGGCGATCACCGGCCCCGCGCCGCTGTCCGGCCCGACGCTGATGAAGCCGCAGGTCTCGCCGGACGGCACCCGCGTGACGTTCCTGCGCGGCAAGGACAGCGACCGCAACCGCCTGGACCTGTGGGAATACGAGGTCGCCCGCGGCCAGACCCGCGTCCTCGTCGATTCCAGCGTGGTCCTGCCGGGCAACGAAACGCTCAGCGACGAAGAGAAGGCGCGCCGCGAACGGCAGCGCATCGCCGCCTATTCGGGCATCGTCGAGTACCAGTGGGCACCCAATGGACGCGCACTGCTGTTCCCGCTCGGCGGCGAGCTCTATTTCCATGACCTCGACCGCAGCGGCGCCGATGCGGTGCGCAAGCTCACCAGCGGCAACGGGTTCGCCACCGATGCGCGGCTATCGCCGAAGGGCGGTTTCGCAAGTTTCATCCGTGCGCGCAACCTGTGGGTGGTCGAACTGGCCACGGGCAAGGAAGTCCAGCTGACCTTCGACGGCGGCGCCACCATCGGCAACGGCGTGGCCGAGTTCGTCGCCGACGAAGAGATGGATCGCCACACCGGCTACTGGTGGGCATCGGACGACAGCGCGATCGCGTTTGCCCGCATCGATGAATCGCCGGTGCCGGTGCAGCAGCGCTACGAGGTCTATGCCGACCGCACGGACGTGGTCGAGCAACGCTATCCGGCGGCGGGCGACCGCAACGTGGCGATCCAGCTCGGCGTCATTGCTCCGCGGGTCGGCGCCAAGCCTCACTGGGTCGACCTGGGTCCGGAGCAGGACATCTACCTGGCCCGCGTCGACTGGCGCGATCCGCAGCGCCTCACCTTCCAGCGCCAGTCACGCGACCAGAAGACCCTCGAACTGGTCGAAGCGACGCTGGCCACCGGCGCGCAGCGCGTCCTCGCCACGGAAACCTCGAAGACCTGGGTGCCGCTGCACAACAGCCTGCGCTTCCTGGCGGACGGCCGCTTCCTGTGGTCGTCCGAGCGCAGCGGCTTCCAGCACCTGTACCTGGCTTCGGAGGACGGCGCCACGTTGGCTCCGCTCACGTCCGGCGAGTGGATCGTCGATGAACTGGTGGCGGTGGATCCGAAGGCGGGCTACGTCTGGTTCACCGGCACGCAGGATTCGGCGCTGGAGAAGCACCTCTACCGCGTGCCCCTGGCCGGCGGCACGGTGGAGAAGCTCTCGCAGGCTGCCGGCATGCACGCGGCCAGCTTCGCCCGCAACGCCAGCGTCTACGTGGACAGCTGGTCGGGCCCGGGCACGCCTCCGCAGATCGAACTGTTCCGCAACGACGGCACGAAACTGGCGACGCTGCTGCGCAACGAGCTGGCCGATCCGCAGCATCCGTACGCGAAGTACCGCGACGCCCAGCGCCCGGTGGAATTCGGCACGCTCACCGCCGCCGATGGCACCACGCCGCTGCATTACAGCCTGGTCAAGCCGGCGGGCTTCGATCCGAAGAAGAAGTACCCGGTGGTCGTCTTCGTCTACGGCGGCCCGGCCCAGCAAACGGTGACGCGCGCCTGGCCGTCGAGCGCCAATGCGCTGTTCAACCAGTACCTGGCCCAGCAGGGGTACGTGGTGTTCTCCCTGGACAACCGCGGCACGCCGCGCCGCGGCCGCGATTTCGGCGGCGCGCTGTACGCCAGGCAGGGCACGGTGGAAGTGGACGACCAGCTGCGCGGTGTCGACTGGCTGAAGTCGCAATCGTGGGTGGACCCGGCGCGGATCGGCGTGCACGGCTGGTCCAACGGCGGCTACATGACCCTGATGCTGCTCGCGCGCACCGATGCGTATGCCTGCGGCGTGGCCGGTGCGCCGGTCAGCGACTGGGGGCTGTACGACACCCACTACACCGAACGCTACATGGACCTGCCCGCGACCAATCCGGACGGCTACCGCGATGCGCGCGTGCTGACCCACATCGACGGCCTGGTCGGCGAGAGCGCACCGAAGCTGCTGCTGGTCCACGGCATGGCCGACGACAACGTGCTGTTCACCAATTCCACCGTGGTGATGTCGGCGTTGCAGAAGCACGGGCAGCCGTTCGAGATGATGGCCTACCCGGGCGCCAAGCATGGCCTGGCGGGCAAGGATGCGCTGCACCGCTATCGGCTGGCGGAAGACTTCTTCGCGCGCTGCCTCAAGCCGGGGCACTGAAACCTGCGGGAGCGGGGAGGGCCGGTACACCGGCGACGGCGGCCCGGGTGACGGCCTCGTGGCTGCGGCGCCCCAGGTGTCGCGGTCGTGCCCGCTCCTACAGGGGCGGGTTTGTCGGGGACGGCGCGGGAGTAGGGGCCGAGCTCGGGGC
>NZ_PDWN01000007.1 GCF_010093205.1 Pseudoxanthomonas daejeonensis
AGATGTTTATAAGACACAGCTCCGCCGCCCTCCCCCGCGGTACCTCCAGCGACCAGCGATGAACACGACGACCTTCGATGCCCCCCTGGCTGCACCCGGCGGACGCGACATGCGCGATGCCCGCGCCGACCGCCTGTTCCGCTACGCGCTGGTCGCCTGCGTGGTGTTCGTGCTCGTCGCCCTGGCCGGCGCCGCGCTGTCGATGCTGTGGGGCGGACGCCATGCCCTGCAGATGCAGGGCCTGAGCTTCTTCTACTCGGCCGAATGGAACCCGGTGGAGAACAAGTTCGGCGCGCTCGCGCCGATCTACGGCACGCTGGTGACGGCGCTGATCGCGATGCTGATCGCCGTGCCGGTCAGCTTCGGCATCGCCTTCTTCCTGACCGAAGTCGCGCCGCGCTGGCTGCGCGGACCGGTCGGCACCGCGATCGAGCTCCTGGCCGGCATTCCCTCGATCATCTACGGCATGTGGGGCCTGTTCGTGCTGGTCCCGGTGATGACCGAGTACGTCACGCCCTGGCTCAACGACAACCTCGGCACGCTGCCGCTGGTCGGCCCGCTGTTCCAGGGACCGCCGCTGGGCATCGGCATGCTCACCGCCGGCTTCGTGCTGGCGATCATGGTGATCCCGTTCATCTCCTCGGTGATGCGCGAGGTGTTCCTGACCGTGCCCACCCGGCTGAAGGAATCGGCCTACGCACTGGGTTCGACCCGCTGGGAAGTGAGCTGGGACATCGTCCTGCCCTACACCCGCTCGGCCGTGATCGGCGGCATCTTCCTCGGCCTGGGCCGGGCGCTGGGCGAGACGATGGCGGTGGCCTTCGTGATCGGCAACTCGGTGCGGCTGTCGCCCTCCCTGCTGGAGCCGGGCACCACCATCGCCGCGCTGATCGCCAACGACTTCGGCGAGGCGACCGAGACCTACCGCTCGGCGCTGCTGCTGCTGGGCTTCGTCCTGTTCATCGTGACCTTCATCGTGCTGGCGATCGCCCGGTTCATGCTGATGCAGCTGGCGCGCAAGGAGGGCAACTGATGTCCGCCGTCGCCGCCACCAATCGCGCCTCCAGCCGCCTGTACGCCAGGCGCCGCATCGTCAACCTGCTCACCCTGCTGCTGTCCTGCGTGACCGCCCTGTTCGGCCTGTTCTTCCTGGGCTGGATCCTGTGGACGCTGACCGCGAAGGGCATCGCCGGCATCAACTGGGACCTGTTCACCCGGATGACGCCGCCACCGATGGAGGAAGGCGGCCTGGCCAACGCCTTCTTCGGCAGCGCGGTGATGTGCGCGCTGGCGATCGCGATCGGCACGCCGCTGGGGATCGCGGCGGGCACCTGGCTGGCCGAGTACGGCAACGCGCGCAAGGCCGGCACGGTGGTGCGCTTCGTCAACGACATCCTGCTGTCGGCGCCCTCGATCGTGCTGGGCCTGTTCGTCTACACCCTCTACGTGATGCAGACCGGCGGCAGCTTCTCCGCCTTCGCCGGCGCCCTGGCGCTGGCCTTCATCGTGCTGCCCGTGGTGGTGCGCACCACCGACGAGATGCTGCGGCTGGTGCCGGTACAGATGCGCGAAGCGGCGCTGTCGCTGGGCATCCCGCAATGGAAGGTCACCGTGCAGGTGCTGTATCGCAGTGCCTCGGCCGGCATCGTCACCGGCATCCTGCTCGCCCTCGCCCGCATTTCCGGCGAAACCGCGCCACTGCTGTTCACCGCGTTCGGCAACCAGTACTGGAGCATGAACATCTTCCAGCCGATGGCTTCGGTCCCGGTGGTGATGAACCAGTTCGCCGCCAGCCCGTACGAATCCTGGCAGGTGCTGGCCTGGGCCGGCGCGCTGGTGCTGACCGTGTTCGTGCTGCTGGTGAGCCTCGGCGCGCGCGCCCTGCTCCTGCGCAACAAGATCTCCCATGACTGACCATTCCCGGAACCCGGCCATGAACGAACTCCAATCCGCCGCGCCGATGCAGCGCATCTCAGTGGCCGCGCATGCCGACGCCGGCCTCGCCCCGGCACCGGTCAAGCTGGCCGCCAAGGGCCTGGACTTCTACTACGACAAGTTCCATGCGCTGAAGGACATCCAGCTGGAGATTCCCGAGAAGCGCGTGACCGCGCTGATCGGCCCCTCCGGCTGCGGCAAGTCCACCCTGCTGCGCATCTTCAACCGCATCTACGCGCTGTATCCCAAGCTGGAGGCGCGCGGCGAGGTGCTGCTGGACGGAGAGAACATCCTCTCGCCCAAGTACCCGATGAACCGGCTGCGCAGCAAGGTCGGCATGGTGTTCCAGAAGCCGGTGCCGTTCCCGATGACGATCTTCGAGAACGTCGCCTACGGCATCCGCCACCACGAGAAGTTGTCCAAGGCCGACTTGGCCGTGCGCGTCGAGCAGGCGCTGCGCCAGGGCGCGCTGTGGGACGAGGTCAAGGACAAGCTCAACCAGAGCGCGCTGGGCCTGTCCGGTGGCCAGCAGCAGCGCCTGTGCATTGCCCGCGCCGTGGCCCTGCGCCCGGACGTGCTGCTGCTGGACGAGCCGACCTCGGCGCTGGACCCGATCTCCACCAGCCGCATCGAGCAGCTGGTGGAGGAACTCAAGCGCGACTACACCATCGTCATCGTCACCCACAACATGCAGCAGGCCGCGCGCGTCTCCGACTACACCGCCTTCATGTACCTGGGCGACCTGATCGAGCACGACCGGACCCAGGTCATCTTCTCCAGCCCCTCGAAGCAGCAGACCGAGGACTACATCACCGGGAGGTTCGGCTGATGAACACCAGCATGCCCCACGAACACATCGTCAAGAGCTACGACGAGGAGCAGCACCACCTCGTCGAGGAAATCGTGCGCATGGGCCTTACCGCCGTGGCGCAGCTGGAAGCGGCGCTGGACGTGGTCGACCGCCGCGACGACAGCGCCGCGCGCAGGATCGTGGCCAACGACGAATCGATCGATGCGGCCGAACGCCGGATCAGCCACGACGTGATGCTGCTGGCCCTGCGCGGACCGATGGCGCGCGACCTGCGCGAGATCCTCGCCGGACTGCGCATCCCGGCCGACATCGAGCGCATCGGTGACTATGCGGCCAACGTCGCCAAGCGTTCGATCGCGCTCAACGCCGCACCGCCGATGCCGCACACCTCCGGCCTGCGGTCGCTCGGCGCGCTCGCCGCCGACCAGGTCCGGCAGGCCCTGCAGGCCTACCGCGAGAACGACGGCGCCCTGGCCCTGCAGGTCCGCGAGAACGACGCGCAGCTGGATCGCCGGTACACCGCGCTGTTCCGCGAGCTGCTGACCTACATGATGGAAGACCCGCGCAACATCACGCCGTGCACGCACCTGCTGTTCATGGCCAAGAACCTGGAAAGGATCGGCGACCACGCGACCAACATCGCCGAGAACGTGTGGTTCCTGATCCATGGCGAGCAGCCTCTGCCGCCGCGTGACAAGCGCGACGACACCAGCACCACCGGCGCGGTCTGAAGCGCGCACCGGATGCCAACACCGGGATAACGCACCGGGGGTAGACTGGCGTCCCCCCCGGCGGCCGGCGCACCGCATCCTGCGCCGACGTTTCCATCCAGCATCCCGGAGATCGAACATGTCCAAGCAGACACCCGCCGCCATCGCGCTCGGCACCGCCCTGGCAGGCTTGACCCTGGCCGGCTCGGCCTTCGCCATGGAGCCCCTGGCGCAGGGCTACATGCTCGCCGGCGAAGCCGCCAAGGCGCACGAGGGCAAGTGCGGCGAAGGCAAGTGCGGCCTCGAGAAGGTCGACGCCGACAAGGACGGGCGCGTCTCGCAGGCCGAGTTCGTCGCCGCCCATCCGGAGAAGGCCGACCAGTTCGCGAAGATCGACGCCAACCAGGACGGCTTCCTCGACGAGGCCGAACGCAAGGCCCACCACGCCGCCAAGGGCAGCGAGGGCAAGTGCGGCGACAAGGCCGGCGAGAAGAAGGCGGGCGAAGGCAAGTGCGGTGAAGGCAAGTGCGGCGAGGGCAAGTGCGGGGGCATGGCCTGAGCGCGAACCGGCGGCGCGGGCCGTGAGCCCGACCGACTCCTCGCTAGAGCCAGACCCCGCGATGATGCGACTGCCTGGCAACGGCCCGCACAACCATGTGCGGGCTGCCGGACGATCGGATCCTCTGCCTGGCCTGGGCGTTCCGCCGATCGACGATGAAGCTGCCTGACGCCAGCGCCGGACTGGGATTGAGGCGCGCGCTGCTCGACGAGCTGCGCGCCGCGCCTGCAGGCGCCTTCGATTTCCTCGAATGCGCGCCGGACAACTGGATCGGCGTGGGCGGCCGGCTGGGCGAGGCGCTGGATGCACTGTCGGAGCGGCATCCACTCACCTGCCACGGGCTGTCGCTCTCGCTCGGCGGCACGCTGCCGCTGGACGAGGTGTTCCTGGCGAAGACGCGGCGCTTCCTCGACCGGCACCGCGTCGTGCTGTACAGCGAGCACCTGAGCTGCTGCACCGACGACGGCCACCTCTACGACCTGATGCCGATTCCGTTCACCGGCGAGGCGGTGCGCCACGTCGCCGCGCGGATCGGCCGGGTGCAGGACGTGCTGGGCCGGCGCATCGCCGTGGAGAACGTCTCCTACTACGCCGCCCATCCGGCCCTGGCCGGCGAACCGGACATGGACGAAGCCAGTTTTGTCGGCGCGGTGCTCGAGGAGGCCGACTGCGACCTGCTGCTGGACGTCAACAACGTCTACGTCAACGCGATCAACCACGGCTACGATCCGCACGCATTCCTGGCCCGCATGCCGGGCCGGCGCATCGCCTCGTACCACGTGGCCGGCCATTACGACGAGGCCGAAGACCTCAAGGTCGATACCCACGGCGCGCCGGTGAAGGGTGACGTATGGGCGCTGCTGGCCGAGGCCTACCGGTTGCACGGCATCCGCCCGACCCTGCTCGAACGCGATTTCAACCTGCCGCCGTTGCCCGAACTGCTCGGCGAGGTCGCGCGCATCCGCCAGCTCCAGCAGGCGGCATCGCCCGGGCATGGCGCGGACATGCTCCGTGCCTGACCTGCACCGGCAGCAGGCAGCCTTCGCCGCGCACCTGCGCGATCCGCAGGCCCATCCGGCACCGCCGGGGATCGATCCGCGACGGATGGCGATCTATCGCGAACTGTTCTTCAACAACATCGCCGGCCTGCTCGGCGGCAATTTCCCGGTAATCCGGCGCACGCTGGGGGAAGAAGCCTGGACCGCCCTGGTGCGCCGCTTCTACGCCGACCATCGCAGCCACACGCCGCTGTTCCCCGAACTGGCGCGCGAGTTCATCCGTTTCCTGGAGTCGCGCGCCGGACAGGGCGATCCGCCGTGGCTGGTCGAACTGGCGCATTACGAATGGATCGAGTTGGCCGTCCAGATCGATGACAGCGCAGTGCCGGCGCACGATCCCACCGGCGACCTGCTGGACGGAAAGCCCGTGGTCTCGCCATTCGTGCGTGCGCTGGCATACCGCTGGCCGGTGCACACGATCGGCCCGGAGCATCGCCCCGCCGTCGCGCCGGCCGATTCGACGCTGTTGCTGGTCCGGCGCGACCACGAGGGGCGGGTGCGTTTCGCCGCGATATCGCCACTGGTCTACCGGCTCCTCGAACTGCTGGCCGACGGTGCGGGCAGTGGCCGCGCCTCACTGCAGGCGCTGGCGGCCGAAGCCGGGGTATCCGCCGACGAGGCCTTCATGGCCCAGGGCGAGGAGATGCTCGAACGCATGCGCGGCGAAGGCACGCTACTGGGCAGCGCTGTTCCGTAGGAGCGGGCACGACCACGACACCGACGCGCATGGCACAGGCGACGCCATCGCGATCGCGACGGCCTCGTATCGCCGGCTGAAGCCAGCGCCTGCGACACGATCGCGGGCGCACACTCCGTCGCAGCGACCCGCGCCACCACGCTCTGCTAACCTTCGCCCATGAGCAACAGCGACCTGCAAACCCCCGACGACGCCGAAGCACCTGCCGCGCCCCCGGGCGCCATGGCACGCCGCTTCCGCGGCTTCCTGCCGGTGGTGGTGGACGTTGAGACCGGCGGATTCGACTGGAATCGCCATGCGCTGCTGGAAATGGCCGCCGTCCCGATCGAACTGGACGAGCAGGGCCTGTTCGTCCCCGGCCAGACCGCCAGCGCGCACTTCATTCCGGCGCCGGGCACCGAGATCGATCCGAAGTCGCTGGAAATCACCGGTATCGACCTGGACCACCCGTTCCGGCTGGCCAAGCCGGAGCGCGACGCGCTGGGGTACGTGTTCAACCAGGTCCGCGCGGCGGTGCGCAGGCACGGCTGCCAGCGCGCGATCCTGGTCGGGCACAACGCGCACTTCGACCTGAACTTCGTCAACGCGGCGGTCGCGCGCAGCGGCCACAAGCGCAACCCGTTCCACCCGTTCAGCGTGTTCGACACGGTGACCCTGGGCGGCCTCGCGTACGGCCAGACCGTGCTTGCCCGCGCGATGCAGGCGGCCGGCTTCGACTGGAATGCGGAAGACGCGCATTCGGCCGTGTACGACGCCGAGCAGACCGCGCGGCTGTTCTGCCGCATCGCCAACGCCTGGCCTTCCCCGCTCCCGGGCTGACTGGTCGTCCCGGATCCGCCCCGGTCCATCCGGGGAACGTCGCCGTCAGGCGCGCTGGCGCACCACCTCGAACAGGCACACGCCCGCGGCCACCGACACGTTCAGGCTCTCGATCTCGCCCGGCATCGGGATGCGCACCAGCCCGTCGCAATGCTCGCGGGTCAGCCGGCGCAGGCCTTCGGCCTCGCCGCCCAGCACCAGTGCGACATTGCCCTTCAGGTCCAGCGAATACAGCGACGGTTCCGCTTCGCCGGCCAGGCCGTAGATCCATACGCCCAGCTTCTGCAGGTCGCGCAGCGTGCGCGAGAGGTTGGTCACCGACACCACCGGCAAGCGGTCGGCGGCGCCGGCCGAAGTCTTGCGCACGGTGGCGTTCACCGGCGCCGACTTGTCCTTCGGGATCACCACCGCAGTGGCGCCGGCCGCGGCCGCGCTGCGCAGGCAGGCGCCAAGGTTGTGGGGATCCTGTACGCCGTCGAGCACCAGCAGCAAAGCCTTGCCTTCGGCCGCCTCGACCAGCCCCGCCAGCTCATGCTCGTCCCACGTGCGCACGGCCGCGTAGCGCGCCGCCACGCCCTGGTGGCGCAGCTGGCCGGCGATGCCGTCCAGCGCCTGGGTAGCGACCTTGCGCACCTCGATGCCGCGGCGCCGCGCCTGCTCCTCGATCTCGACCAGGCGCGGATTGCGCGCACCGGATTCGACCAGCACCTCGCGCACGTGTTCGGCGTCATTCTCGACGGCCGAGGCCACGGCGTTGACGCCGACGATCCACTGGTTCTGCTTGCTGCTCATGCGCTGTGCCGCCGGGGGAAGGCCCGCATTATCGCATCGGCCGGCGTCCGCCCGCAGAGCGGCGGCGGCCCCGCCAGGCACGCCCGGCGAAGCGGCTTGGTGGAAAAAGCAACGGGAAGCCCCGCTCTACCCAGGGGCGCCGGGGCTACGCGGGGAATCGGGGAGCCCGTCCGCACCGCCCGGCGGCCAGGCGACGGTGTCGTGGTCCGGGTGCTGGTATGGAACGATGCGGGAGAGGAATGCGGCCGACGCCTCGTCCTCTTCGGTGCGCCGGGCCGGCAGTTCGGCCAGGCCATCCACGAACGGCAGGCGACCCTCGATGCCGTACTGGATCCAGGGCGGAAGGCCTGCCGGATCGTCGAACGCCCCGGCAGCCAGGGCCACTCCGTCCGGTGCCTCGTACGTCAGCGGCGTGCCGCACGCGCCGCAGAAACCCCGCCGCACCAGGTTGGACGACTGGTAATGGCGGGGCCCGCCGCGGGTCCATTCCAGCAGCGCGCCCCGGGTCGAGACCAGCGGCGCGTAGTACGCGCCGAACGCCTTCTGGCACATCCGGCAATGGCAGATCGAGGCGTCGCCCAGCACCCCGGTCACCCGGAAGCGCACCGCGCCACACTGGCAGCCACCGGCATGCACGGCCGCTTCCGGCGATGCGGGCACGTCGGTCGCCATCGCGCGTCAGTACTTCTGCTTGGTCCGCTTGGCCGGCTGGCCACGCGGAGGCGGGGGCGGCGGGCCGCCGTCGCGCTCCTTGTCCTCGACCAGGCGGAAGTCGATCTTGCGCTCCTCCAGGCTGGCCTTGAGCACGATGATCCGGACCCGGTCGCCGAGCCGGAACTGCATGCCGCGACGCTCACCCGACAGCGTCTTGCGCACCGCGTCGAAGTGGTAGTAGTCGTGCGGCAGCTGGGTCACGTGGACCAGGCCGTTGACCTTGGACTGGTCCAGTTCGATGAACAGACCGAAGCTGGTCACGCCGCTGATCACGCCGTCGAACTGGCCGCCGACATGCTGCTCCATCCATGCGGCGCGGTAGCGCTCGTCGACCTCGCGCTCGGCCTCGTCGGCACGACGCTCGCGCTCGGAGCACTGCAATGCCAGCGCGGCCATGTCGCGCGGCGAATACCTGAAGGCGTCGGGCTTCTGCCTGGACAGCACGTGCTTGATCGCGCGGTGCACGAGCAGGTCCGGATAGCGGCGGATCGGCGAGGTGAAATGCGCGTAGGCCTCCAGCGCCAGGCCGAAGTGGCCGGCGTTGTCGGGCGAATAGACCGCCATGCTCTGGCTGCGCAGCAGCACCGATTCCAGCAGCGTGGCGTCGGGTCGCTCGCGCACCTTCTTCAGCAGGCGGGTGTAGTCGCCGGGCTGGACCTTGCCCCACGGCGGCAGGCTCAGCTTGAACTCCTTGAGGAACTCCAGCAGGTCGGCGTACTTGCCCTCCGGTGGCTTCTCGTGGACGCGGTACGGGGCCGGGACGTGCGCCTGGAGCAGGTGCCGCGCCGCCTCGACATTGGCCGCGATCATGCATTCCTCGATCAGCTTGTGCGCGTCGTTGCGCACCAGCATCCCGGCCTGGGTGACCTCGCCGCGGTTGTCCAGGACGAAGCGCACCTCGGAGGACTCGAACTCGATCGCGCCGCGCTTCTCGCGTGCCTTCGCCAGCACCTGGTAGAGCTGGTGCAGGCGCTCGACATGCGGCAGGACCGCCGTGATCTCCGCGCGCGTCTCCGCGTCGTCCTCGCCCACCGCCTTCCACACCTGCGTGTAGGTGAGCCGTGCGTGCGAGTTCATCACCGCCTCGTAGAACTTCGAGCGGGTGACCTGGCCGTCGTGGTCGATCTGCATGTCGCAGACGAAGCACATGCGGTCGACTTTCGGATTCAGCGAGCAGATCCCGTTGGACAGGGTCTCCGGCAGCATCGGCACGACGAAGCCGGGGAAATAGACCGAGGTGGCGCGCTTCTGCGCCTCGTCGTCCAGCGGCGTGCCGGGCCGCACGTAGTGCGACACGTCGGCGATGGCCACGACCAGGCGGAAGCCGGCCTTGTTGACCTCGCAATAGACGGCGTCATCGAAATCCTTGGCGTCCTCGCCGTCGATGGTGACCAGCGGCGTGGCGCGCAGGTCCACGCGGTCGCCGATCATCGACGGCTCCACCGTCAGTGGCACCGCGGTCGCCTCGTCCAGTACTTCGGGCGGGAATTCGTGCGGCAGGTTGTGGCCGTGGATCGCCGCCTCGACCACCAGCGACGGGGTCAGGCTGTCGCCGAGCACCGCGACGATCCTGCCGATCGGCGGGCGGCGCGCATCCGGTGCCTGCACCAGTTCGCACACCACCAGCTGCCCGTCGCGCGCGCCACCGGTGCCGTCGGGCGGCACCTGCACGTTGCGCTGGATGCGCTTGTCGTCGGGGACGATGAAGCTGATTCCCGCCTCGGTGCCGAAGCGGCCGATCAGCCGGCTCACGCCGCGCTCGAGCACGCGGGCGATGCTGCCCTCGCGCCGTCCTTGGCGGTCGATGCCGGTGACATTGGCCAGCACGCGGTCCCCGTGCATGGCCTTGCGCATTTCATAGGGCGCCAGGAACAGGTCGTCGCCGCCACCCGCATCCGGGCGCAGGAAGCCGAAGCCGTTGGGATTGGCGATCACCGTGCCGGAGATCAGGTTGGTGTGTTCGACCGGGGCGAAGCCGCCGCGCCGGTTCTGCACCAGCTGGCCGTCGCGGACCATCGCGCCCAGGCGCTTGCCGAGCGCATCGAAACGATCCGGCTCGGCCAGGCCCAGGGCCTGGGCCAGTTCCTCGGCCGTCTGCGGCCCGCCGGCCGCCTCCAGCGTGGCGAGGATCGATTCGCGGCTGGCGATGGGATTGGCGTAACGATCGGCTTCGCGCGCGGCGTGCGGATCGTTGAATCCCGTGCGCGGCGCGCCTTGCGGACGCGGCGACTGCGCGGAGCGGGCGCCACCGGAGCCATGCCTCGGGGCCGAGGGCGGAGGTTCGGGCATCCAGGGCGGCAGTTTCTTGCCTGGCCCCTTGCCGGCCTGCTTGCCGGAGCGCGCCTGGCCCGGCCGCGCCGCGCCCGAAGTTGACTTGTCCCCGGTCGTCCCGGCGCCCTTGCGGCCTTCGCCGCCCGTGGCTTTCCCGCCACGATTGCCTTGTTTTTTCATGTCCCGATGGTACACCCCGGCCGGATCAGCACCGCGTGGAGCCGGCAGGCGTTGACAAGATTTCAGGCACCCCCCAAAATGCGCGGCCTCACCTGCCCAGGTGGCGGAATTGGTAGACGCACTAGTTTCAGGTACTAGCGGGTAAAACCGTGGAGGTTCGAGTCCTCTCCTGGGCACCAACACGACGTTTCAGGCGATCCCACGGAGGACCTGGACGACTCAAAAAGCCCCGCGAAAGCGGGGTTTTTTGTTGCCTGCACTCCCCTTCGTCCCGTTGCATCCCAAGCGGGCCGGGGACACGGTTAGGGAGAACGCCCGAGTCCAGCCTGGCCGCCCAGGGCACAAAATCTCCCTACGACCGCAATGCCACGCGCTGACACAGACGCGCATTCGCAACTCCAAGGCCGACGACTACCCGTTGCGGGATGGACAAGGCCTGCATGCCATCGTTACGCCTTCCGGCGACAGCGGGCGCCCGCCAAGGAAATCCACCCGGCCGCCGCCAAGTTGAAGCTCCCCCGCAACGGGTCCGCTTAATGTTCACGCCCCCTGCCGTGCGCCGATGTCGTACCAAGATCTCGTTCGATTCACGATCATGACCACGGAAAGCATCACAGGGACTTCGATCAGCACGCCGACGACGGTCGCGAGCGCTGCACCGGACTGAACTCCGAACAGGCCAACCGCTGTCGCCACCGCGAGCTCGAAGAAGTTGCTGGCGCCAATAAGCGCTGACGGCCCGGCGATTTCGTGGGCGACACCGAAGCGGCGGTTTAGCAGGTAGGCAAGTCCGGAATTGAAGTAGACCTGGATCAGGATCGGCACCGCAAGAATGGCGATGACCAATGGCTGCTCAACGATCTGTTTCCCCTGGAATCCGAACAACAACACCAGCATGGCCAGCAATGCCAGAAGCGAGACCGGTGCAAGCATTGCCAACACCGCGCCCAGACGCTTCGGGCCGCCGTGCGCCAGTAGCCAACGCCGCAACAGCGCGGCTACCGCAACTGGCACCAGGATGTAGAGACCCACCGACAGCGCAAGCGTGTCCCACGGCACCACGATTGAAGAAAGGCCAAGCAGAAGCGCTACGAGGGGGGCGAACGCCACGACCATGATCGCGTCGTTGAGCGCGACCTGGCTCAGGGTGAAGTTTGCATTTCCGCGGCACAGGTGGCTCCATACGAAGACCATTGCCGTGCACGGCGCCGCGGCGAGCAGGATCAGCCCTGCCATGTACGAATCAACCTGGTCAGCGGGCAGCCAGTCGATGAAGACGTGGCGCAGGAAGATCCATCCCAGCAGCGCCATTGAAAACGGCTTCACCGCCCAATTGATGAACAGCGTCACGCCGATGCCGCGCCAGTGGCGGCTGACTTGGCGCATCGCGCCGAAGTCGACCTTCATCAGCATCGGCACGATCATCAACCAGACCAGTACTGCGACCGGCAGGTTGATCTTCGCGACCTCCACCGAACCCAATCGCGCGAACGCATCCGGGAACCAGTGACCGAGGGCGGTACCGGCAAGGATGCACAGGCCGACCCAAGCGGTCAGGTAGCGCTCAAAGAACGGCATGCGCCGCGCTGGGTCAGCCATGGCCAACGGTCTCGTCTTCCGGTTGTACGAAACCGATCCGGTCGAGCGATTCCTTGAGCGCAGCGCGGTCATTCCACACCTGCGCCGGCAACGCCAGCAGAGCGAGCAGGCGTGCTTTGACGACCCGGTGCGCCTGGGCGAAGGCCTCGCGCTTGTCCTGCTCGGTGCCCTCTATCGCAGCAGGGTCGGGCAGGCCCCAGTGCGTCCGCAGGAAGTCGCCAAAAACTACCGGACAGGTTTCCGTGGCCGCCGAATCGCAGACAGTGACCACCAGATCGATAGGTGCGGCGCCATCGGTGGCGAACTCGTCCCACGACTTGCTACGCAGCCCTGCGGCTGCAATGCCGTCGGATGCGAGCTGCTGGAGTGCGAATGGGTTAACCCGCCCGGCAGGCCGGCTGCCTGCGCTGAAGACCTCGAAGCGATGACCCGCCCATGCGCGCAGCGTGGCTTCGGCCAGAACGCTACGCGCGGAATTGCCAGTACATAGGAACAGGACGCGGATGCGATTCGGCTCCATGGCGACCTCAGCAACAGCCAGAAGCCGGCGCACAGAAAGTCCCGCCAGCGCTTGCGCTCTGGGCCGTCTCGGCCGTCTCCGGCAGGCACGATGCGCCATTGGTGGCACAGGTCGGCTCGCCCGCGTAATAGGTCGTGGCGTCGCCCAGCGTGTGGAAGGTCTCCCAGCGGGTGCCCTGCGGATCCTCGGTCCACAGCTTGTCCGAATGGGCGTAGCAGCATGTGGCCGACTCCTCGGGCACCACTGTGCCGCCGGCTGCGGTCAAGCGCCGACCCAGCTCGCGCAGGCCAGCGTCGTCGTCCACCTGTAGGCCGAGATGATCGACGCCAGGAACACGGCCGGTATTGGAAATTGCAAAGTTGACCCGCGGATCATCGAGCATCCACTTGGCATAGTCCGGCTTCAACACAGTGGGCTCAGTGGCGAACAGTTCGGTGTAGAAACGGATGCTTGATGCGAGGTCGGCGACGTTGAGGTGAACGTGAAAGCGGTTCATCGGGAGGCCTTCTTGCTGGGCGCGCAGGTCTGCGCAGGGCCGCAAGCGGTCACACCGCCGCAGCAGTTTTCGGTCAGGTAGTCGAGCAAGCCATTCATCTGCAGGTAGTTGGCGCGGACGCGGATAACGCGCCCTTCGCGTTGGTCATTGACCAAGGCCGCGGCACGCAGGATGTTCAGGTGGGCGGTAAGCGTCGCCGCGGGAATGTCGAGCCGTTCGCGCAGTTCGCCGACGGGCAGGCCGTCCGGTCCGGCCTGGACCAGGATGCGGAACGCGGCCAACCGAGATTCGTGGCCAAGGGCGGACAGGGCTTTCAAGGCGATCTTTGTTTCCATATTTCCAGAATATAGGAATTATAAGATCGGTCAAGTACCCCGCGCTCGGCGCCTCGGGTCGTGGGCCGTTGATCAGCTACGAACGAGTGCTGGAACAAGGCACCCTGTCGCGAAGGCATGTGCCGCGGCGCGCACACTGACATTGGACAATGCGAGTGCCACAACGGGCTGCAAGCCAGCGCCGACCAACCGTGCTGGCTGCGCGACCGAGATCAGCACAGGGGATACAACAAGGGAGAACGTTCCACGCAACGCTCCGGACGCCTGTTATAGATCAAGTGCTTACCTCCCCTGTTCGAGTCCTCTCCTGGGCGCCATGGGAAAAATAGAAAACCCTTTCGTTGCCCGGATGCGGCGATGCCCACCGGGCAGACGCCTTCCACGGCGCCAGGCTCATCGACGCCGCGGGGTAGAATCGCGGCCTGTCCCCCGATGTGCCGCGCATGACCGACCCGACCATCCGCCCCACCTTCCACGGCTTCGAACAGATCCCGCTGCGCGAGTACGCCGAGCGCGCCTACCTGGACTATTCGATGTACGTGGTGCTGGACCGCGCCCTGCCCTTCGTCGGCGACGGGCTCAAGCCGGTGCAGCGCCGCATCATCTACGCGATGAGCGAGCTCGGGCTCAATGCCGGCGCCAAGCCGAAGAAGTCCGCGCGCACCGTCGGCGACGTGATCGGCAAGTACCACCCCCATGGCGATTCGGCCTGCTACGAGGCGCTGGTGCTGATGGCCCAGCCGTTCTCCTACCGCTATCCGCTGATCGAAGGCCAGGGCAACTTCGGCTCGACCGACGATCCCAAGTCGTTCGCGGCCATGCGCTACACCGAGTCCAAGCTCACGCCAATTGCCGAGGTGCTGCTGGGCGAACTGGGCCAGGGCACGGTCGACTGGGTGCCGAACTTCGACGGCACGCTCGAGGAGCCGAGCTGGATGCCGGCACGGCTGCCGCACCTGCTGCTCAACGGCACCACCGGCATTGCGGTAGGTATGGCCACGGACGTGCCGCCGCACAACCTCAATGAGGTGGTCAGTGCCTGCGTGCGCCTGCTCGACGATCCGGACGCCACGGTCGCGGACCTGTGCGGGCACGTGCGCGGCCCGGACTACCCGACCACCGCGGAGATCATCACCGGCGCGAACGAACTGCGCACGATGTACGAGACCGGCAACGGCAGCGTCCGCGCCCGCGGCACCTGGATCAAGGAAGGCACCGGCAACTTCGTCGTCACCGCCCTGCCCTACCAGGTCTCGCCGTCGAAGGTGATCGAACAGATCGCCGCGCAGATGCGCGCCAAGAAGCTGCCCTGGCTGGAAGACATCCGCGACGAATCCGACCACGCCAACCCGGTGCGGGTGGTGCTGATTCCGCGCTCCAACCGCGTGGATGCCGAGCAGCTGATGGGCCACCTGTTCGCCACCACCGACCTGGAGAAGAGCTACCGCGTCAACCTCAACATCATCGGCCTGGACGGCAAGCCGCAGGTCAAGAACCTGAAGATGCTGCTGCAGGAATGGCTGACGTTCCGCAGCAGCACCGTCACCAAGCGCCTCAAGTATCGCCAGGAAAAGCTCGAGCGCCGGCTGCACCTGCTGGAAGGCCTGCTGGTCGCGTTCCTCAACCTGGACGAGGTGATCCGGATCATCCGCACCGAGGACGAGCCGAAGGCGGCGCTGATCGCCCGGTTCGGCCTGTCCGACGACCAGGCCGAGTACATCCTCGAGACCAGGCTGAAGCAGCTGGCGCGCCTGGAGGAAATGAAGATCCGTGGCGAACAGGACGAGCTGGCGAAGGAACTGGAAAGGATCGTCGCCATCCTCGGCAGCCCTTCGAAGCTGAAGAAGCTGGTCAAGGACGAGCTGCTGGCGGACGCGAAGAAGTTCGGCGACGAACGTCGTTCGCCGCTGGTCCAGCGCGGCGCGGCGCAGGCCATCGACGAGAACGAGCTGGTCCCCAGCGAGCCGGTGACGGTGGTGCTGTCGGAGAAGGGCTGGATCCGCCAGGCCAAGGGCCATGACGTGGATGCCGCCGGGCTGTCCTACCGGGATGGCGACGGGCTGCTCGCCGCGGTGAAGAGCCGCAGCACGCAGCAGGTCGCGTTCCTGGATTCGCAGGGCCGCAGCTACTCCTCCGCCGCGCACAGCCTGCCCTCGGCGCGCGGCAACGGCGAACCGCTCACCGGGCGCTTCTCGCCGGCATCGGGCGCCTCGTTCCAGGCCCTGGCCAGCGGCGACAACGACAGCCGCTTCGTGCTGGCGTCTTCGCACGGCTACGGCTTCGTCACCCGCTTCGAGAACCTCACCGGCCGCAACAAGGCCGGCAAGGCGATGCTCAACCTGACCCCGAATGCGCGCGTACTGCAGCCGGCGGCGATGGCCAATCCGGAAGCCGACCGCATCGTGGCCGTCACCAATGTCGGCCACCTGCTCGCGATCCCGGCGGGCGACCTGCCGGAACTGGACAAGGGCAAGGGCAACAAGCTGATCGACATCCCCAAGGCCAAGCTCGCCACCGAGCGCGTCGTCGCGGTAGCCGCGGTTTCACCGGGACAGACGCTGCAGGTCCGCAGCGGACAGCGCACGATGTCGCTGTCGTTCAAGGAACTCGAGGCCTATCTCGGCGCGAGGGCCACGCGGGGTGGCTTGCTGCCGCGCGGGTGGCAGAAGGTCGATGGACTCGCTGTCGAGTAGTTGCTCGCTGACGCAGCGCGCGGCGGCGCGTCGAACGCCGTCGCAAACCTGCCTGGCAGCAGCGCGGTAGAAGGTCGACGGTCTCGCTCGATCGTTGCTGCAAGGCGCGTCGCAAACCCGCGCAAGCGATGTGGCACAGGGTCGAAAACCCTGTGGTCGAATGATGCCTTGCCATCCCTCGATTCGAGGGGGGCACCAGACAGCGCGGGACTGGCCCCGCCCTACGGGAGTAGTGGATGGAAGCGGATTTCTGGCTGCAGCGCTGGCAGGAAGGACGAACCGGCTTCCACCGCGCCGAGGTGATGCCGCTGCTGGAAAAGTACTGGCTGGCACTGGGTGTGCCAGCCGGCGGGCGCGTGTTCGTGCCATTGGCCGGCAAAACCCTGGACATGCACTGGCTGGCGGCGCGGGGCATGCAGGTGCTCGGCGGTGAGCTGTCCGCGCTTGCCGTCGACGCGTTCTTCGCCGAGGCCGGCCTGGCACCGGACGTGTCGGAGGACCTGGATGGCGTGCACCATCGCGCCGGCGCCATCGACCTGGTCCGTGGCGATGTGTTCGCCCTTTCGGCGGCGACGCTCGGCGCAATGGACGCGGTCTACGATCGTGCGGCGCTGATCGCACTGCCGCCTGTGATGCGCCGGCGCTACGTGGCAGAGGTATATGGAAAGCTGCCGCGCGGATGTCGTGGGCTGCTGATCACGCTCGAGTACCCGCAGGCGCAGATGGATGGGCCTCCCTTCTCGGTCGGGGAAGCCGAAGTGCGCGAACTGTTCGCGCAGGATTGGGCGGTCGAACTGCTTGAGCGAAAGGACATCCTCGCCCACGAACCCCGCTTCAGCGACGACGGCTTGACCGCGCTGGCGACCGCCGTATACCGCCTCCAGCGCGGCTAGTCGCTGGATCGCGGCACCAAGGCCCTCAACTCGCGACGGTGCCGCCGTTGATCTTCGACAGCTGGTAGTTCTCCAGGCCGATCCGCTTGATCAGGCCCAGCTGCTGCTCGAGCCACCAGGCATGATCTTCCTCGGTGTCCTTGAGCTGGGCCAGCAGCATGTCGCGGCTGACGTAGTCCTGGCGCTGCTCGCACAGCTTCATCGCCGCGGCGAGGTTGGCGCGCACCTGGTATTCGACCTTCAGGTCGGCTTCCAGCATTTCCACGACGGTCGCGCCAGGCGTGAAGGCGTGCGGACGCATGTCCGGCTCGCCCTCCAGGAACAGGATCCGGCGCAGGATGGCGTCGGCGTGCTCGGTCTCCTCCTGCATCTCGTGGCCGATCCGCTCGTACAGCGCCTTCAGGCCCTGGTCCTCGTAGCGGCGCGAATGCAGGAAATACTGGTCGCGCGCAGCCAGCTCGCCGCGCAGCAGCTCTTTCAGGCAGTCGATGACTTCGGGATGGCCTTTCATGGTCGTGACTCCGGGGACGCTCGGCGCGCAGTGTGCCGCAATCGGCATGCCGGTGTTCCAATCGGAATCAGTCGCAACTGGGCCGGGCCGGGCGCCGCCGGTCGCGGCAGCCACGGCGTGGAATAATCCACGCCAGCGGTCCTCCGGATCGCGACTGCGCAAGGGGAAACGCATGCTCCGTTGGATCCGACGCCTCGCGGTGCTGGCGCTGCTGCTGGCCGCAGCGACGGTGATGGTGGCCTGGTGGCTGCTGCGTGGCAGCCTGCCCGCCCTCGATGGCGACCTTGCGCTCGATGCGGCCGGCCTGGCTGCACCGGTGTCCATCCAGCGCGACGCACTGGGGGTGGTCACGATCGACGCGGGCAGCGAAACGGATGCGATGCGGGCGCTGGGTTTCGTGCATGCACAGGAACGCTACTTCGAGATGGACCTGATGCGGCGCAGTTCCGCAGGCGAACTGGCCCAACTGTTCGGGCCGGTCGCGGTCGATGTGGACCGGGAACGGCGCATGCATCGCATCCGGGCGCGCGTGACCGCGTACATGGACGCGGTGGCCGGCGAACGGATGCCGCAACTGCAGGCCTACGCCGACGGCGCCAATGCAGGCGTCGAGGCGCTGCGCGTGCGGCCCTGGCCCTACCTGCTGCTGCGCCAGGCGCCGCGTCGCTGGGAAGTGGCGGACTCGGCGCTCACCGGCTATGCGATGTATTTCGACCTGCAGGATTCGCAGAACGCGCGCGAACTGGGGATGTGGAAGCTCCGCCAGCACCTGCCGCCGGCGCTGTACGCCATGCTCGCGCACGACGGCACGGAGTGGGATGCGCCCCTGTTCGGCGCGGCTCGCGGGAATGCACTGCTGCCCGATGCCAGCCAGGTCGACCTGCGCACGCTGCCAGCGCCCGACTCGGCACGGCCGCGCAAGCTGGCCGACAAAGGCACGCCCGGCAGCAACAACTGGGCCGTGGCTGGCGCATTGACCGCCGATGGCCGCGCCATCGTCGCCGACGACATGCACCTGGGGCTGCGCGCGCCGAACATCTGGTTCCGCGTGCGCCTGCGCTATCCGGATGGTCGCGCGCCCGGTGGACGGGTGGATGTCTCCGGCTTCAGCCTGCCCGGGCTGCCCGCCGTGGTGGTGGGCAGCAATGGCCATGTCGCCTGGGGCTTCACCAACAGCTACGCCGACACCGCCGACTGGTATCCGGTCCGACCCTGCGCCGGTGGCGACGCCAGCGAACCGGCGGCATGCGACGCGATGCAGGAGCACGCCGAAACGATCCTCGTCGCCGGTGGCGACCCGGTGAACCTCACCGTGCGAGAGACCACGCAGGGCCCGGTGCTGCACGACGCACAGGGCCCGACACCGGCACTGGCCCTGCGCTGGGTCGCGCACCAGCCGGGCGCGCTCGACGTCGGGTTGGCGGAGATGGCTCGCGCCGGCGATCTCGAAGCGGCGCTGGCAGTCGCCGGCACGGCCGCGATGCCCGCGCAGAACCTGGTCGTCGGCGACCGCCAGGGCCGGATCGCGTGGCGCATCATCGGCCCGCTGCCGGTGCGCGCCAGCGGCTGCACGGGAAGCCTGGTGTCTCCTGCGATGCCCTCACCCGACTCGCCACCGGATCCGGCACGCCCTTCCGGCGAAGCGGCCGCGCCCGCTCCTGGTCCCTGCGCGCCCTGGCCGATCGCCACCGGCATGTCACCGATCCTGGCCGACCCCGCCCCGCATCGGCTCTGGACCGCCAATGCCCGCGTGCTCGATGGCGACGCCCTGGCGCAGGCCGGCGACGGAGGCTACGCACTGGGTGCGCGCGCGCAGCAGATCCGCGACAGCCTGATGTCGGGCGATCGCTTCGACGAAGCGGGCCTGCTGGCGATCCAGCTCGACGACCGCGCCGTGTTCCTGCAGCGCTGGTGGCAGTTGCTGCAGGACGAAGCGAAGTCGGCTCACGCCGCGCCGGCTCTGCAGGACCTGGCGAGCGCGGGCAAGACCTGGGAGGGTCGCGCGACGGTCGAATCGGTCGGTTACCGCCTGGTCCGCGCCTGGCGGCTGGCAGTACACACGCGCATCGCCGACGGGCTGACGGCGCCGGCGCAGGTCGCGCTCGGCGACGACTTCACCGTCTCGGACCTGCCCCAGCTCGAAGGCATCGCATGGCCACTGCTGCAGCAGCGGCCGCAGCACCTGCTCCCGCGTCGCTACGCCAGCTGGGATGCTTTGCTGGAAGATGCCGCGCGCGAAGTGCGCGACGAACTCGCCGAGAGGGGCCCGCTGGCCGAGCGGACCTGGGGTGAGCGCAATACCGCCCGCATCTGCCACCCCCTGGCCAACGCCCTGCCCGCCTTCATCAAACCCCGCCTGTGCATGCCTGCCGATCCGCTGCCGGGCGACGGCTCGATGCCGCGGGTGCAGGGCCCTGCCTTCGGCGCCTCCGAGCGAATGGTGGTCTCACCCGGGCACGAAGCCGACGGCATCGTGCACATGCCCGGCGGGCAAAGTGGCCACCCGCTGTCCCCGTTCTGGGGCGCCGGCCACGATGACTGGGTGCACGGACGGGCCACGCCATTCCTGCCGGGCACCCCCCGGCACACCCTCACCCTCGCACCTGCCTCCACGCCGGATTGACCCGCGCAGGCGCGCGGCAGCGGTGCCGTACATGGCGCACAATCACCCCAGCCCAACGGAGAACTGCCGCGATGCGAATGCTCCCTGTCGTCCTGTCCGCCGCTTTCGCCGCACTGCTGCTCCCGGCGTGCAGCTCCGTCCAGCCCGATCCGGGTGCCCCGGGCCACTTCGGCAGCGTGGCAGGCAACTGCAATGCCGACCCGGTGGCCTGGGCCGTAGGCAAACAGGCCGAACAGGACGTGATGCGCCGCGTGTGGCACGAAAGCGGCGCCGGGCTGATCCGCCCGATCGGTCCGGACACCGCCGTGACCCGCGACTTCCGCCCGGACCGGGTCAACGTCGACATCGACCGCAACAACACCATCACCCGGGTCAGTTGCGGCTGAGCCAACCCGCGCCTTGCAGGACGCGGCCCCGGCCGGCGATCAGCAGCGCCGCAACCACCCGCGACCCCGCCTGACCGGGGGGTCGGCCTCGCGCCATGCCCCACTGCGCCGGCGGCTTTGCAAGCCATGCTTCTGCAGGAGCGGACTCCAGCCCGCGAAGCCGACGCCAGTTGCACGGCCAGCGCCTCCGGGATTCCGGCACCTTCGGCTTCGCGGCCATGCCCGCGCCTACGAGGCGTGCGCCTGCTCGTGCACGCCGGCCACCGCGCGCCCGGAGGGATCGGCCATCTTGGCGAAGCTCGCGTCCCAGGCGATCGCCGCCGGCGAAGAACACGCGATCGACTTGCCCCCCGGCACGGTCTCGGCCGCCGCGGGGCTGGGATAGAAGCGTTCGAACACGCTGCGGTAGAAGTAGGCTTCCTTGGTCTGCGGCGGGTTTAGCGGGAAGCGCTTGTCGGCCGCGGCCAGTTCGCGATCCGACACCTGCGCTTCGGCATGCGCCTTCAACCCGTCGATCCAGCCGTAGCCCACGCCGTCGCTGAACTGCTCCTTCTGCCGCCACAGGATCTGCTCGGGCAGGTAGCCGTCGAAGGCCTGGCGCAGCACGCCCTTCTCCATGCGCTGGGCGTCGTTGCGGGACCTGTCGACCATCTTGTACCTGGCATCCATGCGCATGGCCACGTCGAGGAACTCGCGATCCAGGAACGGCACGCGCGGCTCCACGCCCCAGGCCATCATCGACTTGTTCGCACGCAGGCAATCGAAGTTGTTGAGCGCGTCGAGCTTGCGGATCAGCTCCTCGTGGAACTCGCGCGCGTTCGGCGCCTTGTGGAAGTACAGGTAGCCGCCGAAGATCTCGTCGCTGCCCTCGCCCGAAAGCACCATCTTCACACCCATCGCCTTGATCCGGCGCGCCAGCAGGAACATCGGCGTCGACGCGCGGATGGTGGTGACGTCGTAGGTCTCGATATGGCGGATCACCTCGGGCAACGCATCCAGGCCCTCTTCGAAGGTGTACTCGTAGCCGTGGTGCACGGTTCCCAGCGCTTCGGCCGCGACCTCGGCCGCGGCCAGGTCCGGGGAGCCCTTCAGGCCGATGGCGAACGAGTGCAGGCGCGGCCACCAGGCTTCCGTCCTGTCGCCATCCTCGATGCGATGCCGTGCGTAGCGCGCGGCCACCGCCGCGACCAGCGACGAATCCAGCCCGCCGGAAAGCAGCACGCCATAGGGCACGTCGGTCATCAGCTGGCGGTGCACCGCCGCCTCGAAGGCCTCGCGCAGTTCCTGCGACGAAACCTCCACGCCCTCGACGTCGGCGTAGTGCCGCCAGGGCGCGTGGTAGTAGCGGGTCAACTCGCCGGTCGCGGAGTCATACCAGTGGCCCGGCGGGAACTGCGCCACGTCGGCGCATTCGTCCACCAGCGACTTCATCTCCGAAGCCACGCGCAGCCGGCCTTCCCTGTCGTGGCCCCAGTACAGCGGCACCACGCCGATCGGGTCGCGGGCGATGATCGCGCGGCCCTTGCTTTTGTCCCACAGCGCGAAGGCGAAGATGCCATTGAGCCGGTTGAGGAACGACGCCGGTTCGTCCTCGCGGTACAGCGCATTGATCACCTCGCAGTCGGAGGCGGTCTGGAACGCATACGGCTCCTTCAACTGGCCCTTCAGCGGCACGTGGTTGTAGATCTCGCCGTTGACCGCCAACGCAAGCTGTCCATCCTCCGACAACAGCGGCTGGGAACCGCCGGCGGGATCGACGATGGCCAGGCGCTCGTGCACCAGGATCGCGCCGGCGTCCACGTACACGCCACTCCAGTCCGGTCCGCGATGGCGCTGGCGCTGCGACAGATCCAGCGACTGTCGGCGCAGTCCCTGCAGGTCGTCGCCCGGTTGCAGGCCGAAGATGCCGAAGATCGAACACATGGGGAAAGCTCCTGGGTCTGGGTGGTGTTACGGAATCGGACCTCTGATGCGGCCATGGCGGACGCAAGCCGGGCATAAAAAAACCCGCATCGGCCGATGCGGGTTTCGTGGTGACCGGGCTGTGGTGCCTTATGCCTGGTCGCGCCCCCGCATCGTTCGCGCACGGTTATTCGCCGCATTGTTGCGGTTCGAATTGGCCGGGTTTGCGCGCAGGGCGGAAGACATGGGCCGACACTAACCCGCACCGCGGACGGGCCGCAACCGTTGCAGGGGCAACTGACAATGCGCTCACGCCGTGCGGCGAATACTCCGCCGACCGCGCGCCATCGTCTTGCCCGCGCTCCGCCGTCACCGGAGATCCGCCTTGCCCGACACTACCCAACGCCTCACCCGCACCGCGCAGGTGGTCGCCCGCCTTGCCCGCCACCGTCGCGTGCTGACCGGCCTGGACTGGACCCACGCCCCACCCGCCGAGCCGTCGATCGCCGATGCGTCCGGCATCGCCGAAGCCCAGGCGTTCGCCGCGGACCTGGAATCCCTCGGTCCGGCTTTCATCAAGCTGGGGCAATCGCTTTCCACACGCCCCGACCTGGTGCCACCGGCCTACATCGACGCGCTGGACCGCATCCAGGATGAAGTCGCACCGATCGATACCGCAGTGGTCGAGAAGATCATCGAGGAAGAGCTTGGCGCGAAACTCAGCCGGCTGTTCGCTTCGTTCGATCCGGTTCCGCTGGCAGCCGCTTCGCTCGCGCAGGTCCATCGCGCGGTGCTGCGCGACGGTCGCGAGGTCGCGGTGAAAGTGCAGCGGCCGGGCATGGACGCGGCGATCCGCCTGGACCTGGAGGTCCTGTCGGGACTGGCCGGTACCGCCGATGCGCTCACCGAGACCGGGCGCCGCCTGCACTTCGCCGGCTGGATCGCCGAGTTCCGCAAGATCCTCCTGCTGGAGCTGGACTACCGCCGCGAGGCCGAAAACCTGGATCGCTTCCGCGAGCGGCTGTCGGCCTACCCGCAGCTGTACGTACCTGCGCCGGTGTGGGGACTGAGCACCGCGCGCGTGCTGACCATGGAACTGGTCCACGGCAGCAAGGTCACCGCGGTCTCGGGGCTGCGCCGTACCGAACTGGACCTGGCCACGCCGGCCGCCGAGCTGATGCGCGCCTACCTGGACCAGGTGTTCGTGCACGGCGACATCCATGCCGATCCGCACCCGGGCAACGTGATGCTGTGCGACGACGGACGGCTGGCGCTCATCGACCTGGGCATGGTCGCCCAGGTCCCGCCGCGCATGCGCGAACGCCTGCTCAAGTTGCTGTTCGCCGCGGTGGACGCGCGCGGCGAAGACGTGGCGCGCGAACTGGTAGCGATCGGTACGCGCCTGGAGCAGTTCGACGATGCCGCCTTCAACCGCGACACCGGCCAGCTGGTCGCGCGCTACGCCACCGGCGGGCGGCGCACCTCCGAGGGCCGGCTGCTGCTGGAGCTGGTCGGCACCGCTGCCGAACACGGCCTGCGCGTGCCTGCCGAGATCAGCCTGCTCGGCAAGACCCTGCTCAACCTCGAGCGGGTCGCCAATGCGCTGGACCCGGAGATGGATGTCCGTCGCCTGGTCGAATCGCACCTGGAATCGATCATGCGCGCGCAGCTGCGCGGCTCCTTCTCCAGCGCGAACCTCGCCAGCGAACTGCTCGAGGTGCAGGGCCTGCTGCGCGACGCTCCGCGCAAGATTTCCGACACGCTGTCGCTGCTGGCGGAGAACCGCCTGCAGGTGCGGCTGGATGGCCTGGAGAACTCGCGGCTGATGGAGAACATGCAGAAGATCGCCAACCGCATCGCTGCCTCGGTGGTCACCGCGGCGCTGCTGATGTCCTCGGCGATGCTGATGCGGATCGAAACGCCGGCTCGCCTGTTCGGCTATCCGGCGCTGGCCGTGGTGCTGTTTCTGATCGCGGTAGCGCTGGGCCTGACGATCGCTGTGAGCGCCTTGCTTTACGACCGCAAGGCGCGTCCGAACGAGCAGCACGGACCGCACTAGGCAAGGCGCGGGGCGGCGGCGGCCGGATACCGACCGCGACGGCCGCTACAGGAGCAGGCGCTCCACCAGGCGCCGGTAGAGATCCGGCAGCGCTTCGAGATCGGCGACCGATACATGCTCGTCGACCTGGTGGATGCTGGCGTTGACCGGTCCGACTTCGATGCACTGCGCGCCCAGCGGCGCGATGAAACGCGCATCGGACGTGCCGCCACCCGTGCTTTCCTGCGGCGGTGCGCCCGCGAATTCACCCAGCACCTCGCGCGCGACCGAGCGCAGGCGACCCTCGGGCGTGTAGAAAGGTTCGCCGCTGCGGTGCCAGCGCAGGTCGTACTGCAGGCCGTGGCGATCCAGGAGCGCGGCAATCTCCGCTTCCAGCGCCGGCGCATCCCAGTGCGGGTTGTAGCGCAGGTTGAACAGCACCTGCAGCTCACCGGGAATGACGTTGCTGGCCCCGGTGCCGGCCTGGATGTTGCTGACCTGGAACGACGTCGGCGGGAAACTCTCATAGCCGTCGTCCCACTCCCGCGCTGCGAGCTCGGCCAGCGCGGGGGCGGCCTGGTGGATGGGATTGCGCGCCTTGTGCGGATAGGCGACATGGCCCTGCACGCCGTGTACCCGCAGGGTGCCGGACAGGCTGCCTCGCCGGCCCACGCGCAGCAGGTCTCCCAGTCTCTCGGTCGAAGACGGTTCCCCGGTGATGCACCAGTCGATGCGCTGGCCGCGCTCGCGGAACACCGCGGCGACGCGGCGCACGCCCTCGATGGCATCGCCTTCTTCGTCCGAAGTCAGCAGGACCGCCAGGGTACCGGCATGACCCGGATGCGCGGCCACGAACTGTTCGGCGGCGACCACGAACGCGGCGACGCTGCCCTTCATGTCCGCGGCACCGCGGCCATGGAGCGCCCCCCCGCGCACCACGGGCACGAATGGGTCGCTGCTCCAGGCCTCGCGCGGCCCCGGTGGCACCACGTCGGTATGGCCGAGCAGGACCAGCACGGGTGCGCCGCTGCCGTGCGTGGCCCACAGGTTGTCGACCTGGCCGAAGCGCAACGACTCGCAGGCGAAGCCGGCGCGCTGCAGGCGCGTGGCCACAAGGTCCTGGCAACCGGCATCGTCCGGCGTCACCGAGGGACGCGCGATCAGGTCACGCGCCAGGTCCAGCACTTCGCTCATGTGTCTGCTCGTTGTCGATTGCCGCAGCGGAGGATACGCCAGCCGCCCGCGAACCGATCCCGGGGCCGGCTCCGGCGCCGCTGCCGCCTGCGATGGGATCACCGCGACCGGATCCCGCGTGACGGACCGTCAGCCGACGCCGAACAGCTTCTTGAATCCGTTGTCGGAGAATCCCTGGCTGAAGGCGCCGTCGTCCTTCACCACCACCGGCCTGCGCACCAGCTGCGGATGCTCGCGCAGCAGCAGCTTCCACTCGGCCTCGCTGCCCGGCGCCTTGCGGTTGTCGGGCAGCTGGCGCCACGTGGTCGAGGACTTGTTGACCAGCGCATCGAAGCCACCAGCCTTGCCGGCCCACTCCACCAGCACTTCCGGCGAAGGCTTGCTGTCGCGGTAGTCGACGAAGGCATACGGCACGCCGAAGCGCTCCAGCCACTTCGTCGCCTTCTTGCAGGTATCGCAGTTCTTCAAGCCGTACAGGGTCGTCATCTCACCCACGCAGCAGCTCGTTGATGCTGGTCTTGGCCCGGGTCTTGGCATCGACCTGCTTGACGATCACCGCGCAGTACAGCGAGTGACTGCCGTCGGCGGCCGGCAGGGAGCCGGACACCACCACGCTGCCCGGCGGCACGTAGCCGTAGGACACCTCGCCGGTGGCGCGGTTGTAGATGCGGGTGGACTGGCCGATGAACACGCCCATGCCGATCACGCTGTGGTGGCCGACGACGACGCCCTCGACCACTTCCGAGCGCGCGCCGATGAAGCAGTGGTCCTCGACGATGGTCGGGCTGGCCTGCAGCGGCTCGAGCACGCCACCGATGCCGGCGCCGCCTGAAATATGGCAGTGCTTGCCGACCTGCGCGCACGACCCGACCGTGGCCCAGGTATCGACCATCGTGCCTTCGCCGACATGCGCGCCGATGTTGATGAAACTCGGCATCAGCACCACGTCCTTGCCGAAATGGGCACCGCGGCGCGCCACCGTGCCGGGCACCACGCGCACGCCGAGCTTGCGGAACTCGGCCTCGCCGTAGCCTTCGAAGCGGGTCGCGACCTTGTCCCAGAACGGCGCGGGCGCGCCCTCCATCACGGTCATGTCGTTGACCCGGAAGTACAGCAGAACCGCCTTCTTCAGCCATTCGTTGACCTGCCAGCCGCCCTTCCCGTCCGGCGCGGCGACGCGGAATTCGCCGGACTCCAGGCCGCCGATCACGCGCTCGACCAGCGGGCGGGTGGATCCGTCGATCTCGTCCAGGGTCAGCGCGGCGCGGCGCGCGAACGCGCTGTCGATCGAAAACTTCAGCTCTTCCAGCCCGGGGCCGGCGGGCACCGCGGGGCGCTTGCGCGCGGTCTTGCGTGTGGCGGTCTTCTTCGGGCTGGTGGCCATCAGCTTGGGGCTCCGGGAGTCAGGCTTTCGGGTTCCAGTCGCGCACGCAGTTCGTCGCGCAGCAATTCCTGCGCGGCGGCGTCCAGCGGCTGGTCGTGTTCGTCTGTGATCTGGAAAATATCTTCGGCGCGCTCGCCAAAGGTGGCGATGCGCGCGTCATGCACGCGCAGGCGGCAGGCGCGCAGGGCCTGGGCCAGGTCGGCCAGCAGTCCGGGGCGATCGGGGCAGACCAGGCGGAGCAGGCTGCGGCGGCCATCGGCGGCCGCACTGAACTCCACCTGCGGCGGGAACCTGAAATGGCGCAGCTGCCGCGGCGCCGCGCGGCGCGGCGCGCGCACGTTCTCCAGCGCGCCGGAAAGCGCCTGCTGCAGTGCCTGTTCCAGCTGGAGCGGATCGCCGCTGGCGAAACTGTCGGCCGGCAGGATTTCGAAGGTATCGAAGACCGTGCCATGCGGGCCCATCAGGATGCGCGCCTGGTGCACGCCGTAACCGTGGCGGTCGAGCGTGGCAACGATCGCGGCGAACAGGCCGTCGCGATCGGGCGAGTGCACGAACACTTCGAGCGCCCCCCCCTGTTCACCGCCCTGCCCGCCGATACGGCGAACCGCCACCCGGGTGTCGCCCATCCGCACCTGGACCAGCGCCCCCGCCTGCCAGGCCAGCTGCTCGGGCCGGAAGCGCAGGAAGCTCTCGTCGGGCATCTCCGCGAACTGCCGATCGATGGTGGCATCGTCGTGGCCTTGCACCCGCATCGTTTCGCGGGTGGCCTCGCGGGCCTCGGCGACGCGCGCCTCCGCATCGACCGGCGTCTCCAGCCCCTCGCGGAGCACCCGCCGCGTGGACAGGTACAGGTCGGCGAGCAACCGGTCCTTCCACGCGTTCCACAACTTGGGACTGGTGCCGGCGATGTCCGCGCAGGTGAGCAGGTACAGGTAGTCCACGCGTTCGCGATCGCCCACGAGCGTGGCGAAGGCGCGGACCACGTCAGGGTCGGAGATGTCCTGCTTCTGCGCGGTGACCGACATGCGCAGGTGCTGCTCCACCAGCCACACGACCAGGCCGGTATCGGCATCGCTCAGCCCGTGGGCCGAGCAGAACTCGCGCGCGTCCACCGCGCCCAGTTCGGAGTGGTCGCCGCCGCGGCCCTTGGCGATGTCATGGAACAAGCCTGCCAGCAGCAGCAGCTCCGGCTTGCGCAGGCGCGGCCAGACCTCGTGCGCGATCGAAAAGCGCTCGTCGCCTGCACCGCTGGCGAAACCGGCGATGTTGCGCAGGACCATCAGGGTGTGCTGGTCGACGGTATAGACGTGGAACAGGTCGAACTGCATTCGCCCGGATACCTGCGCGAATGCCGGCACGTACTGGCCGAGGACGCCCAGCCGCGCCATCCGGGTCAGGGTCTCGACCGGGCGTGGTCCGCGCAGCAGCGCCATGAAGCGCGCGCGCGCGGCCGGTCCGGCCACCGTGTAGGCCGGCAGGCGAGGCAGCGACTCCGCCAGCGCGCGTGCGGTCTGCGAGTGCAGGCCCCGCACCTCCGGGTGGGCTGCCCAGGTCGCGAACAGCGCAAGCACCTCGCGCAGGTCGGCCTCCGGCCAATAGTTCGCGGCGGCGGCCAGGTAACCGCGCCGCAGGACGAAATCGGGATTGAGGACCTCGGGCGTGGCTTCGCCGTCGAAGGTTTCCTCGAAACGCTGCAGCAGGCGGTCGCTGATCCGGCGCACGATCGCTGCGCTGCGGTAGAAGCCCTGCATCATCTTCTCGACGCCGAGGCTGTGCTCGTCGTCGTCGTAGCCCAGCCGCTGGGCAAGCGCCTTCTGGTAGTCGAAACGCAGGCGCTCCTCGGGCCGGCCGGCCACCAGGTGCAGGCCAAAGCGCAGCCGCCCCAGCGAACGCCGCTCGCGCGCCAGCGCCGCCGCTTCGTCCGGGCCGAGGTGGCCCAGGCCGACCACGGCCTCCAGGTCGCTCACGCCGAACGCGCGCTGCGCCATCCAGCCCAGCGTGTGCAGGTCGCGCAGGCCGCCGGGGCCGTCCTTGATGTTCGGTTCCAGGTTGTCGGAGGTATCGCCATGGCGACGATGGCGCAGCAGCAGCTCCTCGCGCTTGGCCATGAAGAAGTCGCGCGGTGGCCAGATTTTCTCCGGCGCGATCGCTGCGGCCAGCGCCGCCATTGCCTCCGGTTCGGCGGCCACCGGGCGCGCCTCGAGCAGCGCGGTCATCACCGTCTGGTCGGCCGCCGCTGCAGTGCATTCGGCCGCCGAGCGCACCGCATGGCCGACCGGCAAGCCGAAATCCCACAGCAGCGCGAAGAAGCGCGAAAGGCCGGCCTGCTGCGCCTGTTGCGCCTCCGGCTCGGCCAGGACCAGCAGGTCGATGTCGGAACGCGGGAACAGCTCGCCGCGGCCGTAGCCACCCACCGCGATCAGCGACAGGGCCGCGTCGTCGGGAATGCAGTGGTGCCAGGCGCGTCGCAGCAGGTCATCGACCAGGCGCGCGCGCAGGGCAAGCAAGCGACCGATGTCGACCTCGCGGCCGTAGCGCTTGAGCAGGCGCGCATCGCCGTGCGCCAGCAGTTCCCGCGCATGCGCGGCCCAGCCGGCATCGTCCGCCGGCTCCTTTCCGCCATGGGCTTCGGCGACCAGCGGTCCGACGCCCATGCCGGTACTCACGCCGGGGGTTGCTGGCCGGCGGCCAGCGTCAGCACGTCCACGCCGTCCTCGGTCACCGCGATCATGTGCTCCCACTGCGCCGAGAGCTTGCGGTCCTTGGTCACCACGGTCCAGCCATCCGGCAGCACCTTGGTATAGCGGGTGCCCTCGTTGATCATCGGCTCGATGGTGAAGGTCATGCCCGGCTTGAGCACCAGGCCGTCGCCGGGCCGGCCGTAATGCAGCACCTGCGGCTCGTCGTGGTAGACCTTGCCGATGCCATGGCCGCAGTACTCGCGCACGACGGTGAAACGCTCGGCCTCGGCATAGCTCTGGATCGCATGGCCCACGTCGCCCAGCGTGGCGCCGGGCTTCACTGCGCGGATACCGCGCCACATCGCCTCGAAGGTGACTTCCACCAGGCGCCTGGCCATCACCGACGGCGTGCCGACGTAATACATGCGGCTGGTGTCGCCGTGCCAGCCGTCCTTGATGACGGTGACGTCGATATTGACGATGTCGCCGTCCTTCAGGACCTTGCCCGGGCTCGGGATGCCGTGGCAGATCACGTTGTTGACCGAGGTGCAGACCGTCTTGGGGTAGCCCCGGTAACCGACGTTTGCCGGGATCGCGCCCTGCACCTTGACGATATGGTCATGGCACAGCTGGTCCAGCTCTTCGGTGGTCACGCCCGGCTTTACATGCGGGGCAATCATCTCCAGCACCTCGGCGGCCAGGCGGCCGGCGATGCGCATCTGCTCGATTTCGTCGGGGGTCTTCAGGTGCAGGCTCATGCGGGGATTATCGCCGATCCGGCGGATTCCTGAACGCGCGCGACCGCCGCATTCAGGCCCGCGCGGAAATTTGACTCCCACCGGCACCGCCAGTCGGCCGCGCAACCCCTCCCCCGCTTTTTCCTGAACCGTTAACGCCAGAACACTGACGCGGCGGGTCACTTTTTGCTGAATACGCCCAAGTCATTGCGCGGCCTGTGTCACAATAATGCCTATTCAGGAACCGGTATAGGCGTCACATCCCGCTCCAGGGACTGGAGAAACACAGCGCCGGAGAGTTGGCACGGTTCCTGCTCCACCCCTCCGGCAAGCATCACATCCCGATTTCAACCACCCCTGGAGTTTTCGATGAAGCTGTTCAAGAGCACCCTGATCGCCACCGCCCTGGTCGCCGCCGGTTTCGCGGGCACTGCCAATGCCGCCACCGCCACCGGCAACTTCCAGGCGAAGATCGTCATCACCGAGTCGTGCACCTTCAGCACCGCCGGAGCCTCCGATGTCGACTTCCTCTCCAAGGCCCGCTCCTCCGCCGGCGACGTCGATGCCACCGGTACCCTGGTGGTCACCTGCACCAGCGGCACCCCCTACACCATCGCCCTGAATGCTGGCAGCTACGGCGGCGCCACCGTGACCACGCGTCGCATGCACAACGGCACGGGCGTCGGCGTCTCGGTTCCGTACACCCTGTACCGCAATACCGGCCGCACCCAGAACTGGGGCAACACGGCCGGTACCGACACGGTTGCCGGCACCGGCAACGGCAACGCGCAGAACGTCTCGGTCTACGGCCGCGTGCTGAGCGCCGACACCAATGTGCCGGCCGGCACGTATGCCGATACCATCACCGCGACGATCAACTACTGATCGACTCGATGAGGTCGGGTTATGGCCCCGATGACGCTTGATCAGGACAGGCCGCGCCCCCCCAAGGGGCGTGGTTCCCGCATCCGGGGGTGGCTGCTGCTTGCAGCGTTGGCGCTTGCCGGACCGGCCGCGCTGGCCGCCAACCTGCAGGTCAACCCGATCATGCTCGAGTTCGCACCCGGCGAGCAGTCGCAGGCGGTGTGGCTCAGCAACACGGGAACCGAGCCGCTCAAGGCCCAGGTCAGGGTATCGGCCTGGAGCCAGGCCGGGGGCACGGACCAGACCGAACCCAGCCGGGACCTCGTGGCCAGTCCGGCGATCCTGGAGGTCGCGGCCGGGCAGCAGCAGCTGGTGCGGATCATCCGTCCACGGAGCGAACCGCTGCAGACCGAAGCCGCCTACCGGCTGACCATCGACGAGTTGCCTGCCGATGGTTCGGAACCGCAGCGCTCGGGCCTCCAGTTCCTGTTGCGTTATTCGGTGCCGGTGTTTGTCCTGGCCGAGGGAACCGAACCGCTGAGTCCCTCGCGACGGACCGCCAGTACCCCACCGTCCACCGGCACACCCACCACGCTGTCTGCCCGTCTGGAAGCACGCGGGGATGCCAGCCTGCTCAGCATCACCAACCCCGAACGGCAGCGGGTGAGGTTGAGCAACCTGGTCTGGGTGGATACCGGCGGACATCGCACCGAGCTCGCACCGGGCCTGTTCGGTTATGTGCTGGCCGGGCAACGGATGCAGTGGACGATTCCGCTGTCGCCGCAGCAGCGCGCCAATGGAGGCAGCCTGAAGGTCAGGTTCAATGACGATCCGAACGACCAGACATTGCCGCTGGAAAATCCTGGCAGCTAGCGTCGCCGCGGCCTGCGCGCCCTGTGCGCTGCTGGCCGCCCCTGCCCCCAATCCCTCGCCCGCCCCATTCTTCGCGCCGGGTGCGCTGGACCTGATCGAAACCGGCGGACCGGACGCGGAAGCAGCGGCTGGTTCGCAGGAGCTCTATCTCGAAGTCTCGCTCAACGAGTTCGCAACGGGGCGACTGGCCCGTTTCGTCATGATCGACGGGCGCCTGCATGCAAGCGCTTCGACGTTGCGCGAACTGGGCCTGCAATGGCCGGGCAGCGAGACGGCGGGCGACGTGGTGGCGCTCGACGATATCCCGGGTTTGCAGGCGCGCTACGACGCGAGCAACCAGATTCTCGCCCTGTCCGCTCCGCTGGAAGCCCTGTCGGGCGACCGGGAGCACTTCGGCATCGCCGACCGGACGGCGCCGAAGATCGATCCGCTGACCCGCGCCCCTGGCCTGCTGTTCAACTACGACGTCTATGCCCAGGGCGACAGCGACTACCGCTCGATCAGCAGCTGGAACGAGCTGCGCCTGTTCGGCGTCGGCCCGGGCGTCTGGAGCACCAGCCTGGTCAGCCGGGTGGACTCCCTCCCAGGCGAGCGCGACATCCACGACACCACGCGCCTGGACACGTCCTGGCAGCTCGACCTGCAGGACAGCATGGTCTCGGTGGTCGTGGGCGATACCTACAGCGGGGGGCTGGGCTGGACCCGCACCACGCGCATCGGCGGCGTGCGCGCATCGACCAATTTCGCCCTGCAGCCGTATCGGGTGACCACGCCGCTGGCCTCGTTCGCCGGCGAAGCGGTGCTCCCATCGACGGTCGACCTGTTCATCAACGGCGTGCGCCAGTCCAGCCAGGAAGTGCGGCCTGGCCAGTTCCAGATCGACAGCATCCCGACCATCACCGGCGCCGGGCAGGCACAGATGGTCATCACCGACATCAACGGCCAGAGCCGGGTCGTCAGTTTCGCCCTGTACAACACGCCATACCTGCTGCAGCAAGGCCTGACCGACTGGTCGGTCGAGGCTGGCAAGGTGCGACGCGACTATGGCCTGCGTTCGTTCTCCTATGCCGACGACCCGATGGGCAGCGCCACGGTCCGCCATGGCCTGAGCGACAGCGCCACGCTTGAATTCCATGCCGAAGGCACTGCCGATCTGCAGATGGCCGGCGCCGGGGGGGCGTGGTTGCTCGGCGACCGCGGTGGCGTGCTCGACCTGAACGTGGCCGGCAGCCAGTACGACGGCCAGTCGGGCCACCAGTATGGCGCGGGCTACCAGTGGAACTCGTCCATTTTCAACGTGGGCATGTCCACGCTCCGTCGCAGTGACGAGTTCGCCGACGTGGCCACCCTGGAAGATGCGATCCTGCCCCGCCGGATGGACAGCGTCTTCATGGGCGTGAACTGGGGCGTCGCCCAGATTGGCGCCAGCTACGTGCGCCAGGAGATGGCCGGGCAGACTCCCGCGCGCTACGCCAGTCTTCACTGGTCGAGGCAATTGCCCCACAACGGCTACCTCAGCCTGAGCGTCAATCGCGACCTCGAGAACCGCGACTCGGACAGCGCCTTCCTGTACTGGTCGATGCCCCTGGATCGCCGGGTGTCGGTGTCCGCCTCGCTCCGTCACAGCCGCGATTCGGACAATCTCACCCTCGAGGCCAACCGCCCCGTCGACAGCGACCTGGGTGGCCTGGGCTGGCGCGCGCAGACCACGCTGGGTGAGCGACCCGGCGCCCAGGGGCAGATTTCCGGACTCGGTCGCTTTGGTGGCTGGAATGCGGGCCTGCTCTACATGCGTGGAGATGGCGGCGCGCCCGACACCACCAGCGGCTTCGCTGGCGCAACCGGCAGCGTGCTGTTCATGGAGAAGCACCTGTTCGCCATGCGCCGGGTCGAAGACGCGTTCGCGCTGGTGACCACGGACGGCATCGCCAACGTCCCGATCCTCCAGGAAAACCGCCTGATCGGTTACACCAACGAGGACGGCCTGCTGCTGGTGAATCGACTCAACTCGTGGCAGAACAACCGGCTTTCGATCGATCCGCTGAAGACGCCGACCGACGTGCGCATGGACCGGACGGAAATGTATGCGGTCCCGGAAAGCCGAAGCGGCATGCTCGCCAGGTTCCCGATGCGCAGCGTGCTGTCGATCCAGGCGACCGTGACCGCCCCGGACGGCCCGCCC
Source organism: Pseudoxanthomonas daejeonensis (assembly GCF_010093205.1). Classification (GTDB taxonomy): domain Bacteria; phylum Pseudomonadota; class Gammaproteobacteria; order Xanthomonadales; family Xanthomonadaceae; genus Pseudoxanthomonas; species Pseudoxanthomonas daejeonensis. The sequence goes on from NZ_PDWN01000007.1 coordinate 34,458, forward strand.
ATCGCCGCCGGCAGCCCGGTCTGGCTGCAGGACGCCGACCCTGACACCTCGCCTGCCTTGACGGTGGTCGGCTACGACGGCCTGATCTACCTGCAGGAGCTGCCGCCCGGTGCCGGCCTGAAGATCCGCCAGAATGGCGCCTATTGCGACGTCGTCCTGCCCGAGCTGCCCAAGCCGTCGGGATTCGTCGAACTGGATGGAGTGGTATGCCGATGAACAACCTCTTCCCGACCCCGGACCGTGCCCGCCGCTGGCTTCGCACCCTCCCAGTCGTCGCGATGTTGGCCTGCGTGTGGCTGATGCCAGGCAAGGCGATGGCGGCCAACTCTTGCTGGTTCAGTTCCCTGAGCAATGTGTCGTTCGGAACCGTGGGCAGCGGTGGCGGCACCTCGTCGGGCACGCTCAACTACATCTGCCAGAACGATAGCCCGGCCCAACGTACCTTCCGGATCTGCCTGTACGTGAATCCGTCGTTGCCCACCGGCGTCGCGCCACGCCGGCTGATCCGGCAGTGGTGGCCGGTCGAATACATGAACTACGACCTCTATTCTGACCCGGCGATGACCCAACTCATCGGCTCGGAAACCAGCGGCCATGCCGTCCAGAGCGTGGTGCGAACCACCAGCTCCACGGGCCAGACCACCGGCTCGATTCCCTTCTACGCGCGAATCCCGGCCGGCCAGACAATGTCGGCCGACTCGTACATCGCCCAGAACAACTTCGTGCTGCGGGCCCCGTCGCAGGGCGGCACGACCGCGCCCGCGACATCGCTGTGCGCGTCCGGACCGCAAGCCAGCGATTACTTCGAGGTCTACGCGAGTTTCGCCAACACCTGCTACATCAGCGCGGCCACCGACATGGATTTCAACTCGGTGGTCAACTTGGCCACGGCGCGCAACCAGACGTCGACCATCAGCCTGCGTTGCCCGAACAACACGGCCTGGCAGGTTGCACTGAGCTACGGGAACAATCCGACGGGAACGACCCGGCGCATGATCGGACCCGCCAGCAATTACGTCACCTATCACCTGTTCCAGGATTCGGCGCGAAGCATCCCGTGGGGCAACACCACCTCGACCGACGTAGCCGGTACCGGGAACAACGCCACGCAAACGCTGACCGTCTATGGCCAGGTCCCCGCGCAGGCGATCAACTCCGCGGGCACTTACTCAGACACGATCACCATTACGCTGACTTATTGATCCGGGGCAGGCGCCCCCGGCGGCGATTGCCCGCCGGCTTGCAGGGCCGGCCGGCGCTTCGCGCCATTTGCGTGATCCATTGCACAGATCACGCCGACGCAACACCCCCGGGTCCACGGTGGGCTCAACTTTCCGCGTCACCCGCCGAAAGCGTGGCTGAAGGCCGGTCTCCCCGACTGGCAAGGAGCCGCCGATGCGTACCCGCAAAGCAATCCTGGCCCTGGCAGCTCTGGCCCTTTCGGCAGGGGCCGTGCAGGCATCCAGCAGGCAGAGCACCCTGCGGATCTCGATGACCGTCGTCGACCGATGCGACGTCCGCGACGGCACCACCAGCCCCAGCGTCGACTGTTCGATCGGCGTGCCCTGGACGATGGCCGCACCGGGCGCCCCGGCAGCCGCCCCATACCGGATCGCCGACGGCGACCATTTCTCGCACCTCCCCGTTCCGCATAGCGGTCCCGTGGACGGATCGCGGGTCACCACGATCGTCTTCTGATGCCACGCGCCAAGGCCACGTCGCTGGCGCTGGCGCTCGCCGCCTGGCTTGGCGCCGCCATTCCCGCCCACACGGGCGACCTGCGCCTGGAACCGGTGTCGCTGGTCATGCATCCGTCGGAGGACTCGACCAGCCTGTGGCTGAGCAACACGGGCCGGCAGCCGCTGCAGGCACAGGTGCGGCTGTTCTCCTGGACCCAGGACGGGGGCGGCGAGGTGCTGGCCCCGACCCGCGATCTGGCGGTGAGTCCGCCGCTGATGGAAGTCCCGCCGCTGGGTCGCCAGCGGGTCCGGCTGGTCCGGCTCGGGAGCGGCTCTCCCGCGACCGAGACCGCCTACCGCCTGGTCGTGGACGAATTGCCCTCCACCGTCGCTGCCTCCGCGGCAGGCGCCGGGAGCGAAGCTTCGCTGCTCCGTTACTCGATCCCGGTCTTCGTGCAGCCCTCGGCGCCGGCGGCCGCCTCCAGGCTCAGCGCCAGGATCGAGGAAGATGCGTCCGGACGCCGCCTGCTGCGGCTGGACAACAGTGGTGGACGCCACGCCCGCATCGCGGGGCTGGCCTTCGTCGGTACCGGCGGGCGCCGCCACGTGCTGGCCCCGAACCTCGCCGGATACGTGCTGGCCGGGCGCTACAAGCTCTGGCCGCTGCCCGAGGAGGCCGGCCAGCCACCCTACGGCCGCTTCGAGGCCGACGTGAACGGGGAACCGGTGGTCCTGGTCCCGGAACAGGTCCTGATCAGCGGGCGCTGAGGCGATTTGCCCGGGCCGCATCCCTGCGGCTATACTTCCGCGGCTTTCCTGCGCCCTCCTGATTCCATCCGGGGGCCGCCCACGCCGGGCGGGAAGGCGCCGGCCCTGTCCGGCCCCGGCGAATCCACACCTGACGCCATGCCCCGTGCCGGGGTGCCTGCTTCCACGGAAGCCGGTTCGGACACGGAAGCGCCAGGGAGGCCCAACCCCGGAATCGTCGCTGCGAGCCCTTCGCAAGGGCCCGCCGATCCATGCGCGGTCTACCAAGAACAGCCGCACGTGCGACGCGATTCCACTGCCAGGAGTTAAATGCAATGCCCCAGGTCACCATGCGCCAGATGCTGGAAGCCGGCGTCCATTTCGGCCACCAGACCCGTTACTGGAACCCGAAGATGGCTCCGTACATCTTCGGCGCCCGCGGCAAGATCCACATCATCAACCTCGAGAAGACCGTTCCGCTCTTCTCCGACGCGATGAACTTCATCTCGGCCATCGCCCAGAAGCGCGGCACCATCCTGTTCCTGGGCACCAAGCGCAGCGCGCGCGAGTCCATGAAGGAAGAAGCCGAGCGTTGCGGCCAGCCGTACATGACCCAGCGCTGGCTGGGCGGCACCCTGACCAACTTCCGCACCGTGAAGCAGTCGGTCGCCCGCCTGAAGGAACTGGAATCGGCCGAGACCGACGGCACCTTCGAAAAGCTGGTCAAGCACGAAGTGCTGGGCCTGCGCCGCGAGCGCGACAAGCTGGAAGCCTCGCTGGGCGGCATCAAGGACATGAACCGCCTGCCGGACGCGCTGTTCGTCATCGACATCGGCCATGAAGACATCGCCATCAAGGAAGCCAAGAAGCTCGGCATCCCGGTGATCGCGGTCGTCGACACCAACTACGACCCGGCCCTGGTCGACTACCCGATCCCGGGCAACGACGACGCCATCCGCGCCGTGCAGCTGTACGCCCGTGCCGCCGCCGATGCCGTGCTGGAAGGCAAGGCCGCTGCGCCGCACGCCGCCACCGTCAGCGAGAACGACTTCGCCGAGTCCGATGGCGACAAGCCGGGCCGTCGCGCCCCGGCCCGCAAGGGCCCGCCGCGCAAGGACAAGGCTGAGGGCGGCGAAGCCGCTGCTCCTGCCGCTGCCGAGTGATCCATCCGGCGGCCGCCTCGTGCGGCCGCCAACCCGCCGGACGGTAGCGCCACGCGCGCCGTCCGCGGTCCGGGCCGGACGACCGCGTGCGCCGCAGGCGCGATCGACCGTCCGCCCTGCTCCGCCCCGCGGAGCCACATTCATCCCATAAAGAGGTAATCCCGTGGAAATCACTGCTTCCCTGGTCAAGGAACTGCGCGAGCGCACCGGCGCCGGCATGATGGAGTGCAAGAAGGCACTCGCCGAGAACGGCGGCAACATCGACGCCGCCGGCGAGTGGCTGCGCAAGTCCGGCCTGGCCAAGGCCGACAAGAAGGCTGATCGCGTCACCGCCGAAGGCCGCATCGCGGTCGCCCAGAACGGTGGCAAGGCCGTGCTGGCCGAAATCAACTCCGAGACCGACTTCGTCGCCAAGGACGTCAACTTCATCGCCTTCACCGATGCCGTCGCCGCTGCCGCACTGGCCGCCGGCGCCACCGACATCGAGTCGCTGAAGTCGGCCAAGCTGCCTTCCGGCGAGACCGTCGAGGAAGCCCGTGCCGCCGCCATCTCCAAGCTGGGCGAGAACATGCAGGTCCGCCGCGTGGTCGCCATCGACAGCGCGCACAACGTGGCCGCCTACGTCCACGGCGGCAAGATCGGCGTGCTGGTCGAGATCAGCGGCGGCGACGCCGAGCTGGCCCGTGGCATCGCCATGCACGTGGCCGCCATGAACCCGCCGCACAACAAGGCCGCCGACGTGCCGGCCGAGTTCGTCGCCAAGGAAAAGGAGATCGAGCTGGCCAAGATGTCCGAGAAGGACAAGGCCAAGCCGGCCGAGATCCTCGAGAAGATCATCTCCGGCAAGATCAACAAGATCGTCAACGAGGTGACCCTGTACGGCCAGCCGTACGTGCTGGACAGCGACAAGACCGTCGAGCAGGTGGTCAAGGCCGCCGGTGCCGACGTGATCGGCTTCCAGCGCCTGGTTGTCGGCGAAGGCATCGAGAAGGTGGTCGAGGACTACGCCGCCGAAGTCGCCAAGGCGATGCAGGTCTGATCCTGCACCACCGGTAACGGGCTGCATCGAAGGCCGCGGATTTCCGCGGCCTTCTTCGTTTCCAGCGCGCACGTCGCCCATCGTGATCACTTCATGCAGCGAAAGTGCTGACTGCGACACGGTTTTGGCCGCATACTCGTCGGGCAAACCGCCATGACCGCGTAGTGATGCGTCCGGAACTCGAAACCCAACTCCTGCACTGCCGCAACCTTCCGTCGCCGCCTGCCGTGGCGCTGCGGATCATCGAACTGGCGCAGGATCCGGGGGCCGACCTGGCGGCGACCGCGCGCCTGATCGGCATGGACGCCGCGTTGAGCGCGCGCATGCTGCGCGTGGCCAACTCGCCGCTCTACGCGGGCCGGCGCCGGGTGGACAACCTGGGCCAGGCACTCACCCTGCTCGGCGTCAACGCGACGCTGAGTCTGGCACTGGGTTTCTCGCTCGCGCAGGGCTTGCGCGGAACCAACGGCACGGCGGCCGAGCAGGATCGCATCTGGCGTCGCAGCGCGCTGGCGGCCCTGGTGGCCCGACTGCTTGGCCATCATGCCGGCGTGAGGCGCCTGGAGGACCTGCTGCTGGCCGGCCTGCTCCAGGACATCGGCGCGCTGGCGCTGCTCCAGGCCATGCCCGAGGAGTACTCGACCCTGCGCGCGCAGGCCGTCGACAACGCCGACCTGCTGCAGCGCGAGCGCACGGCATTCGGTGCCGACCATGCCCAAGTCGGTGCATGGCTGGCCCGCCACTGGCGACTGCCGTCCTACCTGGTCGACGCGATCGCCGACAGCGAAGCCGACAGCGAAGCCGACAGCGAAGCCGACAGCGACGATGCCTTCCAGGCCTGCGTCGTGGCGTCCGGAACGATCGCCGACCTGTGGCTGGCCAACGGCCAGGTCGAACAACTGGGCGAACATGCGCGCGCGCGGGTGGAAGCGTGCGTGACCGACAGCACCCGGCTGGACGGCCTGCTGGTGCAGATCGAGACGGCCCTGCCCGAGGTCGCGACCCTGTTCGAGGTGCAGATCGCCCATCCCGCGCACCTGGCGGCGATCATCGACGACGCCAAGGAACTGCTGATCGTGCGCAACCTGCGCGAGATCCAGGACGCAGCCCGCGCGCGCAGCGAGGCCCAGGCTTCCGAGGACCAGGTGCGCCGGCTCACAGAACAGGCGCGCCGCGATCCGTTGACCGGGGTCTACAACCGGCTGCAGATGGAAGACGTGCTGGAACGCGAGTTCGCCACGGCGGTCGCCCTGCAGCATCCCCTGTCGATCGCATTCATCGACCTGGACGACTTCAAGAACATCAACGACCGCCACGGCCACCTGGTCGGCGACCGCGTGCTGCACCAGTTCGCACAGGCCCTGCAGCGCATGCTGCGCAGCACCGACCTGGTCGCGCGCTACGGCGGCGAGGAGTTCCTGGTGGTGCTGAGCCACTCCAACGAAGCGGCGGCCGGGCGCGTGCTGCGCAGGATCCTCGAGGAGACCTCGCGCATGCCGATGGCCGAGGTCGACGGCAAACCGCTCTACGTCACCTTCTCCGCGGGCCTGGCCACCCACGGCACGAGCCGCCAGTTCGCCGACGCCCGCAGCCTGCTGCAGGCCGCCGACGACGCCCTGTACGGCGCCAAGCGCGAAGGGCGCAACCGGGTCAGCCAGCACGGGCAATGAACGGCGCTGCGTCCGCGCGCGCCACGCGCGAGCCGCGCACCGGGGCTTTCCGCTAGAATTCGCGCGTTTGCCATTCCCCCCCCAGGTGCCGCCATGTCAGATCTCGCCTACCGCCGCGTCCTGCTGAAACTTTCGGGGGAAGCGCTGATGGGTGCCGAGGACTACGGCATCGATCCGGTGGTGATCGGCCGCATCGCCCGCGAGATCATGGAAGTGCGCGAGGCCGGTGCCGAGATCGGCCTGGTGATCGGCGGCGGCAACATCTTCCGCGGCGCCGGCCTGGCCGCCGCCGGCATGGACCGGGTCACCGGCGACCAGATGGGCATGCTCGCCACGGTGATCAACGCGCTGGCCATGCAGGACGCGCTGGAGAAGCTCGGCGGCAAGGTCCGCGTGATGAGCGCGCTCAAGATCAACGACGTGTGCGAGGACTACATCCGCCGCCGCGCGGTGCGCCACCTGGAGAAGGGCCGCATCGGCATCTTCGCCGCCGGCACCGGCAACCCGTTCTTCACCACCGATTCGGCCGCCGCCCTGCGCGCGATCGAGATCAACGCCGACCTGCTGCTCAAGGCCACCAAGGTCGACGGCGTCTACGACCGCGACCCGAAGAAGCACGCCGACGCGGTCCGCTTCGAGGAGCTGGACCACGACGAAGTGATCGCCCGCGACCTGCAGGTGATGGATACCGCCGCCTTCGCGCTGTGCCGCGACCACGGCATCCCGCTGCGCGTCTACGACATCTCCGTGCCCGGCAACCTGATGCGGATCCTGCGCGGCGACAGCATCGGCCCCCTGGTCCGCGCCCGCCGCTGAGTCCTACCGCCCCGTCCCGCCGGCTGCGCCGCGGATCGGCGATGCCCGTATAATCGGCCGATTCGGCTTTTTCGACGGAATACGGCGATGCTCAACGAGATCAAGCAAGACGCGCAGGCCCGCATGGTGAAGAGCATCGATGCTCTGCGCCACACCCTGGTCAAGGTCCGCACCGGCCGCGCGTCCACCGGCCTGGTCGACACGATCCGGGTCAACGCCTACGGCAGCGACGTGCCGTTGTCCCAGGTCGCCAACGTTTCGGTCTCCGATGCGCGCTCGCTGGTGATCACCCCGTGGGACAAGGGCATGGTCGGCGCCGTGGAGAAGGCGATCCTCGCCTCGGACCTGGGCCTGACCCCGAACACCGCCGGCACCACCATCCGCCTCAACCTCCCGGCCCTGACCGAGGAGCGACGCCGCGACCTGACCAAGGTCGTGCATGGCGAAGGCGAGGATGCCAAGGTCGCGATCCGCAACGTGCGCCGCGATGCCAACCAGCAGGTCAAGGACCTGCTCAAGGAAAAGCAGGTCACCGAGGACGAGGTCCGCCGCGCCGAGGAGGACATCCAGAAGATCACCGACAAGGCGATCAAGGACGTCGACGAGGTGGTCAAGGCGAAGGAACAGGAACTGATGGCGGTCTGAGCGGTCTGACCGATCCGTATCGGGCATGACTGCAGATCCCGCCAGCATGGAAGCACCCGTCCCCCGCCACCTGGCGATCATCATGGACGGCAATGGACGCTGGGCCCAGCGCCGGCGCCGGCCGCGTGCCATCGGCCATCGGGCCGGCGCGCGCGCGGTCAACCGGGTCATCGACTTCTGCCTGCAGCGCGGGATCGGCGCGCTGACCCTGTTCGCCTTCTCCAGCGAAAACTGGGGCCGGCCGGTCGAGGAAGTCGGCGCACTGATGAAGCTGTTCCTCAACGCACTCGAACGCGAAGTCGATGAACTCGACCGCCGCGGCGTGCGCGTGCGCTTCATCGGCGAGCGCGCCCTGTTCACGGACGCGATCCGCGATCGCATGGTCGCCGCCGAGCAGCAGACGGCGGGCCACCAGCGCCTGCACCTGTCCATCGCCGCCAGCTACGGCGGCCGCCAGGACATCGCCGCCGCCGCGCGCGCCCTCGCCGCGGAGGTGGCCGCGGGCCGGCTGCGTCCGGAGGACATCGACGAGGCCGCGGTCGCCGCGCGCATGGCCCTGGCCGACCTGCCCGCGCCGGACCTGTTCATCCGCACCGGCGGCGACCAGCGCGTGAGCAACTTCCTGCTCTGGCAGCTCGCCTATACCGAACTTTGGTTCACCGAGACCCTGTGGCCGGACGTCGATGCCGACGTGCTGCAGCAGGCCCTGGACGAATACGCCGGGCGCGAACGCCGCTTCGGACTGACCAGCGCCCAGCTCGGCGCAGAGGCCGCCCCATGACCCGCACCCGGGTGATAGCCGCGCTGATCATGGCGCCGGCCGCGATCGCCGCCATCCTGCTGTTGCCGACCCAGTGGCTGGCCGCGCTGGCCGCGCTGGTCGTGCTCGGCGGCCTGTGGGAATGGCTGAAGCTGGCCGGGGTCGACGACAGCCTGCCGCGCACCGTGCTGGTGATGCTGAACCTGCTGCTGATGGTGCTGCTGGTCTGGGCTTCGCGCGGCGACGGTGGCTTTTCCCCGGTGCTGTTCCAGATCGTCACCCTCGCCGGCACGCTGGGCTGGGTGCTGGCGTTGTTGTGGCTGTGGCGGCCGGGCTTCACTGCCGACCACCGCCCCTGGACGCGCGCACTCAAGCTGGCCGCCGGCACGCTGGCGGTGGTGCCGGCCTGGTGCGCGCTGTGCCTGATCCACTCGGACAGTTTTTCCGCACTGTCGGCCTCGCCCGAACCCGGGGCCAACGGGCACCGCTGGCTGCTGGCCGCGCTGGCCCTGGTCTGGGCCGCGGACTCCGGCGCCTACTTCGCCGGCCGCCGATTCGGCCGCCGCAAGCTGGCCCCGACGATCAGCCCGAACAAGACGGTCGAGGGCGCCATCGGCGGCCTGGTCGCGGGCGTGGGCGTAGCCCTGGCCTTCGGTGCCTTCGCCGGCGCCACGCCCTCGCAGTTGCCCGTGCTGGCCCTGGTGGCCGTGGTCGCGGTGGTGGCCTCGATCGTCGGCGATCTCGTCGAAAGCCTGCTCAAGCGCCAGGCCGGGGTGAAGGATTCAGGCGCCCTGATCCCGGGCCACGGCGGCATCCTCGACCGCATCGACGGCGTGCTGGCGGCGTTGCCGGTATTCGCGATCGGCAAGGACATCCTGGGCTTCTGAGGACGACCGGAAACTCGCCCATGCAATCCGCTGCGGACATGCGCCAGGTCGCCGTGCTTGGCGCCACCGGCTCGATCGGCACCTCGGCGCTGGACGTGATCGCGCGCCATCCGGCGCGGATGCGGGCGAGCGTGCTCGCCGCCGGCGGTAACGTGGAGGCGCTGCTGGCGCTGTGCGCGGCCCACCAGCCCGACCATGCGGTGATCGCCGAACCGGCTGCCTACGCGCGCCTGCGCGACGGCCTGCGCGAAGCCGGACTGGACACCCGGGCCCATGCCGGCGCCGAAGCACTCGAAGCGCTGGTGGCCGGCCCGGCCTGCGACACGGTGGTCGCGGCGATCGTCGGTGCCGCAGGTCTCGGCTCGACGCTTGCCGCCGCGCGCGCCGGCAAGCGCCTGCTGCTGGCCAACAAGGAATCGCTGGTGCTCGCGGGCGAACTGGTGATCGCCGCCGCGAGGCGCTCCGGCGCGGAGATCGTGCCGATCGACAGCGAGCACAGCGCGGTGTTCCAGTGCCTGCGCTCGTGCGAGGCCGGCGGCGTGCGCCGGATCGTGCTTACCGCTTCGGGCGGTCCGTTCCGCGGCTGGGACCGCGACCGGCTGGCGCAGGTGACGCCGGCGCAGGCGATCGCGCATCCGAAGTGGTCGATGGGCCCGAAGATCTCCGTCGATTCGGCCACGCTGATGAACAAGGGCCTGGAAGTCATCGAGGCACACCATCTGTTCGGCCTGCCGGCCGACCGCATCGGCGTGCTCGTGCACCCGCAGAGCCTGGTCCACGCGCTGGTGGAGTACATCGACGGCTCGACCCTGGCCCAGCTGGGCATGCCGGACATGCGCACCGCGCTGGCGGTGGGCCTGGGCTGGCCGGAGCGGATCGACTCGGGCGTATCGGGCCTGGACCTCCTGGCCCAGGGCCGGCTCGATTTCGAGGCACCGGACCCGGTCGCGTTCCCCTGCCTGCGCCTGGCCAGCGACGCGATGTCCGCCGGTGGCACCGCCCCGGCGGTGCTCAATGCCGCCAACGAAGAAGCCGTTTCAGCGTTTCTTCAGGGCCGGATCGGTTTCCTAGGCATCCCCGCGCTGGTCGAGGACGCCCTCGCCGCGTTGCCCGCGGCACCAGCCGGCTCGCTGCAGGCGCTGCTGGACGCAGACGCAGACGCGCGCAGGTTCACCCGCCAACGGATCGACTCCCGGACTTCCATCGCATGAGCGCCACCGCACGCCCCGGCGTTTCGCGACAGAGCCCCGTCCATGGGTGACTTCTTCGGCTCCATCTGGTGGCTGGTGGTCAGCCTTGGGCTGCTGGTGACCTTCCATGAATTCGGCCACTACTGGGTCGCGCGCCGCTGCGGGGTGGACGTGCTGCGCTTCTCGGTCGGCTTCGGCAAACCGCTGTGGTCGCGCTACAACCGCGCCGGCACCGAGTTCGCGATCGCCGCGATCCCGCTGGGCGGCTACGTGAAGATGCTCGACGAGCGCGAGGGCGACGTACCCCTGCACCGCCAGGCGCATGCCTTCAACCGGCAGGGTGTCTGGCGCCGCATCGCGATCGTGGCCGCCGGTCCCGCGGCCAACCTGCTGCTGTGCGTGGCCCTGCTTTGGGCCATGTTCATGGTCGGGCGCCAGGATTACGCGCCGATCGTCGGCCATGCAACCGGCGTCGCCGCGCAGGCCGGCTTCCAGCCCGGGGATCGCCTGGTCGAGGTCGCGGGCCGCGAGGTCGCCACCTGGACCGAGGCGGCCATGGCGCTGGCCACGCCGGCCCTGGACCGTCGCGACATCGAGGTACGGGTCGAGGATGCCGGGGGCGAGGAGGCCGTCCGCACCCTGCGCCTGTCCGACCTCCCCGACAACCTCGACGAACGCCGCATACCCGAGCAGTCCGGCTTCACCTGGCGATTCATGCTGGCACCGGCGCGGATCGATACGGTCCGCGACGACTCCGCCGCCGCCGGCATCCTGCAGCCGGGCGACCTGGTCCTGGCCATCGACGGTGCCCGGGTGGATTCGGCCGGCGAGATCTCGCCCCTGGTGCAGGAATTGGGCGAACGCGGCGGCACGGGCATGGTCGAAGTCGACCGCAACGGGGAACGCCTGGCCCTGGAGCTCACCCCGCGCCCAAGCACCGATCCGCAGCGCGCCGGGCACTGGGAGCTGGGCATCGCCCTGGCCGCCCCGCAGGTGCCCGCCTACGACGCCGTGCAGCGTTACGGCCCGCTGGCCGCGATCCCCGCCGCCCTGCGCGAGACCGGCCGCCTGGCCAGCGATTCGCTGGGCATGATGCGACGGATGCTGACCGGCGAGGCCTCGGTGAAGAACCTGTCCGGTCCGGTCACCATCGCCCGGGCGGCCAATGCCTCGGCCAAGCGCGGCGCCGACTGGTTCCTGTTCTTCCTCGCCCTGCTGTCGCTGAGCCTGGCGATCATCAACCTGCTGCCGATCCCGATCTTGGACGGCGGTCACCTGCTGTATTACCTTATCGAGTTGGTCAAAGGCAGCCCGTTGAGCGAACGCGCGATGGCTGCCGGGCAGTACGTCGGCCTGGCCCTGCTGGCCGGCCTGATGGGCCTGGCCTTCTACAACGACATTCTGGGTCTGGTGCCGCGATGACCGACCTCCATACCGGCTCTCGCCCCTCCACCGTGGTTCCAGCCCTACGTTTCCCCACCGGATGTGACATGACGCGATTCCCCGTGCGCCGCCTGCTCGCCCTTGCCCTCGTTTCGACCCTGGCCACCACGTACGGCCTGCCGGCGATGGCGCAGTCGGTCGAACCGTTCACCGTCAGCGACATCCGCATCGACGGCCTGCAGCGTATTGCGGCCGGCACGGTGTTCACCTACCTGCCGGTAGAGCGTGGCGAGACCCTGGATCAGTCCGGCGCAGGCGATACCATCCGCGCGCTGTACAAGACCGGCTTCTTCGAGGACGTGCGCGTGGACCGCCAGGGCGACATCCTGGTGATCACCGTGACCGAGCGTCCGGCGATCAACAAGCTCACGCTGACCGGCAACAAGGACATCAAGACCGAGGACCTGCTCAAGGGCCTGCAGGACATCGGCCTGGCCGAGGGCGAGACCTTCGACCGCATGAGCCTGGACCGCGTCCTCCAGGAACTGACCCGCCAGTACAACAACCGCGGCAAGTACAACGTCCAGATCACGCCGACGGTCAGCCAGCTCGACCGCAACCGCGTCGACGTGACCATCGACGTCAAGGAAGGCAAGGCGGCCAAGATCCGCCACGTCAACCTGATCGGCACCGAGACCTACCAGAACGAGGAAATCCTCTCGGCCTGGGAATCGCGCGAGAGCAGCTGGCTGTCCTGGTACCGGCGCGACGACCAGTACTCGCGCGAGAAGCTGTCCGGCGACATGGAAAAGCTCAACTCCTGGTACCTGGACCGCGGCTACATCGATTTCAACATCGACTCGACCCAGGTCTCGATCAGCCCCGACAAGCGCGACATGTACCTGACCGCGAGCGTCACCGAGGGCGAGGTCTACACGATTTCGGAGATCAAGGTCACCGGCGACACGATCCTGCCGCAGGACCAGATCGAGCGCCTGGTCATCCCCAAGGCCGGCAACACCTTCTCGCGCGTGTTGCTGGAACTGACCGCCAATTCGATCACCAACACCCTGGCCAACATCGGCTACGCCTTCGCCCAGGTGAACCCGATCCCGACGACCAACCGCGAAGACCGCACCGTCGCGATCAACCTGCAGGTCATCCCCGGCCCGCGCGTCAACGTGCGCCGGGTCAGCTTCAAGGGCAATACGCGCACCTCCGACGAAGTGCTGCGCCGCGAGATGCGCCAGTTCGAGAACGCCTGGTTCTCGCAGGCGGCGATCGACCGCTCGAAGATCCGCCTGCAGCGCCTGGGCTACTTCGAGACGGTCGAGGTCGAGACCCCGGCCGTGCCCGGCACCAACGACCAGGTCGACGTGGTGTTCAACGTCAAGGAAACCACCTCGGGCAGCTTCGTGTTCGGCCTGGGCTACTCGCAGCTGGCCGGCATGACCGCCTCGATCCAGCTGTCGCAGAACAACTTCCTCGGCGGCGGCAACCGCGTGTCGGTGGAGGCGCAGCGCAGCGACTACATGCAGCGCTACGCGTTCTCCTACCTCAACCCGTTCTTCACCGACGAAGGCGTGTCGCTGGGCTACAACCTGTGGTGGCGCGAGCTCGACTACTCGGACTTCAACACCGCGCAGTACAACAGCACCAACGCCGCGGCGCAGGCGGTCCTGGGCCTGCCGATCACCGAGAACAGCTCGGTCTCGCTGCTGTTCGGCATCGACAGCAACCAGATCCAGACCTACCCGGGCAGCACGCCGCAGTCGATCGTCGACTACGTCAATGCGATCGGGCAGAACACCTTCCACGCCTGGCGCAGCGAGCTGGGCTGGGCGCGCGACACGCGCAACGACTACTTCATGCCCACCGCGGGCATGTACCAGCGCGTGGGCCTGGAAACCACGCTGCCGGGCTCGACGGTCGAGTACTACAAGCTCAACTACGAGTTCTCCAAGTACTGGATGCTGCATCCGGCGTTCGTGCTGCGCACCGGCCTGGACCTCGGCTACGGCGACAGCTACGGGAACGACCAAGTGCGAGCCCTCTGCTTCACCCCGGGCTCCTACGTGGACAGCAATGGCGATGGCGTAATCGACACCTACGTCCCCGGCCCGCCACCGAGCGAACCCTGCCTGCCGAGCTCGCCGGACTACGACAAGACCGTCACCGCTACCGGCCTGCCGTTCTTCGAGAACTTCTACGCCGGTGGTACGCGTTCTGTCCGCGGTTTCCGCGACAACACGCTGGGTCCGCGTTCCGAACCGATCGGTGGCTACCGCGGCCAGCCGCTGGGCGGCTCGCTGAAGACCGTCGGCCAGATCGAAATGGTGTTCCCGCGCCTGTTCGACAGCAAGGCCGCACGCGTGTCCGCCTTCGTCGACTTCGGCAACGTGTACGACGGCTGGGACAACTTCGACGCCAACGAGCTGCGTGCGTCGGCGGGCGTGGCCCTGCTGTGGCGCGCGCCGGTCGGCCCGATCTCGATCAGCTACGCCTACCCGTTCAAGAAGAAGGACGGCGACGAGATCGAGCGCCTGCAGTTCACCTTCGGCGGCGGCTTCTGAGTCGCTGGCGCCTGCCTCGCGCAGGCGCCGGACCCCACGCTGCAAAGCAACGCCTGCGGCCCCACCTGGGGCCGCAGTGCTTTTCATCAGGCCAAACCCGCGCCGGTCCGCGAGGCGCGCAGGTGTTGCTAGCGACCCGCGCCGGCGAAGCCGGCGGCGTCCTCGACCAGGCCAAGCTGGTCGAGGACGGCGGTAGCGTAGCTGCCGGGTGGCAGCGAGAACGACACGCGCAGGCTGGTCGCATCCAGCCACTCCCAGGACAGAGCCCCCGCCTGCACGCGCAAGGCGCGGCGCTCCTGCTCCAGGCCTGCACGCTCCAGGCCGTCCCGCAGGGACAGTGAGGTGTCGTCGTCGAGCGCCGCCTGTTCCAGCGCATGACAGGCACCCTCGCTGCGCAGCGAACCGCGCCCCCAGAGCGGACCGCTGGGGTGGATGTCGAACGCAGCCAGCCGCTGCGCGAGTGCATCGCTCCAGGGTTCCGGGCCGAACACGCTGCGACTGCCCGCCAGCACCCACACCTCGCCATCGATGCCGTGGTCCCAGCTGCCGTCGGCCACACGCATCGCCAGTACCCGGTTGAACAGCGCCGAACGTGCCGCCGACAGCAGCATGGACCGCTGCTCGCGCCCCATCCGCTTGCCGCGCGGGCCCTGCGCGAACATCGCGATCGCCTTGCCGACGTTGCCGCCGCCATGGCCGAAGCGTTGCTCGCCGAAGGCATTGGGGACGCCGCGCGCGGCGATTTGCGCCAGGCGCGCCTCGATGTCCCCACGTTCGCCGACAACGCCGCGCAGCACGATGGCGAAGCGGTTTCCGTCCAGCGCGCCACGCGACAGCTTGCGCCGGTGCCGCGCCTGCGCCAGCACGCGCAGACCGTCCTGCTCCAGCGTGGCCAGATCCGGGGCATCGCGACCGGGCAACTGCACGCTGAAACGCTGGACGGTGACCGCGTGCCGGTCCTTGAGTCCGGCGAAACCCACGGCCACCTCGGGAACACCCGCCCAGCGCGCGACCGCGCCGGCGACGAACCCGGTGTTCATGCCGCGCTTCTCCACGGTCAGCAGCAGGTGCTCGCCCTCGCCGCTGGCCTCGAAGGCATCGATCTCGTCGACCCTGAAGTCCTCCGGCTGCACCCGGATCCGCGCCGACAGGACCGGCGCGCCGAATGCGACGGCGGGGGCCTCCGGACCGCTCACGCCTTCACCAGCAAAGCCACCGCCTGCGCGGCGATGCCCTCGCCTCGCCCGGTGAAGCCCAGCTTCTCGCTGGTGGTGGCCTTGACGCTGATCGCGTCCAGCGCCACGCCGCACGCCTCGGCAATGCGTTCCCGCATCGACAACGCATGCGGACCGACCTTCGGCCGTTCGCAGACCACGGTGACGTCGGCATTGCCCAGCCGCCAGCCGCGCTCCGCCGCCAGGGCAACGCAGTGGCGCAGCAGCCCCAAGCTGTCCGCGCCGCGCCAGCGCTCGTCCGATGGCGGGAAGTGCACGCCGATGTCGCCCAGCGCGAGCGCGCCGAGGATCGCGTCGCACAGCGCATGCAGGGCGACGTCGCCGTCGCTGTGCGCGACCATGCCGCGGTCATGCGGCACGCGCACGCCGCCGAGCATGACGTGGTCACCCTCGCCGAAGGCATGCACGTCGAAGCCCTGGCCGATGCGGAAGGGAACGGTGGCGGAAGATTCGGTCATGTGGATCCTGCTTCGCTGCTGGCGCCCGGCAAACGGGCCGGAAACGATTCTCTCACCCTGCAGCGGAGATGGGCACGAATACCCCCCGGTTCTGCGGAGCGTGCGGCAATGCCGCCGCGGCGACCTCTGTGGAGAAGGAAGGCCCTCCGCATGCCTCCTTTCGCGGGAGGCCAGCTACGCGATGCAGGAATTTCCTTCAGGCAGGGGCGCCCTCCAGGGACCCGTACTCAGCGCCGCGACAGCTCGAATTCGAAGCGTGCCAGGTCCGCCGGGGTGGTGACCTTGAAGTTGTCCTCGCGCCCCTCCACCAGCAGCGGGCGCAGGCCCTGGCGTTCCAGCGCCATGGCTTCGTCGGTGATCTCGATACCGGCCTCCGACGCGGCCTGCAGCGCACGGGTCAGCTGCAGGCGGCGGAACAGTTGCGGGGTCAGCGCACGCCACAGGCGGTCGCGTGACTCGGTCGCGTCGATGCCGCCATCGTCACCAGCACGCTTGAGCGTGTCGCGAACCGGCGCCGCCAGGATCGCGCCGACCGGATCGGCACGACCCCGTTCCAGCAGCTGGTCCAGGTCGGCCAGCGAGAGGTTGGGCCGCGCCGCATCGTGGACCAGCACGAAGTCGTCCGCGCGCACCGAGTCCGGTAGCGCCTGCAGCGCCGCCAGCACGGAAGCCGCGCGGCTTTCGCCCCCGGTGCAGGCGAGCAACGGCCGGCCCGCGTATTCCGTCCAGCCGGGCCAGAGCGCATCGCCATCGGCCAGCGCCAGCACCACGCCGGACACGGCCGGGTGCGCCAACAGCGCATCCAGGGTGTGCTCCAGCAGGAGCCTGCCCTGGACGTGGAGATACTGCTTGGGCAGCTCGCCGCCGAAGCGGCTGCCCCGCCCGGCCGCCGGGACCACGGCCCAGATCGACGCCATCAGTCCATCTCCGCCGGCGTGGCGGCTTCGGCCGGATCGTCCTCTTCCTGCGCGGCCGCGGCGCGCTGCGCCGGATCCTCGACCACGCGATAGAACACTTCGCCCGGCTTGACCATGCCCAGCTCGCTGCGGGCGCGCTCTTCGACCGCGGCGACGCCTTCCTTGAGGTCGCGCACCTCGGCGGCCAGCGCCGCGTTGCGCTCCTTCAGCCCCCCGTTCTCGCGGTCCTGGTGCGCGACCTGCGCCTCGAGCGCGGACACCTCACCGGCGCTGCCGATGCCGAACCAGAGCCGGTACTGCAGCCATCCCAGCAGCAGCACCAGCCCCAGCAGCACCCAGCGCAACGTGCGCATCGAACGCTTCCGGTCAGCGCTTGAGCGAGACGAACGCGTCGCGGCCGGCGTAGCGGGCCGAGCCGCCCAGTGCTTCCTCGATCCGCAGCAGCTGGTTGTACTTGGCGACGCGGTCGCTGCGGCACAGCGAGCCGGTCTTGATCTGGGTCGCGGTGGTGGCGACGGCGATGTCGGAGATCGTCGTGTCCTCGGTCTCGCCCGAGCGATGCGAGACGATCGATGCGTAGTTGGCCCGGTGCGCGAGCGCGATGGCGTCCAGGGTTTCGGTCAGCGTACCGATCTGGTTGACCTTGATCAGGATCGCGTTGGCGGTGCCCGAATCGATGCCCTGCTGCAGGATCTTCGGGTTGGTCACGAACAGGTCGTCGCCCACCAGCTGAACCTTCTTGCCGATGCGCTCGGTGATCAGCTTCCAGCCGGCCCAGTCGTCCTCGGCCAGGCCGTCCTCGATGGTGATGATCGGGTACTGCGCGGCCCAGTCGGCGAGGAAGTCGACGAACTGCTCGCTGGTCAGGCGCTTGTTCTCGCCGACCAGGTGGTACTTGCCGTTGTCGTAGAACTCGCTGGAAGCCACGTCCAGGCCCAGCAGCACGTCCTCTCCCGCGGTGTAGCCGGCCTTGCCGATCGCCTCGAGGATGGTGTCCAGCGCCTCGACATTGCTGCGGAAGTCCGGGGCGAAGCCGCCCTCGTCGCCGACCGCCGTACTCAGGCCATGGCCCTTGAGCACCGACTTGAGCGAATGGAAGATCTCGGTGCCGGTGCGCAGCGCTTCGGAGAAGGACGACGCGCCGACCGGCAGCACCATGAATTCCTGGAAATCGACGTTGTTGTCGGCATGCGCACCGCCGTTGATGATGTTCATCATCGGCACCGGCAGGGCCACGTCGGACTCGGTGATCGTCGACAGGTACTTCCACAGCGGCTGCTTCTTCGACGCGGCCACTGCGTGCGCATTGGCCAGCGAGACGCCGAGCAGCGCGTTGGCGCCCAGGCGGCCCTTGTTCTCGGTGCCGTCCAGGTCGATCAGGCGGCGGTCCAGGCCCTGCTGGTCGGTCGCATCGAAGCCGGCCAGCGCGGTGGCGATCGCGCCGTTGACGTTGGCGACGGCGTTCTTCACGCCCTTGCCCAGGTAGCGGGTCTTGTCCCCGTCGCGCAGTTCCACCGCTTCCTTGGTGCCGGTCGAGGCACCGGACGGCACCGCGGCGCGGCCGAAGGAGCCGTCGGCCAGGGTGACTTCGGCCTCGAGGGTCGGGTTGCCGCGGCTGTCGAGGATTTCGCGGGCGTGGATCTTGGCGATGCTGGTCATGGGCTGGGCATGCGTCAGGTGTGTGGAGTCGGTCCGGAGTTTAACGGAGCGGCGCCGGTCATGCGCCGGTTTGCCCGTGTTTTCCGTGACTTGGCCGTCGCAGGCAGCTGGCGGTCCGTTGCCAGGGAAAGCATCGGACTGGTTGGCGGTGGCGTCGCGGCGAGGGGGTTCCCACCCTGCATGTCCCCCGGCACCGGTGAAGCCGGTGCCTCCTCCTTTACTTCCGGGTGGGAACCCCCTCACCACGACGTCCGGAGGTGACCCGCGCGCATGGAACAGCAACAGCCGCACATCCACGCAGACACCCGCCGATTCGGGCGCGCGGATGGAAGGATGCACCGGCAACTCCGGTTGCGTAGAGCCGGACTCGTCCGGCCTCCTCCTTCGAGAACTGCCTGCCATCCGGTCAGGGCGCCGTTGCGGTGCCCCTGGCAGGAAGTAAAGGAGGAGGCGCCGGCTTCACCGGCGCCGGGGGACATGGATGCCAGGGGCGCCGCAACGGCGCCCCTCGGCAATCATCAGGCCATGACGCTTTACGCCGTTACGCCCGCGCTTCCTTGAGCAGCTTGCCACCGGCCTTTTTCTCGCGCGCGGCGCGGATGAAGCCGACGAACAGCGGATGCCCGTCGCGCGGCGTGGACAGGAATTCCGGGTGCGCCTGGCAGGCCAGGAACCACGGATGCGCCGTGCGCGGAAGCTCGATCATTTCCACCAGCAGGTCGTCCATCGACTTGGCCGAAATCACCAGGCCGGCGTCCTCGAGCTGGGTGCGATAGCGGTTGTTGAACTCGTAGCGGTGGCGATGGCGCTCGGCGACCACGTCCTTGCCGTACAGCTCGCGGGCCAGCGTGCCCGGCTTGAGCCGCTGCTCCTGCAGGCCCAGGCGCATGGTGCCGCCCAGGTCCGAACCCTCGCTGCGGCGCTCGAGCTCACCGGTGGCGGTACGCCATTCGGTGACCAGGCCGATCACCGGATGCAGGCACTGCTTGTCGTTCTCGGTGCTGTTGGCACCTTCCAGCCCGCCCACGTGGCGCGCGTAGTCCACCACCGCCGCCTGCATGCCGTAGCAGATGCCGAAATACGGCACGCCGTGCTCGCGCGCGAACTGCGCGGCCAGGACCTTGCCCTCGAAGCCGCGGTCGCCGAAGCCGCCGGGCACCAGGATGCCGTCGACGTCGCCGAGCAGCGCCTGCGCGTCTTCCTCGACGTCCTGCGATTCCAGCCACTTCAGGTTGACCTTCGTGCGCTGGCGCAGGCCGCCGTGCTTGAGCGCTTCACTTACCGACTTGTACGCGTCCTTGTGGTCCACGTACTTGCCGACGACCGCAATCGTGACTTCGTCGACCGGATTCACGGTCGCATCGACGGCCGCTTCCCACTCGGACAGGTCGGCCGGGCGCGTCACCGGCAGGCGCAAGCGGTCGGCAACCAGTGCGTCCAGGCCCTGCGCGTGCAGTTCGATCGGCAGCTTGTACAGAACGTCCACGTCTTCGACCGAGATCACCGCGCGCTCGGGCACGTTGGTGAACAGCGCGATCTTGCGGCGCTCGCCTTCGGGCAGCGGCTGCTCGGAACGGCACAGGAGTACGTCGGGCTGGATGCCGATCGAGCGCAGCTCCTTGACCGAATGCTGGGTCGGCTTGGTCTTGAGCTCGCCTGCCGCGGCGATGTACGGCACCAGGGTCAGGTGCATGAACAGCGCTTTGTCCGGGCCACGCTCGGCGCGGATCTGGCGGATCGCCTCCAGGAACGGCAGCGACTCGATGTCGCCCACGGTGCCGCCGATCTCGACCAGGGCGACGTCCGAGCCTTCGGTGGCCTCGTCGATGCAGCGCCTGATTTCGTCGGTGATGTGCGGGATCACCTGCACGGTCGCGCCGAGATAGTCGCCGCGGCGCTCCTTGCGGATCACGGCCTCGTAGATCCGGCCGGTGGTGACCGAGTTCTTGCGGCTCAGGCGGGTGCGGACGAAGCGCTCGTAGTGCCCGAGGTCCAGGTCGGTCTCGGCGCCGTCATCGGTGACGTACACCTCGCCGTGCTGGAACGGGCTCATCGTCCCGGGATCTACGTTTATGTAGGGGTCCAGCTTCATCATCGTGACCTTGAGGCCACGGGTCTCGAGGATGGACGCAAGCGAAGCCGCGGCGATGCCCTTGCCAAGCGAGGACACGACGCCGCCGGTAACGAAAATGAGGGGAGTCATGAGCGGGGCTCCGGAAAGCCATAGTCTACCGGCTCGACCGCCATCACCCAAGCCGGGCGCCCCTGCACGCAGCGTTCCGCTGCTCCCGAGATCCGGGTCCAGGCCTGCCGGATCCACCGGCAGGCCCCGTCCCGCAAGGCTCAGCGCGGATCGCGCTTCTGCTCTTCTTCCTCTTCCTTCTGCGGCCGGGACTTGTCCCGGTCGTCCTGGCCGGCGCGCGCGGCCTCGCGGCGCTTGGCGCGCTCGGCGGCCTGGTCGCGCTCGCGCTGCTCCTGCGCCTTGTGCTCGGCCAGCGCGGCGTTCTGCTGGCCCTGCCCCTGGCCGGCCTGGCGGTTCTGCGCCAGCAGCGGGGCGGCGGCGGCCACGGCGACGGTGGCGACCACGGCACCCCAGAACAGACGTCGGTTCATGCGTTCCTCCTTTGCGTGGGCGGGATGTCGGACAAGGGGTCCCGCCCGTTGTTGCGGTCCGGGAAACTGGATGCGGCGACGCGGGATCCCCGCGTTCCACTGCCTGTTTTCCGTCCCGGGTTCCTTATACGCCGTCGCCGCCTGCGCCCCCCTGAACAGGCAACAGGGTGCAAAAACCGGGGCCAGGCCGCACACTTCGACGCTGCATCGCAACGCTTCCAGCGCAAGGTTCCATGAGCAGCCGCTACAACGCCGCCGACATCGAAGTCCTCTCCGGCCTGGACCCGGTCAAGCGTCGACCGGGCATGTACACCGACACCGCGCGGCCGAACCACCTGGCCCAGGAAGTCATCGACAACGCGGTCGACGAAGCCCTGGCCGGCCATGCCCGCGAGATCGAGGTCGTCCTGTTCAAGGATGGCAGCTGCGAGGTGGCCGACGACGGCCGCGGCATGCCCGTGGACATCCACCCCGAAGAGAAGATCCCGGGCGTGGAACTGATCCTTACCCGCCTGCACGCGGGCGGCAAGTTCAACAACAAGAACTACACCTTCAGCGGCGGCCTGCACGGCGTCGGCGTGAGCGTGGTCAACGCGCTGTCCACGCTGGTGGAAGTGCACATCAAGCGCGAAGGCAGCGAGCACCGCATCACCTTCCGCAATGGCGACCGCGCCACGCCGCTGGAAGTGGTCGGCACGGTCGGCAAGAAGAACACCGGCACGCGGGTGCGCTTCTGGCCCGACCCGAAGTATTTCGATACGCCCAAGTTCAACCTGCGCGCACTGCGCCACCTGTTGCGCGCCAAGGCCGTGCTGTGTCCCGGGCTGAGCGTCACCCTGCTCGACGAGGCGACCGGCGAGCGTGACCGCTGGTACTACGAGGATGGCCTGCGCGACTATCTCAAGGGCGAGCTGGCGGGCCGCGAACTGCTCCCGGCCGACCTGTTCACCGGTGCGCTGAAGAAGGACACCGAGATCGTGGACTGGGCGGTGGCCTGGATCCCGGACGGCGAGCTGGTCCAGGAGAGCTACGTCAACCTGATCCCGACCGCGCAGCACGGCACCCACGTCAACGGCCTGCGCTCGGGCCTGACCGATGCGCTGCGCGAATTCTGCGACTTCCGCAACCTGCTGCCGCGCGGCGTCAAGCTGGCGCCGGAGGACGTGTGGGACCGCGTGTCGTTCGTGCTGTCGCTGAAGATGACCGACCCGCAGTTCAGCGGCCAGACCAAGGAACGCCTGTCCTCGCGCCAGGCCGCCGGCTTCATCGAAGGCGCCGCGCACGACGCCTTCAGCCTGTGGCTCAACCAGCATGTCGAGCTCGGCGAGAAGATCGCCCAGATCGCGATCGATCGCGCCAGTGCGCGCCTGAAGACCGAAAAGCAGGTCGTGCGCAAGAAGGTCACCCAGGGCCCGGCTTTGCCGGGCAAGCTGGCCGACTGCATCAGCCAGGACCTGTCGCGCACCGAACTGTTCCTGGTCGAAGGCGATTCGGCCGGCGGCAGCGCGCGCCAGGCGCGCGACAAGGACTTCCAGGCGATCCTGCCGCTGCGCGGCAAGATCCTCAACACCTGGGAAGTGGCCAGCACCACCGTGCTCGCCTCCGAGGAAGTGCACAACCTGGCCGTGGCGATCGGCTGCGATCCGGGCAAGGACGATATCGGCGGCCTGCGCTACGGCAAGGTGGTGATCCTGGCCGACGCGGATTCGGACGGCCTGCACATCGCCACCCTGCTGGCGGCGCTGTTCCTGCGCCACTTCCCGGCGCTGGTCGCGGCCGGCCACGTGTTCGTGGCGATGCCGCCGCTGTTCCGCGTCGACGTGGGCAAGCAGGTGCACTACGCGCTGGACGAGGAAGAAAAGCGCCTGCTGCTGGAGAAGATCGCGCGCGAGAAGACGCGCGGACAGGTCAACGTAACCCGCTTCAAGGGTCTGGGCGAGATGAACCCGCAGCAGTTGCGCGAGTCGACGATCCATCCAGACACGCGCCGGCTGGTGCAGCTGACCGTGGACGACGGCGAACAGACCCGCGCGCTGATGGACATGCTGCTGGCGAAGAAGCGGGCGTCGGATCGCAAGGCGTGGCTGGAGACCAAGGGCGACCTGGCTTCACTGGAAGTCTGAGGACGCGCCGGACTTCGCAGGCCCTGCGCGCCACCGCCGCAGGCCTGGCCCTGACCCGGGCGCCCCGCCTGCCGGCTAGTCCGCCGCGGCAGCGCCGACCGGCGCGCCCGCTTCGCTTCCCAGCGCCGCCTGAAGCGCTTCGAGCCTGCGGGGCAGTTCGGAGCCGGGCACCAGCTGCGCACGCAGCACCGGCGCGGCCCTTCCTGCCTGGACACTCGCCTGCCCGGCCTCGCCGGACTGCAGCAGCGCCTCGGCCCACGACAGCCGCCAGCGCGCGGTGGAGATGGTGTCGCTTCCGAACTGGGCTTCGGCCAAGGCCACGGCGCGCGCCCAGGCCGCCGCCGCTTCGGCCGCATGCCCCTGCCGCTGCAGCAGCTCGGCCACCAGCGTCTGGTGGCGGAACTCGAACATCGGCGGTTTGCCTACGATCAGCGGCTGCAGCGCGTCCAGCGTCTGGCGGGCATCATCGAAGCGGCCCTTGCGCATTTCCCACTCCGCCCAGCCCATGCGCGTGCGCAGCACGTCGGCCGCATCCGGGGCCAGGCGCGCCGTCCACACCGACTGCACGCGCGCGATCAGGGGCTCGGCCTCGTCCAGGCGCCCGACCCGCATGAGCGCCCGCCCGAGGTTCACCTCGGCGCGCAGGGTGTTCGGATTGTCGGGACCCAGGCTGCCGCGGCGGTAATCGAACGAGCGCCGGAACAGCTGCAGCGCACGCTCGGCATCGCCACGCGATTCCTCCAGGGTGGCCAGGTTGTTGAGCGTGACCATGTAGCCCACGCTCTGTTCGCCTGCCACCTCAGCCTCCACCTCCAGCGCGCGCGTGTAATAGTCCGCGGCCGCGGGGTATTCGCCCAGGTCCTGGTTGAGGCTGGCCAGTTCGTTGTATGCGGTGCTGGTGTGGTCGCTCATTTCGCCGAACAGGTCCAGCGACAGCGCAAGGTTCTCGCGCTGCAGCGCCTCCGCTTCGCGCAACCGGCCCTGTTCGGCCAACGTCATCGACAGCACGTGGCGCGTCCCCAGCACCTCGTAGGAGCGGTCGCCGTGCAGCTCGCGCTTCATCGCCAGCGCTTCGTCCAGGGCTTTCTCCGAGCGATCCAGGTCGCCGCGCCTGCGATAGAGCAGCCCGAGGTTGTGGGTGATGACCGCAACCTTGCGCTGTGCCTCGGGCAAGGTCTTGCGCAGCTCCAGTGAATGCAGGAACGCAGCCTCCGCGTCGTCGAAACGCTCCTGCTCCATCAGCGCCAGGCCGAGCCCGTTCCAGGCATGTGCCGTTTCCGGGCCTTCGCCCGCGCCGTGCTTGTCGAGGACGTCCAGCGCGCGACGGGCGACCGTTTCGGCGTCCGGACCACGGCGGTCGTTGGCCAGCAGCGTGGCCAGGTCGGCCATCGCTTCGGCCGCCAGCAGCGGCTCGTCTACGCCAGGCGCAAGCAGCCCCTCGACCGCCGCGCGCAGCAGCACCTCGGCACGTTGCGGCTGGCCGATGTTGTTGTAGGCGCGGCCGATCACCTGCTGCACGCGGGCACGGATCGCCGGCGAGTCTGCCAGTTCCACGTCGACCCGGGCCAGGCCCGCATCGAGGACTTCGCGCGCCGAAGCTTCGGTCTCGCCCTTGCCGCGCTGGCGCGGATCGGCGGCCTCGAAGGCGGAGAGCAGGAACTGCCCGACCTGTTCGGCGACCCGGGCTTCCTGGCGCGCACGATCGCGCTCCTGGCCCAATTGCCAGACGAAGCCCGCACTGAGCCCCAGCACGAGCGTGGCGACGCTCGCGCCACGCCAGTGGCGGCGAAGGGCGCGACCGAACCGGTACGTGCGCGAGCCCTGTCGCGCGGCGACGGCACGATGGTCCAGGTAGCGCTGCACATCGTTGGCCAGGGCGTCGACCGATGCATAGCGCCGCGCAGGTTCCAGCGCGCAGGCGCGGCCGGCAATCGCGTCCAGGTCGCCGCGCAGGCGCCGGCGCCAGGCGCAATCGGCGCCGGCCCACTCGCTTGGGACGACCACGGACCGGTCGCGATCGCCGGCATCGCGCTCGACGCGTCGACCGGCGAGCAGTTCGACCAGGATCACGCCCAGGCTGAAAACATCGCTGGCCACGCCGACCGGCTCGCCCGCCAGCGTTTCCGGCGCGGCGTAGGCAGGCGTGCAATAGGCGGTGCGCTCGCCCTGCCCCGCGCCGTCGAGCAGCCGGGCGATGCCGAAATCCAGCAGCACCGGTTCGCCATCGGCGCGCACCAGCACGTTGCCGGGCTTGAGGTCGCAATGCACGACCAGGTGCGCGTGCGCGGCCTGCACCGCGCGGCACATGCGCACGAACAGGGCCAGCCGCTGGCGCAGGTCCAGCGCCTGTTCGCTGCAGTACGCGTCCAGCGGCTGCCCGTCGACGAATTCCATGACCAGGTACGGCAGGCCGGCCGCCGTGGTGCCGCCGTCGTACAGGCGCGCGATGTTGGGATGCTGCAGGCCGGCCAGGATCCGGCGCTCCTCGGCCAGGCGCTCGGCCGTGCGCGGGTCGGGCAGGCCACGCAGCAGCTTCACCGCCACTTTCTGCAGGTAGAGGTCATCGGCGCGCTCGGCGACGAAGACCACGCCCATCCCGCCCGACGCGAGCCGCCCGGTCAGGCGCCAGGGACCGAGCGTGTCACCCGGCTGCATCTCCGGTCCGGCCAGCCTCGCCAGCAGTCCGTCCACCGGCGCGCGGGCGCGTTCCAGCGACACGGTCTGCGAGCGCAACAGCTCCAGCGTTTCACGCAGCAGGGCCGGGTCGGCGGTCAGGCGTTCGAGTTCGCTGCGCCAGGCTTCCGGCGGCAGGTCGCAGACTGCGTCGAACAGGCCGCGCAGCTGGTGCCAGTGCTCGTTTCCGCTCATGCCCCTCCCCCCTGTGGCGCCGCTCAGGCGAGCTGGCGGTTCAGCCAGGCCCTGGCGAAACGCAGGTCGCGATCCACCGTCGGCACCGAGATCTCCAGCACCGTGGCGATCTCCTCGTGCGACATGCCCCCGAAGTACGCCAGCTCCACGGCGCGCCCGGCGCGTTCGTCGTGGCTTGCCAGCTGCTCCAGCGCCTGGTGCAGCGCCAGCACATCGTAGTCGCCTACATCTTCGTTGTGCGCCCCCCCCTGGTCCACGTGCGACAGGGTTACGTTGATCGCGCCGCCTCCGCGCTTGGCAGCGACGTTGGAACGCGCGTGGTCGACCAGCACCGCGCGCATCTTCAAGGCGACCAGGGCGAAGAAGTGCGCGCGGTCGGCGTAGCCGACATCGCGGCCGAGCATGCGCAGCAGGGCTTCGTGGACCAGCGAGGTCGGGCGCAGCGTGACGTCGCCGCGGGCCGCACCCAGCCGGGCCATGGCCATCTCGCGCAAGGCCTCGTAGACCGCGTCGAACAGCTGTTCGCGCGCCTGCAGGTCGCCTCCGCGCCAGGACAGCAGCAGTCGTGTGATGTCTTCGGACAAACCGGTTTCCCCATGGCGAGCCGGCACCACGCAGCCGGCGACACGGCCTCGATTATAGGCAATGCCGATCGGATGCCCGTGGTCCTCGCTCACGCCGCTTCGCTGAACGGGTCAGCGCGCCGGCCTCCACGACAGTACCGTCCCGTCGCGCCGGTCCGGTCGCGTACCCGGGCGGTCCGCGGAATACGCTTCGCCCGAGCCGGGTGACAGGCCGACGTAGCGGTGGGTCAGCAGCGACATCAGCATCGCCTCGCCGCGCAGCATGTCCTGCCACGCGAACAGGCTTCCCTCGGACTCGCGCGCGGTCACGCGCACGTCGGCGGCGAGCCCGGCGCCGACCACGGTGAGGAAGCCGCCGCCATCAACGACCTCCAGCGCGACCCTGCCCTGGCCGCGATCATGCACGCGGAAACGCGTACCCGCCGCGTCCGTGGAGCCGGCACCGGCGGAGTGCAGCATGCCCAAGGGACTGGTCCAGGCCAGGCTGCCATCGGCCAGGTTGGCCAGCCGGATCACCTGGCCGAAGGGAATGTTGCGCGAGCGGTCGGCCTGCGGTTCGTCCACCACGAAATCGTCGAAATCCGCGTATCCGCCCGCTACGCCGTCTTTGCTGTAGGCGAACAACGCATAACGCACGCCCTGGAAGGTCTTCAGCCCGTACGGCAGGCGCACTGCTTCGCCCACCGGCGTGAAGTGGATGCCGTCGAGGCTGTAGGACAGTTGCGCCAGGTCGGCCTCGTAGTCGCCGCTGGCGCGCAGATGCACGCGGGTCGAGGACAACGGCAGGTCGATGCGCCTGTCGCCATCCTGCGAGTACGCGCGCAGGACCGCGCCTTGATCGTTGCGGACCACGCCGATCCAGGCGGCGGGAATATTCAGCAGCCCCAGGCCGGCGACATCGCCCGCGCGCAGGCCGGAGGCATCCAGCAGCACCGTGGCCGACGACTCCGGGCCGATCGCACGCTGGGTGAGCGTGTTGCGCGCCCAGAGGAAATCGTCGGCAGGCAAGGCATGCAGCCGCAGCGCGCCGGGACGTTCGGACAGAGACCAGCGCCCGGCCACCGGCTCGTGGTTCCACTGCCACAGCGGCTTGAGTGCCGCTCCGGAAAAATCGTCGCTGCGCTCCCAGGTGGCCACGGGCTCCGTGGCGATGCCGACATCGGGCTTGGTCCAGGTGCGCGGCGAGCGCCCCAGGTTGCCCGGCAGGCCGAAGTACGGCCAGCCATCGTGCCAGGTGACCGGCGAGAGGAACGTGGTGCGCCCGATCGACTTGACGTCCATCATCGAGAAGCCCCACCACTGGCCATTGGCCAGCTGCACGATCCCGCCCTGGTGCAACGGCACGGCACCCAGCGCATTGGCGTCGGGCTTGTGCATCCGGAATGCAGTAGCGCCGGTGGGCACCGGGGCGCGCTGGCCGACGTTGTCCAGCCACCAGCCGCGCTGCGTGCCCATGGTCTCGCCGGCGCTGATCACGACCGTCTCGTAGGGACCTTCGATCCGGTCGGCACGCGCGGCCTGCATCCGCCCGACCGGTGCGTAGTTGGCGCTGATGATGTAGTAGCGGCCATCGATCTTGTAGAAGTGGTGGCCCTCGCCCATCGCCTGGCCGGCGGGGATCACCACCCGGTCGCTGCCTTCGACGAAGCCACTCATGTCCGGCTTCAGTTCGACCATCCGCACCTGCTGGTAGTCGTACACCGCGTAGACGCGCCCGTCGTCGTCGAACAAAACTGAGAGGTCATGCAGGCTTCGCCCCAGCGAACGCTGCTCCCATGGGCCGGTCGGATCGCGCGCGGTGAACACCTGCAGGCCGTGGCCGTTGATGTTGGAGAAGATGTAGAACGTGCCGTCGTGGTAGCGGATGCACGGCGCCCAGATGCCCTGCCCGTAGACCTCGCGGCCGCCCGCCAGGCGGAACTCGTCGCCGGCACCGAAGCCGGGCATCGCGTAGGTGAGGAAGGTCCAGTTGACCAGGTCGCGCGAGTGCAGCACCGGCAACCCGGGCACCGCATGCATGGTCGTGCCGACCATGTAGAAATCGTCGCCGACCCGGATCAGGTCCGGATCGGAGAACTCGTCGTGGAAGATCGGGTTGGTGAAGCTGCCGTTGCCATTGTCGGCGATCCAGGTCGTCGCCGGTGCCGCGGGCGCCGTACCGAGGATCGCGGACGCGACCAGCAGGCAGGACGTCGCGAGGAAGCGGAGACGGAGTTTCCCCCCGCGTCCGATCATGCAGGTGGTTCCTGCGGGGCCCTGCGGCGCGAGCTGCGCACCAGCAGCTGCTGCAGCAGGCAGAACGCCAGCAGCAGGCCGCCGATGGCGATCTTCGTCCACCACGAGCTCAGCGTGCCGTCGAACACGATCAGGGTCTGGATCAGGCCGAGCACCAGCACGCCGAACAGGGTACCGAGCACGTAGCCGCTGCCGCCGGCCAGCAGCGTGCCACCGATGACCACCGCGGCGATCGCATCCAGCTCCAGCCCCGTGGCGTGCAGGCTGTAGCCGCTGAGCATGTAGAACGTGTAGACCACACCGGCCAGCGCCGAGCAGAACCCGCTCAGTGCGTAGACGCCGACCCGCGTGGCCGCCACCGGCAGGCCCATCAGCAAGGCCGAGGCTTCGCTGCCACCGATCGCGTAGACGCCGCGACCGAACCGGGTCATCCCTGCCAGCACCGCGCCGCCGGCCACCACCAGCAGCGCGATCACCGCCCCGGCCGACAGCGAGGCGCCGCCACCGAGCGGGATTCGCAGGTTGGCCACCGCGACATGGAAGGCGTGGTCGATGCCGATCGACTCCACGCTGAGCAGGGTCGCCGCGCCGCGTGCGAGGAACATGCCCGCCAGGGTGACCACGAACGGCTGCAGGCGGTAGCGCTCGATCAGCGTGCCCATCAGCGCGCCGAAGGCCGCGCCCAGCGCCAGTACCAGCGGGATCGCCGCCAGTGGATGCCAGCCGTGGACCTGCACCAGCCAGGCCAGCAGGACCGTGCTGAAAGCCACCACCGCGCCGACCGACAGGTCGATGCCGCCGCTGACGATCACGAAGGTCATGCCCACCGCGACGATCAGCAGGAACGCATTGTCGATCAGGAGGTTGAGGAACACCTGCGGGCGCAGGAAACCGTCGTACATCACGCCGCCGGCCACCGACATGGCCACGAACAGGCCGATCGTGATCGCCAGCGAGAGCTGGCGCGGATCGCGCCACAGCCGCGACAGGAAACCCGGCGCGCGCATCGCGGCAACCGGCGTACTCACGTCGCACCTCCCGCCCGGCGCGACAGCCGTGCACGCAGGCGCCCGCGGAACTCGGGCGACTGCAGCAGCAGGACCGCCGTCACCAGCAGCGCCTTGACCACCAGATTGACCTGCGGCGGCACGCCGATGGCATAGATGGTGGTGGTCAGCGCCTGGATGATCAGCGCGCCGACCAGGCTGCCCGCCAGGCTGAAGCGGCCGCCCGCCAGCGCGGTACCGCCCAGCGCCACCGCCAGGATCGCATCCAGCTCCAGCAACTGGCCTGCGTTGTTGGCGTCGGCGCTGGCCACGTTTGAACTGACCAGCAATCCGGCCAGGCCCGCGGTGAAGCCGCAGAACACGTACAGCGACCAGGTGATGGCTTTCGCGCGCACGCCGGCCACGTGGGCGGCGACCGGGTTGTGGCCGATCGCGCGCACGAACAGGCCCAGCGCACTGCGGTCAAGCAGCAGTTTCAGTCCAACGAACACCGCGGCGACCACGAACAGCGAAAACGGCAGCCCGAACAGGAATCCGTTGCCGAGGAAGGCGAAGGGCTCGTAGTAGATGGTCAGGATCTGGCCGTCGCTGACCAGCTGGGCGATGCCGCGTCCGGCCACCATGAGTACCAGCGTGGCGATGATCGGCTGCAGGCCGAGCTTGACCACGAGCAGGCCGTTCCAGAACCCGCACAGCAGCGCCACGCCCAGGGCGGCGGTGATCGCCGCGAACAGCGGCGCCAGCCCCTCGCTGCCCGCGGCCTGCATCCGTGCGATCGTCCATGCCGCCACGGTGGCGGCGATGGCAAGCACCGCGCCCACGGAGATGTCCAGGCCACGCACGGCGATCACCAGGGTCATGCCCAGCGACACCAGCACCAGCGGCGCGGCGCGGTTGGCGATGTCGACCAGGTTGCCGTACAGGTGGCCATCGCGCCATTGCAGCGAAAGGAAACCCGGATTGAACAGCCCATTGCCGAGCAGCAGCAGAGCCAGCGCCAGCAAAGGCCAGAACAGGGGGTGGGCCAGGCCGCGGTGCAGCACCTGCCTGGAGCTCGTGCGTGCCTCCGCGCCGCTCATGCGCCCGCCGCGCCGGCTGCACGAACCGCGGGCTCGTGCGCGGCAAGCAGGGCCAGCACCTGGCCTCCGTCGCTGCCTCCCGGGAGTTCACCGGCCTTGCGCCGCTCGCGCATGACCGCGATGCGGTCGCTGAGGCGGGTCAGTTCCTCGATCTCGGCGGAGATGAAGAGCACCGCCATCCCCTGGCGGGCGAGGCGCAGCACTTCGGCCATGATTTCCTGCTTGGCCGCGACGTCGATGCCGCGCGTGGGTTCGTCCAGGACGAGGAGCCTGGGCTGCGTGGCCAGCCAGCGCGCGAGCACCACCTTCTGCTGGTTGCCGCCGGACAGCGCACCGACCGGGGTCTCGATGTCGGCGACCTTGATCCCGAGCAGCGCGACGGACTGCCGCGCCAGCTCTTCCTGCCTTGCGCGCGGCAGCGCGCGCCACCAGCCCATCCGGGCCTGCAGCGCCAGGACGATGTTTTCGCGGACCGACAGGCCTGCCACGATTCCCTCGGTCTTGCGCTCTTCGGGGCATAGCGCCAGCCCGTGCGCGACCGCCTCGGCCGGATGCCGCAACTCCACCGGCCCGTGTTCCATGCGCAGTTCGCCGCAGTCGGCACGATCCAGCCCGAACAGCAGTCGCGCCAGTTCGGTGCGCCCGGAACCGAGCAGGCCACCCAGGCCCAGCACCTCGCCGGCGCGCAACTGCAGGTCGACCGGCTGCAGGCTGCCGCGCCGACCCAGGCCGCGCGCCTCGACCACCACCGGTGCATCCACCGGCACTTCGTGGCTTGCGTCGCGTCCGCCGGCCAGCTCGACCTCGCGCCCCACCATCGCCGAAACCAGCGCGGCCTGGGGCAACTGCGCCGGCAGGTACTCGCCGGCCAGCGCGCCGTTGCGCAGCACGGTGATGCGATCGGACACCGCATACACCTGGTCGAGGAAATGGGTGACGAACAGGATCGCCATGCCGCGCTCGCGCAGCCGGCGCATCACCGCGAACAGCTCGCGGACCTCGTCCTCGTCCAGGCTCGAGGTCGGTTCGTCCAGGACCAGCACCCGCGCCGACACGCCCAGCGCGCGCGCGATCGCCACCATCTGCTGCACCGCTACCGGGTAGGCCGCCAGCGGCAGGTCGACGTCGATGTCCAGGTGCAGTTCGGCGAGCAGTGCACGCGCGCCTGCCCGCACCTGCTTCCAGTCGACCAGCCCGAACCTGCGCGGATAACGGCCGGCATACAGGTTCTCGGCCACCGACAGGTTCGGGCACAGGTTCACTTCCTGGTAGACCGTGCTGATGCCCTCGCGCTGCGCCGCCAGCGGCGAAGCCGGGGCGATCGTACGCCCGTCCAGTTCGATCGTCCCGGCGTCGACCTGCTCCACGCCGGTGAGCAGCTTGATCAGGGTCGACTTGCCGGCGCCGTTCTGTCCCATCAGCGCGTGGATCTCGCCGGCGCGCAGGACAAGACCGGCACCGTCCAGCGCCACGGTCGCGCCGTAGCGCTTGGCCAGGCCCCGCGCCTGCAGCACGACCGCGCTCAACCCGGCACCCACGCCGGGACGACGGACGAAGCGGATGGCAACGTTCGCATCGCCGGCGCCACGGACGCGATCAGTACTTGCGGTTGGGCAGTTCGGCCGCGGCCTGGTCGCGGGTGAACACACCCTCTTCGACCTCGACGCGCCTGGCCACCGGCTTGCCCGCATGCACGTCGCGGATGATCTGGGCCAGTTGCGGACCGAGCAGCGGATTGCACTCGACCGTGGCGTTGAGCTTGCCGGCCTTCATCGCCTCGAACGCGCCACGCACGCCGTCGATGGAGACGATGCGGATATCCTCGCCCGGCTTGAGACCAGCCTCCTCGATGGCCTGGATCGCGCCGATCGCCATGTCGTCGTTGTGCGCGAACAGCACGTCGATGCCGTCGCGGCCTTCGGCCTTGAGGAAGGCTTCCATCACTTCCTTGCCCTTGGCCCGGGTGAAGTCGCCGCTCTGCGAACGGACGATGGCGAAGCGCGGATCCTGGCCAATCACTTCCTTGAAGCCCGCCATGCGGTCGATCGCCGGGGCCGAACCGACCGTGCCCTGCAGGTCGACGATGCGGACCGGGCCGGCCGCGCCCGAGCTTTTACGAGACGCGGAGTCCTCGAGCAGCCAGCGCGCGGCGCGACGGCCTTCCTCGACGAAGTCCGAGCCGATCAGCGTGGTGTAGAGCGAGTCGTCGGACACGTCCACCGCTCGATCGGTCAGCACGACCGGGATATTGGCGGCCTTGGCCTCGCGCAGCACCGTCTCCCACCCGGACTCGACCACCGGCGAGAACGCGATCACGTCCACGTCCTGGGCGATGAACGAGCGCAATGCCTTGATCTGGTTCTCCTGCTTCTGCTGCGCGTCGGAGAACTTGAGGTTGAATTCCGGCGCGACCAGCGCCTCCTTCACCGAACGGGTATTGGCGGTGCGCCATTCGCTCTCGGCGCCGACCTGGCTGAAGCCGACCCTGATCGCGTCCGCCTTCGCCGCAGCGTCACCGCCACCCTTGCCGCAGGCGCCGAGCACCACCGCGCACAGCATCGCCGCTGCCAGCTTCAAACCCTTGTCCATCGCTCCTCCCTCGATGCATGTGGTGCCTCCGCCGTCGCCCCGGCCTTGCCGTCGGCGACGTGCCACGCACCCTCCAGTGCGCGGCCGCGGAAGTTGCGGCTCAAGCCGCGGTATAGGCGGTCTTGACCGTCGTGTAGAACTCCACCGCGTAGCGCCCCTGCTCCCGCGGCCCATAGCTGGATGCCTTGCGCCCGCCGAACGGCACGTGCGGATCCACGCCCGCGGTCGGCAGGTTGACCATCACCATGCCCGCCTGCGCGTGCCGCTTGAAGTGCGTGGCGTACTTGAGCGAGGTGGTGCAGATGCCGGCGCACAGGCCGAATTCGGTGTCGTTGGCCAGCGCCAGCGCGTGCTCGTAGTCGTCGGCGCGCAGCAGCGCGGCGACCGGTCCGAAGATCTCCTCGCGGGCGACGCGGTCCGACGGCTTGGCCGCGAACAGGGTCGGCGCCAGGAAGTGGCCCTTCGTTTTCCATTCCACGCGCTCGCCACCGGCGAGCAGTTCGCCGCCGTCCTCGTGCCCGGCGCGGATGTAGGCCAGGTCGGTGTCCAGCTGCGCCTGGCTGGCGACCGGACCGATGTCCACGCCAGCCTCGAGCGGATCGCCGACCTTCACCTTCGCCAGCCGCGCCTGCACCTTGGCCACGAAGGCGTCGTAAATGCCGTTCTCGACGATCAGCCGGCTCGACGCGGTGCAGCGCTGGCCGGTGGAGAAGTACGCGCCGTTGACCGCGCACTCCACCGCCTTGTCCAGGTCGGCATCGGCCAGCACCACCAGCGGATTCTTGCCGCCCATTTCCATCTGCACCTTCAGCGCGCGCGCGGCCGCCTGCCTGAGCAGCGCATGGCCGGTCGGCGCCGAACCGGTGAAGGTCAGCGCGTCGAGCTTCGGGTGCTCGACCATCGCCTGGCCGACGATGCGGCCGCCGCCGAGCACCATGTTGAACACGCCTTCGGGCAATCCGGCGCGGGACAGGATCTCGGCGATCGCCCAGGCGCAGCCGGGCACGATCTCCGCCGGCTTGAACACCACGGTATTGCCGTAGGCCAGCGCCGGCGCGATCTTCCAGGCCGGGATCGCCAGCGGAAAATTCCACGGCGCGATGATGCCGACGGTGCCGACCGGCTCGCGGGTGATCTCCACGTCCACGCCCGGGCGCGTCGAGGCCAGCTTCTCGCCGGGGATGCGCAACGCCTCGCCGGCGAAGAACTTGAAGATCTGTCCGGCACGCGCCGCCTCGCCGATGCTCTCGGCCAGGGTCTTGCCTTCCTCGCGTGCGAGCAACCGGCCCAGTTCCTCCTTGCGGGCGAGGATCTCGCTGCCGACGGCGTCGAGGATGTCGGCGCGCTGCTGCGGATTGGACAGCGCCCATTTCGGCGAAGCGGCGCTGGCGGCATCGACCGCCTGCGCGGTGCGCGCGGCATCGAGCACGCCGTAGTGGCCGACCGGCGTGGCCAGGTCGGAGGGGTTCTCGTCGGCGTGGCCACCATCGCCCTCGACCCACTGGCCGGCGATGTAGCTGCTGAAACGCTGTTCGCTCACGGTTTTTCTCCTTTCCTGTCCTGGCGCGCGGGCTGGTGCCAGCGGAACCTTACAGCGCGCGCACGCCACCCGGGGCAAAACCCGCGGCGATGGTTTGCAACGGGTTGACCAGCGGCGCACCCAGCTCCGGCAGGTCGACCTCGAACACGTCGCCCGCCTCGGCGCGGACGCCATCGGCGAAGCTGAGCGTGGCGGTGCCGAAGAAGTGCAGGTGCACGTCGCCAGGACGGCGATGCGCGGCGTACTTGAAGTGGTGGTACTCGAGGTTCTCCAGCGAATGGCACATGTTGGCCTCGCCGGTGAGGAAGGGCTTCTCCCACAGCACCACGCCGCCACGGCGGATGCGGCTGGTCCCGCGCAGGTCGCGCGGCAGCGCGCCGGTGCGCAGTTCCGGGCCGACCGCGCAGGCGCGCAGCTTGGAATGGGCCAGGTACAGGTAGTTCTGGCGCTCGGTGACGTGGTCGGAGAACTCGTTGCCGATCGCAAAACCGAGCCGGTGCGGGGTGCCGTCCGGGCCGATCACGTACAGGCCGACCAGTTCGGGTTCCTCGCCACCGTCCAGGGCGAAGTCCGGGGACGGCAACGGCGCGCCCGGCGCGACCAGGATCGAACCATCGCCCTTGTAGAACCACTCGGGCTGCGCGCCGGCCGTGCCCGCCTCCGGCGCGCCCCCTTCCACGCCCCACCGGAACATGCGCATGGAATCGGTGAGCGTGCCCGCGTCGGCCTGCTGCTTGAGGTTCTGGTGCATCGCATCGCGCGCGGCCGCGCTGCCCAGGTGGGTGAGGCCGGTACCGGTGACCCGGCAGTGCGCGGGGTCGGGATGATGCAGCGGACCGAGTACCCGCCCGGCCTGCAGCAACGCCGCGTAGTCGAGGGTCGTCGTACCGAGGGTCGCCGCAGCCTGTGCTCCCAGGCTCCGGCCCGCGGCCAGGGCCGCGTGGGCGAGCGCATAGGTCGAATCGACATCCTCCAGCAAGGTCACGCGGCTCGCGTCGGCGTCGACGGCGCC
The DNA here is from genome assembly GCF_010093205.1 of Pseudoxanthomonas daejeonensis. Classification (GTDB taxonomy): domain Bacteria; phylum Pseudomonadota; class Gammaproteobacteria; order Xanthomonadales; family Xanthomonadaceae; genus Pseudoxanthomonas; species Pseudoxanthomonas daejeonensis. The sequence continues at coordinate 70,929 of NZ_PDWN01000007.1, forward strand.
CACCCGCGTGTTCCCGGCCTCGTCCCGCAGCTGGATCAGTCGCATCTTTACCTTCCGCCCGACTCGTGGATGGGAAGGCAGACCGTCCCGGGAGGGACGGAACGTGCCTGCACCCATTCTGCCCACTGAAGGAATATGCATCCAATCCGATTTCCTGCATAACATATACGAACATTTGTATCCGTGGAGTCGCCGTGCCGCAGAACATCCCCTGGTTCGTCCGTGCACGGCTCAAGACCCGGCAGCTCATGCTGCTGATCGCGATCGACGAGGAAGGCAACATCCATCGCGCCGCCGAAACGCTGGCGATGTCGCAACCGGCCGCCTCCAAGCTGCTCAAGGACCTGGAGGAAATGATCGGGGTGCCGCTGTTCGAGCGCCTGCCCCGGGGCATGAGCCCGACCTGGTATGGCGAGACCATGATCCGGCACGCGCGTATCGCCCTGGCCAGCCTCGGCGAGGCCGGCGCGGAGATCGAGGCGCTCAAGGGCGGCCTGGCCGGCAACATCGCGGTCGGCGCGATCGCCGGGCCGGCGATGAGCCTGCTTCCGACCGCGCTGGCGCGGATCGCCCGGCAGCACCCGGACCTGCGCGTGTCGCTGCTGGTGGAGAGCAGCGACGTCCTGCTGGAACGGCTGGAGCAGAACCGGCTCGATTTCCTGGTCGCGCGGCTGTTCGAACGCCATGACAAGCGCTACCTGCACTACCAGGCGCTGGCCGAGGAGGATATCTGCGCGATCGCCCGGCCCGGCCATCCGATCCTGGCGCTGGATGCCCCCGACCTGGCCGAACTGGCGCGCGCCAGCTGGATCGTGCCGCCGGAGGGCAGCGTGCTGCGCCACCGTTTCGAACTGATGTTCCGCAGCGCCGGCCTGCAACCGCCGCGGCAGGTGCTGGCGACCACCGCGCTGATGTTCATGACCAAGATGCTGCAGGAGAGCGACTACCTGGCCGTCGTGCCGGTGGACGTCGCCCGCCACTACGCCGAACACGACATGGTCCGGATCGTGCCGGTGGACCTGTCCTGCAGGATGGACTCGTTCGGGATCATCACCCGCACCGACTGGCTGCTGTCGCCCGGCGCACGCACGGTGCTGCGTGCGCTGCAGGAGACCGCCACGGAAATCTACGGCGCGCCGGCCTGACCCGGCGCCCTGTGGCGCCGGGCGCGTCCGGCTGCGCGCAAGCCGTAACGTCGTGGATATAGCGGCATAGCCTTCGCTCGAGGATCGGCGGTCGCTGCGGCGATCAGTCGTGGAACGCGTCGACCTGTCTGCGCCGACCCAGCATGAACGCATCGGCGACATGGCGCAGCGGCGCGAGGTCGACGTCGGACTCGCCGGCCCGGATGATCGCGACGAAACGCCGGTACAGCATCGGATACTCCTGCTCCGGCTGCTCGTGCACCACGCGCCCGTCGATCGACAGCCGGGCGCCGCCCTCGGACAGCAGCATCTCGCCGGCGTCCGTCAGCGCGACGATGTCCCAGCTCTGCCTGCCGGTCTGGCGCCAGTCGAATTCCGCCGCCAGGTCCAGCCCTTCCGCATCGCTGAAGGTGATCGATGCGGCGATCGGCGCATCGCGGTTTTCCGGGAATTCCAGCATCGCCGCGGTGACGAATACCGGGTTCGGCAGGATCCGGGTGACGATGGAAAGCGCGTTGATGCCGGGGTCGAACACGCCCAGGCCGCCGGGCTGCCAGATCCATTCCTGGCCCGGATGCCACTGGCGCACGTCTTCCTTCCAGGCCACGCGCATCGAGCGGATCCGGGTGCCGGCGAGGAATTCCCGCGCGGCTTCCACGGCCGGCGCGTAGCGCGAGTGCCAGCTGGCGAAGAGCGAAAGCCCCTTGCCCGCGGCCAGCGCGGCGAGGCCTTCGACTTCCGAAAGCGTCGCGCCCGGCGGTTTTTCCAGGAACACGTGCTTGCCGGCCGTGAGCGCCTTCACCGCCGCTTCGTAACGATACTGCGGCGGCATGCACAGCGAGACGGCCTGGATCGACGGTAGCGCCGAGAGCATTGCGTCGATCGAGCTGAAATTTTCTATGCCCTCGACCCGCCCGTGGCGACTCGCCGCGGCGACCAGCCGGTAGTCGTCGTTGCCGGCCACGGCCGGCAGGTGCTGGTCGCGAACGATCTTGCCGATGCCGACGATGGCGAGGTTGATGGGTGGCACGGGTGCGGTCTCCGGGGAAGGCCGATCGATGCGGGCATCGGTCGAAGTGCGGTTACGGTAAGGCCTGGTCGATAGCGATTGGACGCTGCTGGCTTCAGGCGCGCTCCAGCGCCGCCGCCACTTCTTCCCAGGGGCGCGCCCGGCCGGGCATGGCGAAGCGGTACTCGATGCGCCGCCGGAAGGTCGTGCCGGGGCGCAGGATCGCGTCGGGAAACGCAGGCCGGTTCGGCGCATCCGGAAACCCTTGCGGCTCCAGGCACAGTCCGCGCCCGAGGCCCGGGTGCTGCCGGTCCAGCCCGTGGCCGCCATACAGCTGCAGCGCCGGCGCATCGCTGTCGATGCGCAGCGCGATGCCGCTGTGCGGCGAGTACAGCATCGCCGCGTAGTCGCTGTGCGCATCGAGCACGAGGCAGTGGTCGTAGCCGCCTGCCGTGCCCAGTTGCGGATCGCGCCCATCGAAGGCCGCATCGAGCGTGCGCGCGGCGCGGAAATCGAACGGTGAACCGGACACGCCAGCGACTTCGCCCAGCGGGATCAGGGCTTCGTCCACCGGCAGGTAACCGCTGGCCGGGACCTGCAGCCACTGCGCCGACGCAGGCACCGCCGGATCGCCGGCGAGGTTGAAATAGGGGTGGTGGGTCGGGTTGAACGGCGTCGGCCGGTCGCTGGTCGCCTCGAAGTCCAGGCGCAGGCGCGCGCCCTGCAGCCGATACGTCGCGCGCACGTCGAGGTTGCCGGGATAACCCTCTTCCCCGTGCGGCGAGCGGTAGCGCATCACCAGGGTGGACGCATCGGGGGCCTCCACCGTCCACAGCCGCCGACCGAAACCGGATGCGCCGCCATGCAGGTGGTTGCGGCCCTGGTTGGCGGTGAGCCGGAGTCGTTCCCCATCCAGCGTGCAGGCCGCGCCGGCGATGCGGTTGCCGAAGCGCCCGACCAGGATGCCGAGGTAGGCCGGATCGTCGTGATAGGCCTGCGCGTCGCCCAAGCCGAGCACCAGCCCGGTACGACCGTGGGCACCGGGGAACTCCAGCCGCGCCAGGATGCCGCCCAGGTCGAGGATCTCCGCCGACAGCCCCTCCGCATCCCCCAGCGTCCAGGCATGCACGGGGGTGCCGTCATCCAGCCGGCCGAATGGCCTCGTTCGCGTCATCCCCGGTTCCCCTGCCCGCTTCCGGCCGCGACCCGGCCGCGCGCAGGATAGTCGCGGCGCCCCGGACCCACCAATGTCATCAGGGGCATGGCAGGCGCCCCGAATGGAATAGCTGCGCACAGGCCTGCGACCGCATGGATCGCATCGCGTTCCCGGGAAGGGGTGTCTCGCGCATCCCCGCCGGCGCCCAGACAAGGGAAAACAGGGCGCCCTCTGCGGCCCACGCTCGATTGCAATACGCGTATCGATCCGGGCGCATTTGTTATTTTTCGGGCATTCCCCCGACGGGTAGCATCGTCGCGCAACGGACCGCACCGGGCTGCCTGGAATAGGTGGCGTTGCGGCCGAATCCACCCGCCGGGCAGGAATCCCCGATCGCATGAGCGACTCCAGCAAACCGCCCTTTCGCAGCCGCCAGTGGTTCGGCCGGGAGGGCAAGCAGGGCTTCTATTACCGCAGCTGGCTCAAGGGGCTGGGACTGCCGCACGACCTGTTCGACGGTCGGCCGGTGATCGGCATCTGCAATACCTGGTCGGAGCTCACCCCGTGCAACAGCTCACTGCGCGAGCTGGCCGAGCACGTCAAGCGCGGCGTCTACGAGGCCGGTGGCTTTCCGCTCGAATTCCCGGTGATGTCGCTTGGCGAAACGCAAATTCGGCCGACCGCGATGCTGTTCCGCAACCTGGCCAGCATGGAGGCGGAGGAGTCGATCCGCGCCAACCCCATCGACGGCGTGGTGCTGCTGATGGGTTGCGACAAGACCACGCCGTCGCTGCTGATGGGCGCGGCCAGCGTCGACCTGCCCACGATCGGTGTGTCCGCCGGGCCGTCGCTGTCGGGCAACTGGCGCGGCAAGCCGCTGGGCTCGGGCACCGGCGTGATCGAGATGTCGGAGATGGTCCGCGCCGGCACCCTTTCGCAGGACGAGTTCACCGAAGCCGAGTCGTGCATGCAGCGCTCCACGGGCAGCTGCATGACCATGGGCACCGCCTCGACGATGGCCAGCATGGTCGAGGCGCTGGGCATGTCGCTGCCGGAGAACGCGGCGATCCCGGCGGTGGACGCGCGCCGCTTCCGCCTGGCGCACCTGTCGGGCCGGCGCATCGTGGAGATGGTGCGCGAGGACCTGCGCATGTCCAGGATCCTGACCCGGGCGGCGTTCGCCAACGCGATCCGCGCCAATGCCGCGATCGGCGGATCGACCAACGCGGTAATCCACCTGCTGGCGATCGCCGGCCGGCTGGGCGTCGAACTCTCACTGGACGACTGGGACGCGCTGGGTTCGCGCCTGCCCTGCCTGGTCAACCTCAAGCCGTCCGGCGAATACCTGATGGAGGATTTCTGCTACGCCGGCGGGCTGCCCGCGGTGCTGCGCGAGATCGCCGCGCAACTGGACCTGGACGCCATCACCGCCAACGGCCGCACGCTGGGCGAGAACATCGCACAGGCGCCGTGCTGGAACCGCGAGGTGATCCGTCCGCTTGCGCAGCCCGTGCGCGCCGAGGCGGGCATCGCCGTACTGCGCGGCAACCTGGCCCCCGACGGCGCGGTGATCAAGCCGTCGGCCGCCTCGCCGCAGCTGCTGCGCCACCGGGGCCGCGCGGTGGTGTTCGAGAGCATCGAGGAGTTCAAGGCACGCATCGACGACGAGGCGCTGGACATCGACGAGACCTGCGTGATGGTGCTGAAGAACTGCGGCCCGCGCGGATATCCCGGCATGGCCGAGGTCGGCAACATGCCTTTGCCGCCCAAGCTGCTGCGGCGCGGCGTCACCGACCTGGTCCGCATCTCCGACGCGCGCATGAGCGGCACCGCCTACGGCACCGTGGTCCTGCACGTCTCGCCCGAGGCCGCCACCGGCGGGCCGCTGGCGCTGGTGCGCGAGGGCGATTTCATCGAACTGGACGTGCCGGGCCGGCGCCTGCACCTGGACGTCGACGAGGCCGAGCTGGCGCGTCGCCGCGCGGAATGGACCGCGCCGCCGGCACCGGCGCGCGGCTGGTCCAAGCTGTACGTGGACCACGTGCAGCAGGCCCACCTGGGCGCGGACCTGGACTTCCTGGTCGGCGGCAGCGGCGATGCGGTCGGCCGCGACTCGCACTGAATTCCGGGATTGCCCCGCCCCGTTTCCGGCCCGGACCGGAACTCCCGTGCGGGGCGGGGACTTTCTCTCCGACGGGCCCAGGCCCGGCCCGCTGCGCTGAGCATGGCTACGCGGCAATTCCAGGGCGTGGACGCCGACCGGCGCAGGCTGCTGGGCGCGCTTGTGCCGGCGGCGCTCCTGCCGCTGGTACCGCCGCTGGCACGCGGCGCCACCGCGCCCGCGGCGCGGTCGCTGCACCTCCCCGCACCCGGTGACGTGCGCCTGGGTGAGGGCCTCTTCGCCCGATCGAATGCACTCAACCTGCGATATCTCGCCACGCTGGACATGGACCGGCTGCTGGCGCCGTGCCGGATCGAAGCCGGCCTGCCCTCGCCCGCGCCGAAGTATCCGAACTGGGAATCGATGGGCCTGGACGGCCACACCGCCGGCCACTACCTGTCGGCACTGGCGCAGCAGGCCGCGCAGGGCGATGCGGATATGCGCCGCCGGCTCGACTACATGGTCCAGGCGATGGCCGCGTGCCAGCGCGCCAACGGCGACGGCTACGTCGGTGGCGTACCGGGCGGTCGCGTGCTGTGGCAACGGGTCGCATCCGGCAACTTCCAGGCGGAGTCGTTCTCGCTGGAAGGGGCGTGGGTGCCGTTCTACAACCTGCACAAGACCTTCGCCGGCCTGCGCGATGCCTGGCTACTGACTGGCCAGGCGCAGGCGCGCGCGGTGCTGGTCGGCTTCGCCGACTGGGCGGAGCGGCTCGTCGCCCACCTCGACGACGTGCAACTGCAGCGCGTGCTCGACACCGAACACGGCGGCATGAACGAAGTGCTGGCCGACGTATGCGCCATCACCGGCGATCGTCGCTACCTGGCACTGGCGCGGCGCTTCTCGCACCGCGCCCTGCTCGATCCGCTCCTGCGCGGCGAGGACACGCTGGACGGCCTGCATGCCAACACCCAGATTCCCAAAGTGATCGGTTTTGCCCGCATCGGCGAGCTCGACGGCGACGAAGCGTGGATCGACGCGGCGCGATTCTTCTGGGAACGGGTCGCCCTGCACCGCAGCATCGCTTTCGGCGGCAACAGCGTGCGCGAGCACTTCAATCCGGCTGGCGACTTTTCGCCGATGGTGCAATCGCGCGAAGGACCGGAAACCTGCAACAGCTACAACATGCTGCGCCTGACCCTGCTGCTGGACCGGCTGCGCCCGGATCCGCGGCATGCGGACTTCTACGAGCGCACGCTGTTCAACCACATCCTCTCCACCCAGCATCCGCAGCATGGCGGACTGGTCTACTTCACACCGGTCCGCCCACGCCACTACAGGGTGTATTCGCAGCCGCAGGAGTGCTTCTGGTGCTGCGTGGGCAGCGGCATGGAAAACCATGGGCGCCACGCCGCGTTCGTCTACGCGCACGACGAAGGGACGGTGCGGGTCAACCTGTACCTGGATTCGCAGCTGCGCCGGCCCGGGCGCGGACTGGTATTGAGCCAGCTGACGCGTTTCCCGGAAGAGCCGCGCAGCGAACTCCGGCTGTCGCTGGAGCGGCCGCAGAAGTTCGCGCTGGAGCTGCGCCATCCGCACTGGCTGCAGGGGCCGCTGCAGGTGATGGTCAACGGCCGCGCCTGGCCCCTGCAATCCACGCCGTCCTCGTACGCGCGCATCGAGCGTCGCTGGAAGGACGGCGACCGGGTCGAGATCGCGCTGCCGATGCACACGCGGATCGAGGCCCTGCCCGACGGATCGGACTGGGTCGCGGTGATGCATGGCCCGCTGATGCTGGCCGCGCGCACCGGCGAGGAAGACCTCGAAGGCCTGGTCGCCGATGCCGGCCGTGGCAGCCACATCGCGCCGGGTCCGTACCAGCCGCTGGACCGGGCGCCGATGCTGGTCGGCGATCGCGACGCATTGGCCTCCGGCATCGTCCCGCTGGACGATCCACTGGTGTTCAGCGCCGCTGGACTGGTCCAGCCCGCCGGATTCGGCGCGCTGCGCATGGAGCCGCTGTACCGCGTGCACGACGCGCGCTACATGGCGTACTGGCGGACCACGACAGTCGCGGGGTATCCGGCCCTCCTGGCCGCGGTCGAGGTCGAGGAACGCGCGCGCCAGGCGCTCGAAATACGCACCGTGGACCGGGTGCAGCCGGGCGAACAACAGCCGGAAGTGGAGCATGGCTACCAGGGCCGGGATTCGGCGACGGGCCTGCACCTGGGCCGGCGCTGGCGTGATGCCGGCGATGCATTCGGCTACCGCCTGGCGGCTCCGCCGGTCATCGGCGACGACACGCCGCTGGCGCTGCGCTTGACCCTGTTCGGCGGCGACTGGCATGTCGCCATGGTCGTGCAGGCCAATGGCGTCGAGCTGGCGACGCTGCAGTTCGATGGCTCGGATGTGGACGATTTCATCGAGCGCGAGATCGCCCTGCCACCGGCGCTGGCCGGTGCGGCGCGCGACGGCGGCCTCGAGGTGCGTTTCATCGCCCACAACACCCGCCGCACCCCGCGCCTGTTCGACCTGCGCCTGCTGCGTACGGACGCAGCATCGCCCTGAATCTCCGGCCGCCGCTGATCGGCGGCGGCCATCGGCAGGTCAGCCGGCATGGCGCAGCCCCGCCACGGGGCCGTGCCGGCGCCGGATCAGTTCGCCTTCAGCCCCACCACCGCCACCGAATGCGGCGGCAGGCGCAGCTTCCCACCGTCCAGCTTCACCGGCACCGGTGCCACGGTCCGCTTCGCCTCGAACGTGTTGACCGAATCCATCCGCGGCGCGGTGAGCAACTGGCCGCTGGCCGAAGCCGGATCGAAGCCGGCAACGTCCAGGGCCACTTCCACCGGGCGGGTCGGATCGATGTTGGTCACCGCTATCCAGAGCGTTCCCTGCGCGTCCCTGGCGGCGATCGCATCCACCCGCGGCAGGACGATGTCGCCGACCTTGTAGCTGCCCTTGTCGAAGGCCACCGGCACGAAGGTCGCGTCCTGGAACGGGACGTACATGTGGAACACGTGGTAAGTCGGCGTCAGCAGCATCTTCTCCTTGTCGGTGAAGATCATCGCCTGCAGCACGTTGACCATCTGCGCGATGTTGGCCATGCGCACGCGCTCGGCGTGGCGGGCGAAGATGTTGATGTTGAGCGCGGCCAGGATCGCATCGCGCATCGAGTTCTGCTGGACCAGGAAGCCGGGGGTGCTGCCCTCGGTGGGCGCCAGCCAGGAACCCCACTCGTCCACCACCAGCGCGACCTTCTTCTCCGGGTCGTAGCGGTCCATGATCGCCGCGTGGGTGCGGATCATCTGGTCCATGCCCAGCGTTTCATGCAGGAACTTCGCGTATTCGGCCTCGCCGAAACCGGTGGCCTTGATGCTCGGCGGCCAGCCGTTGATGGTGTAGTTGTGCAGCGACAGCCCGTCGAGGTTCCAGCTCCAGACCCGCTCGGACCAGGCCTTCATCACCGCCTCGGTGTACTCGGTCTTGGCCCCGTCCGGGCCGACCGCGATCTGCTTCATCTTCTGCGACGGGTCGTAGTTGCGCGTGTAGCGGGCGAAGACCTTCATCAGGTCGACGTAGTAGTCGCCCGACATGGCGCCGCCGCACCCCCAGTTCTCGTTGCCCAGGCCGACGAAGGGCACCTGGAACGCCTCCTTGCGGCCGTTGGCGATACGCTCCTTCGCCAGCGCGGTCGGATGCACCGCGGTCATGTATTCGAGCCAGTCCGCCGCCTCCTGCACGGTGCCCGAGCCGACGTTGACCGACACATAGGCATCGGCGCCGACCTGTTCGATGAAGTCGAAGAACTCGTGGGTGCCGAACTCGTTCGGCTCCATCACCCCGCCCCAGTTGGTGTTGACCATCGCGCGACGCTGGTCCTTCGGCCCGATGCCGTTGCGCCAGTGGTACTCGTCGGCGAAGCAGCCGCCCGGCCAACGGATGTTCGGCACCTTCAGGTCGCGCAGCGCGGCAACGACGTCGTTGCGGACGCCGCGGGTGTTGGGAATCTTCGAATCCTTGCCGACCCAGATGCCCTCGTAGATGCCGTGACCCAGGTGCTCGGCGAACTGGCCGAAGATGTGGCGGTCGATCGTGGGACCCGGCTTGCCGGCATCCACCTTGACGACGACGTCCTGGGCGAAGGCAGGCAGCGCGGACGCGCTCGCGATGGCCAGGGCCAGCAGGGTTGATCGCAGGTGCATGCAGTTCTCCTTCAGACGCTTGCGGGCAGGCGCACGATGGCGCCCACGAGGGCTTCGGGGAGAAGTGGCGGAAGATCACCTGGTCCGTTCGCAACAGACATGCCGGGACGCAATGTACCGGCGACACGCGGATCGCCGACCTGCCCCTCCGCCCGTCCTCTCCCCGGGTGGATGCCGCGACGATGCGCGAAGAAGCCAGAACGATCCAATGACTTTTTCCCGGTTTTCGATATCCGAAACGGTATCGACCGGTGCCCGGCATCGTCCGCGCAGGCGCGCCGATGCACCGCACGCGACGGGACTGGAACGAAATCGAAGGGTTCCCGAGGAATCCACCGGGCCCGAAGGGACCGCAGTGGTGGGCGGTACAGGGTTCGAACCTGTGACCCCTACCATGTCAAGGTAGGGAATTGGCATCCGCCAGCGTTCGTAGAAGTCCTAACTGTCTGTTTTACCAAGGTCAAGGACTCTTGTGAACTCCCGGGGATTTCCATACTCTTTCCATACTGGCAACTTGGTTCGCCAGCGGAGAGCGACGTGGCCCACCTATCTAGCCGCAAGACCCCACTGATCGACCTGAGGACAGTCGAGCGGCGCGAGAAGCTGAAAGCGCGCGCGAGTAGCGAGCCCTATTGGCAGCCACTGTCCGCCGGGCAGTACCTGGGCTTCCGTCCCTCGGCAGGGAGCGGGCTGGGCACATGGCTTGCCCGGTTCTACGACCCGGACACAGCACGCAAGCCGAACCGTTCGTTGGGCGACTTCGGCACCCTTCCCCCGAACAAGCGGTTCGACGCGGCCAAGCGGGAAGCCGAAGAGTGGTTCCGCCACCTGTCTCGCGGTGGCTCGGAGGACGATGTCACCGTGCGCCAGGCCTGCGAGCGTTATGCAGCCAGCAATGCCGATGCAGCCAAACGCTTCCCGCGCTACGTTTACGGCGATCCGATCGCGCAGATAAGGCTGCGCCGGCTCCGCGAACATCATGTACGGGAGTGGCGTGCGCGATTGGAATCGATGCCAGCCCTTGTAACGAGGAACAAGCTGCATCAACCGGTTACACGGAAGCGCGCCGCCGCAACGGTCAACCGCGACATGGTGGCATTTCGGGCAGCGCTGAATGCAGCGCTTTCCCGCGGCGAAGTCGACACGGCTTTGGCATGGCGCAAGGCGCTGCAGCCAGTCGCAAACGCTAATGGGCGCCGCGATCTGTACTTGGACAAAATGCAACGACGCGCCCTGCTGGCCGCCCAACCGGCAGATGCCGCAGCGTTTTGCCGCGGACTTTGCCTCCTGCCCCTGCGCCCAGGCGCATTGGCAGGATTGACGGCTGGCGACTTCGACGCCCGCACGGGCACACTCGTCATCAAGAGTGATAAAGCCAACGCAGATCGCCGCATTCTGCTCCCCCAAGACACGGCGACCCTGCTCAAGGACCAGGCCAGCGGCAAACTTCCGCGAGCGCCACTTTTTGCCCGAGCTGACGGCAGGCCTTGGGACAAGGATGCATGGAAGGGACCTGTCAAAGACGCCGCACGCACAGCAGCCCTTCCGGAGTCTGTGACCGCCTATACCCTGCGCCACTCCACCATTACGGATCTGGTCACAGGCGGACTGGATCTGTTGACCGTCGCTCAAATCAGCGGCACTAGCGTGCGTATGATTGAGAAACATTACGGCCATCTGCGTGGTGAGCGCGCCGCCGCGGCTTTGGCGGGTCTGGCGCTCTGATGTCTGCCATCGACCGAAAGCGGGCTTCAACGCCTGAGCTAAACCGACCGGCCAAGCCGGAGGGAGTCGATGGCGGCCCTAATCAGCATCAGGGCTACCGCGATTTCCATGAGCAATGAAAAGCCCATGCTGACGAGGTCCAGTAGCCACGGGGCGCCGATGCCGTCAACGCCTTTAAATAAGCCCAAGTACGACCAGCGTAGGCACGCCACCAAGTGCGCAAGCAACCTAAATCACCCTCATGCCGACGCGATGGAGCCCATCGTGCCTGCCCATTAGCTTAACCACCGTAAGCTGTCTACCCGAATGCGGCGTGCCCCGATCCGTTAGCCAAGCGTCAGCATGGTGTCCGACCTGGGCCGGCTAGGCAGCTCCAGCGACATGCGTAAACTCAAATGGCACCGCCGAGACTAGCCCGCTCGCAAGTGCGAGACGTTCGCCTGCTGGTACATACAGCCTATAGAATGAGCTAAGACTATCGACGAGGGGATCGTGTGTCGCCGTTCAATCTGTTCCAGCGCGTCTCTCAGGCGCCCACCAATCCCAGAGCCGAACCCTCACCCCGCGCCTTCGATGTCGCGGAACTGTATGAAGGTCCCGTAGGTCTGCAGGATGACGCGAATGCCCCCAAATTACGCTTGGACGAGAAGCTGCGTCAGGCGTATTTCTGGATTGTCAACAATGCGATCATCAGTCCGCACTACGACGTCGAGTACAACGACGGCCCGGCGGCTTCGTTTGCCGTTGGCGATACCCGCCGTCAACTCGCGCTGCCATCTGCGCAGAGTTATTCCAGCTATGCCTTATTACCTCTGCTGACGTTTGCCACTCGGCGCAAATGCCTATTCGTCGGTGGCCCCGGTCGCGGAAAAACTGCCAGCGCCATCTTGATGGGAGTGCTGGCCGGCTACCCTGTTCGCGAAGTGCGCCGTGCGATGCAGCATGGCCATCCACAGATGACCATCGCCGACCTACTAGGCAATCCCTTGCCTGCCGATCTCGTTGCAGCTCAGGACATGAGCGAGATACGAATCGCATGGCGCAAATGGCTCGGCATGCGGGTCAAGATCATTGATGAGTACAACCGTATCCCCACACGCACGCAGAGCGCATTGCTGACAGTGATGGGCGATAACTACGCCGAGGTCCTCAACCACGTCTACGAGTGTCCCGACTCAGCTTGGTACCTCACCGCCAACGACGATCGCGGCGGTGGTACCTACCAGGTCATCGAGGCGCTGCGCGACCGCATCGATGTGGTGGTGCAAGCCCTCGCGTTCAATCCGCGCTTTCTGGATGACATGCTTCTGCGCATCGAGCAGAACATCCGCCCGGAAGAGGTCGTGCCTCGCGACATCATCTTCTCCGAGACTGAAGGGGATCAGATGTTGCACGAGATCCGTGCGATTGAAGTTCCCCACGACGTGCTGCGGCGGATCGAGTTCTTCTGCAGCCAATTCGAGCTTATGGAGACGGCCGGGGCGCAGTTTGAGTACCTGACCAAAGACACGGCGCGCCTCGCCGGGGCGGACTGGGCTCAGGTGACGTCAGCCGATGGCGGCCGCGACCGACTGAAAGATCTCGGCTGCCAGACCCGCAACGGCCTGTCGGTCCGCAACCTGATGACGCTGCTGATCTATGCCAAGGCTATAGCGTACTTCCGCGGAAATCTTGCGGTGTCGCTGGAGGACCTGCGTCAAGTGTTGCCGTTTGTCCTCAATGACAAGTTGCAGCCTGATCTCGACGCCCCCTTCTTTGCATTGCCGGAGAACGGCCCCTATCGCACGGACCGGATCAGCTGGCTACGCTGGCTGTTGGACGCCTCCAACGCTGAGTACGACCGCCTGGATCTGGACCGGAATGACCCGGTGGGCGAACTGTCCGCACAGTTCGCAAATGGGCTCGACGGTGTCTCCGAACGCGAGACCCGCGCACGCCTGACCCGCATCGAGCGATTGATTGAAGAAAGGGTCAAAGGCCGGAAGCTCTACGGTCATTTGTACGATGACCTGCTTAAACTCAAGTACCTACATCAGCGCTATACCAATTATCTCCACTGGCTGCGGGCGCGCTGACATGGTGTCCGCGCCCTTGGCCGGCGCACTGGCCGCGCGTCGCACCGTGCTCAACCAGCGCGTGGCTGAGGCCCGCCACCGCTGGCCTAGCCTGGATCTTCCAGCATTTGCAGGCTTTGTCGGCGGCACGCTGGATGAGGTCTGCCAGGCAGTCGAGGGCGTCGATGTCTCGGCCACCACGCGGGTGTGCGAGGTCGCCTTCGAGCTCGGGCTGGACCTTGTTGCGCAGGGATATGCCGGACCCAAGGCTCGACTCCCTTGGGTAGAAAATGCTTGGCGCTCGCTTGCGCCATCAGTTGCCCCACTGCTGGCACGCGAACCACTGGAAACCCTCGGCGCAATTACGAACGCCGCTGTGCGCCTGGGCAGCCTTCCGGACATCCGTGTGGCCGAATGGATCAGCCTGATGGTCGGATTGGCCCGCCAATGCGACTCCGTCCAGACCTTGCGCGATCTCGGCGCAGTTTGCGCGTGGCGTGCGGGCATGACTCACATGCGTGGTCCCGCACTAACTCGTGCGGACTCGTTGCCCGCCAGCCTTGCGATCGCAGCCGTCGGCGGCGTAGGAACGGAGTGGTCGACGCTCCGAGAGCGTATGGCATCCGAGCGCTGGTGGAACCCGAGTACCGCCGATGTCGACGCGCAGGGGCGTTCCGTTGGCGGTTTCACCGGATTGGGGGGTCCGTTCGCAGTACCACCACAGGTGCGCGCAGTCGCGGACGGCTTTGTTGCTGAGAGCGGCGGGCGATATTACCTAGTGCTTGCCGACGCCTACGGCGCCGTTGTCCTGCCAGCCAGCGCGGAAGAGTTTGCAGCTGGCACCGCTATCAGGCCGCGGGACCTCACGATCACTCGAGAGGGCATCTTTCTCGGGCGCATGCAGGTGCAGTGGGCTGTAACCGGCGATCGCATGCAGGCTGTCGTCGGGCCTGCGGGGATCGCCATCTTCTCTCCGTGGTCGCACCACGTTCGCGTAATGCCCACGCCAAGATGAGCGCATCTGAGTCCGAATCACTAGCAGCCTGGCGTGCGGCATGGCCACAGGCACTAGCGGCATGGAGTCGCTTTACACGCCTTCAGGATCCGCGCCTGTGCGAGACCCGCGTGGAGGCAGCGGCCGAGGGCCTGACCGGCAGCTTTGCCATGATTCGCCTGGCCGACCAGCGCGTCGTCATCGATCTTCCGGAGGTCGCACGACTGGGTCTGCAGGCCTATTCCCTAGAAATCCTCGCCCATGAGATCGGTCACCACGTCTTGGCGCCAGCCACGGCTACTGACCATGCTCGGCTACTCGCTCGCATCCGCCGCGCATTGCCGACGCTTGAAGCTCATGCGCCAATGGTGGCCAACCTGTATACCGACCTGCTGATCAATGATCGCCTGCAAAGGCAGTGCGGCCTGCGCATGGGCGACATCTATCGCCGCCTTGCAGCGCAGCAGGAGCCTTCCGATCAAGGCGACGCTTCATCCGTTTGGCAGCTATATATGGGGATCTATGAGCAACTCTGGCAAGAACCGCCGGGCTCGCTGGGTGGTCCAACCGACGATACGGAACTGCGCGGCGATGCCTGGCTAGGCGCGCGCGTGATTCGGGTGTATGCCAGCGAATGGCTCGAAGGGGCCGGTCGCTTCGCCATGCTCCTTCTCCCGCGGCTGCTGGAGACCGTCAAAGACCTTCGCGTCAACGCTTTGATGGATACGCGAGACGCGGGCCAGGGAACTCATCCGGCCGGGCTGGATCGCCTGGAAGACGATGAGATGGCACCCGTGCCGCATCCCGCATCTGACCCCCGGATCACAGGCGAGCTCTCCATTGCCGAGGAAAGCGCACCGGCCGACACCCGTCAGGAGGCGCATACCGACGCGCACTCACCAAGCGGTGGGCAAGCGCGCGAGCCGTTCGAATACGGTGAAATTCTCCGCGCCGCTGGCCTTGATCTGGACGACCATCAGATCGCCGTTCGCTACTACCGCGAGCGCGCCCTCCCCCACCTTATCCGTTACCCCACGCGTCCACAGCCGCAGTCATTGGAGCTCTTGCCAGAAGGACTGGAGCCTTGGGAGCCTGGCGATCCATTGGACGCGGTCGACTGGCTGCAATCACTGATGCAGTCGCCATCGGTGGTACCTGGCGTCACGACCGTGCAACGCATCCATGGCCTAGCGCCCGAACTAGAGCCGCAAGCCGAACCGGTAGACCTGGATCTGTACGTCGACAGCTCCGGGTCGATGCCCAATCCCCAACAGCGCACGTCGTTCCTGACCCTAGCTGGCGCGGTGATCGCTTTGTCGGCGTTGCGGGTAGGAGCACATGTCCAAGCCACGCTCTGGAGCGGAAAACACCAATACCTGCAAACCTCAGGGTTCGTTCGCTCGGAGGAAGATATCCTCAAGGTGCTGACCGGCTACTTCGGTGGCGCCACAGCCTTCCCCATACATCGCCTCCGCGACACCTACGAAAATCGCCCTGCGCACGCACGCGCGGTGCACATTCTGCACATTTCCGACGACGGCATCACCACTATGTTCGAGCAGGATGAGAACGGTAAGAGTGGCTGGACGGTGGCAGCGCAGGCTCTGCGTGCCGCCCGAGGCGGAGGCACCATGGCGCTGAACTTATTCAGCCCTCTGCCTGCCAGCCTAGCCAACACCGGCGCCAGCGGCTGGACGGGCGACCTGCTGCGGGCGCGCGATGCCGGCTGGCACATCCATGTGGTGCGCGACATGGCAGAGCTGCTGGCTTTCGCGCGGGAATTCAGTCGGCAGCACTATGTCCCGATTCGCAGGGGCACGGACTCATGATCGTGCTTTGGCGGCTCACCAAGCTTTGTAATTTGGCCTGCGGCTTCTGCGCCTACGACCGGCGCGTGCCGCAGCCAAGGGTGCAGTCGCTCCCTGCGGAAGTCGAGCGGTTGGCCGCGCTGTTTGGTGCGTACCGCGAATCCGTGGGACAGCCGGTGCTGTTGTCTTGGCTTGGCGGCGAACCCATGCTGTGGCCAGGCGTCCTCGATCTTTCAGGTCGGCTCAAACGGCAGTTCGGCCTGCGGACAAGTATCACCACCAATGGCACGCGTAGTTGGCAGCCAAGCAGCGCACAAGCACTGAGCGAATCCTTTGACGAGATCACGTTCAGCGTCGATGCCTTGGAAACGACGCATGAGCGACTGCGGGGTTGGCCCGGTGGAATGGCTCGACTTGCGGAGGGCATCCAGCGCTTGGCTAACCTGCGCCGCCCCGGAAGCGGCCCACTTCTGCGTGCCAACGTGGTGTTGATGCGTGACACCCTGCCGGAGTTCGCAGAGTTGTGCATGCGCCTCGCGGATTGGGGCATTCAAGAGATCACGTTCAACCAGCTGGGCGGGCGTGATCGACCAGATTTCCACCGGGCCCAGGCGTTGGGGCTGCCTGACATCTCGAGGTTGCGCGAACTCCTGCCGCCGCTGGTGGCCGCTCTGGCCGATCGCGGAGTGCGACTGCACGCCGATACTTCCTATGTGGCGCGGTTGGAAGCCACTGCAGCAGGTCGTCCGGTCGCGGTGACCGAGTGCGAAGCACGGCGACCCACGATCTTCATCGATGAGTTCGCCCGCATTGCCGCCTGTAGCTTCACGCTCGACTCGCATTCCCTGTCCTCCGATTCCGTGCGGACGATTTCCGATATAGCCGAGCTACGCGACCGCTTGGCCGCGCGTCGCCGGAGCGCGCCTGCCGCGGTCTGTAACGATTGCCCTTCCACACAGGTTTTCGCCAAGTTCGGGACATGAACATGCCAACGGGTCCCTCCCTCGATACGCTCCTGCGGCGCCTGCTGGACACACCGCCGGATTTCCTGGATCCCCCTTGGCGCGGTGGTGCCGGCCAACTGCATGTGGCCGCCGTGGTCAACGACGTGTTCGTCGCGCGTGGTCTGCGCCCGGCCCCTTCGCTTCTGGCCACACTCTCCGGCAACCTGTCCGGTGTCGATTCCAACCAAATGACCCTTGCCGCGGTCATCGCTTGGATGATGGCTGACGAGAGCTGGGACAGCTTCAAGACCGAGGCAGACACTTGGACCGCGCTGTTCGTGGAAGCTGCTCCCGCCTTGGCGGCGAGTGCGCCCGCAGACCGTTTCGTGTTCGACCCGGAACGACGCGAAGAACTGGCGCGCATAGTAGTCGCACGGTTGGGCCTGCTGCCAGACGGCGAAACGCAGGCTCAGGCGGCTGACAGGCTGGCGCGTGTGAGTGGCGTGGAACGGAGGCGCCTGCTGGAGGCGAGTCGCACGGCGGAGGCCCGTGCACGAGCTATTCGTGAGGCACTGGCGAAAAAGGCAGCGGAGGAGTCGGCCGACAAGTGGACACGAGAGTGACCGCAGAGCCGTCCGACGCTGAGCGATATCCGACGTTGACTGACGCCGGGGCCGCCATGCTCCGACGAATGCGGGAGCATCCAGCGGCGCCGATATTCCGCAACACCAGCGGGAATCGCCTGCTCGGCCCCGAGGTCGATGAGTTGAGCCGCTACGAGCGCGACCTGGCCGATGCCCGCTTCGAATGGGCGCCCAGCCGCCAGCCAGAATGGCTCATGGCTTCGGTCGCCAAAACCTTCGCGCAGGTCCCGTACTACCGCGCTCAGGCCATGCCGGAGAGCTTCACTGACATCGCACCGGTGGACCGCGGCGCGCTCGCCGCGGACATCGCACGCTTTGTCCCCGATACCGTGTCACTGGATCGGCTGATCAATTTTCGCACCACGGGTACCACCGGCCACCCGCTGGTGCTCCCGTCCCATCCGGTCGTCGCGGCGCGTTACTTGGCCCACCACAAGCGTGCGCTGAATCGCTTTGGTATCGAGTTGTCCAACCGCGGCGGCCAAATGGGCGTGATGCTGCTGGGCATGCAGCGCCGTTGCTTTACCTATGTCTCTGTGACACCGACCATGGGGGAGTCCGGCCTGGCCAAGATCAACCTGCATCCGGACGACTGGCGTGATCCCAGCGACCGGGCACGCTACATCGACCAGATGCAGCCGGAGGTGATTGCAGGCGACCCGATCTCATTCGCAGCGCTCCTCGAACTGCCAGTTGCGCATCGGCCACGCGCCTTACTCTCGGTCTCGATGGCCCTTTCGCAGGGGCTTCGGCGATCGCTCGCCGAGCGCTTTGATTGCGCTGTACTCGACCTTTACTCGATGAACGAGGCCGGACCGCTCGCAGTCTACGACGATGCAGCCGGCGGCCATGTTCTGCTGCAACCCGGCATGTACATCGAGATTCTGGATCCGAATGGTAAGACCCTTCCCCCTGGACTGACCGGGGAGATCACGCTGACCGGCGGCTTCAACTTCTGCCTGCCACTGCTGCGCTATCGCACCGGCGACCATGGCGCCCTGGCGATGCACGGTGACTGTCCGATGATCGTCGGACTGCAGGGAAGGCGCCCCGTGCGCTTCCTCACTGCCGCCGGTCAATGGATCAACAACATCGATCTGACCCATGCCCTGGCAGTGCTGCCCCTTTCGCGCTATCAGATTCACCAGGCAACCCATGGCGATGTAACACTCGCGTTGCCCCAATCGGAAATCGCTCAAGCAAATGAGGCGGAAACTAGGCTGCAGGCTGCGCTGGGTGGGCGGCCCATAACCGTGGTCGCTCTCGACACCGAAGATAAGGTGCGGCAGTACACATCCGACATGCCAGGAGGCGATACACCGTGACCTGGCTGGAGGCCGGAAGTAGCCTTATGGCAACCGTGTCGATCCTACTCGCGGCACGCAATAGCGTCCACACCTGGTGGACCGGAATCGTCGGCTGTGCGCTGTTTTCCTGGCTGTTCTTCAACTCGCAACTTTACGCTGACGTACTACTTCAGTTCTTTTTCGTTGTGGCGAGCATGGTGGGATGGTGGCAATGGATGGGGGGCATCCGAAAGGCGCCGCTCGTGGTGCGTGCCACCTCGGGACGCAGCCTGATCTGGATGGGGGCGATCGCGGTGGCAGCCGCTTTGGTATATGGCGCCCTCCTTCACCGATTCACCGATGCCTATGCACCGTTCGCCGACTCAGCAGTCCTAAGTCTCTCCGTGCTCGCACAGCTACTGCTTATGCGACGGCGGGTGGAGACCTGGCCGGTCTGGCTTCTGGTCAATACCATCGCCGTACCGCTTTATGCATCCCGCGGACTGATGGTCACCGCCGTCCTGTACTCGGCATACTGGATCAACGCGTGCGTAGCCTGGCGATACTGGCACCGTCTCGGAGATGAACAGGCCATGCCGGCGTGAGCGCATTCGCCCATGGCTTGGTTGTGGGCAAGTTTTGCCCGCTGCACATAGGTCATCAGCTCCTGCTCAACTACGCGCAGGAGAGCTGCGAAGAGTTGACGGTGCTCAGCTACACCAAACCTGGCTTTCCCGGAATGGATGCCCCTCGCAGGGAAGAATGGCTGTCCGCGCTCTACCCCCGCGCGACCCACTGGGTGCTCGATGACGATCGTTTAGCCGCACATTGCCGCCAACGGGGCGTCGCGGTGCAAACCCTTCCGCAAAATGATAATGGCGATGACGTACACCGGCAGTTCGTAGCATGGCTGCTGCGAGAGGTCATAGGCCGACCCGTGGACGTGATATTCACTAGCGAAGCCTACGGCCCAGGGTTCGCTCAAGCACTGTCTCGTTGCCAGCTGGCCATCGGTGAGCCAGAGGTAAGTCACGTATCCGTGGACATGGGGCGACGCCAGCTGCCCATCTCGGGTACGGCGATACGGGGCGATCTGCACGCCCACCGGCAGTGGCTATCGCCACTGGTTTACAAGGATTTTGTCCGCCGCGTTGCCATCGTTGGCGGTGAGTCAACCGGAAAATCCACGCTGGCTGTAGCGCTGGCGCAGGCGTTCGGTACCGTACACGCCCCTGAGTACGGACGTGAGCTGTGGGAAGCGCAGGGTGGCATCCTCGCTGAGTCCGACCTGCTACATATCGCCCGCACACAGGTAGCACGTGAGGATTCTCTTTCCCTTACGGCTTCAAGATTTTTGATGTGCGACACAACTCCGCTGACGACTCTGTTATACGCACGCGCCATGTTCGGCCGTTCAGATCCCGCACTGGATTACTTGGCGCAGCGCGGGTACGACCGCTGGATCCTTTGCGACCCGGACGTGCCGTTTGTACAGGATGGCACACGACGAAATGATGCTTTCCGCCATGAGCAGCACAAACAATACCTGGAAGAACTCGCCGCTCGCGGAACTCGATACTTACGCCTGTCGGGAGCTTGGGATACCCGCATAATCACAGCAATAGCTGCAGTAGAAGAACTGGATTCTGAACCATATAGAGATTGGCTGAGCCGGCCGTACCCCTGCTAAGTTTTCCTAATCGACAGCTCTCAATATCCGCTCTCAGCTAATAACGGACGTTGTGATTGTCAGCGTTACGGCTAGCTGGACAGGCTCCAGCGAACATCGCGCACCCTGTGCGAGCACGAGCTAAGCCTTCGGCTCCGAAAACCTCTGGTCGAGCATTTCGCTAGCAGCTGCTAACGATTCCACAAGGCTCGTCTTCAATGCCTGAGTCGCGGAGGCAAGCTGATCGAGCTGCGAGATGCGCTTCTGCACCTGCTCGATACGATGATGTTTTAGCTCCGCCTCGTCTCGCCCCGTCCGTACGATTCTAATCCGGAGTTGGGTAACGGGGTCGTCGTCGTCCAAGTGTTGGGCCAGTTCTAACCAGTCCGCACAGTCTTGCCCCGCAATACGAGAGGCGTGAGCAAGGATATAGTGGATGAGATTGCGAGCCGCGGCATCGATTTCCGAGGCAGTCGTAAGAAGACTCTGGACTTCACTGTCGCCGCAACTGGCACGTGCGTCGAGTCCATGCCACAAGCTGTTTCGGTAACGCGGCCCCCCCTCCGGATGCAGAGAAGCCATGGCCTCGATCACTTGGTCGATAGATTCGAATGCCGCTTTCTTCGCGGGGAAAGCCCGCGCCACTGCCCATAGGTCCAAAATTGCAAGTGCGCACGCCCGCTGTGCGTCTTCGCGCTCAGGCAGAGGGGCATGTTGAGCGCGAACCATCAGCTCCGCGACATAGTGGGCCATCCATCGCGCGAGCGTGTCGGTCGAATCAACGAGTTTTAGTTCGGCGACGAGCTTTCCGCCGAGGGCGAGCGTTGCGGCCGACAATGCGGGGCGCTCTTTCTCTTTCGAGCGTGATGATCTCCGTCGAGTGCTCTTCTTCTTCATCTCCACTCCTGCTTTCATAGCTGAATGGCACAACGTGGCGATGGCAGGTGACTTCAA
Source organism: Pseudoxanthomonas daejeonensis (assembly GCF_010093205.1). Lineage (GTDB taxonomy): Bacteria > Pseudomonadota > Gammaproteobacteria > Xanthomonadales > Xanthomonadaceae > Pseudoxanthomonas > Pseudoxanthomonas daejeonensis. The sequence goes on from NZ_PDWN01000007.1 coordinate 92,623, forward strand.
GGATCAACGTTCGCTCCCGTCGATCCAGCGCCCTCTGCAGGAACTTCCTGTCGACCACAAGGCGTTCTCCACCCGGGGTGCGCGCGCCCTCGTCGGCGCCTTCACTCCACCGCTCGACCCAGGCTACGCAGGTTCCGTCACTCTTGTGCCACGCATCAGAGGATTCGTCCCGAACAACCCCCAGTTCAGCCGCCACCGGTCCGGCGAGATCCGAAAAGCGCCGGCTCAGTCCGCCGGCCCACGGATCATCCGAATCAGAGCCGGACTCGGCGCCTGACTCCGTCACCCACCCTTCCAACACGAAACCTCCGTGTTGTATCTCATGGGTGTCCTGGAACTCTGGCAGTGCGTAGTCATACGGGTTTCGGGTCGCAGCCAGTGACCGAGACAGTGCGCCGGCGTGAGATTGCGACGCCAGTGCGCTGACCACGCGGATGGTTTCGCAATTGCGCCCCTCGTATTGCGTCCATCGGCCTGCGACCACTACTCCCCCGGTGCGGCCCATTAGACGCGAACGCATGTAATTCTTCGTAGGAGGGACGGGCCACGCGTCCTTCTTTCTCTTTGGGAACTGGACGGCATCCATTGGCGGCAACTGCCTGCGATCTGCCAGCCAGTCGCCTGTGGCATTGAGCGAGGCCGTGTACTCGAGCCAATGGGCGAACGATCCCCATGAACTCTCGGGGTCCTCATGGAGCGGATGGGTTTCCAGCAGCTGCCCCGCGGTCTCCATCAGGGCATGGTAAGACAAGTAGAACGAGAGGTCGTCCTGTCCGCCCAGTTCGCTGCCACGGCGCCTCGTGTATTCCTTGAATTGACCACGTAGCGCACGCGCATCCCGATCGTAATGTCCGTTCTCCTGCAGCCCCCAATCTTCTCGAATAATCCGACACGCGACGGCTTCGATCTCTTGGGACCGTATAGCAAAGCACGATGCGAGCGGCTCGATCCAGCTGCGCACGAAGTCGTAGCCGAAGGCGAACTCGCATGTATCCTCCGACCCAGGTGGACTGCGGTGTGGCCGGGTGTGGTGGGCGGAAAACTGCGTCGGAAGCTTGGACGTGTTGATCCGGCCTAGCGCACCTTGGGTTACCGGATCTATCATCACGTGGCCCGCATCAGCCAGGGCCAACAGGGCGCGAGCCGCGATACCGCGGTAGATCACATGACGGGTCTGCCGCGATGCCAACGTCTCCAGCCAGGTAGCGTGGCGCGCGACTACGACCGCGCCATCACGCGAAGCGCGGTCGAGAGCGGTCAGCAAGCCCTGGATCGCGTGCATCCGATAGAAGTGGAAGCTTGCATCAGTAAACGCTGACGCATCGCCGCCGGTCGCGAGCGCGAGAATGTCTTCCAAGAGCGCTTCGCGACCCAGGCGGCACAGCGCCCGGACTGCATGGACTGCCTGCCACCGGCGCCCCGATTCGACGGCTCCAAGGGCCGCCCAAATATAGCCTGCGATGCTCGTCCGACAGCCCCCGCGGGGCTCCAAGTGTGGGCTCCACGGCCCATCACCTTGCTCGCGGCCGAGCGCCTCCTCCAGATGCTCTAGGCCATAGCCCAGAACCGATCGCGCTTCGACGGGAGTCAGGAACTGACCAAGGACTGCGACGAGCTGGAACAAGCCGTGAGACGTAGTCGGCAGGCTCGTATCGGCGATCGCCCCCAGCGCAACCCGTAGTAGCTCTTCGCGCGTGACGCCGGTCTTCTCAAAGACAAGATCGTAGGACAAGGACTGGTAGTGGCGGTCGATTCCAAGTGACGTCGCATGGTCGCGGGCCATACGTCGAACGAACAACGCCAAGGATTGCCGCGCCGCGAGTCGATCTGCCCACGTCGCCGGAATCTGATCAAGAAGCCTACGGACTTCGTAGGGGCTCCAGTCGTCGACCATCTCGAGGGCCTCGACGAAAGCGCGCTCTCTGCCCGCGGGAACTCGCGCGATGGCTTCGCCGATCCACTGCTTGCTCCACCGCCCGGTGCGACCATCCGGCATTCGCGCTTGGCTCTCAAGAAGGCCCGACGCGCCGCCGAGATCAATTCCTGCAAACACCGATTCCCACTCCGGGCCGTCCTCTCGGACATCCGTTAATGACGCCTCGTTCGAGTGGTGGTCCGATTCAGACCGTCGGACGCGTGCTTCCAATTCGAGAAACGGCTGCGCATCCAGGCCCCGCAGCTGGACCGCATTGGCTACTGCCTTTAGACGCTTTCCGGAAGCCGCGGAGAAGCGTAGGTAGCTGTAAAACTGCTCGAGCAGCTTCTCTTTATCGGCGCCGCTCCCAGTAGCATCGAGAGCGGCGGCAATCAGGCCCGGCCAATCCCAATAACCTTCGAAGCAGATTAGGGGTGCCGCGTCGCGCGCATCCAAGTCGCCCCGCTTGCAAAGGACTTCAACCAGCTGAGGAAATAGGCGCTCTTGCTCGCCGAATCGACGGTCGCGCCAGCGACTTATGATCGCGGCTGACGTGCCTGGCGACAGCATGGCGATTGCCTCGACGGTGTGCTCCCAGTCGAAGTGCTTGTCACGATCGACGTACGATCTTGTGAGCTCAGCTGCACGCGCGAATCGATACGCGAGCTGCGGATCATCGAACCGGTCCGCTGCGCAAGCGTCGCTCAGGTGCAACAGGGCATGCCAACGCTCAAGGTTCTCCTGTCCGATCTTGCTCGCGACACGAACGGCTTCATTGAAGTACTGCTGAGCCTCATCGTCGCTGCTGCCCAACATGGCTCGAGCGAGGAGGACATAACTATCGACCATTGATTCGGCGAGCTCGGACTCCTCTCCGATCCGACGGCGAGCCCTGTGCGCAAAGGAAAGTGCGATGTACGGGGGGCCGCCGGTCAATCCCACTCGCCGCGTGAGGTCTGCCAGGGTCGGGATGAAGAGAGGAATCCGCAGACCGTCCTGCCACTGCGCCAACTGTGTCCAGAGTGCCTCGTCACTACCCAGCAACACGATGCATTCGGACCATAGCCTGGCGACCACGTCAGCCGTTGCAGACCGGTCCTGATATCCGTCACGCCGGTGACGCCCCCAATGCTCTAGAGCCGCCGCCAATGCGGTATCGAAGCCTGCTTTTGACACCGCGCCGGAACGTACTTTTACGCTCAATTCGTGCCACGGCAACAACACCTGAAGATTCTCAAATCCGCGACCGCTGAACCGATTCTCGCTAGTCTTCTTGCGGGACCTTCGTTTTTTACCGTAGATGAATTCGAGCGTCAGAGATTTGCCCAGAAGCGCTGCCAGCAAAGCGTACGCACGCAGGTATGCAGACCGATCCTCGTTGAAGTGTTCCGATTCGAGGGTGCGCGGCACGTCTTTAGGCAGATAGCGACGCAAGAGACCGGCCAGTGCCCGCTTGGATGCAAGGCGGTAGTGACATGCAGTCTCGACCATCGACGCGACGGCGCACATTCGCGTGGCCTCGCCTCGCCAGTCACCCGGCGTGCCGAGTTTGATCCGTGGATGCAGGAGCAGGCGTATGGTGCGCGCGGCAGCGCTTTTCGGCACGTACCGCTCGACCACGCTGAGTTCGTTGGCGACCGCGAGGACTAGCCCGATATCGTTGCCAGCTGCCAGCGCCAACGCATCGGCGTCTTCCCACCGCGCGGCGTCGACTAGACGCTTCGCAAGAGGTCGCCCAATGCGATAGGAGAGCTGGCGCGGCCGCCAACTCCGTAACTGACTAGCGCATTGTGTCGGCCCGTGGACATTCAACTCTGTCCATTCCAGCTCGAGGATATCCTTGTCCTCAACCGACGCGTGGCTTTCTCTCTGCTGTCGATTTCGCAGCCAGTGGCCGAGCCAGTCGTAGGCAAAACGCAACTGAGCACGCGCTTCGCCCGCCAAGGCCTTTCGGCCAGAGAGCAGCGACGCCTCATAGGCATGCTCAGAGCCGGTCCAGTTGCCTCCGACGATCTGACGCCTGGATACCTGCTCAAGCAGTTGATCTGCATCCAGGAACCGCGATGCGAGATCCACGTTACCGCTCAGGAGCGTCTGTTGGCGGGCATCGGCTGCCACCCGCCCGCCGGCCTTCAATGCGAGCTTGGCGGCATCGACGTACCGGCGCGCCTTCAGAGCCGCCCGGGTCGCAAACTCCAGTCGCTGCAATTCGACGTCACGCCGAGCGATCTCATCGTCTTCAGGCAGTGCGTCATCGCTCAGTGCCAATTGGACAAGTTCATCGAAGTGGTCCGTGCTCAACATCAGCGCCGGAAGTGCGGCCGCAGCGTAGCGACTTCCGCGAGCTAGCGGCTTTAGGCGCCGGACGAATGCCTCTAGTTCCTCTTGTTCGGGTCTGAAGTGCGTCTGAAACCACGTCTCCGTGGGTTCATCCCTGAACTGGACGGAGTCGTCTCGAAGCAGCAGCGGTCTGCCGATGTCATGCACGAAGCTTCGGACCAATCCCTCGTCAACGCCCGCTGTCAAAGCGATGATCCTAATCGGCACGAACGGACGCAGCGTGGCGAGTGCCGCGCAGATGCGATCGATCTGGGACTGCTCCACCTTCGCAGCGACATGCCGTACCTGGCGTACGGCCTGCTCCAAGAGGGCCCCGATGGTGTCGTCGACCGTGCGAGGCGATGGACCGAGCCCGCGCAGGACGGTCGTCAGCGGCGCGGTCAGGTCCAGATCGAGTGCCGCGCGCTGGACGCGCGGGTTGCTCGATGTCAGGCGGTGAAACTCCCGGATGTCTGCCTTCCCCACGTCCGGAAAACGGGTCATGAGCAAATCGCCGGTCTCCTTCTCGCTGAACCCATCGAGCTCAAAGCTGACCACGCCCGGCGGTGGCTGGAGCTTCGCAACCCGGTGAGGACGCGCGGTGAGCACCAATCGGACGTTGTCGGGTAGAGTTTCAGAGAGCAGAAGGCGCGGGAAGCTCGGCGGATGGTGGAACTCTTCAGCAGCCACCTCAGCGTTGTCAGCCGCATCCAACACGAGAACCAGGTACGCACCGCCGGCCTGACTGCGCAAGGCGGCGCTGGCTTGGGCCATCCGCCCCATGAAGGCATGCACATATGCAGCGTCGTCTGCCTTATCTGTCGGGATCAGCGGATGGCACAGGCCTTGGGCGGCCATTTCGTTGGCCAGTTGGACCATGCCGTCCTTAGCGCGATGCCGCAGGCCGGTCGCGCTTCGGTACCCGCCATTTCCGAAGCAGTCATAGACGAAGGTTGTGCTGCCCGGTAGTGCAGGACCGATCTGGGTGGCTACGATGGACTTGCCATAGCCGCCATCGGCAGACACGATGACCGGTGCCGACGATTCAGTGATTGCCTTGATCAGATCTGGCATCTGGGCGCGCGTCACGACGACCGCAGGCGACTCCAGGACACTCGGCGCGGGGAACAGGTCGCCCAAGCGGACGCCCATGGCGTCCAAGACGTCCTCACGCCGGATCTCGTGATTGGACTTGAACTCAGTCGTGGCCTTGCGAGCTACGAGATCGCGCAGCGCGATCGCCGCATCCTTGTCGTGACCCGGGAGATAAGCCCGAAGGTCACGGTTAAGCAGCGCGCGCTGCTCGAGAAATCCCTCGACGCGCGTGATCAGCCGGAACCGGGAGGCGAACGCCTGGAGGTCAGCAGGCGCCAGTCCCGTTACACGACTGATGTAGCGCGCGTCTGGCCCCTGCGTTCCACCGCTCAGGTCCGCCAGCGTTTGCGCCACTTTAGGCGAGAGTGGGCGATTGGTTTCGAACTCGAAAGCAAAGCGCGCGCAGACATCTTGGATGCCAAAGTGGTCAACCAATGCCATGAATCGCTCGGCAAAGTCCTTTAGCGTTTTCTTCAGGCCGCTAGCAGTCCATTCCTTGTCTGCGTGGAGCGTCGAATGTTTAAGCTGGCGATAGCGCACGAAACGCGCCGTGGGCACGCTGATACTACCGTAATAGAGCGCGAGGTCGATTGACTCTATGCCCTCGCCGACGGAGTCCTCCCTGGAAATACCTTCAACCGACACGACCTTGAGGTCGGAGGATGCTTCTAGAAGCTCCAAGCAAAGGCGGGAGGCGCGCGAGTAATGAAACTGATCGCCGTCACGGCTGGGGCCAACGTCAAAAGTATCAGTCTGCAGTGGCATTAACTCGCATGTCCTGATTTCTCGATCACAGTAACGCCTCCCAGAATCCACAGCACCATGGCGAGCCAACCCAAGAGATCTGGAGGCCTTACACGCCTCAAGCTGCCCCAGCTTAGTTTACCCATTCGCTGGGAAATCTCCCCATTTGCATAGGCGTACCGGTCAAGCGCCTCGACTAAAGGCGCGGCGGACGAAATCGCATTCTCATGGGCACAGACAGGCAGTGTCCGCTCGGAGCTGAGGCGGACTTGGGCAATCCCAACAACGGCCCCTGACCACTAATCCGTCGACCCCGCGTAGCTTGGCCACGCAACGATCACTCGTTGGAGCGGACCTCAGCGCTTGAAGTAAGCCGGCTGACGAGGGTACTCCGGCCTGAATTACCTGTTCGAGCCCCTCGAAGGCGAGGGTGCTGGCTCTGGCTTAGGCACGGTTCGTAGGCAGGTTGCGCACCTAGAGGAGCCTATGAGACCCTCTAGGAGTCGCTACAGGGCTGTGCTCGTACCGACCCCAGCAGTCGCCTCGCATCTGAGCCGACGTGCGCCTAGGGGAAACAAGGCTGGTCCGGCAAACCGGAACCTCGCTCGCGCTTCGCGAGCACCTTGCCCTTTTCCCAGGACTCCGCAATGCACATCTCACGCCCATTTGCGTCCTTCGTGGACGCCTGCCGCGCACGCGGGATAAGCCGTAGCGTGGCATTCCAGCTTGCCAAGAATGGCCTGCTCGAGACTTTCACCATTGGTCGTCGCCGCTACGTTTTCATCGATTCGCTCGATTCCCTTGGCGAGCGTCTGTCCGAGCGCAAAAATCCGCGGGAGGCACTGGCATGACGCAGGATCGTTATTTCGAGCACCTGCGTGGTGCCGAAGACTCGAGGAATCACCAGCTCCTCAAGACAGAGTTCCGCTTCCACATGATCCAGGATTCCGGACCAGCGCCGGATCATGGAGCCTGTGGCTACGACTTCAATCTGAAATACGCTCGCAAAGGAGCCGCACTCAGCTCACTGCCATGGATTGTGCGCGGCCTAGAGTGCCGTTGTGCGGCACTCGAGCAGGTGGATCTTCGATACATGGCCGATGGATCGATCACGGCGAGGGTATGGGTGGGCCCAGGCTCCATTCTGGAAGAAGGCCTGCGTCAATTCATCGACCGCATGGTACGCAACCCTATAGGCTTTCTTCTCGATCGGACGCCCGCCCTAGTTACGTGGGCGCACCTTATTGCCGCTAAGGCGATTGAAGATGTCGAGCGGTTCCGAGAGGTCTCCATGCAGTTTCGAGAAATCTTGCGTTCTGAGATCCCACTCTACCTCCCGGACACATGCCTACCTTGCGGTCTTGCCATAAGCCTCATTTCTGATATCGACGATGAGGAGCTCAGCGAGGCCGAGCGTGCCGCAGCTACAACGACTCTCGAGCGGCTTCGAAGCGGGGCACTGCGGACATTGGCCCTGACGAGCGGAGATTGATAGTGCCCACTCCGATTGTCTCAGCAACAACTTATCCCTCAATCCCGTACAGCTTCGGCGTAGGCGCCAAGGATGCGCGTCCCGAACAACGCATCGCACCAACGATTTCTGCGTTGGCAGAGGCGCTGGAGCAGCATCGCGGTCCGTTCACGCCTCGTGGTCTGGATGTCGCCGGCATGAGGCGCTGGAAGGAGACCGCGCCATTGCCATGGATCGCCCAACCCATGGCCGGCAGCGGACGCCGTTCCGCGGCAAACGCACAACCTTGGCCGCTTCTGATCCTCGACGTGGATGGCGTGTACCCGCTTGATTCTGATGCGAAGCCCATCGCGCTCCTGCTATCGCTAGTAAGCGCCCTGCGAGAGCTCGCGCCTTGCTTTGGCTGGTTCACCGCCAGCAGTACGAACGAACGACCACGTGCGCGGATGATTCTCCTACTGAGCCGTCCAGTGATAGCGGCGGAGGCAAAGGATCTAGCCCGTGTACTGGCACGGGACCTGTCGCAAGCGCTAGGCGTGAACGTCGGCTCCCACGCGGATGCGGAGGTAATCATCGACCCGTCGATGCAGGACTCGGCGCACATCGCCTTCAGCCCCCAAGAAGGCTGCCGGATGATCGGCTTGCGCGATGCAGCCACACCACTCGACGTTGACGACATGCTCAAGCGTCAGGTGGAGGTGGCCGGGACGCGTGAGCTTGTCTTTCCAGCGCGCCCGCATACGCCGGAAGCGCAGGCGGAGGTGGCTTCTGCGCTCAACCGTTTGCCCCCCTCCGCGGTCAATGACAGGGCCACCTGGATTCGGGTCCTAGCCTCGCTGAAGTCATATGGCTGGCCTGAAGATGTAATGGGCCCGATCGCGAGGGCATGGTCTGAACGTTCGTCCAGGTTCGATCCTGACCGGTGGGCCACGGACTGGATGAGTCTGTGTCCAGAGGGCGGGATCACCCCAGCCACGCTCTACCACCTCGCTGGCCAGGCAGATCAAGACTGCCCTGCCTTCGGCACAGATGACGGATTCGCATGCCGATTCGAGGGCGCGTTGGCCGGCCGGGCAATGTTCGCTCGCGGCAAATTTTTCTGGTGGACAGGTGCGTTCTGGCAGCCAGATGGAGGGAAAGTGGCTGCAGAGCTGAAGCGTCACGCGCGCGAGCAAGCTGACGAGGCCGCCCGCACCTTCCATGCGGACCCGACGGACACGGCCAAGGAGCGTCGCGCAAAAGCTGCCCGTTTGTTGCTTCAGCAAAACGTGCAGGACCGGGTCCTACGGGCCGTTTGCATCATGCTTCGCGTTGACGAGGCACTGCTGGACAAGGATCCGATGCTGCTCGCGTGCACGAACGGGACGGTGGACCTCCGTACCGGCGCACTCAAGTCCGCGGACCCAGATGACCGGATCACCTTGTGCACGGGCCACGCGTACGACCCGGCTGCAACCTGCCCTCGGTGGCGCGCCTTCCTTGCCGAGGCATTGGCTGATCCCGAAACTGTCGACTGGTGCCAGCGGTGGTTCGGCTACTGCGCCACTGGCGACAACCGCGAGGAGCTTATGGTGCTCGCGATCGGTCCGGGCGGCACGGGCAAATCGACGGTGATCAAGGCGATCATGCACGCGTTCGGCGGCGAGGCATCTTCGACCAGCTACGCCACCGCCGCGGCTTCCCAGCTGCTATCGGACACCGGTCGGCGTCGATCGGCAAACGAGCACACCGGGGGCCTGACCCCGCTCGCGGGTAAACGCCTCGCCGCCGTCAACGAAGTCAAAAAGGGCGAGGCCTGGGACGACTCGGTTTTTAAGCAGCTGGTGTCCCGCGAGCCAATCCAGATGCGCGAGGTGGGCGGTGCCCACGCGTTCAGCGTAATCCCGACATGGAAGATCGTCGTGCGGGGCAACCACCGGCCAAACACCCGAGACGTGGGCGACGCCTTCTATCGGCGCGTAGCGGTCCTAGAGTTCAAGCATAAACCTCGGAGCATTGACAGGACGCTCGACGATGCCCTCATCGCGGAGGCGCCAGGGATCCTTGCATGGATTGTGCTTGGCGGCGTTGCTTGGCATGTAAAGGGCCTGGAACAACCAGGTGCCATGCGCGAAGCGCGCGACAGCTACCGCGCACAGCAGGACGTATTTGGTGAGTGGGTTGCTTCGCGTATCGAGCCGGGGGGCTTTACGTCGGGCGAAGAGCTGCGACATGACTACTTGGGCTTTTCTGGCCAGACCCGGCATCCGCTTACGCCCAAATCATTCGCCGCCGCAATGCAGGAACGGGGCTACGAATGTGTGAAGTACCGGGGCACGCGGGGATTCAACGTCGTGCTGAATCCCGAGGGCTGCGAAACAGGTTGATGACCATGCAATCTCCGTGGACGTATCGGACAGATGCGAGCCGAGATCGCACTACCTCCTATAGGGGTTCGATGCTAGGTCAGACCCTACTTAACGTGTCCAATCTGTCCAAAGCGCCAGAAGCCTTATATATCAAGGGATTCCGGTGCGAATGCTTTGAACACCACCTGCCCAAAGCGTCCAATTTTTGGCAAAAAATGTCCGCGCCTAGTTCAAAACGCGTTTTGCGACTACTTGGCAGTGAATTATGCGAACTGACGACCCTGCTGACATCGAGTTCTGGACACCGCAGCGGATAGCCGCGTCCCAAGCGATGCGCCGCTACGAGCGGTCGTGGGCGGCATGTCCACCATGGCAGCAGTGGAACTTTCGCGGACACGTACACCGGCTGCGCGCTGCAGGCGTGGCCGAGGGTGATATCGCCAGGTTGATACACGGGACGCTCGCCGTCATGCGTCCTTGGCGACTCAGCGATGCTGAGCTCATCAAGGCGCTGAAGAGTCGGGGGTCCCTTAGGTGGGCCAGCCGCCGGTGATCTAGCTCCACCTCAGTGGAGGTAGGCGACACACCGAACGCTGTCAGAGCGCACGGCCGCACGCAGCAATAGCTAAGGCCAGCGCTTTGCTACCCAGGCGGGGTTAAAAACAAATAGGGTGTGTATGGACGGAGGGTACGGGGGGTGAGTTCCCGGGTACGGGGGGTAATTCCACCCCCTGTTTTCCATACTTTTTCCATGCTGCCCAATTAAAAAGCGGCCAAGCCGCTGATTTAATTGGTGGGCGGTACAGGGTTCGAACCTGTGACCCCTACCATGTCAAGGTAGTGCTCTACCGCTGAGCTAACCGCCCGGTGCTGCCAACCTGCGCGGATTGCCCGCGGCAGGGCGCGCATTCTACCCCGCGGCCGGGGCCAGCCACAACCTGGCGGCACGGTCGCGCCGTCACTGCAGGTCCGTTCGCCGCCGCGCATGTACCCGGCCCTCCGCCAGCGCCCACCCGGCCCGGTATTCGCAGGCGGTCAGCCGGCCAGGCTGGCTTCCTTGAGCCGCCGGATCTGGTCGCGCAGGCGGGCGGCGTCCTCGAACTCCAGGTCGCGGGCGTGCTGGTACATGCGCTGCTCCAGTTCGCGGATCTTCACCGCGGCCTGGGCCGGATCCATCACCCCGTAGTCGGCGGCCGCCTCGGCGACCTGCCGCGCCTTGCCGCGTGCCGTCTTGCCCTTGCCCTCGCCGGGCTCCGAGCGCGCACCTTCCATGACGTCCATCACCGGACGCACCACCGCGCGCGGGACGATGCCGTGCTCGGTGTTGTACTCGACCTGCTTCTCGCGGCGCCGGTCGGTCTCGTCGATGGCCACCTGCATCGAGCGGGTCATCCGGTCCGCGTACAGGATCGCGGTACCGCGCAGGTTGCGCGCGGCGCGGCCGATGGTCTGGATCAGCGAACCGGCCGAACGCAGGAATCCCTCCTTGTCCGCGTCGAGGATGGCCACCAGCGACACCTCGGGCATGTCCAGGCCCTCGCGCAGCAGGTTGATGCCGACCAGCACGTCGAACTTGCCCAGGCGCAGGTCGCGGATGATCTCCACCCGCTCGACCGTCTCGATGTCCGAGTGCAGGTAACGCACCTTGATCCCGTGCTCGGACAGGTAATCGGTGAGGTTCTCGGCCATGCGCTTGGTCAGCGTGGTGACCAGCACGCGATCGCCGATCGCCACGCGCTTGTTGATCTCGCCCATCAGGTCGTCGACCTGCGTGGCGACCGGGCGGATCTCGACCTGCGGATCGACCAGTCCGGTCGGCCGCACCACCAGCTCGACGATCTGGTCGCCCGCCTCGCGCAGTTCGTACGGTCCCGGCGTGGCCGAAACATAGACCGCGCGCGGCGCGCGCTCCTCCCACTCCTCGAACTTCAACGGGCGGTTGTCCAGCGCCGAAGGCAGGCGGAATCCGAACTCCACCAGCGTCTCCTTGCGCGAGCGGTCGCCCTTGTACATCGCGCCGATCTGCGGAATGGTCACGTGCGATTCGTCCACCACCAGCAAGGCGTCGGGCGGCAGGTAGTCGAACAGGGTCGGCGGCGGCTCGCCCGGCGCCTTGCCGGTGAGGTGCCGCGAGTAGTTCTCGATGCCCGAGCAGTAGCCGACCTCGGCCATCATCTCCAGGTCGAACTGGGTGCGCTGGGCGAGGCGCTGGGCCTCGACCAGCTTGTTCTGCGCGTACAGCTGCTCGAGCCGCTCGCGGAGCTCGATCTTGATCGTGTCGACGGCGCTCAGCACCCGCTCGCGGCTGGTCGCGTAATGGGTCTTCGGATAGATCGTGTAGCGCGGCAACTTGCGCATGACCTCGCCGGTGAGCGGATCGAACAGCGCGATGTTCTCGATCTCCCCGTCGAACAGTTCGATCCGCACCGCCTCGGCGTCGCTTTCGGCCGGGTGCACGTCGACCACCTCGCCGCGCACGCGGAAGGTGCCGCGCTGCAGTTCGTATTCGTTGCGCGTGTACTGCAGCTGGGTCAGGTGGCGCAGCAGCTCACGCTGGTCCAGGCGCTCGCCGCGCGACAGGATCAGGCGCAGCGACAGGTAGTCCTCCGGCGCACCGAGGCCGTAGATCGCCGACACCGTGCCCACCACCAGCGCGTCGCGCCTCGACAGCAGCGCCTTGGTCGCGGCCAGGCGCATCTGCTCGATGTGGTCGTTGATCGAGCTGTCCTTGTCGATGAAGGTATCGGTCGACGGGATGTAAGCTTCCGGCTGGTAGTAGTCGTAGTAGCTGACGAAATATTCGACTGCGTTGTTTGGGAAGAACGCCTTGAATTCGCCGTACAGCTGCGCCGCCAGCGTCTTGTTCGGCGCCATGACCAGGGTCGGCTTCTGCACCGCCTGGACCACGTTGGCCATGGTGTAGGTCTTGCCCGAACCGGTCACGCCCAGCAGCACCTGTTTGGCCAAGCCGGCCTCGAAGCCGGCGACAAGTTTCTCGATCGCCTGCGGCTGGTCGCCCGCAGGGGCATACGGGGATACCAGCTCGAATCGCTCGCTCATGCGCGGATCGGTGCCGTCTTGGGGGACAGGCCAGTATAGACAGGGGGCGCATCGACGCCGTGTGGTACTCCGCACGCGGGCCATCATCCCGGAGCACCCACGTCGCCCGTCTCCCCACCAGGCCCCCTCGCCTGCGAGCGCCTGCCCTCGGGAAGACGGGTCGCTGGATCCGCCAGCCCGTCATCGCGCAGCCGCGAGTCCGTCGATCACGCCAAATTCCTACATCACGGCCAGGCAACCGCCGATTCCGGCACCAGAGCCCCTGCGCCAACCTGAACCTCCCGAGCGAAAAGGACTTCGCCCATGCGCAAGGATGCGCCGGGTCGCCTCTCCGGGTTCAGCCTCGTTGAACTGTCGATCACAGTGTCGATCCTGGCCATCCTGCTGGGACTGGCGTTGCCCGGCTTCCGCGAGACGCTGCAGCGGCAGCGCGCGGCGTCGGCCACGCACCAGCTGGCCGCCCAGCTGGCGCAGGCACGGAACACGGCGATCACGGCACGCGTGCCGGTCACGGTCTGCCCGTCCGGGGGTGAGGGGCGCTGCCTCGGCCAGCCTGACTGGAGCGCCGGCTGGCTGCTCTACCGCGACCCCGGCCGCAGCGACCAGCCGCGGCGTCCGGAGGACGTCCTCCGTGACATCCGCCAGCCGGTTCATGATTCGGTCCAGGTGCTGGCGAGCGCCGGTCGCCTGCGCGTGCGTTACCAGCCGGACGGCCGCAGCGGCGGCAGCAACGTCACCTTGCGCGTCTGCACGGCGGGCCGGCTGCAGGGCGAAGTGATCGTCAACAACGTGGGGAGGGTGCGGACGCGGGGCCCCCGCTCCCCGACCCCATGCCACTAGGCCCTGTCGCCCATGGCCAAGGGCCGCCGCTTTCATCAGCGCCTTGCCCACACCGGACTCCTGCCCATACAATGTGCGCCCCCGCCCGAATAGCTCAGCCGGTTAGAGCACTTGACTGTTAATCAGGGGGTCGTTGGTTCGAGTCCAACTTCGGGCGCCAGATATTGAAGGGCCGCGAGCGATCGCGGCCCTTCGTCTTCATGCACTCCAGATGCGGTTGACGCATCAAAAGAAGCCGCCTCAAGGGCGGCTTCTTTTGTTTCGTGGCCTGGGCGGTTACCAGCAGTCGGCCAGGGCGGCTGCACCGCTCCGGGTTTTCAGGCCGGTATTGCTGACCGACAGATCCCCGCACCGATCGCTTGCCTGGGGACCCACCGCGGTTGCAGTGAGCACGAGCTGCGTGGCCGTCTGCGTGCTGGCGGCCAACGTATAACGCGCCGTGGCCCCCGCTTCGCGTGGCGATTGCCCGTTAGGAAGCGCATATCCGACATAGGTGTTGTTGACGGTGAAGAAGCGCTCCCCTCCCTGCATGTACTCCACCAGGTCGGCCTTGGCCTGTGCGCGCCTCGATTTGCGGATCTGCTCCTGATAGGACGGGACAGCGATCGCGGCCAGGATCGCCACCACGGCGACCACCACCATCAGCTCGATCAGGGTGAAACCAGCTGCGGCTGCGAAGCTGCGGTTCTGCATCGGTCCCGTTCCCCTTTTCAAATACGTGGCCTTGTTCATCGCACCTGCCTCCAGGACTGCCGACCACAAGGCCTGGGCAGGTACATCGCCGGTGCACCCGCAACGCGCACCACCATCGAGCACTGCGCGTCCAGCGTGGCATCGATATCCGCCTGCGCCGCTCCGGGCGCAAGTGGGCTCACCCGGGGCGCGGTCATGATCGCGACGTCCTTGACCGGTGCGGAACCACCTGTCGAGAGCGACACGGCGCCAGTCGTTGAAGCGGGCTGTGGGCCCGTGGGCGACCCCATCCGGACATTGGTCATGGCCGCGCCGCCACTCAGGGCGTTTAGGCCATAGAGCCAGTTGGTACCGCTAACCGAACAATCGCCGGAAGTCGCGGTCGCCGCCTCGTAGGTCGGGAAGAAAACGATGCCGCTCTCGATCCTGGGGTAACCGATGATCCGCTCACCCGCCGGCAGGTCGATATACCAGCCGTACATTCCAGCACCCAAGGCATGGTTCGTGGTTGCGCGGAAGGCACCCGAATCGCTCCCGACGCTCTGCTGTTGCAGGACGCCACGGCCGGAAACAGGCGCGCCTCGGTCAAGCACTCCGTACATGGTCTGGATGCTCGTATCCAGGGGGTCACCAGTAAAGATGAAACTGCCGGTACCGAAATACACCATCGTGCCGCCACCAGGCCCGGTTGCGACGGTGACGCCGCCGGTGATCGACTGGCGCGCGCCCCCATTCTGCGCGATGAACAGCGGCTCACCCCCGAGGGCAACGGCATCGGCCAGCAGGTCGAACTTCCATACGGCGCCATTCTGGTCGGCCGCATAGGCCGTGTCGGCGAAACCGTCGCGTCCGGGGATCCATGCATCGTTGTCGAGATTGCGACGCTTCGTGTCCACCACAGAGACGTTGCCCAGGCCATTGTAGGCGGGCGCAGTCGCTTCGCTGGCAACGATCGTACTGGTGGCGCCGGTGGCGACATCGACCACAAACAGGCTGGCCTGCTGGCTGCTGCTGTTATAGCCGTTGCCGAAGATCGCCTTCCAGCTGATGGTGCCAGTCGCGGTCTTGAACGGCACGATGACCGGCTGACCCAGTACGTAGCCGATGTTATTGGAAATCGCGGCGTTTCCGGTGATCCGGTCGTTCACTTCCCAGAGCACGCTGATGGCACCCGGATTGGTGATGTCCAGTGCGAAGACGCTGCGTCCACCCGCTCCCGATGCAACGACCGCAATGGTATGCCAGGCACCGCCCATGTAGACGTCGGAGACCGCAATCTGGCCGTCGACGAAATAGCGGTGTTCGAACTTCTGGTTGTTCTTGTCCGCCGCCACGTACGGGAACAGCAAGTTGCCCATGTGACCCAGCGAGGTGGCCGGAATGTAGGCGAAGAGCTCGTTGCCGCCCGTCCCCGTGGCGCGCCCGTCGAACACGTGGAACATGCCATCGTTGGCACCAACCAGGACCAGTGGACGGGCTGCAGCCTGCTTGGCGGTAAGGTAGGTCGCGTAGGACGTGGCGTAGCTGCCGCCCATGCTGCGGTAGCCGTAGTCGTCGGTATGCGCCGAAATGACCGGCGAGGAATTGACGATGTCCCCGAGAATCGAGGTACGCGTACGCAACACGCCTTCATCGGTGCGATCGCCGCGCAGGTAGGCCACGGCTCGATCGATGTTCATCGAGCCGCTTGCCAGCGCGCTGATGCCCGCTGTCGAGCAGGCGACCGTCTTCAGCGGATCGGCGGCCGCGCACAGGCTGTCCAAGGTCAGCGTACCGGCATTGAATGCCTGTACGGTCGGCACCACGCTGGCAGCGGTCGTGCCATAACGGATGTCGCGCGCGCCTGCGCCCTGCGCCATGAGGCTCGCACCCGCTTCCCAGGCGTCGGTGAACGTGGTTTCACCGGTCAAAGCATTCGCGGTCACCGTGTGTGCCTGCAGCTTGCCGTACCAGTCCGTGCCGTTGTTGGTGGACTCGTAGCGAGGTTCGACGGTCAGCGAGCCACCACCGATTCGGGAGCCGGTTACGCCGATCGTCCCCGCCGGCGATGTGCCTTCGTTGACCGCCGCCAGGATGCGACGCATCGCCTCGGTGATTTCCGTGGGCGAGGTCGCATTGATGAACTCGCCGCGGGAGTTGAGCGCGGCATGCCAGATATCGTCGACGTTCGACGGACTGGTATTGGTGGTTCCGGTCGCCGCCCAGTTCGGCGGATTGGCATACGGATTGGCGGTGGCTGCCGCATCTACGTCATAGACCGCACCACGCGCGCCCAGGGTGACACCATAGAAATTCATGTGCGGATTGGTGTTGCAGTCCACGCCGTCGGGGATGGGCGTGGTATTGCAGACGTTTGGCACCGGCACCTTCCCCGCGGGCAGGTCGGAGCGAAGATTGGTGGTGTAACCGTACATCGCATAGTCGGCGATGGTGTCGGACGACGACGTGCCGCCGCCGTAGGGCGCGGGATAGCTGCCATCGACGTTGCCGACATTCCAGTAGCTCGTAGCGGCACCGGAAGGGCTTTCATTGGTATAGCCATCGGTGAATAGCATGCCGGCGTTCTTCTGGCACTGCAGCTTGATCGGGGCACCGGCATCGGTCCGCATGAACTGCCTGACCATGCGTGCCGTGGCCCGGCGGGTCGGCGTGTTGCCTGACGCGTTCAAGCCACGCATGGACGTGTAGAGCGCATCTCGATCCGCCTGCACGCCCATGTCCCGCATCAGGATATTCGGATCGTTGGCGTCTCCCCGCGCGGTCGGCGGCGTGTTGATCTGGAAATAACCGACCCGCATCCGGGTGAAATCGGACACCGAATGGGTCATCGCCGCGATCATCGCGCGGTTGCGGTTGCCGTAGTAGGTCCACCAGTTGGCGAAGTTCTGCACCGCCTCGGCGCCACCGGTGGTGAAATTGCCGGCGACGTAGTCGTAGCGGTACATGTCCGCACCGCCGGGGCCGGCGCCCCTGACCAGCACGCGCTTGGTGATGTCATAGCCGGGCGGCGGTGTGGCAGTGGTGCTCAGATACACCCGTGCCGGGTAGTAGCGGAACTCGGTAGAGCAGTCCGCCGTCATCGTCTTCTCGGATGCGTACTGCACCCAGGCGTCCGTCGTGGTGGTGCTACCCGGCGCGCGATTGCAGGTACGGTTGTTCCGAACCCAGGTTCCTTCCGGGATCACCTTGCCGGTGGGCCAAGTCTCGGTGGTGGTCAGATACGTAGTGAAATCGTACGTCGTAAACGGCGTCGCGGCGCCGAAGCCGGCACCACGCGGATCCTCTGCAGCCGCATTGGTGGGCGCGTTGGCTTCCAGCAAGCCGGTCGAAGTACGCCACGGCAGATAGGTAGTCGTCGGATTGAAGAACGCCCGGTTGTGTTCCGGTGAACGGAGAGCGCCATAGAAGTCGGCGTTGTAACCACCGTCCATGTGCTTGGTCACGCTGGTGCCGGAGGTCCGCAGATTGCCCGAACTGTCGAAGAAACTGTTGCTGGACAGGTAGCCAGGACCGGTGGCAGTCCTGAACAGCGTCTCGTCCGTACTCATCGAGCCCGAGTTGTCCACGGCCATCAGGAACGCTGGCGGGATCACATTGGTGATGTTCATCGGCGCCTGCGCCAGCTCGGGCGGCGCGGTCTGGGCAGCCAGGTACAACCCATAACCACCCGCGATAGCGGCGGCTGCGGTGGCGGAAATTGCGATCAGTCGGGTGCGACGGGGCGCCATGACCGGCTCCTCAGGGGCGGAAGATGGTATCGACCGCCGCATTGGCAGTGGCCGCATTATTGGTGGCGTAGACGGTGACCTGGTAGACCGGATTCGGGTCTTCGTTCACCGGACCCACGCCCATATCGAGTGGGGAGTTGCCCGAAATGCAGGAGCCAATCGAGCGCACGTTGACCCGGTTGACCTGCGGCACGTCGGTCGACATCTGTGCTGCCCAATTGGTCGCATCGAAGCCGTCATCGCAGCGCTGTTCGATCGTGGTCGCACCAGCGGCGCAGGCACCGTCACGGTTGACCACGCCCTCGATGAAGCACTCACGCAGGCGAAGGTCGGCCTCCGCGGTCTGGAAGGCCTGGTTGACGCCCAAGTAGTTCGCGGCCATGCGCTCCTGCAACCCGGCGACCTGCATGCCGGTGATGCCGAGCAGAGCGAGCAGGATCAGGATCATCAACGCGACATAGAGCGCCGCACCGCGTTGTGCGACAGGGCTCTGGAACGCTGGCCGGCGCATACGTCGGGCGAAATGGATTCGATGCATGACGGTCAATTCCCGTAAAGGCGATTGCGTAGGGCGATGCTGGTTTCGTAGACGGTGCGATAGCGTCCGTCGGATGCTGGCGCGGCGTTGACACCGAACAGGGTCGGCACCGTCTGTGCCTGCGCCGAGGCCGCCGCATTCGGACTGGCCGCGAGCAGCGCCACCTGGATCTGGCCGACCCTGCGCCACTCGACCTCGGTCGTGCCGACGTCCGCAGCGCCACCTTGAGTGGCGATATAGCCGCTGGGATTGGTCGCGGGCCTACGGTCCATTCCGTAGCGGAACTGCATATCCTCGATCCCCTCCACCAGCTCTTCGCTGGTTGTAGAACCGTCGGTATTGACCCGTGCCCGCCACAGCGATGGCTGCCCGCCCGCACCGGCACCGATGTAATAGACGACCGACTCGGCGCGGTACAGCATGGTCGGCCCACCTTCCGGATTGGCCCCGTAACGCGCCAGATCGACAGTACTGGGGGCGGCCACCTGGCCGGCCCCAGCATTGACGCTGTCAGCTGCGAACACGTCGGCGAAGGCGCAATCGGCAACACCGAAGACCGTCGGAGCGGCCACGCCACCATCGGTCAGGACCGTCCATTTGGCCGGATCCACATCCACCGTCGAACCCGCGGGATCGATCGCCGTGATCGGGATGCCGTTCCCGCTCATGAAGCGCAGCACGAGCACGTCGGTCCCGGCGCGCCGCGCCGGAGACAGGGTGATGCCTGCCGGATCGGCGTTGTCATAGCCACGCACCGAAAACCCGAAGTCCATCGGCCCGTTAGCGGTGAAATGCGAGGTCAGTGCACCGGCGATCTGCCCGCGCGCCTGATCGTTCACGCAACCGAAGTGACCTGCCATGCGGAGATCACGCTGCAGATAGTCGAGAGCGAAGCGCCCATTCTCCTGCACCCGGGACATGCCCTCGGACAGCTGATAGGCGGTGCGCGAGGCACTGAAGATCTGCACGACCCCAATCAGCAGGATGCTGCCGATGAGCAACGCGATCATGAGCTCGATCAGCGACAGGCCACTGATCTTCTTCTTTGAATTCGCTTTCACAGGCGGGTCACCGTCACGAAAGTCTGGTTGCTTTCGGCCGCACTCACCGTGCCGTCACCGTCCGAATCGTTCCAGCGCTCGTCACCCCAGGTGACGGAGACCGTGACCTGGCCGGCGTTGAGGGCCACGTTCGCCGTCGCGCCGGCGCCCAGCGCCTTGCCCAGCCGGCATTCCCACACACCGCGGTACTTCGCCGGGGTGACGGTGCCGTCCGGCTGGCATGCGGCACCGGCGACGGTTGCGGTGTAGTTGCCCACGTACTGGCCCACGGCGAGCCGGTTGACGCGGACCTGGTCCAGCATGTCGTAGGCGAGGTTGGTGGCCTGGGTGCGCTGGCTGGCACTCTGGGTGAAGCGTACGCTCATGGTCTGCAACAGCGCGAAACCGAGCAGCCCCATGCCGAGAACCAGAACCGCGACCATGACCTCGATCAGGCTGAAACCGGCCATGCGGCCTGCACCGATCACCCGCTGACGCCTTGCTATCCGGTTCATACGCAGGCTCCCTGGCTGATCCGCGCCTGACCCGTGGCGTTGATCATGAGACAGCGGGCAGGCGCGACGGCGTCTGCCGGCGCCACGCCGAAACGGTCAGCGCCGCCCTGCGCGCGTCCCTGGGTCGTGAACTGCATGCCGTCGTTCGGGCCGACGATCGCCATCCGTTGCTTGGGCTGGATGTAACGGACCACCGTACGCGTCGTCACGCCGCCCGCGGCCCGGTCTTCGCGCCAGACGATCCAGCCGTTGGCCCAGTCGGTAGTCGCCGTGCAGGCGGCTCCGTCAGCGCTGGCACACACACCCGCCGGTCCCAGGCCGCGAATCGCCTCGGTACGTGCCAGTGAAAGAGAGCCGAGCAGCTCGTTGCTGGTCGTCGCGACCCGGTTGGAGCGCATGCTGGCCTGGAAGCTGGGCAAGGCCAGTCCCAGCAGGATCGCCAGCACAGCGACGGCGATCATCAGTTCGACCAAGGTGAAGCCGGTTTGGCGGTTGGACGGCATGCGGACGTTCCCCAACGTGACCCGGGCAGACTAGCCCGACGGGAAACGGACGCAAGCGGCGCCGGGACGAACGGTCGGTCTGGCCGGAGAGGCGGGAAACCCAGACGGCGAATCGGAAAAAAGGCGCCGGGCGTTCCGTGATCGGGGTCGCGTCACGCCCCCTCAAGGCGGCCAGTGCCGCCAACACAGGCGCCGATCCGGCAGCCCTCGCTCAGGCCACCACCCGGTAACAGGGCCGGTATTCCCCCGCGATCTTCATCCGCCGCTGTTCGACGAACGCGCGCAGCAGGCCGTCCAGCGCCGCCATCATGTCCGGGGCGCCGTGGATCTCGAAGGGCCCGTGCTCCTCGATCCGGCGCAGGCCGTCCTCCTTGACGTTGCCGGCCACGATGCCGGAGAACGCCCGGCGCAGGTCGGCGGCCAGCGCGGAGGGCGGGCGGCCGTGGTGCAGGTCCAGCGCGGCCATCGCCTCGTGGGTCGGCACGAACGGGCGCTGGAACTCCAGCGGGATGTCGATGCCCCAGTTGAAGTAGAACGAGTCCTTGTGCGCGATGCGGGCCTCGCGCACCTTGCGGATGCCCGCGGCCATCTTCTTCGATACCGCGGCCGGATCGCCGACCACGATCTCGTACCGCGAGGTCGCCGCTTCGCCGAGGGTCAGGCGCAGGAACCGGTCGATCTGCTCGAAGTACGGCGCGGCGATGGTGGGACCGGTGAGGATCAGCGGGAACGGCAGGTCCGCGTTCTCCTCGCGCAAGAGGATGCCCAGCAGGTACAGGATTTCCTCCGCCGTGCCGACGCCGCCGGGAAACACCAGGATGCCGTGGCCCAGGCGCACGAACGCCTCCAGGCGCTTCTCGATGTCCGGCATGATCACCAGGTGGTTGACGATCGGGTTCGGCGATTCGGCGGCGATGATGCCCGGCTCGGTGATCCCGATGTAGCGGGTGCGGGCCCGCCGCTGCTTGGCATGGGCGATGGTCGCGCCCTTCATCGGCCCCTTCATCGCGCCCGGGCCGCAGCCGGTGCAGATGTCGAGCCCGCGCAGGCCGAGCTCGTAGCCGACCTGCTTGGTGTAGATGTACTCCTCGCGCGAGATCGAGTGCCCGCCCCAGCACACGACCAGGTTCGGATCCGACGGCTGCAGGATCCGCGCGTTGCGCAGCAGGCCGAACACCGAGTCGGTGATTCCCGGCGAAGTATCGAGGTCGGCGCCCTTGCAGTCCTCGCCCAGCTCGATCGCGGTCCAGGCCAGGTCGCGCACGGTGGCGAACAGCAGCTCGGCCACGCCGTGGATGATCTCGCCGTCGACGAAGGCCATCGCCGGCGCGTTGGCCAGGTCGATGCGCACGCCACGATCCTGCTGGGTGACCTGGATATCGAAGTTCGGATAGAGGTCGCGCGCGGCGCGCGGATCATCGTTGGCGCTGCCGCTGGTTAGCACCGCCAGCGCGCAGCGGCGCAGCAGCTCGTGCATGCCACCGCTGGAGGCATCGCGCAGGCGCGCCACCTCGGTTCGCGAAAGTACATCGAGCCCGCCGCGCGGGAAGATGCGTGCGTCCTGCACGGGCAGCGTGCTCGTGGCGACCATTTCGTTCATGGAACCTTGCCGAATCTCGGGAAACCGGCCGCCGACTCTACTCCAGCAGCCGCTGCAAAGCACCGTTGCGCCCCAAAAAGGAAACGGCCGGGTCGCCCCGGCCGTTTCGGTCACGCGTCGCGTCGGACTTCCGGATCAGAAGTCGTAGCGCAGGCCCACCTGCAGCGACCACTGCGAAATGCCGTTGGTCTGGCTGTCGGAGTTGGTCGGGATGCCCTCGGCCGGGGTCTGGCCGAACTGCGGCGAACCGTTGAAGTTGCCACGGTAGCCGTAGACGTACTTGCCGTTGGAAATGCCCACCAGCGACGCGACGGCCTGGTTGGCGTTGAAGCCGTAGTCGACGATGTGGCCCCAGTCCTTGTTGATCATGTTTCCGACGTTCTGGATGTCCAGCCAGATCTTCGACTTGTGGCCATCGAAGAAGCCCGGCAGCTCCTGGCTGATGCGGATGTCGAAGGTATTCACCCAGCCGGCGTTGAACGCATTCTCCGGCGCGTAGCTGCCGCGGTAGCGCTGCAGCTGCGGGTTCTCCGCCATCCACGCCCAGAACGCCTGCTCCATCGCCGCGTTCGGAGTGAACGCACCGGTGGTCGCGTTCATGCTGCCGAACAGCACGTCGCCAGGGCCGGCCGGCACGTAGAACAGGTCGTTGAACGTGCGGTTGTCGCCGTTGGCGTCGTTGTTGAAGATGTAGCTGTACGGACGGCCGCTGCGGCCTTCGTAGAACAGGCCGACCTGGGTGGCGTTGTCGCCGAAGAACTTGTGCGACCAGTTCAGGGCGCCGGTGAAGCGGTCCCTGATCTCGTAGCGGGCGGTGGTGGAATTCGGCTCGTTGATGTTGAAGCCGTACTGCGAACCGAAGCCGGAGCCGGCGGTCGAGCTGGTCAGCGCGCCCACTTCGGTGGCCTGGGTGTAGGTGTAGCCCACGGTCCAGGACCAGTCGCTGTCGGTGCTGAACGGCTTGGCCAGCGACAGGGTCAGCTGCTGGCCCTTGCCCTTGTTGGTGTTCTCCAGCAGGAGGACGTCGCCGAAGTAGCCGTTGCGGTTGTAGCGCGCGCCGTTGGTCGGGGTGGCGCCGGCGGAGGTGTTGCCGAACGGACGCGGGCTGTTCGGGTTCCAGTACAGCACGCGGCCATCGGGACCCATGTAGCCCGGACCAACGTTGAGGCTGCGGTAGAACAGGCCGTTGTTGACATCGGTCAGCAGCAGTTCGGCCGACGCAACGGTGCCCCACCACGGGGTCTCTACATCGATGGCCAGGTTGGCCTTCCACACCGACGGCAGCTCGAAGTCTTCGCTGATCACGTTGACGTTGCGCACGCCCGAGCCACCCGGGGGAACGTTCTGGTTCAGGCCGTCGGCGCTGAACGGGACGGTCTGCCAGGCGGTGCCGTTCTGGAACGAGATGTAGTTCATGCCCGTGCTGCTGTAGGCATTGCCGACCCACACCTGCGGCGCATCACCCTGGAACAGGCCCACGCCACCGCGCAGCTGCATCGGGCGCTCGCTGTCGAAGGTGTAGTTGAAGCCGAAACGAGGCTGGACGATGAAGTCGCCGTTGTAGGTGCTGGTGTTGTCGAGGCCGAAACCACCCGTGTAGCCGCTGCCGCAGGCGGGATTGGCGGTGCCCGGGGCCGCGCCGAAGCACGCGTTGTACGGCGGGGTCGGGCTGGCGTCGGGCTTGTCGGCGCGCAGGCCGACGGTCAGGGTCAGGTTGCTGTTGACGTACCAGGTGTCCTGGATGAACAGGCCGGTGTTCTTGTTGGTGTAACGGGCCGCGATCGCGTTCGGGTCAGTCGGGTTGGTCTGCAGGTCGTAGTCGAAGTACTGGCCACGCAGCAGGTTGCCGAAGTTGGATACGCCGTTCACCCGCGGGACGTAGAAGCTGTAGTTGCCCCAGAAGTCCTGCAGGAAGAAGTTGTAGATCTCGGTCTCGCTGTACTCGGCGCCGAACTTGATGTCGTGGTCGCCCACGGTCCACACGCCGGCGCCGTAGTAGCTCCAGGACTCGGTCAGCAGGGTGTTGCCCGGCGAGCTGCGCTCGGTGCCCAGGCGGATCGCATCCAGGCCGCTGGTGCTGTTGCTGTTGGTGCCGATCGGGGCGTCGTTGCCGTTGCCGGCGATGCCGTCGTCGAAGTAGACCTGGATGGTCGGCGCGTTGGTCGGGCTGACGCGGACCGCCGAGTAGTCGCGGTACGAAACCTTGAACTCGGTGGAGAACGTGTCGCTCCAGTCGCTGAACAGCTGGCCGACGTAGCTCTCCACGGTCTTGGCGTGGTTGAACCAGTTCGAGCTCAGCGAAATCAGGCTGGCAGTCGGCGCGTCGGGACGCACGCGGTTCTGCTCCAGCTTGCTGTAGCGCAGGCTGGCGCGGTGGTCCTCGTTGATGTTCCAGTCCAGCTTCAGCGCGTACTCTTCCAGCTCGGTGTCGCCGCTGCCGGACATGCCGCCGGCGTCGAAGCCCCACACGTCGCTGGCGATGCGCTGCACTTCGGCCAGGTCGGCGGCAGTGAAATCGACGCTGCCGGCATCCAGCGGGTTGACGCCCTGGCTCTGGCCGGCCGGGCCGATGTCGCTCTGCTTGAACTTCTCGTAGTTGGCGAAGAAGAACAGCTTGTCCTTGACGATCGGGCCGCCCAGGGTCACGCCCCAGGTCGACTCCTCAGAGAACTCGTCGAAAGCCAGGCCGGTCACATCGGCGCTGCTGCCGGCGATGCGCGCCGGGTAGTCGCCGAACCAGTCGCCGTCGCGGTAGGTGCCGTACACCGAACCATGGAATTCGTTGGTGCCCGACTTGGTGACCGCGTTGACGCTGGCACCGGCGGCGCCGGACAGCGACACGTCGTAGTTGGACAGGTTGATGTCGATGGCCTCGATGGCCTCCATCGACACCGGCTGGCGCATGGTCGGCATGTTGTTGCCTTCCAGGCCGAAGGTGTCGCTGGCCGAGACGCCGTCGATGGTGATCTTGTTGAAGCGCGGGTTCTGGCCGCCGGCGGTCATGCTGCCCGAAGCGCGGTCGGTGAAGGTCACGCGCGGATCCAGGCGCATGAAGTCCTGGATGTTGCCGTTCATCGACGGCAACGCCTCGATGATGCGCTGGTCGACGCTGGTGCCCGAGCCCATCTTGGTGGCGCTGAACACTTCCGAGCCGCCGGACACGCCGGTGACCTGCACGGCGCCGAGGGTGGTCACGTCGCCGGTCAGCGCCGCGTTCACGGTGCTCACCTGGTTCAGGGCCAGGAAGACGTTGTCTTCGGTCTTGGTGCCGGCACCCGGCTTGGTGATCGTGATCTCGTACGGGCCGCCGACGCGCAGGCCGCGGGCCGTCCAGCGACCGCTGGCGTCCGTCGTGGCGCGGCTGATCGTGCCGGACTCCACG
The DNA here is from genome assembly GCF_010093205.1 of Pseudoxanthomonas daejeonensis. Lineage (GTDB taxonomy): Bacteria > Pseudomonadota > Gammaproteobacteria > Xanthomonadales > Xanthomonadaceae > Pseudoxanthomonas > Pseudoxanthomonas daejeonensis. The sequence continues at coordinate 118,414 of NZ_PDWN01000007.1, forward strand.
TGGGTGATGACCACTTCGGCACCGGTGACCGGCTGGCCGCCGTTGTCCGTGACGAGACCGCCGACGCCGGCGGAGGTGCTCTGGGCGAAGGCGGGAGCGGCGGCAAGCGCGGCGACCAGACCCAGGGTGAGTTTGGACATCCTGAGTCGACGGGTATCAGTCATGAGAAGCCTCGGGTAGGAGTGACATTTCAGGCGAGGTGCCCAGGCAGGGCGGCTGGATTGGCTTCCCTGCGACAGGCATCACAGGGGTTAACGCCAGATTAACATGCTAGGTTGCAGATGTGACCACTACGTGACGAAAAAAATATTGCGCCGCACCACCTGGCGTCGAAAGAAATAACCCCCAGCCGCACGCAGCGGCCCGCCACTCAGGCGGCCGGCAACCCCAGGTAGACGGCCAGGCCGTCCAGCAGCATCTGCACCGAGATGGCGACCAGGAGCATGCCCATCAGGCGCTCGATCGCGATCAGGGCCCGGCGTCCCAGCAGCCGGTAGAGATACGGCGCGGCCATGAGGATCGCCGCCGTTCCGCCCCAGGCCAGGAGCAGGGCCAGGCTCCAGTCCCCCAGCCGGTGCGGTTCGTTGCTGCCCATCAGCATCACCGCCGCCATGCCCGAGGGGCCGGCCACCAGCGGGATGGCGAGCGGGACGATGAACGGCTCGCCGTCGGGGATCTCGCCCATCAGCCCTTCCGGCCGGGGGAAGATCATGCGGATGCCGATCAGGAACAGGACGATGCCGCCGGCGATCGAGACCGACTCCTGGCGCAGGTGCATCAGCTCCAGGAAGTACTTGCCGCACCACAGGAACAGCATCAGGACGGCCAGGGCGATGAGCAGCTCGCGGATCAGCACGATGCGCTGGCGCCTGGGCGGCAGCGGCCTGAGCACGCTGAGGAAGACCGGAATGTTCCCCAGCGGATCCAGGATCAGGAACAGCAGCAGCGCCGCGGACAGGATGGTCATTGACCGGCATTCCCGGCGGACGCACCCCATACCGAGCCGCGCCAGGCGGCGCCGGCCGGCGACAGCAAGGTGACGCAGGCCCCGGCATAGGCCTCGGGATCGCGCAGGTCCTCGCCGACGTCGTCGGCATAGGCGCGTGCGCGCAGGGGCGTCCGCATCGGCCCGGGCTGCAGCCCGGCGACCCGGACCGCCGTGGCAGCCAGTTCCGCCGCCAGCATGCCGACCAGCGCGTGCAGGCCGTGCTGGGCCACGCCGTAGCCTCCCCAATAGGCCGCGCCCACGCGGGCAGGATCGTCCACGGCCAGCACCACCGAGGCGTCCGGCGCCTGCTTCAGCAGCGGCAGGCAGGCCTGGACCAGCCACCACGGCGCCGTCAGGTTCACGTGGATGGCGCGGGCGAAGGCGGCGGGATCCAGGTGCTCCAGCGGCGTCAGGCCGCGGAATTCCGCGGCGCAATGCAGGACTCCGTCGAGCCGACCCAGTTCGGCCTCCAGGCGGTCGACCAGTTCGGCATAGTCGTCCGGTCCCGCGCCCTCCAGGTCGAGCGGGTACAGCACCGGCTCCGGACCGCACTGGGCCACCGCGTCATAGACCCGGTTGAGCTTGGGCAGGCGGCGGCCGAGCAGGACCAGGGTCGCGCCTGCGGCCGCGCAGGCCTTCGCCGCCTCGGCACCGAGGCCGCCATGGGCGCCACTGAGCAGGATGACGCGGCCGGCCAGCGGTCGCGGCGCGGCGGAAGGCAGTTCGAGCAGACTCACTGCGACTGCGCTTCGTTGACCATGCGCTGCAGTTCCCCGGCTTCGAGCAGCTCCAGGGTGATGTCGCAGCCGCCGATCAGCTCGCCGTGCAGGAACAGCTGCGGGAACGTCGGCCAGTTGGAATAGCGCGGCAGGTTGGCGCGGATTTCCGGCTCCTCGAGCACGTTGATCGTGTGCAGCTGCTCGGCACCGGCCGCCTGCAGGGCCTGGACCGCGCGCGCGGAGAAACCGCACATCGGGAAGGCCGGCGTGCCCTTCATGAACAACACCACCGGATGGCTCTCCACTTCGGCCTGGATGCGCTCCATCACCGCCATTGCGACTCTCCTGGACGCCGGGGAGCGGCCCCGCCGTCGGCTAAACTGAAGTCGCAATTGTAATCCACCGCACCGACGCCGAACCCCATCCCGAGGATGCATGGCCATCGAACTGCCCGCCCTGCCCTACGCCCGCGATGCGCTGGAGCCGCACATTTCCGCCGCCACGCTGGACCTGCACCACGGCGCGCACCACCGGGCCCATGTCGAGGAAGCCGCCCGCCTGCTCGAAGGCAGCGGACTGGCCGGGCTGCCGCTGGAGGAGGTCGTGCGCCGCGCGCGCGGCCGCCTCGCCGAGCACGCCGCACAGGCCTGGAACCACGGCTTCTACTGGGCCTGCCTGTCGCCGCGCGGCGGCGGCGAGCCGGGGGACGCCCTGGCCGGACTGCTGGCGCGCCAGTACGGCGACGTCTCCCGCTTCCGCGAGGAGTTCACCCGGATGGCGCTGGGCCTGTTCGGCTCTGGCTGGGTCTGGCTGGTGCAACGCGCGGACGGCAACCCGGGCATCGTCGCCACGCGCGGCGCGGCGACCCCGCTGACGGGTGCCGATACGCCCCTGCTCGCCTGCGACGTGTGGGAGCACGCCTACTACCTCGACCGCCAGAACCGGCGTGCCGAATACCTGGAGGCGTTCTGGAAGGTCGTGGACTGGGACGCGGTGGCGAAGCGCCTGCGCTGATGGCGTGGCGGTGAACCCGCCGGTGCCCGCCCCTCCGCAAACCGGGGCACCGCCTTGCTGGCATATCCACGTCCGCAACGGCCCGGGACGTCGCAGCGAGCGGACACGACCGCGATGTGCGACCTATTCCAGGGGCGCGAGCCCCCTGCCGCGCGTGATCAGGCGCCGCTATCGCGCAGCGCCGCTACCGGCGGTGCGCACTGCGCTTCCCGGCCGAGCGCACGCCCGACCCGCTCCAGGATATCGGCCAGCACCTGCGGATCGTCCGCGCGCAGCGTCGCATGCCCGACCTTGCGCCCGTCGCGCGGCTCCTTGCCGTAGTCGTGCCAGTGGCCGCCGGGTTCACCCAGGATTGCGGCGGCATCGGGCATCGCCCCGATCCAGTTGAGCATGCAGGCGCGTCCGCGCATCGCGGTCGCCCCCAGCGGCAGGCCCAGCACGGCGCGCAGGTGGTTCTGGAACTGCGAGGTTTCGGCGCCCTCGATCGTCCAGTGGCCGGAGTTGTGCACGCGCGGCGCCAGCTCGTTGGCCAGCAGCTCGCCGTTGCGGCAGAACAGTTCCAGCGCGAACACGCCTACATAGTCCAACCGCTCCGCCAGCCGGCGCGCGTAGGTGGTGGCGGTCTGCGCCAGCGCGGCATCGACCTTCGCCGGCGCCAGGCTGGCCGACAGCACCCCGTCAACATGCCAGTTCTCGGTCAGCGGCCACGTGCGGAACTCGCCGTCGCGGCCTCGCACCGCGACCACGCTCAGTTCGCGCTCGAACGGGACGAAGGCCTCGACGATCAAACCGACCGCGCCGGCCTGCGCGCCTAGCGCGGCCCAGGCCGCATCGGCATCTGCATGCGAACGGATCCGGAACTGGCCCTTGCCGTCATACCCCAGGCGGCGGGTCTTGAGGATGCACGGCACGCCTACCGCCTGCAGCGCGCGATCCAGGCCCACCCGATCGGCGACCGCGGCGAACTCGGGCACCGGAATGTCCAGCTCGCGGAACAGGGTCTTCTCGGCAAGCCGGTCCTGCGCCACCGCGAGCGCGCGCGGGTTGGGGAACACCGGCACGCGTGCGGACAGCCACTCGGCGCTTTCGGCCGGTACGTTCTCGAAATCGAAGGTGGCGACGTCGACCCTGGAGGCGAATTCGGCCAGCGCGACCTCGTCGCGGTAGTCGCCGACCAGCAAAGGCGCGAACTGGCCGGCGCACGCGTCGGCGACGGTATCCATGACCAGCAAGCGCAGCCCCAGGGGCGCGCCCGAAAGAGCGAGCATGCGGGCCAGCTGCCCGCCTCCGAGGATGCCGACCGTGGTCATTGCCGCGGGTCGTCGTTGGCGGTGACGTCGTCGGTCTGGCGCTGGCGGAACGCATCGAGCGCCTGCGCGATGTGCGGATGGTCGGTCGCCAGAATTGCGGCCGCGAACAATCCCGCGTTGGCCGCACCCGCATTGCCGATGGCGAAGGTCGCCACCGGGATGCCGGCGGGCATCTGCACGATCGACAGCAGCGAATCCATGCCGTTCAACGCCTTGCTCTGCACCGGAACGCCCAGCACCGGCACGGCGGTCTTGGCCGCGAGCATGCCCGGCAGGTGTGCCGCGCCACCGGCACCGGCGATGATCGCCCGCAGCCCGCGCGCCTGGGCGCTGGCGGCGTACTCGAACAGGACGTCGGGCGTGCGGTGCGCGGAGACCACTTTCACTTCATGCGGAACGCCCAGCGCATCGAGCTTCTGCGCCGCGTGCTGCATCGTCTCCCAGTCGGAACGCGAGCCCATCACCAGGCCCACGAGCGGGGTGGTCAGGGGCGCCACTGGCGGGTTGGGCTGGGCTGGCATGGCCGTCCTCGGTGACAAGGCCGTATTCTAGCCGCCTTCCACGCGACCCGACCGGACCCATGGACCGCAAGCTGCTCGACCTGCTGTGTTCGCCCGACACCCGCCAGCCGCTGGCACTGCTGGAATCGCGCGGACTGGATGCGCTGAACCGCGCGATCGCGGCCGGCCAGGTCCGGCGCGCCGACGGCAGCCCCCAGGCCGCGCCCCTGCGCGAAGCGCTGGTGACCCGTGACCGCAAGCAGGTGTACCGGGTCGACGACGGAATTCCGGTGCTGCTGGTCGAAGAAGCACTCGCCACCGCGCAGGTGGCCGACTTCCCGTCGGCCTGAGCAGGCGTGCTACTCCAGCCGCCACCGGATGCGCTCGTGCAGGCCGACGTGCGGCGTGCACTGGACGAAGACCTCGGCAGTGGCGACGTCACCGCCGCCCTGCTGCCGGACGTACCCGAACGCGCCTACCTGCTGTGCAAGGAGGATGCGGTGATCGCCGGGCGGCCCTGGTTCGATGCCTGCCACCGCGCGCTCGACCCGCAGGTGAGGATCGAATGGAACATCGAGGAAGGTGCGCGCGTGGCCGCCGGCAGCGTGCTCGCCCTGCTCGAGGGGCGCAGCCGTGCGCTGGTCAGCGCCGAGCGCACCGCGCTGAATTTCCTGCAGACCCTTTCCGGTACCGCCACCGCCACCGCTGCCCACGTCGAAGCGGTGCGCGGCACCGGCACGGTGATCCTCGATACCCGCAAGACCTTGCCCGGACTGCGCCAGGCGCAGAAGTACGCGGTGCGCACCGGTGGGGGCGCCAACCACCGCATCGGCCTGTACGACGCGGTGATGCTGAAAGAGAACCACATCCGCGTGGCCGGCTCGGTTGCCCGGGCCATCGCGAAGGCGCGCGATGCCCAGCCCGCGCTGCCGCTGATCGTGGAGGTCGAAACGCTGGACCAGCTGCGCGAGGCGCTGGCCGCCGGCTGCGACCGCATCCTGGTCGATGACTTCACCGCGGCCGATCGCCGCGAAGCCGTGCGTATCGCCCGGGCCGCACCCTTCGATGGGCGCATCCCGCTGGAGGTCTCCGGCGGCGTGGACCTGGCAGGCCTGCGCGCTATCGCCACCGATGGCGTGGACTTCATTTCCATCGGCGCGCTCACCAAGCACGTGCGGGCGATCGACCTGTCGATGAAGCTCGGTCCGCCGCCGGCGCGATAGACCTGATCGGCCGGGCGGCCCGCACCTGCTCAGGGCCCGCGACCCCGCCGCGCAAACGCGCGCACGCAACGCCGCGCCCTTGCAGTCGTGTCCCCCACGCCGCCCCCTTGGCGTTATCCGACGGAGAGACGCCGACCCGCCCTGCACGCCGCATCCACCGGCGCCGGCTAAGCTCGATCCAACCCCGGGGAAAGGACATGCCCATGCGCCCTATCCGTTGCCTGCTGCTGGCGGCATTGATGCTGCCGGGAACCGCGATGGCCAACGGCGTCGAGGTCTGCGACGTGCCGCCACGCTTCGGGGTCGAAGCGACCGCCACGGCGATCGTGCGTACCGCCTGCCAGGAACACCGGATGTGGCTGCGCCCCTTCATCGAGGCCGACGGCCGGCTGGCCTCGCTGGGCGTGACCGAAGCCGAGCGTGCGCCTCTTTTCGACGAGGTCACGCCCGCCTGGCAACGCGTGGCGCAGTACTGGCGCGAGAGCGGCACCCTGTCGTCGATGGCCGCCGGCGGCACGGCCGGCGCGGCCAGCTGCATGTATCCGGGCGGCGGCCGCGAAGTCGACAACGACTGCCGCGCCTTCCTCGTCGACAATCCCTGGTCGGCCGCTTTCATTTCCTGGGTGATGGGGCGGGCACCGCTCCCGGGTTTCATCGGATCACCGCGCCACCTGGATTACATCGCCCGCGCCTGGCGCAATCCGGAAACCAGCCCCTACCTGTTCGCGGATCCGTTCACCGGCAAGGCCGTGCCGGGCGACATGCTGTGCTTCCTGCGCGCCGACGACGAGGGCCTGGGTCCGGCCGGGCTGCGCGCGGCGCTGTCCGGGCAAGGCCGGCTGCCGACCCGTTCGCACTGCGAGATCGTGGTCGCCGCCAATGTCGGCGGGGACCGCACCCTCTACCTGATCGGCGGCAACGTGCTCAATTCGGTGGTGATGCGCAAGCTGCCGCTGGATCGCAGCGGACGGCTGGACCCGGCCGCGCTGGGCCAGGCCATGGCCGGCGTTCCCGGCGCGCAGGCCGGTGCGCCGGACGCGGGCCCGGTGCAGGCAGCCGCCGCGGCACAACCGGCATCGGGTGCGACGCCATCACATGCCGCCATCCCCGCCGTGTCCGCCGGCGCAGCGGAGGCGGAGGATTCGGCCACCCCGATCAACGCCGCCGCCTGCCGTCCGGGAAACGCCGCGGCGTGCAGCTTCAACCGGCGCGATTGGGCGGTGCTGCTCAAGCTCAAACCGCAGGCGCAGCTGGGTGGGATCCTGTCGCTTGCAGGGGCGCCGATGGCCGCGCCTGCCGCGCCGCCGGCACCGGCGCACAACACCCCCGAGCCGGCGCACTAGCGAGCTCTTGCGTACAGGCGCGGCAGGACAGCGTTCCACCCGGACGCGGGTGCGCGCACAACCACTTCCGCTACGATGCGCGCATGCCCACCGTCATCCTGCTCATGATCGCCGGCGCCGCCGTGTTCGCCTGGTGGAACGCCGCGCGCGCGGCGGCCGAACGCGCCGAATCGCTCGGGCGCGACGCCTGCATCGCGGCGGACGTGCAGTGGCTGGACCAGAGCGTGCAGGCCTCCGGCGTCCGTCCGTACCGGCGCGAGGACGGCTGGCTGGGGCTGGAGCGTAGCTTCCGTTTCGACTATTCGCACGACGGGGTCGAACGAATGGTCGGCCGGCTCGTGCTGCGCGGCGATCGCCTGGTGTCGTTCGTGGGTCCTTCCGCGGGCTCGCGGGTGATTCCGTTCGACCGCACGCGCAACGACTGACCCGGCGCCGGCAAAAGCCGCTCCGGGTTACTTCACCACGCGCAGGTGCGGGCGCTTGCCCGGTGACGGATTGGCCGGCCCATCGGGCGGCGTGTCGGGGCCCTCGGTGTCGGGGCCTCCGGTTTCCGTCCCTTCCTCGTCGCCGTGCGCATGTGCCCCACCCGCGGCTTCCTCGGGCAGGACCATGCCCTGCCCCGTCTCGCGCGCATAGACCGCCAGCACCGCGCCGATCGGCACGTGCACCGGCTGGCTGACGCCGCCGAAACGCGCGGTGAAACCGATCCACTCGTTGTCCATCTGCAGCCCGACCACCGCGCGGTCGGCGATGTTGAGCACGACCCTGCCCTCGCGCACCGTGCCCGGCGGCACGCGCACGCCGGGCATCCCCGCATCCACGAGGATGTGCGGGGTCATGCCGTTGTCGTTGATCCACTCGGTCAGCGCCCGCAGCAGGTACGGGCGGTAGCTGGTCATGGGCGTCGCGTCGTCACTCATGCGGTCAGTCTACGCCGCCATGGCGGGTATTGCCGACGCCATGGCCGCCGGTCAGGCCGGCATGTCGCGCAGTTTCCTTTCCTGGTCGGTCAGGCTGCGCAGGAAACCGGGATTGCGGAAGATCCGGTTGCCGTAGTCCTCGATGGCCTTGCCGTCCTTGGGCAACGGCACGTCCAGCGCATTGAGGCGCCAGATGATCGGCGCCATCGCGCAGTCGGCCAGGCTCATTTCCGGATTGAGGAAGAACTTGCTGGCCTTGAACAACGGCAACGACTCGGTCAGGAGTTCCTTCAGGCGCTTGCGTCCGGCCTCGGCCTGCTGCTTGTTGCCGAGCTGGATCGCCTGCACCTGCGGGACCCAGTCGTGCTCGATGCGCAGCATCGCCAGGCGCAGGCGCGCGCGGGAAAGCGGATCGACCGGCATCAGTGGCGGATGCGGGTAGCGCTCGTCCAGGTATTCGCTCACCACGGAGGCGGCGTAGAGCACCAGCTCGCGCTCGACCAGGGTCGGCACCGAGTGGTACGGATTGAGGTGGATCAGGTCCTCGGGCGGATTCTGCGCGTCCACGGGGACCAGGTCGTAGCTGACGCCCTTGGCCGCCAGGACCAGGCGCACGCGATGACAGAGCACGTCATCGACGGAGGAGAACAACGTCAGGGTATTGCGCATGCGCACGCTCGCTGCCATCTAGGCCTCCGACGGCCGGACTCCGCCGACCGCATCGACGCCGCCAGGCCCCTCGCCGGCAGTCGCCACATTCCCCCGAGTGTGCCGGGGTGCGCCGGAAAAGCGCAAGGCCGGGATGAACCCGGCCCCGGCATCACGCACGCACGCGCCCGTCCGGGCGCGTCGTGTCAGTGGACGTCCGTCCAGTACTCCTGCTTGAGCAGGTAGCCCAGGAAGGTCAACAGCACCAGGAACAGGATCACCCAGACCCCCAGCGCCTGCCGCTTCAGCGCGGCCGGTTCGCCGGCGTACTCGAGGAAATTGGTGATGTCGCGCACGGTCTGGTCGAACTCGACCGCCGACAGCCGCCCGGTCCCGGCGACCACCAGCCGCTCCGGATGCCGGGTGCCGGCCGCGTCGGGTTCGCCGAACTCGGCATGCTGCAGGCCCTGCAGCTCCCACAGCGGGTTGGGCATCGAGGCGTTCGGGAACAGCTGGTTGTTCCAGCCCAGCGGACGCGACTCGTCCAGGTAGAAGGACTTGAGGTAGGTGTAGATCCAGTTGCTGCCACGGACACGCGAGATCAGGCTCAGGTCCGGCGGCATCTTGCCGAACCAGGCGGTGCCGTCGGCGTTGTGCATGGTGACCTGGATCTGCTCGCCGAACTTGGCGCCGGTGAAGTTCAGGTTGCCCATCACTTCTTCTTCGGTCAGCCCCAGGTCCTCGGCCATGCGCGAATAGCGCAGGAACTTCAGCGAGTGGCAGCTGGAGCAGTAGTTCATGTACAGCGCCGCGCCGCGCTGGAGCGAAGCACGATCAGACAGGTCGTTCCCCGCCTGCTGCACGGGGCCTCCGGCGGCGGCCATCGCGGCGGCGGAGAACAGCAGTCCGGCGGCGGCCGAGGCCAGCAGGGCAATCCACTTCTTAGTCATGCGTCGTCACCCGTTCCGGCACCGGCTTGGTCTTGTCCAGCTTGGTCCACAGCGGCATGGTCAGGAAGAAAAGGAAGTAATAGGCGGTCAGGAAGCGACCGATGATCGTCTCCACCGGATCGGTGCCCGGACCAGCGCCGATCTTGCCCAGCCACACGAAGGTGAAGGCGAAGGCCAGCAGCAGCGTCCAGGACAGCTTGCCGCGATAGCGGTACGACTTGACCTTGGCCCGGTCCAGCCAGGGCAGGAAGAACAGGACCACGATCGCGCCGAACATCACCAGCACGCCGCCCAGCTTGTCCGGCACTACGCGCAACATCGCGTAGAACGGGGTGTAGTACCACACCGGCTTGATGTGCTCGGGCGTCACCAGGCGGTTGGCCTCGGTGAAGTTGTCGTGCTCGAGGAACCAGCCGCCAAAGGCGGGGGCGAAGAAGATGATGAAGGCGGCGATGATCAGCATCGCGAACACGTAGAACGTGTCCTTCACCGTGTAGTACGGGTGGAACGGCACGCCGTCGGCCGGCGCGGTCGGCGACCAGCGGTTGCCCTTCGGCCCCTTCTTGATCTCCACGCCATCCGGGTTGTTGGAACCCACTTCGTGCAGCGCGCCCAGGTGCAGGACGACCAGCAGCAGCAGGACCAGCGGCAGGGCGATGACGTGCAGGGCGAAGAAGCGGCCCAGGGTGGCGTCGGAGGGCAGGTAGTCGCCCATGATCCACTCGGTCAGGCCGCTGCCGATCACCGGCACCGCGCCGAACAGCGAGATGATCACCTTGGCGCCCCAGAACGACATCTGGCCCCACGGCAGCACGTAGCCCATGAAGGCCTCGGCCATCAGGACCAGGTAGATAAGCATGCCCAGGATCCACACCAGCTCGCGCGGCTTCTGGTACGAGCCGTACATCAGGCCGCGGAACATGTGCAGGTAGACGACGATGAAGAACAGCGAGGCGCCGGTGCTGTGCATGTAGCGGATCAGCCAGCCCCACTCCACGTCGCGCATGATGTATTCGACCGAGGCGAAGGCTTCCGCCGCGCTCGGCTTGTAGTGCATCGTCAGGAAGATGCCGGTCACGATCTGGTTGACCAGGACCACCATCGACAGCACGCCGAAGATGTACCAGATGTTGAAGTTCTTGGGCGCGTAGTACTCGGACATGTGCTTCCGGTACATCGGCGCCAGCGCCGGCGCGCGCGCGTCGACCCAGTCCATCACACCGGTGGCGGTGCGGGTGAAGATGTTCGACATCGCTTACGCCCCCTGCGGATCGACGCCCACGACAATCGTGTTGTCGTCGGCGTAGTAGTGCGGCGGCACGACCAGGTTGGTCGGCGCCGGCACACCCTGGAACACACGCCCGGCCATGTCGAACTTCGACTTGTGGCAGGGGCAGAAGTAACCGCCCTTCCATTCCGGATCGAACGGCTCGGGACGGATCTCGGCGGCCATTTCCGGCGAGCAGCCCAGGTGGGTGCACAGGCCGACCAGGACCGAGATCTCGGGCTTGAGCGAGCGCAGTTCCCGGTTCGCGGCCAGCACGTAGGCCGGCTGCTGGTCCGCGTTATTCGACTCGGGGTCGCGCAGGTGGCCGTCCAGGGTCGGCAAGGCCTCGAGGATCGCCTTGGAGCGCTTGACGATCCAGATCGGCTGGCCGCGCCACTCCAGGATCAGGCGCTGGCCTTCCTGCAGGGCACTGATGTCGGCGGTCACAGGCGCGCCGGCAAGCCGGGCACGGGCACTGGGGTTCCACGACTTGATGAACGGTACTGCGGCGAAACCTGCTCCGACGGCGCCAACCACTGCGGTGGTCGCGGTCAGGAACCGGCGTCGGCCCGTGTTAACGGGCTGGTGGACCTCATCGTTGGCCATCCGGCACTCCGAAAATCTTTCTACTGGTAGCGTTGGCTGCCTGCGGCACGGAAACCACCCGTTACCAGGCGGTCCAGCCGCAAAAGACGGGGAAGTGTAACGGAAGCCTTAACAGGCCGACAATGGCGACGCTGCTCGGGGCTGCACATCAGCGCGCCGCCTGCACGCCGCGGTAGCGCTCGGCCAGTATCCCGACCCGCTGTACATACCGCTGGGTCTCGCTGTAGGGCGGCACGCCCTTGTGACGGTCCACCGCACCCTCGCCGGCGTTGTAGCCAGCCGCCGCCAGGGTCAGGTCGCCGTTGAACCGCTTGAGCAGCCAGGCCAGGTACTGCACCCCGCCGCGGATGTTCTGGGTCGCGTCGTAGCTGTCGACCACCCCGAACCGGCGCGCGGTCGGCGGCATCAGCTGCATCAGTCCCTGCGCGCCGGCGTGCGAAAGCGCCAGCGGGTTGTAGGCCGACTCGGCATGGATGACCGCGCGCACGACCGCCTCTTCCACCCCGAACTCGCGCGCCGCGGCAGCGATCTCGGCCTGGTAGGCGCTGGTGTTCAGGCGCACCGTGGCGAAGCTGACCCCCGGATTGACTGCGCAGGCGTAGCAGGTCTCGATGTAGCTGTAGGCGATCGTGCGGACCTGGGCCGCTCCAGCTCCGCGCCCCGGCGGGCGGCTGCTGAAGTGGCGCACGCCGTCCTTCATGTAGGAATAGACCTGCCCGCTGACCCGACGCTGCGGCGTGGCGCCCCCCGGCGCTGGCAGCGCGGCCGGCACGATGGCGTCGGAGCGGTGCGATGCGGGAGTCATGACCGCAGTGGCCGGCATCGCGCCGGCCACCGGGGCCGACGCCAGGCTCGCGGCCGGTGCGGGAGCGGGCGTTGCCGCAGGCCGGTACGCCCGCCGCCGATCCGGCGTGTACTGGCTGAAGACCTTGCATTGGGCGCCGGGGATACGCTTGCTGACGTAGCTGGACACGCCGTCGGCACCGACGCAGCGGTACAGCGTGCCGGCACTGGCCGGCACGGCGACCAGCGCCAGCAGCAAGGCGCCCACTTTCCCCAACATCCCCTTCATGGCGCGGAGTATCCCGGCTTCCCGGACCATTGCCAACCCATTGTCCGACAAGCGGAAAAACGTGGCCGGCGTCGCGGATCGGACGCCAGCGGGCGATCGGCGCCGTTACAATGCGCAGCCCTGCCCGCCTGGATTAACCGCCATGACCGGGATGAAAGCCTCGCCGGACGCCCGTCCGGACGCCGCCATCGCGCCAACCGCCCCCGCCACCCTGCTCCCGCTGCCGGGCGCCGCGCCGCGCGCCATTCCGGGCGGCGCGCGCGGCAAGCTCTTCATCAAGACCCACGGCTGCCAGATGAACGAGTACGACTCGGCCAAGATGGCCGACGTGCTTGCCGAGCACGAGGGCCTGGAGTTGACCGACGACCCGGCCGAGGCCGACGTCGTCCTGGTCAACACCTGCTCGATCCGGGAGAAGGCGCAGGAGAAGGTGTTCAGCCAGCTCGGCCGCTGGAAGGCCCTGAAGGGCAACGGCCGCGAGGTGATCATCGGCGTGGGCGGCTGCGTGGCCTCGCAGGAAGGCGAAGCCATCGTCAAGCGCGCCCCCTATGTGGACCTGGTATTCGGCCCACAGACCCTGCACCGCCTGCCCGAGCTGATCCGCGCCCGCCGCGAACAGAACCGGCCGCAGGTCGACATCAGCTTCCCGGAGATCGAGAAGTTCGACCGCCTGCCCGAGCCGCGCGCGGAAGGACCGAGCGCGTTCGTCTCGATCATGGAAGGCTGCTCCAAGTACTGCTCGTTCTGCGTGGTGCCCTACACCCGCGGCACCGAGGTCAGCCGGCCGTTCGAGGACGTGCTGGTCGAGGTGGCGCAGCTGGCCGCGCAGGGCGTGCGCGAGATCAACCTGCTGGGCCAGAACGTCAACGCCTATCGCGGCCCCATGGAAGAAGACGGTGATGGCGCCGAAGTCGCCGACCTCGGCCTGCTGATCCGCACCATCGCCCAGATCGAAGGCATCGGCCGGATCCGCTTCACCACCTCGCATCCGCTGGAGTTCTCCGACTCGCTGGTGGAGGCGTATCGAGACGTGCCGCAGCTGGCCAACTACCTGCACCTGCCCGTTCAGGCCGGCAGCGACCGGGTGCTGTCGGCGATGAAGCGCGGCTACACGGCACTGGAGTTCAAGCAGAAGATCCGCAAGCTGCGCGCGGTGCGTCCGGACATCTCGATCTCGTCGGACTTCATCGTCGGCTTTCCAGGCGAAACCGACGCGGATTTCGACAAGACCATGAAACTGATCGAGGACGTGGGCTTCGACCAGTCGTTCTCCTTCATCTATTCGCGCCGACCCGGCACCCCGGCGGCCGACCTCGAGGACGACACGCCTGATGCGGTCAAGCATGCGCGCCTGGAGCGATTGCAGGCGCACATCAACGGGCATGCGGCCGGCATCTCGCAGCGGATGGTCGGCACGGTACAGACGGTGCTGGTCGAAGGTCCGTCGAAGAAGAATCCGGACGAGCTGACCGGCAAGACCGAGAACATGCGCCCGGTGAACTTTCCCGGACACCCGCGCCTGGTGGGGCAATTCGTGGACGTGCTGGTCACCGGTGCGTTGACCAACTCGCTGCGTGGCCGGATATCCACCCGCGACGAGGCCGATCCGGCCTGACACCGCCGTCCGTCGAGCGGGCTCGCCCCATTGCCCCGCTGTCCTCGCCAGCTCCAACAGCAGCGGGGCCAGCCCCGCTCAAGACGGCGGTTACGTTGCCGCGCCGCTCAATCGAGCCGCTTGCGGAAACGCAGGATCGCCGCGGACATCATCACCGTGGTGAAGGCGACCAGCGCCAGCACGTCCGGCCACAGTTCCCACAGGCTGGCGCCGCGCAGCATGATGCCGCGCACCAGGCGCAGGAAATGGGTCAGCGGCAACAGCTCGGCGATCCACTGCACGACCTGCGGCATGCCTGCGAACGGGAACATGAATCCCGACAGCAGGATCGAAGGCAGGAAGACGAAGAACGTGATCTGCATCGCCTGGAACTGCGACTTCGCCTGGGTCGAGATCAGCAGGCCCAGGGCCAGGTTCGCCACGATCAGCAGCATCGCCGCCACGTAGACATGCATCACGCTGCCATTGACCGGCACCTGGAACAGCCACACCCCGAGCAGCAGTACCAGCGTGGTCTGGACCAGGCCGATCACGATGTAGGGCAGCACCTTGCCCGCCATCAGCTCGGTGCGGCTGACCGGCGTGACGATCAGCAGCTCCATGTTGCCCCGCTCGCGCTCACGGACGATGGACACGCCGGTGAACAGGACCATGGTCATGGTGAGGATCACGCCGATCAGGCCGGGCACGATGTTCACCGCCGAGCGCCGCTCCGGATTGAAGAACGCGACCACGCTGATCGGCTGTGCGGCGAGCATGCGGGTGGCCGGCGACGCGGTACCGGTTGCATCCTGGACCGGCACCTGCGCCAGCTGCACGGCGGCGCCCTGCATCGCGTTGTCGCTGCCATCGACCAGCACCTGCACCTGCTCGCGCCCTTCGGCGCGGCGTCGCTCGAAGTCGGGCGGAACCACGATGCCGATGCCGATCTCGCCGCGGCGGATGGCATCCATCAGCTGCTGCGGACTTTGCTTGAAGCGCACCGGCCTGACCACGGTGGTGGCGACCATGTCCATCACCAGCGCGCGCGATGCAGCGGTGTTGGCCTGGTCGACGATGCCCGCCGGCAGGTCGCGCAGGTTGGTGTTGATCGCATAGCCGAACAGCAGCAGCTGCATCACGGGAATCGCGACGATCATCGCCAGGGTGATGCGGTCGCGCCGCATCTGCCGCAGCTCCTTGAACATCACCGCCCACAGGCGGCGCCCGCTCATGCCGCCTCCCCGGCAGGCGCGCGCGCGCGCGTGGCCGCAACGAAGACATCCTCCAGGCTCGGCACGCTCGTTTCCACCTGCGCCGGCAGGCGTGCCGCGTGCAGCGCCTCCTCCACGCGGGCCCGAACGTCATCGCCACCATCCAGCAGGACGCGCAAGCTGTTGCCGATCTGGGCGACGCTGACCACGCCAGGCACGTCCGACAGCGCCTGCTTGGCGCGGCGCGGTTCGGGCGCCTCGACCAGCAGCGTGCGGCCCGCCAGGGCGCCGGTCAGTTCGTCCGGCGAGCCGTCCGCCACCAGGGCGCCGTGGTCGAGGATGGCCAGCCGGTGGCAGCGTTCGGCTTCGTCCATGTAGTGGGTCGAGACCAGCAGCGTGGTCCCGGCGTCGGCCAGCTCGAACAGCTTCTCCCAGAAGTCGCGCCGCGATTCGGGGTCGACCGCGCTGGTGGGCTCGTCCAGGAACAGGAACTCGGGCTCGTGGATCACCGCGCCCGCCAGCGCGAGGCGCTGCTTCTGCCCGCCGCTCATCGTGCCCGCCAGCTGGTTCTGCCGGTCGCCGAAACGGTACTGCCCGATCAGCTCGTCGATGCGCCGGCGCGCCCTGGCCCTGGGCAGGTCCTGCACGGCGGCGAGGAATTCCAGGTTCTCGCGCACGCTCAGGTCCTCGAACAGCGAGAACTTCTGGGTCATGTAGCCGATCCGGCTGCGCAGCGCCTCGGCCTGTTCTGGAATGCGCAGCCCGAGCACTTCGATCTCGCCTTCGCTGGGAGTGAGCAATCCGCACAGCATGCGGATGGCGGTGGACTTGCCCGAACCGTTGGGGCCGAGGAAACCGTAGACGGCGCGCCGCGGCACCTGCAGGTCGACATGGTCGACCGCGACCAGGGCACCGAAGCGCTTGGTCATGCCGCGCGCGCGGATCGCTATGCCATCGCCCGGCTCATCGGCCACGATCGCCGCACGCGCGGCGTGCTCAGGGGGATGCATCGAACTCGACCCGGGCAGGCAGGCCGGCGGGCAGGCCGGCCGCATCGGCTTCGAGCGAGACTTCGGCCAGGTAGCTCAGGCGCGCCGCGTCGCGACCGGTGAGCGCGTAGTAGGGGGTGAACACCGGCTCGCTGCGGATCATGCGCACGCGGCCGGCGTAGTCGGCCGGCTGGCCGCCCTCCACGTGCACGCGCACCGCGTCCCCCACCTTCACCCGTGCGCGCAGCGGCTCGGGCACGTAGATGCGTGCGTGCGGAGCGTCGCCCACGAGCAGTACGGCCAGCGGAGCGCCCACCGGAGCCTGGTCACCGAGCCGGTACGGCAGGGTGTCCAGATGGCCCGCCCGTGGCGCGGTCACTTCGAGCTTCTCCAGCAGTGCGGCCAGGTCGGCTTCGTGGGCCCGGGCCGCCGCCAGCGCGGCCTCGCCCTGGGCTACCTGCTCCTCGCGGGTGCCGCGTTCGAGTTCGAGCAGCGCTTCGCGCGCGGCAGCGACCTGCGCCTGCGCGTTGTCCGCATCGGCGCGCGCGCGGTCGACCGCCGCGGCGGCCACCAGCTGCCGCTGCCCCAGTGGTCGCAGGCGCGCGTAGTAGGTGCTGGCGTCTTCCGCGTGCGCCTGCACCGCCACCAGGTCGGCGCGCGCGCGCGCGATCGCTTCGCTGCGCGGTCCCGCCTGCAGTTCGGCCAGCGCCTCGCCGCTCTGCCGCGCCTGGGCCCGTGCGACCTCGAGCTGGGCCTGGGTGCGCACCGGATCCAGTCGCAGCAGGACATCGCCTGCCTCGACCGCCTGGCCCTCGCGCACCTGGACTTCGACGATCCGCTCGGCCACCGGCGCAGGCAGGGTGATGCGGTCCCATTCCAGCGTGCCCAGCGCCTGTGGCGACGGGGCTGCGCATCCGGCCAGGAACGAAGAGAACCCCAGCACCGCGCCCGGCACCAGTCGCCGTCGAGCGTTACGCATTCCCATGTCGATCCTCCAGCTCCAGTCCACGCTCGAGCAGCACCCGTGCATGCCGACGCACGTCATCCATTCCCAGCTCCTGCGCATCGAACAGCCGCCGCCAGATCGGCGCACCGGCTGCGGGAAACATCGTCAAGCCGATCAGCGAGACCATCAGCAGGCGCGGGTCCAGGTCTGGATTGAGCTCGCCCCGCGCCTGCGCGAGCGCGAAGCGCCCCGCCATCAGCTGCGCGATCGGCGGTGCGATGCGCTCGGTGAGCAGGTCGCGCAGGCCGCCGCCTTCGCTGACCACCTCGCGGACCCACAGCGCCGGCAACCAGGGATTGCGCGCGATCACCTCGGCGATGCCGTCGATGAATGCCGCCACCAGCGCGGCGGCGCCGCCGTCGGCGCGCTGGATCGATTCGCGCAGCGGTGCGATCGCCGGCAGCAGGCGCTCGGCCACTACCGCGTCCAGCAGCTGGGCGCGGTCGCCGAAGTAGTAGTGCAGCAATGCCGGCGTCACCCCCGCGTGCCGGGCGATGTCGCGCAGGGACGCGGCAGCGATGCCGTGGCTGCCGTAGCAGGCCAGCGCGGCATCGAGCAGGCGTGGTCGCAGGTCGGGGGCGTCCGCGCCGGGGCGTCCGCGGCCCCGGCGCGGCGGCGCCGTGCTGGCAACGGGTTTCCTGCGGGAAGCGGGGCGCACCGGGTCGGTCACGGCCCGTATTTAACCCCGTGATTAATTAATTGCAAGCCACCGCAGTCCAGCGCCGGCGTTTGGACCCGCGCCGGACATCGCGCTAACCTCTCCGATCCTGACTTCCGACATCCGCACGGCCCCCGCGTGCGCCCCATGCCTGCCTCTGCACAACGCGATTTCCTGCTCGAGCCCGCCGACACCGAACGCCTGGCCAACCTGGCCGGCCCGTTCGACCAGCACCTGCGCCAGATCGAACTGCGCCTGGGCGTGGAGATCGCCAATCGCGGCAACGTGTTCCGCATCAAGGGCGACGACGAGGCAGCGACCAGCGCCGAACACCTGCTGCGTGCGCTGTATGCCGAATCGGCCGAGACCACGTTCGACAGCCATGCCATCCACCTGCGCCTGAACGAGGCCAACGTCGACCAGCTCGACGACGAGGGCTACCAGCCGCAGGAGGTCGCGGTGAAGGTCCGCCGCGGCACCATCCGCGGCCGCGGTGCCAACCAGGCGCGCTACCTGCACGCCATCGCCACCCACGACATCAACTTCGGCATCGGCCCGGCCGGCACCGGCAAGACGTTCCTGGCCGTGGCCATGGCCGTGGACGCGCTCAACGAATCGCGGGTGCAGCGCCTGATCCTGGTGCGCCCGGCGGTGGAAGCCGGCGAGAAGCTCGGCTTCCTGCCCGGCGACCTGAGCCAGAAGGTCGACCCCTACCTGCGCCCGCTGTACGACGCGCTCTACGAGATGCTCGGCGTGGAGAAGGTGGTCAAGCTGCTGGAGAAGAACGTCATCGAGATCGCCCCGCTGGCCTACATGCGCGGTCGCACGCTCAACGACGCGTTCGTGATCCTGGACGAGGCGCAGAACACCACCATCGAACAGATGAAGATGTTCCTGACCCGGCTGGGCTACGGCTCCACCGCGGTGGTCACCGGCGACATGACCCAGGTCGACCTGCCCAAGCACGTGAAGTCGGGCCTGCGCGACGCGATCGACGTGCTGCGCGACGTCGAAGGCGTGAGCTTCACCTTCTTCGAGGCGCGCGACGTGGTCCGCCACCCGCTGGTGGCGAAGATCGTCAATGCATACGACCGCCGCGACGCGCAGGACAGGGAGACCGGGCCGGCATGAGCACGCACGCATCGACCGCGCACACGCTGCGGGGCAGGCCATGACCCGCGGCCCGGTGCGACTGGACGTCTCGGTCAGCTATGCGGCGCCGCGCGCCGGCGTGCCGTCCGCGGTGAGCTTCCGCAAGTGGGTCGCGGCCGCGCTCAAGAGCCGGATCCGCGAGGCCGACCTGGCGATCCGCATCGTCGATGCACGTGAAGGACGCGCGCTCAACCGGCATTACCGCGGCAAGGACTACGCCACCAACGTGCTCAGCTTCCCGGCCGAGCTGCCCGAAGGCGTGAAACTGCCATTGCTGGGCGACCTGGTCATTTGCGCGCCGGTGGTGGCGCGCGAGGCCAAGGAGCAGCGCAAACCGGTCGTGGCGCACTACGCGCACCTGACCGTGCACGGCGTGCTGCACCTGCTCGGCTGGGACCACGAGGACGACAAGGAAGCCGAATCGATGGAACAGCTCGAACGCGAGATCCTGGCCGGCCTCGGCCTGCCCGACCCCTATGCGGAGGAATGACCTGTCCATGCCGTGCACCCGCCCGCCTCGCCACAACACGCGCGCCGCCCTGCTCCTGCTTGCCCTGCCCCCCCTGGCGGCGCTGGCGCAGGATTCCGGCGCTGCTTCGGACAATGCGCTTCCGGAGTTGTCGGCCCTGCTTGAATGCCGCTCGGGCTACGAAGGCTTCATGGCCTACGTGCCGGTGCTGCGCGACCCGCTTCGCGCCGTTGCGCTGGGCTGGCGTCCGCAGCCGCAGACCAATCCGTTCATGGTCGAGTACCGCCTGAATGCGCCGGTGACCGTCTTCGGCCGGCAAAGCGACCACATCGCCTTCGCCGGCGACGGCGTGGTCGCGGTGTTGGACCTGGCCGACCCGCGCACGCTGGCACGCGAACTCCAGCTGGAAACCGGGGTGGACACCCCGGAGAAGGCGATCTTCGGCCGCGAGGCGCGTGCCAGCGAGGTGACGGGTCCGGACGGGACCACGGGCTGGATCGAGTCGGCGATCATCAACGTCTCCAACGTCGATTCGCACCCGGGCAAGACCCTGGCCGGCTGCAGCTACAGCCTCGACGCGCCAGAACCGGCCGAACCGGCCGTGTCCGACCCGGTCGCGCCGGCCACCGCCTCGCCCGCCACTGCCCAACCGCGCTAGACTTCCCGCACGCCCGGATCGCCGGGCGCCCGCTTCTTACACGCGCCATTTCCCCCGAATGTCCGAAGACGACAGTAGTCGCACCGCGCCGGAGTCGCACGAACGACGGCGCTCCTGGCTGGAGCGGATCAGTTCCGCCTTCTCCAGCGAACCCGACACGCGCGAAGAGCTCGTCGCGATCATGCGCGATGCGCAGGCCGATGGCCTGATCGACGCCGATACGCTGCGCATGATGGAAGGCGCCCTGTCCGTCTCCCAGCTCACCGTGGGCGACGTGATGGTGTCGCGGTCGCAGATGGTCTCGCTGCCGGCCCATGCGCGCTTCCTGGACCTGATGAAGCAGGTGGTCGAATCGGGCCACTCGCGCTTCCCGGTGCACGGCGAGGATCGCGACGAGATCCTCGGCATCCTCCTGGCCAAGGACCTGCTGCGCGGCGTGGTCGCCGACAACGGACCCGGCGACATCCATTCGCTGCTGCGTCCGGCGGTGCTGATCCCCGAATCCAAGAAGCTCAACCTGCTGCTGAAGGAATTCCGGCTGTCGCGCAACCACATGGCGATCGTCGTGGACGAATACGGCGGCGTGGCCGGGCTGGTCACCATCGAGGACGTGCTCGAGCAGATCGTCGGCAAGATCGACGACGAGCACGACGATGCCGAGGACGCCAGCGCGCTGATCGCCGCGCAGGCCGACGGCCAGTACGTGGTCGACGCGCTGACCCCGATCGGCGATTTCAACGAACGCTTCGGCGCCTCGTTCCCGGACGACGAGTACGACACCATCGGCGGACTGGTCACCGAGGCGATCGGGCACCTGCCCGAGGTCGGCGAGGAGCTGACCCTGGACCGCTTCGAATTCCGGGTGATCCGCGCCGACGCACGCCGGGTGCGCGCCTTCCAGGTCGCGGTGCTGGCGCTGGACCCGCAGGACGGGGACTGATGGGCCTCCGGCAACGCCGGCTGCGATGGCCGGCCGTGATCCTCGCCTGCCTGCTGGTGCTGCTGCCGGGCTGGGCGTTCGCCAGCGACGCCGCGACCGCACCGCGGATCGGGGTGATGACGATGCAGCCGGGCGAAGTGTTCTTCGAACGCTTCGGCCATGACGCCATCGTCGTCGTCGATCCCGATACCGGCGCCGCCACCTCCTACAACTTCGGCTTCTTCGACCCGTCCGAGCCGGATTTCCTGTCGCGCTTCATCCGTGGCGAGATGATGTACCACCTGGTGGCGATGCCGGCCATGCAGGACCTGGCCCAGTACCGCGAGGCGGGACGCGGGGTGCGGATCCAGTGGCTGGACCTGGAGCCGGCACAGGCCCATGCGCTTTCCGCCGCCCTGGCCGAACGCGCCAGGCCCGAGAATTCCCGCTACCGCTACGACTATTTCACCGCCAACTGCGCCACCCAGGTCCGCGACATGCTGGACACGGCGATGGGCGGCGCGCTGCAGTCGCAACTGGCCGGTCGCTCGCGCGGCAACACCTATCGCAGTGAAGCGGTGCGGCTGGCACGACCGGCGCCCTGGATGTGGCTGGGCTTCGACGTGGGCCTGGGGCCGTACGCCGACCGCCCGCTGTCGCGATGGGAAGAAGCCTTCGTGCCGATGCGGCTGGCTGACAGCCTGCGCGAGGCACGCAACAGCGCGGGACGACCGCTGGTGCAGGCCGAGGACGAACTGCTGCCGCACCGGATCGCACCCGAACCGCTCGACGCGCCGCGCCGCTGGTGGCCCTGGCTCCTTGCCGGCCTGGCCTGCGCAGCCGGTATCGGCGCCGCGCGCCGGCGCCCGCGCGCGCTGGCCGCCTTCGCGCTTCCGCTGTGGCTGCTGAGCGGCCTGGCCGGGCTGCTGCTGGCTTTCCTCTGGTCCTCCACCGCGCACCAGGCCGGATGGGCCAACCGCAACCTGTTCCTGCTCAACCCGCTGTGCCTGTTGCTGCTGCCGGGGGCCATCGCCCTGCTGCGCAGGCGCGTGCCCGGACGCATGTTCCAGCCGCTGCTGTGGACCGTCGCCGCGATCGCGGCACTGGGCTGGGTACTGCAATGGCTGAGCCTGCAGCCGCAGTACAACCTGCCGTGGATCGCGCTGCTGCTGCCGGTGCACGTGGCGTTGGCCTTGGCGCTGGCCCGCACGACCGCACGGCCTGCGCGGTAAGGACCGGCCTTGCCGGTTGCGCCAGCGCAGCGCAGGATGCGGCGCATGGATACAGCCGCACATACCGTCAATCCCGCCTGCGTCGTCAATTGCGTCTGGTACGACGGCGAAGGGCGCCGCCAGGACCTGCCGCTGGACCAGCTCAGCGAGAAGCTGGCGGAAGGGGCCCCGGGCTTCGCCTGGGTCGGCCTCTACGAACCCGCCGACGCGGTGCTGCTGCAACTCCAGCAGGAACTCGGCCTGCACCCGCTGGCGGTGGAGGACGCGCGCAACGCGCACCAGCGGCCGAAGGTCGAGGCCTATGGCGACACGCTGTTCCTTGCGGTGCATACCGCACAGATGGTCGAGGGCCAGATCCGTTACGGCGAGACCCACGCCTTCCTCGGTGCGCGCTTCCTGTTGACCGTGCGCCATGGCGGCTCGCTTTCCTACGCGCCGGCGCGCAGCCGCATGGAGCGCGAACCGGAACTGCTCACGCTGGGACCGGCGATGGGCCTTTACGCCGTGCTCGACCTGATCGTGGACAACTACGCGCCGATCGTCGACGAGCACCGCGACACCCTGCACACCCTTGAACGCGACATCTTCTCCGACACCTACCGGCGCGCCATCGTCGTGCGCCTGTACGACCTCAAGCGCGACCTCACCTACATGCGCGTGGCGGTCTCGCCGCTGCAGGACGTCCTGGCGCAGGTGATGCGCAGCCAGGTGGCCCAGGGACTGCTGATCCGCGAGGAAGTGCGCGTCTACCTGCGCGACGTGCACGACCACGTGCTGCGCATCAACGACACGATCGACACCATGCGCGACATGCTCGGCACCGCGTTGAGCGTGAACCTGTCGCTGGTCACCCTGGCGCAGGGCGAAACGGTGAAGCGCCTGGGCGCCTGGGCAGCCCTGCTCGCCGCGCCCACGCTGGTGACCAGCTGGTACGGGATGAACTTCGCGCACATGCCCGAGCTCGATCCCCGGTGGGCCTACCCGCTCCTGATCGTGGTGGTGGCGGGAATCTGCATCGGCCTCTACCGCCTGTTCAAGCGCGCGCGCTGGCTGTGAATACGCTCGCGCGGACATGAACGTGACTGCATTCACGCCGCACCCGATGCTGCGTTCGCACATGCGACGAAAGTCTTAGCGGATCGACCGCACTGCGCATTGACCTGCGCGGCCCACGGGACGACCCTTGTCCGGTCACCTGACCCGTAGTGAAGGCTCCCATGAAAACACTCTCGCACGTCGGCTGGGCCGCGCTCGCACTGCTTGGCGCGTTCTGCCTGGGCACCGTGGCGCTGCGCCAGGGCGAACAGATCAGCGCGTTGTGGATCGTGGTCGCCGCGGTTTCGATCTACCTGGTCGCCTACCGCTACTACAGCCTGTACATCGCCACCAACGTGATGGGGCTCGACCCGCGCCGGTCCACGCCCGCGCACATCCACAACGATGGCCTGGACTATGTGCCAACCAACAAGCACGTGCTGTTCGGCCACCATTTCGCCGCGATCGCCGGCGCCGGCCCGCTGGTCGGCCCGGTGCTGGCCGCGCAGATGGGCTACCTGCCGGGCATGCTCTGGCTGATCGCCGGCGTGGTCCTGGCCGGTGCGGTGCAGGACTTCATGGTCCTGTTCATCTCCAGCCGCCGCGACGGCCGCTCGCTGGGTGACCTGGTCCGCGAGGAGATGGGGCCGGTGGCCGGCACCATCGCGCTGTTCGGCGCGTTCCTGATCATGATCATCATCCTGGCCGTGCTGGCGATGATCGTGGTGAAGGCACTGGCCGAGAGCCCGTGGGGCATGTTCACCGTGATCGCGACGATGCCCATCGCGATCTTCATGGGCATCTACATGCGCTACATCCGGCCCGGCAAGATCGGCGAGATCTCGGTGGTCGGCATCGTCCTCCTGCTGCTGGCGATCTGGTTCGGCGGCAAGGTCGGCGCGCACCCGACCTGGGGCCCGGCCTTCACCTTCACCGGCACCCAGATCACCTGGATGCTGATCGGTTATGGATTTGTCGCCGCGGTGCTGCCGGTATGGCTGCTGCTGGCGCCGCGCGACTACCTGTCGACCTTCCTCAAGATCGGCGTGATCGTGGCGCTGGCGATCGGGATAGTGATAGCCAGCCCGGAAGTCACCTCGCTGAAGATGCCGGCGCTGACCCAGTTCGCCAGCACCGGCGACGGCCCGGTGTGGAAGGGCGGACTGTTCCCGTTCCTGTTCATCACCATCGCCTGTGGCGCGGTATCGGGCTTCCACGCGCTGATCGCCTCGGGCACGACCCCGAAGCTGCTGGCCAACGAGACCCACGCGCGCTACATCGGCTACGGCGGCATGCTGATGGAATCGTTCGTGGCGATCATGGCGCTGGTTGCGGCCTCGATCATCGAGCCGGGCGTGTACTTCGCGATGAACAGCCCCGCCGCGGCGATCGGCACCGACGTGGTCGACGTGGCCGCCAAGGTCAGCAGCTGGGGCTTTGTGGTGACACCCGAGGTACTGACCCAGACCGCCAAGGACATCGGCGAGCACACGATCATCTCGCGCGCCGGCGGCGCACCGACGCTGGCGGTCGGCATCGCGGTGATCCTGCACGACGCCCTGCCCGGCGGCGATGCGATGATGGCGTTCTGGTACCACTTCGCGATCCTGTTCGAGGCGCTGTTCATCCTGACCGCAGTCGACGCGGGCACCCGCGCGGGCCGCTTCATGCTGCAGGACCTGCTGGGCAGCTTCGTGCCGGCGCTGCGCCGCACCGAATCGTGGAGCGCCAACGTGATCGGCACCGCCGGCTGCGTCGCATTGTGGGGCTACTTCCTCTACCAGGGCGTGGTCGATCCGCTGGGCGGCATCAACACCCTGTGGCCGCTGTTCGGCATCGCCAACCAGATGCTGGCGGGCATCGCGCTGATGCTGTGCACCGTGGTGCTGTTCAAGATGAAGCGCGACCGCTACGCGTGGGTCACGATCGTGCCGACCATCTGGCTGCTGATCTGCACCACCTATGCCGGCCTGATCAAGATCTTCGACAGCAACCCGGCGATCGGCTTCGTCGCCCAGGCCCGCAAGTACCAGCAGGCGATCGCCGACGGCCAGCTGCTGGGCACGGCCAAGACCGTGGGCCAGATGAACCAGGTGGTGATCAACAGCTACGTCAACACCGCGCTGACCGTGCTGTTCCTGTTCGTGGTGGCCAGCGTGCTGGTGTACGCGGTCCGCGCCATCGCCAAGGCGCGCCGGACCACCCAGCGCACCGACCGCGAGACCCCGTTCGTCGCCCTCAGCGACGAGCAGGTCAAGGCCTGGCTGTAAGCCGCCATGGGCAACCAGCTCGTTCCGCTGGAACACTTCGCCACGCACAAGCGTGTGTGGCGGAGGCTGGTCCAGACCGCGCGGTTGTGCTGCGGCGTACCGGACTACGACAACTACGTCCGGCACGTGCTTGAAAAGCATCCGGACCGCGAACCGATGGACTACAAGACGTTCTTCAGGGAGCGCCAGGAGGCCCGCTTCGGCGGGCGCTCGGGATTCCGCTGCTGCTGAAGGGCGCGATCGGAAGTGGAAACGCGAAGGGCGAAGCCGATGGCTTCGCCCTTTCTCTTTGTGGAGCGGCGTTGCCCGGCGTTCCCGCATGGCTCTCGTACAGCGGGGCTCGCCCTGGTGCTTCTTGCGCGTGCGACCGGGAGCAGCGGGGCAAGCCCCGCTCGACGGAAAACCGATGCGACGGAGCGTGCCTGGCTTCGTAAGCCGGGGTAGCGGCGAGGGCTGCTCTCAGCCCTGCCCGGCCATCGACCTCAGCACCACGCCAACGATGTACGCGGCCACCGTGCCGGTCGCATAGCCCAGCGCCCCGAGCAAGGCGCCGACCGGCGCCAGCGAGGGATGGAACACCGATGCCACCACCGGCGCCGAGGCCGGTCCGCCGATGTTGCTCTGCGAACCCATCGCGAAATAGAAGAACGGCACGCGCAGCAGCTTGGCCAGGCCCGCCAGCAGCACGATGTGCACGGCGATCCAGATGAAGCCCAGGGCCAGCAGCCAGGGCTTGTCGGCCAGCGATCCGATATCCATCTGCATGCCGATGCAGGCGATCAGGATGTAGAGGAACAGCGAGCCGACCTTCGAGGCACCGGCACCATCAAGCGCACGGGCGCGGGTCAGGCTCAGCGCCAGGCCGATGAACGTGGACAGCACCACCACCCACACGAACGGCTCATGCAGGCTGACCTGCCTGGACCACGGCGCGTTCTGCGCGAACCACGACGAAGCCGGGCCGGCGATGGCGTGCGACAGGCCGACCGCGCCGAAGGCGATGCCGGAGATCACCATCAGGTCGGTCAGCGAGGTCACCCGCTCGTGCTGCTTCTGGTAGCTGGCCAGCCGCTCCTGGAGTTCCTCGATGGCGCGCGTGTCGGCGCCGGTGCGCGCATCGATCGCCGAGGCGCGGTTGGCCAGGAAGATCAGCACCGCCATCCACACATAGCCGACGCCGACGTCCACCACCACGAACTGGCCGAACGTGGTTTCGTCGACGGCGAAGATCTCCTTCATCGCCAGCATGTTGGCGCCGCCACCGATCCAGCTGCCGGCCAGCGCGGCCATGCCGCCCCAGGTATCGCCGGCCACGGTCTCCGGATGGACCAGGTCCATCACCCAGAACGCGACGAAGGCGCCGAGCATGATGCTGAGCGAGGCCCCGACATACATCGCCAGCAGCTTCGGCCCCAGCCGGAGCACGCCCTTGAGGTCGATGGTCATCGTCAGCAGGACCAGCGCGGCGGGCAGCAGCACGCGGCTGGCGACCGGGTTGTAGAGCCTGCTGGCGTTGCCGTCGATCAGGCCGACGCTGTTGTAGATGCCCGGGATGAAATAGCACAGCAGCAGCGCCGGCACCCAGGTGAAGAACTTCTTCCAGAAGGGCGTGGGTCCGCTGGCAAGCCAGAAGATCAGGCCCAGCGTGGCGGCGATCAGGCCGAACAGGACGATGTCGTTCTGGATCAGCGCGGTGGACGGTTCGGTGGCTTCGATCGCCATCGGCGACGTCTCCTGTTGCCGGTGCGGACGCCTGCCCGCGGAAACGCGATGGCCGGCGTGGTGCCGGCCCACGGAATGAGATGGCCGGCATTGAGCCGGCCATCGGGCGGGACTTACTGGCCGATGTGCTGCTTCAGCCAGGCGTTGACGGTGTCGTGCCAGAGCACGCTGTTGGCCGGCTTGAGCACCCAGTGGTTCTCGTCCGGGAAGTACAGCAGCTTCGATTCGACGCCCTTGCGCTGCAGCGCGGTGAAGGTCGACAGGCCCTGGTCCACCGGCACGCGGTAGTCCTTCTCGCCCTGCACCACCAGCATCGGCACCTTCCAGTTGGCGACGTGGTTGACCGGGTTGAACTTCTCGTAGTTCTGCGGCTTGCCGAACGGCGTGCCGCCGTTCTCCCACTCGGTGAACCACAGCTCCTCGGTCACGTAGCCCATCGAGCGCGTGTCGAACACGCCGTCATGGTTGACCAGGCACTTGAACGGCGAATTGCCCTGCTTGTCGAACCAGTTGCCGGCGATCCAGTTGATCATGTAGCCGCCGTAGCTGGCGCCCAGGGCGCAGGCACGGTCGCCATCCAGGAACGGGAACTTCGCCTGCGCCGCGGCCCAGCCCTTCTGCAGGTCGACCAGCGGCTTGCCGCCCCAGTCGCCGCTGATCGCGTCGGTGAAGGCCTGGCCATAACCGGTCGAGCCGTGGAAATCGATCATCACCACTGCGTAGCCCTGGCCCGCGTAGGTCTGCGGATTCCAGCGATAGCTCCAGCCGTCGCCGAAGCTGCCCTGCGGGCCACCGTGGATCAGGAACGCGACCGGATAGGTCTTGCCTTCCTCGTAGTTCCACGGCTTGACCACGTAGCCGTGCACGGTCTCGCCGTTCCAGCCGGGGAAACTGAACTGCTCGTACGCGCCGAAGGTCACGTCCGGCAGCACCTCGCCGGCGGCCGGCGTGATCGCGCGCTGCGTGGCCGGATCGGACAACGAGGTGGCGAACAGCTGGTCGCCGCTCTTGAGCGTATTGCGGGTGAACACCAGCGTGTCGCCGGCGATCTCGAACGCGGAGATGCTGCCGTCGCCGACCAGCTTCTCGACCTTGCCGGTGGCGATGTCGACCGCGAACAGCGGGTGCGCGCCCGTGTCCTGGGCGGTGGTGTAGATGGTGCGGCCATCGGCCGACAGGACGATGCCGTCGGCGCTGCGGTCCCAGTCCGGCGCGATCTCGCGGGTCGCGCCGGTCGCCACGTCGCGCGCCATCAGGCCGAAGCGGTCGGCCTCGAAACCCGGGCGCTTCATCGCGCGGTAGTACAGGGTCTTGCCGTCGGCGCTGAACACCGGGCCGGTATCCCAGGCGCGGTTTTCGCCCAGTGGTCCGGGCGACGCCACGCCGGCTTCGGTGCGACCGTCGAACGTCAGGTTCTGCATCGGCTGGCCGACGCCGTAGCGGTACAGGTCGAAGTCGGTCGACCAGGCTTCCTGGCGGTCGGCGCGGCGCATGGAGAACACGATCGACTCGCCATCGGGCGACCAGGTGTATTCGTCGTTGCCGCCGAACGGCTTGGAGGGGACGTTGCCCGGGCCCGGCGAACCGGTCGACGAATCGACCAGGCGAGCGGGATTCGGCCTGTTCTTGCCGGTCGAGGGGGTGGTCACGAACAGGCGGTTGTGGCGCCCGTCCTCCCAGGTGTCCCAATGCCGCACGAACAGCTTGTCGTAGACCACGCCGCTGGCCTTGGACGCCTTGCGCTCATCCAGCCGCTTGACCGTGCAGTCGATGTCCGCGCCGCAGTCAGGGAACACCTCCATGCTCACCGCCAGGCGCTGGCCATCGGGCGAGACCTTGAAGCTGCCGATATCCAGCGGATAGTGCGTGGCCTGCTTGGGTGCGCCTCCGGTGGCCGGCATCACGTACACCTGCTGCGTGCCCGACTGTGCGCTGAGGAAATACAGCCACTTGCCATCCGCGGAGAACGCAGGCGAGTTGACGTTCCAGCCGGCCGGAGTGAGGCGCTTCGGCGGCGCCTGGTCGCGAGTACGCAGGTCGCGGGTCCACAACGCGGTCGACGCCTTGCCCAGGTCCTCCCCACTGGCACCGGTCATCTCGCGCCTGGCGAAGACCACCAGGCCGCCGTCGGGCGACAGCACCGGCGAGGACACCCGGTCCAGCTTCTGCAGGTCGCGCACGTCCAGGCCGCGGGCGGCCTGTGCGTCATGGGCGGCGGCAAGGCCGAGCAGGCCGGCCACGGCCAGCGCGAGGGGCGAACAGACAGACTTCATCCGGAACTCCTGGAGAGATGATCCCGGATGCTAGGCAGCGCCGCCGGGCCAGCGCAAAGGCGGAAGGTCATGCCTTCCGCCCCGTTCGTCACGGGATCACGCGGCCTGCTCGCCGCGCTTGCCCACCCGGTACAGCAGCCAGCCGACCGCGCCCAGCACCAGCAGGCCGATCCACTGCGCCCAGGCACCCAGGCTAATCGGCAGGGCCAGCACTTCCGGGTTCTGGGTGATCACGATCGGCAGGGCAATCGCAATACCCATCAGGGCCTCGCCCGTGATCAGGCCGGCGGAGAACAGCACGCCCGGGCGGTGCACGCGGTCGAGCGCGGCCTCGTCGTCGTCGCGCACCTTGTGGAAGCGCTGGACCAGGTGCGCGATGAGGCCACCAAGGAAGATCGGCACCATCAGTTCCAGCGGCAGGTAGATGCCGATGGCCGCGGCCAGCACCGGCACACGGAAGCGCGAACCGCGCGCCTTCAGCCAGCCGTCCAGGGCGATGGTCAGCGCGCCGACCACGCCGCCGATGGCGATCATCGTCCACGGCAACTGGCCGCCGAACAGGCCCTTGGCCACCGAGGCCATCAGGTTGGCCTGCGGCGCCGGCAGGGTCTTGGAGCCGATCCCGTACGCTTCCTGCAGCAGGTTCAGTACCGGCGCCATGATCAGCGCGCAGGAGAACGCGCCGATGCCCAGCATCAGCTGCTGCTTCCACGGCGTGGCGCCGACCAGGTAGCCGGTCTTGAGGTCCTGCAGGTTGTCGCCACCGACCGCCGCCGCGCAGCAGACCACCGCGCCGATCATGATCGCGGCCACCGCGCCCAGCGGCGCACCGTTGACCTGCTTCTGGCCATCGGCGCCGAGCAGCATCAGCAGCACCACCGAAGCGAACAGGATGGTGGCGATGGTGATGCCCGAGACCGGGTTGTTCGAGGAACCGACCAGGCCGGCCAGGTAACCGGACACCGAAACGAACAGGAAGCCCGCGACGATCATGATGATCGTCATCGGAATGCTGACGTGCCACTGGCCGACGATGGCCTGGTACAGCGCCAGCAACGGCAGCACGAACAGGACCAGCGCCACCAGCATCCACTTCATCGGAAGGTCGCGATCGGTCTCGCTGGTGACTTCCCCGCCCGCGCTCTTGCGCGCGGCGGCGAACCCGCTGCGGATGCCGGCCAGCAGCGAGTTGCGCAGCGAGAACAGCGTCCAGACGCCGCCGACCAGCATCGCGCCGACGCCGAGGAAGCGGATCTTGGCCGACCAGATCGCGAATGCCGCATCGGCCGCTGGCGCGCCGGCGATCGAAGCGGCCAGGGCCGGGTCGCTGCCGAGGAAGAAGGCGTTGTACAGCGGGATGGCGATGTGCCAGGACAGGATCGCGCCCGACAGCACGACGATGCCCACGTTGAGGCCGACGATGTAACCCACGCCGAGCAGCGCCGGCGACAGGCCGGTACCGAGGTAGGCGATGATCTTGTTGTTGGCGAAGTAGCCGGCCACCGCCCAGCTGTCGGGGATGGCACGCAGGCCGTTGGCCGCCGACAGCTTGACCAGCGCGCCGATCGCCGCCGAGATGCCCAGGATCTTCAGGCCCGGACCCGGGTTCTCGCCGGCCTTGAGCACTTCGGCCGCGGCCTTGCCCTCGGGGAACGGCAGCGGTTCTTCGACGATCATCGTGCGCCGCAGGGGCACGGAGAACAGCACGCCGAGCAGGCCGCCCAGGCCGGCGATGCCCAGCACCCACCAGTAGTCGAAGTTCGGCCAGTAGCCCATCAGCACCAGTGCCGGGATCGTGAAGATGACGCCGGCGGCGATCGAAGAACCGGCCGAGGCGCCGGTCTGGACGATGTTGTTCTCCAGGATCGTGCCGCCGCCAAGCAGGCGCAGCACGCCCATCGACACGACGGCCGCCGGGATCGCGGTGGCCACGGTCAGGCCGGCGAACAGGCCCAGGTAGGCGTTGGCGGCCGACAGCACCACCGCCAGGACAATGGCGAGGACGACGGCGCGGAAAGTGAGCTGCGGTGGGCCGGACTGGGCCATGCGGTTTCCCCTGCAAACATGAAGCCGGACACGCTATCGGCCGGGCGCGGGCAAGTCCAGCCCTGCCCGGCCCGGCCCTTTGCCGTCAGGGCTTTGCGCCCACGCCGATGTGGCGATCGCGGACAGCAGGCGGTTTTAGTACTCGCGCTGGTGCGGCCGGTGTAGAAACCGTGGCCTTCGGTCGGGTAGTACCGCGATTCCACCGGCACCCCGGCGCCCTTCGGCGCCGCCTTCACTATCCGCGTGTGCTCGCGCGGCGTGATCTGGTCCTCGCCACCAGCGGCCCGTAATACAGGGACGCGGATCCGCGCCGCCTGGCGCTTGTTGACACGGCCCGCTCCACGGACGACAAGGATCGGGCCGGAACCGGCCCGCAGCCACGATCAGAACGGAATATCGTCGTCCGCGAAATCGTCGTTGAAGCCGCCACCCGCCTGCGGTGCCGCGGCAGCTGCCGCCGGTGCGCTGCGCGGGGGCGCATCGCGACGCGGAGGTGCGCTGCGCTGCGGACGCTCGCCGCGGTCGGCATAGCCTTCGCCACCACCGCCGCCACCGGCACGACCGCCGAGCATCTGCATCTCGTCGGCGACGATCTCGGTGATGTAGCGGTCCTGCCCGTCCTGGCCGGTGAACTTGTCGTAGCGGATGCTGCCCTCGACATAGCACTGCGAGCCCTTGCGCAGGTACTCGCCGGCGATCTCGCCGAGCTTGCCGAAGAACTTCACCCGGTGCCACTCGGTGCGCTCCTGGGTGTTGCCGTCGCGATCCTTGCGCACGCTGGTGGTCGCCAGGCGGACGATGGTCACTGCCATGCCGGACTGGGTGTACTTGGTTTCGGGATCGTCGCCGAGGTTGCCGACCAGGATCACCTTGTTGATGCCGCGCGCCATAGTTTTGGATTCCGTTTCAGGTCCGGCGAAGCCCGGACATGGAGACATTGGAGTATACCGGCGGCATCCCGGCAATCACCGGAATACCCGTCCCGGGGTAGGGTTTGCCCGTGTCTGACCCTTATAATTCAGTGACTTTCCCAGGCGGCACGCATGGCAGACCTCCCCAACCCCTCCACCTACGCCCCCCTGCCACGGATCCAGGCGCTGGCCGCGCCGGACATGGCCGCCGTCGATGCACTGATCCGCACCCGCCTGGCCTCGGATGTCGTCCTGATCAACCAGATCGCCGAACACATCGTCTCGGCCGGCGGCAAGCGCCTGCGGCCGATGCTGGTGGTGCTGGCCGGACAGGCGACCGGCGGGACCGGTGCCGACCACCACCAGCTGGCGGCGATCGTCGAGTTCATCCACACCTCGACCCTGCTCCACGACGACGTGGTCGACGAATCCGACCTGCGCCGCGGCCGCCGCACCGCCAATGCGATATGGGGCAACGCGGCCAGCGTGCTGGTCGGCGACTTCCTCTACTCCCGCAGCTTCCAGCTGATGGTCGAACTGGACCGGATGGAGGTCATGCAGATCCTCGCCGACACCACCAACCGCATCGCCGAGGGCGAGGTGCTGCAGCTGCTGCACGTGCGCAACCCGGACACCGACGAGGCTGCGTACCTGCGCGTGATCGAACGCAAGACCGCGGTGCTGTTCGCCGCCGGAACGCAGCTCGGCGCGCTGGCGTCGGGCGCGGACGCCCGCACCCAGCAGGCGCTGTACGACTACGGGATGAACCTGGGCTACGCCTTCCAGATCGCCGATGACGTACTCGACTACACCG
The DNA here is from genome assembly GCF_010093205.1 of Pseudoxanthomonas daejeonensis. Lineage (GTDB taxonomy): Bacteria > Pseudomonadota > Gammaproteobacteria > Xanthomonadales > Xanthomonadaceae > Pseudoxanthomonas > Pseudoxanthomonas daejeonensis. The sequence goes on from NZ_PDWN01000007.1 coordinate 151,936, forward strand.
CCGACGCCGGCGACCTGGGCAAGAACCTCGGCGACGACCTGGCCGAGGGCAAGGCGACGCTGCCGCTGATCCATGCGATGGCCCATTCGGACGCTGCCACCCGCGATCGCCTGCGCGCGATCATCCAGGACGGCGACAGCGAGGCGATGCCCGAAGCGCTCGCTGCGATCCACGCCACCGGCGGACTGGAATACAGCCGCCGGCTCGCGCTCGACTATGCGGTCGCGGCCGAGGCTGCACTGGCGGGATTGCCCGATTCGGAAGCCCTCGCCGCGCTGCGGGGACTGGCCCGCTACGCGGTCGAACGCTCGCACTGAGTGCGCGCCGTCGTCCGCGCAGCGGCTGGTTTCGCACCCGCGCCGTGATCCCTCGAGAACCAGGCGCAACCGCAAGGCGACGCGCCGACGCGCATCGCCCTCGCCGCCAACCGGCTCAGTCGCCGAAGCGCTCCTCGAAGAAATTGTCGAGCATGATGAAGGCGCGCCGCGCCGCGCGCGCGTCGTAACGGCAGTTGCTGGCCGGATCGTTGCCGGCGCTCTCCTCGGCGAAGCAGTGCACCGCGCCGCTGAAGTTGACGAACTGCCAGTCCGCGCCGGCCGCGTCCATTTCCTTGCCGAAGGCGACGATGTCCTCCTGGCTCACCGCCTTGTCGGCGGCGCCGTTGAGGACCAGCACCGGCGCCTTGACCGTATTCCCCGCGACCGCCGGGGTCGACGTGCCGAGCCCACCATGCAGGCTGGCCACGCCGGCCAGCGGCACGCCCGCGCGCGCCAGTTCCAGGACTGCGGTGCCGCCGAAGCAGAAACCGACTGCACCGACCCGGCCCGCGTCCACGGGTACCTTGCCTGCCTGCGCCTTGAGCGCCTCCACCGCCGCGAGTCCGCGGGCGCGCAGCACGGCACGGTCTTCGCGCAGGGCGCCGGCGATCTTGCCGGCCTCGCTGCTGTCCTTCGGCCGCACCTTGCTGCCGTACACGTCCGCCACCAGCACCACGTAGTCGTCGCCGGCGATGCGGCGCGCGGTTTCGACCGAGGCATCGGTCACGCCCATCCAGTTGGGCACCATCACCAGGCCGGGGCGGCGTTCGCTGTCTTCGTCGTCGTAGACCAGCACGCCGCTGAAGCGGTCCTTGCCGATCGTCCATTCCAGCTTTTCGGTGCGCGGCTTGGCCGCGGCAGGCGACGACAGCACGACGGCGAACAAGGCGCACGCCGCGATCAGGGAACTGCGCATGGTCGATTCTCCGGGGTCGGGAGCGGCGAGTGTAGTCCGCGGACCCTCGCTGGCGGCGTGACGTGTGCACGCGAAACCCGAGGCGGCCCCGCCCTGCCGCATGACGCCAGCGCGCACGCGACCGGTTGCGTGCCGGCATTGCGGGACAGGCGCCGGCGATCCGCCCTGCTACGGGGCGATGCCCAGTCCCGGGATCGCGCTGATGCTGTCCGGATCGAAACCGGCCAGCGCGGCGAAATGGCGGCCGCGCTCGGTGTAGTCGCGATAGGCACCGAAGCTGGGAGCACCCGGCGAAAGCAGCACCACGCCCTCGCCACCGAGCAAACCGCGCGCGCGTGACACCGCATCGGCCAGGTCGCCCGCTGCTTCCAGCGTGAAGTGCCCCGCGGCTGCGAGCGGCGCGAGCAACGCGTGGATCCGGGGCCCGTTGCCACCCATGGTCACGACACCCAGCGGCGCCGATTCCCCCATGCGCGCGGCAAACTCCGACCAGTCCAGCCCGCGGTCGTGCCCGCCGAGCAGGATCACCACCCGGCACGCCCGGTGGCAATCCAGCGCCGCCAGGCTGGCGTGCGGGGTCGTGCTGATCGAATCATTGACCCATGCGAGCCCGTCGCGCTCGCCCAGCCACTGCAGCCGGTGCGGCAGCGGGCGGAAGTCCAGCGCTGCCGGCGCCAGCGGCGCGGCATCCACGCCCAGCGCCTCGATCGCCGCCAGCACCGCGCACAGGTTGCCGCGGTTGTGCCGGCCCGGCAGGGGCACGGCCAGGGTGTCGAAGACGAAGGCGTCGCCGCGGTAGAGCGCGTCGCCGCGCAGGTGCCAGCCGTCCTCGCGGTTGAACCAGGCGACCCGGCTTCCGGGCAGGTCCAGTGCCGCCAGGCGCGGGTCGGCCGCGTTGAGCACCGCTATGCGCGGTCGCGCCGCGATGACCAGGGCCAGCTTGTCCTCGACATAGCGCGCCTCGCTGCCGTGCCAGTCCAGGTGCTCGGGAAACAGGTTGAGCACGACCGCCACCTCCGGGCGCACGCCGCTGGCCGCCACGTCGCCGGTCTGGTAGCTGGACAGTTCGATCGCCCAGAATTCCGGCGCAGGATCTTCGGCGACCTCCAGCAGGGGCAGGCCGATGTTGCCGGCCAGCGCGGTGCGGTGCCCGCCTGCGCGCAGCAGGTGCGCCAGCAGCGAAGTGGTGGTGCTCTTGCCCTTCGTGCCGGTGACGCAGACCGTGCGCGCATCGGGGTGCGCGGCGAACCACAACGCGGTGCCACCGATGAAGCGGGTGCCGCGCGCGGACGCGGCCAGGGCCTCGGGCCGGTACGGGCTGATGCCCGGCGACTTCACCACCACGTCGAAGGCCGCGAGCAGGTCGGCATCCATCCGCACATCGGGCGTGAGCAGCGGGTCGCCGAGCGCAGCCGCTTCGGTCGCTTCGGCCTCGTTGCAGAACAGGGTCAGCGGCAGCGCCGGAAGCGAGCTACGCAGGGCGCGCCAGGCGGCGCGGCCCTCGCGCCCCCATCCCCACAGTGCGACGCGGCGCCCTTCAAGCTGCGAAACGCGCACTCACCCGCTCCCATACGGCGGCAGGCACGCGATGTTCGCCGTCGATCACGAGCAGCGCATCGACCGCCAGTTCGCGCGCATCCAGCTGAGGCTGGATCTCGCGGACGAAGCGCGCCACGAGGACGTCCTCGCGCCAGTCCGCGCGCGCGGCCAGCGCGGCCATCGCCGCGCGCGACTCGCGCCCCTCGCCCACGCACTCGAACGGCTTGTGGTCCTGGAACTCCAGCAGCGCATCGAAACCCGGCGCCTGCGAAACGTCGTCAAGCAGGTTGCGGCCGAAGATCCGCACCAGCCGCGTCTTGGGCATGAACGGCGCCAGCGCCAGGAACACGAAGTGGCATTTCGGGCACAGCCCGCACCAGCGTTGCGCGGGCTTCTCGCCGAGGATGTGGAAATTGCGGTTGCAGCTGGAAAAGTACGCGTCGTAGTGGTCGCTCTTCGTGAACTGCCGGGCTACCGCCAGTTCCGAAAGGGGTCGCAGCAGCGAGTAGTAATGCAGGTCGGCCGCGACCGTGGCTTCGACGTGCTCGCCGAATGCCCGTTCGAAGGCCCAGCCCTTGGACCACTGGTGGTTCACCTCGCCGGTGACGGTGCCGTCGGCGGCCACGATCAGGCTGCCGTAGCTGGCCGAGCGCTCGTTGGAGAAGACCACCTGGCCGGCCCCGGTCAGCAGCGCGGCCAGCACCAGGATCGCCGAATTCACCGCGGTCACCGGGATGTGGCCGTTCCACGCACCCTGCCGGTTGATCTCGAACAGCGCTGGCGCCAGGGCGCGGCCGATGTTCAGGGTCGGCAGGCCGGTGCGTTCGGCGCAGGTGCGGATCAGCTGCGAACCGCCGATCCAGGTCACGACCTGGTCCACGCCGGCCGCGCGCAGGGCCTCGATGCTGACCAGCGAATCCTTGCCGCCGCCGATGGCGACCAGCGCGCGCGCAGCCAGGCCCAGCGCAGGCGCGGCCGATGCAGGCGCGACAGCCTCGTCGGCCAGGACGCCCACGGGGAAACGGATCCGTCCGTGCAGGTCCAGGCCGTTGCGATAGGCGAACTCGCCCAGTCCGTTGAGGTAGACCTGTTCCAGCAACGCCGCGGTTGCGGCATCGATCGCGTAACCGTCGATGCGGATCTGTTCGGGCACCGCGGCCTTGTAGTAGCTGACGCCGGCGATGAGGTGCAGCAGGCGCAACGCACGCTCGACGGCGGCTGCGCGCTGGTCGTCGAGCACGAACGGCGCACCGGGCACGGTGACGGTCTCCACCAGGTCCGGGCCATCATCGAAGGCGTAGGCGAGCTCCGCCACGCCGGTGGCGGCATCGAAGCCGCAGCGCACGAAGCGGAAGGTCCGGATGGCGTCTCGATCGAAACTGGTCATGCAATATCCGTGGTGGAACCTGCCAGCCGTCGCAGGTAGCGACGGCCGAGCATGAAGGCGATGGCGAACGCCGGCAGCGTCCCGATCAGCAGGGCCGCGAGCGTAGCGCCGAACACGATGGAAGGCACCCAGTCCGCCAGCTCGCGAAGCGGCATGCCGGTGGTGGCGAACTGCTGGTCGAGCAAGCCGGTGAACAGCACCCAGCAGGCGACCGCGAGCGGGTACAGCAGGAGTGCCAGTAGCGTCGCGCGCAGGGCCAGGCCCGGGGTGCGCCACCGGTGTCCCGCCCTGCCCCGACGCCCGTGCCACGCGGTCACGATCCAGGCAGCACCCAGCGCAGCCAGGCCGCCGGTGGGACTCCATCGCGCACCCATGCGCAGCGCCTCGCCCAGCGGCTGCTCGAACACGAAGCTCGAGGCGAGCAGGTATCCCAGCACCGCGACCACGATGCCGGCCAGCGTCGCCAGGGCGATGAACTCAGCCCGCGGACTCATCGATCACGTCCTCGGCGGGCAGCTCGCGCTGGTTGTAGGTGCTGGCCATCGCGTGGCCGTAGGCGCCCGCGTCGGCGATCAGCATCACGTCGCCCGGCGCGGTGGCCGCCGGCAGGGGGCGCTGCCTGCCGAAGATGTCGCTGGATTCGCAGATCGGGCCGACGATGTCGAACATCGCCTCGGCCGCCTCGTCCAGGCGCTGCAGGTTCACGATGTCGTGCCAGGCGTCGTACAGCGCGGGCCGCACCAGGGCGTTCATGCCCGCGTCCAGGCCTACGCGCAGCACACCATCCTTCTCGATCACCTGGGTGGCATGGGCCAGCAGCACGCCGCACTCGGCGACCAGGTAGCGGCCCGGCTCGATCACCAGCCCGAACGCCGGGTGTACCGCACGCACCTCCGCCAGGCTGGCCGCCCACGCGTCCAGGTCGAACGGCTCGTCGTCGGCGCTGTAGGGAATCGGCAAGCCGCCGCCGATGTCGAGCGTGGACACGGTGCCGATGCGGCGGGCGAAGCCGGCCAGCTCGTCGCACATCTGCCGCCAGTGGCCCGCGTTCTCCACCCCGCTGCCCAGGTGCGCATGCAGGCCGGTGATGGTGGTGCCCAGCGCGCGCGCCGCGTCGACGAACTCGTCCACGCGCTGCGCCGACAGGCCGAACTTGGAATCCTTGCCGCCGGTGTTGACCTTCTGGTGGTGGCCGTCGCCGTGGCCCAGGTCGATGCGCAGCCAGACCTGGCGGCCGCGGAACAGCTCCGGCCAGCGCCGCAGCGCCTCGACGTTGTCCACGGTGACGGTGACGCCCAGGGCGAAGCCCTGCTCGTACTCGTGCATCGGCGCGAAGCTGGGCGTGAACAGCACCCGGCGCGGATCCAGGCCCGGCACCGACGCGAACACGTGCCGGAGCTCGCCCAACGACACGCACTCCAGGCCGAAGCCCTCGTCCACCAGTGCACGCAGGATCGCCGGGTGCGAATTTGCCTTGATCGCGTAGTAGCGCTGGTCGACGGGGGCCACCGCCTTCAGTGCGCGCGCACGCGCACGCACGGTGGGCAGGTGATAGACGTAGCGCGGCGTGCCGGCCGCGGCCATCTGCAACAGGCGCGGTCGCTCGCGATGCCACCACGGCACCGGCCGCGGCCGCACCGCGCCATCGAGCTCGCGCCAGCGCGGCCCGAAGACTTCCTTCTCCAGCACCGGCATCGCGCCACTGTCGATCAGCGCGCCGTGCAGTTCCGGCAGCAGGCCGTCGGCATCGGCCTCGTCGATCACGAAGGTCAGGTTAAGGTCGTTGGACGATTGCGAGATCATGTGCACGCGTTCGTGGCCGAAGCTCGAGAACACCTCCGACAACTTGTGCAGCAGCGAGCGCATGCCCCGGCCGACCAGCGTGATCGCCGCGCACGGAACAATCACCTTGACCCGGCCGATCTTCTCCAGGTCGGTGGCCAGTGCGGCCAGCACGTTCTCGCTGAGCAGGTTCTCGCTCGGGTCCAGCGACACGGTGACGTTGGTCTGCGAGGTGCCGATCATGTCCACCGACAGGCCGTGCTTGCGGAACAGGGCGAACACTTCGGCCAGGTAGCCGACCTGCTGCCACATGCCGATGTCTTCCACCGACACCAGCACCACGCCGTTGCGGCGGCTGATCGCCTTGACCCCTGGCACCGTCGCCGCGCTGCGGTCGATGGTGGTGCCGGGCAGTTCCGGGCGTTCGGTGTCGAGGATCGCCATGGGCACGCCCGAATCGCGGCACGGCTTGATCGAGCGCGGATGCAGCACCTTGGCGCCGGTGGTGGTGATCTCCTGCGCCTCGGCATAGCCGAGCCGCTTGAGCAGGCGCGCGTCGGGTACTTCGCGTGGGTTGGCGCTGAACATGCCCGGCACGTCGGTCCAGATTTCCACGCGGTTGGCGCCGAGCAATGCACCGAAGTAGGCGGCCGAGGTGTCCGAACCGCCGCGCCCGAGGATCGCGGTGCCGCCCTCGGGGTGGCGTGCGATGAAACCCTGGGTGATCAGCAGGCGCGTGGGCTGTGCATCGAAACGCGCATGCCAGGCCGCGTCGGCCTGCCACTGGCAGCTCACCGACAGCCGTCGCGACCAGTCGCTCTGGTTGGCCTGCGGCGGCAACGCGTCGAGCCAGTCGCGCGCATCGGTCCAGCCCATGTCCAGGCCCTGCGTGCGCAGGTACGCGGCACCGAGCGTGGATGACAGCAGCTCGCCCTGGCCGAGCACTTCGGCCTGCCAGTCCAGCGGCCGCGTGGCCGCGCGCGGGTCGTCGAGCAGGCCGCGCAGCGCCGCCAGGCGCGCGCCGAGCACCGCTTCGGCGTCCAGCCCGAGCTCGGCGACGAAATCCAGGTGCCTCTGCACAAGTCCTTGCACGCGCTGCGCGCTGTCGCTTGCACCATCGGCGATGGCCGTCAGTTCGTTGGTCACGCCCGAAAGCGCGGACACCACGACCAGCACGCGCGCGCCGGTCTCTTCCGCCCGTTTTTTCGCCAGCCGGCCGATCGTGTCCCAGCGATGGCGCCGCGACACCGAGGTACCACCGAACTTGAGGACGATCCATCCGCCCGTGGCGGAGTCTTGCTTGGGCGAAGCTGGGGACATGGAGTGCGCTGGGGGACCACCCGACCACCGGGCATGAACCGTCGATTCTAAGCCGAATCGACGGCCCGGAACCCGCTGCCGGCAGGCGGCGGGCACCGCCTTGGCGCGCTTCGCTGCGGCAGCCGTCGACCCGGCCCCGCGCGGGCGCCACCGCGGCTCCATACTTCGCCCCTGCCACGTGCACTCCCGCCAGGATTCCGCGCATGCAAACCCGCCGTTACATCCAGCTCGACGTGTTCGCCCCCCGCCCCGGCGCCGGTAATCCGCTGGCGGTGGTCTACGACGCCGGCGACATCGACGATGCGGCCATGCAGGCATTCGCGGCCTGGACCAACCTGTCCGAAACCGTGTTCTTCCTGCCGCCCACCGCGGCGCAGGCCGATTACCGGATCCGCATCTTCACCCCGCGGATGGAACTGCCCTTCGCTGGCCACCCCAGCGTCGGCGCTGCCTGGGCCGCGCTCGACGCCGGCCTGGCGCGCGAACGCGACGGCCGGCTCGTGCAGGAATGTGCCGCGGGCCTGCTGCCGGTGCGGATCGACCGCGACGGCGACGACGTGCAGCCATCGGTACGCAGCCCGCAGGCGCGCGTCCGCGAAGACGTGGCCGCGCCCGCCTGGCTGGTTGCCGACACCGTCTGGGGCGCCGCGCGCGGCGCGCTTGCCCCGGCGCTCTGGAACAACGGCCCGGACTGGTGGCTGCTGGAGCTGGCCGACGAGGCCGCTGTGCGCGGCCTGCGGCCGGATCTCACCGCCATCGCCGGCCTGCCCGGCAGCGGCAAGCTGGCCGTATTCGCGCGCGGCGAAAGCGACTCGGACCTGGTGGTTCGCGCATTCGCTCCCGCGGTCGGCATCGCCGAGGACCCGGCAACCGGCAGCGTCAACGCCAGCATCGCCGCCCTGCTGCACCGGCATGGGCGGTTGCCGGGCCGGGGTCGCCGCTACATCGCCAACCAGGGCCGCGAGATCGGCCGCGATGCGCGGCTGGCGCTGGAAGTCGACGACGAGGACGGCGTCTGGGTCGGCGGCCGGGTGCACGCGGTGATCCGTGGCACGGTGGACTGGTAACCTCGGCCGCCTCCCCCGACAGGATCGTCGCCATGGCCACGCGCCCCTTCGTCCAGGTGGACGTGTTCGCCGACCGTCCCGGCGCCGGAAATCCGCTGGCGGTGGTGCTTGAAGCCGCCGGCCTGGACGACGCGACGATGCAGGCGATCGCCCGCTGGACCCGGCTGCCGGAAACCACCTTCGTATTCCCGCCGACGCGGCCTGGCGCCAGTTACGGCATCCGCATGTTCAGCCCCAAGCGCGAAGTCCCCTTCGCCGGCCACCCCAGCGTCGGCACCGCGCACGTGGTGCTGGATGCAGGGATCGCCGAAGCGCAGGACGGCATGCTCCTGCAGGAAGGCATCGCCGGCCTGCTGCCGTTGCGGGTCGACGCATCCGGCGGCGTGCGCCGGATCGCCATCCGCACGCCGCGCTCGCGCCTGGTGGAGACCGCCGATGGCCGCGGCTCGCGCATGACAGAAGCCCTGGACTGGCTGCCACTGGGCGAACTGCCGCCGGCGCTGATGGACGGCGGCCGTCGCTGGTGGCTCGCCGAAGCACGCGACGAGGCCACCCTGCGCAACGCCATGCCCGACTGGGAAGCGATCGCCGCCCTGGCGCGGGCCACCGAAAGCATGGGCGTGCTCGCCTTCGCCCGCTGCACGGGCGGCGACTACCAGGTCGCCGCGCGCGCGTTCGTCGGCGGTCCGGCGATGTTCGAGGATGCCGCCTCCGGGGCGGCCAACGCCACGCTGGCCGCGTGGCTGGCGCAGCGCGATGCGCTGCCGGGAAACGACGGCCGCTACCGGGTCAGCCAGGGCCGCGAAGTCGGCTACGACGCCCGCCTGGAAATGCAGGTGGATGGAGAAGGCGAAGTCTGGTCGGGTGGCCGCGTGGTGAGCGTGGTCCGCGGCACGATCGACTGGCCGTAGCGGCAGCGGGGCGACGCGATCGCGGTCGCGACGACCCCGGTGCGCGGCCCTGCCCGCTCCTATCGGAGCGGAGAGGCGATGGTGGGGCGGGACTCAGCCCGCCCGCACGAACCACAGCGACGCCAAGCCGCCGATGAGGACCACGGCCCCGAGACGCCGCAAGGCGGCGTCCGGGTTGGCCAGCAGCTGTTCCATGGTCCGCCGCCACAGGCCCGGCGCAGCGAACAGGAACAGCCCTTCGAGCACCGCCACCAGGCACAGGGCCTGGACGAGCGCGGCGGGCATCAGCGCTCGTTCTTGAAGTACTGCAGGAACGGATCGTCGCGATCGAGCACGATCACGCCCTGTCCGTCGGCGAACGCGGCGCGGTAGGCCTGCAGGCTGCGGTGGAACGCGAAGAAGCCCGGGTCGCCTTCAGCGGCCTGCGCGAACAGGCGCGCGGCCTGTGCATCGCCTTCGCCGCGGAACCGCTGCGCATCGCGCTCGGCTTCCGCCACGAGCACTGCCTGGTCGCGATCGGCCTGCGCACGCACGGTGCGCGCCTGCTCCTCGCCCTCGGCGCGCAGCGCACTGGCCACCTGCTTGCGCTCGGCGCGCATGCGGTCGTAGACCTGCTTGATCACGTCACTGTCTGTGGGCAGGTCGATCTGCTTGAGGCGGATGTCGACGATGCGCATGCCCAGCGTCTCGGCGCCCTTGTTGATCCCCTCCAGCTGCTTGGCGATCACCTCGCTGCGGTCGCCGGACACCAGCTGGGTCAGCGTGCGCGAGTTGATCTCGTTGCGCAGCGAGTCCTTGATGATCGGCGCCAGGCGGTCGGCCGCGGCCGACTCGATGCCGCCGGTGGCGCGGTAGAACGCACGCGCATCGTTGATGTAGCCGATCGCCACGAAGTCGACACTGACGTCCTTGCGCTCGGAGGTCAGGTAACGCTCCGGCGAGAAATCGATCAGGGCGAAGCGGCTGTCGAAGGTGCGCACGGTCTCGACCAGCGGCCACTTGAAGTGCAGGCCGGGACCGATGTCCGTGCGGGCCACGCGGCCCAGGTTGAGGACCAGGCCCACCTGGCCCTCGCGGACCACGTAGACCGAGCCGAGCAGGCCCAGCAGGGCAGCGACCGCAAGGGCGATCCAGAGCGTGTATTTCATCGGGTAGGCTCCTCGCGTCCGGTGCGCACGGGATCACGCACGCCGCTGCGTGCCGGTTCGGGGCTGCTTTCGATCGCCGGCAGCAGCGCCTCGGGGGGCGGTGTCGACATCGCCGGCGCCGCGGCGGCACCCGCGGCGGGCATCGGCACGTAGATCAGCTGGCGACTGTCGGCACCCACCACCTTGCGGTTCTGCGAGAGCACGTCCTGGACGGTCTCCAGCCACAGGCGCTTGCGGGTGACCTCGGGCGCGTTGCGGTACTCGTCGCGCAGCAGGCTGAAGCGGGCTGCGTCGCCCTCGGCCTGGGCGATCTTGGCGGCCTTGTAGCCTTCGGCCACAGTGCGCCTGCGTGCCGCCTCGCCTCGCGCCTCGGGCACGACGCGGGCCGCATAGGCGCGGGCTTCGCTGATCAGCTGGTCCTTGATCTGCTGGGCGCTGTTGACCTCGTCGAAGGCCGGCTTGACCTCCTCCGGCGGGCGGGCGTCCTGCAGGTTCAACTCGGTGACCACCAGGCCGGTGCGGTAGGCATCCAGCGAGGCCTGCAGCTGCTTGGCGGCGCTCGCCGACAACGGGCCGCGTGCGCCGAGGACGGTATCCAGGTTGGCGCGGCCGACCTGTTCGCGAACCACGCTCTGCGACACCTGCTCCAGCATCCGGTCGGCATCGCGCGAGCCGAACAGGTACAGGCGCGGGTCGCCGACCCGGTACTGCACGTTCATGGTCACGCTGACGATGTTCTCGTCCCGGGTGAGCACCGGCACGGTGTTGCTGAAGGTCTTGATCTGGGTCGCATTGACCTTGATCACCCGCTCCACCGGCCACGGCCACTTCAGGTTCGGGCCGGGCTCCATGACGCGTGCGAACTGGCCGAAGCGCAGGACGACGCCGCGCTGCTGCTCGCCAACCAGCTGGAAGCTGCTCAGCAGCACCAGCAGGGCCGCGCCCAGCAGGATCCAGCGACCGAAGCCGGCACCATTGCCACCGCCAAACAGGTCGCGCAGCTTCGCCAGCACGCCGTCAAGGCCGCTTCCGCCATTGTTCGAGGGCCGCCGCGGCGGCCACGGGTTGCGCGGCGGGTTGTCGGGGGAATCCCCGCCCTTGCCGGGGCCGCCGCTGCCGGGGCCGCCGCTACCAGGGGTGTTCCAGACCATGAAAACTCCGTTTCTTAGGGGCCGGTCCTACGCCGGGGCGGCGGACAGGTCAGGGCCCGATTCTAGCAAGACCGCGCCGGCGCTCCCCCGGCCATTGGTATGGCCTGGCCGGGACGACGCGTTCCAGGCATCGGAACGTGCCGCCTCCAGGCCAAGGCATGCGCTCAATCTTCTTCGTTCGGCGGCGGCAGCAATGCGCGCAGCGGCTCGCCGTCGGCACGCGCGGCCAGTCGCTCGGCCTCGCCACGCGGCAGGTCCACGTGCAGCAGCCAGCCGTGTTCGTCGCCCTGCTCGGCGCGCACGGCTTCGAGCTGGTGCAGGCGCGCGCGCAGGCGCCCGGCCTGCGGCGGCAGGCGCAGTTCGCCGAACACGCGCTGCAAGTCGAGCCGGCGCGCCAGCGCGGCCTGCAGCAGCTCCATGCCGCGGCCATCGCGGGCCGAAAGCCAGACCCGTTCGCGGTGGCCCGGATCGTCGGATTCGCCGCCGTTGTGGTCGTGGCGCGGCTCGGCGCCCTCGATCCGGTCGATCTTGTTGAACACCAGCAACTGCGGCAGCTCGCCGGCGCCCACTTCGGCCAGCACCGCGTCGACCTGGGCGATGCGGTCCTCGCGCAGCGGATCGGCCGCATCGATCACGTGCAGCAGCAGGTCGGCCTCGCGCGCCTCCGAGAGGGTCGAACGGAACGCGGCGACCAGCTCGTGCGGCAGGTCGCGGACGAAGCCGACGGTGTCGGCCAGGACCACGCTGCCGCCCGGCAGGGCGATCCGGCGCACGGTCGGATCGAGCGTGGCGAACAGCTGGTCGGCGGCGTAGGCGTCCGCGCCGGTCAGTGCATTGAACAGGGTCGACTTGCCGGCATTGGTGTACCCGACCAGGGCCACCCGCGGCAGTTCGCTGCGCACCCGCGCGCGGCGCATCTGCGCGTGCTGCACCTCGACCTTCTCCAGCCGGCGCTGCAACTGCTCCAGGCGCTTCTGCAAAAGCCGGCGGTCGGTCTCCAGCTGGGTTTCGCCGGGGCCGCGCAGGCCGATCGAACCGCCGCGCTGGCGTTCCAGGTGGGTCCAGCCGCGGACCAGCCGCGTGGCCATGTGCTTGAGCTGCGCCAGTTCGACCTGCAGCTTGCCTTCGTGGCTGCGCGCGCGCTGGGCGAAGATGTCCAGGATCAGCCCGGTACGGTCGACCACGCGCCGCTCCAGCGCCTTTTCCAGGTTGCGCTCCTGGCCGGGGCTGAGCGGATGGTTGACCAGGATCAGGTCGGCGCCGGTGGCATCGGCCGCGGCCTTGACCTCTTCCAGCTTGCCGCTGCCGATCAGGGTCGCCGGATTGGGCTTGTCGATGCGCGCGGTCAGGGTCGCCGCGACGCTGGCACCCGCCGAGCGGGCCAGGTCGGCGAACTCCTCGAGCACATCCTCGGGCACGGCCCCACCGGCGTGGGGCTGGATCAGCAGCGCGTTTTCACCCTTGCGGGAACGTTCGAACAATCAGGACTCCAACAACTTCAGCTTCACTCCGCCTCGTCGCCACCGTCGATATCGCCGTCAGCGGACTCGCCCGGCTGCTGGACATAGCCGCCGCCGGGTCCGACCCGGACGTTGCGCGACGGCACGACGGTGGAAATGGCGTGCTTGTAGACCATCTGGCTCACGGTGCTGCGCAGCAGCACGACGAACTGGTCGAAGGATTCGATCGTACCCTGCAGCTTGATGCCGTTCACCAGGTAGACCGATACCGGCACGCGTTCGCGACGCAGTGCGTTCAGGAAAGGATCCTGCAGCGATTGCCCCTTGGACATCGTTGTTCCCCTTGTTCTTCTTATGGGTGTTCTTTGTGGGACGTACTGGGGCCTCCCCCGGCCCGTGCGGGCATGTTACACAAGCCCGCGCCCCCGGGTCGGGCCCGGCGCGCCGAGGAAACCGGAAACGGCGCCTGCGAGTTGATCGCCGTCACGTTCCGGATCGAACCAGCGCGCGTCCAGCTCGCCGCGCAGCCAGGTCAGCTGGCGCTTGGCGAGCTGCCGGGTGGCGAAGATCCCGCGGTCGCGGAACTCTGCGGCCGTGCTCGCCCCCGCCAGGTGTTCCCAGGCCTGGCGGTAGCCCACCGCACGCAGCGCCGGCAGGTCCAGCGGAGCCGGATGCCCGCCCAGCTGCGGCAGCGCCCGCAGTCCACGCACTTCGTCGAGGAAGCCGGCGGCCAGCATCGCGTCGAAGCGCTTTTCGATGCGGGCGTGCAGGGTCGCGCGCTCGCGCGGCGCCAGCACCAGCCGGAGCACCCGCAGCGGCAGGCGTGGCGGCGGCGGATCGCGCTGCCATTCGCTGATCGGCCGGCCGCTGAGGCGGAACACTTCCAGGGCGCGCTGGATGCGCTGCGCGTCGGCGCTGCCGATCCGCGCCGCGGCAATCGGATCCACGCGTGCCAGTTCCGCATGCAGCGCGGCCCATCCGCGCACCTGCCCTTCGGCGGTGATGGCCTCGCGCAAGGCGGGATCGGCCTCCGGCATGGCCGCCAGCCCACGCAGCAGGGCGCGGAAGTACAACCCGGTGCCACCGGCCAGCACCGGCAGGCCGCCGCGCGCGACGATACCTTCGATGGCCGCGCGTGCATCGGCGGCGAATTCGGCCGCCGAATACGGCTGCCACGGCTCACGCACGTCGAGCAGGTGGTGCGGCACCCCGCGGCGCTCGGCCGTGTCCGGCTTGGCCGCGCCGATGTCCAGGCCGCGGTAGACCAGCGCCGAGTCGACGCTGACGATCTCGCCCCCGAACCGCCTCGCCACGTCGATCGCGAATGCGGTCTTGCCCGACGCGGTCGGGCCCATCACCGCGATCGCCAGGGGCCGCGTGTCTATGCCCATGTGCCGGCCGACGCTCGGTTGCCGGTCGCCCAGGCGCACGCGGCCGGACGGCGGTGGTTTCGGGGCACGAGTTCACTCACGCGCTGGCTTTCCGCGGCAAAGGTAGGCGCAAAGCTTACCGGAGCCCCACGCTGGCCCCGCCCTCACTGCGAAACCAGGAACGCGTGCAGCGCGTCGATCTCCTCGTCGGTCATGGACTTGAACCGGTAACGCGCCACTGCGCTCATCAATCCGGTGGGCTTGCTATCGCCGCCGGCCAGGGTGGTGCCCTCGCGCATCAGCCGGCGGAACGCCTCCGGACTGTAGGCCTTGGCCACCACCAGCAGCGAGGGCGCCGGGTCGCCCTCCCAACCCTTGAGGTCCCAGCCGTGGCATTCGCTGCAGGTAGTGAACGCCAGGTGCCGGCCCAGCGCAGCGCCGCCGGCGGGACGTGCGGCCGGCGGGCGATTGCCCGGATCAGGCTTCATGTCGTCGAGATAGGGAAAGGTGCCCTCCGCCAGTTGCGCCACAACCGTGGCATCGAGGGCGGTGGTGGGCAGTTCCGGGTTCTCCGCGGCCGGAAGCGCGCGCAGCCAGGCGGTGATGTCGCGCACCTCCTGGTCGCTGAGGTGCTGGAACATCTTGATCGGCATGGCGAACGGGAGGTGGCCGTCGTGGGTCCGCCCGTGCCGGAGCAGCGCCTCCAGGCCGGCATCGTCGTATAGCGCGCGGCGCTGGGTCAGGTTCGGCGCCACGACCCGGCCGAGCCCGGGCCGCTCCATGAATATTTCGCCGCGGCCACCGGGACCGTGGCAGCCATTGCAACCGACCCGGGTGGCGATACGTTCACCCTCGATCAGATCTCCGGCGGCAACCGCGACAACCGGCACGTCCGGCGGCTTGCCGGCAGGAGGCGCCCCCGGATCGGGCGCGCGCGAACAGGCTGCGGCCACGAGCAGCAGCACTGCAATCGTTGCGTGTCGACGCATCGGCTTCCCCAGCACCGGTTTGGAGGGGGAAACGCAGCGGCGCCGCTGCACCGGACAGCCGGTGCCAGCTCCGGCGCGAGACGACGCTATTCGTCGGGCCAGCGGATCGCCGGGGTCGCGTCGCGCCGGGGGGACGGCACGGCCGCCACTGCTTCCAGTACCTTCAACGCGTCCACCGTCGCGGCGACGTCGTGCACCCGCACGATCCGCGCGCCACGTTGCGCGGCGATCACGTGGGCCGCGACGGAACCGGCGACGCGCTCGACCGGATCCTGGCGCCCGGTCAGCTCGCCGATGCTGCGCTTGCGCGACAGGCCCGCCAGTACCGGCACGCCCAATTCCGTGAAGCGCTCGAGCTGCGCCAGAAGGACCAGGTTGTGGGCAAGGGCCTTGCCGAAGCCGAAACCCGGATCCACGACGAGGTTCTTCTTTGAGATCCCCGCCAGCTCGGCGGCGAAAATGCGCTCGGCGAGGAAACGATGCACTTCTGCGACGACATCGTCGTACTGCGGATCGTCCTGCATCGAGCGCGGTTCGCCCTGCATGTGCATCAGCACCACGGGCACGCCCAGCGCAGCCGCCGCTTCCAGCGCACCCTCGGCACGCAGCGCGCGGACGTCGTTGATCATGCCCGCGCCCGCAGCCACCGCGGCGCGCATGACGTCCGGCTTGCAGGTGTCCACGCTTACCGGCAAGGAGGTCTCGCGGACCAGGCGCTCGATCACCGGGACGACCCGGCGGAGCTCCTCTTCGAGCGGCACTTCACTGGCACCGGGACGTGTCGATTCACCGCCCACGTCCAGGATGTCGGCGCCCTCGGCGGCCAGCTTCAGGCCATGCGCGACCGCGGCACCGGTGTCCGCGTGGGCGCCACCATCGGAGAAGGAATCGGGGGTCACGTTGACGATGCCCATCACCCGGGCGCGATCGAGCTTCAGCACCCGGCCGGCGCAGTCCAGCTGCGGCGAAATATCGAACATGGCGCTCCCCCTCGACGGATCAGTGGCCCGGGCCGTTGCCCAGGTCGGCGTCGAAGCGCGCGGCGCGACGGCGCGCATACAGGCCGAAGCCGAACGCGCCCATCGCCAGCAGCACCGAGATGCCGACCAGCGGCAGCGGCAGCCGCCCGAGCGCGTAGAAGATGGCGGTGATCGTCAGCATCATCGAGGCGCCAGCAAAACAACCCGTGGCGCGGGTGCGCCACGGGTTGTTCACGTAATAGCTGGGCCGCGGAAGTGGCTGGTCAGGCAGGTCGGCCATGCGCCGCCCGTCTCAGGTCTGGGTAGCGGGGCCGCCGACCGGCGGCAACGGACGCGGACCGCTCTTGTTGTCGCCGTCCTTGCCCGCCTTGCCCCAGCCCATCGGCGGCGGCGGTTCGCGGCCTTCCATGATCGCGTCGATCTGCGGCGCATCGATGGTCTCGTACTGCAGCAGCAACTGCGACATCGCGTGCAGCTTGTCGAGGTTCTCGGTCAGGATGGTCTTGGTGCGGGCGTAGGCACGGTCCAGGATCGCGCGCACGACTTCGTCAATCCGGCGCGCGGTGTCGTCGGAGACGTTCTTGTGCTGTGTGACCGAGCGGCCGAGGAACACCTCGTCCTCCTGCTCGCCATAGGCGATCGGCCCCATCTCGTCGGACAGGCCCCACTTGGTGACCATGTTGCGCGCCATCTTGGTCGCGCGCTCGATGTCGTTGGAGGCGCCGGTGGTGACCTTGTCCTCGCCGAAGATCAGCTCCTCGGCCACGCGCCCGCCGTACAGCGAGCACAGCTGGGATTCGATCGCCACGCGGTTAATCGAGTAGCGGTCGCCCTCGGGCAGGTACATGGTCACGCCCAGCGCGCGACCGCGCGGAATGATGGTGACCTTGTAGACCGGGTCGTGCTCGGGCACCACGCGGCCGACGATGGCGTGGCCAGCCTCGTGGTAGGCGGTGAGCGTCTTCTCGTCCTCGCTCATCGCCATCGAGCGGCGCTCGGCGCCCATCAGGATCTTGTCGCGGGCGCGATCGAAGTGGTCCATGCGGACCTCCTTCGCGTTTTCGCGCGCGGCGAACAGCGCCGCCTCGTTGGCCAGGTTGGCCAGGTCGGCGCCGGAGAAACCGGGCGTGCCACGGGCGATCACCATCGGCTCGACGTCGTCGGCCAGCGGCAGCTTGCGCATGTGCACCTTGAGGATCTGCTCGCGGCCGCGCACGTCGGGCAGGCCGACCACCACCTGGCGGTCGAAACGACCCGGGCGCAGCAAAGCCGGATCAAGCACGTCCGGACGGTTGGTCGCAGCGACCACGATCACGCCTTCACCGCCGTCGAAGCCGTCCATCTCGACCAGCAGCTGGTTCAGGGTCTGCTCGCGCTCGTCGTGGCCACCACCCAGGCCGGCGCCGCGATGGCGACCGACCGCGTCGATCTCGTCGATGAAGATGATGCACGGCGCGTGCTTCTTGGCCTGCTCGAACATGTCGCGCACGCGGCTGGCGCCGACGCCGACGAACATCTCGACGAAATCCGAGCCGGAGATCGAGAAGAACGGCACCTTGGCCTCGCCGGCGATGGCCTTGGCCAGCAGGGTCTTGCCGGTACCGGGCTGGCCGACCATCAGGATGCCGCGCGGGATCTTGCCGCCCAGCTTGGTGAACTTGGACGGGTCGCGGAGGAAGTCGACCAGTTCGCCGACTTCTTCCTTGGCCTCGTCGCAACCGGCCACGTCGGCGAAGGTCACCTTGACCTGGTCGTCGCCCTGCAGCTTGGCGCGCGACTTGCCGAACGACATCGCGCCCTTGGCGCCGCCGCCCCCGCCCTGCATCTGGCGCATGATGAACAGCCAGAAGCCGATGATCAGCAGCACGGGCAGGAAGTTGAGGACGATGCTCCAGAAGCTCGGCCCGCTCTTGGGATCCTCGCGGACCACGTCGACGTTCTTGCTCAGCAGCTGGTCGGTCAGCTTCATGTCCATCGGACCGGTCACCTGGCCCTCGGTGCCGTCGGCGCGCTTGTAGCGGATCGCGTTGGTCGTCAGCGTGCTGGCATCGGTGATCACCACCGAACGGATCCGGCCGGCGTCCACTTCCTGCAGGAACTGGGTGTAGCTGCGCGACTGGCCCACCGTGGCGGTGGCGCCATCGCGCGGCGAGAAACTCTGGAACACGACCATCAGCACGATGGCGACGACTACCCAGAGCAGCAGATTCTTGGTCAAGTCGTTCATCCTCATCGGCTCCGCATTTCCCTGTGTATGGCGTGTCGCACTGGCTGTGGGGGTGGATCTGGCTGGGGTTGTTGCTGGGTCGAGCTTATCTGATCAGGGCGCGCTTGCCCTGCGCCAGGGCATAGACTTCCGGCGAACGCTTGCGCGAGGCCGCCGGCTTGCGGATCGCCACCTTTTCGTAGCGGCGGCGCAGTTCCCGCACGTAGTCGTCGAAACCGACCCCCTGGAACAGCTTGATCAGGAAGGCGCCGCCCGTACGCAGGTGGCCGTCGGCGAACTCCACCGCCAGCTCGGCGAGATGCATCGCCCGGGCCTGGTCGACGACATCCACCCCACTCATATTGGGGGCCATGTCCGACAGCACAAGGTCGACGGCCTGGCCGCCCAGCAGCGTCTCCAGCTCCGATAAGACCGCTTCTTCCCTGAAGTCGCCATGAAGGAATTCGACGCCGGCCAGCGGCGGCATCTCCAGGATGTCCAGCGCCACGACGCGGCCTCCGTCACCCATCGCCTGGCGCACGAACTGCGACCAGCCACCCGGCGCCGCGCCCAGATCGACCACGACCATGCCCGGCTTCAGCAGCCGGTCTCGCTCGATCAGTTCTTCCAGTTTGTACGCTGCGCGCGAACGCAGGCCCTCGGCCTGCGCCTTCTTCACATAGGGATCGGCGAAATGCTCGCGGAGCCAGCGTTGGCTGCTCTTGCTGCGGGTCATGCGGGGGCCGGGCGGAGAACGCCCGCGGCGGTATGGGCGGCCATGATACCCTGAACAACCCATTGCCCTGCCCCGGTAACCCCGATGTCCGTTGTCCTGACCGCCGCCCAGAACCGCTTTCTCCGCGGCCAGGCCCACGGCCTCAAGGCCCTGATGCAGGTCGGGGGCAAGGGCATCACCCCGGCTTTGCTGGCCGAGCTGGACGAGGTGCTGGAGCGCCACGAGCTGGTCAAGGTCAAGGTCGGCGCCGAGGATCGCGACGCCCGCGACGCCATGATCGACACCCTGGCCAAGCAGACCGGAGCCGCGCTCGTGCAGCGAATCGGGCATACCGCCACCCTGTTCCGTCCGTCCCGGGAAATGCCCGCGATCGTCCTGCCCCGCGCCTGAGCGCAGGAGCCTGGCGCCATGCAGCTGAGCCACGAACGCCCCGACTACGCCTGGGTCCTGCGCGGCGCCGATGGCCAGCAGGCCCGGGTCAACGACCGGATCCTCAACCGAAGCTTCGCCCTGGCACCGGATCGCCTGGTCGAGGACTGGCCGGCACCCGCCGCGTCCACGGCACTGGAGCCGGCACATCTCGAACCCCTGCTGGCGCTGGAGCCGGAACTGGTGGTCCTGGGTACCGGCGGCCGACAGGTGTTCCCGCCCGCCGCCGTGATGGCCGCCTGCCTGACCCGCGGCATCGGGATCGAGGTCATGGACAACGCCGCCGCCGCCCGCACCTACAACGTGCTGGCCGGCGAAGGCCGGCGCGTCGTGGTGGCGCTGCTGCTGGGCTGAGGCTTGCCCGCCACACCGGCTCGCCGCCGGCTTCACCGCTCCGCGGTTACGTCATTTGTGGAGCGGGACTTGCCCCGCTGCTCTCAGCGCCGATCACGAGAGGCTGCGGCCCAAGGCCCAGCTCTACTGGACCGATCGCGCCGGTAGCCCCCTGAATTCCCCAGGTACTGCAACGGGCCATGGGAGGACGCTGCGGGGAGCGAGCCACGTGCCCTGCGATCCACCTGCCCGCCCTGAGCGCACGCCGGGCATCTGCGCCGCGTGCGGGTCACGCCTTCAGACGCAGCGCGCCCCTATCGCTTCGGCAGGTACAGCAGCGGGTCGATGGGCTTGCCGTTGTAACGGATCTCGAAGTGCAGCTTCTCGCGATCGGTACCGCTGCGGCCCATCTCGGCGATCTGCTCGCCGGCTTTCACCTTCTGGCCCTCGGCCACCAGGCGCTTGCGGTTGTGGCCGTAGGCCGACAGCCACTGCTCGTTGTGCTTGATGATGATCAGTTCGCCGTAGCCGACCAGGCCCGCGCCCGAATACACCACCACGCCATCGGCGGCCGCGGTCACCGGCAGGCCGCTGCTGCCGCCGATGTCGATGCCCTGCCGGGTGTTGTCGCCGGGGACGAAGGTCGCCAGCAACACGCCCTGTGCCGGCCAGCGCCAGCTGAAGCCGCTGCTGGCGGGTGCGCTCGTCGGCTTGGGGGCCGGTTGCTGGCCGGCCGTGGTCGCTGGCTTGGGCGCGACCACGGTCCGCGTGGGCGCGGTCGCGCCGCGGCTCCCGCCCGCCTGGCCCAGCGACAGGCGCTGGCCCGGGTAGATCGTGTACGGCGGCTGCAGGCCGTTCCAGCGGGCCATGTCGGTGACCGCCACGCCGTTGCGCCTGGCGATCGAGTAAAGCGTATCGCCCTGCTGCACCACCACGGTCGCGCCACTGCGACCGGCGGACGCGGTCGAACCACTGCCTTCGCCCTGAGGGGTGCGCACCACGGTGCTGCTGCAGGCGGCCATCGCCATTGCCAGCACCATCGCAAGGACCACCCGCATCCGCCCACGTATTCCGGTCATTACTGCTCCATCCGTCGTGCCAGCCGGCTACGCGAAACCTGCGCAACCGTCATCCGGTGAAATGCCGCAGCAACCCGTGCGCGGCCATGCCACCACCGCCGATCAGGATACCGAAGTAGATGATCGTACCGATGTTGGCCAGGTGCCCGAGCAGGATCGCGGTGCCATCGCGCTGGATCATGCCGATGGCGTAGAACAGCAGCGCCAGCGCGGGCAACGTGTTGCTGAAGGGAATGAAGCTGAAGGGCACCATCAGCAACAGCGCAGCGAGGATGAAGGCCAGGTTGTTGAAACTGCCTTGCGCGCGACCCTCGACCAGGCGACGCAGGCGGTAGGGGCGGCTGATCTTCTCCAGCCGACGCACCCAGTGCAGGCCGCCAGTCAGGGCCGGGCGCAGTTTCACTGCCGGCAGCGGCCGGGTACGCAACTTCGCCGGCAGCCACAGCGGCCGACCGAGCAGGCGGCTGATCCCGACCAGCAGGATCGCGGCACCGAAGACCGTGCTCACGCCCGGGATCGACACCGGGATCAGGAATACCAGGGTCAGCAGGATGGTCAGCAGCAGCAGGCCTTCGTCGCCGAACACCTCCAGCAGTTCGCCCAGGCTGAGGTGGTCTTCCGGCAATTGCCCGATGATCGCCTCGAGCTGGTCGCCAAGCGATCCGGTGTCGTTGATGCGGGAAAGGTCCGGTCCGGTCATGGTTCAGTCGATCATCCCGGACAGCAGCGGCACGAAGGTGACTGCCGCCAGGCGGGTCTCCTCCACGCTGCCGTCCTCGCGCCGGACCAGCCGGACCAGTGCCTGCGACCTGCTGCCGCCGACCGGCGCGCCCAGCCCCCCGCCGGTCCGCAACTGGTCGACCAGTGCCGGCACCAGCGCCGGCGCCGCGGCGGTGACGATGATCGCGTCGTACGGTCCGTGTTCGGGCCAGCCGATCCGGCCGTCGTCATGCTTGCTGCGGATGTTCATGCCCAGCGTGCGGAAACGCTTGCGCGCCTGCCGCAGGAGTTCGCCGATGCGCTCGACGGTATGCACTTCCAGGCCCAGGGCGGCCAGCACCGCGGCCTGGTAGCCCGAGCCGGTGCCGACCTCCAGCACCTTGGCCGGTGCGTTCTCAAGCAGCACCTCGGTCATCCGCGCGACCACCCAGGGCTGGGAGATCGTCTGGCCATGGCCGATCGGCAGCGCGGTGTCCTCGTAGGCGCGGCTGGCAAGCGCTTCGTCGACGAACAGGTGCCGCGGCAGGGTGCGGATCACGTTGAGCACGCGCTCGTCGGCGATACCCTGGCCATTGCTGGCACCCTCGCGCAGGCGCTCGACCAGGCGGTCGCGCACGCGCTGGGAGGTCATGCCCTGCCCGATCGCTTGCGGTTGCATGCGCAGCCTGGGGTTCATGGCCCGGCCTCGCCGCTGTCGCCGGCCGGGGTGGCCAGCGCGGCCGAAAGCCCGCCGACCCAGCCGGCGACCTTCTCCAGCGCCTGGTAGCGGGTCAGGTCGACATGGATCGGGGTGATCGAGATGTGGCCGGTGCGCACCGCGTGGAAATCGGTGCCGGGTCCGGCGTCCTGCTCCGGGCCAGCCGGGCCGATCCAGTAGACGGTGCGTCCGCGCGGATCCGGCTGCGGGATGCATGGCTCGGACCGATGGCGGTTGCCCAGGCGCGAAACCTCGAAGCCGCGCACCTCGTGCCAGGCCAGGTCCGGCACGTTGACGTTGAGGATGGTGTCGGCCGGCAGCGGGTCGGTGAGCAGGCGCGCCACGATCTCCACCGCGGCGCGCGCGGCGGTCTCGTAGTGCTTGGCATCGTGGTTGCGCGTGGCCAGCGACACGGCCACCGCGGGCAGGCCCAGGAAGCGCCCCTCCATCGCCGCCGACACCGTGCCCGAATAGATCACGTCGTCGCCGAGGTTGGCGGTGTTGTTGATCCCCGACACCACGATGTCCGGCTCGAACTCGAACATGCCGGTCAGGGCCAGGTGCACGCAGTCGGTAGGCGTGCCGGCGACCGAGCAGGTGTAGTGGTCCAGCCGCTTGACCCGGATCGGCAGGTCCAGGGTCAGCGAATTGCTGGCGCCGGAGCGGTCGCGGTCCGGGGCTACGACATAGACCTCGTGTCCGGCGTCGCGCAGGCCCTGGGCCAGTGCATGGATGCCGGGCGCGTCCACGCCATCATCGTTCGAAACAAGTACGCGCATGGGCTTCCTCGAAAACATCCGCATGATACCGGAAGCCTCCCCCGCGTTCGCGGCAGCCGCGCACATCGCGCCGACGGAAAGGCTTCGTGCCTGCGCTACCCTGTGGCGATGCACGATGACGAGGACGACGACGCCCGCCTGTTCCGGGCCGCGATCGGCAAAGTCGCGCCGCTGCGCGCGCCGGCTGCCGCGCCGCCTGTTCGTCCGAAGCCGCGGCCGGTGCCGCGCCGCCCGGTGGACGCCGACGAAGGCGGCCGCGGGCGCATCGCCAACGATCCGGAGTCGGCCCTGCTGCGCGGCGATGCGAGCGCATTCCGGCGCGAGCGGGTCCCGGCCCGCGCATGGCAGCGGTTGCGGCGCGGCGAATACTCGGCCCAGGACGAACTGGACCTGCACGGCGCCAACGCGCTGCAGGCCGAAACCCTGCTGGCCCGCTTCCTGGCCGAGGCCATCGATGCCGGACTGGGCTGCGTGCGGATCATCCATGGCAAGGGTGGCGGCAAGGACGGCGGCGGCGAAGGCGTGCCGGTGCTGAAAAACCTGGTCGACCGGCTGCTGCGCCAGCGCGGCGACGTGCTCGCCTTCCACTCCGCACCGCCCGCGCAGGGCGGTACCGGCGCCCTGCTGGTCCTGCTCGCCCGCCGCTGAATCCGTACGGTCCGGTCCGGTCCATCGGGGGTGTGAGGCTAGAATGCGCGCCATGGACGCCCCCGCCTTCACCGCCGCCGAACTGGCCGAACGCTTCTCGCTGCAGTTGCATGGCGACGGCGGCGCGCGCGTGCACGGCGTGGCCACCCTGGCCGGCGCTGGCCCCGGGCAGCTGGCCTTCCTCGCCAATCCGCGCTACCGCTCGCAACTGGCGACCTCCAGCGCGGGCGTGGTCGTGCTGCGCGCCGACGACGTGCCCTCCGCGCCCGGTGCCGCGCTGGTCGCCAAGGATCCCTACGTCGCCTTCGCCCGCATCTCGGCCCTGTTCGAACGGGTGCCGGCGCGCGATCCGGGCATCCACCCCAGCGCCGTGGTCGATCCCACCGCCGAGGTGTCGCCGGATGCGCACGTGGGTCCCTTCGTCAGCATCGGCGCGCGCTCGACGGTGGGTCCCGGCTGCGTGATCGGCCCGGGTTGCACCATCGGCGAGGACTGCGAGCTGGACGCGGGTTGCGAGCTGCAGGCGCGGGTCACGCTGGTGGCCCGGGTCCGGCTGGGCAAGCGCGTGCGGATCCTGCCCGGCGCGGTGCTCGGCGCGGCGGGCTTCGGCCTGGCGATGGACGCGGGCCGCTGGGTCAACGTCCCGCAGCTGGGCGGCGTGGTCATCGGCGATGACTGCGAGATCGGCGCCAACTCCTGCATCGACCGCGGCGCACTCGACGACACGGTGCTTGAAGAAGACGTGCGCATCGACAACCTGGTCCAGATCGGCCACAACGTCCGGATCGGCGCGCATACCGCGATGGCCGGATGCTCGGCCGCCGCCGGCAGCGCGAAGATCGGTCGCTACTGCCTGGTCGGCGGCGGCGCCGGCGTGCTCGGCCACCTCGAAGTGGCCGACCAGGTCCTGATCACCGCCATGTCACTGGTCACCCATTCCATCCGCGAGCCCGGCGAGTACTCGTCGGGCACGCCACTCACCGACAATCGCACCTGGCGCAAGAATGCCGCCCGGTTCAAGCAACTGGATGCACTGGCGCGCCGCGTCAACGCCTCCACCCAGGACAGCGCCGAATGAACGAAACCGTGAAGCTCCCCGTCGACGTCAATACCATCCGCCAGTTGATCCCGCACCGCTATCCGTTCCTGCTGATCGACAAGGTCGTCGACCTGGATATCGAGGCCAAGCGCATCGTCGGCGTGAAGAACGTGACCGTCAACGAGCCGTTCTTCCAGGGCCACTTCCCCGGCCAGCCGATCATGCCCGGCGTGCTGATCATCGAGGCCCTGGCCCAGGCCGGCGGCGTGCTGACCCAGCTGTCGCTGGGCCGCGACGCGCAGTCCAAGCTGTTCTACATGGTCAAGGTCGACAACGCGCGCTTCAGCAAGCAGGTCGTCCCCGGCGACGTGCTCGAACTGCACGTGCAGATCAAGCGCGTGATCCGCAACATGGCGGTGTACTACGGCGAGGCCAAGGTCGATGGCGAGATCGTCGCCTGCGCCGAAGTGCTGTGCGCCGGCACCCGCGAATAACGCCCTGACGGACCGCCCATGAACGAAAACGCCCGCATCCACCCCACCGCCGTCATCGACCCGGGCGCGCGCCTGGGCGAAGGCGTGAGCGTGGGCGCCTTCACCCTGATCGGCCCGGACGTGGAGATCGGCGACGGCTGCCAGATCGGCCCGCACTGCAGTTTCGCCGGACCGACCCGGATCGGCCGCGACAACCGTTTCATCGGCCATGTCGCCGTCGGCGGCGAGCCGCAGGACAAGAAGTTCGCCGGCGAACGCACGGAGCTGGTGATCGGCGACCGGAATGTATTCCGCGAATTCGTCACCCTCAACCGCGGCACCGGGCACGGCGGCGGCATCACCCGCATCGGCGACGACAACTGGATGCTGGCCTACACCCACGTGGCCCACGACTGCATCGTCGGCAACCAGTGCATCTTCTCCAACAACACCACCCTGGCCGGCCACGTCACCGTCGGCGACTGGGTGATCATCAGCGGCTTCGCCGGCGCCCACCAGTTCTGCCGGATCGGCGACCACGCCTTCCTGGGCATGGGTGCGCTGGCCAACGGCGACGTGACCCCGTTCACCATGGTCGGCGGCAATTCGATCGGCCGGCCGCGCGGGATCAACAGCGAAGGGCTCAAGCGCCGCGGCTTCAGCCCCGAGCGCATCGCCGCGATCAAGCGCGCGTACCGCACGCTGTTCGTCGCCGGGCTTCCCCTGGCCGAAGCGCGCGAACAGCTGGTCCAGCAATCCGAGGGCAACGAGGACGTGCGCCTGCTGCTGGAGTTCATCGACGGCGGCGAACGCCCGCTGCTGCGCTGACGTCCATGCCGAACACGCCGGGGGACGCCGAACCGTGAACGAATCGATCCGGGGCCACGAGGCGTCGCAGCGCGTGGGCAAGGGCCCGCGCTTCATCCTGGTCGCCGGCGAAACCTCCGGCGACGCCCTGGGCGCGGGCCTGGTCGAAGAACTGCGCCGGCGATTCCCCGATGCCCGCTTTGCCGGCATCGGCGGCGACGCGATGCGCGCGGCCGGCGTGGAAACCTGGTACGACGCCAGCGAACTGGCGGTGATGGGGCTGTTCGAAGTGTTGCGCCACCTGCCGCGGCTGCTGAAGCTGCGCCGAGATTTCCGCGCGCGCGCGCTGGACTGGCAACCCGACGTGGTGGTCGGCATCGACGCCCCCGACTTCAACCTCGGCGTGGAGCGCTGGTTCAAGCAGCGCGGCGTGCCGACCGTGCACTACGTCAGTCCTTCGGTCTGGGCCTGGCGCGAGAAGCGCGCCGAGAAGATCGGCGCCAGCGCCGACCGCGTGCTCTGCCTGTTCCCGATGGAGCCGGCGATCTACGCCCGCCACGGCGTGGACGCGCGCTTCGTCGGCCATCCGATGGCCGACGCGATGCCGCTGCACCCGGACCGCGACGCCGCGCGCGCGCAACTGGGCCTGCCCGCCGGCGCGCCAGTGCTGGCGGTGCTGCCCGGCAGCCGGCTGGGGGAGATCGAGCGGCTGGGCGAGGTCTTCTTCGAAGCAGCCTGGCACGTCTCCGAAACGCTGCCGGCACTGCACGTGGTGGTACCGGCGGCCAATGCGCGCTGCCGCGCCCTGCTGCAGGCGCAGCTGTCGCGCTCGGCACTGCCGGTGATGCATTCGCACCTGCTCGACGGCCAGGCCCGCACCGCGCTGGCCGCCGCCGACGTGGTCCTGCTCGCCTCAGGGACGGCGACCCTGGAGGCGATGCTTTCCAAACGCCCGATGGTGGTCGGATACCGGGTATCGCCATTGACCTACCGCATCGTGCGTGCGCTGGGCATGCTCAAGGTCGACCGCTACGCCCTGCCCAACGTGCTGGCCGGCGAAGACCTCGCCCCCGAACTGATGCAGGACGATTGCACCCCCGAGCGCCTGGCCGGGGCGGTGCTGCGCTGGTTCCAGTCGCCGGGCGAGGTTGCCGCGTTGCAGCCCAAGTACCTGGCCCTGCACGAACAGCTGCGCCGCAACGCCTCGGCGTCGGCGGCCGACGCGGTCGCCACGCTGCCGCGCCTGGCCCCGGCGCGGACCACCCGGGCATGACCCGCCGCAAGGCCGTTGCGACGGACGCCGGTGCAGGCATGGACCTGTTCGTGGTCGATCGCGCGGGGCTGCGCGTGGCGGGGGTCGACGAAGCCGGTCGCGGCCCCCTGGCCGGCCCGGTGGCGGTCGCCGCGGTGGTCCTCGATCCGGCGCGCCGCATCGATGGCCTGGACGATTCCAAGAAGCTCAGCCATGCGCGCCGCGAGGCGCTTTACCCGTTGATCCTCGAGCGGGCGCTGGCCTGGCACATCGAAATGGTCGCGGTCGAGGAGATCGACCGGCTCAACATCCTGCACGCCACCCTGGAGGGCATGCGTCGCGCGATCGCCGCGCTCGGCCCGCAGGTGGAGCTGGCCCGGATCGACGGCAACACCCTGCCGCGCGGGCTGAACTGCATGGCCGAAGCCATCGTCGGCGGCGATGCGCTGGAGCCGGCGATCATGGCCGCCTCGATCCTGGCCAAGGTCGCGCGCGACCGCCTGATGTGCGCCCTGCACGAGGAACATCCGCACTACGGGTTCGACGTGCACAAGGGTTACCCGACGCCGGTCCACCTGGCCGCGCTCGTCCAGCACGGCCCCTGCCCCCACCATCGCCGCAGTTTTGCGCCGGTCCGGGAGGCTTGGCTGCGGGTGGACACGATCGGCGCCGCCTTCGCTCCCGTCTGAAACGCCACCCGGGCCACCCGCCCGCAATGCACGCCCCCGGAAAGCACACGGCCCGCCGAAGCGGGCCGTCGCTGTTCCACCGGGAGGATGGCTCAGTGGTGGTGGCCACCGTCGCCATGCACGTGGCCGTGCTCGACTTCCTCGGCGCTGGCCTCGCGGACCTCGACGATCTCCACGTCGAAATGCAGGTCCTTGCCGGCCATCGGGTGGTTCAGGTCGACATCGACCACGCTGTGGCCGACTTTCTCCACGGTCACCGCGCGCGGGCCGAAGTTGGTCTGCAGGACCACCTGCACGCCCGGCTGCAGCTTGGTGTTGCCGAAATGCTTCTTTGGGATGCGCTGGCCCATGCCCTCGCGGCGCTCGCCATAGGCGTCGGCCGCTGCAACGTCGACTTCGAAGCGATCGCCGGCGACCTTGTCCTGCATCGCAGCTTCCAGCCCGGGGATGATGTTGCCGTGGCCGATCAGGATCGCGATCGGCTCGCGCTCCTGCGAGCTCTCCAACGGCTCCTGGCCGACTTCGGAGACGGTGTAGTGGAAACGGACGACGCGGTCTTTTTCGATCTTCATGCGCAACTCGGGCTAGCTGCCGGGGTGCGGCAGCGGGTGGGCGGCTTGTCGGCCGCGAGGAAGTGCGGCCATGATGGCCGCCGTGATGACAGGTCCACATTATCCCGCCCCGCTCCCGGCCATGCCAGTTCCAGGTAGGGTCGCCATGGCGTTCGCGACGGTTCTGGTGGTGCTGCTGGCCGGCTGCGGGCGTGAAGCCACGCGTGCGGAAGCCCCGCCGGGCCGCCACTGGCCGCAGGTCGTCCCGGCCGACCCGGCCGCGGCCAATGCGGTCACCCTGCGCGCCCTGAGCCTGGTGGGCACGCCGTACCGTTATGGCGGCAATACCCCAGACTCGGGTTTCGACTGCAGCGGCCTGGTCAATTACGTCTACCGCGACATGCTCGACCTGCGCCTGCCGCGCAGTTCGCGCGACCTCGCGGCGGCCCAGGGGCCGCGCCTGGCCCCGGAAAAGCTGGCCAGCGGCGACCTGGTGTTCTTCGGCAGCCGCGGCGACGTCAGCCACGTCGGCATCTACGTCGGAGAGGGCCGTTTCGTCCACGCGCCCAGTACCGGTGGCACGGTCCGCCTGGACCGGCTGGACGGCCCGTACTGGCGGGACCACTACAGCGGGGCCAAACGGGTTCTGCTCTGAAATGGGACACGCACCCACGTGACTTCACGAAAATTTAACTTTTTGTGAACATCAAGGAGCGGTGAAGGGGGCATGATCGACCCATTGCCGTAATGTGATCCCCGCGTGACGACCGACGACCTGCTTCCAGGCCAGCCCGCCGCCACTCCAGCGCCCCGCCCCCGGCGGACGCTGAGCCCCCTGCTCTCCCTGCTTCTGGCCCTGCCCGCCGTACCGGCGCTGGCGGCGCCCGAACCCGCGCAGATCGTGCCCGAGGCCATTGCCCCGGCGGCGAGCGAGATCCTCGCCCCCGAACTCGACCTGCCTGTCGCGACCGTGGCCATCGCCGCTCCTCCGGCGGCGCCTGCAACGGCCCGCGCAGCCGCCCCGGGCAAGCCTGCCGCCGCACCTGCAGCGCCCGCGGGCCTGCGCCAGAAGGCCGATGCCGCCGCCAACGCGACCCTGGCCGCGTTGCTGCCGCACCTGGCCGGCAACGACAGCATCCCTTTGCTGGACCGCTCGGCGATGTTCGCCGGCGACGTCAGCCGCCTGCTCGCCGCCTACGACCTGACCCAGGGCGTACCGGAACAGGCCACCACCGGCGGCGCCCAGGGCCGCGTGCAGCAGGTACTGAAAGCGGCCACGGCCCTGATCGGCACGCCGTACCGCTGGGGTGGCACCTCTACCGAAGGTTTCGACTGCAGCGGCCTGGTCGGCTACGTGTTCCGCAGCGCGCTGGGCATCGAGCTGCCGCGCGTGTCGCGCGAGATGGCGACCAAGTCCGACGCCGAACTGATCCGCGACCGCAGCATGCTCAACCCGGGCGACCTGGTGTTCTTCGGCCTGCGTGGCCGGGTCAACCATGTCGGCATCTACGTCGGCGAAGGCCAGTTCCTGCACGCGCCCAGCCGCGGCAAGGACGTGCGCGTGGACCGCATGGATACCGGCTACTGGGGCAACCGCTTCATGCAGGCCCGCCGCGTCGACCTCTGACGCAGCTCGCCGCAACGCATCCACGAGGCCGCCGCAAGGCGGCCTCGTGCGTTGGCGGCCATGAACGGCCCGCCCCGGGCGAACCGGCGGTCAGGCCGCCGGTGACTGGTAGCGGGCGATCGTCTGTTCGATGCCCTTGCTCAGCTCCATCACCTGCAGCGCGTATTCGGCCATGCGCCGGTCCTCGTCGCACTGCGGTACCCAGGGCGGCACCGCGACCGGCCGGCCCTCGACCGCGTCCAGCGCCACGAACACGATCACGCAGTGCGTGCACAGCCGCCAGTCGCCCCCCATCGGGTCGCGGGCGCGCACTTCGATGGCGAAATGCATGCTGCTGTTGCCGGTGTAGACCAGCTTGGCCGATACCGCGACCAGGTCGCTGATGCGCACCGGCGCCAGGAAGCGGATCCCGCCCACCGCGACAGTGACGCTGTAGCCCCCGCTCCAGCCGACCGCGGCGGCGTAGCCGGCCTGGTCGATCCACTTCATCACGACCCCGCCATGGACCTTGCCGCCGTAGTTCACGTCGGTGGGTTCGGCGAGGAAACGCAGGGTCAGTTCGCGCTGCTGTCCAGGCATGTCGGCGTTCCGGTCTGGCACGTGGGGCCGAGACTACGCCGCCGGACGCACCGGCGCGTGCACGATGCCGCGCAGCAGCGTGACCGCGGGCCGCACCTCGGCGATCTTGGGCTGACCTCGGGGAAGGGGATTGCACGATGCAGGCGACACTGCTGACCAACCTGATGCTGCCACTGGCGCTGGGCGTGATCATGCTCGGGCTCGGCCTCGGGCTGACCGTCGAGGATTTCCGGCGGGTTGCGCGCTATCCGCGCGCGGTGCTGGTCGGCCTCGCCCTGCAGACGCTGCTGCTGCCGTGGGTCGCCTTCGCGCTGGCACTGGCCTTCCGCCTGCCGCCGGAGCTGGCCGTGGGGCTGATGCTGGTGGCCGCCTCGCCCGGTGGCGCCACCGCCAACATCTACAGCCACCTGGCGCGCGGCGATGTCGCCCTCAACATCACCCTGACCGCGATCAACAGCGTGTTGTGCCTGCTGACCCTGCCGGTGATCCTCGACCTGGCGCTGGAATATTTCCTCGGCGCAGGCCAGTTCGTGCCGCCGCCGACGCGCAAGATCATCGAGGTGGCGGTGATCATCCTGCTGCCGGTGCTGCTCGGCATGACCCTTCGCGGCCTGGCGCCCACGCTGGCCGCGCGCGCCGAAAAGCCCCTGCGGCTGCTTGCGGTGCTGGTGCTCGCCTTGCTGGTGGCGATAGCGGTGGCCCAGTCCTGGCAGGTGCTGGCGAGCTACTTCGCCGCCGTCGGCCTGGCCTGCCTGCTGTTCAACCTCGCGAGCATGGGCGCGGGCTATGCCGCGCCGCTGGCCTTGCGCCTGCCGCGCCGGCAGGCGATCGCCATCGCCATGGAGATCGGCATCCACAACGGCACCCTGGCGATCTTCGTCGCGCTCAACGTGCTGGAGAACGCCACCATCGCCGCCCCGGCGGCGGTCTACAGCCTGCTGATGTTCCTCACCGCGGCGGCATTCGCGTGGTGGCTGGTGCGCAGCGACGCGCAAAAACGGGAGGGCGCGGTGGCGTAAGCGGACGCGGCGGGCGATGCTGCGCATCCCTCCCGACCGGATCGTGCGATGCGCCGTGGCGTCCTGTGCTGTTGCCTGCTGCTGTCCCCGGTTGCGATCGCCGGGGAGGCGCCCCGCACCCTTTACCGCAACGCGGTGCTGATCGATGGAACCGGTGCCCCGGCACGGCCGGGGACCAGCATCCTGGTCGAGGGCGAACGCATCGCCGCGGTGATGCCCGACGCGCAGGCACGCACCGCCGGTGCGACGGTCGTGGACCTGCGCGGCCGGTATGTCGTCCCCGGCCTGATCGATACCCACGTCCACCTGGCCACGCCACCGGATGCGGCCGAGGCGAAGAAGAACCTGCGACGCCAGCTCTACTCCGGCGTGACCGCCGTGCGCAGCATGGCCGACGACGTGCGCTCGGTCGGCGAGCTCTCGCGGCAGGCGCTGGTCGGCGAGATTCCGTCGCCCGACATCCACTACGCCGCCTTGATGGCCGGACCGGGCTTCTTCAAGGATCCGCGCACCATCGCGGTGACGCGCGGCAGGAAGCCCGGGCAGACGCCGTGGATGCAGGCCATCGACGAGCGCACCGACCTGGTCCTGGCCGTGGCGATGGCGCGCGGCACCTCGGCCGACGGGATCAAGCTCTACGCCGACATGCCCGGTCCGCTGCTGGCGAAGATCACCACCGAAGCGCACCGCCAGGGCATCCCGGTGTGGGCGCATGCGGCGGTATTCCCGGCGATGCCCGCCGACGACGTCGCCGCCGGCGTGGACGTGATCTCGCACAGCTGCCCGCTCGCCTACGAGGCCTCGCCGCACAAGCCGGCCAGTTACCACGAGCGCACGCCGGTCGACGAGTCCGCGTTCAAGGACGGCGCGATGCCGGCGTCCATCACCGGCCTGTTCGCGTCGATGGCCGCGCGCGGGACCATCCTGGACGCGACCAACCTGGTGTACGTGCGCCATGTCGAGGAGTACGCGCGCGACAAGCAGGGCGCGCCGCCACGCTGCTCGGCCGGGCTGACCCTGCGCCTGACCGCGCAGGCCTTCCAGCAGGGCGTGGCCATTTCCAGCGGCACCGACGGCGACAATCCCGACGAGGCGCCGTTCCCTTCGCTGCAC
Organism: Pseudoxanthomonas daejeonensis; assembly: GCF_010093205.1. Taxonomy (GTDB): domain Bacteria; phylum Pseudomonadota; class Gammaproteobacteria; order Xanthomonadales; family Xanthomonadaceae; genus Pseudoxanthomonas; species Pseudoxanthomonas daejeonensis. The sequence continues at coordinate 185,049 of NZ_PDWN01000007.1, forward strand.
GACGAACTGGACCTGCTCGCCGGCCCGGTCGGGATGCCGCCAATGGAAGTGCTCCGCGCCGCGACTGCGACGGCGGCGCGCGCGCTGGGCCAGGAAAAGGCCATGGGCACGATCGAGCCGGGCAAGCTGGCCAACCTGGTCGTGCTCTCGGAAGATCCTCTCACCGACATCGATCACCTGCGCAGCGTGACCGAGACGGTGAAGCGCGGCGTGCGCTATCCGCGCAGCGCCTTCCACGCCGTGACGGAGAAGAAGGCCGGCGCGAGCGGTCGCGACTGAGGCCGCCGGCTCAGTCGCCGACGCCCTCGTGTTCGAGGCCGATGTTGCTGGAAGCGCGATCGTAGATGTCGCGATCCAGCAGGCCGGTTTCCTTGGCCACCAGCACCGGCACCAGCATCTGCCCGGTCACGTTGGTCATCGTCCGCATCATGTCGAGCACGCGGTCGATCGCCACCAGCAGGCCGATGCCTTCCAGCGGCAGGCCGGCGGCGCTGAGCACCAGGGTCACCATCACGATCGCCGTGCCCGGCACGCCGGCGGTGCCGAAGCTGCCCAGCACCGACGCGAGCAGGATCACGAAGTACTGGTTCACCGACAGGTCCAGGCCGAAGTACTGGGCCACGAACACGCTGGTCAGCGCCGGGTAGATCGCGCCGCAACCATCCATCTTGATGCTCGCGCCCAGCGGCACGGCGAAGGCGGCGTAATCCCGGTCCACGCCCAGGTTGTGGGTGACGCTGCGCATCGCCACCGGCATCGAGGCGAAGCTCGAGGAACTGACGAACGCCACCTGCATGCCGGGCGCGGCGCCGCGGAAGAACTTCAGTGGATTGAGCCCGTGCGCCAGCAGCAGGCTTCCATAGACGAAGACGATGTGCAGCGCGCAGGCCAGGTACAGGGCGAACACGAAGTTGCCCAGCGGCAGCAGCTTCTCGAAGCCGTAACTGCCGACCAGGCCGGCGATCAGACCGAAGGTGCCCAGCGGCGTGGTCTCCAGTACGAAACGGGTGACCTGGATCATGGTCTCGCTGGCTTCGCCGGCCAGCGCGCGCAGCCGCGCGGCGCGCTCGCCGAGCTTGACCAGGGCGAAGCCGACCAGGCCGGCGAAGAAGATCACCTGCAGGATCTTGCCCTCGGCCAGCGCCTTGAACGGATTGGCCGGGACCACGTCCAGCAGCACCTGCACCGGGGTGGGCACTTCGCGCACGGTGTAGTCCGGCGCCATCTCCAGCCCGGTCAGGCCGTGGCCGGGCTTGAGCACCAGCCCCACCACCAGGCCCACGCATACCGCCAGCGCGGCGGTGGCGGCGAACCAGAGGAAGGTGCGCCCGCCCAGCGCGGCCACCGACTTCTGCCCGTGCAGGGAGGCGACGGCATTGATCACCGCGAACAGCACCAGCGGCACCGCGATCATCCGGATCAGGGTCACGTAGATCGTGCCCAGCGGCCCGAACCAGGTCTGCGCCGCGGGTCCCATCAGCCAGCCGGCGAGCGCGCCGAGGACGAAGCCGGCCAGCACGCGCTGCCAGAACGGGATGGCCAGCCAGGCCGAAACCAGTTTCATCGGAAGTCCGCACCATCGGCGCATGGATCGAACCGGCACGATAGCCCACCGGTACCAGCGGTGGCGATGACGGCAGTGGAACGCCGACATGTCATCGGCATGACATTGCCACGGCGGCATAATGCGCCACCCTCCACTGCGCCACCGGCGCCGTGCCCTGGCGCCGCGCAGCGGCTTGCCATGGCGGCACGGCCCGAGCGCCCATCCCGGACCCGTGATGCAGCGTTCCAAGCCTGTCCTGCCCCTCGCCGCCTTCTGCGCCACCCTGCTCTGCGCCTGCGCTTCGCCGGACGTCTCGGGCAGCCGCACCACGCCTGTCGCAGTGAACGTGCCGGCGACGGTCCATCCGGGCGGTGAAACGGCCGACTGGTGGTACCGCAGCGGCGCGGCGCGCGCGGCGGGCAACGGCGCCATGTCGGGCAAGGCGAAGAACGTGATCGTGTTCCTGGGCGACGGCATGAGCCTGACCACGGTGGCCGCCGCGCGCATCCTCGAAGGCCAGCGCAGGGGCCAGCCGGGCGAGGAGAACCAGCTGAGCTGGGAGCGCTTCCCGAATACCGCCCTTAGCAAGACCTACAACACCGACTCGCAGACCCCCGATTCGGCCGGCACGATGACCGCGATCAGCACCGGCGTGAAAACCCACATGGGCGCGATCGGTGTCTCCGCCGGGCATCGCGACGACTGCGCCGGCAGCCTGCGCAAGCATCGCCTCACCTGGCTGCAGCTGGCCGACAGCGCCGGCATGGCGACCGGGATCGTCTCCACCGCGCGGCTGACGCACGCAACGCCGGCGGCGACTTGGGCGCATTCGCCGAACCGCGACTGGGAGAACGACACCGACCTGCCGCCGGAGGCGCTCGCGCAGGGCTGCACCGACATCGCGCGGCAGATGGTGGGCACGCCTTACGGCCGTGGCCCGCGCGTGCTGCTGGGCGGTGGACGCGGCGAATTCACCCCGGTGGGCCAGCGCGATCCGGAATACGACGACAAGGTCGGCCAGCGCCTCGACGGGCGCGACCTTGTCGCCGACTGGAAAAGCGCGCATCCGCAGGGTCGCTATGTGTGGAATCGCGAGCAGATGCGGGCCGCGGCCGGCGCCCCGGCGCTGCTGGGCCTGTTCGAGCCCGACCACATGCAGTTCGACCACGACCGCAACCACGCCGCCGAGCCCTCGCTTGCGGAAATGACCGCAACCGCGATCACGCACCTGTCGCAGGACCCCAACGGCTTCGTGCTGATGGTCGAGGGCGCGCGCATCGACCACGCCAACCACTACGGCAACGCGTTCCGCGCACTGGACGAAACCATCGCCCTGTCCGAAGCGGTCCGCACCGCGGTGGAGATGACATCGGCGCAGGACACGCTGGTCCTGGTCACCGCCGACCATTCGCACACGCTCAACTTCGTCGGTTACCCGGTGCGCGGCAATCCGATCCTGGGCAAGGTCCGCGGCCGCGGCGGCGAGGACGATGCGCCCGGCGAGTACGCGCGCGACGCCACCGGCCTGACGTTCACCACGCTCACCTACGCCAATGGCCCGGGCAACACCGGCGAGAGCAACCGCCAGGCAGCCGGCCCGAAGCGGTTCCTGCATTCGCCTAGCACGTTTGCGCCGGTGGAAGGCCGTCCGGACCTGTCGCAGGTCGATACGGCCGCACCCGACTACCTGCAGGAAGCGCTGGTGCCGCTGAAATCCGAATCGCACGGCGGCGAGGACGTGGGCATCTGGGCACGCGGCCCCGGCAGCGAAGCGGTCCGCGGCACGGTCGAGCAGAACACGCTCTACCACTTCATCGTGCAGGCGACGCCGCGCCTGCGGGAACGCCTCTGCCAGGCCGGCACCTGCGACGACAATGGCGTGCCGGTGGAGTTGCCGCAGCCGTCGGATTTCATGCGGTAGGGCAGCGCAGGCGGCGGCGCAGTTACCACGCCCAAGCTATAGCGGTCATGTCCGCCCCTGCGTGGGTCGGATACGCGCCGCGTAACCCGTCGTGCCGGACCACGGCTCTTGCAGTAGCGGACTCCAGGCCGCAACACCGACGACGACTGCACAGGCGACGCCCCCGTGCTTCTGGCGCCCTCGGTGTCGCGGTCATGCCCGCTCCTACAGGGGAGCGGGTGTATCCGGTTCTTGCGGAACCCGGGTCCAATCGAAGACACCACGGCCCCGGCGCGAGCGACATGTTGCTGCCCAGACACCGGTGTTTACGCGGAAACGGTCCCGCTCGCTTGCAGCGCCGCTCAGAACGGCTTGGCCAGCACCAGCCAGACCACGATGAGCAGCGCCAGCACCGGCAGCTCGTTGAACAGGCGCAGCGCGCGCGACGACGGCAGCGCACGTCCGTTCTCCAGGCCCTTCAGCCAGCGGCCGCCCATGATGTAGTGCGCCAGCATCAGCGCGACCAGCAGCAGCTTGGCGTGCAGCCAGCCCGCCGGCGAACCGACCATCGTCGGAAATCCATCGACCACCCGGTGGCCCAGCCACAGCACCAGCCCCAGCAGCGCGGCCAGGCCGAACATGTGGTGACCGAAGCGGTACAGCCGACGCCCCATGAGCAGCAGGCGCACACGCACCTCGGGCTGCTCGCCGGCTTCGGCCAGGTTGACCAGGATCCGCGGCAGGTAGAACACGCCACCCATCCAGGCGATCACGAACAGCAGGTGGAAGGATTTCACCCAGAGATACGTTGCGTACATGCGCGACAGGCCTGCGGCTAGGATGTGCGGATTCTCGGCGATCGACCGCGCACTGTCGAACCACCGGGATGCACGCACGGTGCTTCCATCCACTTTCCCTGTCCTGCGACCGATGACCAAGACCTACGACCGCCGCTACTTCGACCACTGGTACCGCGGCCAGGATCTGCACGATCCCAAGCGGCTGGCGCGCACCGTCGCCCTGGCGGTGGCCACGGCCGAGTACTACCTCGAGCGCCCGGTGCGCAGCGTGCTCGACATCGGCTGCGGCGAAGGCGCCTGGCGCGCGCCCTTGCTGAAGCTGCGGCCGACGCTGCGCTACCTGGGCTTCGACGGCAGCGAATATGCGATCGCCCGGCATGGCGCGCGGCGCAACCTGCACCTGGCCCGCTTCGGGGATTTCGCCTGGCTGCGCCCGTGCGCGCCGGTGGACCTGCTGGTCTGCAGCGACGTGCTGCACTACCTGCCGGCGCGCGAACTGGCGCGCGGCCTGCCCGGACTGGCCGAGCTTTGCGGAGGCGTCGCCTACCTCGGCACGTTCACCGGTGAAGACGAATTCGAGGGCGATACCGACGGCTTCCAGCCGCGCGCGGCCGCCTGGTACCGGCGGCGCCTGCGGGCGCAGGGCTTCACGCCGGTGGGATCGCAATGCTGGCTCGGGCCGGGCATGGCGGATGCACCCTCGGCGCTGGAGCGCGGCTGACCGCCGGCGCCCGTCGACGAGTCCTAGCCGCAGGCGTTGCGCACGTCCTGGTCGAGGCTGTTGCGCAGCGCGGGGCTGACGGCGGCACCGGCAGCGCCCAGCGCGGCCGTACGCTGCGCCTTGGCACCGTCGCAGGCGGAATTCGCGGCGTTCGTGGTGTAACGGACCTGCACGCGGCGCTGCCCCGGCCCGGCCGGCACGGCAACGGCCTGCATGGAGCTCGACAGCGGTGCCGAGCCGAGCGGCGCGGAACCGGACGAAGGGGCAACATGGCTACGGGTCGCGGAAGCCTCGCCCTCGGCGCAGGGCGTGGACTGGTAGCTGTTGCTGCCGTCCTCGGCCGTGCACTTGTAGACGGGTTGGGCCTGGGCAGCGCCGGCCACGAACAGAAGCACCCACAGGCCGCAATTTTTCATGGAACGTTCCGCGCTGGAAGAGCGTGAAAGCCTAGCATCCACCTACGCACACAATCGGGACCTTCCACACGTTTCAGCGCGCGCAATGGTGAAGTGCCTGCCGATTCTCGATGCGTGACCATGGGCTGGGCACGACCGCCGCCGGTCCGGCCGCCGGCGCTCGACCCGCCGTTCCCAGCCTCGCCGGATCACCGATGCACACGCCGGACCTGGACCCGGCGCGCATCCACATGCGTCGTTCGAGGGAGTCGCGAGGAGGCGCTGGTGCAACGCAGGCAGCCCGACACCGCGCCTCACTCACCGCGACGCATGGCCCAGCGCCGTATCACCGCGGCCATCGCCGTGACCCCATCGGTCAGCGCCGCGGGGCCCGGCTGCAGGATCAGCGGCGATTTGATCTCGTGCAGCTCGCCATCGCGCACCGCCGGGATCGCGCTCCAGCCCGGACGCGCGGCAACCTGTTCCGGCCGGAATTTCTTGCCGCACCACGAGCCGAAGATGATGTCCGGCGCGCGCTCCACCACCGGGTCGCCACTGGCAAGGATCCGCCCCCGTGCGAGCGGCTGGGCGGAAAGCTCCGGAAACACGTCCTCGCCGCCGGCGATCCGCACCAGCTCCGCCACCCACTGGATGCCGGTGATGATCGGTTCGTCCCATTCCTCGAAGTACACCTTTGGCCGCACTGGCAGCATGGCGGCCTGTGCCTCGATCTCGTCCAGGCCGCGCCTGAGCCCATCGGCATAGGCGTTGGCGCGCTCGCCCGCGCCGACCAGCGCGCCGAGCCGGCGCACGTAGTCGAGGATGCCGTCCACGCTGCGGTGGTTGGCGACCCAGACCTCCACCCCGCGTCGCACCAGTTCGGCGGCGATGTCGGCCTGGATGTCGGAGAAACCGATCGCAAGCTCCGGCCGCAGGGCGAGGATCGCCTCGATCTTCGCGCTGGTGAATGCACTGACCTTGGGCTTCTCGCGTCGCGCCTGCGGTGGCCGCACCGTGAAGCCGCTGATGCCGACGATCCGATCCTGCTCGCCGAGCGCGTACAGCGTTTCGGTCGGCTCCTCGGTGAGGCAGACGATCCGCCGCGGACCCATCAGGCGATCGCCTTGTACGGGCAGGCGGCGTGCCCGGCCGCTCGCAGGCTGCGTACCTCGTGTGCGGCTGGATTGCCCGGGGTCGCAAACCGCGCCGCGGCTGGCAGCGCGCGCATGCCGGTGTCGCCGGTCACGGATACAGCATCCGCTTCGCCCAGGCGCCCGCTGCATCGCGTTCATAGCACCAGCGCTCGTGGAGGCGGAAGCCGGCGCCATACCAGAACTCGAACGACTCCGGCTCCACGCGGAATCCGCTCCAGCCCGGCGGACGCGGTACGTCGCGACCGTCGAACTCCGCTTCGACCGCCGCCAGCCGCGCCTCGAACGCTTCGCGCGAAGGCAGCGTCGTCGACTGCCTGGACGCCCACGCACCCAGCTGGCTCATCCGCGGCCGGCTGGCGAAGTAGGCGTCTGCTTCGGCGTCGTCGACCAGGGCCACGCCACCGGCAATCCGTGCCTGCACCCCCGCCTCGCGCAGGTGGCGCCAGTGGAACAGCAAAGCCGCGTGCGGGTTGGCGCGCAGGTCGCGGCCCTTGGGACTGTCCAGGTGGGTGTAGAACGCGAAGCCGCGCGCATCGAATGCCTTCAGCAGCACCGTCCGCGCGGAAGGCCGTCCATCCGCGCCGGCGGTGGCCACGGTCATCGCATTGGGATCGGTCATGCCGCTGGCTGCGGCCTCGTCGAGCAGCCGGCCGAAGGTCGCGAGCGCCTCGGTGTACAGCGGGTCGGTCATGGTGGCTCCACACGCGCATCGGGGACCCGTATTGTGGCCCCATGCCGATGCAGGCGCACGCAGGTTTCCCGGAGTCACTGGTGCACGAAGCACTGGTGGCAAGTGCCGCCTGCGCGGGCACCGGCATGCGCGTGCTCGGCATCAGCGGGCTGCAGGGCAGCGGCAAGAGCACGCTGGCCGCCCAGGTCGTAGCCGCCGCCCACGCGGCGGGAATGTCGGCGGCGACCGCCTCGCTGGATGATTTCTATCTCACGGCCGCCAATCGCCAGGTGCTCGCGCGCGAAGTGCATCCGCTGCTCGCCACACGTGGCCCGCCCGGTACGCACGACGTAGCGCTGGCCTTGCGGACCCTCGATGCGCTTGGCGACGGCGACGTTGTTCCGCTGCCGCGCTTCGACAAGCTCGGTGACGACCGGATGCCCGCATCGCGCTGGCCGGTCCCCACGCGTCCACTCGACCTCCTGGTGCTGGAGGGCTGGTGCCTTTCGGTATCCGCGGAGGCCGACGACGCACTGCGCGTGCCGCTCAATGCCCTCGAGCGCGACGAAGACCCCGATGGCACCTGGCGCCGCTGGTGCAACACCGCGCTTGGCCGTGATTACCCGGCGCTGTGGCAGCGCATCGACACGCTCTGGTTCCTGCAGCCTCCGGACTTCGAGGCCGTATACGCCTGGCGCCTGCAGCAGGAGCGGGCGCTGCAGGCCGCCGAGCCCGGACGCGCCGGCATGGACGTGCCAAGCCTGGCGCGCTTCATCCAGCACTACGAGCGGGTGAGCCGGCAGGCGCTGCGGACCCTGCCCGCACGGGCCGACAGGGTGATCGCGCTCGGTGGCGGCCGCGAGGTGCTTGCCTGAGTGCTCAGCCCCCGGTGCACTTCGCGTAGGGCGATCCCTTGAGCCAGGGCTGATAGCGCGGCGGCATCGGCGGTCCACCGGGGAAACCCAGGTCATGCCCCGTGACCGTCAGCGACCCGGGACCGGTGTCGTTGACCAGGACGAGCAGGGGATTGGGGCCCGCATCGGTCCAGTACGGGAAGAAGGCGCCCGCGTCCCCCTGGTAGTCCGGCCCGAAGAACGTGATCGCATGTTCCAGCGTCGGCGCGCGCTCGACCCTGCCCTGGCCCTGGTCCAGCGAAAAGCCAGCCGCGTCGATCACCACCTGCGGATACTTCGCGCAATCGCCCTTCGGCCCGTAGCGGCCGAACAGCGACTCGAAGCCCTTCATGTCGCTCAGCGATACCGCGCCGGCTGCACCGCTGGCGGCGATCGAAACGATGCCAGCCAGCGCCAGGCGCCCGATCCAGATCTGCATGACGACCTCCCGGTGAGTGTGGTGCCCGCATCCGCGCAGTCCGCGGATCGCGCCCTCGCACGCGACGCCATCCGCACCTGATCCGGACAACGGCGCACCGTCGCGGAAGCGGCCAGCGGGCCGCGGCCCTCGGCGGCTACTGGACGATGAAGGTGACTTTCAGGTTGACCCGCCACTCCACGACGTTGCCCTCGCCATCGGTCTCCACCTTGGTTTCGTTGATCCAGGCGCCCTGGATGCCCTGCACGGTCTCGGCGACCTTCTTCAACCCGCTCCTGACCGCATCCTCGATGCTGGTCTTGGACGAGGCGCTGACTTCGATGACCTTGGCGATCGACATGGCGACACTCCTGCTGGGGGCGCCTGCGCGCCGGGAGCCAGAGTCTGTTGCCACGCGTGTTAACCCCGCGGCATGACCCGGCGGCCCTCGCCACATCCGGCGCATCGATACGCGCGCGCTCGGTTGCAGCGGTGACCGTCGTCCGCTTCCGGAGCCGGTGCTAGCATCCCTGCCCATGAATCCCGCACCCAACCTCGTGCTGGTCGGCCCGATGGGCGCCGGCAAGACATCGATCGGACGGCGCCTTGCCGAGCGCTTCGGCCTGCAGTTCGTCGACGCCGACCACCACATCGAACAGCGCACCGGCGCGACCATCACCGCGATCTTCGAGCACGTGGGCGAGTCGGGCTTCCGCGAGCGCGAGCGCTGCGCGCTGTCCGAACTGCTGGCCGGCGAGGGGCAGCTCGTCGCCACCGGCGGCGGCGCGGTCCTGGATGCGGAGAACCGCCGCCTCATGCGCGAACGCGGCTTCGTCGTCTACCTGTCGGCCGGGCTGGAGGCGCAGATGAAGCGACTGGCGCGCGACCGTACCCGCCCGTTGCTGCAGCGGGCCGATCGCGACCAGGTGCTGCGCGACCTGGCCCTGGCACGCGAACCGCTTTACCGCGAGGTTGCCGACCTGTCCATGGATACCGACGGCCTGACCGCAACCGATGCCGCCACGCGCCTGGCCCTGCAGCTGGCCAGCCGCTGGAACTTCGGCGGTGTCGCGGCATGAGCGCGACGCGCACGGTCGCAGTGGGCGGCGACACTCCCTACTCCATCGACATCGGACCCGGACTGCTCGGCGACGGCGCGCGTCTGGCCTCGCACGCACGGGGCCGCCACGTGTTGCTGCTGAGCGACAGCCACGTCGCGCCGCTGTACGCGGGCGCGGTCGAGGCCGCGTTGCGCGCCGCGCGACCGGACCTGCACATCGCCCTGCACGTGATCCCCGCCGGCGAGGCGCACAAGACCCTGGCCAGCTTCGGCGGGGTGATCGACGCGCTGGCCGCGCTGGGCGCCACCCGCGACGCCACCGTGTATGCGCTCGGGGGCGGCGTGGTCGGCGACCTGGCCGGTTTCGCCGCGGCGTGCTGGATGCGCGGCGTGGACTGCGTGCAACTGCCCACCACCCTGCTGTCGATGGTCGATTCGTCGGTCGGCGGCAAGACCGCGGTCGACATCCCGCAGGGCAAGAACCTGGTCGGCGCCTTCCATCCGCCGCGCGCGGTGTTCGCCGACACCGCCGCGCTGCGTACCCTGCCGCCGCGCGAACTGCGGGCCGGCCTGGCGGAAGTGATCAAGTACGGGGCGATCCGCGACCCGCTGTTCTTCCAGTGGCTGGAGGCCGAACGCGAGGCCCTGCTGGCCGGCGACGACCGGGCCCTGGCGGAGGCGATCGCGCGCAGCTGCGAACACAAGGCCGGGATCGTCGAGCGCGACCCGCTGGAAAAGGGCGAACGCGCCCTGCTCAACCTCGGCCATACCTTCGGCCACGCGATCGAGGCCGAACAGGGGTACGCCGGCAGCGATCGCGACGCACTCAACCACGGCGAAGCGGTGGCGGTAGGGATGGTCCTGGCCGCGCGCCTGTCGGTCCGGCTGGGGATGGCAGCAGCAACCGACACCGAGCGGTTGCGCAGCCTGCTGGTCGCGTGCGGGCTGCCGACCGCCGTGCCGGCCGGCCTGGAACCGGCCGCGCTGCTGGCGCGCATGCGCCTGGACAAGAAGAACCTGGCCGGCCGCCTGCGCCTGGTCCTGTGGCGTGGCCTGGGGCGCGCCGAGGTGGTGCCGGACGTGGACGAGGCCCGCGTGCTGGAGATCCTTGGCGAGGGCTGAGCCCCGCCTGCGCTCCCCGTGCTGGAAACCACGCGCGCATCCCGGGTCGCACCAGGCCCCATCGCGGCCCATGGCCGGTCCAGGCCGCCAGCCCTGGCGGAAGCGGCGCGGAACCCGGCCAGACGGCGGCCCCCGGCGATGGCGCCGGCTACAATTGCGCCATGCGCATCTTCCTGCAGCAGCACCCGGCCCCGGGTGAAGCCCCCCGCTACCTGCAGCTGACCCTGCAGCCGGACCTGTTCGGCGGCTGGGAGCTGCTGCGCGAGAGCGGCCAGATCGGCGGCCGCGCGCAGCTGCGCCGCGAGCAGTACCTGCTCCAGGCCGAAGCCACCGCCGCCTTCGAGAAGGCCCGCGACAGCCAGCTCAAGCGCGGCTTCCAGCTCATGTTCGTCAGCGGCGCCGAGGCGCCGAAATAGGCAGCCCACTGCGGCCGCGATCCTCGACCCCAGCCTCCCCTCCCCGCCACAGGTTCCCCGTGTCCGATACCCTCGCCAATGACCGCCTGCTGCGCGCCCTGCGCCGGCAGCCCGTAGACCGAACTCCCGTCTGGCTGATGCGCCAGGCCGGCCGCTACCTGCCCGAGTACCGCGCCAGCCGCGCTGCCGCCGGCAGCTTCCTGGCGATGGCCAAGAATCCCGAGCTGGCCTGCGAAGTGACCCTGCAGCCGCTGCGCCGCTTCCCGCTGGACGCGGCCATCCTGTTCTCCGACATCCTCACCGTGCCCGACGCGATGGGCCTGGGCCTGTACTTCGTCGAGGGCGAAGGTCCCAAGTTCGAGCGCCCGGTGCGCAACGAAGAGGACGTCGCCCGCCTGGCCGTGCCGGACATGGAGACCGAGCTGCGCTACGTGATGGATGCCATCCGCGTGATCCGCCGCGAGCTGGGTGGCCAAGTGCCGCTGATCGGCTTCTCGGGCAGCCCGTGGACCCTGGCCTGCTACATGGTCGAGGGCGGCGGCAGCGACAACTATTCGAAGATCAAGGCGATGGCCTTCAACCGGCCCGAGCTTCTGCACCGGATGCTGGGCGTGGTCACCGACGCGGTGATCGCCTACCTGTCGGCGCAGCGCGCGGCCGGCGCGCAGGCGCTGCAGGTGTTCGACACCTGGGGCGGCGTGCTGTCGCCGTCGCTGTACCGCGAGTTCTCGCTGCCGTACCTGGAGCGCATCGCGCGCGAGCTGCAACGCGGCGAAGGCGACGCGCGCACGCCGCTGATCCTGTTCGGCAAGGGCAACGCCCCGCACCTGGAAGCGCTGGCCGCCACCGGCACCGACGCGGTCGGCGTCGACTGGCTGGTCGACCTGTCCGAAGCCGCGCGCCGCACCGGCGGCCGCGTCGCGCTGCAGGGCAACCTGGATCCGGCCACCCTGTACGGCAGCCCGCAGGCGATCGCGCGCCAAGCCGCGCGCGTGCTCGACGACTACGCCGCCGGCAATGGCGGATCGCGCGAGGGCCACGTGTTCAACCTCGGCCACGGCATGTCGCCGGACATGGATCCCGAGCACGTCGCCGCGCTGGTCGAGGCGGTGCACGCGCACAGCGCGCGCTGAGGGCGCGCTCATCCCGTCCCGGATTGCGGTGGCTGCGGCCGCCCGATCCGGGGGCCGCGCGAGGGACCTTCGACGGCGTTCGGTGCGCGGTACTCGATCCGCATCTCGCGCATCGAGGGCGGCACCTCCGGCTCTATGGCCTCCGGCGCCACGCAACCGGGATACAGCGTGCCCGTCAGCTCCTTCGCAAGCGCCTGCGCGCGCGCGGCCTCGCCGCGCGCGACCAGCACGCGATCGTCGACCACCACCGCGGCGACGTCCCGCCCCGGGTCGCGGTAACTGGCCCGCACCCGGTCGTGGCCGGAAGCGGGCAAGGTGTCGACGATATCGGTACGGGCTGCCAACCAGCACCTTCCGGTGTTGACGATGCGCAACTGCGCGGCCACCACCTGCATGAATCGCACCAGCTCGTCCTCGATCGGGGACGACAGCGGCGCGCTGGCGCGCGCCTTGACCAGGTACAGGTCGTGCGCAAACAGCAGCATCGCCGACGCCAGGCGTTCGTCGGGATAGGCGAGGCCCAGCTTCCAGGCCTGCTGCATGCCTGCCGCGGGCGCGGCGGCGTCCACGCCATGGCCCTCCACGCCGCCGCGGGCCAATTCGATGGGCTCGAGCACGCCCAGCGCCACCTCGCGTCCGGCCTGCCGGGCGGCATCGGCAATGCCGTCGCGCTCGCTACCCGCGACCAGCGCCAGGCTCTGCACGCTTTGCAGGCCGGCGGGATAGAAATAGAGGTCGATCCAGCGCTGCTTGCCGTTGTCGATGTAGCGCACCGACACGCCCAGGCGCTGTTCGGGATAACGATGCTCGGACTCGGCGACCCAGCTGCCGACCTGCAGCGGATAGAGCACGCGGCTCTCGGCGAGCACCCCGCCAAGGAACTCGACCTGCGAAGGCGTCTCCACAACAGTCAGCTGCGTGTCCTGCGACTGCGCCGCTGCGGCGACAGGCCCCAGGGCCAGGCCGGCGCCGGCCAGCATCCCCGCCAGGCGCCAGCACAGGCCGCCGCGCGTCATGTCCCGGGAGCATCCGGCAGCAGCGACTCGATCGCCGCGGCCAGCATCTCGCCGGTGACCGGCTTGCGCAGGAAGCCGTCGAATCCGGCCGCGCGCGCCTGCTGCTCGGCGTCTCCGTCGGCGCGCGCGGTCACCGCCAGCAACGGCGGTGCGAATCCCTGCAGGCGCAGCTGGCGGGCCAGCGCCAGGCCATCCATGCCCGGCAGGTCCAGGTCGAGCAAGGCCATGTCGAAGCGCGCCACCGACACGTCGGCCAGCGCGGCCAGTCCGTGCGGCGCGTGCGCGACCCGATGGCCCTGCGCGCGCAGCAGGCTGGCGATCACCTCGGCCACGGTCGGGTCGTCCTCCACCAGCAGCAGGTCCAGGTGCCGCGATGCGGCGGCGGCGTGTCGCGATGCAGGCGCCGGCGGCGATACCGCGGCCAGCGGCAGCTGCACGCTGAACGCCGTGCCCTGCCCTGGCGTGCTGTCGACACTGATCCGCCCGCCCATGGCCACCGCCAGCTCCTGGCAGATCGCCAGGCCCAGGCCGCTGCCGCCGTAGCGGGCGGTCGTGCGCGCGCCATCGGCCTGCTCGAAGCGCCGGAACAGGCGCTGGCGCTGTTCGTCGTTGAGGCCCGGGCCGGTATCGCGCACCACGAAACCGACCCCGCCCTCCACGCCCGGCGACACATCCAGCGCGACTTCCCCACGATCGGTGAACTTGACCGCGTTGCCGAGCAGGTTGAGCAGGATCTGGCGCACGCGCATCGGATCGCCGCGCAGGCCACGCGGCGCGTCCTCGGCCACGTTGACGTGGAAGGCCAGGCCGCGCTGCTCGGCGCTGGGCGCCATCAGCGCGGCGATCTCGGCGACCAGCGCGTGCAGGTCGAAATCCTGCATGTCCAGCTCGAGCTTTCCGGCCTCGATCCGGGCCAGGTCCAGCGCATCGTTGACCAGCCGCATGAGGTGTTCGCCGGCCCGGCGGATGGATTCGATGTAGCTGCGCTGGCGTGGATCCAGCGGCGTGGCCAGCAGCAGTTCGCTCATGCCCAGCACGCCGGTCATCGGCGTGCGCACCTCGTGGCCCAGGGTCGCCAGGAAACGGCTCTTGGCCAGCGAGGCCTGCTCGGCCAGCTCGCGCTTGTGCACGTCCAGCTGCCACTGGTTGCGGCGGCTCAGGCGGCGGCGGTACAGCCAGCCGAGCGAAAGCAGCAGCACGATGCCGAGCGCACCCAGCCCGGCGATGCCCCAGGGACTGCGCCACCACGGCGGCGGCACGCGGAAGGAGATTTCCTGCGCCTGCGACCAGGGCTGGCCGGGACCTGCCGCCGCCTGGATCCGCAACCGGTAATTGCCGGCGGGCAATTGCGAGAAGACCCGCTCGCCGCGACCCTGCACGCCGATCCAGTCCTGGTCGAAGCCATCGAGGCGGAAGCGGTAGCGGTTGGACTCCGGATCGTCGAACGCCATCAGCCGGGTGACCACCTGCAGGTCATGGTCGTCCGGCAGCAGTTCGAAACCGCCGGTGGCCGGCAACTCGACCAGCTCTTCGCCGCGACGCACGCGCACCGCCTCCACGACCAGCTGCGGTGGCGGACGCACCGGATCGGGCATGTCCGTATCGAGCAGCAACAGCGAGCCATCGCCGGCGCTTGCGACCAGCACGCCAGAGGCATCCAGTGCCAGCGCGCGCTCGGTGAACTCCTGGCTGGTCAGGCCCTCGCGCACGCCGAATCGGCGCACCGTCGGCACCCCGTCGGCGGCACGCGGGTCGACGCGGAACAGGCCGCGGCGCGTGGCCAACCAGGCCCGATGCATGCGGTCCACGACCAGCCCGGTCGCTTCGGTGGCGGGGATGCCTTCACCGATGCCCAGGTGCAGGCGCCGCTGCCAGGCATCCTGCTCGCGATCCCATGCCTCGAGGCCGGTCAGCCTTTGCAGCCACACCCGGTCGGGACCGTCGAAGGCGAAGGCGAGCACCGGCTGCGAATCCATCCCCGGCAAGGGAAGAAAGGCGCGGGCCGCCGCATCCCATCGCCGCAAGCCGGCTTCTGCGGCGACCCAGGGCGCGTCGTCCGGCCCGAGCTGGACCATCGACAGGTCGGCCATGGCCAAGCCGGGCGTACCGACCGGCAGCGATTCCTGGACGCGTCCACTCCGCAGGTCGCGGCGCTGCAGGCCTCCGCCGGTAGCGGCCAGCCAGATGCTGGCATCGCGCGCGGGAAGCAGCCACTGGATGGCCTTGCCCGGCGTGGTGTCGGCGGAGCCGTCGTTGAGCCATTGCACGACCTCCCCGGTGCCGGGATCCATCCGCACCAGGCCGTTGCCCTGGTCAAGCCAGAGCCGGCCGCTTCGATCCTCGAGAATGGCATTGCGCCGCATGTGCGCCAGTTGCGACGACAGCGGCTGCGTCTCGCCCGTTCTCGTGTCCAGCCATTCGATGCTGCCGGTGCTGCCGGC
Organism: Pseudoxanthomonas daejeonensis; assembly: GCF_010093205.1. Classification (GTDB taxonomy): domain Bacteria; phylum Pseudomonadota; class Gammaproteobacteria; order Xanthomonadales; family Xanthomonadaceae; genus Pseudoxanthomonas; species Pseudoxanthomonas daejeonensis. The sequence continues at coordinate 200,734 of NZ_PDWN01000007.1, forward strand.
GAGCCAGACGCCACCACGCGCGGCCGGCGCGACACCGCGATACATGCCTCCCTCGAGCCCATGGGTTTCGTCCAGCACCGCCATGCGCCGCCAGTCAGAGCGCAGGTAGCCCAGTCCGCGCGACGGCAGCGTCACCCACAACGCGCCGTCGGGCTGGCGCAGCAACGCCTGCACCTGGCTGTTGACGCCCAGCGCCTTGGCCTCGTGGGTGACCGCCACCGGGGCGTTGCCGCCGCGGACGCGCCACAGGCCATTGGTCGCGGCGATCCAGTAACCGCCTTCGCCGTCGTCGCTCATCGCGGTAACGGTCTGCTTGCCGGTGAATGCCCCGGCCCAGGCCGGCGTGCGCCAACGGCCGTCGTCGCCGAGGCGGAACAGTCCGCGCGTCGTGCCGATCCAGGTCGATTCCCCTTCGCGCCACAGCGAAACCACGGTCGGCGAGGGAAACTCGCCCGGCAGCGGCAGGCGATGCACCTGCTTGTCGGCGCAGCGCACCAGGCCCTGCATCGTGCCGACCAGGATCCCCCCGCGGTCGTCGAACGCCAGCGCCATGATTGCCCGGTCCAGCACGGCGTTGACCGCCGGATCGGAAGAACGCAGCCGCTTGACCTGGTCCTGCGCGTCTATGCGATAGAGGCCGCCGCCATAGGTTCCGAACCATATTTCGTCGCCGCGGCCGGCTACGGCGAAGACTTCCTCGCTCTCCATCTGCGGGAACTGCGCCTTGCGGAAGTGGCGGAAGCCCTTGCGATCGGCATCCATCACGCTCAGGCCGCCACCTTCGCTCGCGACCCAGATGCGGTTGCGCGCATCCACGTACAGCACCTGCAGCACGTTGCCCGGCAGCGACGTCGGATCCTCAGGATCGTGCCGCCAGACGCGGAAGCCGACGCCGTCATAGCGTGCCAGCCCATCCCACGTGGCCGCCCAGAGGAAGTCGTCCTGGTCGCGCGCCAGCGCCGGCACTGTCGTGGCCGGCAGGCCGTCGGCCGGACCGAGCACGCGGAAACGTGGAATCTCGGGCACGGCGGCGGCGGCGGTCGTGGCGACCACCAGCAACAGGCACAGCACGCACCCACGCCACATCGGCATTCCGGTTCCCGTTCCCACCCCGTTTCCCCGTGCGGATCGTCGCAACGCATCGTTGCAGGCGCAAGCCGCGCGCGTGGCGATGCCGGCCTAGAATGCCGCCATGTCCGCCGATTCAACCTCCCTGCCCCCCATACGCCGCGGTCCGGCCGCGCGGGCGGCGCGCCTGCTGCTGGCCTGGTTGACGCTGGTCCCCGCCCTGGCCGGTGCCGCCCAGGCCCGCTACGAACTGGACCCGGTCCACACGCGGGTGCTGTTCGCGATTTCGCATGCAGGCTTCTCGCAGGCGCTGGGCACGCTCTCGGGCAGCACCGGCACGCTCGAGTTCGACCCGGACGACTGGAGCCAGGCGCGACTGGACGTGAACGTGCCGCTGCAACGCCTGGACCTGGGCGATGACGGCTGGAATCGCGCCGCGCTCGCCCGCAACCTGCTCGACGCCCAACGCTGGCCGGAAGCGCGATTCGTCTCCACCCGCGTCGAATCGCTCGCCCCTGACCGTTTCATCGTCCATGGCGAACTGACCCTGCGCGGCGTAACCCGCGAGGTTCCGCTGCAGGTCACCTTCAACGCACTCAAGCGGCATCCGCTGCCGCCGTTCCGCCGCACCGCCGGCTTCTCCGCCACCGCCACGCTCAGCCGCCAGGCGTTCGGCATGGATGCCTGGCCGTCGGTGATCGGCGACCAGGTCGAACTGCGGATCGAAGCCGAGGCGTTGCGCAGCACGCGCGCAGGCGATGGCAAGGCGACGACCGATGACGATGGCATCGCGCCAGCGCCCGGGGCCGACGCGGACACCCCGCCGCCGGCCAGCGACGATCCCGCCGACAGCCCCGCGCCTCCC
>NZ_PDWN01000008.1 GCF_010093205.1 Pseudoxanthomonas daejeonensis
GCGGTGGCGTGCTGCGATCCGTGAACTGGCACAGGACGCCAAAGGGCTTGTTGAACGCGACCAGCATCGGAAGGGGCTGGACTCAGGCCAGGTGCAGGCCGTGGCCACCCAGCGGCCGGGTTTCGCTGCGTGAATCGAAGCCGGCGATCAGCGGCCGTCCGCGCGCGATGGCGTCCTTCACCGCGGGCAGTGCCAGCGAACCCTGGTGGCTGGCCGCGCTGTCCCAGACTTCGGTGATCCACAGCGCGTCGTCATCGGCCGGGTCCTCGGCGATGACGTAGCTCAGGCAGCCGGGCATCGCGGCCGTTCCTTCGAGCAGGACATCGGCCAGTGCCGCGCGTTGCCCCGCGATGGCGCGAATCCTTCCGATCAGTCCGTACATGGGCGCTCCGTTCGCGACAGGCAGGGCCGGGATCGACGCGCCGTGCCAGCACCGAATGAATCCGCGCCGGTCCACGGGTGGCCAATGGATCGCGGCGACGTTGCGGGAAGGGGTCGCGCGCGCGGCGCGACCGCCCCTCGCCTCCTGTCTTACTCCTGGCCCGCCTTCTTCACGAAGCGCAGGGTCATCCGGTCGCTCTCGCCGATCGCCTGGTACTTCGCGCGGTCGGCCTCCGGATGGTTGTTCGAAGGCGGCAGCGTCCACACGCCGTTCGGATGGTCCTTGGTGTCGCGCGGGTTGGCGTTGACCTCGCTGCTGCCGGCCAGCTCGAAGCCGGCCGCCTTAGCCAACGCGATGACCTGGTCCTGGCCCACGTAGCCGCTCTTGTCGTCGGCCGGCACGTCGCCCTTGGCGCGGTGCTCGACCACGCCGAGCACGCCGCCGGGCTTGAGCACGTCGTAGAAGCCCTTGAACATGCCCTCGGCCTGGCCGGCGCTGCGCCAGTTGTGCACGTTGCGGAAGGTCAGCACCAGGTCGGCCGAGCCCGGCGCGCCGAACGACGGCGACTTCGGGTCATAGGCCACGACCGCGGCCTTGTCGAACTGCGCCGCGGCACCGGCGAATTTCTTGGCCAGGCCGTCCTTGCCCTTCTGGTAGTAGTCGCGCTGGCGGCCGGCCTCGTACGCGGCCGGATCCACGATCGCGGCGACGTACTTGCCGTCTTCGCGCAGGTAAGGCGCGAGGATCTCCGCATACCAGCCACCACCGGGGGTGATCTCCACGACGGTCTGGTCGGGCTTGATGCCGAAGAAGGCGAGGGTTTGTCCGGGATGGCGATAGGCGTCGCGCGGCGTGTTGGCCGGATCGCGCCACTTGCCGTCGATGGCAGCCTGCAGCGCGGCATCGGGCGCGGGCAGCGTGGCCGTGTCGGCCGGTTTGACGGCCTGCGCCATCGGCGCGGCGATCGCGAGGGACAGGCCCAGCAGGCAGGCACGGGAAAGCGGAATACGTGACATCGCGACGCTCCGGTTCAGAAGTTGCGCGAGCCTAGCACGGGGTCCTTAAGGCGACGTCCATGCGGGTGCTGGAACCAGGGTGCGCATGCACATCGACGACCGGATGCACGGCGTATCCTCCGGGCCATCGATGCCACGGCACGGGAGCAGCACGCATGACGACCAATACGCGAATCGTCCTGGCCTCGCGGCCCACGGGCGAGCCCCAACCCGCCAACTTCCGCCTCGAACAAGCCACGATACCGGTGACCGGTCCAGGCCAGGTCCTGCTGCGCAACCTCTACCTGTCGCTGGACCCGTACATGCGTGGTCGCATGAATGCCGGCCGGTCCTACGTGCCGCCGATCGCCATCGATGGCGTCATGGATGGCGGCACCGTGTCGCAGGTGGTGGAGTCGCAACATCCGGACTGGCATGCGGGCGACCTCGTGCTTGCCCACGGTGGCTGGCAGACGCACGCCCTGGTCGAGGGCAGCCAGCTGCGCCGTCGCCTCGATCCGGCCACCGCGCCGCTGACCACCGCGCTGGGCGTGTACGGCATGCCCGGTTTCACCGCATACGCGGGTCTGCGCGAGATCGGCAAGCCGCAGCCAGGCGAAACGGTGGTGGTGGCCGCGGCCGCCGGACCGGTCGGCGCCACCGTCGGCCAGATCGCCAGGCTGCAGGGCGCGCGCGTGGTCGGTATCGCCGGAGGGCCGGACAAGGTCGCCTGGCTGCGCGACGAACTCGGCTTCGACGCGGCCATCGACCATCGCGCGCCGGACTTCGCCGAACAACTGCGTGCCGCCGCGCCGGGTGGCATCGATGTGTACTTCGAGAACGTCGGCGGCAAGGTGTTCGATGCGGTGCTGCCATTGCTCAACGATTTCGCGCGGGTTCCGGTCTGCGGCGTCGTCGCGCACTACAACGCCACCGCCCTGCCCGAGGGTCCCGATCGCGTGCCCTGGCTGCTCACCCTGGTGCTGCAGCGCCGGATCACGCTGCGCGGCTTCATCCAGTCCGACTTCATGCACCTGTACCCGGAGTTCGTGCGCGAGATGGGCGCATGGCTGCGCGATGGCCGCATGCGCTACCGGGAAGATTTCGTCGATGGACTGGAGAACGCGCCGCAGGGCCTGATCGGCATGCTCCGCGGCGACAACTTCGGCAAGCGGATCGTGCGCATCGCGGCGCCGGCATGAGGTCATAGCCGCAGCGCAGCGGGACGAGGTCGCCCGCCGCGGAACGGAAGCTGTCGTTCGCCGGGCCTGTGCCGCTGCCCGCACGACCCGGTGGCTCAGGCCAGCTTCAAGGCTTCCGGATACGGCGGCGTGTCCGGCCATTCGCCGCGGCGCAGCTGCGCCTGCAGCAGCTGCCACCACTGCGGATCGAACAGTTGCCCATGCACCGCCTTCAGCGCCGCGGCCAGCGGTGCGGGCAGGGCCATGAACATCGCGAAGCGTTCGGGGAACACGTCGCCCGCGGCCACGTGGAACCACGGCTCGCTGGCGATCTGCTCCTCGTAGCTGGTGGGCTTGGGCCACTCGCGGAAATGGCACTCGCTGACCGCGCCGATCTCGTCGTAGTCGTAGAACACCACGCGGCGATGGCGCGACACGCCGAAGTTCTTCAGCAGCATGTCGCCGGGGAAGATGTCGTTGCGCGCCAGGTCGACGATCGCCTGGCCGTAGTCCAGCGCGGCCTGGCGTGCGCCATCGGCGGTCTGTTCGCGCAGGTACAGGTCCAGCGGACGCAGCCGGCGCTGCACGTAGCACAACCGCAGCACGACATCGTCGCCCTCCTCTTCCAGGCTGCCGGCGCAGGTCGCGCGCAGTTCTTCCAGCAATGCCGGATCGAAGCGCGCGCGTGGGAAGCGCAGGTGCCGGAACGGCTGCGCGTCGAGCAGCCGGCCGACCCGGTCCAGGCGGAACACGCGTTCGTACTGCGCCTGCACTTCGACCGGCGTCGTCCGCTTGGGCCATTCGAAGCGGTCGCGGATCACCTTGAACACCAGCGGCTGCCCGGGCAGGGTGAACACCGCCATCACCATGCCCGGCGTGCCCTCGGCACGGACCAGCCGTTCGGCCGGATGCGCGTGGAAATAGCGGAAGAAGCTGCGATAGCGCTCGGTCTTGCCCTGCTTGGCGCGGCCGAGCACGGTGTACAGCTCGTCGATGGGCTTGTGCGGCAGCACCGAGCGCAGGAACACCACCGCGTCGCCCACGGTCGGCAGGTCGGCCTGGAAGTAGCTGCGCGAGACGCCGAACAGCTGGGCCACGTCGGCGCGCCGGGTCAGTACCGCTTCGGCGCGGATGCCGTCCTCGCCGTGCACCAGCGCGATCACGCAGGGCGAGAAGCGGTGTTCGCCGTATACGCGGCCGACCAGGTACGCCCGGCGTTCGCGATAGAACACCGTGTCCAGCAGCTCGATGCCGCGCACCGGATGCTCGCCCCAGTGCGCCAGGTCGTCCTGCAGGCGGATGGCTATTGCCGCCGCGCAGCGGGTGCGGTGCGCGTACGGCACGGCGAAGCGGTAGTTCTCCAGTACCCGCATGAAGGTGTCGGTCGGCCGCGTCTCGGAGACGGCGTAGCTGTGCCGTGCCACCGGCAGGGTGATCGCATCGGTCGGCTCGATGTCCAGGGCGACGAACTCGATCGCCGGATCCACGCCGCGGCTGCGGAAGAAGCGCCGGGTCAGCGTGTTGTAGAAGGTCTTGTACAGCTCGACGTCGATCAGTCCGTCGATCAGGCCCGAATAGGCGCCGCGCGCGGCGCCCCACAGCGGGCGGTCGTGGGCCTGCATGCCCAGCAGCGCGGCCAGGCGGCGGCCGCACGCGTCGATGCAGGTGTCGTACAGGCCCAGGCGTTCGGCCGCGTCCTCGCGCGCGCCGGGCCAGTCGCGCGTTTCGAAGCGCCGCTGCGCGCGCCGGCTGATCGCCGCGAAACGCGCGTGGTAGTCGTCGAAGGCGTCGCGGATCTGCGCGGCGATGGCGTCGGCCTGGGTCATGCGCGCATGGTAGGGCGGGATTCGGCCCCGCCGCCACGGCACGTCTGGCGCAAAGCACGCGCTGGAGCGGGGCTTGCCCCGCTGCTTGCTCCGATGGGCCGCCTACAGCAGCGGGACAGGCCCGGGGCTACGGAGCCAGCACTTCCAATGTCTGCACATCGATGTAGCGACCGCCGAAGCCGCGTTCGATCTCGCCGGTGATCCGCACCTTGTCTTCCGGCCCGACCTTGCGGCCCTGCCAGGTCTTGTTCTCGATCTCGACCCGGATCTCGCCGGTCTCGTCGCGGAAGGTGAAGTACTCGTCGCGCAGGTGGCCAACGACATTGCCGGTCAGGGTGACGTCGCTGCCCACCCGGGCATTGCCGACCGCCGCGACGGTGGACGCCTGCGGCGACGCGCTGGGGCCGGTGAACTGGGCGGTTGCCGGGAGGGAAAGGGAAAGCACGGAAAGGGACAACGCGAAAGCGAAGACGATCCTCTTCATCGCATCTACTCCTTGGGGAATGCCGTCCCGGTCGTGGGCGCCTGGCATCGGCATCCCGATTATGCGCATCCGCACCGGCGGACCATGAATGCGCGTGTCCGCTCAGGCGCTCGGCCCGGCGGCCTGCTCCAGCAACCATTCGCGCATGATCGCGAAACCGGGATGCGACACGCTGCGCTCCGGATACACGAGGTAGTGGCCGAATCCGGCCGGCAGGTGCTCGCGCGCCAGCGGGACCAGGCGCCTGGCGCGGACCAGGGGCTCGGCCAGCGTCCAGCGCGCCAGGGCCACGCCCATGCCCTGCACCGCGGCCTGGTGCAGGGTCTCGGTGTCGTCGAAGCGGGCGACGTAGCGCTCGGGCGCTTGCCCGCCGAAGCGCGCGAACCAGTCCTTCCAGCGATCAGCCGGATCGCCCAGCAGCGGGAGTTCCGCCAGTCGATCCAGCGCCGGCTCGCCGTGGCGCTCGACCAGCGCGGGACTGGCGACCGGCACGATCGATTCGTGGAACAGCAGCTCGGCGCGCACGCCCGGCCAGTGGCCTGCGCCCAGGCGCAAGGCCAGGTCCACCGGCTCGCGTTCGAAGTCCACCACGTGCGTGCTCGACTGCAGGTTCAACGCGAGCTCGGGATGCCCAGCCAGGAACGCCGGCAGCCGCGGCACCAGCCAGGCGGTGGCCATCGACGGGATCAGGCTCAGCGTCACCGTGTTGTCGCTGCGCACGCTGGCATGCCGCAGGGCGTGCTCGATGGTGGCCAGCGGTCCGGCGATCGCGTCGAACAGGCGCTGGCCCTCGGGAGTGGGTTCGACCCCGCGCGGACCGCGGGCCAGCAGGCGATGGCCCAGGCGTTGTTCGAGCAGGCGCATGCGATGGCTCAGCGCGCTCACGGTGAGGTTCATGCGCTCGGCCGCGCGGGTCAGGTTGCCGAGCCGGGCGGCGGTGACGAAGGCTTCGACCTGGTCCAGCGGGAGCCGGCTCATCTTGAATTCACCTCAACCCTGATGCGCAGATGTTTCGCTTTTTGCTCGGCAATCGTGGACCTATCTTGGCAGCCGTTCAAGCCGGAGTGCCGGCAACGGAGCGGTGTCATGGATAGCACGAACAACGGGTGGTGGCGGCAACTGGCGGCGATGTACCAGGGACTGTTGTTCCTCGACGGCCATATCGTCGACCCCCCCGCCGCCGCCGGGGAGGATCGCGACGGCGCCGGGCAGGTGCTCGAAGGCGCACGGGCCGGGCATCGGCACCCGCGTGCCCGGATACGCCTCGACGCACGCCGGCTGCGCGCGGGCATCGCGTTTTCGCTGTTCCGCTGACGGTGGTCGCCCGCCGCGCAGCGCGCGCAAACGACGACGCCCGGCCGGAGCCGGGCGTCTGGAGGGCATTGCGGTGACGCGGCTTTCGCCGCGCCGACTCAACCCAGGGTGGCGAGCGCGGCGTTGAACGTCGCCGACGGCCGCATCGCCGCACCGGCCTTGGCCAGGTCCGGATGGTAGTAGCCGCCGATGTCGACCGGCTTGCCCTGTGCGCCGTTGAGCTCGCCGATGATCGTGGCCTCGCCCTCGGCCAGCGCCTTGGCCAGCGGTGCGAACCTGGCCTTCAGGCCCGCGTCCTGGTCCTGCGCGGCCAGCGCCTGCGCCCAGTACAGGGCCAGGTAGTAGTGGCTGCCGCGGTTGTCCAGCTCGCCGACCTTGCGCGCCGGCGAACGGTTGTTGTCCAGGATCAGGCCGTTGGCCTGGTCGAGCGCGGTCGCCAGCACGCCGGCGGAGGCATTGCCGGTCTGCTCGGCCAGGTGTTCCAGCGAGGCGGCCAGCGCCAGGAACTCGCCCAGCGAATCCCAGCGCAGGTAGTCCTCTTCCACGAACTGCTGCACATGCTTGGGTGCCGAGCCGCCGGCACCGGTCTCGAACAGACCGCCACCGGCCATCAGCGGCACGATCGACAGCATCTTGGCGCTGGTGCCCAGCTCCAGGATCGGGAACAGGTCGGTCAGGTAATCGCGCAGGACATTGCCGGTCACCGAGATGGTGTCCTTGCCCTGGCGGATGCGCTCGAGCGAGAACTTCGTCGCATCGACCGGCGACAGCACGCGGATATCCAGCCCGGCCGTGTCATGGTCCTTGAGGTACGCCTCGACCTTGGCGATCACCTGGCGGTCGTGCGCGCGCGCAGTGTCCAGCCAGAACACGGCCGGGGTGCCGCTGAGGCGGGCGCGGTTCACGGCGAGCTTGACCCAGTCCTGGATCGGCGCGTCCTTGGTCTGGCACATGCGCCAGATGTCACCCGCTTCCACCTTGTGCTCGAACACGACCTTGCCGGCGTCGTCGGTGACGCGCACAGTGCCGTCGGCCGGGATGCGGAAGGTCTTGTCGTGGCTGCCGTACTCCTCGGCCTTCTGCGCCATCAGGCCGACGTTGGGCACGCTGCCCATGGTGGTCGGGTCGAACGCGCCGTGCGCCTTGCAGTCCTCGATCACCACCTGGTACACGCCGGCGTAGCAGCGGTCCGGGATCACCGCCTTGGTGTCCTGCAGCTTGCCTTCGGCGTTCCACATCTTTCCGGAGTCGCGGATCATCGCCGGCATCGAGGCGTCGACGATCACGTCGCTGGGCACGTGCAGGTTGGTGATGCCCTTGTCGGAGTTGACCATCGCCAGCGCATGGCCGGCCGCGTACACGGCCTCGACGTCGGCCTTGATCGCGGCCTGCTGGTCTTCCGGCAGCGGGGCGATGCGCGCATACAGGTCGCCGATGCCGTTGTCGGGCGAGAAGCCGACCGACTTCAGCGCGTCGGCGTGCTTGGCCAGCGCATCCTTGTAGAACTCCGAGACCGCCACGCCGAACATGATCGGGTCGGAGACCTTCATCATGGTCGCCTTCAGGTGCAGCGAGAACAGCACGCCCTGCGCCTTGGCCTCGGCGACCTGCGCGGCGATGAAGCCCGCCAGCGCCTTGCGGCCCATCGTCGACGCGTCGACGATCTCGCCGGCCTTGACCGCGACCTTTTCCTTCAGCACCACGGTCTTGCCGTCCGCCTGGACCAGCTCGATCTTCAGGCCGCCAGCGGTGGCGATCGTGGCCGACAGCTCGCTGCCGTAGAAGTCGCCGCCGTCCATGTGCGCCACGTGCGTCTTCGAATCCTTGCTCCACGGACCCATCCGGTGCGGATGCTTGCGCGCGTAGCTCTTCACCGAGGCCGGCGCGCGGCGGTCGGAATTGCCCTCGCGCAGCACCGGGTTGACCGCGCTGCCCTTGGTCCGGTCGTAGCGGGCCTGGATGTCCTTTTCCTTGTCGTCCTTCGGCGCGTCCGGGTAGTCGGGCAGCGGGTAGCCCTGGTCCTGCAGCTCCTTGATCGCGGCCTTCAGCTGCGGCACCGAGGCGCTGATGTTGGGCAGCTTGATGATGTTGGCTTCCGGACGGGTCGCCAGCTCACCCAGTTCGGCCAGGTGGTCGCCGATCTTCTGCGCGTCGCCGAGGTAGTCCGGGAACTGGGACAGGATGCGGCCGGCCAGCGAGATGTCGCGGGTCTCCACGGCAATCCCGGCGGTGCCGGCGAACGCCTGGACGATCGGCAGCAGCGACTGGGTCGCCAGGAACGGGGCTTCATCGGTGAGCGTGTAGATGATCTTCGGCGTGTTCGACATGGTCTGCGGGGGCTCTCTTCGGATCGACTGACAGAACAGGGACGGCCGGGGCGCGGCGGGCGCATGGCCCGATGCCGTCCGGCGGCGGCGAAACCCCCGTATTGTCGCGTGTTTTGGCGGTCGGCGCGCGCAATGCGGCCCCGTGTGCCCGTGCTGCGCGGTATGGCGCGCGGGACTGTCCCGGACAGCGTGCAGGCACCCGGCCATCCCTTCTGCCAGGTGCCGCCGCCGCGGATATCCGGTCCCCGTGGGCGGCCGAAGTCCGGGATGCGTGGCCACCCTCCGCTACGCCTGCCGCCCGCGCACTCCCGGTGCCAGCGTGCCCGGGAAGCGGCCTTTACAATGCGCGCATGGATACCCACTACCCCACCGTACGGCTGAAGAACGCCTGGCGTTCCAGCCATCCCTGGATCTTCCAGAAACTGGTCGACAAGCCCGCGCAGAAGCCCAAGCCGGGCGAAATCGTCGACGCGTTCGACGTCGAGGGCCAGTTCATCGGCCGCGGCTTCTACAACGGCCACTCGCGCATCGCGCTGCGCATCCTCGAGAACGACCCGGCGGTGGCCGTGGATGCCGGCTGGTTCACCCGCAGGATCGGCGAGGCGATCTCGCTGCGCCGCGACGTGTTGAAGCTCGACGAGGTCTCCGACGCCTGGCGCGTCGTGCATTCCGAGGGCGATGGCCTGTCCGGGCTGGTGGTGGACCGCTACGCGGACCTGCTGGTGGTCGAGTTCTTCAGCGCCGGCATGTACCGCCATCGCGAATGGATCTATGCCGCGCTGCGCGAACATTTCCCGGGCGCGCGCATCTACAGCTTCGCCGACGAGCACGTGCAGAAGCAGGAGAGCTTCGACTACCGCCCGGTCTACAGCGGCGGCGGTTCGCCCGAGCCGGCAGTGATCACCGAATACGGGATCCGCTTCCGCGCCGATCCGGCCGGCGCGCACAAGACCGGCTTCTTCGCCGACCAGCGCGAGAACCGGCAGTGGTTCTCGCAGCAGGTGGCCGGCAAGACCGTGCTCGACCTGTGCTGCAACACCGGCGGATTCGCGGTCTACGCCGCGGCGCGCGGCGCGGCCGAGGTCACCGGCATCGACATCGACGAGGCGGTGATCGAAATCGCCAAGGGCAACGCGCGCCTCAACGGGGTCAAGCCGCGCTTCGTGCAGGCCGACATCTTCCCGTGGCTGCGCGACGCGGCCAATCGCGGCGACCGCTACGACGCGGTGATCCTGGATCCGGCCAAGATGACCCGCGACCGCGACCAGGTCATCCCCGCGCTGAAGAAGTACCTGGACATGAACAAGCTGGCGCTGGGCGTGGTCAAGCCCGGTGGCCTGTTCGCCACGTTCTCCTGCACCGGCCTGGTGGCCGAGGACCAGTTCCTGGACATGCTGCGCCGCGCCGCGTTCTACGCCGGGCGCACGGTGCAGGTGCTGAAGGTGGCCGGCGCCGGCGCCGACCACCCGTTCCTGGCCAACGTGCCCGAGTCGCGCTACCTCAAGGCGGTGTTCTGCCGCGTACTCGACTGAGCCAGCCGCCGGCGGAAGGTTTCCGCCGGCGATGCCCCGCTCAGGCGCGCGCCAGCTGGCTGTTGCGGCGCGCGTACACCAGGTACAGGACGAAGCCGAACACGTTCCAGGCCAGGAAATACAGCTGGGTCCGCTGCGGCAGGCTCCAGAACAGGTAGGCGCAACCGGCAATGGCCAGCGGCGCGATCACCCACGCCAGCGGTGTGCGGAAGCCACGCGCACGATCGGGCTCGCGCTTGCGCAGCACCAGCAGGCATACCGACACGGCGATGAACGCGACCAGGGTGCCGGCATTGGCCAGCGCGGCGATCTCGTCCAGGCGGGCCACGCCGGCCAGCGCGGCGACCAGGATCGCGGTGAACACGGTGATCGTCACCGGCGTGCCGGTCTTCGCATTGACCTTGGACAAAGAGCGCGGCAGCAGGCCGTCGCGCGACATCACGAAGAAGATCCGGCTCTGGCCATAGAAGAACGCCAGCAGCACGGTCGGCAAAGCGACCACCGCGGCGACGCCGATCGCCGCGGCCGCCGGGCCGTGGCCCAGCTCGCGCAGGATCAGCGCCAGCGGCTCGGCGCTCTGGCCGAACACGGTGTAGCTCAGTGCACCGACCGCGGCCAGCGCCACCAGCACGTAGATGATGGTGCAGCCGACCATCGAACCGATGATGCCGATCGACAGGTTGCGGCTGGGATCCTTGGTCTCTTCGGCGGCGGTGGAAATCGCGTCGAAACCGTAGAAGGCGAAGAAGATGATCGCTGCCGCTGCCATGACCCCGCGTTCCACGCCGTCGGCACCCATCGACTTGGGGAAGCCGTAAGGCATGAACGGCTGCAGGTTCTCGGCGTTGAACGCCGGCAGGGCGATGGCGATGAACACCGCCAGCGCGACCAGCTTGACCACCACCAGCACCGCGTTGAGCGTGGCGCTCTCGCGGGTGCCGGCCATCAACAGCCCCGCCACGGCGAAGGTGATCAGGATCGCCGGCAGGTTGATGATGCCGCCGGCGTGCGGCCCGGCTGCCAGCGCGGGCGGGATGGTGACGCCGACCCATTGCATGAAGCCGACGAAGTAGCCCGACCAGCCCACCGCGACGGTGCTGACTACCAGCGAATACTCCAGGATCAGGCTCCAGCCCACGATCCAGGCCAGGGTCTCGCCCAGGGCGGCGTAACTGTAAGTATAGGCACTGCCGGCCGCCGGCATCATCGTCGCCATTTCGGCATAGGCCAGTGCGGCGCATGCGCAGACCACGCCGGCGATCACGAACGAAAGCAGCACCGCCGGACCCGCCTTGTCGGCGCCGACCCCGATCAGGGTGTAGATGCCGGTGCCGACGATGGCGCCGATGCCCAGCGCGACCAGGTGCGGCCAGCCCAGGGTCGGGACCAGGCGGCGACCTTCCTCGTGCTGGGTGATGGTGTCGAGCGACTTGCGGCGGTGCCAGCTCATGGATGTCCAGGACGGATGCGAAGCGCGGAGTGTGGCGCAACGCAACGCAGCAAAGCCATCGACCGCCGCGGGCCGGGGTGCGTTCCGCCCTAGGCGCCGGCGTTGCCGCTGCCGTGCAGCAGGTAGTCGCGCAGGGCCACCGCGTTGTTGTGCTCTTCGTCGTGGGCGGCGTAGAGCAGGGTCACCGGTCCACGGACCAGGTAGCCACGCAACCGGGCCAGGGCCTCGGGATTGGCTTCCAGCTCAGCGAAATAGCGCGTGCGGAAGCCGTCCCAGCGCGCCGGATCATGGCCGAACCACTTGCGCAGCGCGGTGCTGGGCGCCAGCGCCTTGAGCCAGGCTTCGGCCTGCAGCGTTTCCTTGCGCAGCCCGCGTGGCCACAGTCCGTCGACCAGCAGGCGCTGGCCGTCGCCGGCTTCCGGCTCCTCGTAGGCGCGCTTGAGATGGATGGGGTGGCGGGTGCGGCTGGCCATGGCGGGGCATCCGGAAGTGCCCGCAGTCTGGGAGCGGGGCGGGAAGGCGGGAGTGAAGGCCCCGGCCTGGCGACCGGGTGCAGGCGAGGATGGGCGCCACGCGTCGCGTCCCCTGCGACCATGGCCGCTACACTTTCGGCATGAACCCAGCCGTCCTGCCCTATGTGATCGTCGTCCTCCTGCTCGCGGCGCTGGTGCTGCTGGCCCTGCTGCTGTGGGGCCGTTCGCCCGGCCGTTCCGAGGGCGCGGTAGGTGAGCTCGACAGCGCGCGCGCCGCCGCACAGGCCGCCGCGGTGGAATCCGGGCAGCTGCGGGGTCGCCTCGAATCCGTGCAGCTGGAGCTGGAGAACGAGCGGCAACGCGCCGCCGCGCAGCTTCAGGCGCTGGATGCGGCACGGCAGAGGATCGAGCGCGAGACCACGCTGCTGGCCGAACGCGAGACGCGCCTGGCCGAGCGCGACGCCGCCCTGGCGCGCGCGCAGGAACGCATCGGGATGCTCGAGGGCGAGCTGGACGCGCAACGCGGTGCCTACCGGCAGCTCCATGGCGAGCACGCCCGCGCGAGTGCGGACCTCCAGCATTCGCGGCAGGCGCAACAGGAGCTGCGCGCCTACCTGGACACCGCGCAGGAAAAGCTTTCGGGCGCGTTCGCCGAGCTGGCCGGCAAGGTGTTCGACGAGCGCGGCCAGCAGTTCGAGAAGAACGTGCGCCAGGCCACCCTGCAATCGCGCACGGACATGGAAGGCCTGCTCAAGCCGTTCTCCGACAAGCTGGGCGAATTCCGCCAGCGGGTGGACACCGTCTACGGCGACGAGGCGCGCGAGCGCGCCAGCCTGCTCGGTGCGGTCGGCGAACTGAAGACGCTCAACCAGGACATGGCGATGCAGGCCGCCGCCCTGACCAGCGCGCTCAAGGGCAGCGCGAAGGTGCGCGGCGACTGGGGCGAGCTGATGCTGGACAACGTGCTGCGCGGTTCCGGCCTGGAGGAGGGCGTGCACTACCGGCGCCAGCAGCATGCCGTCGACGACGAAGGCGCGCGGCTGCGCCCGGACGTGGTCGTGCACTTCCCGGACCAGCGCCAGGTGGTGGTCGACAGCAAGGTCAACCTGGTCGCCTGGCAGGAAGCGATGAACGCGACCACGCCCGAGCAGCACGACGAGGCGCTGCGCCGGCACGCGATCGGCCTGCGCCAGCACGTCAAGGACCTGGGCGACAAGAACTATCCCAAGGCCGTCGGTGGCGAGGCGCTCGACATCACCATCGCTTTCGTGCCGATCGAGGGTGCGCTGTCGGCCGCGCTGGGCGCCGACGCGGACCTGCAGGGATACGCGTTCGATCGGCGCGTGGTGTTCGCCTCGCCGAACACGCTCATGGCGCTGTTGCGCGTGACCGAGCGGTTGTGGACCCGCGACAAGGTGCAGAAGCAGGCGCTGGAGATCAGCGAGGTCGGGGGTCGCGTGCTTGATGCGCTCACCGCCTTCCTTGCCGAGTTCGACACCGCGGGCAAGCGGCTCGATGACGCCAGCCAGGCCTTCAGCCGTGCGCGCAACCGGCTGGTCGATTCGCCGCAATCCGCGTTCAACCGTGCGCGCAAGCTCGCCGAGCTCGGCAGCAAGGCCAGGCGCGCGCTGCCGGCCGAGCTGCAGCCGGACACGATCCAGCAGCTGGCCGCGCCCGCGGCGGGCGACGGGGACGTGCAGGAGTGAGCTTCGCGGGCGGCGCATAATCCAGGGCCCGCCACCTGGACCTGCCGCCATGACCGAAACGCTCGACACGATTCCGCTGGCCACCATCGACGGCCGGCCCGCCACCCTCGGCGACTGGAGCGGCAAGGTGCGGCTGCTGGTCAACGTCGCCTCCAAGTGCGGGCTGACCCCGCAATACGAAGGCCTGGAGCAGCTCTATCGCGAGAAGAAGGACGCGGGCCTGGAAGTGCTGGGGTTCCCGGCCAACGACTTCATGGGCCAGGAGCCGGGCAGCGAGGCGGAGATCGCCAGCTTCTGCTCGGTCAACTTCGACGTGACCTTCCCGATGTTCGCCAAGATCGCGGTGACCGGCGACGGCGTCCATCCGCTGTACCGCGCGCTGGTGGCGGCCCGGCCCGACGCGACTGGCGAAGGCCCGATGCGCGACAAGCTGGCCGGCTTCGGCATCGCCGCCAACCCGGCACCGGGCGTGCTGTGGAACTTCGAGAAGTTCCTCGTCGGGCGCGACGGCAAGGTCGCAGCCAGGTTCTCGCCGGACGTCACTGCCGAAGATCCGCGCCTGCGCGCGGCCATCGACGCCGCCCTGTCCGCCTGAGTGGTACCGGAAAGAAGGAAGGCCCGGGAGTGATCCCGGGCCTTCGTGCTCCTGCGTGCGTGCTCCTGCGTGCTGCGGGGTGCCCGGTCAGCCGCCGGGCAGCGGCAACGGCATCGCGTCGGCCGGCACGATCGGATTGCGCTCTTCCTCTTCGCGCAGGTAGTCCGGCAGGTCGCCTTGCTGGGTGGCCCGGTTGCGGCGGTCGCCCTCGATCTGGAAGGTGCGGCGCTGCAGCCAGGCATCGCGCACCAGCGCGTAGTCGTCGGCGGCATCCGCGCGCATCGCATCCAGCGACAGCAGCTGTGCGCGCGTGTCGACCAGTTGCAGGCCCTGCAGCGTGACCCGGATCTTGTCCTCCTCGACCCGGCGCACGACCGACAGCGGCATGTCGCCGGCCAGGCCGAACACGTCGCGCAGGGTGCGCGGACCGAACAGCGGAAGCTCCACGAACCGCGAGCTGCGCCAGCCCCACATGCCCAGGGTCTGGCCGAAGTCCTCGCTGCGGCGCTTCATCTTCAGGTCGCTGGCCGGATCGAACACGCCGCCGATGCCCAGGGTCGAATTGACCACGAAGCGCCCCAGGGTCTGCACCGCGTCGCGCGGCCGGCCCTGCAGCACCTGGTTGACGAAGGTCAGCGGCGAGCCGAGGTTGTCGAAGAAGTTGGTCACGCCCAGCCGCAGCGGCTGCGGGACCACCGCCACGTAGGCCTGGGCCAGCGGCCGCGCGACCGCGCGGTCGACCGCATTGTTGAACGCGTGGATCTTGCGGTTCATCGGCTCCCACGGATCGTAGGACGAGCGCGCGGCTGTCGCCGGATCCGCGGCGTCCGCATCCTGCGGGGTGGCCGCCGGTGCCTCGCCGTACAGCGCCGCGTAGTCGTCCTCGGCCGCGGTCGGTGCAGCGGTGGCCGCCGCGTCCACCCCGGGTGCCAGGCTGGCCTCTTGTGCCGGCGTCGCAGCGGTCTGCGCGAGCACACCGCCTTCGGCCGTTTCCTCCAGCGACGGGTCGGGCGCCCGCGCGGCGTCCGCAGGCACCGTCGTCCCGGCCACGGGCGTGGCCAGTGGCGCCGCGGCGTCAGCAGCGGGCTTGGGTGCACTGGCGCACGCGGCCAGCATCAGCAGCAGTGCGGGCGCGAGGAGCCTGGACGCAAGGATCATGGCGCCGGATCCGCGAAGCCGAGCGCCGCGTCCAGCCGGTAGGCGGCACGCAGTTCGGCCAGTCCGTCCGGGGTGCCGACGATCACCGGCGCGTCGAGGCGCTCGAGGGCTTCGGCGAGTAGCGCCAACCCGGCGCTGTCCAGGCGCTGCACGCCGGACAGGTCCACGGTGCGCACACCTTCCAGCTGCGGCAGCAGCGCTGGCCACGCCCCGGTGGCCGCGGCGCGGTCGAGGAGACCGCCCAGGCGCAGGACCGACCCGTCGCGATGCAGCGACAGGCCGTGGCCCGGATCAGTGTGCGCCATCGGCATCTGCTTGCGGCTGGAGGGTGCCGGCGCGCAGGTCCGCGGCGACCTGCGCGATCGACTTCTGCCGCAGCGGCGCATCGAACTGGCTGCGGAAGGTCTGCACGTAGGACACGCCTTCGACCATCACGTCGAAGATCTTCCAGCCGCCGTTGTCGCGCATCAGGTAGTCGACCGGGATCGGATTGCCGCCTTCGCGCAGCACCTCGGTGGAAACCTTGACGCCGCGGCCACCCGGCAGCGGGGTTTCGGATTTCAGGCGGATCCGCGGCTTGCCTTCGATGGTCACCAGCGCCGCGCCGTAGCGTTGCATCAGGTTGTCGGTCATCGCGTCGGCGAACAGCTTCACGTCGGCGTCGCTGGCGCCACGGCCATGCGGGCCCAGCACCAGCTTGGCGGCGTATTCGCGGTCGAACACGCTGCGCAGTTCGCTGTCGATGAAGGTGCGCAGCGCGGTCGGGTTCTTCTGGAACTCGGCCCGGCGCGCCTGCAGCGTGGTCAGGATGCGGGTGCCGTTGTCGACGACCTGCTTGCCGGGCGTGGCGGCCGGCGTGGCGGCCGGCGTGGCAGCCTGCTGGGCGTGGACGGCGACCGGCGCGACCGCGAGCAGTGGCAGGGCCAGGACGAGGGACAGGATCAGGGCTCGGTTCATTGCGGTGTCGCTTCCGTGGGGGACGGGTCTTGGGACGTTGGCGGAGGCGGCGCACCTGCACCGGCACCACCGAACATGTACTTGCCGACCAGCTGGATCAGGTCGATCGCCGGCTGGGTGTAGGCGATCTCGTCGCCCGGCTGCAGCGGCTCGGGATCACCGCCCGGCTGCAGGCCGATGAAGCTTTCGCCGAGCAGGCCGCTGGTGAGGATGCCGGCGGAGGTGTCGGCCGGCAGGTCCTTGTAACGATCGTTGATGGCCAGGGTGACCACCGAATCGAACTTCACCGGATCCAGGTCGATCTTCTCGACCCGGCCCACGACCACGCCGCCGATCTTCACCGGCGCCTGCAGGCGCAGCTGGCCGAGGTTGGCGAAGCGCGCGACCAGCGGATAGCTGCCGCCGCCAAAGCCGAACTGGCGGTTGGTCGAGGCGAACGCCAGCACCAGCAAGGAGGCCAGCGCCAGCACGAGGAAGGCGCCGACCGCGAATTCGAGTCTTGGACCACGGATTGCCATGGGGATTACCTATACGAGCCGGTTTGAACGGAGTGACAACTTGAGGGCGGGAGCCCGGGGTTTCATTCAGTGTCCGCACATGGATGTGCGGGCATTGCGAGGACTCGCACTAGCGGAACAGCAGCGCCGACATCACGAAGTTCAGCATCAGCACCAGCAGCGAGGCGTTGACCACCGCGCGCGTGGTCGCCACCGAGGTGCCTTCGATGGTCGGCTCGGCGTGGAAACCCACGTACGAGGCGACCAGCGCCGCGGTACCGCCGAACACGGCCGACTTCAGCAGCGCCACGCCGAAGTCGTCCCAGAAGTCGACGCTGCCCTGCAACGCCGACCAGAACGTGCCGTTGTCCAGGCCCAGCACCTGCACGGCCTGGAACCAGCTGGCGCTGATCGCCAGCGAGCAGAAGAACACCGTCAGCAAAGGCACGCACAGCACCGCGGCCCAGAAGCGCGGCGCGACCACCTTGGCGATCGGATCGATGGCCATCAGCTCCAGCGCCTTGATCTGGTCGGTCGCGCGCATCAGCCCCAGCTCCGCCGCGATCGAACTGCCTGCGCGGCCGATGAACAGCAGAGCGGTCAGTACCGGGCCCAGCTCGCGGTACAGCGACAGGCCCAGCAGCGTCGACAACGCATCGGCGGCCCCGAAGGTGGTCAGCGTGCGATAGCCCTGCAGGGTCAGCACCAGGCCCACGAACGCGCCGCCCACGGCGATGATCGGCAGCGAGCGGCCGCCGATCTTGTAGATTTCGCGCACGAGTTCGGCGAAGAAATCGCGGGTAGGCAGGGAGGCGCGCAGCACCGACAGCGAGAACAGGCCGGCGCGGCCCAGCGATTGCACGGTGGCGGCGATGGCCATCAGCCTGCCTCCGCGCGGGTGCGTTCGAGGGGGGCGCTCTCGAAGGGAATGGGACCATCCGGTTCGCCGCGCAGGAACTGCCGCAGCAGGGGATCCTCGCTGGCCTCCAGCTGCGCGGGGGTGCCGTCGAACACGATGCTGCCATTGGCGATCACCACCGCCTGGTCGGCGATGGGCAGGGTCTCGTGCACATGGTGCGAGACGATGATGCTGGTCAGGCCCAGGCTGCGCGACAGGCGCCGGATCAGGCTCATGATCACGCCCGAAGCAATCGGATCCAGCCCGGTCAGCGGCTCGTCGTAGAGCATCAGCGGCGGATCCAGCGCCAGCGCGCGGGCCAGCGCGACGCGCCGGGCCATGCCGCCGGACAGTTCGCGCGGATACAGGCCGGCGGCGGCGCGCAGGCCGACCGCATTGAGCTTCATCGCCACCAGCCGCTGCAGCACCGGCTCGGGCAGGCGGGTGTGGGTGCGCAAAGGCAGGGCCACGTTCTCGGCCACGCTCAGGTCGGTGAGCAGGCCGTTGCCCTGCAACAGCACGCCCAGGCCCTTGCGCATCTCCAGCAGCTCGCGGCTGCGGCGCGGCACCGCTTCGCCGAACACCTGCACCGTGCCGGTCGCCGGGACCAGCTCGCCGGTCAGCGCCGCCAGCAGGGTCGACTTGCCGGTGCCCGACGGGCCGAGCACGGCGGTGATGCTGCCCGCCGGGACCACCAGGTCGAGGTCGCGCAGGATCGTGCGCCCACCCCGGTCGAGGCGGACACCCTTGAGGGTGACGGCATTGGCAGTCTGGACAGGCATGGGGGCGTTGCGGTCGCGTGCGACAAACGACGCATCATGCGTCGAGGAAACTGAATCTTAACCTATCGACTGAACCCCTCAGTACAGGAATTCCAGCACGCCACTGGAACGCAGCAAGGTCCTGCGTCGAGTGAATGCTCATGCCCGGCGAACCCGGTTTCCTTTGCGGCGTAGGCCGGGTGCGCCGGCGCGGCGCGTCTCGCCTGCTGCGATGCCGCTGCGGCAAGATGGGGCGATGACCGGCCCGGCCACCGACTTCCGCCTCTACCACTCCAATGCATTGGACGTGCTGGCCGGCATCCTGGCCGAAGTGCTGCACGAACCGGCGCCCGGGCAGTCGCTGCTGGCGCCCGAGGTCGTGCTGATCCCGCAGGTGGCGATGCGCCGCTGGCTGCAGGCCACCCTCGCCGCCGCGCACGGCGTGGCCGCGAACCTCGAATTCCTCACCCCCGGCGAATTCGTCGGCCGCGCGCTGGCGGCCAATCCGCCGCCGGGCGAGGCGGCGGTGCGTGACGAGCCCCGCGACGAACTCGATGCGGCCAGCCTGCACTGGCACCTGTATGCGGCGCTGACCGACCCGGCACTGCTGGCGGATCCGGCGCTCGCCGGCATCGCCGCGCACGTCGGTGGCGGCGATCCGCTGCGCGCCTGGTCGCTGGCCGGCGAACTGGCCGGCGTGTTCGAGAAATACCAGGCCTGGCGCCGTGACTGGCTGCTGCGCTGGGAAGCCGGGGCCGACCCCGGCGACCCGCAGGCCATCCTCTGGCGCCGCGTCGCCAGCGGCCGCGCGCACCGCGCCCGTCGCATCCAGCAGTACCTCGAACGCTTCGGCACGGCCGGCGGCCCGCTGCCGGCCGGACTGCCGCCGCGGCTGTCGGCGTTCGCCACGCTCAATGTCTCGCCGGACGTGCTGCGGGTGATCGCCACCCAGGCGCGGGTCGGCAGCCTGCACTGCTTCGTGCCCTCGCCGGTGGCCGATTACTGGGGCGACCTGCAGCGCCTGCGTCGCGGCGAACCGCGCGACGACACCGCCGAGCACCCGCTGTTGCAGCGCTGGGGCGCGGCGGGCGTCGACTTCATGCGCATGGTCGGCGACTACGAGGTGGTGCACGCCTCGGCCGACTTCGCCGTGCACGTCGATCCGGGCGAAGGTGGCGGCGCGCTGCACGGCAGCCTGCTGCGTCGCCTGCAGTCGGACCTGTTCCATCGCCGTGCGATGCCGGGCGGACCGGCGCGCGCCGGGATCGACCGCAAGGATCCCAGCCTGCAGCTGCACGCCTGCCACACCCGACTGCGCGAACTGCAGGTGCTGCACGACCAGCTGCGCGGCCTGTTCGACGACCCGCGCTTCGATCCGCCGCTGCAGCCGCGCGAGGTCGCGGTGCTGGCGCCGGACATCGATCCGTACCTGCCGTACCTGGACGCGGTGTTCGGCCGTCGCGGCCAGGACGACGCCATTCCCTACGCGCTGGCCGACGCCAGCCCGCTGGCCAACGAGCCGCTGGCGGAACTGTTCCTGCGCCTGCTGGCGCTGCCGGTCTCGCGCTTCGGCCTGCATGAAGTACTCGACCTGCTTTCCACGCCGGCGCTGGCCGAGGCCAACGGCCTGGACGCACCGGCGCTGGAACGGCTGCAATCCTGGCTGGAAACGGCCGGCGCGCGCTGGGGCATCGATGCCGGCCATCGCGCACGGCTGGAGGCGCCGGCGGACGAGGCCTATACCTGGGCCTTCGCCCTGGACCGGTTGCTGCTCGGCCACGCCACCGGCAGCGAGCAGCCGATCGTGCTGCCCGGCGGCCAGGTGCTGGCGCCATTGCCACTGCTCGAAGGCGGCGCGCTGGATGCGCTGGATACCCTGGTGCGGCTGCTGCGCGTGCTCGCCTTGCATGCGCGCGTGCTCGGCGAAGCCATGCCCCCGTCGCAATGGCGCGAGCGCCTGCTTCGCCTGCTCGACGCGTTGCTGCCGCGCTCGCCATCGAGCCCGGCCACGCAGCGCGCGCTGGACCGCCTGCGCAGCCTGGTCGACGCCTTCGCCGCCACCGCCGGTCGCGCCGGCTACGACGCGCCGGTGCCGGCCGAAGCGGTGCGCGCGCACTTCGCCGACGCGCTGGCCGAAGCCGATACCCGCGCGCCGCTGCTCACCGGCGGCGTCAGCATCGGTCGCATGGTGCCGATGCGCCTGCTGCCGTTCCGCGCGATCTGCGTGCTGGGCATGAACGATGGCGAGTTCCCGCGCCGCGATCCGGCCGCCGGCCTCAACCGCCTCACCGCCGAACTGGGCACCGCCGATCGCAGGGCAGGCGACCGTTCCACCCGCGACGACGACCGCTTCCTGTTCCTGCAGCTGATGGTCGCCGCGCAGGACGTGTTCTACGTCAGCTGGATCGGCAAGGATCCGCGCGACGGCAGCGAGCGTGAGCCGTCGGTGCTGGTGTCCGAGCTGATCGACGTGGCCAGGGCCCACCACGCCGATCCGGAAGCCGCGGCGCGCGACCTGGTCGTGCACCACCCGCTGCAGCCGTTCTCGCCGGCCGCGTTCGGTGCCGGCGACGAGCCGCGCCGCTTCTCCTATCGCGAAGCCTGGCGCGCCGCCGCGGCGCAACCGGCGACCCGGCGCACCGCGCTGCCGCCCTGGTTCGCCGGCGAAGCGTTGCCGGCCACGATGGAAGATGCCGACGCGTCGCTGCAGGTCGACGAACTGCGACGTTTCCTGTTGCACCCGGCGCGCGCGCTGGTGCGGCGCATGGGCCTGCAGCTGCCGGAGGTCGAAGCCGCGGGCGAGGATATCGAACCGTTGTCCGGTCCCGGCGGCGGCCTGGAGAAGGCGCGCCTGCAGCAGGCCGTGTTCGAAGCGCTGCTGCGCGACGAGGACGCCGCCACCACCCACGCGCTGCTGCGCGCCCGGGGCCTGCTGCCGTCGGGCGCATCGGGTCGACGCGTGCTGGCCGCGATGCGCGGCGAGCTGGCGCCGTACGCGGAAGCCTTCCTCGACTGGCGCGGCGCGGCGCAGCCGCAGTCGCTCGCGCTGCCTGAGATGGAGGTCGAAGGCGTGCGCCTGCACGGCCGGATCGAGAACGCCTGGTCGCACGGCCTGGCCCGCCTGCGCTTCGGCGAACGCAACGGGCCCTCGGCGATCCGCCACGGCCTGGACTGGCTGCTGGCCTCCGCCGCCGGCATGGCGCTGCCGCTGGTGGAGTTCCACGAGACGAAAGACCATGGGCCCGGCCCGCACCTCCGCGAGCCGCTGTCGCCCGCGGTGGCCAGGCAGGTGCTGGGCCGGCTGCTGCAGCTGCGCGCGCAGGGCCTGCGCGAACCGCTGCCGTTCGCCCCGTACAGCAGCTGGGAGCTGTACCGCTACAGCGAGCGCTTCGATTTCGGAGTGAAGCAGGCCAGCGCGAAGTGGCGCGGCAACGGCCAGGGCTTCGCCGAAGGCGAGGACCCGGCGCTGCGGCTCGCCCTGCGCGGGCGCGATCCGTTCGCCGATGACGCCATGCTGTTGCAGTTCGCCGACACGACGATGGCGGTGTTCGCCGCGGTGGTCGAAGGCAAGGTCTACGCAGGCGTGGATCCGGAAGCTCTCAGCGGCCTGGCCGATGCCTGGGACGCGGAGGACGCC
The DNA here is from genome assembly GCF_010093205.1 of Pseudoxanthomonas daejeonensis. Classification (GTDB taxonomy): domain Bacteria; phylum Pseudomonadota; class Gammaproteobacteria; order Xanthomonadales; family Xanthomonadaceae; genus Pseudoxanthomonas; species Pseudoxanthomonas daejeonensis. Next base: position 22,174 of record NZ_PDWN01000008.1, read on the forward strand.
GCGTGAGCGCGCAGGACGCCTACCTCGCGTTGCCGCTGTCCGGCGTGCGCGCGATCGAAGCCTCGGCCGGCACCGGCAAGACCTTCACCCTGGCCACCCTGGTGGTGCGGCTGGTGCTGGAACGCACGCTGCCGGTCGAACGCATCCTCGCCGTCACCTTCACCGAGGCGGCCACCCAGGAACTGCGTGCCCGCGTACGCCGGCGCCTGCTGCTGGCCGCCGACATCGCCGCCGGCACGCCGTACGACGGCGCCAGTCCCGAGGCCTCGCTCACCGCCGCGCTGATCGAAGCGCACGTGGAGGCGAGCGGCGAACCGCGCGAGGCCGTGCAGCGCCGCCTGAGCGCCGCCGCCGACGGCATCGACCAGGCCGCCGTGTTCACCATCCATGGCTTCTGCGCACGGGTGCTGCGCGAGCACGCGCTGGAAAGCGGCCAGGGCTTCCACGCCCCGGAACTGCTGGCCAACGACCTCGCCCTGCGCGAGGCCATCGCCGCCGACCTGTGGCGCGCGCATACCCGCGACGACGACAGCGTCGAGGACCTCGCCGCATTGTGGCCGCAGGGTCACGAGGCGCTGGCGCAGGACCTGCCATTGCTGGTCCGCGAAGCGGTGCTGCAGCCGCCACTGCCTGCTCCCCTGCCCGACCCGATGCCGGCACTGCACGCCGCCGCCGCAGCGCTGGTGGAATCGGCGCGCACCCATGGGGACGGCTTCCGCGAATCGCTGCTGGCGGCGGTGGACGGCAAGGTCCTGCATGGCGGCAGCTACAAGGTCGAGTGGATCGAAGACCTGTTCGCCGCGCTGCGCCGCTGGTGCGCGGCCGGCGATCCACGGCGGCCATTCGAGCATGCCAAGCTGCCGCAGCTGCACCGGCAGACCCTGCAGGCGCGCACCAACGGCAAATTCGCCGGGCGCACGCCCGACTCGCCGCTGTGCGGCGCCGTGGAGGATTACGCCGCCGCACTGGCGGCGATGGGCGACTACCAGGAGGCGCGCCGCACCACGCTGCTTCATCGCATCCGCGAGGACGCGCGACGCCGCCTGGCCGCGCAGAAGCAGCAGTTGCGGGTGCAGACCTACGACGACCTGATCGACCGCGTCGCCGATGCGCTGGACGGCGAGCACGCCGACGGGCTCGCGCGGCAGTTGCGCGCGCAGTACGCCATCGCCCTGGTCGACGAGTTCCAGGACACCGACCCGCGCCAGTGGAGGATCTTCGACCGCGTGTTCGGCGCCGGCAACGACGACCCGGCGCTGTTCGTGATCGGCGATCCCAAGCAGGCCATCTACGGCTTCCGCGGCGGCGACGTGGAAACCTACCTGGCCGCGCGCGCCACCGCCGAACAGGCGCCGCCGCTGTCGCACAACTTCCGCTCCCGTCCCGCCGTACTCGGCGCGATCGAGGCGCTGTATGCGCAGGCCGACGTCGCGGCCGGCAACGACGACAAGCTGGGCCCGCCCTTCGTCGACCCGCGCATCGAATTCCACGCGGTGCAGCCCGGCGGCAAGCGCGCCGATGCCGACTACCTGCGCGACGGCACGCCCGCACCGGCGCTGGTGCTGTGGCAGGCGCCGCCACCGGAGCAGAAGGCGCACAGCGCCGGCCGTTCGCGCGAACTCGCCACCAGCGCCTGCGTGGCCGCGATCTACGCCGTGCTCACCGACGCCCGCGCCGGTCGCGCCGCGATCGACGGCCGGCCGGTGCAGCCGGGCGACATCGCCGTGCTGGTGCGCAAGCACAGCGAGGCCACGATGATCCGCGAGGCCCTGGCCCGGGTCGGCATCCCCGCGGTGGCCGCCGGCAGGCAGAGCCTGTTCGCCACCGCCGAGGCGCACGAACTGCATGTGCTGCTGGAAGCGCTGCTGCATGGCGGCGACGAACAACGCCTGCGTGCGGCGCTGGCCACGGTGCTGGTCGGTGAGGACGCGCAACGCCTGGCCACGCTGGAGGGCGACCGCCCGGCGTTGCGCCAGTGGCAGGACGCCGCTCTCGGCTGGCGCGAGCGCCTGGACCGCGGCGGCCCGCTGGCCCTGGTCAGCGATCTTTGCGCGCAGCACGCCACCCGCCTGCTCGGCCTGCTCGATGGCGAGCGTCGCCTGACCAACTACCTGCAGCTGGCCGAGCAGCTGCAGGAAGCGCTGCGCGCCGCGCCGGGCCTGCACGGCCTGGTCGACTGGCTGGAGCAGGCGATTGCCGTCGCCAGCGCCGACGACGATGCGCAGCTCCTGCGCCTGGAATCGGATGCGCGCCGCGTGCAGGTGGTGACCCTGCACAAGAGCAAGGGACTGGAGTACCCGCTGGTGTTCCTGCCTTTCGTGGGCATCGGCGGCAAGTCGCCGGAACCCGGCCGCCGCGTGGTGGTGCATGGAGGCGATGGCCGGGTGCTGCACTGGAAGCTGCAGGCCGCGACCAGCGGTTGGGCGGACGCGGCCGAGGCGTGGAAGCGTGCGCAGCGCGCCGAGGACGCACGCCTGCTCTACGTAGGCCTGACCCGCGCCCGCGACGCGCTGTGGCTGGCCACCGGCGCGTTCTACAACCACGCCCAGTCGCCGTTGTGGTCGATGGTGCAGGACCCCGCCGCGCTCGCCGCGCGCGCACCCGGCAGTATTGCCGTCGATCCGAAGCAGGCGCCGGCGTCGCTGCCCTGGCTGCCGCCGCAGGCCGAAGGCGAAGTGCCGCCCGCGCGTCGCCCGACCCGTTCGCTGGCCAGCGACTGGTGGGTCTACAGCTTCACCCAGCTGGCCAATGCCGACACCGGCCACGATCCTTCCAGCGCCGCCACCCAGCCGGCCGCTGGCGGCCGCGACGAGCCTGCCGCGGCTGAGGACGCCGCCGCCCTGGCGAACGCGGACGACGGCTTCGACCCGCGCTTCGCCGGCGCGCGTTTCGGCGTGGTCCTGCATGAAGTGTTCGAGCACGCCGATTTCACCGCCTGGCGCGACTGGCGTGCCGGCGATCCCGCACCGGCCGGCGAGCACGAACGCGTCGTCGAAGCCCTGCGCCGCGGCGGCTACGCCGCCGACGAAGTCGAAGCCGGCATCGACGTGCTCACGACGCTGGCCGGGCAGACGCTCACCGTCGCCCTGCCCGAAGGCGTACGCCTGGCCGAGCTGCCCGGAGCGCAGCGCCGCCCCGAAATCGAGTTCCAGTTCGCGCTTGCACCCACGCGCGTCGACCGCCTGCTCGCCCTGCTGCACGCGCATGGCCTGCTGCGCACGCGCCAGGGTTTCGGCGGCCGCCGCCAGCTCGAGGGCCTGATGACCGGCCTGATCGACCTGACCTATCTCCACGACGGCCGCTGGTACGTGCTCGACTACAAGTCCAACCGCCTGCCGGCCTACAACGCGCCGGCCATGGCCGAAGCCATGGAGCACAGCGAGTACCCGCTGCAGGCGCTGGTCTACACCGTCGCACTGCACCGCTGGCTGCGCTTCCGCCTTGGCGCGGCCTACGACTACGCGCGCGACTTCGGCGGCGTGCGCTACCTGTTCTGCCGCGGGCTCGACGCCAGCCGCGCCTGCTCGTCCGGTGTGTCGCCCGGCGTGCAGGCCTGGCGCTTCGATCCCGAACTGGTGCACGCGGTCGACGCGCTGTTCGCCGGCCTGGCGCAGGGAGCGGCGGCATGAGCCTGCTCGACGCCCTGCGCGGCCAACTGCGTACCGTCGACCATGCGCTGGGCCTGAGCCTGCGCCGGCTCGATCCGGATACACCCGACGAAGTCGCCACCGCCGCGGCGTTGGCCTCGCTGGCGGTCTCCGCCGGCCATGCCGGGTTCCGTCTTTCGCGTCCGCACGACCTGGTCGATGCCGCGATCGACTGGCCAGCGCCGGTCGAATGGCAGCGCGTGCTCGAAGCTTCGCCCTGGGTCGCCACGCCGCAGGCGGGCGATGCGGAAACCGCCGCCGACGCACCGCTGGTGCTGGAACACGGCCTGCTCTACCTGCGCCGCTACCGCGAGTACGAACGCCGCCTGGCCGCCGGCCTGAAGCGGCTCGGCGGCGCCGACTCCAGCGACGATGTCGCTCTGGCCGCGCTCGCACCGCTGTTCACGCGCCTGTTCCCGCACGCCGGCGGCGGCGACGACCGCCAGGCCCGCGCCGCCGCCGTGGCCCTGCGCCAGCGCCTGCTGCTGGTCACCGGCGGACCGGGTACCGGCAAGACCACCACCATCGCGCGCCTGCTGGTCCTGCTGGCCGCGCGCGCCGCCGCTGCGGGGCAGGCCGCGCCGTGCATCGCCCTGGCCGCGCCCACCGGCCGCGCCGCCGAACGCATGGCCGAAAGCCTGCGCAAGGCCGCGCAGCTGCTCGCCGCCGACGGCATCGAGACGGAACTGCTGGCGCCGCTGGCCACCACCGGATCCACCCTGCACCGCCTGCTCGGCACGCGCCCGGACGCACCCGAGTTCCGCCACCACGCCGGCAACCCGCTGGAAGTGGACCTGGTGGTGGTCGACGAAGCCTCGATGATCGACCTGCCGCTGATGGCCAAGCTGGTCGAAGCGGTGCCGGACGGCGCGCGCCTGGTCCTGCTCGGCGATCCCGACCAGCTGCCGTCGGTGGAAGCCGGCGACGTGCTCAGCGGCATCCTCGCCGCCGCCGGCGATGGCCTGCGCCTTGCGGCCGAAGACGCGACCGCGCTGCACCCGCTGCTGGGCGGCATCGATGCATCGGCCATCGATGCCGGCGACGCGCGCAGCGCCTTCCCCGCCCGTCACGTGCACCTGTTGCGCGGCTGGCGCCAGTCCGCCGCGCTCGACCTGGCGCCGCTGGCCGCGGCCGTGCGCGAAGGCGACACCGGCGAAGCGCTGCGCCTGCTGCGCGCCGGGCAGCTCGACGGCGTGCACTACCACCCCACGCTGGCCGATCCACTCGCCGAAGCCCCCCAGCGCGAACGCCTGCTCGCGCACTGGGGCGCACTGGCCAACGCACCCGATCCGGCCACCGCACTGGCCCGGGCCGGCGAGCTGCGCATGCTCACCGCCGTGCGCGACGGTCCACAGGGCGCGCGCAGTCTCAACACGCGGATCGAAGCGCTGCTCACGGGTCGCCTCGCCGCCGCGCCGGCGCGCGGCAATGCCCATCCCGCGCGCGGCGACGCCGCCTTCTTCCACGGACGCCTGCTGCTCGTCACCGAGAACAGCTACCGCCACCGCCTGTTCAACGGCGACACCGGCATCTGCCTGCGCGACGCCGCCGGCCAGCTGATGGCGTGGTTCCCCGGCGAAAGCGCCGACGAGCCGCGCGCGTTCCATCCGGCGACCCTGCCCGCGCACGAAAGCGCCTTCGCCATGACCGTGCACAAGGCGCAGGGCTCGGAGTTCGACGAGGTCTGGCTGCAGCTGCCGGGCAACGACAGCCGCGTGCTCTCGCGCGAACTGGTCTACACGGGCCTTACCCGCGCCCGCCGCGAACTGCATCTGGCAGCCAGCGGCCCGATCCTGGAAGCGGCGCTGGCCCGGCACGCCAGCCGCGTGTCGGGATTGGCCGCGCGGCTGCGAGGCGCCTCGGGTTCCACGTAGGCGATCGTGTTCCCCATGCCGGCTCGTGCACGCCGGTATCGCGACCCGTGTCAGCGCGTCCGGCAGGCAGGTGATCGCACCGCCACCGTTGCGTCGCTCAGTGCGCGCCGGCCTTCAGCGGCAAGGAGAACTCGAACAGCGTGTCCGCCGCTTCGGAGGAAAACACGCGCAGCTCCCCGCCGTGGGCCACGGCGATCTGCGAGGCGATGTACAGGCCCAGGCCGAGCCCAGGTGCCAGCCGACGGTCGGCGGGCCGCTCGAACGGTTCGAAGATGCGTCCGACCTCGTCGACCGGGATGACGCCGCGGTTGGCCACGCTGATCCGCAGCGTCGTGTCGGTGGTCACCGCCATCACCTGGATCGTGGTTTCGGTGCTGCCATGCACCAGCGCGTTGATCAGCAGGTTGCTGAGCATCTGTCCCAGCCGCGACTCGTCGCACTCCACCGCGTGGTCGATGTCCAGCACGGCCAGCACCCGCCGTCCCGGATGGCCCTGCCGGACTTCATCGACCACTCCCGCCAGGTGCGCCTGCAGCGTGGCGCAGGGCCGCACGTCCAGGGCGATGCCCCCGGCCAGGCGTCCGCGCGCGAAATCCATGGTCGTTTCGATCAGCTCGCTCATCCGCTCGGCGCTGCGATGAAGGTGCGAGACCAGGCGCTCCTGTGCCGCCGGGAGCGCGGCCATCCCGAACATCTCGGTGGCCATGCGGATGGCCTGCAGGGGATTTCGCAGGTCATGGGCCAGTACCGCGATGAACTCCTCGCGCAGCTTGGCCACGGCCTGCGCGTCGAACAGTTCCTGCCTGGATTCCGCAAGCGCCAGTCGGGACTGGGTGAGTCGCAACGCGCTGTCGGTCAGTTCGACGCTGGCGGAGAGGCGGTCGCTGGTGTCGTCGAGCAGCGCGCCGAACAGGCGGGCCAGGCGCTGCATGCCCTCGACCATCGCGGCGCTGACCGGGCGCGGTTGCGCATCGAACGCGCACAGCGTGCCGAACAGGCGGCCGTCGCGGGTTCGCAACGGCACCGCGACATGGCTGTGGATGCCGTGTTCGCGCACCAGCGGGCTGTCGCGGAAACGCGCTTCCAGCCCGGCGTTGCCGAAGTACACCGGCTCGCCGCGGGCACGCACCTCGTTGCAGAACGTCAGTGCCGGGTCCAGCGCGCTGCCTGCCCGGACCCCCAGCCTGCACTGGCCGTGCACCGCCACCGCGCGCCATGCCGAGGGGGTGACCTCGGCGGCCAGCACGCATTCCATCCCGGTGACGAGCGCGCCCAGGGCCAGCAGGTCGGCACCCACGGTCCGTGTCGTCGCGGCATCACCGACCCTTCCCGGTTCCACTTCCATACCTGTCCGGCGCCCCCTGCTTTCCGAAAAATCTGCCCACGTGGCCACGCGGTGTCCACAGGCCCCGGTCAAATCATGGGCGAAATCGCGGCGAACCTCATGAACGGTTAAAAAAGCGGACCATTCGCGGAGCTGGCGCAGTTGCCCTCGCTTCGGCTCCGGCTCCCGCACCCGCACCCCTGCTGCAGCCCCGGGCGTCCATTGACGCTGGTCCCTTGCAGCCGGAGTATCCAGCGCACATCCCCTGGGGAGGGGAACGGTTCCGCGTCGAGCGCGGCAGGGGCGACATGGAGAACACGTCGGGGGGCGGCGACGCCGCAGTGGTGCCGCCGGAGATCGATCGCTGGAACTGGGGAGCATTCGTGCTCACCTGGATCTGGGGAGTGTGCAACAACACCTTCATCGCGCTGCTCATGTTCGTGCCGTTCGCCAACATGGTGATGCCGTTCGTGCTGGGCGCCCGCGGCAGCGCCTGGGCGTGGCGCAACAAACGCTGGGAAAGCGTCGAGGCGTTCAAGGCCGCGCAGCGCAAGTGGGCGTGGTGGGGACTGGCCGCGCTGCTGCTGTTCGTGTTGCTGCTGGTCGGCATCTTCGCGGCGGTCTTCGCCACGCTGAAACATTCCGAGCCCTACCGGCTCACCGTCCAGGCGCTGGAGGCCAACCCCGCCGCCGTGGACTTGCTGGGCCAGCCGATTTCCACCGGCATCCCGATGGGCGGCATCCAGACCTCCGGTCCAGACGGTGAAGCCAATCTGTCGTTCAGTGCAGAAGGACCCAGGGGCGAAGGCACCGTCTACATGAAGGCCACGAAGAGTTTCGGCCAGTGGGTGGTCGACCGGGCGGTGCTGCAGGACGAGGAAACCGGACAGCGCCTGGAGCTCGTGGAAGGTGCTTCGTCCGGTCCCCTGCCGGGAGTCGAGCCGTGAGGAACCTCATCGTCCTGCTGTTCTTGGGCACACTCGCCTGGTACGGCTACGGCAAGTTCAAGGAACGCAGTCCCGGGCCCGAAGCGCAGGTAGCCGACCTGGCCCGTCGCGCGCAGCCGGCCGCGGACGCGCCTGCGCCGGCCCGTGCGCCCGAAGCGCAGCGCTTCACCTGCGATGGACGCACCCACTGCTCGCAGATGCGCTCCTGCACGGAGGCGACGTACTTCATCCGCCACTGCCCCGGGACGAAGATGGATGGCGACAACGACGGGGTGCCCTGCGAGCAGCAGTGGTGCAACTGAGGGCGCGGACAACCCGCTGCACGCGCGGTAGCGACTCGGCATCTGCAGGACTTGTGCGGGAGCGGCAGCAGGAACCGGCCAGTCGGATCCGCGCGTCCCGACCGGGGCAGCCATCAACCACCACAGGGGAATCGCAATGGAAAATCCATACTCCGCACCCGCGGCCCACATCGGCGGGTCGAACGCGGACGTCCCGGACGAAGTCCTGAAGAAGATCAGGCACGCCTGGGTGGCGGCGATCTTCTCCGGCGGCATCACGCTCGCGGCCACGCTGGTCGCCATGTCGGGCACCGACGTCCTGGGCTTCTCGGCATGGGAGCTGATCGATGTCGCCCTGATCTTCGGCCTCGCGTTCGGCATCTACAGGAAGAGCCGCACCTGCGCCGTCGTCATGTTCTGCTACTTCATCGCGTCCAAGATCCTGCTGGCCATGCAGGTAGGGGTCACCGGCGTCCCGATGGCGATCATCTTCGGCTACTTCTTCTGGCAGGGCGTGTCGGGGACCTTCGCTTACCACAAGATCGCAAATCCCTAGCCGCAGGAAATCCCTGCCGGTACCGGCCATCCGCCGCTGCGGTGTATCGTCCGCGCATGCCCAAGGCCACTGCTCCCACGAGGTTCAAGGCCCGCCTGCTGCGCCCGGCAAAGCCGGCGGACGCCGACTGGCTGTTCTTCGTGCTGCCGCAGCAGGCAAGCGATGCGCTCCCCACCCGCAGCCAGGCGAGCGTCGACGGCACCCTGGAGGGTCAGCCGTTCCAGGCCACGCTGGATCCGGACGGCAAGGGCGGCCACTGGATGAAGGTCGAAGCGGAACTGGCGCAGGCTGCCGGCGTTGCAGCCGGGGCGACGGTCGCGGTGCAGGTGGCGCCCGTGGCCGAGGAGCCGCAGCCGAAGGTGCCGGCCGACCTGGAAGCGGCGCTGGCCGCGCAGCCGCCAGCACGCGCGACCTGGGACGACATCAGCGCGGTCGCGCGCCGCGACTGGATCCTGTGGGTCACCTCGGGCAAGAAGGCCGAGACCCGGGTCAAACGTATCGCGGTGGCTTGCGACAAGCTCGCAAAGGGCCAACGGCGCGCCTGCTGCTTCGACCGCTCCGGCATGTACAGCAACTCCCTCTGCGCGCCGGAACCGGCTGAATAGGCGGCGCGGCGCCGCCCGCCACAAGCCCAGGCCCTACCCGGCTGCTGCCCGTCGCCGCGCCGACGCCCGCGTCCGCGCGCGCTCCTCCGGCCCCCGACCCCCGACTTCCGGCACCCGTGCCTGATGTCGCATGCAACTACCCTGAGGGGCCGCCTGGCACGACCGCCACCGACCACGGAGATCCCTTGAAGAAGACCCTGCTGACCGCCGCGACCCTGCTGGCCCTTGGCTTCGCCGCCCAGGCGAGCGCCCACGACACCCACGCCTGCGCCGACGAGGCCTGCTCGCTGCAATGGCTGTACGAGGGCGCCGGCGACAGCGCTGGCGGCAACACCACCGTCGCGACCCGCTATGGCAGCTGGGGCATCGACACCGCCGGCATGGATCGGGCCACCGCGCCGGGCGCCGACTTCTTCGGCTACGTCAACGGCACCTGGGCGGAGAACACCCCGATCCCGTCCGACCAGTCCAGCTACGGCTCGTTCCGGGTGCTGCGCGACCTTTCCGAGGCGCGCGTGCGCGCGCTGGTGGAGGGCCATGCGCTCGGCGATCCGGCCAGCGGCGGCGATGGCGCGAAGATCGCCGCCGTCTACCGCGGCTTCATGGACGATGCGGCGATCGAACAGCTCGGCGCCGCGCCGCTGCAGCCGATGCTGGCGCGCATCCGCCAGGCCGACAGCCACGCCGCGCTGGCCGCGCTGATGGGCGCGCGCGACACCTTCAACGTGACCCTGTTCGGCCTGGGCGTTTCCGACGACCAGCGCGACCCGGACCGCTACACCCTGTATATGAGCCAGTCCGGCCTGGGCCTGGGCGACCGCGAGATGTACCTGCGCGACAACTTCGCGCCGCAGCGCGAGCGCTACCTGGCCTACATCGCGCAGCTGCTGGAGCTGGGCGGCTGGAACGACCCGAAGGGCAGCGCGGCGGCGGTGCTGGCGCTGGAGACCCGCATTGCCGAAGCGCACTGGACCCGCGCCGAAAGCCGCGACCGCGACAAGACCTACAACCCGGTGCCGTTCGACCGCATCGAGTCCTACGCCCCGGGCTTCCCGTGGGCGACCTACTTCGCCGCCGCCGGCGTCGGCGACGGCGACCGCGCGGTGGTGCGCCAGAGCACCGCGATCCCGAAGCTGGCGAAGATCTTCGCCAGCGCCGACGTGGCCACGCTGCAGGCCTGGCAGGCCTTCCACGCCATCGACGAGGCCGCGCCGCTGCTGTCCAGCCCGTTCGCCAACGCCCATTTCGAGTTCCGCGACAAGTTCCTGTCCGGTCAGCTCGAGCAGCGCGAGCGCTGGAAGCGCGGCGTCGCCCTGGTCGAAGGCAGCCTCGGCGAGGCGATCGGCCGCGAGTACGTGAAGCTGTACTTCCCGGCCGACGCCAAGGCCAAGATGGACGCGCTGGTGGCCAACGTGAAGGCGGCCATGGGCGCGCGCCTGGACACCTTGGAGTGGATGAGTCCGGCGACCAAGGCCGAGGCCCACGCCAAGCTGGCGGGCTTCGGCCTGAAGATCGGCCATCCTGAGAAGTGGCGCGACTACAGCAGCCTGCAGGTCGCCAACGGCGACGTGGTCGGCAATGCGCTGCGTTCGCGCCAGTTCGAGTGGGATTACCGCCGCGCCCGCCTGGGCAAGCAGGTCGACAAGGCCGAGTGGGGCATGACCCCGCAGACCGTCAACGCCTACTACAACTCGGTCAAGAACGAGATCGTGTTCCCGGCCGCGATCCTGCAGCCGCCGTTCTTCGATCCCAAGGCCGACCCGGCGGTGAACTACGGCGGCATCGGCGGCGTGATCGGCCACGAGATCATCCACGGCTTCGACGACCAGGGCCGCAAGTCCGACGGCGCCGGCGTGCTGCGCGACTGGTGGACGGCCGAGGACGCGGCCAAGTTCGAGGCGCAGGCCGCGAAGCTGGGCGCGCAGTACGAGGCCTTCAAGTTCCCGCAACTGCCGGACATGCACATCAATGGCCGCACCGCGATGGGCGAGAACATCGGCGACCTCGGCGGCCTGACCATCGCCCTGGAGGCCTACCGCCGCTCGCTGGGCGGCAAGCCGGCGCCGGTGATCGACGGCTTCAGCGGCGAGCAGCGCCTGTTCCTGGGCTGGGCGCAGGTGTGGCGCACCCTGTGGCGCGACGACGCCCTGCGCCAGCAGCTGGTCAACGGCACCCATTCGCCGGGCCACATCCGCGCCTTCGCCCCGCTGCGGAACATCGACGCCTGGTACAGCGCCTTCGACGTCAAGGAAGGCGATCCGCTGTACGTCGCCCCGGAAGACCGGGTGCGGATCTGGTAACGACGAAGGGGCCGCGAAAGCGGCCCCTTCCTTGTTGCGCTGGCGGAAGTACTTACGCCACGGGGTCGGGTATCGCGCCGCTCAGACCTCGCCCTTCTTCGACAGCAGCACCGCGATCGGCCGGCTGCCCTGGAATTCGGCAAGCACCATCACCAGGCTCGCCGTCACCGGCACGGCCAGGAACGCGCCGGGCACGCCCCATAGCGCGGTCCACACGGTCAGGCAGACCAGGATCACGAACGGGCTGAGGTTGAGCGAGCTGCCCATGAGGTAAGGGTCGAGCAGGTTGCCGTTGAGGAATTGCACCACCGACAACGCACCGGCCAGCACCAGGGCGGCCTTGAGGTCGCCGAACTGCAGGAGCGCGAACAGCACCGGCAGCGCCACGCCCAGCACCGAGCCGATGTAGGGCACGTAGTTGAGCAGGCCGATGACCAGCGCCCAGAACGGCGCCAGCTCCACGCCCATCGCGGCCAGCACGATCCAGCTTACGAAGCCGAGCAGGATGCTCAGCAGGGTCTTCAACGCCAGGTAGGTGCCGATGCGGCGGTTGATGTCGCCGACGATCCGTCGCACGCGGGCGCCGCGCTGCGGATCGGGCGAGAGCGCGTCGAGCTTGGCGTCGAAGTGGCGGCGTTCGATCATCAGGAACGCCACGTACAGGCCGACCACGGTCAGGCCGCCGATCATCGAGGCGACCCAGCCCAGGGTCGAGCCGGCCAGCCTTTGCAGGTTGACCTGGGCCAGCACCGCGGTGCGGATGCCTTCCCAGCTGGGAGCCGACTCGACGCCCAGCAGCGCCGCGCCCTGCTGCACCATCGACACCAGCTGCGCCTGGTAATGCGGAACCTGCGCCAGCAGCTGGTCCACGCTGTCCATCGCAAGCCAGCCCAGCAACGCCAGCGCAGCGAGCATCACCAGCGTGGCCAGTGCGTACAGCGCCTGCACCGGCAGCGCCGGTCCGATCACCGGGATCCGGGCCAGCAGCCGCGTGGCGCCGAGGATGACGTACACCGCCATCACGCTGAACACGATCGGCACCAGGATGTCGCGGCCGATGTACAGCATCCAGCCCAGCAGCACCGTAAACACGGTGCCGTATACGAGTGCGCGGAAGCGTTCGTTCATCGGCCATCCCCTGGGTGTCGCGGCCATTGTGGTCCAGCGCAGTGGCGCGCGCACCTGCCCCGGGCGGACCGGCTCCATCGTCGCCCACCCGGTTTCGTCGGCCGACAGCACGACTCGTCGCATGCCGGTTGTGGCTGCCACGGGCCGCCTGCACTGTGGCGCCCTGTCGCCAATGGAGGCGGCCGCGGGTGTCCACGAGGGGCGTCCGCATGCGGAACGAAGGAGTGCCTGCGATGTTCCGACTCTGCGCGATCCTGTTGTCCCTGCTGCCGGGCGCGTCCGTGGACATCGCTCGGCCCGGACCCTTCGCCTTCGGCAGTTCCGTGGCGCAGGCGCAACAGCGCCCGGCACCGCTGTGCACGTCGCTGGAGATCCGGGTGCTTACGCCGCCGACCGCGCCGCTGGCCCGCATCAGCCGCCACCCGGTCGACTGCGCCGGCTTCGTCCATGCCGACCGGCCGCGCACGGTTGAACTGGTATTCCAGGACTACCGCCTGGACCTGGTCTGGATCCTGTTTCCTGCGCAGCGGAAGACCGAACTCCTCCAGGCCTTCAGCACCCGCTACGGCAAGCCGTCGCTGGAGGTGGAGTTCGGCAGCATCTACCTGGCCGCCAGCGCGGCCGCGCGCAACGCGCCCAACGGGGCCCTGTTCGCGTCCGAGCGCCAGGCCCGCGCAATGATGGCGAGGCTGCAGGCGCAGGCCGCGGCGGCATCGCCATCCACCTCACCCTGACCCATCCACGGAGAGTCGCCGATGAAAACCCTGATCGCCCTGCTGGCCTGGTGCCTGCTGCTGGTGCTGTGCTGGCCGCTGGCGATCCTGGCGCTGGTGCTGTGGCCGCTGGTCTGGCTGATGTCGCTGCCGTTCCGGCTGGTCGGCATCACTTTCACCGCGCTGTTCGCGTTCCTGGCTGCGCTGCTGATGCTGCCGGCGCGGCTGCTCGGGGGTGGGTCGGGTCCGGCAGCGCGCGATAGCGGAAATCGCGAAAGCGCACCGGGGCATGGCCTGCGCTGTACAGGCCAGCACGCAGGCTGAGGAAGCCGCCGAACACGTTGTGGTGGATGCCCGACACTTCCATGCGGGTGCCGTGCAGCCGCCAGGTGCGGCCCCCGTCGTACGAGTAGCGCCAGGTCAGCACGTGCGCGTCATTCGTGAGCCGCACGCGGACCGCGCCGCTCCCTTGGCGAGGCACGCGTGCCCAGGGATGTTCCTCCGCGTACTGGAAGGTCTTCACCACTTCGGGCGTAACGCCCAGGCCGACGAAGGCCTTGTGGTTGTAGAACAGCAGCAGCCCACCTTCGCCCCCGTCGGGGACCTCTACGGTCACTTCGATCTCGTAACTGCGATCGACCATCGTGCACAGCAGCGGCGCACTGTCGGCCGGCGAGGAGCCTGATCCGGACAGTGCGAGTGCGCCGCCCGAGCGGCTGATCCGTGCCAGGCCGTCCGCGCCCGGCTGGAACAGGCACCACTGCGTGCCGAGCCGGTCGCCGGAAAAATCGTCGGACAAAGCCGTACCCGCGCTTGGCCTGGATGACGGCAGCGGCTTGCGCAACGGACGCGAAAGATCGCCTCCCTTGGCGCGGAACCAGCCGTCATCGCCCCATTCGACTGGTTCCATCAGGGCCTGCCGCCCCAGCGTGCGAAAGCCGTTCTCGTAGCCGTGGTAGACCATCCATGCATCGCCCGCCGGGCCTTCGACCACGGTGGCGTGGCCACGCGACCACCACGGCTCGTCGATCGACAGCGTGCGCACCAGCGGATTGTGCGGGCAGTGTTCCCATGGGCCGTGCACCGAACGCGAACGCGCGGCGATGACCATGTGCCCGGTGACCGGCCCGGCGGTGCCGCCCACCGCGGTGACCAGGTACAGCCAGCCGTCGCGCCAGAACAGCTTGGGACCTTCCGGCGCGAAGTTCTCGGTGATCCACTCTTCCGGATAGCGCCACGGCTCGTAGGCCATCTCCAGCATGCCGTCGGTGGCCAGGCCATCATCGGTGAGCCGGATCTTGCGGATGCCGTTGACGAACAGGTAGCGCTTGCCGTCCTCGCCGACCACGTGGCCCGGGTCGATGAAGTGCTCGATGCCCAGGTCGACCGGATCGCTCCAGCGGCCGCCGCGGATGTCGTCTGTCCAGATCACGAAGATCCGCCAGCCCTTGTCGCCCGGATTGGCCGGCAGGTAGATGTAGTAGCGATCGCCGTGCCTGCACAGGTCCATCGCCCACACGTCGCCCAGCGGCTGGCGCAGCGCCGGACCCAGCGGTGCCCAGTTCAGCAGGTCGGTCGAGTGCCAGATGACGATCCCGGGCACGTCGCGGAATGAGGAGAACGTCATGTAGTAGTCGTCGCCATCCTTGAGGATGGTCGGGTCCGGGCGGTCGCCTGCCACGATCGGATTGAGATAGGTGCCGTCGCCCAGGTCGGCACGACGCTGGTTTTCCACGCCCCGGCGCCAGCGCGGCGGCGCCGGTACGCACGGTCCGGCTGGAGCGGCCTTGTCGCCGCCACCGGCAAGCGCGGCCAGCGGTGCGGCCAGCGCACCGGCGGCCATGGTCTTGAAGAGGTCCCTGCGCGTGGTCATCGGCATTCCTGCGGCGTTCGCGGCGAATCTAGCGGGCGACCGTGCCGGCATGTCAGTCATGCCCGGGTGGCATGGCGCCGTTGCCCTGGCCCGGCAGGTGCGCGCGCCTGTCCCTCGCCCCATGCCGTACCCTCTGCGGATGCCTCCCTTCCAGGACACCACCACTCCCGCTGGCCGCCTGCGTGGCGGCGTAGCGCGTCTGTTGCGCGTAGCGGGGCATCCGCTGCTGCTGGCCGGCGCGCTGGCCTTGTGGTGGATGCTGGGCCAGGACGGGATCGCGCTGCTGGCGACCCTGGCGACGATGCTGCTGCTGATGGAACTGCTCGAGCGGCTGGTGCCGGCGCTGCCCGCATGGCGGCTGGGTATTGCTGCCAGGCTACGCCTGCTGGGCGTGTACCTGTTCGGCCTGGCAGTCTCGGCCGCGCTGCTGGCCACCTACGAATCGTTCCTGCCGGCGGCGCTGGAACCGCTGCGCACGCGCGTGGGCGCGGTGCTGTGGCCGCAGTCATGGCCGTGGCTGCTGCAGGCACTGGTGCTCTACTTCGCTTCCGACCTCATCTACTACTGGGTGCATCGCGCCATCCACGCCTCGGCGCTGCTGTGGCGCCTGACCGGGCACGGTTTCCATCATGGCTTCCGGAACCTGCACGCGCTCAACGCCGGCTCCAACCATCCGTTCGAGCTGGTGCTGGTGGTGCTGCCGCTGGTGCTGCTGGCCGCGCTGACCGGCGCGCCGGGCGATGCGGTCGGCGCCGCGGGCGTGCTGCTGCTGTTCAATTCGATGCTGGCCCATTCCAACCTGGCGATGGCCACGCCGGTGTTCAGCCTGCTCTTCACTGCCAGCCACCAGCACCGGCGCCACCACTCGGCGGTATTCGAGGACAGCAACAGCAACTACGCCTGCGCGGCGATCGGGTGGGACCGGCTGTTCGGCACCTACAGCGAAGGCCCGGTCGCGCAGACCGGGATCGGGCCGCGGCAGCCGCCGGTGTGGCGCATGTACCTGCTGCCGTTCCGCGAGCCGGACGACGTGGACACGGTGGCCTCGCGCACGCGCGAAGACCGCTGAGTTCCCGGCGAACCGGTCGTGCGAAAAAAAGGCCCGGTTTGCGCCGGGCCTTTCCATATCATCGAAGCCGGGCAGCGGATCAGGCCGCCGACTTCTTCTCCGCGATCCAGGTGTCCACGCGGCGCTCCAGCAGGTCCAGCGGCATCGCGCCGCCGCCGAGGATGACGTCGTGGAAGCCGCGGATGTCGAACTTGTCGCCCAGTTCGGCCTCGGCCTTCTTGCGCAGCTGCTGGATCTTGATCATGCCGATCTTGTACGCGGTGGCCTGGCCGGGATTGACCAGGTAGCGCTGCACCTCGGACTTGATCGCCGCCGCCGGGACCGAGCTGTTGGCGGTGAAGTAGTCGATGGCCTGCTGCTCGGTCCAGCCCTTTGCGTGCAGGCCGGTGTCCACCACCAGTCGGATCGCGCGCCACATCTCCGACATCAGGCGGCCGAACTCGGCGTAATCGGTCTTGTAGGTATCCGGGATCTCCTTGGCCAGCCACTCCGAGTACAGCCCCCAGCCTTCGGCGTAGGCGGTGGTGTTGTACTGGGTGCGGAACTTCGGGATGCCGGTCAGCTCCTGGGCGATCGCGATCTGCATGTGGTGGCCCGGCAGGCCCTCGTGGTAGGCGATGACCTCCAGTTCGGTCTTCGGCATCGCGTTCATGTCCGACAGGTGCGCGTAGTACACGCCCGGACGCGAGCCATCGGGAGTGCTCGGGTAGTAGTGCTGGGCGGCACCCGGCTGCTCACGGAACGCTTCCACGCGCTTGACCACCAGGTCGGCCTTCGGCATCAGGCCGAAGTACTCCGGCAGGTGCTTCTTGATGTTGGCGATGTCGGCGGTGGCCTGGTCGATGTAGGCCTGGCGGCCGGCGTCGGTGTTCGGGTAGACGCGGGCCGGGTCGTTGCGCACGTGTTCGAAGAACGACTGCAGGTCGCCTTCCACGCCCATCTTCTTCTGCAGCGCCTCGAGCTCGCCGCGCAGGCGCGCCACTTCGGCCAGGCCGAGCTCGTGGATCTGCTCGGCGGTCATGTCGGTGGTGGTGTTCTGCTTGAGCTGGTATTCGTAGTAGGCCTTGCCGTTGGGATGGGTGGTGCCCACGCCGGTGGCGTTGACCGGGGCCTTGGACAGTTCCTCCTCGGCGAAGGCGATCACCTTCGCGTAGCCCGGCGCCACGTTCTCCAGCAGCGCCTTGCGCGCCAGTTCCTTCAGCTCGGCGGCGCGTTCGGCGGTGACCTTGCCGTCCTTGGCCAGCGCGTCGGCCTTGGCCTGGGCGTCGGTCCACAGCGCGCTGTCGGGGCCGGCGGTGAACGGCGCGCCGGCAACGACCTTCTTCGACTGGTCGATCACGCCCTCGTAGGCGAACTTCGGCGGACGGATGCCCTGCGCGGTCGAGGCGGCGGTGCGCCCGAGCAGCTGGTCGAACGCCACCGGCACCTTCTGCAGGCGCGAGACGTAGGCCAGGTAGTCCTTCTCGTCGTCGACCTTGTGGAAGTTGATCAGGAAGGTCGGCACCAGGTTCTGCATGCCGCTCATCTGGTCGAACGGATAGCCGTCGGCGAGGAACGGCATGCCGTCGCGCGCGTTCTCGTACTGGCGTTTCCACAGGTCCCAGGACAGGCGGGTTTCCGGGTCGAGCCTGGCGTAGTCAAAGGTCGATTCCATTTCCTTGACCGACGCTTCCAGCCAGGCGAGCTGCTTGCGCACGCCGGCTTCGGACATGTCGTCGATCTGGTCGTTGAGTTCCTTGCGGCCCTGGAACGACAGCTGGATCGGGCTGAACTGCAGCTGCTCCTCGTACTTGGTGTCGAACCAGGCGTTGAGGCGCTCGGACTCGGCCTTGACCTGTTCGGCGGTCGGCGCGGCGGTCGCGGTGGCGCTGGAAGTGGCAGCGGAGTCGCCGGCCGGTTTGGAGCACGCCGGCAGGAGCAGGGCCAGCGACAGGGCGATGGCGAGGGGGGGCAGGACGGAGACTGGGCGCACGGCGGACTCTCGGGTGAAGGGACAGCCGATTCTGCGCCCAACCGCCGGCCATGGACCATGCGGATGGTCATGCTCCGACCCCTCCGCCGCTCCGGCGGGCGATGCGGTCGGGCGTTGCCGGCGGCACGGACACGGCCCCGGGCGCCCGGCCGTTCGCCTGCGGGCGCCTAGGGTGGAGATCAAGCCGGCGCCCCCGGCCCTGCGCGCCCGCGTGAGGCCGCACCCGGCCAAACCGGGCCAGCCGGCGCGACTCGGGTACGATGCACGCCCCGCCATCGGTGCCCCGACCATGACCGACCAGGACACGTCCGCTCCCGTCACCCAGGACCAGGCCGAAGAGGCCGTGCGCACCCTGCTGCGCTGGGCGGGTGAAGATCCTTCCCGCGAAGGCCTGCTGGACACGCCCAAGCGCGTGGCCGAAGCCTATGGCGACTGGTTCAGCGGCTACCGCGAGGATCCGCGCGCCTACCTGGAGCGCACCTTCGAGGAGGTCGCCGGCTACGACGAGATGATCGTGCTGCGCGACATCGAGTACGAAAGCCACTGCGAGCACCACATGGCGCCGATCATCGGACGCGTCCATGTCGGCTACCTGCCCGACGGCAAGGTGGTCGGCATCAGCAAGCTGGCGCGGGTGGTCGAGACCTACGCGCGCCGCTTCCAGGTGCAGGAGAAGATGACCGCGCAGATCGCCCATTGCATCCAGGACGTGCTGCATCCGCTGGGCGTGGGCATCGTGGTGGAGGGCGTGCACGAGTGCATGACCACCCGCGGCATCCACAAGCGCGGGGTCAGCATGGTCACCTCGAAAATGCTCGGCAGCTTCCGCGAAGACGCGCGTACCCGCGCCGAGTTCCTGCGCTTCATCGAAAGCGGCCGGCGCTGAGCCCGGCGATGGCGGTGCAGGCCTGTCCCTGCGGCAGCGGCCTGGCGTATCGGCAGTGCTGCGGTCGCTGGCACGACGGCGAGCCGGCGCCGGATGCCGCGATGCTGATGCGCTCGCGTTACAGCGCCTACGTGCTGAAGCTGCGCGACTACCTGCTCGCCACCTGGCATCCGGCCACGCGGCCACCGGCGGACGAACTGGGCCTGGAAGACGCGCCCGGCGCGCGCACCGCATGGCTGGGGCTGGAAGTGAAATCGCACCGGCCGACCGGGGCGGACACCGCCGAGGTCGAGTTCGTCGCCCGCTTCCGGGTCGGCGGAGGCCGTGCCCAGCGCCTGGCCGAACGCAGCCGCTTCGAACGCATCGACGGACGCTGGTATTACCGCGACGGTGACCTGGGCTGAGCCGCCGCGCCGGTTGACTTCCGGCAGGTCACCCCGGCTCCGCGCCCGCTTAGAGTGGCGCGGCACCCATGAGGAAGACCGGCATGAACAGCCCCGCCCCGCCCGTATCCCCGCCGCCTCGCAGGCCGCCTGGCCTGTTGCGTCGCCTGTTGCGCAGCCTGGGCTGGACGGCGCTGGTGCTGCTGGTGCTGGCCGCGCCGACGCTGGCCTACCACGCCCGCTGGAGCTGGCCGCGCGCCGTCGTGCCGGCGGTGGGGACGGCGCAGGAACAGCAGCGCGCTGCGGCGGGCATGGATCCGGAACTGGCCGCGCGGTTGATGGCGATCGTGCGCGACGCCCGTGCCACGTCCGGCCTGCCGTCGCTGTCGGCGGCGGTGGCGCGCACCGACGGACTGGACTGGGCCGGCGCCAGCGGCTGGGCCGACATCGATCGCGGCCAGGCCGCGGGCGTGGCTTCGCGCTACCGCACCGGCAGCATCGCCAAGCCGATCACCGCGGTGGCGATGATGCGCCTTGCCGAAGCCGGCGCGCTCGACCTGGATGCACCCGGCGCGGATGCGGTCGCCGGCCTGCCCCCGGGGCTGGCGCCGCTGACCGCGCGGCAGCTGGCCTCGCACACCGCCGGCGTGCGCCACTACTCGCCCATGCCCTACGGCTGGCTGTGGCCGGGCTGGTTCGAGGCCAACTCGCAGCGGCACTACCCCAGCGTGGAGGCCGGGCTGGCGATGTTCGCCGACGACCGCCTGCGTTTCGCGCCCGGCACCGGCTTCCAGTACTCCACTTTCGGCTATTCGCTGCTGTCGAGGCTGCTGGAGGGCGCGTCCGGACGCCCGTTCCCGGAACTGCTGGCCGCGCAGGTGTTCGCGCCGGCCGGGATGACCGGGACCGCGGTCGACACGCCCGACGCGATGCCCGACCGGGTCGCCTTCTACGTGGGCGAGGGCGGCCGCTATACCGCCGCGCGACCGGTCGATTCGAGCTTCCGCATCGCCGGCGGCGGCATGGTCTCCACGCCCGCCGACCTGGCGCGCCTGGGCGTGGCCTTGCAGGACGGCCGGCTGCTGTCGGCCGAAGGCATCCGGGCGATGTGGACCGCGCAGCCGCTGGCCGATGGCAGCGCCAACCCGCAGAACTACGCGCTGGGCTGGCGGGTGGACCAGTCGACGCGGCTGTTCGTCGACGGCCGGCCGTTGCAGGTGGTCCACCACGGCGGCACCCAGGCCGGCGCCGCCGCCTTCCTGCTGCTGGTGCCCGAACAGGGGCTGGCGGTGGCAGTGATGGCCAACTCCATCAGTGGCCGTGCGCAGGTGCAGGACACCGCCCTGGTGCTGGCGCAGGAGCTGCTGCAGGTGCCGGCGAAAGTGGAAGCAACTCCCGGCGCGGACTGAGTGCGGCGCGCGTCGTGGCGAGCGTCGTGAACGCGGGCCACGCCGCGCGCCCTAGAATGCGATGGCAGGCCATGGAGACGGCAGCCGTGCACGCCCCCACTCTTCCAATACGCGTTCCCGCCCCGGTGCTTGCGCTGCTGCTGGCGCTGCCGTTCCCGGCGTGGGCGCAGGACGCCGCCTTCCAGCGTTGCCTGGCGGCGATGCAGCCGCAGGCCGCCGCGCGCGGGATCGATGCGGCCAGCTTCGCCCGCTACACCGCCGACCTGCAGCCCGACCCGACCGTATTGCCGCTGCTCGACGCGCAGCCGGAGTTCACCACGCCGATCTGGGACTACCTCGCCGGGCTGGTCGACGACCAGCGCGTGGCCGACGGCCGCGCCATGCTGGCGACCCACCGCGACCTGCTGGCGCGGCTGCAGGGCGAGTACGGCGTCGATCCGGCCACCGTAGTGGCGGTGTGGGGCGTGGAAAGCGACTACGGCCGGGTCACCGGCAAGCGTCCGCTGCGCGTATCGCTGGCCACGCTGGCCTGCGAGGGCCGGCGCCAGGCATTCTTCCGCGGCGAGTTCCTGGCCCTGCTGTCGCTGCTGCAGGCGGGCGACCTCGCCGATCCGCAACTCACCGGCTCGTGGGCCGGCGCGTTCGGGCAGACCCAGTTCATTCCGACCACCTATGCGCGCATCGCCGTCGATGGCGACGGCGATGGACGTCGCGACCTGGTCGCGAGCATTCCCGATGCGCTGGCGTCGACCGCGAACTACCTCGTGCGCGCCGGCTGGACCGCCGACCAGCCGTGGGGCTACGAAGTGAAGCTGCCCGCCGGCGTCGATGCGTCGCTGGCCGGCCGCACCCAGCGCCGACCGCTGGCAGACTGGATCGCGCGCGGCGTCACCCGGGTCGATGGCACCGCACTGGCCTCCTCGTCGACGCCTTCGGCCCTGCTGCTGCCGGCCGGTCGAGAAGGACCGGCGTTCCTGGTCTTCGGCAACTACGACGCGATCTACGCCTACAACGCGGCCGAGAGCTACGCGCTGGCGATCGCGACCCTTGCTGACCGCCTGCGCGGCGGCAGCGGGATTGTTACCGCGTGGCCGACGGCCGATCCGGGCCTGTCGCGCGCGCAGCGCAAGGATCTGCAGTCCCTGCTGCTCGCGCGCGGCCACCCCATCGGCCAGGCCGACGGCATGGTCGGCATCGCCACCCGCCAGGCGATCGCGGTCGAGCAGCAGCGGCTGGGCATGCAACCGGTCGACGGCCGCGCCGGACAACGCATCCTCGACGCATTGCGCGCGGCTGCCGGGCCGGCGCCACTGCCGGCGAGCACGGCGTTCGCGTTGCCCGCCGCGTATCCTGCATTGCTGCATTCGCCCTCACCCACCACCCGCAAGGCGCTGAAGAAAATGCACGAGGTTCCCGGCCTGGCCCTGGGCAAGTTCCAGGGACTGGATGCTTTGCTGGTGGATACGCCGCTGGCGAAGGCGGCGGTGTCGCTGTTCGGCGGGCAGGTGGTGTCGTTCGTGCCGAGCGGCCAGGAGGACGTGTTCTGGCTGTCGCCGCTGCGCGCCGCGCTGCCTACGCCGATCCGTGGCGGCACCCCCGTGTGCTGGCCCTACTTCAGCCGCCAGGGCCAGGCCAACGACGTGCCGGCGCACGGCTTCGTCCGCACCCTGTCCTGGCAGCTTGTGGCCGCGCGTCGCGAAGCCGATGGCACCCTGGAACTGGAACTGGAACCCCCCCCGCTGCAGGACCTGTCGCTGCGCCTGCGCATGCAGCTGCGCATCGGTCGCACCCTGGAGCAGCGTCTGGTGACGCAGAACACCAGTGGCCAGCCCGTGCGCTTCACCGAGGCCCTGCACAATTACTTCCGCGTCGCCGACGTGGAGCAGGTGCGCATCGAAGGCCTCGAGGGCCAGCCCTTCCTGGACAAGAACGATGGTGGCAACCGCCACGTCCAGCAGGGCGAATGGAACCTGCACGATCCGCGTGACCCGGGCCGTGCCGACCGCCTGTTCCCGGGAGCGGGTGGCAGCTACCGGCTGTTCGACCCGGGCCTGCGCCGGCGCATCGACCTGCAAGTGAGCGACGGCCGCACCGCGATCGTGTGGAACCCGGGCGAGGCCGGCGCCGCGCGCATGGCCGACGTCGGGCCGCACTGGCGCCAGTTCGTGTGCCTGGAGGCGGGCAACGCCGGCCCTGACGTGGTCGAGCTGGCGCCGGGCGCGACGCATACGCTGGTGCAGACGATTTCGGTCGCACCGCTGTTGTAGGAGCGGGCACGACCGCGACACCGACGCCCTCGGCCAAGTCCTCCGTGATTGCGGCGCCCGCGCCGCCTTCGTGACCGCCCCGACAGGGCGCGCGCAGCCGCCATTCCCGATCCGCGCAGCCCGTCGCCGTCGCACCCGCTAAACTGCGCCCCTTCCGGTTGCATCGCCGGCACGCGCTGAAACAGCGTACGGCCGGCAGTCCCGGGCTCCCATTCCCGAGGCGCGTGCGTGGATCATCCTTTGCAGCACAGGCCCGGCGCGCGGCGCGCGGCGCTGGTCTTCATCTTCATCACGGTGCTGATCGACGTGCTGTCGTTCGGCGTGATCATCCCGGTGCTGCCGCACCTGGTGGAGGAATTCACCGGCGGCGACATCGTCAGCGCCGCGCGCTGGGTCGGCGTGTTCGGCATGGTCTTCGCCGCGGTGCAGTTCGTGTCCACGCCGGTGCAGGGCGCGCTTTCGGACCGTTTCGGTCGGCGCCCGGTGATCCTGTTCTCCTGCCTGGGACTGGGCCTGGATTTCGTGTTCATGGCGCTGGCCACGTCGCTGCCCATGCTGCTGGTCGGCCGGATCATCTCGGGGGTCGCCTCGGCCAGCTTCACCACCGCCAACGCCTACATCGCCGACGTCACCGCGCCGGAGAAGCGGGCGAAGAGCTTCGGCATGATCGGCGCGGCGTTCGGCCTGGGCTTCGTCATCGGTCCGCTGATCGGCGGCTGGCTGGGCGGAATCGACCTGCGCCTGCCGTTCTGGTTCGCCGCCGGACTGGCCCTGCTGAATTTCCTGTACGGCTGGTTCGTGCTGCCCGAGTCGCTGCCGCCCGAGCGCCGCGCGCCGCGCTTCGATGCCTCGCATGCCAATCCGTTCGGTGCGCTGGCGCTGCTGCGCAGCTACCCGCAGGTGTTCGGCCTGGCCGCGGTGGTGTTCCTGGCCAATCTGGCCCACTACGTGTACCCGAGCATCTTCGTGCTGTTCGCCGACTACCGCTTCCAGTGGGGTCCGCGCGAAGTGAGCTGGATGCTGGCGCTGGTGGGCGTGTTCAGCATCGTGGTCAACGTCGGCCTGGTGGGACGGACGGTGAAAGCGCTGGGCGAACGCCGCACGCTGCTGTTCGGGCTGGCCTGCGGTGTCGCCGGCTTCTTCATCTACGGGCTGGCCGACAGCGGCTGGCTGTTCATGGTCGGTCTGCCGGTGAGTGCGCTATGGGCGCTGGCCTCGCCGGCAACGCAGGCGTTGATCACCCGCCAGGTCGGACCCGAAGTGCAGGGCCGCATCCAGGGCGCGCTGATGAGCCTGACCAGCCTGGCCGGCATCATCGGGCCACTGTTGTTCGCCAACGTGTTCGCGCTGTTCGTCAGTGCCAGCGCACCGGCGCAGCTTCCGGGGGCGCCGTGGTTCCTGGCGGCGCTGCTGCTGGCCGGCGCGTGGGTCGTGGGCTGGCGCTATGCGCGCCCGGCACCGGCGGCCACGCACGAAGGCGCAGCCACCGGTGGCCCGGGTCACTGACGGTCAGTCGTTCTCGACGGCCAGGATGCGGCCGTCCTTGGCATCCACGCGCACTTCGACGTTCTTGCCGTCTTCGCGCTCGGCATCGGCCTTCCAGACACCGTCGTCGTAGTCGACGTCGTGCACCTTGGAGTACCCGGCCGCGGTGACCTTCGCCTTGATGTCTTCCTCGCTGAAAGTGGCGACCACGTCTTCGGCGAAGATCTTGCCGCTGGCCGGATCCACGCGCACGTCGACGCGGTTGCCGTCGGCGCTGGTGGCGTCGGTCTCCCACATGCCGTCCTCGAACTCCAGGTCGTCGATGCGGGTGTAGCCCTGTTTCGTGAGCAGTTCGCGGACCTGCGGCTCGGCCAGCGCGGTCGCCTTGTCGGCGGCGAACGCGGGGGCGGCAACGAACGTGGCAAGCAGCGCGAGGGAAAGGGAACGAAGCTTCATCGATGGCTCTCCTGATCGTGTCGGGACGCCACCTTGCCGCGTGCGACTTCACCTGGAAGTGAATGCGGCGACGCACGCGCGGTTGCGGTTCAGCGCGGTGAACGTCGCATCCACGCGCGAAATCGCGGGTGCCAGACCTGCGTGCATCGCCAGACTCAGCCGGCCGCGGGACCTACCGCCAGCCGCGTCTCGCCCAAGGCCACACCCATCGGCCCCCAGCGGCGTTCGATGATCGTTCCGTTGCCGTCGTGGTCGAGCGCAACCACCGTGCTCGCGCGGGTGCCGTAGTCCTCGCCGTGGATGAAGGCGGCCGACAGCCAGCGCTCGCGTTCCAGGCCGATGCCGGTATCGGGCAGCTGTGCGTCGGCATGGGTCGTGTCATCGGCGAGTGCATCGAACAGCGTCGCGAAGTCCGTGTCGCCGCCTTCGTCCAGCCAGGCGCGCAGGCGCTGGCCCAGCGCCGTCGCCTTGGGCCACGGCGTGTCCAGTTCGGCATTGGAAAGCACGTGCACGCCGCTGGAGGGCGCGGTCGTACGCACCCGCGGCCGGTTGCCCACCCACGCGCATCCGCGTGGATCGACCAGCAGCAGGTTGAATGGCCGGTAGCGGCCAGCATCGCCGAGCAATGCCTGCGCGTGGTCGCGCGCATCGCCGCGGCCGCGCAGGTAGTCGCTGGCCAGCAGGCCGCGCGAAAGTCCGGTCTGCGGCTGGCGGAAATCGCGCACGTTGGTCACCAGTGCACAGCGGCCGCGGGCATCCACGCCCAGCCAGGTGCCGCCGGCTTCCAGATCGCGGCCCGCGACGATCCCGGATCCGTCGTCCCAGCGCGCCAGTGCCGCCGTCGGCCGCGCATGGAATTCGTCGCGGTTGCCGGCCAGCACCAGGCGCCAGCGCGGATGGGCGTCGATGGCGAAGGCGACCACGCACATGGCAGCGGCTTCAGGCGGCGCGCGAAGCGTGCGTGCGTGCGGCGGCGACCCAGCGCGCGGCGACCGCGGGCGAGGTGATGCACACCGCCTCGTCGGTCACCGTGGTCACGGCGCGCTCGAGCAACTGGATGTCGGCCTCGTGCTGGCGCGCGACGTGTGGATCCTCGAAGAACACCGCGC
The DNA here is from genome assembly GCF_010093205.1 of Pseudoxanthomonas daejeonensis. GTDB lineage: Bacteria > Pseudomonadota > Gammaproteobacteria > Xanthomonadales > Xanthomonadaceae > Pseudoxanthomonas > Pseudoxanthomonas daejeonensis. Next base: position 48,458 of record NZ_PDWN01000008.1, read on the forward strand.
GCTGGCACTGGTGCGCCAGGACCAGGTCGGCGATCTGTGCGTCGCCACCCATGGGACCGCTGAGGAAGCGGTGCACCCAGGGCGTGTCCTGCGGCCAGCCGCGGCTCCAGGCCATTTCATTGAGGCGCTGGCCGGTGGTGCCGGTGGCCACGCGCCGGGCGAAGCGTGACAGTACGTCGTAGTTTTCCGACGCAAACGCCAGCATCTGCGGCTTCATCGCATCGTGGGCGATCAGCGCCAGCGTCTGCGACTCGAAGGCATGGAAGCGTTCGGCGCCGGGATCCGGCACCAGGCCGGCATGGATACGTTCGTTCTCGATCCAGTCGCGCGCGCTGGCCACGGTGGAGATGAAGGGCTTGCCGTGGATCACGCACTGGCGCTTGAGCGCCACCGCTTCGGGGAAGATCGAGGATGGATCGACCGGATCGATCAGGTAGATCGCGCCATCCAGCGTGCGCGCATCGCCCTCCATGCCCACGACTTCGGCGACCAGCTTCATCAGCCCGCCTTCGCGTCCATAGGGATAGCGCTTCAGCCCGCCATGCCCGGCGAGCATGCCGGCGGCGGCAATCGCGTCGTGGGTGCGGCCCACCGCATGCAGCTCGATGTCCAGCTCGCGGATGCCAGCCGCGCTGGCGCGCAGCCAGCGGAACAGCGCGGCGTCCTCGGTGGCGTGGTGCAGGCGGTTGGCGGCGAGGCCCAGGCGCATGGACGGCGTTCCGAGTGAGGTGGGGAGAGCCAGTCTAACCGGGTGCTGCGCGGGGCCAGCAGGCGCACCCGGCCGCGTCATCGTCCATCGCACTTCGCCATGCCCGCCACGCAGGACGATGCGATGACCTGCGCCGCCGCGCCGCGCGTGTCAGCTCCGGGACGGGCCGCGCTTCAGCCCCAGGCGCACGATCACGCCGGCCACCAGCCCCCAGAACGCGGCGCCGATGCCGAGCATGGCCAGGCCCGATGCGGTAACAAGGAAGGTGACCAGCGCCGCCTCGCGCTCGTCGTCCTCGCGCAACGCGGTGGCGAGGCTGCCACCGAGCGTGCCCAGCAGCGCGATGCCGGCGATCGCCACCACCAGCTCGTACGGGAACGCGGCAAGCAACGCGGCGACGGTCGCACCGAACACGCCGATGAGCAGGTAGAACAGGCCGGCCCAGACCGCGGCCATGTACCGGCGCGCCGGGTCCGGGTGCGCTTCCGGGCCCATGCAGATCGCCGCGGTGATCGCCGCCAGGTTCAGCGAGAACGCACCGAATGGTGCCAGCACCAGCGTCGCCACTCCGGTCCAGCCGATCGCCGACGAAACCGGCACCGCATAGCCAGAGGCACGGATCACGGCGATGCCGGGCACGTTCTGCGAGGCCATGGTCACCACGAACAGCGGCAGCGCCACGCTCAATACCGCGGCCGCGCTGAAATGCGGCGTAGTCCATACCGGTCGCGCCAGTTCCAGTGCGAGCCTGCCGTCCTGCATCAGGCCCGATCCCCAGGCGATGGCCACGCCGACCAGCAAGGTTAGGATCACCGCGTAACGCGGCCACCAGCGCCGCGCCGCGAGCCAGGTGGCCAGCATCGCCAGCACCAGCAGAGGTTGGCCTTGGATCGCGCCGAACGCATCCAGGCCGAAGCGCAGCAGTACGCCGGCGAGCATCCCGGAGGCCAGCGACAGCGGGATCCGGCCGAGCATGCGTTCGAAGATCCCGGAGAAGCCCGCTATCACGACCAGCAGCGCGGCGAGCAGGAAGCCGGCGACCGCCTGTTCCATCGGCACGCCCGATGCGCTCGCCACCAGCATCGCCGCGCCGGGCGTCGACCAGGCGGTGACCACCGGCATCTTCCAGCGCAGCGACAGGAGCACGCAGCTCAGGCCCATGCCGATGCCCAGCGCCCACATCCACGAGGCGGTCTGCGCGGGCGTGGCACCCAGCGATTGCGCCGCCTGGAACACGATCGCCACCGAGCTGGCGAAGCCCACCAGTACGGTCACGAAACCCGCGGCGATGGCGGACAGGGACTGGTCGCGCAGCAGGCGACGGAGGGTGGATTCGCTCATTGCCGCGATTGTGGCGTGCGCGCGCGACGCGCGGAACCAGCCGCGTGCGTGGCGGCATGCACGCGTGGGGGCTGCGATCGGCCCGGCATGCGACCGGGCCTGCCGTCAGCGGATGAACGCGCCGCTGCGACGCAGGTTACGGGTGCGCGCCTGGGCCAGGAAGCTGATCACCGCCAGCAGCGCGAACACCACCAGCGTGCGCGAGTTCACCGGCATCATCCCGTTGGCGGCCTGCGCGCCGAAGATCAGGGCCAGGCCGGTGACGCTGAAGTAGGCGCCCGCGACCGCCGACGACAGGATCGTGAGCCATTGGCCGAGGTAGCGGCCGCCGAATGCGCCTGCACCCACGCCGGCCAGCGCGAGCACGGTCAGCAGCCAGCTGCCGCCGATGCCGACCAGCGAAGCGAAGAACAACGCCACGACCAGGCCGAGGATCGCGCCGGCGGCATAGATGGCCAGGGAGGCGAACGAATACAGCACGCCACCCAGCGCCGCGCCCAGGATGATCGCGATGATGGTCTGGATCGCCGGAGTGGGTCCGCCGCCGATCGTGCCGAGCACGGCCGACACCACGCCAAAGCCGATGTAGAAGCCGGCGAAGGCAAGTACCACCCGGAACATGGTGGAGCCGTAGACGATCATTACCGTGCCGCAAGCCAGGGCGATGACGCCCCAGAGGAACGTATGGTCCATCGCAGAACTCCCGCTCGGGTGGATGCGCCTGGATCGTAGCAGAGTTGTCCTGCGGCACCGGGGCCGCGCTGGCAGCCGGCTTGAGCCTGATCAACGCAACGGTAACCCCGCAGGTATAGGGTGGAATCCCCCACAACCTCCCGCGAGGATCGCGCATGGACAGGACGATGAAGGCCGCCGTGGTGCGCGGCTTCGGCCAGCCGCTGGTGATCGAGGAAGTCGTCGTGCCGCGCCCGGGTCCGGGCGAAGTGCTGGTGGAGATCGCCGCCTGCGGTGTGTGCCATACCGACCTGCACGCCGCCGAGGGCGACTGGCCGGTCAAGCCGAATCCGCCGTTCATCCCCGGCCACGAAGGCGTGGGCCACGTGGTCGCGGTCGGCGCGGGCGTCAGCCACGTGCGCGAAGGCGACCGGGTCGGCATTCCCTGGCTTTACTCGGCCTGTGGCCACTGCGAGCACTGCCTCGGCGGCTGGGAAACGCTGTGCGAGACGCAGCAGAACACGGGTTACTCGGTCAACGGCGGCTTCGCCCAGTACGCACTGGCCAATGCCGGCTACGTGGGCCACCTGCCCGCCGAAGTCGGTTTCCTCGAGATCGCGCCGGTACTGTGCGCGGGCGTCACCGTCTACAAGGGCCTGAAGATGACCGACGCACGCCCCGGCGAGTGGGTGGTCATCTCCGGCATCGGCGGCCTGGGCCACATGGCCGTGCAGTACGCCAGGGCCATGGGCCTGAACGTGGCCGCCGTGGATGTGGACGACGACAAGCTCGCGCTGGCACGACGGCTGGGCGCGACCGCGGTGGTCAACGCGCGCACCACCGATCCGGCGGCGTTCCTGAAAAAGGAGATCGGCGGTGCGCATGGGGCGCTGGTCACCGCGGTGTCGCCCAGGGCCTTCGAGCAGGCCATGGGAATGATGCGCCGCGGCGGCACGGTGTCGCTGGTCGGGCTGCCACCGGGCAGCTTCCCGCTCGACATCTTCGGCATGGTGCTCAACGGGATCACGGTGCGTGGCTCGATCGTCGGCACCCGCCTGGACCTGCAGGAGTCGCTGGAGTTCGCCGCGCAGGGCAAGGTCGCCGCGACCGTGGCCGCCGACCGGCTGGAGAACATCAACGAAATTTTCGCTCGCATGCACCGGGGCGAGATCGAAGGCCGCATCGTCCTGGACATGGCGGCCTGACCGGAGTTTCTCCCCACTCAGGCATACCTGTCTCCTCCGGCGTCCGGAGCGGCGGGACGTCGTCCCGGACGCCGGAAAGCGCAAAAGAAAGGCCGCGGTTTCCGCGGCCTCGTCGGACTCCGCGCCCCGCAACCGCTCAGGCCGCGACCGGTCCGGCAGGCGTGGCCACCTGGGCCAGCAACTCGACGATGGCCTGCGCCGCATCGCGCCCCTCGGCTACCGCAGTGACCACCAGGTCGGCGCCGCGCACCGCATCGCCGCCGGCGAACACGCGCGGATGGCTGGTCTGGTACGGCAGGCGATCGCTGCCGCCTGCCACGATCCGCCCGTTCGGCGTGCCCTCGATGCCCAGCGTCGACATCCACTCGGGCACTTCCGGCGAGAAGCCGAACGCGATGACGACCACGTCGGCGGCGATCACCGACTCGCTACCCTCGATCGCGACCGCGTTGCGGCGGCCGCGCGCATCCGGTTCGCCCAGCCGGGTCTCGACCATGCGCACGCCGGTGACGCGGTTGTCCGCGTCGGTCTCCACCGCCAGCGGCTGGCGGTTGAACAGGAAGCGCACGCCTTCCTCGCGCGCGTTGCCGACTTCGCGCGCCGAGCCGGGCATCGACGCCTCGTCGCGACGGTAGGCGCAGGTGACCTTGCCTGCACCCAGGCGGATCGCGCTGCGCACGCAGTCCATGCCGGTATCGCCGCCACCAAGCACGACCACGCGCTTGCCGGCCAGGTCGGGTAGCTGGATCTTGTCTTCCCAGCCGGCGATCGGCCGGCCCCACGGATCATTGCCGGCGACGATGCGCCCGTTCTGCACCAGGAACGGCAGCGCCGGCAGCACGCCTTCGCCGTCCTGTCCGGGCAGGCCGCCGTCGGTATAGCGGTATGCGCCGGTCCCGAGGAACACCGCGTCGTATTCCTCCAGCAGCTGCTCGATGCTCACGTCGCGCCCGATCTCAACGCCAAGGCGGAACTCGATGCCCATGCCCTCCAGCACCTCGCGGCGCTTGGCGATCACCGCCTTGTCCAGCTTGAAGGTGGGAATCCCGAACTGGAGCAGGCCGCCGATCTGTTCATAACGGTCGTAGACCACCGCCTGGATGCCGGCCCGCGCGAGCCTGTCGGCGCAGCCGATCCCGGCCGGACCGGCGCCGATCACCGCCACGCGCCTGCCGGTCGGCACGACCTCGGACAGGTCCGGGCGCCAGCCCTGGGCGAAGGCGGTGTCGACGATGTACTTCTCGACCGCGCCGATGGTGACCGCGCCGAAGCCGTCGTTGAGCGTGCAGCTGCCTTCGCACAGGCGGTCCTGCGGGCAGACGCGGCCACACACTTCCGGCAGCGGGTTGGTCGAGTGGCACAGCTCGGCCGCCTCGAGGATGCGGTTCTCCTGGACCAGCTGCAGCCACTGCGGGATGGCGTTGTGCACCGGGCACTTCCAGCTGCAGTACGGGTTGCCGCAATCCAGGCAGCGTCCCGACTGGTGCTGCGCTTCGGCCAGGCCGAACTTGCCGTACAGCTCCCCCCAGTCGCCGGACGTGCGCAACTCGAGCGGGATCCTGCGCGGCATCTCGCGCGGCAGGTCGAGGAACTGGAAAACTTGCTTGCGGCTCATGGGAATCTCGCTCGTCGTCCCCGCGTAGGCGGGCACCCAGTGACTTGGCTTGTCGTTGGCTTCAGGAGGCCACGTGTTTTCGTGCGTGGCGGCTGAAGTCACTAGGCTCCCGCCTGCGCGGGAGCGACCTGATAATTCGTAGACCCGACTGGAGGAAAGCCGCCTTGGTAAGGGGGCGCCCCGAAGGGGCGGGGATCGGAAGAGCGAAGTGGGGCCCGCAGTTTGCGACGCAAACTGCGGGAGCTTCTATGCGGAGCATGGAAGCGGCGCCCGTCATGCCGCTCTCCGCAGCGTGTCGGCCAGCGATTCGATGCTGGCGGCCTTGGGCTTCACCAGCCAGAACTTGCCGACGTAATCGCGGAACTCGTCCAGGACCTGCTGCGCCCAGATGCTACCGGTCAGTTCGCGGTGGCGGCTGACCAGGCGGTGCAGGTGCTGGCGGTAGTTCTCGAAACCCTCCGGGCTGATCCGGTGGATGTCGATCAGCTCGTGGTTGTAGCGGTCGACGAAATCGCGGTCCTGGTCGAGCACGTAGGCCAGGCCACCGGTGAAGCCGGCACCGAAGTTGAGGCCCACGCGGCCCAGCACCAGCACCACGCCGCCGGTCATGTACTCGCAGCAGTGGTCGCCGGCGCCTTCGATCACCGCCAGCGCGCCGGAATTGCGCACCGCGAAGCGCTCGCCGGCGCGGCCGGCCGCATAGAGTTCCCCACCGGTGGCGCCGTACAGGCAGGTGTTGCCGAGGATCGGCGTGCTGCGCGCCTCGTAGCGCGCCGCGCGCGGCGGGCGCACCACCAGGCGGCCGCCGGCCATGCCCTTGCCGACGTAGTCGTTGGCTTCGCCCTCCAGCTCCAGGTGTAGGCCGCCGGCGTTGAATGCGCCGAAGCTCTGCCCGGACGTGCCGCGGAAGTGCAGGGTGATCGGCGAAGCGTCCATGCCGTGGTTGCCGTGCGCCTTGGCGATCGCGCCCGACAGGCGCGAGCCGATGCTGCGATCGGTGTTGTGGATCAGGTAGCGGTGCTCGCCGCCGGTCTTGTGGGCGATCGCGTCGGCCAGCTGGATGTCGAGCTGGGTCGCCAGGCTGTCCGGCGATTCGTACAGGCGCGCGGCGGTACAGCGGTCCTCGTCGCGCGGCGCCGGATGCAGCAGCCGCGACAGGTCCACGCGCACGCCTTCGCGCGGCGCGACATCGATCTGCCGCAGCAGGTCGGTGCGGCCGACGATCTCGTCCAGCGAGCGCACGCCCAGGTACGACAGCCACTGCCGCACTTCCTCCGACAGCAGGCGGAAGAAGTTCTCCACGCGCTCGGGCAGGCCGGTGAAGTGCTCGGCGCGCAGGCGCTCGTCCTGCGTGGCCACGCCGGTGGCGCAGTTGTTGAGGTGGCAGATGCGCAGGTACTTGCAGCCCAGCACGATCATCGGGCCGGTGCCGAAGCCGAAGCTGTCGGCACCGAGCAGGGCCGCCTTGACCACGTCCAGGCCGGTCTTGAGGCCGCCGTCGGTCTGCAGGATGGTGCGGTCGCGCAGGTCGTTGGCGACCAGTGCCTGGTGCGACTCGGCCACGCCCAGTTCCCACGGACCGCCCGCGTAGCGGATCGAGCTGATCGGGCTGGCGCCGGTGCCGCCGTCGTGGCCGGACACGGTGATCAGGTCGGCGCCGGCCTTGACCACGCCCGCGGCAATGGTGCCCACGCCCGCATGCGAGACCAGCTTCACCGACACCAGCGCCTGCGGATTGACCTGCTTGAGGTCGTAGATCAGCTGGGCCAGGTCTTCGATCGAATAGATGTCGTGGTGCGGCGGCGGGCTGATCAGGCCGATGCCCGGCCGCGCGTAACGCAGGCGCGCGATCAGTTCGTTGACCTTGTGCCCGGGCAGCTGCCCGCCCTCGCCCGGCTTGGCGCCCTGCGCGACCTTGATCTGCAGCACTTCGGCGTTGACCAGGTACTCGGGCGTCACGCCGAACCGGCCGGAGGCGACCTGCTTGATCTTCGAGCGCTTCTCGGTGCCGTAGCGGATTGGATCTTCGCCACCTTCACCGGAGTTGCTACGCCCGCCCAGCCGGTTCATGGCGATGGCCAGCGCCTCGTGGGCTTCCGGCGAAAGCGCGCCCAGCGAAATCGCGGCGGTGTCGAAGCGACGCAGCAGGTCCGATGCCGGGGCGACCTCCTCGAGCGGCGTCGGCGTGTCCGCCTTGCGCAGCTGCAGCAGGTCGCGCAGCGCCGACGGCGGGCGCGCATGCACCGCGTCCGCATAGGCGTTCCAGTCGGAGGTCTCGCCCGTGCGCGTGGCGCGCTGCAGGGTCATGACCACGTCCGGGTTGTACATGTGGTACTCGCCGCCGTGGACGTACTTGATCAGCCCCCCGACCTCGGGCTTCTTCAGGTCGTTCCAGGCCGCCGCCTGCAGCTCGCGGGCATCGCGGTCCAGGCGCTCGAAGCCGGCGCCGCCCACGCGCGACGGCGTGCCGCCGAAGCACAGCTCGACGACCTCGTCCTCCAGGCCGACGATCTCGAACAGCTGCGCGCCGCGATAGCTGGCGATCGTCGCGATCCCCATCTTCGAGATGATCTTGGACAGGCCCTTGTAGACGCCCTTGCGGTAGCTGCGGCCGACCTGGGCGGTCTCGCCGCCCTTCTTCAGCTGCAGGATGCCGCGCCGGCCCATGTCGAACAGGGTCTGGTACGACAGGTACGGATACACCGCAGTGGCGCCGTTGCCGAGCAGGCAGGCCATGTGGTGCGCATCGCGCGCGGTGCCGGTCTCGATGACCAGGTTGGCGTCGCAGCGCAGGCCGACCTTGCACAGGTGGTGGTGGACGGCGCCGGTGGCCAGCAAAGCGTGCACCATCGGACGCTCCGGTACCGGGTAGCGGTCGGACAGCAGCAGCAGCACGATGCCGTCGCGCACGGCCTGCTCGGCTTCGCGGCAGATCCTCTCGATGCCCGCCTTGAGGCCTTCTTCGAGCCCGTACGACAGGTCGATCAGCCGGTTCTTGTCCTTGTACTGCGGCATCACCATCAGCTGGCGCAGCTTGCGTTGGCTGAGCACCGGCGAGTTGAGGATGATGTGGTTCACCGTCTCCGGGCCGGCGTGGAAGATGTTGGTCTCCCGGCCCAGCTGGGTGGCCAGCGACATCACGCAGTCTTCGCGCAGCGGATCGATCGGCGGGTTGGTGACCTGCGCGAACGCCTGGCGGAAGTAGTCGTACAGCGGCCGGTTGCGTTGGCTCAGCACCGCCATCGGCGTGTCGTCGCCCATCGAGCCGGTCGCTTCCTGCTCGGTCTCGGCCATCGGCCGCAGCACCAGTTCCACTTCCTCGGTGCTGAGCTGGAACAGCTTGTGGTAGCTGCGCAGCGTCTTCTCGTCGAAGGGTTCTTCGGCCAGCGACGGATCGATCAGCTCGGTCTGCAGGTAGGTGACGCCCTGGTGCAGCCACTGCTTGTACGGCGCGCGGCCGCGGTTGATCCGGTCCACCGCCTCGGAGTCGAGCAGGTCGCCGCGCTTGAGGTCGATCGCGATCATCTCGCCGGGGCCAAGCTTGCCCTTGCGCACGATGCGTTCCGTCGGCACTTCCCAGACGCCGGCTTCGCTGGCGACGATGAAGTGGCGGTCGGAGGTCAGCAGCCAGCGCGACGGACGCAGGCCGTTGCGGTCCAGCGTGCAGGCCGCGTAGCGCGAATCCAGGGAAACGATGCCGGCTGGGCCGTCCCACGGCTCGGTGTTGAGGCCGTAGAACTCGTAGAACGCGGCCAGGTCCGGATCCTTGAACTCCAGCGACTGGGTCGCCGGCGGGACCAGGATGCGCAGCGCCTGGATCAGTTCCATGCCGCCGGACACCAGCAGCTCGAGCATGTTGTCCAGGCTCTGCGAGTCCGAGCCGTGCATCGAGATGACCGGTTCGAGTTCGGCGATGTCGAACTTCGGCGTCTTCCACACCTTGCCGCGGGCCTGCGCCCAGCGGCGGTTGCCTTCGATGGTGTTGATCTCGCCGTTGTGGGCGAGCATCCGGAACGGATGCGCCAGCGGCCAGCGCGGCAGCGTGTTGGTCGAGAAACGCTGGTGGAAGACAATGGCGCTGGAGGCCAGGTCCGCACGCTGCAGGTCGACGAAGAACCGGGACAGCTTGTCGGGCAGGACCATGCCCTTGTAGCCGATCGAATGCGGCGACAGTGAGACGACGTAGAAATCGCCGATCGCGCGCAGGCGTTGCTCGCTGCGGCGGCGGGCCAGGAACAGGGCCAGGGTGAACGCGTCCTCGGACTGGCCCTGTCCGGCCTCGACGAACAACTGCTGGATTGCCGGCAGGGTGTCGCGGGCCAGCTGGCCGCAGACGCTTTCGTCGGTAGGCACCAGGCGCCAGCCCTTCACCGCGACGCCGACCCGATGCAGTTCCGATTCCAGGGTCTCGCGACACTGCGCGGCCTGGGCTTCGTCGTGGGGCAGGAATACCAGGCCGGCGGCGAACTGGTCATTCGCGCCCAGCGCGATGTGGGCCTCGTGCGCCAGCGCGCGCAGGAAAGGCGCCGGTTTGCGGATCAGCAGGCCGCAACCGTCACCGGTCAGCCCGTCGGCGGCAACGCCACCGCGGTGGGTCATGCGCGAGAGCGCGGCGATCGCGGTGTCGACGAGCGCGCGCGAAGGCTGGTCGTCGAGCTGGGCGATCATGCCGAAGCCGCAGGCATCACGCTCGGAATTGGGGTCGTAGAGCCCGTGCGTCCCCTGGAGCGCATGCTCTACCGGGAGCCCTTGGCGGTTGCGGGGGGCCATCTGTGCCTCGACGAACATGCGTGCGGGGTGCTGACGCCCGGACGCGAGCGAAGGCGGCACCGCACACGGTTTCTTTCGAAACTTGCGCCACCAGATTGCCGCCGGATTCCCGACTAAAGCACAAGTGTTGCGGTGCCGCAACAGCACCGCGCACAGGGAAAATACATGCAACTGCAACCGTCAGCCGGTGGCGACGACGGTTGCAGGACACGCCTGCCGGGAAGGGCTCAGCCGCAGCGGAGCGAGGTGATCTTGCCCGCTGCGTCGACTTCGATGCTCAGCCGTTCGCTGTCGAATTCCATCGTGACCATGTCGCCGGGCTTGAGCACCCGCACGCTCTTGGCGCCGGCGTCCGTGCGGGCCTGTTCGGTTGCGCTCTCTTCCAGCACCTGGCCGACCAGTCCTTGCAGCTGGGTGGCATCGCACTCCATCGGCGGCGGCGGGGCGGCGTCGACCGGGCCTGCGGGCGGCGTAGCGGCGGATTCGGCGGCCTGTTGCGCGGCGGTGAGCGCCTGCTCCTGCTCGGCACCGTCGTCTTCCGATGGGCTTCCGGCCGAACAGGCGCCGAGCGCGGCGAGCAGGGCGAGCGGCAGCAGCAGGCGGGTCGTACGTGTGGTCATGGGCGACTCCCTCGAGTGATGGCCCAAGCTTGCCGCAGCCGACATTCGCGATGCGTTAACCGTTAAGGACGCAGGGATGGCCTTGACGCGCTCGCCGCATGACGGTGCCCAGACTGGATTGCCCGCCGCCAAGCGCCTGGATCGTGTCTCCAGCCTCCTCTCCGAACAGCACCGATGCCACCGATGATGCCGGCCGCGCCGGCCTCGTCCACGTGGTCGATGGCTCGGCCGGCATCCGGCGCCGTCGGCACGGGCGTGGCTTCGGTTACCGCAATGCCCAGGGGACCGTGGTCCGCGATGCGCGCACGCTGGCGAGGATCAGGGCCCTGGCCATTCCGCCGGCCTGGCAGGACGTGTGGATCTGCGCCGATCCTCGCGGCCACCTGCAGGCGACCGGCCGCGATGCGCGCGGGCGCAAGCAGTATCGCTACCACCCGGAGTGGGCCCGGCATCGGGGCGCGGGCAAGTTCGAGCGGATCGTCGCCTTCGGCCAGGCGCTGCCGGCGCTGCGTCGGCGGTTGCGCAGCGACCTGGCTCTGCAGGGCCATCCGCGCGGGAAGGTCCTGGCAATTGTAGTCGCGGTGATGGACGAGACCCTGCTGCGGATCGGCAACGACGCCTATCGTCGGCAGAACCGATCCTACGGGTTGACCACGCTGCGCAACCGCCATGTCGAGTTCCTCGCCGGTGGCCGCGCGCGGATCGCCTTCCGCGGAAAAGGCGGCCAGCCGCAGGAGGCGGTGCTGGACGACCGCCGGCTGGTCGGGCTGATGCGGCGCTGCCGCGAACTGCCCGGGCAGAACCTGTTCCAGTACCGCGACGACGCGGGCGAGCTGGTCCCGGTGCAATCCAGCGAGGTCAACGAATACCTGCGCCAGGCCATGGGCGAGGCCTTCACCGCGAAGGACTTCCGTACCTGGGGCGGCACGCTGGCGGCGATGCGCGGTCTTGCGGCGCTGGACGACGTGCCCGCGGCCGAGCGCGAGTGCGCGCGCCTGCTGACCGGAGTGGTGCGCGCGGTTGCCGACGAGCTGGGCAATACCCCGGCGGTCTGCCGCAGCGCCTATATCGATCCGGCGGTGATCGACGGCTGGCGCCAGGGCGCGTTGCAGGGCGTCGCCGAACGCTGCCGGGGCCAGCGCCAGTGGGAGCAGGCGGCGCTCGCGTTCCTGCGGCGTGCGCACCGCCGCCCCCGGCGTCCGACCGGACGTTGACGGCGGGTGCTGCGCCGGTCAGCCGCAGCGCAGCGCGGTGATCGCATTGTTGCGGCCGGTCTCCACGGTCAGGCGGCTGCCTCCGGCGGAGCTCTCCTGGGCTTCGGGCAGCGTTGCCGAACCCGCCCGGTCCGAAGCGCCGCGTACCACCTGCAGCTCGGTGCTGTCGCTGTCCACTCGCGCACGCTGGATGGTCGCATCCGAGGCAGCCAGGCCGACCGCGCCGCGGACCATGTCGGTGTGGCACTGGCCGGAGATCACCCCGTCGATGGGTTGGACGCCGGCGATCTGCGGGCCGGCGCACGCGGTGGCGAGCAGGCAGGTGGCCAGGGCGAGGCTGCACGGGATCAGGCGGCTCATGGCGGGTTCCATCGACGGGTGGAGGGTGGCCAGCGTGTCGCTACCGGCGTTGGCGCCGGATGAAGGCGGGTATTCCGCACGGCCATGCGCCGCCCCGCCGTGTGGCATATGCAGAAGAACGCGCGCGGATGCGCCATGATCGGCGCCTTCGACACGCCGGGGAGGCAGCATCGATGCACGTCAATCACTCACACGATTCCGGCGCCGCCGGCGCGCCCGCCAGCGGCTCCTCGCGGCTGCTGCCGCTGGTGATCGCGCTGTTCTTCGCCTGGGGCTTCTGCACGGTGCTGGTGGACGTGCTGATCCCCAAGCTCAAGGCGACGTTCTCGCTGAACTACACCGAGGCGATGCTGACCCAGTTCTGCTTCTTCCTCGCCTACTTCGTGGTCTCCATTCCCGCAGGCCTGCTGGTCAGCCGGATCGGGTACCTGCGCGGGATCGTCATTGGCCTGGTGATCATGGCCAGCGGCTGCCTGCTGTTCGCGCCGGCCGCGTCGATGGGCTGGTACCCGGGCTTCCTCGCCGCACTGTTCGTGCTCGCCGGCGGCATCACCCTGGTGCAGGTGGCGGCCAATCCGCTGGCCGCCGGGCTCGGCGATCCGGCCCGCGCGCACAGCCGGCTGACCCTGGCCCAGGCGTTCAACTCGTTCGGCACGATGATCGGCCCGCTGTTCGGCTCGGCGATGATCCTGGCCGCCGGCGTGTCCGAACCGGCCGCCGGCCTGAGCGGCCCGGCACTGGAAGCGTTCCGCGTGGAGCAGGCCAGCCATGTGCGCGTGCCGTACATGATCATCGCCGCGGTGCTGGCGGGCCTGGCCGCGCTGTGCTGGTGGCTGCGCCGCTCGCCGGTCCCGGCGGTGCGCCCGGTCGGAAGCAGCGACTATCTGCGCCTGCTCGGTATCCCGCGGGTCAGCCTGGGCGCCCTGTCGATCTTCCTGTACGTCGGTGCCGAAGTCGCGATCGGCAGCGCGCTGGTCAACTACCTGATCATGGTCGGGGCGACGAATTCCGAGCACGCCGCCGGCAACCTGATCGCGGTGTACTGGGGCCTGGCGATGGTCGGCCGTTTCATCGGCGCGTGGGTGCTGCGCTTCGTCTCGCCGGGCCTGGTGCTGGCGGCGTGCGCGATCGGCGCCGGGTTGCTTGCGCTGCTGGCGGCGACCATGCTCGAAGGCACCGCCGCGGCGGTGGCGATCCTTTCGATCGGCCTGTTCAACTCGGTGATGTTCCCGACCATCTTCACGTTGTCCATCGACGGCCTGGGAGAAGACACGCCCGGCGCTTCCGGCATCCTGTGCCTGGCGATCGTCGGCGGCGCGGTGATCCCCTTGCTGACCGGCGTGGTGGCCGACCGGATCGGCCTGGCGCTGGCCTTGCTGGTGCCGATGGTGTGCTACGGCTGGATCGCCTGCTACGGGTTGCTGGTGAAGTCAGGCCTGCTTGGGCGCCATGCGCCGGCGGCGGTCGCGGCACCGGCAGTCGCACCCGAAGCCTGATCCGCGCATGCGCGAAAGCGATGCCACCGCCCTGCCCCGCCTGGTCGTTTTCGGCGAGGCGCTGACCGACCTCATGCGCACGGGTGATTCGACCTGGCACAGCGTGCCGGGCGGTGCCTGCTGGAATGTCGCGCGGGTGGCGTCCACGCTCGGCGCGCCGACCGGGTGGGGGGGGTCGGTCGGCGAGGACCTGTTCGGCCAGCGCATCCTCGCCCTGTCGCGCGAGGCCGGACTGGATGCGCGCTTCTGGCAGGTGGTGCGGCGATCACCACTGCTGGCCCTGGTCCACCAGCTCGATCCGCCGCAGTACTTCTTCGTCGGCGAGTCCGACCTGGGCTTCGACGCGGCGCTGCTGCCGGATGGGTGGCAGCAGGCGTGCGAGTTCGCTCACTTCGGCTGCATCAGCCTGGTGCGGCAGCCGTTGGGGGCGCGACTGCTCGCGCTCGCCGAACTGCTGCATGCGGCCGGCGTGCCGGTCAGCTTCGATCCGAACTGTCGCAACCTGATGGATGCGGATTACCCGCCGCTGTTCGAGCGCATGGCCACGCTGGCCGACACGATCAAGGTCTCGGACGAGGACCTGCGCCACATCTATCCGGCCTTGGCCACGGTCGATGCGTTGGATCGCGTGCATGCGCTCGCCCCGCGCGCAACCGTGCTGTACACGCGCGGCGCCGATGGCATGACGGCCTATGCGCCCGATGGGGGCGTTTTCGAGCAGCCGGCCTTCAAGGTCGCCGTGGCCGATACCGTCGGCGCGGGCGACGCCTGCATCGGCGGATTCCTGGCCAGTCGACTGCAGCGTCCGGATGCCGGCCTGCCAGCACATGTACGTTTCGCCGCTGCCGCTGCGGCGGCCGCCTGCACCCGGCCGGGCGCGCATGCGCCTGGCAGGAGCGAGGTCGACGCGCTGCTGGCTGCCAATCCCGTGCAAGGCTAGCCACGATAGCGAGAGGCTGCACCAACACCGCCGCGCTGTAGATGTAGGAGCGGGCATGACCGCGACACCGGCGGCGTTGCAGCCACGAGAACGTCGGATGCCCGATGGCGTGACAGTTACATGGCAGCCAGAGCATCCATCGCGTTGCAGCCGTCGGCACGTGCGATCTCGAGTGTGTCGGTGTCGCGGTCATGCCCGCTTACAGTCGCTGCCCAATCTGGCTGCGTCGACCTCACACGGCCTTCAGCGCTTCGTAGCACGCGCCCATCGTGTGGTAATCGGTCTTCCCGGCTGGACTCTTCTCGTCGGTGAGCTTGCGGTTGTCCGGGCCGAGGATGCGGTACCAGGCGCCATGCGCATGGTCGACGAAGTGGGTCCAGCTGTAGTCCCAGAGGCGGTCGTACCACTGCCAGTAGCCCGGATCCCCGGTGCGGTCGGCGAGCAGTGCGGCGGTGGCCAGCGCTTCGGCCTGGACCCAAAAGTACTTGTCCTCGTCGTAGAAGCCGCCTTCCACGTCGTTGCCGTAGACCAGCCCGCCGTGGCGTTCGTCCCAGGCCATCGCCACGGCGCGATCGAAAAGTTCGCGTGCACGCGACAGGTGGCTGGCGTCCGGTGCGTGGCGATCCAGGATCAGCAACAGCTTGGCCCACTCGACCTGGTGCCCGGGCTGGAAACCCCACGGACGGAAGATGTTGCTGCGGTCACCGCGGTTGTAGTCCCAGTCCACCGACCAGTCGGGCCGGTAGTGCTCCCAGACCAGTCCACCGGCGAGCGCGGCCTGGCGGCCGCTCATGTTCGCGGCCAGCAATTGCGCGCGCTGCAGGTAGCGGAGTTCGCCGCTGGCCTCGAAGGCCGCCAGCCAGGCTTCGCAGGCGTGCATGTTCGCGTTCTGGCCGCGGTATTCCGAGACCCTCCAGTCGGCCGTTGCTTCGTCGGCGTAGAGGCCGTGCTCCGGCTCCCAGAAGTGTCGCTCCATCAACTGCCAGGTTTCGGCCAGCCAGGTGCGTGCTTCCTCCATACCCGCTTCCAGCGCCTTGGCGTAGGCCAGTACGACGAAGGCCAGGCCATAGCAATGGTTGGTCGCGTCGCGCACCCGTCCGTCGTGCAGCACCCACGCGTAGCCGCCGGTGTCGGGATTGCGGTGCGCGTCGCGCAGGAAAGCAATCCCATGGCGCACCGCGTCGCGATACGCCGGATCACCGAATGCCTGCCAGGCCATCGAATAGTTGAAGACGAAGCGGGTACTGCTGACCAGGTGCCGGGTATGCGGGTCGTAGACCGTGCCGTCGTCCTTGAAGAACTGGAAGAAGCCGCCGGCCGGGTCGATGCAGCGCGGGTGGTAGAACGCCATCGTGCGGCGCACATGGTCCAGCAGGAATTCGCGCGAGCGGAAATCGGGCGTGGGGGCGGAATCGACGGGACTCATGCGGGCGCTCGCAAAAGACGAAGCGCCGGCCTGGCGCACGCACAAGCGTACCCGCTGCCCGCGCTCAGGGCTTATGGGCGATGCGCATACCGGCTATGCCGGGGGTGCTGGGGCCATGGCCCCGAAGCCGCGGGCGAGCACGCAGTGCCCTTGCCGATGGCGCGCCCGGCAAGACGTGCGTTGACTGGACGCTGTGTGCGCTACGGCAGCGCCAGGCCCGGCGCGCGTCTACGTGGGCAGCAGGTGTCCGGGGAATGCGGCAAGGCGCGTCCAGTCCGGCATTCAATAGACAAGCAGATGGCGCGCCCGGAGGGATTCGAACCCCCGACCAATGGCTTCGGAAGCCACTACTCTATCCGGCTGAGCTACGGGCGCGTGGCCGGGCATTGTAGCGGAATTCGCCCGTGCAGGGCTTCGGGCCGCGTGCGCGGACGCTGTCAGATCAGCGGATCTCCAGCGGCGCGAACTGCTTGACCAGGTCGTCGAGCGCCTTGATCTGCGCCAGGAACGGCTCGAGCTTGTCCAGGGGCAACGCGCTGGGGCCGTCGCAGCGCGCGTGGTCCGGGTCCGGGTGCGCTTCCAGGAACAGGCCGGCCAGGCCGACCGCCATGCCCGCGCGCGCCAGTTCCAGCACCTGCCGGCGGCGCCCGCCCGAAGCCTCGCTGCCTGACTCGCGCCGCTGCAGGCTGTGGGTCACGTCGAAGATCGCCGGCAGCCCGCCGGTCGCCTCGATCATCTCGCGGAAGCCCAGCATGTCGACCACCAGGTTGTCGTAGCCGAACTGCGCGCCGCGCTCGCACAGGATGATGCGTTCGTTGCCCGCTTCGCGGATCTTGCTGGCGATGTGCTTCATCTGCGGCGGACTGATGAACTGCGGCTTCTTGATGTTGACCGCGCGCCCGGTGCGCGCGATCGCGTCGACCAGGTCGGTCTGGCGGGCCAGGAAGGCCGGGATCTGCAGCACGTCGACCACCTCGCCCACCGCCGCGGCCTGCGCCGGTTCGTGCACGTCGGTGATCACCGGCACGCCAAAGCGGCGCTTCACTTCCTCGAAGATGCGCAGCCCTTCATCAAGGCCGACTCCGCGATAGGAGGTGATCGAGGAGCGGTTGGCCTTGTCGAACGAGGCCTTGAACACGTACGGGATGCCGAGTCGGCGGGTGACCTCGACGTAGTGACCGGCCGCGAACAGCGTCGAATCCAGGTCCTCGAGCACGTTGAGGCCGCCGAACAGCACGAATGGCGCGTCGTTGGCGACGCGGACGCGGTCATCGATCTGGACGGACAGGGACATGGACGGTTCCGGAGTCGGGGCAGGCGTGGATTATGCGCCTGCGCGGCGGGCCAGCAGCGAAACGTCCCCGCGGTGCACGACGCGGGGCCGGTTGCGGCGCGGGACTGATAACCTTCCGCGATGACTTACGAACGCTACGAATCCCCGATCCCGGTGCGGGTGCCGCGCTGGCGCGAACGCCTGGGCCAGTACTGGAAACTGGTCCGTGGCGACCGGCCGATCGGCGTGCTGCTGCTGCTGTGGCCGACCTGGTGGGCGCTGTGGCTGGCCGCAGGTGGCGTGCCGCCGCTGTGGACGCTGTTCGTGTTCACCGCCGGGGTGTGGCTGACCCGTTCGGCCGGCTGCGTCATCAACGACTACGCCGATCGCTGGCTCGATCCGCAGGTCGACCGCACGAAGGACCGCCCGCTGGCGACCGGCGCGGTGTCCGGGCGCGAGGCGCTGGCGGTGTTCGCAGTGCTGATGCTGGCTGCGTTCGCGCTGGTGCTGACATTGAACCGGCTGACGGTATGGCTGAGCTTCGCCGGCCTGTTCCTGGCGGCCACCTATCCCTACCTGAAGCGCCACACCTACCTGCCGCAGGTCTACCTGGGCATGGCCTTCGGCTGGGGCATCCCGATGGCCTTCGCCGCGGTACAGGGCGAAGTGCCTGCGCTGGCCTGGCTGCTGTACTGCGCCAACATCCTCTGGGCCACCGCCTACGACACCTGGTACGCGATGGTCGACCGGGACGACGACCTGCGGGCGGGCTCGAAGTCCACCGCGATCCTGTTCGGCGACCTGGACCTAGTGGCGCAAGGCGTGCTCTATGCGTTGGCGCTGCTGGCGCTGGCACTGGTCGGTCGCCAGGCGCAGCTGGGGACGCATTACTGGATCGCGCTCGGCGTCGCGACCGTGCTGGTCGCCTGGGAATTCTGGATCGCCCGCAGGCGCGAGCGCGAGCCCTGCTTTCGCGCGTTCCTGCACAACAACTGGATCGGTGCGGCGGTGTTCGCCGGCATCGCCGCGCACTACGCCCTTACGTAAGGGCGGGGGAACGGTCCGCGACGGGCATCGTGATCACGGGATGCTGCGCGGCGCGGGCGGTGCGGTCGTGCCCGCTCCCGAAAAGGAGATGGGGGTGCAGCGGCTCCTGCGGGGCGGGCTGGAACCCGCGATGAGATGACCGGGCTCATGGGATGGCGTGCGGATGCAGGCCTGGGGCGGTGTCGCAGCGCGCACCCGGAGGACCGTGGCGGCCCCCCGGGGCGCCCTTACTCACCCGACAAGCCGCGTCGCACGCTTGCGCATGTAGAACGCCAGGGCCAGCTGCAGCACGCCGTAGAGCAGCGCACCGATGCCGATCCAGAGGGCCAGGCCGGCCACGCCCAGGTTCGGGCGCGCCAGGAACAGGATGCCCAGCAGGACGGCCAGTACGCCGCTCAGCGCCAGCAGCCAGTTGCCCTCGACCAGGCGCCGCATCTGTACCGCGAACACGATGCGCGCGATGCCGGCGAAGATCAGCCACAGCGCCAGCAGCCAGACCAGCACCGTGGCCACCATCTGCGGATTGAACAGCGCCAGAAGGCCGAAGCCGATGGAGACCACGGCATACAGCAGCAGCAACCCGTTGGGCAGTGCCACGTCCTTGCGGAACACGCTCAGCAGGCTGACCACGCCATCGCCCAGCGCCAGCAGGCCGAACGCCATCAGCATCACCCACACGGTCGATTGCGGGCGGAACAGGGCGAACAGGCCGAACCCGATCGCAAACAGTCCATACAGCAGGAAAACCCACCAGGCACGGGACATGACGGACTCCTAGGTCTTGGATGGGGCCGGCGGATCACCGCCGGCGCTGCACACGTCGGATGGATCAGGCCGGCAGCGGTGCATGCTTGCGGAAACGCAAGCCCGCGAACACCTGCAGCAGCCCGTAGACCAGCGCACCGGCGCCGATCCAGATCGCGGTGGCGAACAGGCCGATCGCCGGATTGCGCAGGAACGCCACGCCCAGCACGATCGCCAGTACGCCGCTGAGCGCGATCAGCCATTCGCCGACGATCTCCTTGCGCACCCGGATCGCGAAGACGATGCGGAACATGCCGGCCACGATCAGCCAGAACGAAAGCATGAAGAACAGGATGCCTGCGGTGGCCTTCGGGTTGCCGATGGCGATGACGCCGAAGGCGATCGAGGCGACCGAGTACAGCAGCAGCCAGGGCTTGGGGATCGCCACGCGCTTGTCGAACAGCGCCAGGCCGCTGGCGATGCCGTCGGCCAGGGCGAAGATGCCGAAGGCCCAGGCCATCGCGACCAGCGCCTGGAAGGGCTTGGCCATGGTGAGCAGGCCGAAGGCGATGCCGATGAGACCGAACAGGACCGAAACCCACCAGCTGCGTCGTACTTCGTCGACAGTGCCCGCTTGCATGCTGCCTCCTGCGTCATGAGGGAGTTGCGGCCGGACGGATGTGCCGGTCCGGCCCACGGGATACTCCTGTGCGTCGGCGACTGTCAAATGACGGCCCGGTGGTGGATGCGCGTATCGCGGCGCCTAGGGCGTCCGCGCGCAGACCCAGGCATCGACCCGTGCGACCCCGGCGCGACGCAGGGCCGCGGCCGCGGCATGCAGGGTCGCACCCGTGGTCATGACGTCATCGACGAGCGCGACATGGCTTGGCACGCAGTGGTCGGCCACGCGGAAAGCGCCCTGCAGGTTGCGTCGCCGTGCCACCGCATCAAGCTCTGACTGCGCGGCGGTGGCCTGGACACGCTGGAGCAGGTCCGCGCGCAGGGGCAGGCGCAGTGTGGAGGCCATCGGCCTCGCCAGTTCCAAGGCCTGGTCGTATCCGCGCCGGCGCAGCCGGCCGCGATGCAGCGGGACCGGCACCAGCGCCTGCGGCCGTTCGAGGCCGGCGAAGGCATGCGCCATCAGTTGCGCGAGCAGCCGTCCCGCGGCCAGGTCGTGGTGGAACTTGAAACGGGGCAGCAACTGGTCCAGCGGCGGCAGGTACAGGAAGGCCGCATGCGTGGCCTGCAGCGGCGGTGGCCGGCGCAGGCAGTGGCCGCAGACCGCCGGCAGGGGCAATGGCAGGGCGCAGCGCAGGCAGGCGTTGCCGTTGCCCGGCAGGACCCGGCGGCATTCACCGCACAGGTCCAGGCTTTCTTCGCCCGGCTCGCGGCAGAGCAGGCAGTGCAGCGGCAATGCGCGCCCCGCGAGCCCGACCAGGCTGTCCAGCGCGGTTCTGAACGACAGCAGGGAGGGCTTGTAAACCATAAGGGCGAGTCCCGGGTTGACAGGCTGTGGCCTGCTTTCCAGACTGCCCGGCTCCGGCCTTCGCCGCTGTCAGGAAACACCTGCCGTGCCTTCGGAAATCCGCCATGACTGGCATCGCGACGAGCTGCTCGCGCTGTTCGACCTGCCCTTCCCCGAGCTGCTGTTCCGGGCGGCCAGCGTCCACCGCGAGCACTTCGACGCGGCCGAGGTGCAGGTGTCGACCCTGCTGTCGGTGAAGACCGGCGGCTGCCCGGAAGACTGTGGCTATTGCCCGCAGGCGCAGCGCTACCACACCGGCGTGGATGCCACGAAGCTGATGGAAACCGAGCAGGTGCTCGAGAAGGCCCGCCAGGCCAAGGCCGCTGGCGCCTCGCGCTTCTGCATGGGTGCGGCATGGCGCAGCCCGAAGGATCGCGACATCCCGAAGGTGGCGCAGATGATCGCCGGGGTGAAGGCGCTGGGCCTGGAGACCTGCGCCACCCTGGGCATGCTCTCGCCGGACCAGGCCGGGGCGCTGAAGGATGCCGGCCTGGACTACTACAACCACAACCTGGACACGGCGCCGGAGTTCTACGGCGAGGTCATCCAGACCCGCGAGTACCAGGACCGGCTCGACACCCTCGGCCACGTCCGCGATGCGGGGCTGAAGACCTGCTGCGGCGGCATCGTCGGCATGGGCGAGACCCGTGCGCAGCGCGCTGGCCTGCTGCAGGCGCTGGCCAACCTGCCTGCGCACCCGGATTCGGTACCGATCAACCGCCTGGTCCAGGTCACCGGCACCCCGCTGGCCGGCACCGCCGAGCTGGATCCGTTTGAGTTCGTGCGCATGATCGCGGTGGCCCGCATCACCATGCCGCGTTCGATGGTGCGGCTGTCGGCCGGACGCGAGGCCATGAGCGATGAACTGCAGGCGTTGTGCTTCGCTGCCGGCGCCAACTCGATCTTCTATGGAGAAAAGCTGCTGACCACCGGCAATCCGGACGTGGAGCGCGACCAGGCGCTGTTCGCGCGGCTCGGTCTGCGGCCCATGCCACTCGTTCATTGTGAGCCCGATCACGGAACCGTGACGGGCACAGGCGCTACCGTTCACGCCGATATCCCCGGACCGGCGCCCGCCTGTGGACGCGCGGCCTGACCCAGCCGCGCAACGCTCTCCGGGGGGAGGGGCACCGATGGCCCGTACCGACATCCACGAACGCATCCTCGCCCAGCGGCGCCAGCGCATCGCGCAGGGCCGGCTGCGCCAGCGCCGCACGATCACCCGCCGCGACGGCGTGCGGGTCGAGCTCGACGGCCACTGGCTGACCGGCTTCTGCAGCAACGACTACCTGGGCCTGGCTTCGCAGTTCGAGGTCGGCGCCGCATTGCAGGACGCGGTGTCGCGCGAAGGCACCGGCGCGACCGCCTCGCACCTGGTCTGTGGCCACCATGCGCTGCACGAGCAACTCGAGCGCGAGATGGCCGACTGGCTCGGCACGCCGCGCGCGCTGCTGTTCGGCAGTGGCTTCGCGGCCAACCTCGCCGTGCAGCAGGCCCTGCTGGAGGACGAGGACGTCTGCGTCCAGGACCGGCTCAACCATGCCAGCCTGATCGACGCCACCCGACTGGCCGGCGCGCGCCTGAGGCGCTATCCGCACCTGGATCCGGAAGGGGCGATGCGCCAGCTGCGCAATGCGAACGGCGGCGTGGCGATGCTGGCCAGCGACGGCGTTTTCAGCATGGATGGCGACATCGCACCCCTGCGCGCGCTGTCGCTGGTGGCGCGCACCCAGGAAGCCCTGCTGTACGTGGACGACGCGCACGGCGTCGGCGTGCTCGGCCCGCAGGGGCGCGGCACCGTGGCCGAGGCCGGGTTGGGCGTCGCCGACGTGCCGCTGCAGCTGGCCACCCTCGGCAAGGCGCTGGGTGGCTACGGCGCCGTGGTCGCTGGCGATGCCGACCTGATCGAGCACCTGGCCGGCGTGGCCCGGCCTTATCTCTACACGACCGCGCTGCCGCCGGCGTTGGCCGCCGCCTCGCTGGCCGCGTTGAAGCTGGCCCGGCGCGACGACTGGCGGCGCACGCGGCTGCAGGAACTGGTCGGCCAGTTCCGCACGGGTGCCGGCCGCTTCGGCCTGGAGCTGATGCCCTCGACCACGCCGATCCAGCCGGTGCTGTGCGGCGACGAGACCACCGCTACGGCGATGTCGTCGGCGCTGGAGCAGGCCGGCTTCCTGGTCACCGCGATCCGTCCGCCCACCGTCCCGGAAGGCCGTTCGCGCCTGCGCGTGACCCTTTCTTCGCTGCACACGCCTCAGCAGGTGAATGCGCTGCTCGGCGCGATGGCCGAAGCCCGCGACCACGCGGTGCGTCACGCGGCGGCCTGAGGTCGGCGTCGCGTAACTTTCCGCGCACGTCGAATGCCAGGGCCGCTTCGCGATTCCTGTGGGAGCGGGCATGACCGCGAAGACGACGCCGTCAGCACAGGCGACGTTGCAGTAATTCCGGTGGCGTCGGTGTCGCGGTCATGCCCGCTCCTACAGGAACCGCGCTCCGGTGTGCGACCCGATCACGCGGTTCCCGCATGCGCGTGCGTCGGCGACAATGCGCCATGCATATCGAAACCCTGGGCAGCGGCCCGGACCTGGTCCTGATCCATGGCTGGGCCCTGCACGGCGGGGTGTTCGCGCCCCTCGCCGAGCGCCTCGCGCCGCGCTTCCGCCTGCACCTGGTCGACCTGCCCGGCCACGGCTTGAGCCGTGATTCGGAACAGCCGCTGGACCTGGCAGGCGTCGCCAGCGAGATTGGCGCGCGCACGCCGCCGGCGATCTGGCTGGGCTGGTCGCTGGGCGGACTGTTCGCCCTGCGCGCGGCGGCCTCGCTGCCGACCGTGCGCGGTCTGGTCATGGTCGCGGCCACGCCCCGCTTCGTGCGCGCGCCGGACTGGCCGCATGCGGTCGAACCGGTGGTGTTCACCCGCTTCGGCGAGGAGCTGGCGCACGACTACGCGGGCACCCTGGATCGCTTTATCGCCCTGGACACGCTGGGTTCCGAACACGGGCGCAGCGAGCTGAAGACCCTGCGTGCACTGCTGCACGCACGCGGCGAGCCGGATCCGGTCGCGTTACGCCGGGGCTTGCACCTGCTGGAGGACACCGACCTGCGCCGGGCCCTGCCGGGCCTGCGCGTGCCCAGCCTGTGGCTGGCCGGGCGTCGCGATCGGCTGGTCGATCCGCGCGGCATGGCCGCGGCCGCGGCGTTGGCGCCTGGCGCGCGATGCGTCGAGCTCGCCGCGGCCGCGCATGCGCCCTTCCTCGGCCACGCCGATGCGGTAGCGGCGGAGATCGGTGCTTTCGCCGACAATATCGGTCCTTGAAGCACCGCCTCGCCCCCGTGATGGAATCCCTGTTCGATCCCCGCCAGGTGCGCCGCGCCTTCTCGCGCGCCGCCGCCGGCTACGACGCGGCCGCGGCGCTGCAGGCGGAAGTACGCACGCGCCTGCTCGGATCGCTGGATTACCTCGACGACCGCGTGCCGTCGGTGGTGCTCGACGTGGGCAGCGGCACCGGCCACGCGGCGGCGGCGATGCGCAAGCGCTGGCCCAAGGCGCAGGTGCTCGCGCTGGACCTGGCGCTGCCGATGCTGCGCCAGTCGCGCAGGCAGGCCGGATGGTGGAAGCCGTTTGCGCGTGTATGCGCCGACGCGCGCGCTTTGCCGCTGGCCGAAGGCAGCGTCGACGTGATCTTCAGCAACCTGTGCCTGCAATGGGTCGAGGACCTGCCCGCGGTGTTCGCCGGCTTCCGGCGAGTGCTCAAGCCCGATGGACTGCTGCTGTGCTCGAGCTTCGGCCCGGAGACGCTGGTCGAACTGCGCGAGGCGTTCGCCCAGGTCGACGCAGTGCCGCATGTCAGCCCGTTCGCTTCGATCGCGCGCTTTGGCGATGCGCTGATGGCCGCCGGCTTCCGCGATCCGGTGCTGGACCGCGACCTTTTCACCCTGAACTACCCGGACCTGCCGGCGCTGATGCACGAACTGCGGGCGATCGGCGCGACCAATGCGATGGCGACCCGGCGGCGCAGCCTGACCGGGCGGGCGCGTTTTGCAGCCGCGACGCAGGCGTACGAGGCCCTGCGCGATGGTGAAGGACGCCTGCCCAGCAGCTGGGAAGTGATCTATGCGCAGGCCTGGTCGCCGGCACCCGGTGCACCGATCCGGGAAGGCGGCAGCGAGGTCGCGGCGGTGCCGCTGTCGCAGATTCCGATCCGCCGGCGCGCGCCGTAGGCTGCAGGCAGCGCGCGGTCACGCCCGTTGCTGCGGGGAGGTCCGTCGCCGCCGTTGCCGGCGCGCATGCGCTCCTGTCAGCGCGATACCTGCGCGATCCAGTCCTGCAGGTTGTAGTAGTTGCTGACCCGGGTGATGCGGTCGTCGCGGATTTCGAAGAAGGCACCGCCCGGCAGGACGTACTCCTGCCCGCGCGCAGGCGGCAGCCCTTCGTCGCCGTGCAGGTACTGGCCATGGACCACGTACTCGGCCGCGGCGCGGTCGCCATCCTGGGAGGCCAGCACGACGATGTCGCGCAGCTGCTCGTGGTAACTGGCATCCATCCGTTGCATGAAGGCGGCGAATGCCTGCTTGCCGGTCTCGCGCGCGCCCTGGTTGAGGTCGTGCACGACGTCGTCGCCGAGCAGCGCCAGCATCGCCGGGCGGTCGCCGCGGTTGAACGCGGCGTAATAGGCCAGCACCAGCTCGATCGCGCGGTCCTGGCGGCGGGTGCCATCGATCTTCATGGAGTGCCTGCCTGCGGGGGTGCGGTCATCATACGCCGCCCGCTTTTCAGGCCGCGCGCATCACCAGGTCGCGATGGAAGAAGTAGACCTCCTGCAGCAGGAAGCGCCACTGGGTCTGGATCGTGCGGAAGCGCGTGCTGGGCGTGGGCGAACCGACCGCGTCCACGCCCAGTTCCCGCGACAGCCGCAACGCGCGCGACATGTGCAGCGGATCGCTGACCACGATCGCCGTGTGCAGGCCGCGCTCCTGCATCAGCGCGCGGGCCTGCACCAGGTTCTCGCGGGTGGTGCGCGAAACCGATTCGATCAGGATCGCCGACTCCGGGATGCCTTGCTGCAGGGCATAGCGGCGCGCCACCTGCGATTCGGAGAACCGCGCGCGGCTGCCGCCATAGCCGCCGGTGAACAGCAGCACCGGCGCGTAGCCGCGCTGGTACAGGTCCAGGCCATGGCGGATCCGTTCCTGGAACACGGGCGAAGGGCGTGCATCGTAGGCGGCGGCGCCGAGGACGATGATCGCGTCGGCCTGTTCGGCCTGGTCGCGCTGGCCGACCCAGACGATCCAGGCAGCCACGCCCAGCAGCCACAGCAGCCCCAGCAGCAGCAGGCGCCAGAGCCAAGTGGCCAGGCCGCCGCGTCGTTTCCGCTTCAGCCGAGCCAAGGCAGCGCCTCCAGGTCGACGTTGCCGCCGGACAGCACCACACCCACGCGCTGGCCGGAGAACAGCGCCGGTCGCGCCAGCACTGCGGCCAGCGCGATGGCCGAGGAAGGTTCGATCATCTGCTTGAGCACCTGCCAGGCCAGCCGCATCGCCGCCACCGTGGCCTCGTCATCGACCACGACGACCTCGGCGCCACATGCGCGCAGCAGGGCGAAATTGGGCGCGCCCAGCGCGCCCCGCAGGCCGTCGCAGACGGTGTCCGGAACGAAATCGACGCGTCGCTCGCCCGCGGCCAGCGAACGGGCGGTATCGGCGGCGCCGGCCGGTTCGGCCAGCACCAGCCGGCAAGCGGGCGCGACGGTGGCCAGCGCCAGCGCGGTTCCGCTGGCCAGGCCGCCGCCGCCCACCGGGACGACCATGACATCCGGGGTGCCGGCCTGGCCGACCAGCTCGAGCGTAGCCGTCCCCTGCCCGGCGATCACGCGCGCATCGGCATAGGGATGGACCAGGGTGGCGCCGGTGCTCTCCTGCACCTGCGCGCACATCGCCTCGCGCGCGGCCTGGGTCGCGTCGCAGCGCCACAGGGTCGCGCCGTGCCGCTGGATGTTGGCGAGCTTGGCCGCCACCGCGCCATCGGGGACCACCACGTGGCAGGGGATGCCGCGGCTGCGCGCCGCCAGCGCCAGCGCCGCGCCGTGGTTGCCGGAGGAATGGGTGACCACGCCCCGTGTGGCGACCGCCCCGGACAGCGACCACACTGCATTGCAGGCCCCGCGGAACTTGAACGCGCCGCCGCGCTGCAGGTGCTCGGCCTTGAACGAGATCGAGCAGCCCGCCATCGCATCCAGCGCGCGCGACTGCAGCACGGGCGTGACGCTGGCATGGCCGGCGATCCTGGCGGCGGCGGCGAGGACGTCGTCGGCTACGGGCAGTTCGGTCATGGGCGAAGGTTAACGTATCGCGCACATGCATCCGCCGGTGTGCTGCTGTCCGGTGGCTGAGCGGTTACCGTGCGAGGGGGCGGGATTAAGCACGGATTCAATGCGGCCCGCGGAAGCTGGCCACTCACGCTACGGGGGGGAATCCCATGAAACTGCGACTGTTCACCGGCCTGGCGCTCGCGCTGTCGCTGGGTGGCTGCGCGTCCTACGGTTACGTGGGCGACGGCGGCGGGTACTACACCGGGGGTTCCTCGACCCGATACATCTCCGACTACGACAGTTACGGCTACGGGGTGTACGGCTACGGGTCTCCGTATTACAGCTACCGGTACAACCCGGGCTGGTCGTTCGGGCTGCGCTATGGCTACCCGTACTCCTACTACCCGTACGCGGGCGGCGGATACGGGTCGTCGTACTACCCGCGCCCGCCGCACAACCACTATCCGCGCCCGCCGCGTCCCGACCATGACCATGGCGGGCGCCCGGACCACGATGGCCGGCCCGACCGGCCGCCACCGGTCGCCAACGGCAACCCGCCGCCGCTCAACCGCGGTCCCTGGCGTGACCTGGAGCGGCTGCGCCGTGGTGAAGGCGGCGAAGGCGTGCCGCGCCGGCAGCCTGGGCCGGGCACCCTGGGCATCGGCCAAGGGCCCTCGCCGGGCGTCGACGGCGGTCCGCGCCCGGGCGGCTACCAGCGTCCGTCGCCGCCGCAGGGATATCGCGCCCAGGCGCCGCGTTACAGCGGTGCCGGCAATGATGATCCCGGCGCGTCGCGTCCACCGCCGAGGAGCGAGCGGAGCACGCAGCGCAGTGCGCCCCGGGCGTCCGAATCGCGTCGTTCCGAGTCCTCGCGGACTGGGACGCCGGACACGATCGAGCCTTGAAATAGCGCTTGCACTGGTCGGTTTTCGGTCGCAAGCTAGCGCGGCAAGGTGACCGGGTGCGTCATGTTTTGACCCGTCCGGCCAGGTCTATGTCGATGTCCGGCAGGGAAATCTGGATCCCCCCTGTTCCGGCCCTGTCGGACGTCGACGCCTCTACGGCAGCCCGGCCCCTGGCCGGGCTGCCTGTTTTAGGGACCGGCGTCACGCTTTGCCCGCGCAGGCAAAAAAACGGGGCCGGCAGTCCCCCGACTACCGGCCCCTCGGCTTCCCCATCGCGCGCGTGGCTGGCCCCTGTTCCAATTCCAGCCCGCGCCCCCGAACGCATTGCCGCGATGGGTGCACGGAATGGTTGCCGCAGGAAGCGTGCCAAGTCCGCTGCAGTCGCCGCCGCTAGAATTGCTGCCGCTCCGGACCCGCCATCACCGGCAGGGTCGACGGCACGGATCCCATGATGTCCCAGTCCTTCCATCGCTATGACGTGATCGTGATCGGCGGCGGCCACGCCGGCACCGAGGCCGCGCTCGCGTCGGCGCGCAGCGGTGCGCGCACCCTGCTGCTGACCCACAACATCGAGACCGTGGGTGCGATGAGCTGCAATCCGGCCATCGGCGGCATCGGCAAGGGTCATCTGGTCAGGGAGATCGATGCGCTGGGCGGGGCGATGGCGCATGCCGCCGACCTGGCCGGCATCCAGTGGCGCACGCTCAACGCCAGCAAGGGTCCGGCGGTGCGCGCGACCCGCTGCCAGGCCGACCGCAACCTGTACCGGATGGCGATCCGGCGCATCGTCGAGAACCAGCCGAACCTGACCGTGTTCCAGGCCGCGGTCGACGATCTCGTGATCCAGAACGGCGCGGGCGATGGCGACATCGTGCGCGGCGCGATCACCCAGACCGGCCTGCGTTTCGAGGCACAGGCGGTGGTGCTGACCGCCGGTACCTTCCTTGCCGGCAAGATCCACATCGGCGAAACCCAGTACACCGCCGGGCGCATGGGCGACCCGCCGGCCACCACCCTGGCCGCGCGCCTGCGCGAGCGGCCGTTCGCGATCGACCGGCTCAAGACCGGCACGCCGCCGCGGATCGACGGACGCACGCTCGACTATTCGGTGATGGACGAACAGCCAGGCGACGATCCGCTGCCGGTGATGTCGTTCCTCGGTGACGTGCGCGAGCATCCGCGCCAGGTCTCGTGCTGGATTACCCATACCAGCGAGCGCACCCACGAGATCATCCGCGGCGCGCTGGACCGTTCGCCGCTGTATACCGGCCAGATCGAGGGCATCGGCCCGCGCTACTGCCCGTCGATCGAGGACAAGGTGGTGCGCTTCGCCGAGAAGGCCAGCCACCAGATCTTCGTCGAGCCCGAAGGCCTGGACGTGGCCGAGATCTATCCCAACGGCATCTCCACCTCGCTGCCGTTCGACGTGCAGCTGGCGCTGGTGCGGTCGATCCGCGGTTTCGAGCAGGCGCACATCACCCGGCCCGGCTACGCGATCGAGTACGACTTCTTCGATCCGCGCGGCCTGAAGGCGACGCTGGAGACCAAGCGGGTGTCGGGGTTGTTCTTCGCCGGGCAGATCAACGGCACCACCGGCTATGAAGAGGCGGCCGCGCAGGGATTGCTCGCCGGCCTGAACGCCGCGCGCCACGTGCGCGGCCACGACGGCTGGTCGCCGCGTCGCGACGAGGCCTACCTGGGCGTGCTGGTCGACGACCTGATCACCCATGGCACCACCGAGCCGTACCGGATGTTCACCAGCCGCGCCGAATACCGGCTGCAGCTGCGCGAGGACAACGCCGACCTGCGGCTGACGCCGGCCGGTCGCGAACTGGGCGTGGTCGACGACGTGCGCTGGACGCGCTTCGAGGCCAAGCGCGAGGCGATCGAACGGGAGACGCAGCGCCTGCGCGCGCTGTGGGCCACGCCGGCCAACGCGCTGGGCCGCGAGGTCGAAGCGGCACTGGGCGTGGCCGTAAGCCGCGAGACCAGCGTGCTGGACCTTATCAAGCGACCGGAACTGGGCTATGCCGCATTGATGCGCGTGCCCGCGCTGGGCCCGGGCGTCGGTGATGCGCAGGTGGCCGAGCAGGTCGAGATCGGGGTGAAGTACGCCGGCTACGTCGACCGCCAGCGCGAGGAGATCGCGCGCCAGCAGCGCCACGAAGAGACCGTGATCCCGGCGGACTTCGACTACGCCGGCGTGCGCGGGCTGTCGGCCGAAGTGCAGCAGAAGCTCGAGCGGGCGCGCCCGCAGACCATCGGCCAGGCCCAGCGCATCCCCGGCATGACCCCGGCGGCGATCTCGCTGCTGCTGGTGCACCTGGAGCGCCTGCGTCGCAGCCGCGTCGCCTGAGATCGCCGGCGCGGGGTGCGGCTGGCGCCGGCCCGGCCGCTCGGGCAGGCTAGGGCCATGAGCGTTCCGTCCGGCCTCCCGCAGGACACACCGGTCGCTGGCGGCGAGCAGCGCGTGTTGCGCTTCTCCATCGCCGCCACTGCGGTGGTCGCCGCGCTGGGCATCGTGTTCGGCCTGATGTCGGGCTCCTACGCCATCGTGTTCGACGGCATCTACTCGCTGGCCGACGGTGCCACCAGCCTGGTGGCCCTGCTGGTGGTCAACCTCATCGCCGGATACAACGCCAGCGGATCGCAGAACCGGCGCCTGGCCGAGAAGTTCACGATGGGCTTCTGGCACCTGGAGCCGATGGTGCTGGGCGCCACCGGCCTGCTGCTGTCCGGTGCCGCGGTGTACGCCTTCATCAACGCGATCGGAAGTTTCCTGACGGGGGGACGGCCGTTGCAGTTCGGCCAGGCCATCGTCTACGCCATCGCCACCGTGCTGATCAGCCTGGGCATGGCCTGGTACGGACGTCGCGCCAACCGCCACCTGCGCTCGGAGCTGGTAGCGATGGATATCCGCGGCTGGCTGATGTCGGCTGCGATCACCGCCGCTTTGCTGGTGGCCTTCATCGTCGGCCTGGCGATCCAGGGCACCTCGCTGGAATGGATGTCGCCGTATGTCGACCCGGCCGTGCTGGCGCTGGTGTGCCTGGTGATCTTCCCGATCCCGCTGGGCGTGGTGCGCCGCGCGCTGGAGGAGATCCTGCTGGTCACGCCCACCGCATTGAAGCAGCACGTGGACGCGGTCGCGCAGGCCGTGGTCGAGCGCCACGGCTTCCTGTCGCATCGCGCCTACGTGGCCAAGGTCGGCCGCGGGCGGCAGATCGAGCTGTACTTCATCGCGCCCGCGGGCTGGCCTGCGCGCACGCTGGAGGAGTGGGATGCGCTGCGCGACGAGATCGGCGAGGCGATCGGCGACGATTCACCGGACCGCTGGCTGACGATCGCCTTCACCACCGACCGCGAGTGGGCCGAATAGCGCCGGTTGGATGCAACGGCGTCGGTGCGGCGAGTGCGGCCTCAGCGGATCGCGCGGTTCCAGGGCATGCGTGCCAGCAGCAGCGCCATGCCGCAGAAGCCGGATATCCCGGCAAACACCAGTCCAGCGCCGACAAAGCCGCTCAGCAGCAGGAACCACGGCGAGACCATCGTCGCCAGCACGGTGCCGAGCAGCACCAGGCTGCCGGCGGCGATCTGGACCTGGCGCATGAGTTCCAGCGGAGCCCGGGCATCGTGCGTCACGGGCAGGCCGGCCCGTTTCCACGCATCGATGCCGCCATCGACGACATACGCCGTGCAACCGGCGGTGGCCGCCTGCAGCGCGGCGGCATTGGCCCGCGTACGCATACCGGAGCGGCAATGGAACAGCACGATTCCGCTCGCGCCGTGCAGTGCGGGCGCGTCGGCCAGCCGCGCCAGCGGCACGCAGCACGCGCCGTCGATGTGCTCGCGCGCGTGCTCGTCCACTTCGCGGATGTCGACCAGCAGCGCGCCTTGGTCGAGGAGTGCCCGGGCTTCGCGCGGGGATACTGTCTGCATGGGAAGTGGCTCGCGTTTCAGGGACAGAACACCGACTTGAGCGCGGCCACCAGGGTCTCCACGCGCGGATCGTCGATGCGGTAGTAGGCGGACTGCGCCTCGCGGCGGGCGACCACCAGGCCGTCCTCGCGCATCCGGGCCAGGTGCTGGGACAGGGCCGACTGGCTCAGGTCCACCTGCGCCTGCATCTGGCCCACGGTCATCTCGCCATGCTCCATCAGCAGGCACAGCAGCAGCAGGCGCTGTTCGTTGCCCAGCGTGCGCAGCATCGCCGCGGCCTGTTCGGCCCCGTGCTGCATGAATTTTCGGTCCTGGCGGGTCGGGCTCATGCCACCATCATATCAGCACTTGCTAAATTAGCAATCACTAATATAATTGCGACGTCGGCAACCGCCGCCAATCCGGAGAGCCCACATGAACGACCTGTCCTACCAGGACCTGACCCGCGGCATCTCGCGCAACCTGGGCCCGCTGCGCACGCACAACGCGGACGTGATGCAGGGATTCGGTGCGCTGAGCAAGGCGGCGATGGCGCCGGGCGCGCTGGACGAGAAGACCAAGGAGCTGATCGCCATGGCGATCGGCGTGGCCAACCGCTGCGACGGTTGCCTCGGCTTCCACGCCAAGGCGCTGGTGCGGCTGGGCGCCACGCCGGAGGAGTTCCGCGAGATGCTGGGCGTGGCCGTCTACATGGGCGGCGGGCCGTCGCTGATGTACGCCGCCAATGCGCAGGCGGCGTACGACGAGTTCAGCAAGGCCGTGGCCTGACGGTAGAGCGGGGCCCTCCCCGCTGCTCTTCGGCCCAACCCGGGCGTGGAAAGCCGGGCGAGCCCGGCACCACGCATCAGTCGCGACGCAGGCCCTTGAGCGCGTCGGCCATGGCGCTGTTGAACGGCGCAGCCTGCTGCGCCGGCTTCGCGCCGCCGCCGCCGCCGCGATTGCGATCATTGCCACGTGCATCGCGCGGCGCGCCGGGACGGCCCGCATCGCGTCGTGCGGCATCGCGTTCGCTGGGCCGTGGTGCCGCCTGGCCGGGTTCGTCGTCCATGCGCCGGGTCAGGGCGATGCGCTTGCGCGCCACGTCGACCTCCAGCACCTTGACCTTGACGATGTCGCCGGCCTTCACCACCTCGCGCGGATCCTTCACGAACTTGTCCGACAGCGCGGAGATGTGGACCAGTCCGTCCTGGTGCACGCCGATGTCGACGAACGCGCCGAACGCGGCGACATTGCTGACCACGCCTTCCAGCACCATGCCCGGGCGCAGGTCCTTGATGTCCTCCACCCCGTCGGCGAACTTGGCCGCCTTGAACTCCGGGCGCGGATCGCGGCCGGGCTTCTCCAGTTCCTTGAGGATGTCGCGCACGGTCGGCAGGCCGAACTTTTCGTCGGTGAACTGCTCGGCCTTGAGCGCGCGCAGGAAACTGCTGTCGCCGATGATCTGCTTCACCCCGCGGCCGCTGCCAGCCAGGATCCGCTCGACCACCGGATAGGCTTCCGGGTGCACCGAGGATG
This sequence comes from Pseudoxanthomonas daejeonensis, assembly GCF_010093205.1. Classification (GTDB taxonomy): domain Bacteria; phylum Pseudomonadota; class Gammaproteobacteria; order Xanthomonadales; family Xanthomonadaceae; genus Pseudoxanthomonas; species Pseudoxanthomonas daejeonensis. The sequence continues at coordinate 82,082 of NZ_PDWN01000008.1, forward strand.
CGTCCAGCGGCTGCTCGCCATCGGCGATGCGCAGGAAGCCGGCGCATTGTTCGAAGGTCTTGTCGCCCAGTCGCGGCACCTTGAGCAGCGCCTTGCGCGAGGCGAAGGCGCCGTTCTGGTCGCGATGGCTGACGATGTTCTCGGCCACCGTCGACGACAGGCCCGACACCCGCGCCAGCAACGCCGCCGAAGCGGTGTTCACGTCCACGCCGACCGCGTTGACGCAGTCCTCGACGCGCGCATCGAGTGCGCGCGCCAGGCGGTACTGGTCCACGTCGTGCTGGTACTGGCCCACGCCAATGGCCTTGGGCTCGATCTTGACCAGTTCGGCCAGCGGATCCTGCAGGCGGCGCGCGATCGAGACCGCACCGCGGATGGAGACATCGAGGTTCGGGAACTCCTTCGCCGCCAGTTCGGAGGCCGAATACACCGATGCGCCCGCTTCGCTGACCACGACCTTCTGCGCCTTGAGCTCCGGGACCAGCTTGAGCAGGTCGCCGGCCAGCTTGTCGGTCTCGCGCGACGCGGTGCCGTTGCCGATCGCAATCAGTTCCACGCCATGGGCGACGCACAGCTTGCGCAGCGAGGCCAGCGAAGCGTCCCACTGGCGACGTGGCTCGTGCGGGTAGATGGTGTCGGTGGCGACCAGCTTGCCGGTGGCATCGACCACCGCGACCTTCACGCCGGTGCGCAGGCCGGGATCGAGGCCGAGCACGGCCTTCGGTCCCGCCGGCGCGGCCAGCAGCAGATCCTTGAGATTGTCGCCGAACACCGCGATCGCCTCGGCTTCGGCCTTCTCGCGTGCCTGATTGAACAGGTCCAGCAGCAGGTGCAAGTGGATCTTCGCTCGCCAGGCCAGGCGGGTCGCGTTGCGCAGCCAGGCATCGGCGGCGCGACCGCGGTCGGCGATGCCGGCCTGCAGCGCGATGCGGCCCTCGGCATAGGCATTGCCGGCCTCGACATCGCTGCCCGGTTCAAGTTCCAACTGCAGGAATTCCTCGCGGCGCCCGCGGAACAGGGCCAGCAGCCGGTGCGAGGGAATCTTCGCCAGCGGCTCGGCGTGGTCGAAGTAGTCGCGGAATTTTTCGCCGGCCGCTTCCTTGCCTTCCACTACCTTGGCCCGGATCACGCCATTGCCTTCGAGCCAGCCGCGCAGTTCGCCGAGCAGCGCGGCATCTTCGCCCCAGCGCTCGATCAGGATCGCGCGCGCGCCTTCCAGCGCGGCCTTCGCATCGGCCACGCCCTTGTCGGCGTCGACGAACGAAGCGGCAAACTCCTCCGGTACGCGGGTGGGATCTGCGAGGAGGCCGTCGGCCAGCGGCTCCAGCCCGGCCTCGCGCGCGATCTGGGCGCGGGTGCGGCGCTTCTGCTTGTACGGCAGGTAGAGGTCTTCCAGGCGCGACTTGCTGTCGGCGGCCTCGATCTCGGCGCGCAATTCGTCGCTCAGCTTGCCCTGCTCGTCGATGCTGGCCAGGATCGACGCGCGCCGGTCTTCCATCTCGCGCAGGTAACCCAGGCGCGCTTCGAGGTTTCGCAGCTGGGTGTCGTCCAGGCCGCCGGTGACTTCCTTGCGGTAGCGGGCGATGAACGGCACGGTCGCGCCTTCGTCGAGCAGTTCGACGGCGGCGACGACCTGCGCGGCCTGCGCGCCGATCTCGTCGGCGATGGTCTGGGCGATCTTGCGCGCGAGCGCGGCGGAAACTTCGGTCATGGACGGCGGTGTCTGCGGTGCAATAGCGGAATCCGATTGTCGCGCCCTGCCTGCGCCGATGTAAGCCGTTGACAAGCCGGCGCGCGCGCGGTGCGCATGCCGGCAAGGCGACCTACAGCCCCATCTCCCGCAGCACATGCGGCGCCGGGTAGACCTTCTCCATCAGCCAGCGCATGTAACGCATGTCCACGTGCACGGCGCGCTTGTAGCGCGGATCGAACCACCAGCTGGCGCTGACCGCCTCCCAGTTGCTGTCGAAGTTCAGGCCGATCAGCTCGCCGCGGGCGTTGAGCACCGGCGAGCCGGAGTTGCCGCCGGTCGTGTCCAGGTTGGTGAGGAAGTTGACCGTCTGCGTGCCCAGCGCCGCATCGGCGGTGGCGCCGAAGTCGCCACGGGCGATCGCGTCCAGCAGCGGGCGCGGGGCGTCGAACGGGACCTGGCCGGTATTCTTCTGCGTGATGCCCTGCACGGTCGTCACCGGTGCGTAGGTCACGGCGTCGCGCGGTTGCAGGCTTTCCAGGCGACCGTAGCTGACCCGCAGGGTGCCGTTGGCGTCCGGATACAGCGGGCGGCCCTGGTGCGCGCGCCACGCGGCCAGCACGTCCATGTACAGCGGGCGCTGGCGCAGCAACTCGCCTTCGCGCGCCTTGCGCTCGTCCTCCAGGCGGACCTGCGCCGGCACGAGCTTGGCGGCCAGCGCCAGCAGCGGATCGACAGGCAGCGCGCGGCCCTCGCGTGCGGTGGCCAGGGCTGCCAGGCGCACCGCCTCGTCGCCGAGGGTGGTGCCGGCGTACAGCGTGTCCAGCGCTGCGGCCAGCGTGGCCGGGGTGCGGCCGAACGCGGCATCGAACTCGGGCAGGCGCTGCGCATCGGGCAGGCGCTGGTAGCGGCCGAGCAGCGCGGTGAGCACGGCCTTCTCCACCGCGCGGTCGTAGCGCCGCTGGACCTGCTTCAAGGTGCCTTCGATCAGGGCCAGATCGCGCGCCTGGTAACCGGCCTCGCGGGTTTCGTCGGGCTTGGCCGCCTCGATCCGCAGGCGTTCCAGGGTCAGCGCCGAGCGCAGCAGCTGGCTCTGCGACATCATCAGGCCCAGCAGGAGGTCGCGTTCGCGGACCGCCGAGGCCTGCGCCAGCACGCCGGCGAGGGCGTCCAGTTCGCGACGGTCGCCGCGCGCGTTGTGTTGCAGCATGTCGCGCTCGTCGGCGCCGCGCAGCTGCACCGCATCGCTGCGCCGCAGGCCCTCCAGTTCGCCCGCCGCGCGCTTGCGGTTGTTCTTCAGCGACTGCAGCTGCGAGGCATACAGGGTCCTGGCCTGCGCGTTTTCGCGACCGGCCTGTTCGATCACGCCGATCAGCGAGTCGAACACCTCCACCCGTGTCGGCAACGTCCATTCCACCTGTTCGGCGAACTCGGCCGCGGTGCGATGGCGATAGGTGATGCCCGGGTAGCCGGCCAGCATGGCGAAGCTGCCCTCCTGCGGTCCGTCGCTGGCGACCTGCAGGTGCGACGGCGGCTGGTAGGGCACGTTGTCAGGCGAGAACGCCGCCGGCTTGCCGTCCGCGCCGACATAGGCGCGCAGCAGGGTGAAATCGCCGGTGTGGCGCGGCCACATGAAGTTGTCGGTCTCGTCGCCGAAGTTGCCGATGCTGCGCGGCGGCGCATAGACCAGGCGCAGGTCGCGCAGCTCCAGCTGGCGGACCCGGTAGAAGTCGGTCCCGTAGTACATGTTGGCCACGCTGCAGCGCACGCCGGCTTCGCGTTCGCACTCGGACACGATCCGCTTGCTGGCCACGTCGACGGCGTCGTAATAGGCGCGGCCCGACTTGCCGCGCGCCGCGCCGAGCACCTGGTCGGTGACGCGGTCGAAGCCGACGGTGACCAGTACGCGGAAATCCGGATTGGCCGGCAGCTCACCGGCGCGGTCGCCGGCGATGAAGCCGTTGTCGATCAGGTTGCGCCCGGGCGTGCTGTTGTACTGGATCACGCCGAAGGCGACGTGGTGGTTGGTCAGCACGAGGCCGTCGGCGGAGACGAAAGCGCCGGTGCCGCCGCCGGCGCGGACCACCGCGTTGAGCGGGGCGCTGGTGAGGTCGGCCAGCGCCGCCGGATCCCCGGCATAGCCGGCTTCGCGCAGTTGCGCGGCGATCTGCGGCAGCTGCGAAGGCATCCACATGCCTTCGTCGGCCTGGGCGTGCGTGGCCAGGGCGGCCAGGCATGCAAGCGCGACCACGCTCACGCGGCCCCGGGGCCGGAAGATGGCGGGCGGGTTCTTCGTCATCGGTGGATCCATCGGCAGAAGCGGACCGGAGACGGTAACGGCGACCCGCGGCGCGGACAACCGCCGCAGGTCATGCGCGCCGGCGCGCTAGCGCTCGGTGCGCCAGTTGATCGAACCGCGCGTTTCGATCGTGCTCGATTCCAGTTCGACGTCGAAGCCCTTGCGCAGCAGGTACTTCAGGATCACCACCTGGCCGGCGCCGACCATCGACACACCGTAGCCGACGTACAGGCGTGGCGACAGGTACTTGCCCACGCCCACCACCGAACCGCCCAGCGCGCGCGAATGCATGACCCCGGCGTCGTCGAAGCCCAGCCGGGTGCCCAGCTGCGCGGCGAGCAGGCCGGTGCCGGCCGACATCGCCGCCGAAGTCGCGGTGACCTGCTGGGCCTGGTCGCGCGTGGCGCCCTCGAGGCTGCGCCCGAGCATCAGGTAGGCCAGTGCCTCGGACTGCGGCATCGACGGGTTGGACCAGACGTTGAGCTGCGGCGCCATGGCATGGCCGGACACGTCGATGCCGGCGACCACGTCGCCGACGCGGCGCTCGGCGCGCAGGTTGATCCGCGGATCGGCGATCTGGTTGTTGCTCCAGGTCAACTGTCCGTTGGTGATGGTGAGGTCCTGGCCATAGGCCTTGTAGCGCCCGCCCACCTGCAACGCGCCGGTGGCGACCATCTCGTGGCCCGGGCGCGAACGGACCTGCAGGCGCCCGTCCATGGTTCCCTGCAGGCCGTAGCCGCTGATGGCGACGTCGTCGCCCAGGATCAGCGCCAGGTCCATGTCCAGCGGGGCGGACCGTTGTTCCTCGGGATCGAACGGATCGACCACCACCACGTCCTCGGAAACCGTCGCGCCCTGTTCGAACCGTTCCAGGTTGACCGTGGCCTGGGTCACTTCGACCTGGCCGCGCAGGACCATGGTCGGGCCGTCCATGCTGAATTGCAGGTCCGGGTTGGCGGTGGCCCGCAGCATCGGCGTATCGGCGATCAGCACGTCGCGGCCGTGGATATCCAGCTGCAGCGGCGTGGCCTGGCCGAACCAGGACAGGCTGCCGTCGACATTGATCTTGCCGCCGCCGGAGCTGACCGATGCCGACAGCCGCGCCGAACCGTCCGGCTGCGCGTCCAGGCTGCCCTGGCCGTCGGTCAGGCTCAGGCCCAGCGCCGGCAGTTCGCCCTGGAAGTCCTCGAGCAGCAACTGCCCGGCCATCAGTGGTGTCTCGCGGGTGCCGCGCACGCTCATGTGGCCGCGCACGACTCCGCGCGGGCGCACCAGGTCCGGCGAGAACAGTTCCAGCCAGAACAGCTGCGAGATGTAGGTGTACAGCTCGCCGGTCAGCGGCGAGTACGGCTCCCAGCCGGTATTGAACGTGGCGTCGATGTATCCGTTGCCCTTGAAGCCGCTGCCGAGGCGGCCCTGGATCTTCTGCGGATCGAACGTCACGTCGAGGCTGAAGTTGTCGTAGCGGGCGATCTCGCGCCGCGCGTTGTTGCCCAGGCGCACGCCGCCATCGGGCGAGGCAAGGTGGATGCCGCCGACCCAGCGGTTGCCCTGCGGCTTGATCTGCGCGTCCAGGGTCAGTTCGCCGCGCAGCACCAGTGCGCGGCCACCCTGTTCGGGCAGCCAGGGCGCGAGCAGCGTCAGCGGCAGGCTTTCGCTGTTCACGACCAGCCCTTCGCGCGGCCAGTCGGCATGCGCGCACAGCGCCGCGTCACCGGTGTCGCCGGTGGTGGCCAGGCAGGCAGGCTGCAGCTGGAAGCGGTCGCCGACCACGCTGAAGGCGGCCGGTGCGCTCAAGGCCCAGGCATTGCCGCGATCGGGTTCGATCCGCAACTGGTCCAGCGAACCGTTCCAGCCCGCGCCGCGACGTTGCACCTGCCCGGACAGGGTCAGGCCCGCGGCCTGCGGACTGTCGGCCTGCACCTGCAGGCGCAGGTTCTCCACCGCGCCCTGTGCATGCACGGTCAGCTGCTGCAGCGGAATGCCGACCTCCAGTTCGGTGCCGCGCACGACGAGATCGCCGTTGCTGCCGCGCCAGGGCAGTTGGCCCTGCAGGTCGACCGCGTTGGCGCTCCAGTCGTCCCAGCGCAGCCCGCGCCCTTGCAGGTCGGCCTGCAGGTCCGGCGCCTGCCGGGTACCGGTCAGGCGCAACGAACCTTCGACCGTTCCGGCGGCGTTGGGCAGCAGGTCGTCCAGCTGCAGCGGCTGCAGCTGCGCGGTGATGTCGATGCGGTCGCCGACCCGCCCGTTGGCGCGCACGCGGCTGTTGCCCAGGCTCAGCGACAGGTTGCCTTCGCCCTGGTCGCCGCGCAGGACGAAGCGGCCGCTGCCGGCCAGCGCGCGGCCGCGCAGGCGTCCGCCCAGCGATTGCACGTCGGCTTGCGCATCGAACCCGCCGGCGTCGCGCGCGCGGCCGGTGGTGGCGATGCGGCCATGGATGTTCCCGTCCCAGCCCGGTGCGAAGTAGCCGGGATCGAAACCGTCCAGGACCAGCGCCAGGTCCCAGTCCAGCACCGGATCCCAGCCGATCCCGCCGGTGGCCTGCAGGGTTCCGGTCGGCATACTCGCCTGCAGCGCGTGGATCCGCGCCTGCGACTGGTCGCCGCGCAGGTCCAGCACCAGGTCGGCCTGCTGGTCGCCACGGCGCAGGGTCGCGTCGCCATAGGCGGCCCAGTTCTTCAACGAACCGGCCAGGCCCAGCGCCGCGTCCACGCCGATGGGTGGTGCAGCCGGGTCCTCGCCGTGGAAGACCAGGTCCTTCGCGCGCAGGGTGAAGCGGAAGCGGCCGTCTTCCGGATCGGTGAAGTCGGCGCGCCCGCGCAGTTCGACGCTGCCCTCGAAGGCCTCCAGCACCAGGGGCGCCACGGTCAGCACCTGCTCTTCCAGCTTCACCCGCGAGGGCGCGATCACCAGTTCCTGCCCCGCCCGCCCGGCGCGACCGGACAGCTGGGCATCGCCCCCATTGCCGTTGGCCTGCAGGTCGAAGGTGATCGGTTCCGCGGCGGGGGCGGCCCCGGTGAACAGGCCCGGGTCCAGACCCTCGCTGCGCGCGGCCAGCCGCCAGCGCGGTGCATCCTCGTCGCCACCCAGGGTGAGCGTGGCGCGCAGCGGTTCGGGCGCGCGGCCGCCGATGCCCACCTCCATCTTCGACAGGTCGCCGCGCGCGAGCAGGCCCAACCGCACCGCGCTCTGTCCGCGCGCCGCCGGCAGCACCGCCGTCACCAGCACGTCGCTGCGATAGTCGTGCACGGGCTCGTAGCTGCCGTGCACGGTGAACAGGCCGCGATCGCTGTCGATCTTCAGCTGTTCGGCATGCAGCGAGCCGTTGGCGATGTCGATGCCGCCGCGCAGCGTGCGGATGTCGATCACCTGCTCGCCGCCCGAACTGATGGCCAGGCCGTCGATGACGATGCGATCGGCCTGGATGGCGAGCGGCATCTCCACCGGCGGCAGCGATTCGGGCCAGCGTGGCAGCTGGAACGGTTCGTCGCTGGGTGCCAGTGCGAGCGTGGCGCCTTCGATCTCGAAGGCATCCAGTCGCAGGCGCCGGCCCAGCAACGGACGGATATCCGGATCCAGGTACGCGCGCCGGGCGGTGAAGCGATAGTCGTCGTAGCGGAAGTCCAGGCCATGGATCGTCAGCGGGCCGACGATCGGACCTTCGACTTTCTCCCACGTCAGCGTCGCGCCGACGGGAAGGCGCGCGATGATCTGCGCCAGCAGCACGTCGCGCCCGGCCACGGTCTGCAGCAGCCAGTACAGCAGGACCACGACGCCGACCACCATCGCCAGCACGCCCAGCCCCGACCACGCCCAGAAGCGCCGCCGCCGGTAGAAGCGCGGGCGTGGGGCCGGCGGTGGCGTGGGCGCCGGTGCGCTCACAGGTTGGCTCCCAGGCTCAGGTAGATCTGGAAGCTGGAATCGGGATCATTGAGGCCGTGCGCGATGTCCACGCGCACGCCGCCGATCGGCGAGCGCCAGCGCGCGCCCACGCCCACGCCCACGTGCGGATCGAACTTGTCGTCGAAGGCGTCGCCGGCATCCACGAATCCGGCCATGCCCCACGGCCCGGCGTTGAAGTAGTGCTCGTACTCGACCGATCCGGTGAGCACGTAGCGTCCGCCGAGCGCGAAGTTGTCCGGCGGCGGCGTGCGCGGTCCGACCTCACGCCAGGCGTAGCCGCGGATGCTGCGGTCGCCACCGGCGAAGAAGCGCAGGCTCGGCGGCATCGCGACCAGGTCGCTGGTCCAGGTCGCGCCGGCTTCGCCCCGCACGATCAGCCGGTCCGCTTCGCCGATGCCCTGGAACCAGGTCGCGCTGCTCCAGCCCTGCACGAAGCTCGTGTCCGAACCCACCCCTTCGGCGCCCGTGCGCAGGGCGAGGCTCGCGCTGAGTCCGTGGCGCGGGAACAGGCGGTTGTCCACGCCGATGTAGTTGCCGGTCAGTTCGGGGTAGAACAGCGTGGAGTACGTGTACAGGCGCTGGCCGGTGGCCGCGTCCATGTCGTAGCTCCAGCGCTCGCGCAACGCGATGATCGAGGCCACCGCGGTCCAGCGCTCGGTGAGCTCGCCGCTGCGGCTGGCGAGCAGGCGGACGTTGCGGAAGTCGATGTAGTCGGTCTGTTCGTCGTAGGCGCTGAACGCACCGGTGTACCAGCCATCGAGCCAGGCGAAGGCGGGGATGCGGTACTGCACCAGCAGGTTCTTGCGGTTCTGCGCATAGTCCAGGTCGGTGACCAGCTTGTGCCCGCGGTCGTTGACGTAGCGGCGTTCCATGCCGAAGCGCACGCCCATGCCGCTTTCCGAGCCGTAGCTCACGCCAGCGGTGTAGACCGTGCGCTTGGCCAGGACCAGGTTGACGTCGATCGGCACGCGCAGGTCGTCGGTGGCCTGGTCGGTGAGCGGCTGGATGTCGATGGCGCTGAAGTAGTCCAGCTTGACCAGCGACTGGCGCAGCCGGTCCAGCTTGCCCTGGTGGAAGTAGCTGCCCTCCTCCCAGGTCAGCAGCTTGTCGAGCAGTCCGGGGCGGAAGAAGTCCTGGTGGAACGTGGTCGGGCCCATGTCGTAGCGGAAGCCGCTGTCCCAGACCAGGTCGATGTCGGCGGCGAAGTCGGCGCGGGTCACCCGCACTTCGCGCTCCATGAAATCCGCGTCGAAGTAGCCGCGTTCGGCCAGGCGCCGGCTCAGTCCGTCGCGACTGGCCTCGTAGAGGCCGTGGTCGAACTGGTCGCCCACCCGCGGCCGGAAGGCGGCGAGGTCGCGTTCCAGGTACTGGTCCTCGCCACCCGGGCCGAGGATGGCCACGTTCGAATCGCGCACCCGCACCGGCTCGCCCTTGTCGACGCGGACGATGACCACGATGCGGTCGTTGGCGTCGCGCGGGGAGTCGACGGTAATCGTCGGCGAGTAGTAGCCGAACGGTTCCAGCGCCTGCCGGGCTTCGCGCTCGGTGTTGAGCAGCAGGAATTCCAGCCGCGACTCGCCCTGCACCTTGCCGAGTTCGTTGTTGACGCCCAGCGCCAGGCGCACGTTGTTCTCCAGCGCGCGGTCCTCGCTGGCTTCCAGCCCGTGGATCTCGACCCTGTCGATCGTGCCGCGCGCCCAGGCGGGCGAGGCCGCCGAGGCCAGGAGCAGCGTCAGGATCAGGGGGAGTCGCATGGGGGCAGGATAACGGGGCCGGTGCCGACTCCGTTAGCCCGCCTTCATGCGAAACGCGATCAGGCCGACAGGTGCCCGATCACCGCAACCGCGCCGAAGCGGTCGGCCAGCCGCTTGAGCAGGGCCAGGCGGTTGCCGCGGATCGCCGGATCGTCGGCATTGACCATCACCTGGTCGAAGAAGGCGTCCACCTGCGGCCGCACCAGCGCCAGCCGGTTCAGCACGCGCACGTAATCGTGCTGGTGCAGGGCAGCGGTGGTGTCGTCCAGCGCGGCTTCGACGGCCTCGCCGAGCGCGCGCTCGGCCGGTTCGCTGAACAACGCCGGATCCTCCATCGCCGGGATCGCGATGTCGGCCTTCTTCAGGATGTTGCCGATGCGCTTGTTGGCCGCGGCCAGCGCCTCGGCCTCCGGCAGCGTGGCGAAGGTGCCGATCGCATCGATGCGGGTATCGAAGTCGTACAGCGACGCCGGCTTCAGTTCGGCCACCGCGTTGAAGTGCGCGCCCGGCACGCCCCTGTCGGCGTAGTAGCCGCGCAGGCGGTCGAGGATGAAGTCGTAGAGCTCGCTCGAATCGGCCGGGGCGGTGGCGCCATCCTTGCCCGCCGGCAGCGGGCCGATGCCGGCGATCGCGTGTTCGACCAGCGCCTTGATCGAGAGGTCGAACCCGCTCTCGATCACCGTCCGCGCCAGACCCAGCGCATTGCGCCGCAACGCGAACGGATCCTTGTTGCCCGTTGGCTTCAGGCCCGCGGTGAAGCCGCCCGCCAAGGTGTCCAGGCGCTCGGCAATGGCCAGCACCTTGCCCAGCGGCGACAGGGCGATGTCGTCGCCGGCGAAGCGCGGCTGGTAGGCCTCGTCGATGGCCAGGGCGACTTCCGATGGTTCACCCGCGGCCAGCGCGTAGTGGCGGCCGGCAATGCCCTGCAACTCCGGGAATTCGTTGACCATGCGCGACTGCAGGTCGTTCTTCGCCAGTTCCGCCGCACGGCGCGCCTGCGCCGGATCGGCGCCGACTTGCGCGGCGATGGCCTCGGCCAGCGCGGCCACGCGCGCGACCTTGTCGGCCACCGAGCCCAGCTTGGCCTGGTAGGTGACCGTCTTCAGCCCCTCGCCCATCGACACCAGGCCCTGCTTGAGGTCTTCGTCGAAGAAGAACTTGGCGTCGGCGAAGCGCGGACGGATCACCCGCTCGTAGCCCTTGCGCACCTCGGCCACGTCGCGCGACTCGATGTTGGCGATGCCGATGAAGTGCTCGGTCAGCTTGCCGCCGTCGCTCAGCACCGGGAAGAACTTCTGGTTGACCTCCATCGTCTCGATCAGCGCTTCCTGCGGCACGGCCAGGAACGCGGACTCGAAGCTGCACAATACGGCCGCCGGCCACTCGGTCAGGCAGACGACCTGCTCGAGGTTGTCGTCGGTGACGCGCGCTTGGCCACCGGCCTGGCGCGCGGCGCCCTCGACCTCGGCGACGATGCGGGCGCGGCGCTCGGCAGGATCGACCAGCACGCGCGCGGCGCGCAGCGCATCGATGTAGTCGCCGGGCTGGCCGATCCACACCGGCTTGTCGTGCTCGAAGCGATGGCCGCGGCTCATGCGGTCGGACGTGACCCCGAGCACCTGCGCATTGACCACCTCCGCGCCCAGCAGCAGCACCAGCCAGTGCACCGGCCGGGCGAAGGCGTAGTCATGGTCGCCCCAGCGCATCGGCTTGGGGATCGGCATCGCCGCAAGCGCTTCGGCGACGATTTCCGGCAGCAGCGCCGCGGTATTCGCGCCCGGCTTCACCGCGCGGTGCACGAAGCGCTCGCCCTTGGCGTCACTGGTGCGCTCCAGCGCGGTCCAGTCGATGCCGGCCTTGGCGGCGAAACCTTCCAGCGCCTTGGTCGGCTTGCCTTCGGCGTCGAGCGCGATGTTCAGGTACGGGCCCAGCACTTCGCTGCGCTGTTCGGGCTGCTCGTCCGCTACCGCCGGCAGCAGCACGGCGAGCCGGCGCGGGGTGTACAGCGGCCGTGCATCGTTGGCGTCGAAACCGATGCCGCGTTTCTCCAGCGCTGCGACCACGCCGTCGAAGAACGCCTGCGCGAGCCCGGGGAGCGCCTTGACCGGCAGCTCTTCGGTGCCCAGTTCGATCAGCAGCGGCTTCATGCGTTGGATTCCTTGGTGCCTTTCGGTTGCGGGGTGAAGAACGGTGCGTAATGGGCGCGGAAAACATCGAGCGCCTCGCAGCGGGCCACGTGCGTGGAAAGCGCGGGCCAACGCGCCAGGTCGACCGGCAGCGACTGCCCGGCGTAGGTGGCGTGGCAGGCCACGGTGATGTCGGCCAGGGTCATCGCCTCGCCGGCGAGCCAGCGACCGCCGCGTGCCGCGCAGGCGGCATCGAGCGCGGCCAGCGCGCCTTCGACCTGGGTCCGGCCACGCTCCAGCAGCGCGGCCGAGCGGTGTTCCTGCGGATGGAAGATGCGCTCGAGCACGCCGGCCACGCAGCGGTCGGCGGCGCCGCTGGCCAGGCCGATCAGGCGCATCGCCTCGCGCCGCCCGGCGCCGCCGGCCGGCAGCAGGCTGTCGCCACCGGGCTCGTGTTCCAGCCAGTCGAGGATCGCCGCCGATTCGGTCAGTACCTCGCCGTCTTCGAGCACCAGCACCGGCACCCGCCCGAGCGGGCTGTACTCGCGGATCCGGTCGAAGTCGGCGCCGACCGACCAGTCGCGATGCTCGAATGCCCGGCCGAGCAGGGCCAGTGCGATCGCCACGCGCCGGGTGAACGGCGAGTCGTACATGCCGATCAGGATCATCGTCCCGCCGGACATCAGGCCGCGCCCTCGCGCTTCAGGCCGGGGAAGCCCAGCTTCTCGCGCTGCGCGTGGTAGGCCTCGGCCACCGCCTGGGCCAGCCTGCGCACGCGCAGGATGTAGCGCTGGCGTTCGGTGACGGAGATCGCGCGGCGCGCGTCGAGCAGGTTGAAGCTGTGGCTGGCCTTGGTCACCTGCTCGTAGGCCGGCAGCGGCAAGCCCGCCTCGACCAGCTTCAGCGCCTCGGCCTCGCAGGCGTCGAAGCGGTGGAACATCTCGGCCACGTCGGCATGCTCGAAGTTGTAGGTGCTCTGCTCGACTTCGTTCTGGTGGTAGACGTCGCCGTAGGTGACCACGCCCTGCGGCCCGACCGTCCAGACCAGGTCGTAGACGTTGTCCACGTTCTGCAGGTACATGCACAGCCGCTCGAGGCCGTAGGTGATCTCGCCCAGCACCGGCCGGCATTCCATGCCGCCGGCCTGCTGGAAGTAGGTGAACTGGGTCACCTCCATGCCGTTGAGCCACACTTCCCAGCCCAGGCCCCAGGCGCCGAGGGTCGGCGATTCCCAGTTGTCCTCGACGAAGCGCAGGTCATGCACGCGCGGATCGATGCCCAGCGCCTTCAACGACCCCAGGTATAGCTCCTGGATGTTGTCCGGGTTGGGCTTCATCACCACCTGGTACTGGTAGTAACGCTGCAGCCGGTTGGGATTCTCGCCATAACGGCCGTCGGTGGGTCGCCGCGAAGGCTGCACGTAGGCCGCGTTCCACGGCTCCGGCCCGAGCGCGCGCAGGAAGGTGGCCGGATGGAAGGTGCCGGCGCCGACTTCCAGGTCGAGGGGCTGGATCAGCACGCAGCCCTGCTCGGCCCAGTAAGCGTTCAACGCCTGGATCAATCCCTGGAAGGTCGGACCTGTCATCGGCATTTATTGCGCTGCGGAAAAGCGGGCTAGTATAGGGCGCAGCCCCGCCCCATGCGGGTTTGCGCCGTTTCAACCGCTACTTTTCCGCTGGTCCGCCTGCCCGTGAACGCCGTCCGCCGCGCGCCCTTCCTGATCGTCGAAACCGGCCAGCCGGTGGACAGCCTCAAGCGCTATGGCCGCTTTCCGCACTGGATCCGGGTCGCGGCCGGGCTGCCGGCGCACGAGGTGATCGAGGTCAACGCCGAACGGGGCGACGCGTTGCCGGTTGCCACCGGCCTTGCGGGAGTGATCGTCAGCGGCTCGGCCGCCTTCGTCACCGACCGCGCCGAGTGGAGCGAGCGCACGGCCGGCTGGATGCGCGAGGCGGTCCAGCAGGGCACGCCTTTGCTGGGCATCTGCTACGGCCACCAGTTGCTGGCGCACGCGCTGGGCGGGGAGGTCGACTACAACCCGGCCGGGCGCGAGTCGGGCACGGTGTTCATCGACCTGCATCCGCCGGCGTTCGAGGATCCGCTGTTCGCGGCGATGCCGGCCCGGTTCGCCGCCCATGCGACCCACCTGCAGACGGTGCTGCGGCCGCCTGAGGGCGCCACCGTGCTGGCCCGTTCCGAACAGGACGGCTGCCATGCGTTCCGCTGGGGCGAGCAGGCGTGGGGGGTGCAGTTCCACCCCGAGTTCGCCACCCACCACATGCGCGGCTACGTCAACGCGCGCGCCGACTGCCTGCGCAACCATGGGCGCTGCCCGCGCACGGTCGCCCGCGAGGTCAGCGCGGCGCCGCAGGCGCGCCAGTTGCTGCGCCGCTTCGTCCAGCACGCGCGCGGAACCCCCGGACGCGCGGGCCGAGTCTGAACCTGGCCGCGGCGGCACTGCTGCGGCGCACGCGCTTCGCCCATAATCGGCACGAAACCGCTACGAAATCACCGCGTACCCGATCCGGGGCGCCCAACAGGAACGGGATGGACACGATACGCAGGCTGCCGGCTTCGGACGGCGCGGAATGGTTGCTGGGCGGCTTCACCCTGCTGCGCCGCGCGCCGGTGGCGCTGGGCGCGCTGGGTGCGCTGTGGGGATTGCTGGCCTCGGTCGTGGTCACCGTCGGTCTCGCGGTGCCGGCATTGGCCACGATCCTGCAGCTGCTGGTCGCATTGGCCGGCCCGGTGCTGTTCGCAGGCCTGCTGTGGGCGGTGCGCGAGGTCGCGCACGACCGCCCTCCGCATCCGGCGCACCTGTTGCAGGGCGTGCACGAAGGTCGGGTACCGCAGTTGCTGGCGACCCTGCTGCCGCAGGTCGCCGCCGGCCTGTTGCTGGGCGTACTTTTGCTGGTGCTGGTCGGCCCGCAGGAACTGCAGCACCTGGCCCAGGTCAGCCAGGAGCTCAACACGCTCGCCCAGTCCGGCCAGCAGGCGACGCCCGAGCAGGTCGAGGCGCTGGTTGCCGGCCTGCCCGCGGGCCGCATCCTGCTGTGGCTGCTGCTGGGCCTGGCCGCCGCGGTGGCCGTGGCCCTGACCGTATTCGTATCGGTGCCGCGGATCCTGTTCGACCGTCGCGACGGCCTGCAGGCGATGGGCGACAGCCTGCGCGCCTGCGTGCACAACCTGCCGGCACTGGCGGTGTTCCTGCTGTTGACCCTGGTGGCGATGTTCGCCATCTACTTCGGCGTGCTGCTGGTGACCCTGGTGGTGCAGCTGGTCGCCGGGCCGTTCGTCGCGATGTGGGTCGCGCAGCTGCTGCTGATGGCGGTGCTGATGCCGTTGCTGGCTGGTGCGGTCTACACCGCCTGGATCAGGCTGTTCGGCGAAGAAGCGCCCGCCGGCACGGCCACCAGCGGCCAGCTGGCGGCCTGAGGCGCACTCAGGACGAAGGCGCGTCCGATGGCTTGGGCGCGACCAGCCGCGAGGCGAGGATGCCCGCCTCGTACAGCAGGCACATCGGGATCGCCAGCAGCAGTTGCGAGACCACGTCGGGCGGGGTGATCAGCGCGGCCAGGATGAAGATGCCCACCACCGCGTAGCCGCGCCCCTCGCGCAGCTGTTCGGGCGTGACCCAGCCGAGCAGGACCAGGATCACCAGCGCCACCGGCAGCTGGAAGCTGGCGCCGAAGGCCAGGAAGATCACCAGGACGAAATCCAGGTAGGCGTTGATGTCGGTCATCATCGCCACGCCCTCGGGCTTGATCGCGGTGAGGAAGCCGAATACCGACGGCAGCACCACGAAGTACGCGAACGCGCAGCCGGCGTAGAACAGCACCACCGCCGAGCCCAGCAACGGCATCGCCAGTCGCTTCTCACGCTGGTACAGGCCCGGGGCCACGAATGCCCAGGCCTGGTACAGCAGCCAAGGCGCAGTCACCACCAGGGCGACGAAGAACGCCAGCTTGAGCGGAGTGAAGAACGGCGAGGCCACCTGCACGGCGATCAGCTGGCCGCCCTCGGGCAGCTTGTCCAGCAAAGGTGCGGCCAGCCACGCGTAAAGCTTGTTGGCGAAAGGCAGCAGCGCCAGCAGCACGACCACCAGCCCGGCCAGCGCGCGCAGCAGTCGCGTACGCAGCTCGAGCAGGTGGTCGAGCAGGCTGCTCTCGCTGTCCGCTTCAGGGCCGGCGGGATTCATCGCTTCCCTCCTGCGGTGGTGTCGCAGGCGCGTCCGGGGTTTGCGGCCGATCCTCGACCTCGCGCCGGACGGCGTCCAGTTGCTTGCCCGCTGCGTCGAGTTCGCCCTGCAGTTGGGACTGGGCCTGTCCGAATTCGTCCTGCAGGCGCGCCTGTGCCTGCTTCAGCGCGGCCTGGGTGTCCTGCATGCGACGCTTCAGCTCTTCGGCTTCCAGTTCGCGTTCGAGTTCTGACTTGACCGAATACCACTGCGCGCGTGCGCGACGCACCCACAGCCCGGCGAAGCGGGCCGCCTTGGGCAGCCGCTCCGGACCGAGGACCACGAGCGCGACCACCGCGATCAGCAGCAGTTCGCCGAAACCGATATCGAACATCCGCGCGCGACCGACGCGGAATCAGTGTTCGGCGCGATCGCGCTCGGACTGTTCCTTCGACTCGGCGCTGCGCTCGTTGCCGAGCTGGCCGGCCGGCTTTTCGTCCGGGTCGCGCATGCCTTCCTTGAAGCCCTTGACCGCTTCGCCAAGGTCCTTGCCGGCATTGCGCAGGCGCTTGGTGCCAAACACCAGCAGCACCACTACCAGCACGATGATCCAATGCCAGATGCTCAGGCCGCCCATGGCACGCTCACAGATTCAGAGGAACAGGGCCACAGGATAGCGCAGCACTCAGGGCAGTGGTTCGGTCCGTGTGCCGGAGTCTTCGATCGGCTCGAAACCCTGCGTCGGCGCGGGACCACTGGCCGGAGCCGCAGTGCCGGGCGCGGCGGGAGCCGGCGCGGTTCCGACGGTCTGCACCTGGGCCGGGGCGTGCGAAACGACCGGCGCTGCGCCGGCGACCGGAGCCGAGCCGCCGGAACGGGCCACGCGCGCGCTGTGGGTCGCCTCCTCGAGCTGGTCGCGGAACGCCACCACCGCACTGGGTGGAGTGACCTGCGAGCGCCCCTCGAACACCATGCGCGGGGTCGTGGTGGCGCCATATACCTGCGCCTGCGCGTCGCGGTCGATCTGCAGCACCGCGCCGTCCAGGGAGACACCGGCAAACAGGCCGCGCGCGCGCGACCAGGACCAGATCTCGGACTTCAGCTGGCCGTCGGTGGCGGCGGCGGCATTGCGGCCTACCGGGCCGGCGGCCACGCCGGCATCGGCGCCCAAGGTGAACTTGCCGTTGACGATGTCGTCCAGGCTGCGGTCGTTGCGGAATACCAGCACGACATCGGAGGACTGCACGCCGGCCTGGAAGCCGATGCTGCCGCCGGTCAGGGTCACGAACACCGGGTTGGACCAGGTGCCGTCGGCGCTTTTCACCGACATCAGCCCGTGGCCGCGGCGCCCGCCGAGCACCAGGCCGGCCTTGATCGTGTCCGGGACGACCACGATCCCGCGCGCCTCGTCGAGCAGCTTGTCCGGGATCGACTGCTCGGGGATCTGCTGGATCTCGGCGAGGACCCGCACGGCATTGCGCGCGCGTTCCTCTTCGGTGGGCGCGGCGAGCGCATGCCCGGCAGCGAACAGGACGGCCAGCGAGAACAGGAATTTCGGCAGGCGCGACATGCGGAGGGCTCCGGAACGTAAGTGCGGGCGGGCCGCGGATGGGTCGAAATTAATGAAGATTCAATGAATCGTGCATGAGGCCCGCCGTCGCGTACGCGCGGGCACATGCGCGTCGCGGCGCGACGACGCATCCGCTCTGTCAGAATGCCGGCATGTCCGACGCCATCGATACCGCGCTGGTCGCGGTCAACCTCGGCACCCCCGAAGCGCCCACCGCGCCGGCGGTGCGCCGTTACCTGGCCGAATTCCTCGGCGACCCCCGCGTGGTCTCGATTCCGCCGCTGCTGTGGAAACCCCTCCTGCACGGGCTGATCCTGCCGCTGCGCGGGCCGCGTTCGGCAGCCAACTACGCCAAGGTGTGGATGGACGAGGGCTCGCCCCTGCTCGTCCACACCCTGCGGCTGGCGGCTGCCCTGCAGCAGCGCCTGCCGGACTGGCATGTGCGCCCGGCCATGCGCTACGGCACCCCTGCCCTGCGCGCGACGCTTCGCGAACTGCGTGCTGCGGGTGCGCGCCGCCTCGTGATCCTGCCGCTCTACCCGCAGTACTCCACCACCACTACCGCTTCGGTCGCCGACGTCGTCGCCGAAGAGACCCAGGGCATGGACGTGACCCTGATCGAGGATTACTCGGTCGATGCGGGCTGGGTGGCCGCGGTCGCCGATTCGATTCGCCGCTACCGGCATCAGCATGGCAGCGGCTCTCACCTGCTGTTTTCTTTCCATGGCCTGCCGCAACGGGTGGCCGACGCGGGCGATCCGTATCCGCAGCGCTGCCGGGACAGCGCGCATGCGATCGCCGCCGCGCTGGGGCTGGACACCACCCAGTGGTCGCTTGCGTACCAGTCCCGGTTCGGTCGCGAGCGCTGGCTGGAACCGTCCACTATCCAGGCGCTGGACCGCCTGGCCAGCAGCGGCGAACGCCAGGTGGATGTGGTCTGCCCGGGATTTGCCGTGGATTGCCTCGAAACCCTGGAGGAAGTGGCCCTGGGCCTGGCCGAGCACTTCCAGGCCAAGGGTGGTCGCCTTGCCTATATCCCCTGTCTCAATGACGCACCGACCCACGCCGACGCACTGGCCCACCTGGCGAGTTGCGCGGTCGGGCGAGAGGCATGACGCCGGATGACATCGACCTCCCGGTAGCCTGGGGCGAGCTGGCGGGTTTGCGCGTTGCGCGTCCGGGCCGGCCCCGGGTGATCGCCCTGCACGGCTGGCTGGACAACGCCGCCAGCTTCCTGCCGCTGCTCCCGCACCTGCCCGACCTCGACCTGCTGCTGCTCGACCTGCCGGGCCATGGCCACAGTGCGCACCTGCCGGTGGGTGCCGAGTACGGCTTGACCACCCATCTATATGCAGTGCTGGATGCCGCCGATGCGCTGGGGTGGGAGAGTTTCACCCTGCTGGGCCACTCCATGGGTGCTGCGATCGCCACGCTGGTCGCCGCGGCGGTCCCGTCGCGGGTCGAGCGGCTTGCGCTCATCGAGACCCTCGGACCGCTGGCCGAACCGGTCGAAACCACCGCCGCGCGCCTGCAGCAGGCCGTCGCGGTGGCCCGCGCCCGGCCTGCAGGCGCTGCGCTGCGCGTATTTCCGGATCTTGCCGTGGCGGTGCGCGCGCGCATGCAAGCCAGCCAGCTCGACGAGGCCAATGCGCGCCTGCTGGTCGAGCGGGGCACTCGTCCAGTGGAGGGCGGCCGTGTCTGGCGCAGTGATCCTCGCCTGACCCGCCCGGCGGCCAGCCGATTGACCGAATCGCAGGTCGCGGCGCTCCTTTCGGCGATCACCTGCCCTGTCCGGCTTCTGTATGCCGACCCGGCCCAACCCTACTTTCCCGAACCGGTCCGCCAGGCGCGCCTGGCCGCCGTGCGCCACGCGGAGCTGAACGTGGTGCCGGGCGGACACCATTTACATATGGACCAGCCCGCAGTCGTGGCGGATTTCTACAGGGACTTCCTGGCGCCCTGACCCCGGGCCGCCGCGCCATCGACAATCCTCACCCCAGCGGGGACGATGCGGAATCGCATGAGGGGGCTGTGGCATGGCGCTGTACCCATTGTTTGCCGACCTGGGTGGTCGCGAGGTACTGGTAGTCGGCGGGGGCGAAGTGGCCGCGCGCAAGGTCGCTGCCCTGCTCAAGGCAGGCGCGCTCGTGCGCCTGCATGCCCATGCGGTCCTGCACCCTGACATTGCCGAGGCGCTGTCCACGGGCCGCATCGTCCGCTTGGGCGGCGATTTCGACCCGGCCTGGCTCGACGCCGTCTGGCTTGCGGTGGCGGCCACGGATGACCCGGCGTTCAATGCGGGCCTGGCCGCCGAAGCGGGCCGCCGCAGGCGCTTCGTAAACGTGGTCGACGATGCCGTGCTGTCCACCTTCCAGGTCCCGGCGGTGGTCGATCGTGCGCCCCTGGTCGTGGCGATCTCCTCCGGCGGGGCGGCTCCGATGCTTGCACGCCGTATCCGCGAGCAGCTGGAAATCGCACTCGGTCCTGCGTTGGGCGTGCTCGCGGCGCAGTTCGCGGCGCATCGGGAACGCATCCGCGCGCAGATGCCGGACCTGGCCGCGCGCCGTCGCTGGTTCGAGCGCATGCTGGACGGGCGCATGGAGCACGAATACGAGCGTGGCGGCCCTGTCGCGCTCGAAGCGGCTTTCGTCGCGGAAGTGGAGCGGGCGCCTGACCTGGAACGGATGAAAGGCGTTGTAGCGCTGGTCGAGGCCAGCGAGGCGCCCGACCTCTATACATTGCGCGCGCTGCGGGCCCTGAACGAAGCGGACGTGATCGTCCTGGCCGAAGATATCGAAGAAGCCGCGCTGGAGCCGGCACGCCGGGATGCGCAGCGCATCCGCTCCCGCGGAAATGCACTGGAGTGTGTCCTGGAGGCGGCGGCCTCGGGCGCCCGGATCGTCTTCATGCACCGGCTTCCAGTCGATAAAGCAGCGCGCGCAAGCATCTCGGCCAGCTGCCATCAGGCCGGAATCGCCTGTCGAGTTATCCCGGCTGCCGTCTAAGCGAAAAAAATTGCGCAATGGGCTTCCCATTCCTGGGGCGGCCGTGCACAATGCGCGCCCCGCTACTCGCTGACCTCCTTCGGGAATCAACGACGGCGGGGCCGGAAACAAAAACCCTCGAAAAAGGTGTTGCAGTTCTCCGGAAGCCCCCTATAATGGGCGGCTCCCTCGGCGGAAACGAGTCGAAAGATTCGCAGCCAACGAGGACGGAAACGAAAAGACCCCTTCACGGGGTGTTGACGGATCCAAAACGAGTCGGCACAATGTGCGGCTCACCTCAACGGAAGCGGTTCGCCGCCAAGCTGAGGAGAAGATGAAAAACCCGCGACGCGGTGTTGACATCTTCAAAACGAGCCGGCACAATGTGCGGCTCACCTCGACGGAAACGTCGGGACACGGATGAAGGCGCTGAGGCCGATTCCGACGCTCTTTGAAAGTGTGCGCAGGTAACTTGTGCGGACGCCTGCAGGAAGGATGACTGTCCATCTTGCAGACGTTTTAACAGCAACAAGTCAAATGCTTTATAGCAAGCGATACGTAGCTGGGTAGAACTTCTGCATCTGAAAGTATTGACCTTCGGGTCTGTAATTTTAAGTGAAGAGTTTGATCCTGGCTCAGAGTGAACGCTGGCGGTAGGCCTAACACATGCAAGTCGAACGGCAGCACAGGAGAGCTTGCTCTCTGGGTGGCGAGTGGCGGACGGGTGAGGAATACATCGGAATCTACTCTGTCGTGGGGGATAACGTAGGGAAACTTACGCTAATACCGCATACGACCTACGGGTGAAAGTGGGGGACCGCAAGGCCTCACGCGATTGAATGAGCCGATGTCGGATTAGCTAGTTGGCGGGGTAAAGGCCCACCAAGGCGACGATCCGTAGCTGGTCTGAGAGGATGATCAGCCACACTGGAACTGAGACACGGTCCAGACTCCTACGGGAGGCAGCAGTGGGGAATATTGGACAATGGGCGCAAGCCTGATCCAGCCATACCGCGTGGGTGAAGAAGGCCTTCGGGTTGTAAAGCCCTTTTGTTGGGAAAGAAATCCTATTGATTAATACTCGGTAGGGATGACGGTACCCAAAGAATAAGCACCGGCTAACTTCGTGCCAGCAGCCGCGGTAATACGAAGGGTGCAAGCGTTACTCGGAATTACTGGGCGTAAAGCGTGCGTAGGTGGTTGTTTAAGTCTGTCGTGAAAGCCCTGGGCTCAACCTGGGAATTGCGATGGATACTGGGCGACTAGAGTGTGGTAGAGGGTGGCGGAATTCCCGGTGTAGCAGTGAAATGCGTAGAGATCGGGAGGAACATCCGTGGCGAAGGCGGCCACCTGGGCCAACACTGACACTGAGGCACGAAAGCGTGGGGAGCAAACAGGATTAGATACCCTGGTAGTCCACGCCCTAAACGATGCGAACTGGATGTTGGGTTCAACTTGGAACCCAGTATCGAAGCTAACGCGTTAAGTTCGCCGCCTGGGGAGTACGGTCGCAAGACTGAAACTCAAAGGAATTGACGGGGGCCCGCACAAGCGGTGGAGTATGTGGTTTAATTCGATGCAACGCGAAGAACCTTACCTGGTCTTGACATCCACGGAACTTTCCAGAGATGGATTGGTGCCTTCGGGAACCGTGAGACAGGTGCTGCATGGCTGTCGTCAGCTCGTGTCGTGAGATGTTGGGTTAAGTCCCGCAACGAGCGCAACCCTTGTCCTTAGTTGCCAGCACGTAATGGTGGGAACTCTAAGGAGACCGCCGGTGACAAACCGGAGGAAGGTGGGGATGACGTCAAGTCATCATGGCCCTTACGACCAGGGCTACACACGTACTACAATGGTGGGGACAGAGGGCTGCAATCCCGCGAGGGTGAGCCAATCCCAGAAACCCCATCTCAGTCCGGATCGGAGTCTGCAACTCGACTCCGTGAAGTCGGAATCGCTAGTAATCGCAGATCAGCATTGCTGCGGTGAATACGTTCCCGGGCCTTGTACACACCGCCCGTCACACCATGGGAGTTTGTTGCACCAGAAGCAGGTAGCTTAACCTTCGGGAGGGCGCTTGCCACGGTGTGGCCGATGACTGGGGTGAAGTCGTAACAAGGTAGCCGTATCGGAAGGTGCGGCTGGATCACCTCCTTTTGAGCACGACAGCATCGTCCTGTCGGGCGTCCTCACAAGTCACCTGCATTCAGAGTTCCTGGTCCTGACGGACTGGGGAAGTCCCTTTTAGGGGCCTTAGCTCAGCTGGGAGAGCACCTGCTTTGCAAGCAGGGGGTCGTCGGTTCGATCCCGACAGGCTCCACCATATTGAGTATCGACTTTTGGGTCTGTAGCTCAGGTGGTTAGAGCGCACCCCTGATAAGGGTGAGGTCGGTGGTTCGAGTCCTCCCAGACCCACCACTCTGAATGACAAGCGCACACACTTTCGAATTTACGCGCCAGGCGTTGAGGCCGGCACGTGTTCTTTTATAACTTGGGATGTAGCGAGCGTTTGAGATGTCTATCTCGACGTGTCGTTGAGGCTAAGGCGGGGGCTTCGAGCCCCTAAAAATTGAGTCGAATGTTCGCGTTGGTGGCTTTGTACCCCACCAGCACGTCAGTAACTCCGAGGCGACTTGGGGTTATATGGTCAAGCGAATAAGCGCACACGGTGGATGCCTTGGCGGTCAGAGGCGATGAAGGACGTGACAGCCTGCGAAAAGCGCGGGGGAGCTGGCAATAAGCTTTGATCCCGCGATGTCCGAATGGGGAAACCCACTGCTTCGGCAGTATCCTGCAGTGAATTCATAGCTGCTGGAAGCGAACCCGGTGAACTGAAATATCTAAGTAACCGGAGGAAAAGAAATCAACCGAGATTCCCTAAGTAGTGACGAGCGAACGGGGACTAGCCCTTAAGCTGGAATGGCTTTAGAAAAACAACCTGGAAAGGTTGGCCATAGAAGGTGATAGCCCTGTATTTAAAAGGGCCACTCCAGTGAAGACGAGTAGGGCGGGGCACGTGAAACCCTGTCTGAACATGGGGGGACCATCCTCCAAGGCTAAATACTCCTGACCGACCGATAGTGAACCAGTACCGTGAGGGAAAGGCGAAAAGAACCCCGGAGAGGGGAGTGAAATAGACCCTGAAACCGTGTGCGTACAAGCAGTAGGAGCCCGCAAGGGTGACTGCGTACCTTTTGTATAATGGGTCAGCGACTTACAGTTCGTGGCAAGCTTAACCGTATAGGGGAGGCGAAGGGAAACCGAGTCTGAATAGGGCGCATAGTCGCGGGCTGTAGACCCGAAACCGGGTGATCTAGTCATGCCCAGGGTGAAGGTGCCGTAACAGGTACTGGAGGCCCGAACCCACGTCTGTTGCAAAAGACGGGGATGAGGTGTGATTAGGAGTGAAAAGCTAATCGAACCCGGAGATAGCTGGTTCTCCTCGAAAGCTATTTAGGTAGCGCCTCATATGTATCCTCTCGGGGGTAGAGCACTGTTATGGCTAGGGGGTCATCGCGACTTACCAAACCATTGCAAACTCCGAATACCGAGACGGACTGTATGGGAGACACACGGCGGGTGCTAACGTCCGTCGTGAAAAGGGAAACAACCCAGACCCACAGCTAAGGTCCCAAATTATCGCTAAGTGGGAAACGATGTGGAAAGGCACAGACAGCCAGGAGGTTGGCTTAGAAGCAGCCACCCTTTAAAGAAAGCGTAATAGCTCACTGGTCGAGTCGGTCTGCGCGGAAGATTTAACGGGGCTAAGCGATAAACCGAAGCTTGGGGTGCATAACTTTGTTATGCGCGGTAGAGGAGCGTTCCGTAAGCCTGCGAAGGTGGATTGAGAAGTCCGCTGGAGGTATCGGAAGTGCGAATGCTGACATGAGTAACGATAATGCGGGTGAAAAGCCCGCACGCCGAAAGCCCAAGGTTTCCTTGCGCAACGTTAATCGACGCAGGGTTAGTCGGTCCCTAAGGCGAGGGCGAAAGCCGTAGTCGATGGGAAGCAGGTTAATATTCCTGCACCTCGCGTGAGTGCGATGGAGGGACGGAGAAGGTTAGGTGTACCGGGCGTTGGTTGTCCCGGGGAAAGGCGGTAGGTTTGGATCTTTGGCAAATCCGGGATCCTTTAAGACCGAGCACCGAGACGAGTCCTTTAGGACGAAGTCACTGATACCACGCTTCCAGGAAAAGCTCCTAAGCTTCAGCTCACGCAGACCGTACCGTAAACCGACACAGGTGGGTAGGATGAGAATTCTCAGGCGCTTGAGAGAACTCGGGTGAAGGAACTAGGCAACATGGCACCGTAACTTCGGGAGAAGGTGCACCCTCTTTGGTGGCCCATGCGGGCTATAGCTGAGGAGGGTCGCAGAAACCAGGCCGCTGCGACTGTTTATCAAAAACACAGCACTCTGCAAACACGAAAGTGGACGTATAGGGTGTGACGCCTGCCCGGTGCTGGAAGGTTAATTGATGGGGTCAGCCGCAAGGCGAAGCTCTTGATCGAAGCCCCAGTAAACGGCGGCCGTAACTATAACGGTCCTAAGGTAGCGAAATTCCTTGTCGGGTAAGTTCCGACCTGCACGAATGGCGTAACGACAGCGGCGCTGTCTCCACCCGAGACTCAGTGAAATTGAAATCGCTGTGAAGATGCAGCGTTCCCGTGGCAAGACGGAAAGACCCCGTGAACCTTTACTATAGCTTTACACTGAACGTTGAGTTCGTCTGTGTAGGATAGGTGGGAGGCTATGAAACCGAGGCGCTAGCTTCGGTGGAGCCATCCTTGAAATACCACCCTGATGTGCTTGACGTTCTAACCTAGACCCGTAATCCGGGTCGGGGACCGTGTATGGTGGGTAGTTTGACTGGGGCGGTCTCCTCCTAAAGAGTAACGGAGGAGCTCGAAGGTACGCTCAGCGCGGTCGGACATCGCGCACTGTGTGCAAAGGCATAAGCGTGCTTGACTGCAAGATCGACGGATCAAGCAGGTAGGAAACTAGGACTTAGTGATCCGGTGGTTCTGTATGGAAGGGCCATCGCTCAACGGATAAAAGGTACTCCGGGGATAACAGGCTGATACCGCCCAAGAGTTCATATCGACGGCGGTGTTTGGCACCTCGATGTCGGCTCATCACATCCTGGGGCTGTAGTCGGTCCCAAGGGTATGGCTGTTCGCCATTTAAAGTGGTACGCGAGCTGGGTTCAGAACGTCGTGAGACAGTTCGGTCCCTATCTGCCATGGGCGTTGGAGATTTGAGAGGGGCTGCTCCTAGTACGAGAGGACCGGAGTGGACGAACCCCTGGTGTTCCGGTTGTCACGCCAGTGGCATTGCCGGGTAGCTACGTTCGGAAGCGATAACCGCTGAAAGCATCTAAGCGGGAAGCGCGCCTCAAGATGAGATCTCCCGGGACACAAGTCCCCTAAAGGAACCATCAAGACTAGGTGGTTGATAGGTCAGGTGTGTAAGCGCAGCAATGCGTTGAGCTAACTGATACTAATGATCCGTGTGGCTTGACCATATAACCTCAAGTGGCCTTGGACTCGACGAACACGTCGATAGTCATCGAGCCGCTCACTACATCCCAAGTACTTATGCGAGACGGTGCGGTATGCACGGTCGGTCCTTTACGGGCGATCATGTTCACCAGCACGCTCCAACCGTCTCCCTGATGAAATTAGCGTTGTGGAACCACCCGATCCCATCCCGAACTCGGAAGTGAAACGCAACAGCGCCGATGGTAGTGTGGGCTTCCCATGCGAGAGTAGGTCATCGTCAGGGTTTTATCCCGAAACCCCCAGCCGCCAGGCTGGGGGTTTCTTCTTTTTCCGATTCAACGATCGTGCGGAGTCGTGAACGGCCGTTGCCTCCCGATAGGGAGTCTTGAAAGGGGCGACGTGGGCGCGCCTGCAAACGACCCCGGCACCGGACGCAGCTGGCGTCGCGCAAGGCGGGAATCGCTGAACGGGACAGTCAACGGGCGCCCCGGATGGGCGCCGCGGATCTGGTCGGTAAGCCCGAGTCCGTCGACCAGGTTGACGGCGGGCTGCCGATTGGCCGTGAAGATGGCTGCCCCTCGGATCTCCGACCGGCGTTCGTGGTGAGCGGAGCCTGTCGCCTCTTGCCCGGGCGGCGAGCTTTCAGGCGGGTAGGGCTGCGCTGCGCTGTGCCCTGATTGCCTGGCGTGTTTGCTCAATTGCGCGCGCACCCCAGTTGGGCTGCCTGGGCGGCAGGCCATATCGCAATGCGAACTCCAGGGTCATGCCTCGGCGAGAGAGCTCTGGTCGTGGCCCGCGCGAGATCGATTCCGTCGATCCGAGTTCGCTCAGCGCGCATATCAACTGCCGATGACTGTGGCACCTTGGATTACCCGTTCCCGCAACGGCGCGAAACATGGTTCTTTCGTGGCAAGGGCTAGCTATTGCACGTAACGGCACATACTCAGTCAGCCCGGTCGACGCACAAAAAAAGGGCCGGCGCGACAGCGACCGGCCCTTCGTTCGTTCCTGGGCGCCCAATACGCCTGAGGTATTACTCGGTGCTGCCGGCCTGCTTGCCAGTCATCATCGTGTCGCGTGCCGCCTTGAACGGATTGCCTGCGTACCAGTTCGGCCAGCGGTCGCCGGCGGCAAGGTCGCGACCAACGCCATAAAGCGCGACCAGGTCCTCGACGACTCCGTCGTAGCGCCAGCCTTCATGAACCTCGTCGCTGGGCTGGTGGTAACGCTTGGCGTAGTCGGCGCTGGCGGCCTTGCCGGCCTCGGTACCACCCTCGACCAGATCGCTGCCGCCCTTGGCATACAACGCGGGAACGCCGGCCTTGGCGAAATTGAAGTGGTCGCTGCGGAAGTAGTAGCCCGCGGCGGTATTGCCCTCCTGGACCAGGACCCGTTCCTGTTGGTCGGCGTAGGTCTTCAGCATGTCCTCCAGCTCTGAATTGCCCTTGCCGGTGACGACGAAGTCGCGCGATCGGCCAGCCACCGACATCGCATCGAGGTTGACCACGCCGGCGATCTTGTCCAGCGGGAACGTCGGATGTGCGACGTAGTACTTCGACCCGAGCAGGCCCGACTCCTCCAGCGTGACCGCCACGAACACCACGGAGCGCTCCGGCGGCTGTTCCTGCTGGGCGAAGGCTTCCGCGATCTCCAGGATGCCCGCCACGCCGGTCGCGTTGTCGATCGCGCCGTTGTAAATGGCGTCGCCTTCCTCGCCCTCGTGGTTGCCCAGGTGGTCCCAATGGGCCATGTAGAGCACGGCCTCATCAGCGCGGGACTTGCCCGGCAGAACGCCGATCACGTTGCGTGAGGTCTTGTTGGCGGTGCTGCTGGCCAGGTCGACCGACAGGGTGGCGTCAAGCGGCACGGGCGTGAAACCGGCCTTGCCCGCCTTCTTGTAGGCGTCTTCCAGGTCCAGGCCGGCACCAGCGAACAGCTTGCGTGCCGCGTCTGCAGTCAGCCACCCCTGCACCGGCAGGCGCGGCTCGGGATCGTCGCTCGCCGGCAGGTCGTACTGCGCGCCGGACCACGAATTCTTGACCACATCCCAGCCGTAGCTCGCGCCGGCGTCGTCGTGCACGATCAGCGCCGCAACGGCGCCCTTGCGCGCAGCTTCCTCGAACTTGTAGGTCCAGCGGCCGTAATACGTCATCTTCTTGCCGTCGAACAGCTTCTCGTCCTGGGCGTGGAAGCCCGGATCGTTGACGAACATCACCACGGTCTTGCCGGTCCAGTCCTGGTCGGCATAGTCGTTCCATCCGCGCTCGGGCGCGTCCAC
This sequence comes from Pseudoxanthomonas daejeonensis, assembly GCF_010093205.1. GTDB lineage: Bacteria > Pseudomonadota > Gammaproteobacteria > Xanthomonadales > Xanthomonadaceae > Pseudoxanthomonas > Pseudoxanthomonas daejeonensis. The sequence goes on from NZ_PDWN01000008.1 coordinate 110,363, forward strand.
GCCGTAGCCGACGAATACCATCGGACTGTCCTTGACGCTGACCTGGGCCTGGCCGGTACGCGTGCCGACCACCATGTCCGCACCGAATGTCAGCTCCACCGGCTTGCCATCGATGGTGAGCGTCAGCTTCGTTGACGGGTCGGCCGTGGTTTCCACCATCGGCACGTCCTGGAAGTAGCTGTCGCCATTGCCCGGTTGCAGGCCGATGCGCTGCATCTGCGCCCGGATGTATTCGATGGTGCGCTCTTCGCCGACCGAGCCCGGGCCACGGCCCTCGAACTCGTCCGAGGCCAGGGTCTTCACCATTTCGGCGAAGTCGTCCGCCTCGATCGTGGACTTGAATGCATGGGTGCTGGCGGGCGCAGTAGCAGCGGCGGCGTCGGGCGCGGGGGGCGGGGCGGGGGTGTCGGCCTGTTTGCAGCCGGCCAGCGCCAGGGCGCCGGCGGCGAGGCCGATCAGGACTTTACGGGACATCGGGACTCCGAAGGGATAGCGGAACCCCGATTCTAGCCAAGCCGCGCCGGCTCAGTCCTGCGGCGCGGTCTCGGTTTCGAAGCTCACCGGTTCGGCCCCGGTCACCGGACCGGTCCGGGCAGTCTTGTGCACGTACAGGCTGACCTCGCGGCGGAACTCGAGCGGCCCGTCGACAACGGCGTTCGGGCCGATCACCACCCGCGGCTTGCGCTTGGGCGTGCCCTGGAACCAGCTGCGGTTGCGCTCGATGGTGATGCCGCCGCGCACGTGGGAACCGATGCCCACGGTGATGTCGCCATTGACCGTTTCCAGGTTCTGGACCACTTCGGTCTGGACCAGGCCGATTGCGCCGTTCACGGTCTCGATGCCGCCATCCACCTTGCCGCCCTGGTCGACGAATACGCTGCCATTGACCGTCTCGATGTCGCCGGCGACCTGGACGTTGCGGCCGAGGCGGATGGCGCCGTTGACCGTTTCCAGGCTGCCGACGCGGGCGCCATTGCCGACGTGGACGCTGCCGTTTACGGTGCTGGCGTCGCCGGACTGCACGTTCTCGGCGATGTGCACGGCGCCGTTGACGGTCTCCAGGTCGCCGTAATTGCCGCCGGCGCTCGTTTCGATGCTGCCGTTGACCTTGCTGATGTCGTCCTGCGCCATGGCGGGCAACGAACAGGCCACGGCAAGGGCAAAGGCGACGCGGGTGATGAGGCGGGTCATATGGGATGCCTGTGATACGGGACCTGACCAGCATACGACCACCCTTGGCTACAATCCGCCACTGTCTGAAGTCACTGGGATGTCCGGGCGTGCGCCATCGCCGCAAGCAGATGCTGTCCTGGCTCTTCGCCGGCGGGTCGCCCCGTGTCGCGGCCCGGCTGGCCATGCTCCTCGGGTTGGCGTGGATGTCCGGGCCGGTCGTCGTTCCGTTCGCCGTCCAGGCCCAGTCGCAGAAGGCGACCGAGCAGGAGCTGCGCAAGACGCGCACCGAGTTGCAGCAGATCGCCCGCGAACGCCGCCGGCTGGAAGGACAGCGCGGCGAGGCCGCCCAGCGATTGCGCCGGGCGGACGAACAACTGGGTCGCTCCGGCCGCGCACTGGCCGAGACCGAGGCGGCAATGGCGCGCGAACGCGATGCGCTGACCGCCCTGCAGCAGCGCCGCAAAGCGATGCAGCTCGACCTCGGGCAGCGTCGCGCGCACCTGGCCACGCTGCTGCGCAGCGCCTACATGAGCGGTGCCCAGGCGCCCTTGAAGATCCTGCTGGCACAGGACCGCATCGCCGACGCCCAGCGTGCGCTGGGCTACTACCGGTACGCCCAGCGCGAGCAGGTACGCCAGGTGGCCGAGCTGTCCGGGGCGCTGGAAGCGCTGGTGGCGACGGAGACGGAAATCGAAGCGCGCACCGCGGAACTGCAGGCGCTGCAGGCTGAGCAGAAGCAGCAGTTGGCCACCCTCAAACGCGACCGCGGCTCACGAGCCGAAGTCGTGGCCGACCTCGATCACCGCTATGAGGATCGCCAGCAGCGCGAGCAGGCGCTGGGACGCGACGTGAAATCGCTGGAGCGCCTGCTCGCCAACCTGCGGGCAACCGCTGCGAAGGCCGAGGCCGAGCGCCGTGCCGCCGCCAGGCGCGAAGCGCAGAGCGCGCAACAGGGCGCAAACGGTCGCACGGCTGCGCCGGGCAAGGTGCCGCCCCGGGTGGCATCGACGACGCCACCTCCGAAAGTAGGCGGGCTGGGCTGGCCGGCGACTGGCGAGTTGCTGGCGCGCTATGGCGGTCGCCTGCCCGACGGAAGGACCAGCAGCGGCGTACTGATCGGCGCGTCGGCCGGCAGTCCGGGCACCGCGGTGGCCGATGGCACCGTGGGGTTTTCCGAGTGGATGACCGGTTACGGGCTGATCCTGATCGTCGACCACGGCAACGGCTACATGAGCCTGTACGCGCACAACGAGTCGCTGCTGCGCGATGCCGGGGACAGGGTGCGCCGGGGCGACGCGGTGGCCAAGGTCGGCAGCTCCGGTGGCCACGGCCGTGCGGCGCTTTACTTCGAATTGCGCCGTAACGGCCAGCCGGTGGATCCGGCGTCGTGGCTGCAACGTCGCTGAATGCCGGCAGCGGAAGTCCGGTGGAAGTTCAAGCGGCATTGGGCCGGGCTTGACGCATAATCGGTTCAACGCGCGCCTGGCGCGTCCCGGAGCCCCGCATGCGTCGTCCCTCCCTGCTCCTGCTGCTGGCCCTGTTGCCGGCTGCGCACGTCGCCGCCCAGCAACCTGCACCGGGCGGACCGGAAGCGAAGGAAGCAGCCGGGCAAGCGGCGCCCGCGGAAGAAGCGGCGCCGGAAGACATCCCGAACCAGGATGCGCCGGTGGCGGCCAGCGACGATCCCGATGCCGCCGATGACCGCGCCACCGCGGCTTCCAGGGTGCCGTTGGCCGAGATCCGCCGCTACGTGGCGGTCTACAACGCCGTCAAGGACGCTTACGTCGATCCGGTCGACGACCGCGCGTTGATGCAATCGGCGATCGCCGGCCTGTTGCTGGACCTGGATCCGCACAGCGCATACCTGGACAAGAGCGAGAGCGAATCCTTCGACGAGCAGACCAGCGGCGCCTACGACGGCATCGGCGTGGAGCTGCAGCAGGAGCCGGACAACACGCTGAAGGTGGTCGCGCCGATCGACGACACTCCGGCCGCGCGCGCCGGCCTGCTGTCGGGCGACATCATCATCGCGATCGATGGAAAGCCCATCGCCCAGGTCGAAGCGATGGAACCGCTGCGCGGCGTGCCGGGCAGCAAGGTCACCATCACGGTGGTGCGCGAGGGGCGCGACAAGCCGTTCGACGTGACCCTCGTGCGCGAGACCATCAAGATCACCAGCGTGCGCAGCCGCATGCTCGAGCCCGGTTATGGCTACGTACGCATCAGCACCTTCCAGGCCGATACGGGCGCCGATTTCCAGACCCATCTCGACAAGCTGCAGGCGCAGGCCGGCGGACGCCTGCGCGGACTGGTGCTGGACCTGCGCAGCAATCCGGGCGGCCTGCTGACCGCCGCGGTGCAGGTGGCCGACGATCTGCTCGACAAAGGCGGGATCGTCAGCACGCGCGGCCGGATTCCGATCAGCGACACGCGGTTCGACGCTACGCCGGGCGACCGCATGAAGGGCGCGCCGGTGGTGGTGCTGGTGGATGCCGGTTCGGCCAGCGCGGCCGAAGTGCTCGCCGGCGCGTTGCGCGACAACAATCGCGCCCGCGTGATCGGCAGTCGCACCTTCGGCAAGGGCTCGGTGCAGACCGTGCTGCCGCTGGACAATGGCGACTCGGTCAAGTTGACCACCGCGCGCTATTACACGCCCAGTGGGCGTTCCATCCAGGCCAGCGGCATCGTCCCGGACAAGGAGCTCACGCCGGACCCGGCCCTGATCGGCGCCGACGTGGTGCCGCCCAGCCTGGCGGAGATCAGCGAGGCGACGCTGCCGGGCCACCTGCGCGGCGATGACGAGGGTGCCGAGGGTTACAAGGCCGGCCAGCCGCTGCCCGGCGACAAGCCGATCGCCGCCGCCCTGGTCGAGCTGAAGACGCTCGTCAGCCAGGCATCCGGCACCAAGGCCGTGCAGGCGCGCTGAGTTGGAACGTCCGCGCCTGCTGGCGCGGGCCCGACGTAGTCGATATCCGGCGGGCAGGCTTCAGCGTGGCGGCTTGGACGGCATCGGGAACGGCGTGACCACTTTTTCGCCGGTGGCCGCATCGCGGATCGCCGACTGGCCTTTGCGCTCCACTTCCTCGACGCGGACGATGCTCTGCATCGGCAGGTGCAGGACGCGGGTGGTACCGAATTCGTCGCGCAGGCGCTCTTCGGTCGGATCGACCACCAGGCCCTCGTGCACGTCGAACACCAGTTCGCCCACCTCGGTGAATCCCCACAGCGAGCTTCCGGCCACGTGCCGCGCATAGAGCTCGTACACCTTGCCGTGGTTGAGGAAAGTCACCTTGTAGAGCAGCTTGGCCATCGGTCTGCGGATCGTCGTGCGGGAGGAGAAGATGGGGCGGAACCGGCCCCGATCCAAGGGCGAAGGGATCAGTAGCCGCGTTGCCGTCGCAGCCGCCGCGCGATGCCGGCCCGTACCACCAGCGCGAACACCACGCCGAAGAGGAACCCGGCCACGTGCGCGGCCCAGGCCACCGCGCCGAACGCCGGGCCGATGTAGGCGAACAGCACCTGCAGCGCCGCCCAGATGCCGATCAGCAGGAATGCCGGCGCGCGCACGAACTCCAGGAACAGGCCCAGGGGCAGGACCACGCCCAGGCGCGCCCCGGGGAACAGGGCCAGATAGGCGCCGATCACGGCCGAGACCGCGCCGCTGGCGCCGATCACCACCCGGTCCGGGTTGTCGATCGCCAGCACGGCGGCCAGGTTGGCCACCGCGCCGCCACACAGGAACAGCAGCAGGAACCGCCACGGCCCCATCGTCCGCTCCGCCGGCAGGCCGAAGATCAGCAGGAACACGAGGTTGCCCAGCAGGTGCGCCCAGTCCGCATGCAGGAACAGGGCGGTGAACAGGCGCAGCACGCTGCCGTCGCGCAGGGCGGCCAGCCAGGCGTCACCGCCTCCAAGGCCCCTTCCCAGCGCCCCCCAGGCCAGCCACAGGCTGTGCCGGGCCTCATCCGGGCGGCCCAGCGACCACAGGAAAGCCAACCACAGCGCGGCAAACAGCAGCGGCGTGGCCCAGCGCACTGAAGCCTTCTGGCGCGAGGGCAAGGACACGAACATGGCCGCCACTATCGCCCAGGCCAGGGTCGGGCGTCTGCACCCACCCGGCCAGGCGGGCCGGCCACCGGCGCGGGGCGTGACTTTCGTCGTTATTGTCTGGTTAAACGCAAGGCGTATACTCCAATACGGCGTCGTATGTCGGGAGGGGACTCCGACGGATGCGGGCAACCCCGGGAGGGGGTCGCCTGCGGGCGCGCAGGTGCCACTCAACCCCCGTCATCCGGAGAGATCAGAAACATGCAAGTCCATTCCCTCACCCGCATTTCCGCGCTTGCCCTCGGCATCGCCGGCGCCCTGGCCTGTGGCCAGGTCCATGCCGCCGCGTTCCAGCTGAAGGAAAACAGCGTCAAGGCCCAGGGCCGCGCCATGGCCGGCGCCGCTTCGGCCAAGGGCGACGCCTCGGTCGTCGTCAACAACCCGGCGATGATGTCGACCTTCGATCGCACCACCATCCAGGGCGACGTCACCGCGATCGACCTGTCCTTCGAGTTCGAAGGCAGCGGTTATGCCGCGGCCGGCACCCCCCTGCAGCAGCCGCTGACCGGTGGCGACGGCGGCGACGCCGGCGGCGTCTCGCCGGTCCCGGCGATGTCGTTCATCCTGCCGCTGGAAGGCAGCTTCGAGTACCTGACCCTGGGCGCCATGGTCAGCGCGCCGTTCGGCCTGAAGACCGAATACGACGACGGCTGGAAGGGCCGTTACCACGCGCTGAACTCGGACGTGAAGATCATCGACCTGACCCTGGCCATGTCGCTGGATCTGGGCGACCACTTCTCGGCCGGCCTCGGTGCGGTCATCGAGCGCTCCGACGTCACCCTGTCCAACGCGATCGACTTCGGCACCGCGCTGTGCGGCAACGCCGCCACGCAGGCGCTGTGCTTCATGCCGAACCCGATCACCGGTCCGTTCGGCCCGCAGAAGAACGACGGTTCGGTCGAGGTGCACGGCACCGACACCAGCCTGGGCTTCATCGCCGGCCTGAGCTGGCGTCCGACCGACAACGTGTCCATCGGCTACTCGTATCGCTCGGAAGTCGACCACTCCCTGACCGGCGACGCCGACTTCACCGTGCCGACCAACGTCGCCACCATCCTGGCCTCCACCGGCCAGTACGTGGACACCGGCGCGCTGGCCGAGCTGACCACGCCGGCCGTGCACACCCTCAGCGGCACCTGGTACGCCACCGAGAAGTTCGCCCTGATGGGTGAGGTGTCGCGCACCGGCTGGAGCTCGCTGCGCGAGATCCGCATCCAGTTCGACAACCCGCGCCAGGCCGACTCGGCCGAGGACTACAGCTGGGGCGACAGCTGGTTCTACAGCGTCGGCGGCGAGTACCTGCTCAGCGACGCGTTCACCCTGCGTGCCGGTATCGCCCGCGACGACTCCCCGGTCAGCTATCCGCACCGCACCCCGCGCATGCCCGACCAGGATCGCATGTGGTACTCGGTCGGCCTGACCTGGGCGGCCAGCGAGAACTTCTCGCTCGACGCCAGCTACGCGCGCATCGACCTGGTCGATACGCCCGAGGTCAACATCCTGTCCTCGAGCCGTTCGCGCCTGACCGGTTCCTACGACGGCGGTGCCAACCTGTTCGGCGTCTCGGCGCAGTACCGGTTCTGATCGCCTGACGGCGAAGCGCTACGAAGGGCCCCGCTCCGGCGGGGCCTTTTTTTTGGCGCCCGGGATCCCGGATCAGTACGGCAGGCCAGCCACGCCCAGGTCGATCGACCACACCGCGCCGGCCCCGGTGAGGTACAGCGTGCGTCCCTGCGGGCCGCCAAATGCGGCGTTGGTGAGGTTGGCATCGGCCGCGATGGTCGCCAGCTCCTGGCCCTGCGGAGAAATGACCCGCACGCGTCGCAAGGTATGTTCGGTCAGGTAGATGTTGCCCAGGCAGTCCACCGCCAGCCCGTCCGGAACCGTGGTGGCCACCAGATCGCGGCCGGCCTGTGCCTGGCCGTCGACCAGCGCATAGGCGCGCAGCACGCCTTGTTCGCCGCCGCCGGCCACGTACAGCGTGCCGCCGTCGGGCGACAGGGCGATGCCGTTCGGATTGGCGATGCTGTCATCGACCACGCCGACGTTGCCGTCGGTCCCCACGCGGTAGACGCGGGTCTTGTCCTGGCCTCCGGGCGCGGCCGCGCGCTGGAAATCCGGGTCGGTGAACCACAGCGTGCCATCGCGGCCGATCACCAGGTCGTTGGGTGAATTGAACGGCTGCCCCTGGTACTCGCCGACGATGCGCATGCGCGAGCCGTCGATCAGGTCGAAGCGCGAGATCTCCTTGCGGTCGTGGGTCGCGGCGACGAGCGCACCGTCTTCGCCCAGCGCCAGCCCGTTGCTGCCGCTGGGATCGATCACCGTCTCCAGGCCGCCCTGCGCGGTCAGCTTGCGGATGCGCGAAGGAAAGCCATCGGAGAAACGGAAATCGGAGAAGTACAGGGCCCCGTCGCGCCAGACCGGGCCTTCGTAGAGGCCGGCCGCGCCATCCCCGTCGGCGGCCGTGATGCGGGTCGCGGTGAGGGCACCCGTGGGTGGTGTGCCCGCATCGGCCGGACACGAGGGGGGTCCGCTGCCCGCGGCATCAGCAGTGGCAGGGGCTGCCGGCACGGGGGCACTGTCGGGAGTGCCTGCCTGCGTCGGCTCCGCGTCGCGTTGGCAGCCGGCCATCAAGGCGGCAACCACGGCCAAGGACAGGGCAGTACGGATCGATGCGCGCATGCGGGGCTTCCGGTCGGGACTGGGCCCATCCTAGCGCGGGCATCACGTAATGCCCGCAGCCGGCGCCTGCCGTCAGCCGGAGAGCAGCGAGCGCAGGCTGGCCTTGAGCTGGCGCCCTTCGGCGTGGAAGTAGGTCCTTTCCTCTCGCCAGCGGGGGAAGCGGGCTTCCACTTCACGCCAGAACGCAGGCGAATGGTTCGCCTGCAGCAGATGGCACAACTCGTGGACCAGCACGTATTCGAAGGCCGAGGGCCGCGCCAGCACCAAGGCCAGGTCCAGCGCCAGGGTGCCATCCGGAGCCAGCGAACCCCACTGCGAAGACATCACCTTCAACCGCAGCTGGCGCGGTGTACGCGGCAGGCCCGCCAGGTAGGTGGGCAGCCAGCGGCCGATGTCGGCGCGGGCTTCGGCTTCGTAGAACGCGCGAAGCGCGCGTCGCAGGGCGGCATCCGATGCCCGCGCCGGGCGCTGCACATGGATGCCCGCGTCGTCGCGGGCGATGCGGATGTAGCGGCCGTCGTGCCATGACAGCGGCACCTGCTCGCCGCGCAACGGCAGTTGCGAGGTGTGTCCCGGCGCAAGCGCGGTCGCTGCCGCATCCGGTGGCCGGTGGCGCTCCAGCTGGGTGGCCAGCCAGTCGCGGTGTTCATGCAGGAATCGGTCCCCCGAGACCATGCTGGCGCGCACCGGAAGGGTCAGGCGCGCGCCGCGCTCGTCCACGCTGAGCTTGAGCCGGCGCGCGCGCGGATCGCGCACGCGTAGAACCTCGATGCGGCGGCCATCGTCCAGCTCGAGTTCCAGGGTGTCGCGTTGCAGGCGCTGCGGCGCGCGGGCGATCAGGCGATGGAGCAGGGAAGGCATGCGACGATTCTAGGCCCAACGCGTCGGCCATGCCCGCGCCACGACCACTGTTCTCCCGCCGTATTCCGGAAGATCAGCCCGCGACTCCGGACGCGGCCCGCATGGGTGACGGAGGAGGAAGGAAGCGGGGGGCGCCGAACTGCTCGATGCCCGGACCGGGCGCAGTCCTGCTGTCGATGTGACCGCTGGCTTCCCCGTGCCAGCGCCGAAGCAGGCGTTCGCATCGCTCCGCCAGCATCCGGAGGGAGCGTGCCTTCGCGAACGCTTCATCGTCGCAGTGCTCGATGAATTCGCGCCCCGACGGAGTGACGTCCGAGGGGGTATACAGCGCGGGGATGACGGGGGCCAACGCATCGGCTGCGGAGGGTTTCGCTTCCGAGCCATGCATGACAGGCGGGGCGAAAGCGACGGCGAGCACGACAGACAGCGACAAGGGCATCATCGAGGCGACCTCCTGGCGGCAGGTAGTGCCAGCCTATGTCGTAGCAGTTGACTACTCAACCGGGCCGTCGCGGGGAGGCCCGGCCGGCCTGTCAGCCCTCGGCCTTGCTGATCTTCAGCGCCGACTCCAGGACCAGGAACAGGCGACGCACCTCCCCAGACAGCAGGGCGAAGCGTGCATCCAGCTCCTGGCGCAGGTCGTCGCGCTCTGTGCTTTCCAGCTGGTCGACCGCGCCTTCCAGGAACTTCAGCTTGCGCACCACCAGGTCCTCGCCGAGGACGAACGAAACATGGTCGTCCAGGCTCAGGGCCAGCTTCGTGACCTGCTTGCCCGCTTCGAGATGTTTGCCGATCTCGTCGCTGAGCAGCTCCTGGTTCTGCGCCTTGACCACCGCGCCGCCGTCCATCGCGTCCTTGAGCTCGCACTCCTCGCCCAGCGACAGGCCATCAGGCAGCGGTTCGCCGGCGATCCAGCCGGTGAGGATGCTGCGCGGCGCCACTTCGGCATTGGGCGGAATCGCCGGGAAGCTGCCGAGCGCGCGACGGATCTCCGAGGCCACCATCTCGCCGGTCTTGCGCGAAGAAGCATCGACGGCCAGGAAGCCGTGCTCCAGGTCGAGCAGTGCATCGGTGCGCGAGCTCTTCACGAACGCGCGCGGCAGCAGTTCGTGCAGCAGGTCGTCCTTCAAGCGCTTGCGCGCCTTGCCGCCGAGCTTGCGCCCTTCCTTGTCCTCGATCTCGGCGACCTTCTGCGCCAGCAGGTCGTTGACCACCGAGCCGGGCAGGATCTTGTTCTCGCTGCCGACCGACAGCCAGATGGCGTCGCCGATGCGGTGCGACAGCACGTCTTCGCCACGGCCGAACGGGGAAATGAAGCCGCTGGAGGAAAGCTCAAGCGGGCCGACCGGCTTGAGGGCGGCCTCCGGCAGCAGGGCGTCGAGCTGGGAGAAGTCGTGGGTGCTGGGAAAGCGGAAGAACGTCAGGTTGCGGAAGAACATGCGTGGGTCGGTGTCCGGTATTCGTGCTTGGGAAGCGTGGCCATCGCGCCGCGGCGACGCGATGGATCGTGTGGGGCGGCGGCCTGGAACGGCTGCCTCGGGTTGTCAGTCGCCGCCGCCGCTGTCGTGCGGATCGCCGGCCAGCCAGGCATGCGCATCGGCGCGCGCGGCGCCCTCGCGATGGCCCAGGCCTGGGAAGTCGAACAGTTTCAGGTCCGCCAGGTGCGAAGGACGGATGTCGCCGAGCGCGTTCGCGATGGTCTCGATGCGTCCCGGCGATTCCCGTTCCCATTGCTGCATCATCAGCCCGACCTGCTTGCGCTGCAGGTTCTCCTGGCTGCCGCACAGGTTGCAGGGAATGATCGGGAACCGGCGGGCGACGGCGTAGTCGACGATGTCGCTCTCGCGCACGTACGCCAGCGGGCGGATCACCACGTGCTTGCCGTCGTCAGACAGCAGCTTGGGCGGCATGCCCGAAAGCTTGGCGTGGTGGAACAGGTTCAGGAAGAAGGTGGCGACCAGGTCGTCGCGATGGTGCCCCAGCGCGATCTTGGTGAATCCGTTCGCCTCGGCATATGCGTAGAGCGCGCCGCGCCGCATGCGCGAACACAGCGAACACATGGTCTTGCCTTCCGGCACGACGCGACTGACCACCGAGTAGGTGTCCTGCTCGATGATGTGGAACGGCACGCCCAGCGCGCGCAGGTAGTCGGGCAGCACGTGCTCGGGGAACCCGGGCTGCTTCTGGTCCAGGTTCACCGCCACCAGCTCGAACGGCACCGGTGCCTTGCGCTGGAGCTGCAGCAGCACGTCCAGCATCGTGTAGCTGTCCTTGCCGCCGGACAGGCAGACCATCACCTTGTCGCCGGCCTCGATCATGCCGAAGTCGGCGATCGCCTCGCCGACCTGGCGACGCAGGCGCTTGGCCAGCTTGGCCTGCTCGCGCTGGACGATGCGCGGATCGGCACGGCGGGAGGCGGGCTCGGGAAGGGGCAGGACGGCATTCATCGGGCTTCATTCTACCGGCGCGCACCGGTACATGCCGGCGCCGGCGGATGGCACCGGGCGCGGTGTAAGCTTGGACCTCGTGGAAGCCATCGACCTCGCCACTGTCGCCGAACGCATCGCCGAACTGCGGCGCGAGCATCGCGCGCTCGACGAACGCATCCTGCAGCTGGCCGCCAACCCCGAAGACGACCTGGAAGCCAAGCGCCTGAAGCGGCGCAAGCTGCAGGTCAAGGACTGCATCGCCAAGCTGGAGAGCCTGCTGATCCCCGACCAGCCGGCCTGAAGGGGCTGCGCGGGTTCAGCGGGAACAGGCTGCCACTGCCGCCACCAGCCGGATCAACGAGGCCTGCCCGCGCTCACCGGTCTTGCTGCAGACCGTCTTGATCCGGGTCTGGGCGGTCGTCATCGCGATGCCGCACTCCGTCGCCGCCAGCGCCAGGTCGCCCGAATGATGGAGCGCGCAGGCCAATGCGGATTCGGCGGCGGTGAGATTGAACAGCTGGCGCAGCGCCGGGCCCAGGTCGTTGGCCGCGCCCACCGTTTGAAGGAAGAGGACTGCCGCGCAGGCGCCAGGTCGACCCGGGCCGGCCAGCGGGTGCACCGACGCGACCAGTGCGTTGCGTCCGGCCGCATCCTTCAGCACCACCTTGCCTGCGTGGCGCAGTTGCCTGCCATCGCCGGATCGGCCGGCCACGGCTTCGTGCAGAGCCTGCCGCAGCGCCGCGACGTTCCGCGTCGCCTCGGGCCGGCCCTGGTGCAGGCGCAGCAGGTCGCCCTGGCCCAGCAGATGTTCGGCCTGAGGATTCATCCGGCTCACCCGCTGCGTCCTGTCCAGCATCATCATCGCCAGTGGCGCGGCTTCCATGGCCGACTCCAGCGATTCCACCCGCTGCTCCAGCCAGCTGAGCCGGCGCTGGATCGCATAGGCGTTGGCCCAGTGCGGCGCCACCTGGCGCATCAGCGCGAGGTCTCGTTCCGTGTAGGGCCGCAGTCCGCTGGCCCGGCACAGGGTGGCGACGACCACGCCCTCCGCGTCGGCCTTGGCGCACAGGGCCACGGATTGCTCTATATCGCCCAGCCGCAGGTACTCGTTGTAGTAGCGGGTGCGCCTGAGTTCGGTACGCGTGGCCACGGAGTCGCTGTCCATGATGCCGCCGACCGCCATCCGTCCATGCGCGCGCTGCATCCAGAGGTTGTCGCCGGCGTACTCGGCCTCGTAGATCGCGGCCTGGGCCGGATCGGCACCGAAAAGCAGGTCCAGGCGGCCGCGGCCATGTCCGGCGTCATGCACCATCACCGCACCGATATGGCTGCTCGTCGCAGCGCCGAGCGTTGCGCTGAACTGCGCCATCTGGTCCGGTTCGAGCACGGATGCATACAGCGGCTCCAGCACGGCGGCCAGCTTCGATTCGTCGTCCATGACAGTCCCCTTTCTGTCAAGCCCCGATCGGGAGTGTTTCGGTTCCGGCCTGTGCGGTCAACTGTGGCGGAAAGGTAGCGGTGGCCATGCGGTGGAGTCGCACCCTGGGGGCGTGTCTTGGCGATGCGCCTTCGCCGGCGATGGTGTACCGGGCCGGCCGCGTGGCCGTGGGGAAGCGGACAAGCAACCCGCTGACGGTGCGTCATCGAGCCGCATGATCGTCTGGCCAGCATACGGACCGCGACGGGCGTCGATCCATTCTGTGCAATCGGCAAAACAAGGGGGGCAATGAGATGAAGATGAAGAAGATGGCCATAGTTTTGGGCGTGCTCGCGGTAGCGGCCAGCGTGCCGGCGTGGGCGCAGCGTGGCGGACCGGATTACTACTACTGCAATCTCAAGGAGAGCGGCGTCTCCTATTACTCGGCGGTTTTCGACTACGAGCCCAATGGCCCGTTCGACTACTCGATGATCGAGAACATGGCGCGCTCGTTCAAGAATTCACTGTCCGGTCGTTACTCGGTTTCCAGTTACTCCAGGGCTGCATGCGAGATGCACAGCAGCTATCGGGATGCGCAGGACAGGCGCGACGAGGAAATGGACCAGGACAGTGCGAGGGCTGAAGTCGTGCAGACCGGCTGGCGCCCCTGAGGGATGCTGCTGCGCCGGAACAGCAGGCGCAGTCCTTGCCCCGGCTTGCGCGAGCCTTGTCCCCGTTGCAGGAACGCCGATCCACTGGCGGCGGACGCATGAACGCTTGACCTGCCCGGAGACGGATTCATCTGAGGCCCCCGGGTCCGCCAGGTTATTGACCTGTGGGGGCATAGAACCGGAAATCGCCTGTTCCGGGCTGCAAGAATCCAACCGTCAATGAAGGAGATGCCATGAAACGATATCTGATTACTGCGACCCTCCTGCTTCTTTTTTCCAGCGTCGCGCTTGCCAATGTCTATACGCGCGCATGGTGCAAGAATCCCGAGCACGGGCGTAGCCCAAGTGGTGGCTACGGATGGATTTCCCATGTGTTCGAAGGCTCCAACAGCGACGCATGCTGGAAGTTCGCGAGCGCGCACCGGCGGGACAACCATGAGACCGGGTGTTCCTATGTCCGTGCCGATGGCGAATACAACTGAGAGCGGGCGAGGCCTGGGGAATCCCGCGCCGCCCGGTGGGCATGCCGCTCGCCGGCTGAGTGGATGATGCGTGGCGCGGTACGGGCGGCGTATGGCCCGGAGGGTGTGTGCCGGTCAGCCGCAGCGAGGGCGCCGACCTCGGCGCCCTCGCTGCGATGGGGCTGCCGCAGGACAGGGCTGGGCAAGGAAGTGCGGCAAGCTTCCGGGAGCGGTGCCGCGGTGGCTTTCGGGCAACCCGCAGTGGTGGCACGGGCGAAGTCCGGCGCAGGTCACGATCGCGAGGGGCTCGCCATCGGAACGGCTGCATTCTGGCGGGCCGCGCTTGAGGAAGAACTTGATGCTGCTCGATACCACCGACAAGGATGGGCCGCGCGTGGAGCCTGATCCCGGGAAGCCGGACGAGCGCGCCGGCAGACGAGCGTCGAAGACGGACCTGGCCGGCTTCCGTGCACCGTTCGCTGCAATGGTCCTGGTCGCGCCGGTCGCGCATGGCGCGCTGCCGCCCGAGTATTACCAGGCCGCACGCGAGCAGGCGCCCCACCACCTGCAACTGCGGGTGGAGCGGGTAAAAATCCCGCGTGGGCGGGATTCGGGCAATTGCCAGGTGGAGGCATCGGTGCTGCGGGATTTCCGCGGCTCGCTGGCAGCAGGCACGCCACTGCACTTCCTACTGAATTGCAGGATGCCGGACGCGCGGCCGCGGCCCGGTGCCAGTGCCTGGCACGGCTACGAGTCGCTGGAGTCCGCACGTTTCGCGGAGGGGTTCTTCCGCGGCACTGGAGCGACTGTTGTTCCGGTCTACGGGCAACTGGGTATCGTCGCCCATGAACGCGAATGGCCCTGGTGCGAGGCCGGGAGCGGTCGCTGCGACCTTCCGCCACCGGAGCCGCCCCAGGTGCTGGAGTGCGGAACGGTGGGGCTGGGCGGCACCGGCAAGCAGCTGCGCGGCGGCTGGGTCGTCAAGATTGCCGACTACCGGATGTGGTTCTGGAGCGACGTCGAGCACTTGTACACAGGCGAAGGCAGGCACTGGCAACCGCATTTATGGGAGCCGCAACGCCTGCCGGTGCCATTGCGGATGGATGCGAGCCGTTACACGCAGGTGTCCCACCTGTACACGGAAGGTGGCGAACAGCTGCTGATGACGCGCAGCTTCAGCTATGACCGCTCGACGGGCCGTTTCGAGGAACGCACGATCACCCATCAAGGTGTCGGAGAAGACGTCGTCCATGGCGCGTGCCGGCCGATCGCCGACCCGGACACGATGACCGCCCCCGGTTGACCGTCGTCGCCTGGAGCGGTCCTGCCTGGCCCGGTCCTACTCCCGGTCGAACGAATAGAGCACGCCCCAAGTGTGCTGCCGCTGCCGGCGCTCGCACCATTGCTCGAAACCAATGCCCTCGGGCTGCCGGCTCCAGTCCAGGAAATCGTCGACCAGCATCTGCTGTTGCGCCAGTGCCATGGCGTGTGCGTGCCTTTCCTCGCCTGCCGGCAGTTGCGCGAGAAGCTGCGTCGCTTCGCCAAGGCACTGGTGGACGAATGCGGTTTCGTACACCAGCCCGCCTTCGGGAAGGTGGTGGGTGGCGAAGGCCACGCAGTCGATCAGGTTGCGCAGCAGGTGGATGCGGGCGAGTACTTCGTTCGCGTCCAGTACGACAGCCGCGCGCAACGCAGCGCGATCGTTATGCAGGATTCCCCACCAGCGGTGGCCGGCGGCATCGTGCGGATGGTCGCGCAGCCATTCGGCCAGGACGGGTTCGATCAACCGCCTGGCCAGTGGTTGCGGAATGAGCTGGTGGACCTTTGGCGCGCGACGCTGGCTATCCAGCAGCCACTCGACGAGCTGTTTGCGGACGGCGAAATCGAGCGTGGCAGCTTCGGCGAGGAATTCATCGAGTGCGACATGGGCGGGCTTGCGCAGGCCGGATGCCTTCAGCCGGCAGTAGCGGGCGAAGGCCTGCAGGTGCGGCAAGCCGTCGGCCTGCGCCGCAATGGCCTCCAGGCCCTCGAAGTTGTCCTGGTTCCAGTAACCCGGCATCGCACTCAGTCCGACGTGGCCTCCGGCGGCTCGCTGCGCGCCGCCTCCGGGCTCACCCGCTCGATCGTGTGCCGCAGCTCGCGGCCCAGGATCATCTTGGCGTCCTTGGCCCATGTGTCCAGGCGGTCGTCGAACAGCAGCTTGCTGTTCTGGTCGGGCCATACCAGGCGCAGCTCGCGCAGTTTCTGGATGAAGCCGCGGAACAGGCTCTTGTCGAAGAACTCCGGCGCCGCTGGCGCGTACAGCAGGCTGAGCCGTTGCGCGGCCAGGTGGCACAGGCTTTCCAGTTCGGCCGCGCCGAGCGTGCCGGGGCCGTTTTTCACCAGCACCGAGATGGCGATGTAATAGCGCTCGAACGCCTGCTGCAGGGTGTGGCCGATCGCGCGCAGGCGGAACACCTCGTCGCTCTGGCCCTGGTTGCGCTGCAGGATGCCGCCCTCGTCGTCGTTGATCTGCTGCAGCAGGCCCTCGCGCACGAACACGTCGGCGATGCGGTCCACGCGCTCGGCGAACTCGTCCTCGCTCCATGGCAGGAACAGCTCGGCCTGCAGGAACGGGTAGACGGTGCGGCCCAGGCGGACGAGCGTGCGCCGGCTCATGCGCCGGTTGTGCTGGAAGCAGCAGGCGATCCACGACGAGGCGGTGAACAGGTGCACCACGTTGTTGCGGAAGTACGACAGCAGCACCGCGGTGTCGTCGTCCACGCCCAGCACGTCGCCCAGTGGATGCGGGATGCGGTTGAGCACGCCGATCTCCTCGCCGTGGGCGATGATCTCCTCCGGCGTGTGCGGCGTGACGGTGAAGCGGTCCGAGTACGGCATCTCGGCCAGCAGGGTCTTGGACAGGGCGATCTGCGCCAGCAGGTCGCGTTCGCCCATGGCGTGCTTGGGCGTGGACAGGATCGCCAGCGCCAGCAGGTTGATCGGGTTCACGTCGGCGGCGCCGTTGATGTTGACGTGGATCTTCTGCGCCAGCGCATCGACCGTGTCGGCCAGCCAGGCCGGCTTTTCGTCCTCGTTCACCGGCTTGCCATCCCAGTCCGGCGCGCGTTCTGCCAGGACCTCGCCCAGCCGGATCGGCTCGCCGAAGTTCACCACCACCTGGCCGTAGTTGGAGCGCAGCACCTTGGGGATGCCCCACAGCAAAGACCAGATCGATTCCTTCTGCTTGGCCTTGCCGGAGAGCTCGTCGAGGTAGCTGTTGCCCTCCATCAGCTTCTCGTAGCCGATGTAGACCGGCTGGAACAGCACCGGGCGGGTGGGCTGGCGCAGGAACGCGCGCAGCGTCATCGCGATCATGCCGCCCTTGGGCTGCAGCAGCCGGCCGGTACGCGAGCGTCCACCCTCGATGAAGTACTCCAGCGAATAACCGCCGGACACCAGTTGCGCGACGTACTCGGTGAACACCGCCGAATACAGCGGGTTGCCGCGGAAGCTGCGGCGCATGAAGAACGCGCCGCCCTTGCGCAGGATCGTGCCGACCACCGGCAGGTTGAGGTTGATGCCCGCCGCGATGTGCGGGGGCACGATGCCGCGCTCGTACAGCAGGTACGAAAGCAGCAGGTAGTCCATGTGGCTGCGGTGGCAGGGCACGTAGACCACTTCATGGCCCGGTGCGGCTTCCTTGAGCTTGTCCAGGTGGTGGACCAGCACGCCACGGTAGATCTTGTTCCAGATGCCGGTCAGCAGGAAGCTGGCCGAACGCACCACCGGATGTGAATAGTCGGCGGCGATTTCCCACGCATAGGCGTGGGCCTTCTTCCAGGCCTCGGCAGGCTTGGAGTTGTCGCGCCGGGCCTGGTCGCTGATCGCCTCGCGCACGGTGTCGGCGGCCAGCACCTTGTCCACCAGCAGGCGCCGGGTCGACAGGTCGGGGCCGATGATCGCGGCGCGGATCCGGCGGAAATGCGCGCGCAGCACGCGCTGCAGCTTGCGCACGGTGCGCTCGGGCGGCAGGCCTTCGTCCACCGATTCGCGCAGCGACACTGGCTCGGCGAAGCGGACCAGGGTGTCGCGGCCGTTGAGCAGCAGCGCCAGCAGGCGGCGGAAGCGGCCGACCAGCGCCCAGTTTTCGGAGAACAGCACCGAGAACCAGCCGCTCTGCCGGTCCGGCGCGCGGCCGACGAAGATCGACACCGGCACCAGCCGCACGTCCAGCGCCGGATCGGCGCGATGCGCCTGCAGCAGGCGGGCCAGCGAATCGGAGTGGGTGCGCTTGGCGGGTCGCTGGTCCGGGATCAGCGGTGCGGCGTTGCGGCGCGAGAGGGCCACGTAGGCACGCTTGCGCCCGGTCGGGTCGCGCGGCAATGGCACCAGCGGCGAGGGCAGCCCGGCCTGGCGGCAGGCCTTGTCCAGGATCAGGGCGTTGGAAAGGCCGTAGTCCTCGAGCACGTAGCAGACCGGGCGCGGGTCGGCTTGGATGTCCAGGTCGGCCGGTTCGAGCTTGAGCTCCAGCCATGGATCGACCAGCCAGCCCATGAAGCGGGCCCAGAGCGGGCGGCGCGGCGACGGTGGCGGTGCGCGGCCGGCGACCGGCACGGGCACCACCGCGCTGGCGGACGTTGCGGTCGCGTCCGCCGGGAGGGCCGCGTCGGCGGCGGGGGGCGGGGTCCCGGTGGCGACAGGCGCGCTCGTGCCCGTTGCAGGCTGCGTGCCGGGCGACGGCTCCGGGAACGGGAAGGAATTCTGTTCAGGCATGGACGGATTATCGCGCAGCGGCCGGGTCTGACGGCGGCGGCGGTGCTGGCAGGCCCGGCAGGGCCGGTGCGGGTGGCGTGGACGGCTCGGCCAGCAAGGCGGCGGCGTGCAGGAGGTAGTCGGTGAGGTACCAGTGCCCGTCGCGCCGGGTCAGGCTGACGGTGGTGTCGATCTCGGTGCCGGCCAGCGGATAGTGGATGCGCACGGTGGCCTGGTCACCGCTCTCCTCGACCAGGCCGGTGCGCAGGTCCGAGAGGCTGCGGTCCAGGTCCAGGCCGTAGTCGGCCAGTACCGCCTTGGTCGCGGCGGCGAACGGCCCCAGCCGGCGCAGGCTTTCCTCCATGCCGGCGGCGTCCAGTGCCGCATCGCCGTCCAGTCCGGTGGCGCGCGCGGCGGCGGCCAGCTGGTCGATCGCGGCGTTGGCGCGCGCGCGGTCGCCCATCGGCGCGGTGGCCGTCCATGCGCCCAGTGCGGCGATGACCTGCGCGTAATGGGCTTGTTCCTCTTCGCTGTAGCCCCCCTGGGTACGCACGTACTGGGTGCCGAACAGGGCCAGCGACCGCGTCGCGTCGCGCAGCGCGGCGTCCTGTCCGGCCATCTGCCGCTCGAACGAGCGGCGCAGCTCCTTCTCCGACCCCGGCGCGGACAGCACCGCCAGGAGCGGGCCGAGCTGTTCGTCCAGCGGCAGTTCGGTCAACGGCCAGCGGCTGTGGCCCTGCGACCAGGCCTCGGCCAGGTGCGCCCGTTCCGCCGCGGGCAGCGCGTCGCGGGCGAACGCTTCCAGGTCGTTGCGCTGCAGGTGCGTGGCCAGCTGGCGGACGGCACCGGCCGGTTCGCTGGCCGCGCCGGGCAGTTCCTCGGGAACCGGTTCGCGCCGGCAGCCAGCGATGGACACCAGCAGGGCAACGGTCAGCCACGCGGCGGCGATCGGGGCCAGCCGTATGCAGCGGCGCGAGGAAAGCATGGGCGGCATCCGGAGGGTCCGCGCCGAGTGTGGCCGCAGCCCGGTGGGGTCGGCAAGGCGTCCGGGCAGAAAAAAGGGAGGCGCTGGGCCTCCCTGAATCCGGCCAAGGCCGGAGGACATCGTGTTGTGGCACGGTTCCGGCCACTGACCGGACGCCGGCATCCTATCGCCATGGCGAAGTTTAGGCAATACTTGAAATTGTATTGCGTAACTATCTGATTTTATTTGGCTATCGCCAGCCCGATCTCGTGCTGGATCGCCGATGCGGCCGCGCGCGGGTCCGCCGCCTTTCGGATCGGTCGGCCGACCACGATCGCGTCGGCACCCGCGCGGAAGGCTTCGGCCACGCCCACACTGCGCTTCTGGTCATCGCCTGCCGGGCCGCCGGGGCGAATGCCGGGGCAGACAATCGAGAATCCGCCGCCGGCAGCATGGCGGATCGGGCCTGCTTCCAGCCCCGAGCAGATGACGCCATCGATACCGGCCGCCTGCGCGGCGAGGGCGCGTTCGATGACGATCGCTTCGGGTTCGCCGGAAATGCCCATCGATTTGAGGTCGTTGCCGTCCATCGAGGTCAGCACGGTGACCGCCAGCAGGCGCATGTCGGTCCCGGCATTGGCCTCGGCGGCGGCCTGCATCATCGCCGGGTGCCAGCCGTGGATCGTGCAGTAGCTGACCGGCCAGCGTCCCAGTCCGCGGATCACGCCGGCCACGGTGGCCGGTATGTCGAAGAACTTCAGGTCGACGAAGATCCGCTTGTCGCGCGCGGCCAGGTCGTCGAGCACCTGGAAGTATTCGCCCGAGGCCAGCAGTTCCATGCCGATCTTGTAGAAGCGCACGCTGTCGCCAAGCCGGTCGATCCATTCCAGCGCCTGCGCGCGGCCGGGCACGTCCAGGGCGAAGATCAGCCGTTCGTCGGGGGCGAGCGCCAAGGGCGCGCGGCCGCTCACGGCGCCACGTCCAGCGCGGCGCGCTTGGCGGCGCGTCGCACGTCGCGCGGCTGGCGCCAGTCGTTGTCGAACAGGGCCGGCTCCCAGCTGCCGTAGGTGGGGTTGGGCAGCATCCACCAGCGCTCGCCGAACCAGCCGTCGTAGCGGTCCAGCAAGGCCTGGCGGCCGGCCGGGCTGTTGTCCTGGATGCGGGCGAAGTCGCCCAGCTGGTCGCCGAACTGCATCAGCACGCGGTACGTGCGACCGGCCAGCTGGCGGCGGCAGTCCTTCTCCGAGCCGTCCTGTTCGCAGCCCTCGACCACGGTACCCAGGCCCAGGAACACGCCCTCGTCGGCCACCGGCAGGCCTTCGGCGCGCAGGTTGTCCAGGGTCGCCTGCTTCAGGTGCACGGCGCGGTTGGAGATGTAGACCAGGGTGATGCCCCTGGCGTTGGCGGCGCGGGCGAACTCGACCACGCCAGGAAGGGCCTTGGCCTTGCGCTCCTCCACCCAGGCGTCCCAGGTCGGATCGCTGTACTCGGCGCCGTCGCGGACCAGTCGCGCCTGGTAGGGCGAGTTGTCGAGCACGGTCTCGTCGATGTCCAGCACCACCGCCGGCTTCAGGCCCCTGGCCGCGTTGCCGCGCTCCTCGGGCACCAGCGCATCCCAGTCGGCCTGCTTCAGCGCCACGTCGAGGTGGTCGGTGGCGGCGCGGTAGGCCTGCGCGGCGGCGGCACGGTACTCGGCCGAACGCTGCACCCAGAGCACGGCGTTCAGATTGTCGTCGGCGGGCACGGCGGGAGCCTGCGCGGCGGCGGGCGCTGTCGCGGGAGCCTCGGGGCGTACCGGCTGGCATGCGGAGGCCATGAGGCCGACGGCCAGCGCGACGCAGAGCAGGGAAAGACGCATCGAGCGCGATCTCGGAAACAGCAGGGGCGCCAGTTTACCGGCTTGCCGGCGGCGGCCGTGCTTCAAAGCGATGCCTCCAGGGGCGGACGGTGGCGCCGGGGTTGCAGCCGGTCCGGAAGCGCTCATTCCGGAACGGGCAGCCGCAGGAGCAGGTCGGTCGCGCCCACATCCACGCCGCACTGGCTGAACAGCGTGGTCGCCTGGCCGCGATGGTGGGTCTGGTGATTGAAGAGATGCAGCAGCAGGTGGGAGAGCTGCCGGCGATGCGGATCGCCGCGCATGTTGCGGTATTCCACGATGCGTCCGGGGTCGTTCGCGTCGAGCTGGCCGATCCACGCGACGATCACCGCATCGAGCCGCTGCCGGCGCGACCACCACGCGGCCAGGTCGGCGCAGGGCTGCGCGTCGAGGCGACCGGGCATTTCGATGTCGTCGAGGGCGTGCAGTGCGGTCCAGCGTCCGCCGGCCGGGTCGCTGGCGAAGCGCTTCAGCCATACCGTATCGGCCACGACCAGGTGATTGAGCGTGCCCAGGATCGAGCCGAAGAACGCACCACGCGGGGCCTCCAGTGCGCCCGCGGGCAGCCTGCCGGCGGCCTGGTGGAGGTTGTCGTTCATCCAGTGGTTGTAGTCGGCCAGCAGCACGAAATGGTCGAGCATCATCCGGGCTCCGTGGTTTCGAACAGCAGGATCACCTCGTCCTTGCCCGGCAGCTGGATCGTGCCGGCATCGCGCAGGCCGAGCCGGCGCAGCAGCGCGATGGAGCGGTCGTTGCCGGGCGAGACGATCGCCAGCACGCGCGGCAACGACAGCGCGGTGCGCGCATGCGCGAGCGTCGCGCTGGCCGCCTCGAACGCATAGCCCTGGCCGTAGTACGCCGGCAGGAAGGCGAAGCCGATGTCGGGTCCCGGCAGGCCGTCGCGCACCACCAGGCCGCACAGCCCGATCGGTGCGCCGCCGGCGCGCGGCTCGACCAGGTACATGCCCAAGCCATGGCGGGAATAGCTGGCGATCGGCCCGTCGCGAAGATAGCTGCGCGCCTGCTCGAGGTCGCGCACGCCGCGGTCGCCGATGAAGCGCAGGAAGTCGGGCTGGTTCAGCAGTTCGAGCATGAAGCCGGCGTCGTCCTCGACCAGTTCGCGCAGCCGCAGCCGCGTGGTGGTGGCGATGGACGTGCCGGCGCTCATTCGCCCAGCAGCGCCTGGATCGCGGCGAAGCTCGCGTTCGCGCGTTCCTTCTTGGCCGCGGCATCGGCGATCGGGTCGGCCCCGTCGCGCTGCAGCTCGGCCGCGGGCAGTTCGTCGATGAAGCGGCTGGGCTTGAGCCGCACCTTTTCGCGGAAGCGCCGGGTCTCGCGGTTGTAGCTGAGCCACAGCTGGGTCTTGGCGCGGGTGATGCCGACATACATCAGCCGGCGCTCCTCCTCCAGCGAGCCTTCCTCCAGCGCGGCTTCGTGCGGCAGGGTGCCATCCTCGCAGCCGATGATGAACACGTAGCCGAACTCCAGGCCCTTGGCCGCATGCAGGCTCATCAGCCGCACCTGGTTGCCGCCGTCGTCCTTGTCGTTGCGCGACAGCAGCGCCAGCTGCGCGGCCAGGTCGCCGGCGCTGGCGCCACGCGGGCCGCCTTCGAACCATTCGGCCAGTTCGTCCATGTTGCCCTTGCGCCGCTGGAACGAGGCTTCGTCCTTGCATTGGCTGCGCAGGTCGGCGAGCAGTCCGGATTTCTCCGCCAGGCGCCGTACCAGGTCGGCAGCGCTGAGCTTGCTGGCGTGGTCCCGCAGGTCGGCGATGGCATTGTTGAATGCACCCAGGCCGTTCGCTGCGCGGGGCGCCAACTGCTGCAGCGCGCCCATCGACTGCGCGGCGCGCGACAGCGGCATGTGCTTGCTGGCCGCCAGTTCGGCGAGTTTCGCCAGCGAGGTCGCGCCCACCTCGCGCTTGGGCGACTGCACCGCGCGCAGGAAGGCCGCATCGTCCTCCGGATTGGCGATCACGCGCAGCCAGGAGAGCGCATCCTTCACTTCCTGGCGCTCCAGGAACGCGGTGCCGCCAGTGAGATGGTAGGGCACGCGCAGCAGCTGCAGTGCCTTTTCCAGCACGCGCGACTGGTGGTTGCCGCGGAACAGGATGCAGAACTCGCTCCAGGGGATCTTCTTAGACGTGCCCAGGAACGAGATCTCGGCGGCGACCTTCTCGGCCTCGTGCTCGTTGTCGCGGCATTCCCACACGCGGATGCGTTCGCCGTCGGCCTGGTCGCTCCACAGGGTCTTCAGGTGCTGGTGGGGGTTGCGCGCGATCAGCGCGTTGGCCGCGCGCAGCACGCGATTGGAGCAGCGGTAGTTCTGTTCCAGCTTGACCACCTGCAAAGCCGGGTAGTCGCGCGCCATCTGGTCCAGGTTTTCAGGGTTGGCGCCACGCCAGGCGTAGATGCTCTGGTCGTCGTCGCCCACGCAGGTGAAGTTGCCGCGCGGGCCGGCGATCGCCTTGAGCAGGCGGTACTGGGCGTCGTTGGTGTCCTGGCACTCGTCCACCAGCAGGTAGCCGATGCGCTCGCGCCAGCCGGCGACGATCTCGGCGTTCTCCTCCAGGATCTGCACCGGCAGCCGGATCAGGTCGTCGAAGTCCACCGCGTTGAACGAAGTCAGCCGTGCCTGGTAGCGCGCGTACAGCTTCGCCGCCTCCATCTCGCGGGTGGAACGCGCCGCGGCCAGCGCCTGTTCCGGCGACAGGCCGGCGTTCTTGGCCCGCGAGATCAGGTTCTTCGTGTCGTCGATCGCATCGGGTTTGGCGCCGGGCATCAGGTCCTTGACCTGGGCGGCGCTGTCGTCGGCGTCGAAGATCGAGAAGCCGCGCCGCAGTCCGGCGGACGCGTGTTCGATCTGCAGGAACTTCAGGCCCAGCGCATGGAAGGTGCAGATCGTCAGCCCTTCGGCCGCGTCGCCCTTGATCCGCTTGGCCACGCGCTCGCGCATTTCCTTCGCCGACTTGTTGGTGAAGGTGATCGCGGCGATGCGCTTGGCCGGGTAGCGGCCGCTGCCGATCAGGTGGGCGATCTTCTCGACGATGACCCGGGTCTTGCCGCTGCCGGCGCCGGCCAGCACCAGCAGCGGGCCTTCGTCATGCAGCACGGCGGTGCGTTGGGGGGAATTGAGCAAGGTGGCGGAACGGATCGAGCGGGCCCGGCATTCTACCCGGTGCCGGCGGCCTGCCCGCCGCCCCGGCCGCCGTGCGCGGCGTGTGACTTGTGTCCCAGTGACGAAGGATATGCGACGGTCCGCGCGGCCGGGGCGTACCTTCAGCGACACCCCGCCATGGAATGGAGCGCGCGTCGTGAATCCGAATCCGTTCGAACGGTCCGGTCCGGGACTGGGACTGCGACGCAACCCGCGCGCGGGCTGGATCCTGGCCGCGCTGCTGCCGCTGGGCTTTCCACTGGCCGCCAGCACCGGGCCGTCCGGCCCGGTGCGCGTGCTGCAATGGGAGGGCGAGGTCGAGCGCCCGACCTTCGGCAGTTATGTCGGTGAACCGGACATCGCCCCGGAGCTGCTGACCGAAGGCTTCCTCGCCGCCCATCCCGACATCCGCTGGCGTCGCGAGGGCCTGCACGCGTTCCACCACAAGCGCTACGACGAGGCGCACACGATGTTCCGCCGCGCCGCCAGCTATGCCGACAAGGCATCGATGGCGATGCTGGCGGAGATGTACTGGAAGGGCCTGGGCGTGGCCCAGGACAAGCCGATGGGCTATGTCTGGATGGACCTGGCCGCCGAGCGCCTGTATCCGAACTTCACCATCCTGCGCGAGAGCTACTGGGGCCAGCTGAGCAAGGCCGAGCAGGACGCGGCGATCGACCGCGGCCAGGCGCTGCTGGCCGAGTTCGGCGACGACGCAGCCAAGCCGCGGCTGGAGCGGATCCTGCGCACCGAGGGCCGCAAGGTCACCGGCAGTCGCACCGGTTCGGTCGGCTTCGTGCGGATCATCCCGATGACCGGGCCGATGGCCGGCAAGGGCACCACCCTGCGTGCCGACGACTACTACCGGAAGGACTACTGGGAGCCGGCGCGCTACTGGGTCTGGCAGGACGAGGTCTGGAAGGCGCCGCAGAAGGAGAACGTGGACGTGGGCGATGTCGAGCCGGTGAAGGCGGGCGACTGACGGAGCAAGGGGCGCTCCTGGGCGTGCGGACATGCAGGACGCCGAACCGGGCCGCCATCGCAGGAGTGGCGGCGGCGCTGTCATGGCGGCCTGTCATGGCTGCAGCCCAGGTCATCACGCCGGGGCAGGTGTCCGGTCCGGTCGACATCCGTGCCGAGCAGCCCCGCCAGGACCTGCCGATCATCCCGCCCTCAGGCGCCGGCCGCGATTCGATCACGCTGAGCGGCAGCGAGTAATTCGACGACACGTCCTGGGAGCCGGATGCCTACTTCGCCTGGCAGGACACGACCTGGAAAACCCTGCTGAACACCGGCCGCGTCGAGGTGGGCGAACCGCGTGCGGTGGAGCAGCCGGTCGCGGAACAGGGCAGCGCAGTGGCGCCAGCGGCTTTAGAATCTGCGCCCATGGCCAAGCTCTACTTCTACTACTCGGCGATGAACGCCGGGAAGACCACGACGCTGTTGCAGTCGGCGTACAACTACCGCGAACGCGGCATGCGCACGCTGATCCTCACCCCGCGGCTGGACGACCGGGGTGGGCAGGGGGGCGTGGTCGCTTCCCGGATCGGGTTGCGTGCCGAGGGCACGGCGTTCGATCGCGACACCGACCTGGAGCGGAAGGTGGAGGCGGACCTGGCCGAGCACGGACCACTGGACTGCGTGCTGGTGGACGAGGCGCAGTTCCTCAGTCGGGCCCAGGTCTGGCAGTTGAGCGAGGTGGTCGACCGGCTGCGGATCCCGGTGCTGTGCTACGGCCTGCGCACGGATTTCCGCGGCGAGCTGTTCGAGGGCAGCCAGTACCTGCTGGCCTGGGCCGACGAACTGGACGAGATCAAGACGATCTGCCACAGCGGCAAGAAGGCGACGATGAACCTGCGCGTGGATGCGCAGGGGCGCGCGGTGCATGACGGTCCCCAGGTGGAGATCGGCGGCAACGAGCGCTACGTCTCGGTCAGCCGCCAGGAATTCAAGAAGGTCATGCGTGGCGAGGGCGCGATCGAGCCTTTGCAGGCGCCGTTGCTCTGATCCCGCGCGGCAGCGGCGCCAGTCCCCGGACCGACCGGATCGGGCGAGGGCTGCCGGCATTGCCCGCCGACGACATTCCGCGGCCTCCGGTGGGAAGTCCGTCCGGGTGCGTCCCGGTGGCCACCACCTTGTCCGCTTCGGGTATCCCGCCTGCGTTACTGTCCCGTATACCAGACCGGGGAAGTCGCGATGATCCGACAGTCCTTGCTCCTGCCGCTGCTGGCGGTCCTGCTGCTGGGATGCGATCGGGGGCAGAAGGCGCCCGCCGACGCCACCTCCGCCAGCGGGGTTCCGGCTACCGACCTGCCGCTGTTCGAGACGTTCGGCGACCTGCACCGCGACGTCGCCACGCGCGCGCCGCAGGCGCAGCGCTACTTCGACCAGGGCCTGCGCATGGCGTACGGCTTCAACCACGAGGCCGCCGGCCGTGCCTTCGCCGAAGCAGCCAGGCTGGATCCGCAGTGCGCCATGTGCGTATGGGGCCAGGCGCTGGTGCTGGGCCCCAACATCAACCTGCCCATGGATCCGGCGCTGGCCAAGGATGCCGCGACCCTCGCCGCGCGCGCGCTGGAACTGGCCGGATCGGCGCGCCCGGCCGACCGGGCGTTGATCCAGGCGCTGCAGGCGCGGTACGCCGATCCGGCACCCGAAGATCGCGCTCCGCTGGATCGGGCCTACGCCGATGCGATGGCGAAGGTGGTCGCGCAGTTCCCGGATGACGACGACGCGGCCACGCTGTATGCGGAGGCGCTGATGGATCTGTCGCCGTGGGCGTACTGGCAGCAGGACGGCACCCCGGCCCAGTTCACCCCGGCGCTGCTCGGTGAACTGGAACGCGTGCTGGCGCGCAACCCGCGCCATATCGGCGCGATGCACTACTACATCCATGCCACCGAAGCTTCGCCCGAGCCGCAGCGCGCCATTCCCTATGCCGACGCGTTGGCCGCACTGGCCCCCGGCTCGGGCCACCTGGTCCATATGCCTGCGCACACCTACATCCGCGTCGGCCGGTACAACGACGCGACCCTGGCCAACTTCGCCGCCACCACCGCGGACAAGGATTTCCTGGCGGTGTGCCGCGGCAGCAACGGCGTGTACCCGCTGGGCTACGTGCCGCACAACTGGCACTTCGCCACGATGACGACCGGGCTGACCGGATCGCGCACGCTGGCCCTGCAGTCGGCGGCGCAGACCGCCCAGCGCGCCGACCAGGCCGCGATGGGCGAGGCGCCGATGCAGTTCATGCAGCAGTTCGTGGTCGCACCGCTGCTGACCCAGGTCCGCTTCGGCGACTGGGACGCGATCCTGGCCGACACTGCCGCGCCGCCGGCGCTGCCGTATCCGGCCGCGATCCGGCACTTCGCCCGCGGCATGGCCCACCTGCGCAAGGGCGCCCTGGACGAGGCCGCGCGCGAGGCCGACGCCCTGCATGCCCTCGCCGGCGATCCGGCGATGGCGCAGGTGAGCTTCTTCGACATCAACCACGCCGATGGCGTGCTGCGCGTCGCCGACGGGCTGCTGCGTGGGGAGCTGCTGCGTGCGCAGGGAAAACATGCCGAAGCCATCGCCACGCTGCGTGAAGCGGCGGTCGCCGAGGGCGCGCTGGCCTACAACGAGCCGGCCGACTGGCCGCTTCCGGTCCATCCCTACCTGGGCGCCGCGCTGCTCGAATCGGGCGACGCGCAGGGCGCCGCGGACGCGTTCGCCCAGGACCTGAAGGCCTATCCGGCCAACGGATGGTCGCTGTTCGGTCTGGCCCAGGCGCAGCAGGCGCTCGGACAGGCCGAAGCCGCGGGCGAAACCTCGCGCCAGCAGGCCGCCGCCTGGCAATGGGCGGACGCGCCGCTGACCGCCGCGCGCTACTGATCGGCCTCCAGGCACGTCAGGTAGAGCCGCAGGTCGAATTCGAGCTGGTGGTAGTCGGGCGTCATGTGGGTGCACAGCTGGTAGAAGGCCTTGTTGTGCTCGGCTTCCTTCAGGTGCGCCAGTTCATGCACCACGATCATCTCCAGGAACGGGGCGGGTGCATCGCGGAACACGCTGGCGATGCGGATCTCTCGACTGGCCCTGAGCCTGCCGCCGTGCGCGCGCGCGATCGCCGTGTGGGTGCCGAGTGCGTGCTTCATCACCTGCAGCTTGCCGTCGTACACCACCTTGCCCAGCGGCACCGACCGGCGCAGGTGCAGGTCCTTGAGCGCCTGCACGTAGTCGTACAGCTGGCCGTCGCTGCGCACGTCGTGGGCCTGGTCGTACTTTGCGGCCAGCATCGCGCCCAGCCGACCCTGCCTGATCAGCTCGCGCGCACGGGCCTGCAGGGGAGCGGGGTAGCCGGCGAGGTACTTCAGGGGTTCCATGGACAGGAAGCGGGGCAGGGGGGTCGGCGGGTATGATGACCCGGAAATCCCGGCAAGAAGCAGCGACATGGCGAAAGGGAATCCGCTCCAGGAACAGTTGCTCAAGGCGGGCCTGGTCAAGAAATCCAAGCTGGCCGAGGTCGCGCGCGAGCAGAACAAGGCCCGGCACGCCAAGGTCCCGTCCGGCCCCAGCGAAATCCAGCGGGAAGCAGAACGTGCGCGTGCCGAAAAGGCCGAACGCGACCGCGTCCTGGAAGCGGAGCGCAAGGCGCTGGCGCGGACCGCCGAACTGCGTGCGCAGGCACGGCAGATCATCCAGGACCGCAAGGTGCCGCGTTCGGGCGAAGGCGAGTACCGCTTCACCGCCGATGGCGCGATCCGTACCGTCCTGGTCAGCGAGGACCTGCGCAAGAAGCTGTCGTCGGGCGCACTGGTGATCGCTCGCCTCGACGATCGGTATGAACTGTTGCCGCGCGTCGCCGCGGACAAGGTGCGTGAACGCGACCCCGGCATGATCGTGCTCGACCATGGCCAGGGTGCGGGCAACGAGGCCGCGTCCGCGACCTCCGAGGACGATGCGTACTACGCGCAGTTCAAGGTGCCGGACGATCTTGTGTGGTAGCCGCGGTATCGCCGGCGCGGGTTGCCGCCCGGCGGGTACGGGCATCGTGGTTTGTGTTTGATTCGCCGTACGTCCGGGAGCGGCCATCCCGTCCGCGGACGCAACCAGAACCCATCGAGGGGAGAGATGCAATGAGGCTGGGAATCCGTTTGGCGAGCGTCACGATCACACTGTCGGCGCTTTGCATGCCTTTCGCGTCCAGCGCGGCGGAAGCCGATGACTGGGAGTGGATGGTGGAGCCCTACATCTGGGCGGCCAGCATCGGCACCGACATGCGCACGTTCACTCCGCCGACCGATGCCGAAAGCGATTCGTCGTTCTCCGACATCATCGACAAGCTCGATGGCGTGTTCATGGGCAGGGTCGAAGGCCGCAACGAACGATTCGGGGTTTTCGCCGATTTCATCTACCTCGGACTGGCGGACGACAGCCAGCGCCGGTTCCTCGACACGAGTTCGGACCTGGATACGCGCCTGCTCGACGTGGCCTTCTCGATGCGTTTCGGCGGCCAGCGCGACAGTGGCCTGGACCTGTACGGCGGCGCCCGCTACATCGACGTGGACCTGACGACCGGATTCGTTCCCCACAACCCGGCCTTCGCGCCGCGCACGCTGGACGTGGGTAGCAGCTACCTCGATTTCCTGTTCGGCGCGCGCTACGCGTGGCCGCTGTCGGAGCGCTGGAACCTCACCCTGCGCGCGGACGGCTCGGTGGGCGAGAGCGACGGCACCTGGGGCGCCTCGGCGATGGCGGGCTATCGCACCGGCAATGGCGCATGGCTGGTCGGCTATCGCCACATGCAGGCCGATCTCGGCAACCGCAACGGTGACATTTCGCTGAGCCTGACCGGGCCGGTATTCGGTTACGGCTTCAGGTTCTGAGCCCGCGCCGGCGGTCAGGCCACGCCGGCGGATAAACAACATGTTGCCGATGCGATGGCGAGGGTTCGCCGGACCGGCAGGATTGCGCCCGCTCCACCCTCCAGCCGGCTGCGACGTCGACGGGCGACGCAGCCGGCGTGCGGGACCTGCGCGCACGGCCGCTCAGTACAGTCGGCGCTCGCTTGGCGGCGGCGGGTTCCACTGGTACAGCCAGGTCTCGCTGAGCGCGCGGCCTTCATGGCGCAGGTACAGGCGCAGGTCGATCTGGCGGGTAGAGTCGTCGTCGGGATAGACGTCGAACATTGCCCGGTAACCTTCGATGGCATGCAGCGGACGCGCCGAGACGGTGTCGATGCGGCCGCGACTGGTCTCGACCACGGCCTCGACCGTCGCGTTGCGCTTGGCCAGCGCCGCCAGTTCACCGCCAGCGAAGTCCACCGCGAAGCGCTGCGAGAAATGGTCGCGCTTGAAGCCGATCACGCCGCCCAGGCCGGTGCGCGTGGCCACGGTCTGCGCCAGCGTCGGCTGCACGGGCGGTTGCTCGCCCCAGTAGAGGCGATAGCCGTACAGCAGCTCCTGGCCGGCCTGCGGCTTGGACTCCGGGTTCCAGAACGCGACGATGTTGTCGAAGGTCTCGTCGATGGTGGGGATCTCCACCAGCTGCACCGAGCCGCGGCCCCAGCCGTGCTTGGGCTCGACCCACAGGCTCGGGCGCTTCTCGTAGAACACGCCGTCGTCCTGGTAATGGTCGAAGTTGCGGTCGCGCTGCAGCAGGCCGAAGCCGCGCGGATTCTCGTCGGCGAACGCGTTGTAGCGCAGGTGCGCCGGATTGCCGAGCGGGCGCCAGATCCATTCGCCGCTGCCGCTGTGCATGGCCAGGCCGTCGGTGTCGTGGATCTCGGCGCGCCAGTCCCAGTCCATGCGCCGGTCGTTCTCGCCGACCTGGTACATGCTGGTGGCAGGAGCGATACCGATGCGTTCGATTTCCTTGCGTGGATACAGCGCCGCGTCGATGTCCATGACCAGCGGCTCGCCCTTGGTGATCGCGAAGCGGTAGGCGCCGGCGACGCTGGGCGAATCCAGCAGCGCGTAGATCACCACCGTCTCCGAACCCGGCGCCGGGCGCTCGAGCCAGAACGCGGTGAAGTCGGGAAATTCTTCCGGCCGCGGCATGCCGGTGTCGATCGCCAGGCCGCGCGCGGACAGGCCGTACTGCATGCTCGAACCGACCGCGCGGAAATAGCTGGCGCCCAGGAACGCGGCCCAGTCGCGACGGATGTCGTCGGGCGAGTTGAGGCGGAAGCCGGCGAAGCCCAGGTCGCTGGGCAGCTTCTTGCCCTTCAGTCCGCTCTTGCCGAAGTCGAACATCGCCGGGTCGTAGGCCAGTTCCTGCGCCTGGCCTGACGCCACTTCGAACATGCGCACCGGGCGCTTGAAGTAGATGCCCAGGTGGAAGAACTTGGCCTGGAACTTCGAGCCGGCCATGTCGCCCCACAACGCGTGGTCCTGGCGGAAGCCGATCGACTGGTACTGGTCCCAGTTGAGGGCGGCGATCGGCGGAGGCAGCACGTCGCTGCGCGGCGTGAACGGGCGGGTGGCCAGCGCGCGGGCATGGCCCTTGAGCCATGCATAGTCGAACGGATGGCGTTCGCCCAGCGGCAGCGGGCTGGCGACGGCTTCCAGCAGGGGCAGGGGCAGGCCGAGCGCCGCCAAGGCGGCGGAAGCACGGATCAGGAACTGGCGTCGTTGCATGGCGCGGCGGGCGAGGGTGGGCGCGTCATCTTACGCACAGCGGTCAGCGCGCTGCGGTGGCGGCCGTGGGTCCGTTCAGGCGCACGCTGCAAGTGGCGGCAAGGCCGGCGACTTCGCGGGAAAGGCGGCCGCCTTCCGGCCTCGCGGCGAGCAGCTCAGCATCCAGCGCGCCCAGCATGCGCCTGCCGCCGGCCACGTCCTGGTCGTGGCAGAGCGCCTGGGCCGCGTAGGCCTGCGCCTCCCAGCGCAGCGGCGCCAGCGCGGCGTCGGCCGGCAAGGCGGCCGCGAAACGCGCGAGCCGATCAGCGCCACTTTCCCCCTCGCCGGAGCCAGCCTGCGCGCGCGCCAGCGCCAGCTGCGCCCGCAGCGACCGGGGGTCTTCCGGCCCGTAGCCGAGCCGTGTGAGCTGGTCCGCGCGCTCCAGCCACGGCAGGGCGGCCGCGACGTCGCCCGATTCGAGCAGCAGCTCGCCCATCATCCGGTCCAGGTCGCCCACGGCCGGATGGCTGGCGCCGAACCGGGCGACACGCACGCGCCGCGCCTCCTCGAACCGGGCTCGCGCCGCCTCGCGGTCGCCCTTGGCTTGCAGGGCCTGGGCCAGGTCGGCCAGGGCGTAGTCGAGCCCGTAGCGGCCATCGGGCTGGCGCCACACCGCCACGGCCTGTTCGAACGTGGTGATGGCCGCGGCGGTATCGCCGCGCTCCAGCGCCAGCCGCCCCAGTGCATACAGGCTCAGGCCGGTTTCCCGGTGCCGGGGACCGAGCGCGGCCTCGGTCGGCCCATGCTGCGCACGCAACGCCTGCTCGGCTTCGGCCAGGCGACCGAGCTGCAGGTAGGCCAGGCCAAGCTGGCGGCGCACCGCCAGGGTCGAGGGGTGGGCCGGTCCGTTGAGCTCCAGCGCGAGCGCCAGGCCGGAGCGCAGCGCCGCTTCGGCTTCGACGGCCTGCCCGCGGTCGAGGTAGAGCGCGCCCAGGCTGCGCTGGATCTCGACCATCAGCGGATGGCGGTCGCCCAGGCGCGCGCGCAGCTGCCGCTGCGCAGCGAGGAACTGCTCGATCGCCGCGCTGGTGTGCGCCACGTCGCTCTCCAGCGCCGCCAGGTCGATCAGGGCCTCGGCCACGCCGGCATCATCGCGCAGCACACCGCGGCGGATCTCGATCGCGCGCTCGTACCACTGCCGCGCTACCCGCGTCTCGCCAAGCATGCGCCGGCAACGTCCGTACTGGATGTAGAAATCGGCGACCTGCTGCGGCAGCGCGTGTTCGAGTTCCTGCGCGGCATCGGCCAGGGGCTGCATCCGCGCCACGCACTCCTGCGAACGGCTCAGCAGCCGCAACGCGCGGCCATGCTGGCTGGCCGCGTCCAGGCGCACGCCGTCGGCGGCGCCCGGGTCGCTGTCGAGCAGGAGCAACTGCCGCTCCGACAGCGCCAGCGCTTCCTGGTAGGCGCCAATGCCGATGTACAGGCGCGCGATCACGCCGAGCAGTTCGGCGAGCGCGCGCGGCTGCTCCTTCAGTTCGCTTTCGCCGCGCCGCGCTCCGGTCGAGAGCAGTTCGCGCATGGCCATGCCCTGGCTGCGCTGCGCACCGCCGGCGTGATCGAACAGGCCCAGCACGAAACGCTGCAGCGCCTGGGCGCGGGCGGCCTCGTGCCGGGCTTCGTGCGCATGCCACAGCGCCAGGCCCAGCGCAGCCAGCAGGACGACCATGGCCACCGAGCCCAGCGCCACGCCCCAGGCATGGCGCTGCAGGTACTTCTGCAGCTGGTAGCCGATCCGCGGCGGCCGCGCCTCCACCGGCCGGCCCTCGAGGTGGCGTTCGACGTCGCGGGCGAGCGCCTCCACCGAGCCATAGCGCCGCGCGGGAACTTTGTTGAGCGCCTTGAGCGCGATGTTGTCCAGGTCGCCGCGCAGGCGCCGGGCCAGGCGCCGCGCCGGAGCCGCCTCCAGCTGCCCGGCTTCGGCCAGGCGTTGCACCGCCACCGAGGGCCGCGGCGGGGAGACTTCCAGGATCGCCCGCTCCCATTCGGCGTCGCTCTGCCGGCGCAGCCGGTACGGCTTGTCGCCGGCCAGCAGCTCGTACAGGACCACGCCCAGCGAATAGACGTCGGTGAGCGTGCTCACCGGTTCGCCGCGCACCTGTTCGGGCGCCGCGTAGTGGAGGGTGAAGGCGCGTACTTCGGTGCGCACGTGGGCACTGTCCACGCCATCGCGGTCGAGCAGCTTGGCGATGCCGAAGTCGAGCAGCCGCACTTCGTGGTCGGCGGTGACCAGCATGTTCGACGGCTTCAGGTCGCGGTGCACGATCAGGTTCGCGTGCGCATGGCTGACCGCCGAGCACACCTGCAGGAACAGGCGCAAGCGCGCCTCCACCGGCAGCGCGTGGTCGCGGCAGTACTCGGTCAGCGGCACGCCTTCGACGTACTCCAGCACCAGGTAGGGCTGGTCGCCTTCGCCGATGCCCGCGTCGAGCAGGCGCGCGATGTTGGGATGCTGCAGGCGCGCCAGGATTTCGCGTTCGCGCGAAAAGCGCAGGCGCAGGTTGGGGTCGGCGTAGCCGGGGCGCAGCAATTTCAGCGCGAGCTGGCGCCGGTACAGGCCGTCGGCGCGTTCGGCCAGCCAGACCTGGCCCATGCCGCCTTCGCCGAGCAGATGCTCGAGCTGGTAGGGACCCAGCCGCGTGCCTTCGCGCGAGGTCGGGCGCG
This sequence comes from Pseudoxanthomonas daejeonensis, assembly GCF_010093205.1. GTDB lineage: Bacteria > Pseudomonadota > Gammaproteobacteria > Xanthomonadales > Xanthomonadaceae > Pseudoxanthomonas > Pseudoxanthomonas daejeonensis. Next base: position 145,216 of record NZ_PDWN01000008.1, read on the forward strand.
TGCCCGGCAGCGGGTCGTGCAGGAAGTCCGCGTCGGTGTCCTCGGTCGCCAGCAGCGCCTGCAGTTCGGCCGCCAGCACGGGATCTTCGGCCCGCAGCCGCTCCAGTTCGTCGATGCGCCCGTCGGGCGGCAGGTCGAGCAGGGCGTCGAGCAGCGGCGAAAGGCGCTGCCAGCGCTCGGCGTCCATGCGGGCGGACGGCTTGCGCCGTCAGTCCTCGCGCATGGCCGCGTGCAGGAACAGGCGCGCCTTCTGCCAGTCGCGGCGAACGCTGCGTTCCGAGCGCTCCAGCAGCTCGGCGATCTCCTGCTCCGACAGCCCGGCGAAGTAGCGCAGCTCCACCACCTTGGCCAGACGCGCGTCGACCGCGGTCAGCCGTTCCAGCGCGGTGTCCAAGGCGAGCAGGTTCTCGTCCAGGCGCAGGCTGCTTTCGGCCTCCTCGGGGATCTCGGCCACGCGCTTGAGGTCGCCGCCACGCTTGCGCGCCATCCGGTTGCGCGCGTAGTCGACCACCACGCTGCGCATGGCCGAGGCGGCATAGGCGAAGAAGTGGGCGCGGTCCTCGAAGCGGGCGCCGTTGCTGGCGCCGATCAGCTTGAGGTAGGACTCGTGGACCAGCGAGGTCGGGTCCAGGGTGTTGTTCTGCTGGCCCGACAGCTGTCGCCGCGCCAGCGTGTGCAGCTCCTGGTACAGCGTGCCCAGCACGCGATCGAGCGCCTCGCGGTCTCCGCCGCGCGCGGCATCCAGCCACACGGTGATCTCGGGGGAACTCTCGGGAGCATCAGCCATCGTCATCTCCGTGACCGCGGCAAGGGGCCGAATATAGCGACTTTTGGCGTTGCGGACTGCTGCTGGCGCCGGCGCTGCGGTTGGCATGATGTATGCCGGGACTGAGGGCGGGCCGGCAGGGTGGCTACGGCGAGCCCAACGGTCGGGCGTGTTCCAGCCTGGCGCTGGCGGGGCGGGCTTTTGCTGGCGGGTGGACGGTCTCCTCCGCGATGAGGAGCGGGTCAGCCTGCACCTCTCTTCGCCTTTGCCGTATCGGTGCTGCCCGGTTGCCTGCGGCTGCATCATGGCGGCCGAGCGTTGCGCTCAGCGCTGGCAGCGCGGGCACCACACGCTGGCGCGCTGGCCGATGCTGGCTTCGCGCAGGGGGCCGCCGCAGGCTGGGCAGGGCAGTCCGCCGCGCCCGTAAACCGCCAGTTCCTGTTCGAAGTAACCCGGCGCGCCGTCCGGATTGAGGAAGTCGCGCAGGGTCGTGCCGCCGCGGGTGATGGCGTAGGCCAGGATCTCGCGGGCGGCCAGGGCCAGGGCGGCGTAGCGTTCCCGCGACACCTTGCCGGCTGCGCGCGTGGGCGAGATGCCGGCGCGGAACAGGCTCTCGGCCGCGTAGATGTTGCCCACCCCGACCACGATCCGCTGGTCCATCAGGAAGGTCTTCACCGGCGCGGAGCGGCCGCGGCTGCGGGCGAACAGGTAGTCGCCGTCGAAGGCGTCCGACAGCGGCTCGGGGCCGAGGCCGCGCAGCAGTTCGTGCTCGGTCCCGGCCGGTTGCCACAGCAGGCTGCCGAAGCGGCGCGGATCGGTGAAGCGCAGCACGCGGCCCGAATCCAGCCCCAGGTCGACATGGTCGTGGGCGGCGACCGGCGTGTCGGCCGGCAGTACCCGCAGCATGCCGGACATGCCCAGGTGCAGCAGCGCGCTGTCGCCGGCCTCGGTGTCCAGCAAAAGGTACTTGGCCCTGCGCCGGACCGCGGCGATGCGCTGGCCGGGCAACTCCCGGCTGATCTCCGCAGGGATCGGCCAGCGCAGGTCGGGCCGGCGCAGGGTCACCCCGGTGATGCGCCGGCCCTCCACGTGCGGGGCCAGGCCGCGGCGGGTGGTTTCGACCTCGGGCAGCTCGGGCATGGCTCAGCCCGCCGTGGCCAGGTAGCTGTCACGCTCCTGCCAGACCCGGAGCGGCCCGGCGAACGCCTGCGACAGCCGCTCGCCGGTCAGCACCGCCGCGCGCGGCCCGTCGGCCAGCACCCGGCCGGCCTGCAGCAGGAGCACCCGTTCGATCTCCGGCACGATTTCCTCTATGTGGTGGGTCACCAGCACCAGGGTGACGCCCTGCCGCGCCAGCGCGCGCAGCATCGCCAGCAGGTGGCCACGGGCGACCAGGTCCAGGCCGGTGCCCGGTTCGTCCAGCAGCAGTGCCTGCGGGCGGTTGACCAGGGCGCGCGCGATCAGGACCCGGCGCGCCTCGCCGGTGGACAGCTCGGCGTACAGGCGCCGGCGCAGCGGCAGGGCATGGGCGCGATCGAGCGCCTCGGCGGCGCGGGTGCGCATGTCCTCGGTGATCTCGCGGAATGGCGGGAGCACGAAACTGGCGAACAGTCCGCTCAGCACGGCGTCCTCGACGGTCAGGGCATGCATGTCGGCCAGGGTGGCGCCGAAGTCGCCGGTCACGATCCCCAGCTGGGATCGCAGCCGGTCCACCTGCCAGCGCGACTGGCCGAGCACCTGCACTGGCGGCCCGCCCTCGCTGCGGGCGAGCGGGTACAGCTCGCGTGTGATCAGCTTGATCAGGGTCGACTTGCCGCAGCCGTTGGCGCCCAGGATCGCGGTGTGCTGGCCCTGGTCGATCCGCAGCGACAGGTCGTGCAGCACCCGCACCTGCCCCCGGGTGACGCTGGCGCGGTCCAGTTCGATCAGTGGCGGGCGGTTGCGACCGGGCGCGGCCAGGGGTTCGGGTGGGGACATCGCGCGGACATTCCTGGGCGGAGCCGCGGATGAACACAGTACGCGGCCGATGGGTGAAGTTTGCCGGATCAGGCCCCATCATGTCCCCACGCCGGCACGCCCCCTGCATGCCGGTGGTCTCCGTCCCCGCTACGAGTTCCCGACATGCCCGACGCGCTGCTTGATTTCCTCACCTCCGGACTGGCCGGCGTGGGCTGGCTCGGGATGGGGGTTGTGCTGCTGGTCTTCACCCAGCTGACCATCTTCTCGGTGACCCTCTACCTGCATCGCAGCCAGGCCCATCGGGGCGTCGATTTCCACCCGGTCCTGAACCACTTCTTCCGCTTCTGGACCTGGCTGACCACCTCGATGATCACGCGGGAGTGGGTCGCCATCCACCGCAAGCACCACGCCAAGGTGGAAACCGAAGAAGACCCGCACAGCCCGCAGACCCGTGGCATCGGCAAGGTGTTCTGGGAAGGCGTGGAGCTGTACCGCGAGGCGCGCGCCGATCGTCCCTCGATCGAGCAGTACGGCAAGGGTGCGCCGGATGACTGGATCGAGCGCCACCTGTACACGCCGCATGCCAACCTCGGCCCGGTCGCCCTGCTGTTCGTGAACTTCGCCGTGTTCGGCCTGCCGGGCATCGCGCTGTGGGCGATCCAGATGGCGTGGATCCCGTTCTGGGCCGCCGGCGTGGTCAACGGCCTGGGCCACTGGTGGGGCTACCGCAACTTCGAATCGGCCGACACCTCGACCAATCTGACCCCGTGGGCCGTGTGGATCGGCGGCGAGGAGCTCCACAACAACCACCACGCGTTCCCGAGCTCGGCGCGCTTCTCGATGCGGCGCTGGGAGTTCGACATCGGCTGGGCCGCGATCAAGGGCCTGGAGAAGGTCGGCCTGGCCAAGGTGCTGCGCGTGGCCCCGAGCCTGGACGTCCGCCCCAATATCGCCGTGCCCGATACCGAAACGCTGCGCGCGCTGCTCTCGCACCGCTTCCAGGCCATGACCGACTACCAGCGCAACGTGTTCACGCCGGCGCTGCGCGAGGAAGCCGCCGCCGCCGGCGCCCGGCTGCGCGAGCTGCTGCCGCGGCGTATGCGTCGTGGCCTGGTCGACGACGGTCGCTGGCTCAAGCCCGATGCGCGCGAGCAGTTGCACGCCTGGGTGTCGCAGCGTCCGCGGATCCAGGCGCTGGTCGAGCACCGCGCGCGCCTGTCGGCGCTGCTGGAAGCCCGCACCCATGACGCGTCCGAGCGCCTGCGCCAGCTGCAGGCCTGGTGCCAGGAAGCCGAAGCCAGCGGCATCCGCGCGCTGCAGGAGTATTCGATGCGGCTCAAGGGCTACGCGTTGGCGCACTGATGCACGGCACCCGCCGCCAGGCACCGCATCCGCACAGGCCCGGGCGTCCGCGTCCGGGCCTGCTGCTTTGCGCGGGCCTGCTGCTGGCGGGTGCTGCCGCCGCGCAGGTCGAGCGCACCGGCGATTACCTGCAGCGGATGGACACCGACGGCGACGGACGCATTTCCCAGGACGAGTACGTCGCCTGGATGAGCTACGCGTTCGAGCGCATGGATGCCGACGGCGACGGCGTGCTGTCGACCGCCGAGCTGCCGGGCGGCAGGGGCAAGCCGATCACGATCGAAGAGCATCGCCGGCGCCTGGCCGAACGCTTCGTGCGCCAGGATGCCGACAAGAGCGGCCATCTCGACGCGCGCGAACTGGCGGCGCCGCCGCTGTAGCGCCGGCGGCCGATCCGCCAACCGGCGCCCGCTCTACGCGGGCGATCGGAAGCCGCTCCCCTTGCGCACCCTCACGGAATCGCCGGGCCGCCCAGTAGCGAGGCAACGGCGCCGCGGCGTCAAGGCGCCGCGTTGTGGTCGCGTCGCGACCGCGGCGGATCGACCAGCGGCTGCCCGTTCTGCAGCAGCCACAGCATGATCGTCTTCTGTCGCACGTAATTGGCGCTGACGAAGGACTCGATCAGCCCGGGCCAACCGTCGAGGAACCCGGCCTTGAGCACGAAGCCACGGAAGAAGCGCCAGGCCGGCGCCAGCACCAGCTTGCCCAGGGTTGCGCGCTTGCCGCGCGCGAAATCGTGTTCGGCCATCATCCGTGCGTAGCGCTGCTTCTTGTCGAGCAGTTGCATGAAGGAGCGGAACGGATGGTGCAGCAGGTCGCCGGGCAACAGGGCGACCGGACCTTCGACCGAGACCGCTTCGTGGATCTCGCGATCACCGTGCCAGCCGCCGCGGCGCCGGTCGAACAGGCGCAGCACCCGGTCCGGATAGGCGGTGCCATGGCGCAGGAAGCGACCGTAGTACTCCGACATGCGCGCAAAACGATACCCGGCCGCGCGCTGGAAGCCGCCGTCGCGCTCGGCCTCGATCGCCGCGCGCAGTCGGGCATCGACGCGCTCGTCCGCATCCAGGCTCAGGATCCAGTCGTGCGCGCACTGCTGGATGGCGAACTGCTTCTGGCTGCGGAAGCCGTCGAAGGCGCGTTCGAACACGCGCGCGCCCGCGGCACGCGCCACCTCGCGCGTGCCGTCGGTGGAGCCGGAGTCGACCACCACGATCTCGTCGCAGAACGCCAGCGAGGCCAGGCATTCGCCGATCCGGTCGGCTTCGTTGAAGGCGATGACGCACGCAGACAGCGGCACCCGGCCCGGCGTGGCGGCGGGCATTGCGGAGGGAGCTTGGCGGTCGGCGGTCATGCGGCGATGCACGGCATGGGAGGTGCGGGAAGCCTAGCAGGGGCTGGCTGACCCGGCGTGCGCCGGTGCGATAATCGCCGTCATCCCTGCGCACCCTGGAGTGCGACGTGCCCAAGCACTACCTGCTCTACGGTTCCGAGCGTTATGCGCTGGCGATCCTGCGCCCGATCCAGGCCGCGATCCGCGCGCGTGGCGATGAGACGGCCTGGTTCTTCGACGGCCCCGGTGCCGCCGACCTCGCGCCGGACGAACGCCTGCTGACCGTGCAGGAAGTGCGGCAATGGAACCCGTACGCGGTGATCACCTCCAGCAACGCGGTGCCGCACTTCTTCCCCGGGGTGAAGGTCGAGACCTTCCACGGCTTCGACGCCGGCAAGCCGCGGCACATCTATATCCGCGGTTTCTTCGACCTGTACTGCACCACCGGCCCGCGCGACACCGCCGCCTTCGGCGAACTGTCGAGGGAGCTTGGCCACTTCGCGGTCGCCGAAACCGGGTTCCCCAAGATCGATCCGTTCATGGCCGGGCTGGGCGACGCGCCCGAGCCGGTGCGGCAGCCGCCGGTGATCCTCTACCACTCCACCTTCTCGCCCTCGTGGAGCGCGGCACCCGTGCTGTACGACGAGATCGCGCGACTGTCGCGCAGTGGCGAGTGGCGCTGGATCGTCACCTTCCATCCGAAAATGGACCCGGAGGTGGTGGCCAAGTACAAGGCGCTGCAGAACGAGTACCTGACGTTCGCCGAGAACGACAACATCCTCGACCTGTTCGGCCAGGTGGACATGATGTGCTCGGACACGTCCTCGGCGCTCAACGAGTTCCTGCTCACCTACAAGCCGGTGGTGACCTTCAAGAACCGTCGCCCCGGGCCGCAGTTGATCGACATCGACGACCCGTCGCAGTTCGAGCCGGCGATCCGCCGCGCGCTGTCGCGGCCGCCGGAACTGATGGCCGCGGTGCGCGAATTCGCCGACCAGCTGCATCCCTATCGCGATGGGCGCTCCAGCGAGCGCGTGCTCGATGCGATCGACGCGTTCGTCGCCGCAGGCGGGCGCAGCCGCAAGCCCAAGCCGATGAACCTGTGGCGCAAGCTGAAGCTGCGCAAGCGGATCGGTTACTGGGGTCCGGCCAGGGTCTGAGGCGGCCGATCGCCGGCTTCCACCGGCGGCGCCATCACCAGCGCAGCCGCCGCGACGCGAGGGTGCTGCCCAGTCGTGCGTACAAGGCGCGTGCCTCGGCCTCGGGCAGGAAACGGATCCGCAAGGGTGGCGACATCGCGCCGGCGCCGGCGGTATCCATCCACAGCGATGCGGTGCCCAGCCAGCGGTCCAGCGGCGAGCGCTGCAGACGCAGTGCCTGCAGCTTGTCGACCTCGGCGAAACGCCACCAGCGTGACCACCAGCCGCCGCGCACCGCGACCAGGCGCGCATCGATCGAGTAACCCAGCCGGCCGGCCTGGCGCCACGCGGCATATGCCGACCACGGCAACCACAGCAGCACCAGCAGGCCCCAGGCGCCCAGCTGCCAGGCCAGCACGCCGGCCAGCAGCAGGGTCCATGGCGCACCGGAGGCGAACACGCGCCACCATGCATTGCGCGGCAACGGGTGCCAGTGCGCCGGCGGCCAGGCCACGCCCGGCAGCAGGTGCGCGGCCAGGGCGTCGCAGGCCTCTGGCGTGGCGATCGGCGCCAGTTCGCGCAGCTTGCGCGGATCGTTCTCCTGGCCGCCGGTGGCCGTGTCGATGCGCAGGCTCCTGCGACCGAACCAGCGATGCAGCAGCGTTTCCTGCAGGAACCAGGCCTGGATCCTGCGCGGCGCCACGCTGGTGCGCATCCGCGCGAACAGCCCGCGCTCGACGGTGAGCCGGCGTTGCATCTCGCTCAGGCGGAAGCCGTGGTACTGGCTCAGCGCCAGGGCGACCGACAGCACGCGCAACAGGAAGACGAACACGCCGATGGCCACCAGCGCCGCGCTGGCCGTGCCCATCCAGCCCAGGTGCAGGTCGCCGGCGTAACCAGCTGCTTCGCGGAACGAATCCTCGGCGTAGCGCGCGATCAGGCGCTCGTCAGGGAACAGCTGCCAGAACAGGCCGAAGCCGGCGGCGAACACGATCATGCCGCGGTTGGACACCAGGCCCAGGCGCACCACCTCGGCGGTGGACAGGGCCAGCAACGCGTGGCTGTCGTCGGCTGGCGCGATCGAAGCATCAGTGCTATCGGGGTTGGCCGGTTCCGCGCCGCGATGCCTTACCAGTCGCTCCAGCGCCAGTGCCTCGTCCATGCCGAGCACGCGCATCTGCGCCTCGGGCTTCTGCCCACCGGCCGATTCCAGGCGCACCTCGGCGACCTTGAAAACCCGGTGCAGCAACGACTGGTGCAGGCCGACGTTGTGGATCCTGGCGAACGGGATTTCGCGCTGCGAGCGCTGCAGCAGTCCGCTGCGGATGGTGATGCCATCGCGGCCGATGCGGTAGCGATAGGTGAAGTACTGCAGCAACGACACCGCGACCAGCGCGCCGACGCCGATCAGCGGCGCCAGTTCCCACCAGCCCTCGGTGTTGCCGCGGCGACCGGCGAACAGCAAAACGACCAGCGGCACGATGAACTGCCGGAGCTGCTGCAGCAGCACGAACAGCCATGACCACGGATGCAGGCGGTGTTCGCCTGGAGCAACGGCGACGGAGGCGGGGGCGTCGCTCACAGCGCGTCGTCGGCTTCGACCTGGCGGGCCAGGTGCGCGCGCAGCGCTTCGGCATCGTCCAGTGCCAGCAGCGGCAGCTTCACCGCGGCCATGCGCGTGCCGGCGGTATGCACCACCAGCGTGGCCAGGCCGAGTTTTCGTTCCAGCGGACCGCGTTCCAGGTCCAGGTGCTGCACGCGCGAAACCGGTACCAGCGTTTCGGTGCGCCACAGGCCGCCGCGGCGGGTGGCGAAGCCGTCGGCATCGAGCTTCCAGCCGATGCGACGATGCCGCAGCAGGCCCACGTACACGCCCAGCAACAGGCCCGCGACGCCGGCGGCGATGGCGGTCGGGATGCGGGGTGTGTCGGCCAGCCCCGAGACAAGCATGCCGATACCGAAACCGGACGGGATGGCGAACGCGAAGCCCGCGCCGATGGCATACAGCAGGGCGCCGCGCCGGGGCAGTGGCTGCCAGTCGGCGGTGGCGATGGCGTCGTGGAGGTTCGTATCCAGCGCAGGAGGCGCAACAGCCGGCGATTCGGTCACGGAGTCTTCAAGGTCGATGGACTGACCGGATCGTAAGCGTTCGCGCGCCGGGATGCGCACCCGGACGCGACCTGGCGACGCGGTGATGCTTCGCGGACGGCTAGGCCGGGCGCTTGGCCCACTCGCGGCGTTCGTACGGATTGATCTCGCCACTGCCCGGCGGGCGCAGGGTGTAGCGCTTGTACGTCCACTGGTACTGGGATGGATCGCGCCGGGTGATGCGCTCGACCTCGGCATTGAGGCAGGTCACGGCGGCGACCGGGTTGGCATCGGCGATCGCCGCCGGTGCGGCCTCGACATGCAGGGCGAACCCCGGGCCGTCGCCGATCCGTTCGCACCACGCCATCAGCACCGGCGCGCCGGTGCGTTCGGCCAGTCGCGACAGCAGGGTCATGGTCAGCGCCTGCACGCCGAAGAACGGGGCGAACTCGCCATCCCCGGCCTTGGGCTGCTGGTCGGGCAGGATGCCGACCGCACCGCCTTCCTTGAGCATTTTCCAGAGCTGGCGCACCGCGGCGCCCTCGGCACGGACCTGGCGCACGTTGTCGACGCCGCGGACCTGCTGCAGGAATTCGTCGCCCACGGCCGAGTCGGGCGGCCGGTACACGATCGCGATCTGCCCGCGCGAGGCCAGCCACTGGTTCAGCAGCTCCCAGTTGCCGAAATGCGGCGCGGCCACGATCACGCCGCGGCCGGCGGCCAGGGCCTGGTCGTAGAGGTCTGCCCCGTGGATCTCGCGGAGCAGGGCCAGGTTCTCGGCCGGGGGGCGGGTCCAGAGCTTCAGGGTTTCCAGCGCCTGCCGGGCCGTGGTCCGCAGGATGCGCCGGTGCAGGGCGTCGCGTTCGGCGCCGGTCACCTGCGGGAATGCCAGCTCGAGGTTGCGCCGGGCGACCCGGCTTTCGCGGGCGCCGCCCAGTCGCCACAGCGCGGCGATGCCGTCGCCAAGCCGGTAGACGACCGACCAGGGAAGAGCGCCGAGCAAGCGGGTGGCGGTGACGAGGAGGCGGGCCTGGCGTTGGGCGGACATGGAGCAAGTCTAGCGGCCGGGCGTGCAAAGCTGCCGGTGTCACCCGGTCCGCGCCTCCGCATGGGATGACAAACCCGGAGCCGCCGCCGATGCTGGCGCATCTTCACCGCGCGGTGTCCCGTCCATGCTTGCCCTGATCCAGCGTGTCGCCCGGGCCTCTGTCGAGGTCGATGGCCAGGTGGTCGGCCAGGTCGGGGATGGCCTGCTTGCCCTGGTCGGGGTCCAGCCCGGCGATGACGCGAGCAAGGTGAAGCGAATGACCGAAAGGCTGCTCGGTTATCGGGTTTTCGCCGACGATGCCGGCAAGATGAATCGTTCGCTGGCCGATACCGGCGGTGGACTGTTGCTGGTCAGCCAGTTCACCCTGGTCGCCGATACCGATGCCGGGATGCGCCCCAGCTTCAGTACCGCCGCGCCGCCCGATGCCGCTGAACGGGTTTTCAGCCAGCTGGTCGAAAGCTGTCGCAACCAGCATGCCGGCGGGGTGGAAACCGGGCGGTTCGGCGCCCATATGGTAGTCAGCCTGGTCAATGACGGCCCGGTCACCTTCCTGCTTCGGGCCTGAAGGCCGCTGAACGCGAGCCGCCCGCAAGTGGTTGACGCATAAGGAATGTCCGGCTTTCCGGCCGGCCCCCTGTTATAATGCTAGGTTCTCTTCACCAACCTGATCCCGGTGGCGCGCCGCACATGGCCAACGAACGTCCAGCCCAGCAATCCGAAATCAAACAGCTCATCAGCAAGGGCCTGGAACAGGGCTACCTGACCTATGCCGAGGTCAATGACCACCTGCCCGACGATATCGTCGACGCGGAGCAGATCGAAGACATCATCGGCATGATCAACGGCATGGGCATCGACGTCCATGAAGTCGCGCCCGATGCCGAAACGCTGCTCCTCAACGACGGCAACACCGGCAACCGCGAGATCGACGACACCGCCGCCGAGGAAGCCGCCGCCGCGCTGACCGCGCTGGATTCGGAAGGTGGCCGCACCACCGACCCGGTGCGCATGTACATGCGCGAGATGGGCACGGTCGAGCTGCTGACACGCGAAGGCGAAATCGCCATCGCCAAGCGCATCGAGGAAGGCCTGGGCCAGGTCCAGGCCGCGCTGGGCAGCTTCCCGTGGTCGATCGAGCTGCTGCTCGAGGAATACGAACTGCACAAGGCCGGCAAGAAGCGCCTGGCCGAAGTCGTGGTCGGCTTCAATGACCTTGTCGAAGAGGTGCCGGAACCGGTCGCGGCCGTGGCCGAAGACAGCGACGACGCCGAAGACGAGGAAGAAGAGGCGGCCGTGGCCGAGGACGACGAGGCCGAAGCCGGCCCGACCGGCCCGGACCCGGCCGAAGTGGCGCGCCGCATGGAAGCGCTGGCCGCCGATTACGCCAAGCTCAAGAAGGCCAACGCCAAGTCGGGCCCGCAGGCCAAGAACGTGGTGAAGATGCGCGCCGAGCTGGCCGACCAGTTCGTCACCCTGAAGTTCCCGCTGGCCCTGACCGACACCCTCGTGCGCAAGATGCGCGAGGTGATGGGCGAGATCAAGGACCACGAGCGTCGCGTGCTGCACCTGGCCACCGTCGTGGCGCACATGCCGCGCAAGGATTTCATCCGCGCGTGGGAAGGCAACCAGGTCAACCTGGAATGGGTCGACGAAGTCCTCAAGCGCAAGCAGAAGTGGTCTTCGGCGCTGCGCGAGGTCAAGGACCAGATCGTCGCCGAGCAGCAGGCCACCATCGCCATCGAGCAGGCGATGTACCTGGACCTGGCTGACATCCGCGAGATCGGCCGGCAGATGGCCTATGGCGAAGCCAAGGCGCGCAAGGCCAAGAAGGAAATGGTCGAGGCCAACCTGCGCCTGGTGATCTCCATCGCCAAGAAGTACACCAACCGCGGCCTGCAGTTCCTGGACCTCATCCAGGAGGGCAACATCGGCCTGATGAAGGCGGTCGACAAGTTCGAATACCGTCGTGGCTACAAGTTCTCGACGTATGCGACCTGGTGGATCCGCCAGGCGATCACCCGCTCGATCGCCGACCAGGCGCGCACCATCCGCATCCCGGTGCACATGATCGAGACGATCAACAAGCTCAACCGCATTTCCCGCCAGATGCTCCAGCAGTACGGCCGCGAGGCCACGCCGGAGGAGCTGGCCAAGGAAATGGACATGCCCGAGGACAAGATCCGCAAGGTCATGAAGATCGCCAAGGAGCCCATCTCGATGGAGACTCCCATCGGCGACGACGAGGACTCGCACCTGGGCGATTTCATCGAGGACACCAACGTGGAGTCCCCGATCGAGAACACCACCAACATCAACCTGTCGGAAACCGTCCGCGACGTGCTGGCCGGCCTGACTCCGCGCGAGGCCAAGGTCCTGCGCATGCGCTTCGGCATCGACATGAACACCGACCACACCCTCGAGGAAGTGGGCAAGCAGTTCGACGTCACCCGCGAGCGCATCCGCCAGATCGAGGCCAAGGCGCTGCGCAAGCTGCGCCATCCGTCGCGTTCGGAACAGCTGCGCAGCTTCCTCGACATCGATTGACCGGGCTGTTCGACGTCACGCGACACCGGAAGGCCCCGCATGCGGGGCCTTCCGCTTTTCCGGTCCGGGAGCCGGCGGCTGGGCGCGGATGCGTGCGCTCCACTACACTTTCCCTGCTACGGGCCTATAGCTCAACGGTTAGAGCAGGGGACTCATAATCCCTTGGTTCCAGGTTCGAATCCTGGTGGGCCCATGTCCCGGCGCCATCGCCTCGCGCGCAGGTCTGCCCCGAAAAGGGGCTCGCCTTGCAGAGGCATCCTGTCGTCGGCACTCCCGGTGGTACGTTAGGCACAACCCGCAGTGGACGCCGTCCTCGTCCAGCCAGCGGGTCGGATGCAGTTCCGTCCCAACCCGGAAACGAACATCAGGAGTGGAACCATGAACAGCAGTGCCAGCAGGGCAGTACTGGTTTCGATCGTCGTGGCCGCCGCCGCGATTTCAGGATGTGCGAGCACGCCCAGGGACGCCGACACCTTCGGGCGCGGTGTCTCGGGCGAGGTGCAAAGCGTGGAGTGGGGCACCATCCAGGCGTTGCGCCCCGTGGCGATCGAGAGCGGCCGCAGGCTCACCAGCGATACCAGTGCGGTCGAATTCACCGTGCGCCTTGAGTCGGGGAAATCCATCGTGGTCGTGCAGCCGGGCACGGTCGGGGACTACCGGGTCGGCGACCGCGTCCGCGTCACCAACGACGGCACGCAGACCCGCGTCGCGCGCTGAGTCCCGCCCGCTCCGACGGTGGTGCGGTTACCGGGCGCGTGGCTGGCTTTCGCAGCCGGCCACGCGCCTGTCCGTTTCCGTGCAAGGCGACGCGCGCAACCGCTAGAACCACCAGCGCACGCCGGCGACCCAGCGCGTTTCATGTGCCGCCTCGCCCGCGCCTCGACGGTGATCGGCGGTGCCGCCATAAGTGCGCTCGTACGCGAGCCCGACATACGGGGCGAACTGGCGGTCGACCTCGTAACGCAGCCGTAATCCGGCTTCGACCGAGGACAGGCCCGAGCCAGTACCACGCTCCGGATCGGCACGGCCCATGAACTCCACTTCCACCAGCGGCTGCAGGATGAGGCGGCTGGTGAACAGCAGTTCGTACTCGATCTCGGCGGTAAACATGCTTTGCCCGCCCGCGCCGAGGTATGCGGTGGCCGCGACTTCGAACTTGTATGGGGCCATGCCCTGCACGCCGACCGCCGCCCAGGTCTGCGAGGGCCCAGGATTGAAGTCGTGGCGTACGCCGGCCAGGAAGTCCCACCACGGGCTGATGCCGCGCCCGTAGAGCGCTTCCAGGTCGGCAGATGCGGTGCGGCCGTGCTCGCGCTCGCCTTCGCTGCGCAGCCACAGGCGCCGGACGTCGCCGCCGATCCAGGCCTTGCCTTCCCACGCCTGGCCGGTGCCGGGGTCGGCATCCCATGCCTCGAAGCGGTTGAAGCGCACCAGGCTGTGGATGTCGCCGCCGTGCGCGTGGCCATGCTGCAGCGGAGCGAAGGCGGCGGCGCGGTCGGCTTCGGTAGGGATGGGAATGGGCTCGCGTGGTGCCTGCTCCCGCACCTGCGCGCGCGGGCTGCGTGGCGTGCAATGCCCCATCGCGGCGTGTTCGGGAGGGCAGGCCGGGTCGTTCGCATCGAATGCCGCGGAGCCGGCCTGTGGACGCTTGCAGTGACCCATGGCGGCATGCTCTGCCGTGCAGTCGTCGACGGCTTGTGCAGAAGGCGCCTTGGCTGGAACTGCGGCGGGCACCGGCGCGGACGCGGGCAACGTGCAGTGGCCCATCGCCGCATGCTCCGCCGTGCAGCCGGCCTGCGCCTGCGCGAACGCGGGCGCGCCGAGGGCCAGCACCATGGCAATGCGGAGTGTCGCGCGGCTCATGCGCTTTCCTCCACGCGCACTTCGCGCATCATCCCGGCTTCCATGTGGTAGAGCAGGTGGCAGTGGTAAGCCCAGCGGCCGAGAACGTCGGCGCGCACGCGGTAGCTGCGACGCGTGCCGGGCGGCATGTCGACGGTGTGCTTGCGCACCTGGAACGCACCATCGGCATCTTCCAGGTCGCTCCACATTCCGTGCAGGTGGATCGGGTGCTGCATCATCGTGTCGTTGACCAGCACGATGCGCAGGCGCTCGCCGTAGTTGAGCCGGAGCGGTTCGGCGCCGGCAAACAGAATGCCGTCGAAGGACCAGGCGAACTTCTCCATGTGCCCGGTGAGGTGAAGCTCGACTTCGCGTCCAGGTTCGCGGCCGTCGGGATCGTCGAAGACACTTTTCAGGTCGGCGTAGGCGAGCACGCGGCGGCCGTTGTCGCGCAGGCCGATGCCCGGGTCGTCCAGTCGCGGGCCGCCGGGCGAGGACTGCATGTCTACCAGCGGATTGCCGCGTTCGCTGTCCGGATGGGTGACGGATGCAGCCGCGTGGCCGTCGTGACCGCCGCCGTGCATGGTCGCGCCGCAACCGCCCTCGGTGCCGTGCCGCATCATCGCACCGCAGCCGCCTTCGACAGGCGCCACCGCACCGCCGTGCGCACCGTGGCCCATGTCATCCATGGTCAGCAGCGGTCGCGGGTCGTTGCCGGGGACCGGCGCGGCCAGGCCGTGGCGAACGGCCAGCGTGCCGCGGGCGAAGCCGGTGCGGCCCATGTCCTGGGCGAAGATGGTGTACGCGTCCTGGCCCGCGGGCTCGACGATGACGTCATAGGTTTCGGCAGCGGCGATGCGTAGCTCGTCCACCGTCACCGGGTGCACGTACTGGCCGTCGGCCGCGACCACGGTCATCTTCAGGCCCGGGATGCGCACGTCGAAATAGGTCATCGCTCCGGCGTTGACCAGTCGCAGCAACACCTTCTCGCCGGGCTGGAACAGCCCGGTCCAATTGCCCGCCGGTGGCAGGCCGTTGAGCAGGTAGGTGTAGGTGTGGCCATTGACGTCGGACAGGTCGCTGGGTGTCATCCGCATCCGGCCCCACATGCCGCGATCGGCGAGCGTGGCGCGCAGGCCGCCTTCGCCGGCATCGCGGGCGAAGTCGCCGACGGTGCGCTTGTAGTGGTTGTCGTAGGACGGGGCCTTCTTCAGCCGGCGGAACAGCGCGTCCGGCGCCAGGTCGGTCCAGTCCGAGAGCAGCAGCACGTGTTCGCGGTCGTAGTGGAACGGCGGCGGCTGCGAAGGCTCGACGATAATCGCGCCGTAGAGGCCGGCCTGTTCCTGGAACATCGAGTGGCT
Organism: Pseudoxanthomonas daejeonensis; assembly: GCF_010093205.1. Classification (GTDB taxonomy): domain Bacteria; phylum Pseudomonadota; class Gammaproteobacteria; order Xanthomonadales; family Xanthomonadaceae; genus Pseudoxanthomonas; species Pseudoxanthomonas daejeonensis. The sequence continues at coordinate 160,658 of NZ_PDWN01000008.1, forward strand.
GTGGTACCAGTAGGTGCCGGACTGCCTGAGGGTGAAGCGGTACAGCCAGCTCTCGCCGGGCGCGATGCCGTCGAAGCTCATGCCCGGCACGCCATCCATGTTGGCCGGCAGCAGGATGCCGTGCCAGTGGATGGAGGTCGGTGCGTCGGCGAGGCGGTTGGCGACGCGTACGGTGACCGTGTCGCCCTCGCGCCAGCGCAGCAGCGGGGCGGGCAGGCTGCCGTTGACGGTGATCGCCTGGCGCGCGCGGCCGGTGATGTTGACCTCGCGGGCACCGATGGCCAGGTCGAACGTGGTGCCGCGCAGCACCTGCGGTGACGTGCCGGGCGCGGCGAGCGCCGGCGTGCGAAGCAGGCCGCTGCCGCCGGCGAGGCCGGCGAAGGCGAGGCCCTGGACGAAACGGCGACGCGGCAGCGAAGCCACGCCGGGAGAGTGGGGGAAGCGGGTATGACGGCTCATCTGGATTCCAGCGGAGGTCGAAGCCGCAAGCCGCGGCATCGATACAGGCAGGCACTGCGCGCAGACATCGCGCGACGCGGAGGATTGCGTCCCCTCAGCCGATCGGGGGGCGCCTGGGCGGTCCTTCGGCGAAGCGGTCACGGCCTTGAAACCCTACGGCCTGCCACCGCTGCTGCAACATCGGGTCCGATGCGCTGGGGGACGAAAGCGGCAGCGCCGCGAGCGCCGTCGGGCACGGACAGGCACCCGAGCAGCTGTCCTTGGCGTCGGCATCGCCGCAGCATTCACCGGCGTGCGTCGCACCGCTGGCGGGCCCGGGGTGATGGCCCGCGTCCACTGTGTCGGTAGACGGCGGCATGGACATCGCCTGGTGACAATCGCCGGTCGCTACCGTCGACGAAATCGCAACAGCATCACGCACCGACGTCGATGACATCTGCGCCTGCAGCGTCGCCCCCGGCAACAGGGCCAGGGCGAGCAGGCAAAGCGAAAGGCGGCGGATCAGGGTCATCGTGCGGATATCGGCAGGCATCGCCACGTTAAGCGACGAATGGCGGCGGTTCAACGGATGGTGGATGAACGCCGGGTGCGGCACGTGATTGCACACCCTGGAGTCAGCCCAGGGTCAAGTCATGCCATTACCGGGCCAAGGGGGAGTCCTAGGGCTCGGCACGCTCGGCCGCCGGCACCTGCGCGGCCAGCCAGGCGCGCAACGAAGCCGGCTTCACCGGCTTGGTCAGCAGGCGGTAGCCGCGCTGGCGCGCCAGCCGCTTGAGTTCGTCGCGGCCATCGGCGGTGAGCAGCGCGCCGGGAATCCGCCCGCCCGCATCGCGCAAAGCATCGAGCGTGTCCAGGCCATCGAGGCGATCGTGCAGGTGGTAGTCGACCAGCATCGCCTGCGGCGCGCTGTCGGCCATCCGCGCCAGGGCATCGTCCACGGTGCTGGCGGTGATCGCGGTCGCATGCCAGCGCGTGAGCAGCACGCGCATGCCGTCGAGGATCTCCTGGTCGTTGTCCACGCACAGCACGCGCAGGCCGGCCAGCGAACCGGAGTCGGGCAGGAAGGTGGCTGGCCGTTCGATCGGCGTCGGCAAGGCCGCGGCGCGCGGCACGGTGATCGAGAACATGCTGCCGCGACCCACCGAGCTGCGCGCATCCAGCCCATGGTCGAGCAGGCGCGAGATGCGCTGGCAGATCGACAGGCCCAGGCCCAGGCCGCGCTCGCCCCAGTCGAATGGCTGCTGGTAGCGATGGAACTCGTCGTAGATCTGGCGCATGTGCTGGAGCGGGATGCCCGGGCCGGTGTCCCACACCTGCAGCGCGACGGCGTCGCCGTGCGCGCGCATGCCCAGCACGATCCGCCCCTGCCGGGTGTAGCGCAGCGCGTTGGCGAGGAAGTTCTGCAGCACCCGGCGCAGCAGGCGGCGGTCGCTGCGTACCGGCCACGGGCGCGCGTACACCCGCAGGTCCAGGCCGCGGCCGGCTGCCACCGGGGCGTACTGCGCGGCGAGTTCGCGCAGAAGTTCGCCCGCATCGAACTCGCGGACGTCGGCCTGCAGGGCGCCGGTATCCAGCCTCGAGACGTCGAGCAGTCCGTCGAGCAGTTCTTCGGCCGCGCGCAGCGACGCATCCACGCGTTCGGCCAGGTGCTGCTGTTCCTGCGGTTCGCCGCTGTCGCGCAGGGCCGAGGCGAACAGCCGCGCGGCATTGAGCGGCTGCAGCACGTCATGGCTGATCGCCGCCAGGAAACGGGTGCGCGACTGCTGCGCTTCCTCCGCCTCGCGGGTGCGCTCGGCCACGCGCTGCTCCAGCGTCTCATTGGCTTCCCGCAAGGCCTGCTCGGCATGCTTGTAGGCGGTGATGTCGTTGTAGCTGGTGACGTAGCCGCCGCCGGGCAGGGCTTGCCCGCGCATCTCGATCACGCTGCCGTCGGCGCGCACGCGCTCGAACACATGCGGGTTGCCGGCGCGCATGTGTTCGATGCGCTTGCCGACCTGTTCGTCGGTGTTGCCGTCGCCCAGTTCGCCGCGCTCGGCGTTGTAGCGGATCAGGTCGGCGACCGGACGGCCGACATAGAGCATGCCGGCCGGATAGCCGAACATCTTCTGGTAGCGGCGGTTCCACGCGACCAGGCGCATGTCCGGGTCGACCACGCTGACCCCGGCGCTGATGTTCTCCAGCGTGGTGGAAAGGATGCCGCGATTGAAGCGCAGCTCCTGTCCCGCTTCGTCCAGCAGCGCCATGACCTCGCTCAGGTGCATGCCCGAGCCGCGCAGCACGCTGGTCAGCACCAGTCGCGCGGACGCCGCGCCGATCGAGGCGGCCAGCAGGCGCTCGGTGAACTGGATCCAGGCGCGGTCCGCCGCTGCGGCCGGCTGCAGTTCGCGACCCAGCGAGATGGCCTGCTCGGAGAACGCGCGCCGTGCATGGCGCTCGCCGACGATGCGCACTGCGAGCGCCAGCAGGTCGCCGACACTGACATTGCCCGGCCACTCGCCCTGCGCCAGGGTCTGGCGCTCCGCGTACGGGTCCAGGAACGGGGCGATGCGCAGGCGCTCGTCCACGCCCGGCCGCCAGCGCGCCGAGACCAGCATCATCACCGAGCCGTTGAGCAGCAAGGACCAGAACGTGCCGTGGGTGAGCGAATCCCAGCCGCTGAGGCCGAACAGCTGCTGTGGCCGCAGCCAGTGCAGGCCGAACGGGCCCTCGTGCATCCACGCCGGATCGAAATGCCCGGAACTGGACAGTGCCGGCAGCAGCAGCGTGTAGATCCAGGTGATGAAACCGACCAGCAGGCCGATCTCCACGCCGCGGCGGCTGGCCCCGCGCCAGTACAGGCCGCCGATCAGGCCGGGCGCGAACTGCGCGACCGCGACGAAGGCCATCAGCCCGTAGGCGGCCAGCGTGGTGTCGCCGCCGATCCAGCGGTAGTAGGTGTAGGCGACCAGCGCCAGCAGCAGGATCGCTACGCGGCGCACCCACAGCACCATCGAGGCCACGTCGGCCGCCGCGTGACGCTCGCCCCAGCCGCGTCGCAGCAGCACCGGCATCACCAGGTCGTTGCTGACCATCGTCGCCAGCGCGATGCTGGCCACGATGACCATGCCGGTAGCCGCGGAAAAGCCACCCACGTAAGCGGCCAGCGCGAGCGCGTCGCGGCCCTCGGCCAGCGGCAGGGCCAGCACGAAGGTGTCGCTGGCCACGTCGCCCGAGGTCCCGAACAAGGCCACGCCGGCGCCGGCGATCGGCACCACCATCACCGAGATCACCAGCAGGTAGGCGCCGAACAGCCAGCGCGCCTTGCGGATGTCGGCCACGTCGCCGCACTCGACCACCGCCACCTGAAACTGGCGCGGCAGGCAGACGATGGCCAGGAAGCCGAGCAGGGTCTGGGCCACGAAGCCCATCGGCGGCGATGCCTGGAACAGGGTCCGCGCCGAGTCGGCGATGCGGATCTGGTGCCCGCCCAGCCAGGCCCACGCGAACACGCCCACGGCAATCATCGCCACCAGCTTGACCAGCGATTCCAGCGCGATGGCCAGCATCATGCCGTGGTGGTGCTCGGTGGCATCGACCTGGCGGGTGCCGAACAGCGCCGCGAACAGGGCCATCAGCAGCGCCACGTACAGCGCCGGGTCGGCCATCACCCCGACCTGCCCGGCGTCCTGTCCGGACAGCACGGTCAGGCTCATCGCCACCGCCTTGTATTGCAGGGCCACGTACGGCACCACGCCCACCAGCGCGATCACCGTGACCAGCGCGGCCAGCCGGCGCGAACGGCCGTAGCGCGCCGAGATGAAGTCGGCGATTGAAACCGTGTTCTGGCTGCGCGCGATCAGCGCCAGGCGCTCGATGATCCGCCAGCCGAACAGGAACAGCAGCAAGGGGCCCAGGTAGATCGGCAGGTAGCCGATCCCGTTGCGCACCGCGCTGCCGACGGCGCCATAGAACGTCCACGACGAGCAGTAGACGGCCAGCGCCAGGCTGTACACGGCCGGGCGCAGCCACGGACGGTCGGGGTACATCGGACGGCGGTCACCCCACCACGCCACCGCGAACAGCAGTGCGGCGTAGCCGACCGATACCAGCAGCAGGATCCAGCTCGGGACCAAGGCGGCCCTCCTCATCCGGAGGCGGCCAGTGTACTGCGGCGCATGGTCTGGCCGCGTCCGCCACATGCGCTGCACGCTTGCCTGCGCGGCCCCATGCCGGCAAGCTCGACAACGCTGTCAACCAGGCGCCGGGCCGGGTGTGGCCCGGTGGCCACGCGCGCTTGCGCCCCATCTCGAGGCGAAGGCATGCAGCACCCCGTACAGGCCGGTCATCCAGGTGCGCGCGAGGCCGATGCGCGACTGCCACTCCGCGAAAAGGTCGGCTACGGCATCGGCGATTTCGGCTTCAACCTCTACTGGGCCAATATCTCGGCGTTCCTGCTGATCTTCTACACCGACGTGATGGGCCTGGCGGCGGGCGCAGTCGGGACCATGATGCTGGTGACCAAGCTGGTCGACGCGGCGACAGATCCGTTCATGGGCGCGGTCGCCGATCGCACGCGCAGCCGCTGGGGACGCTTCCGCCCGTGGATGCTGTGGGGCGCTTTGCCGCTGGCCTTCGCCGGCGTGCTGACCTGGACGGTGCCCGACCTGGATGGCGGCGGCAAGCTGCTGTGGGCCTATGCCACCTTCACCCTGATGATGCTCGCCTACACCGTGCTGAGCATGCCGTATTCGGCGCTGTCGGGCGTCATGACCGCCGACAGCCAGCAGCGCACCACGCTGATCAGCTTCCGCTTCATCGCCGCCTTCGCCGGCACCACGGTGGTCAACTGGTTCACCCTGGACCTGGTGCGCTGGCTCGGCCGCGGCGACGAGCCGCTGGGCTGGCAGCTGACCCTGGGCCTGTACGGCATCGTCGCGGTCGCCTGCTTCGCGGTCGTGTTCGCGACCACGCGCGAGCGCATCCAGCCGCAACTCCAGCACCAGGGCACGATGCGCCAGGACGTGGCCGACCTGCTGGACAACCGCCCGTGGCTGGTGCTGTTCGCACTGGCGCTGATCATCATGGTCACGATCGTGATGCGCAGCGGTTCGCTGGTGTACTACCTCAAGTACTACGTTGCGCGTCCTGAACTGACGGGGCTGTTCCTGGGCAGCTACTCGGTGGCACTGGCGGTGGGTGCGGCATCGACCCCGCTGCTGACCCGGTTCGTGGAGAAGAAGCGCCTGCTGATGTGGCTGATGGCGGCGGTCGGCGTGCTCAGCTGCGCGATGTACTTCATCCCGCGCGAGCAGATCTGGACCATGCTCGCGCTGAACATCCTCATCGGACTTCTGCTCGGACCCAAGTCGCCGCTGGCGTTCTCGATGTACGCGGACTGCGCCGACTACACCGAGTGGAAGACCGGGCGCCGCGCCACCGCGATGACCTTCGCCGCCGCGGCCTTCTCGCAGAAGTTCGGTGGTGCGCTGGCCTCGGCGGCGATCGCCTGGATGCTGGCCGGAATGGGCTACGTGGCCAACCAGGCCCAGTCCGACGCGTCGCAGCTGGGGATCGTGCTGCTGCTGACGGTCATTCCCGGCGTAGTGGCGTTGCTTGCCGCCTGGGTGATGCGCTTCTATCCGCTCGATGATGCGGCCCTGGGCCAAGTGCAGGCCGAACTGCAGGCGCGCCGCGAGGCCGCGGCATGAGCCAGGCCTGCTGGGGTTTCGAGGAGCAGGGGCGTCGCTTCGTCCTGCACAGCCCGCTTGCCATGCCACAGGCGTCGACGTTCCTGTGGAACCGCAAGCTGCTGCTCCAGCTCAACTGCCGCGGCTACGCCACCGCCCAGTTCATGCAGCCGGAGCCGGCGAAATACGCGCATGCGCCGACGCTGGAGGCCAGGACCTTCATGCAACCGGAGCAGCCGTACTACGCGCACCACCCGGGTCGCTTCTGCTACGTGAAGGACGAGGAGAGCGGCCTGCTCTTCTCCGCCCCGCACGCGCCGGTGAACCATGCGCCGGATGAATTCGCCTTCTCGGTCGGCCGGGGTGACGTGGCCTGGACGGTGTGCCGCGACGGCATCGAAGTCCAGTGGCAGGTATCGCTGCCGCTCGATGACGCCGCCGAGCTGTGGACGCTGCGCGTACGCAACCGCTCGGGCCGCGAACGCAGGGTCAGCCTGTATCCGTACTTCCCGGTCGGCTACATGTCGTGGATGAACCAGTCCGGCGCCTGGCGCGCCGACCTGGGCGGGATCGTGTGCGACAGCGTCACGCCCTATCAGAAGGTGCAGGACTACTTCCGCAACCGCGAATTCAAGGATCGCACCGTGCTGCTGCACGAACGCGAGCCGCATGCCTGGGAGGCGAACCAGGCTGCGTTCGAGGGCGAGGGTGGCCTGCAGGCGCCGGACGCGATCATGGGCCGTGAGCGGCTTGCATGCGGCGATGCGCTTTACGAGATGCCGGTCGCCGCCCTGCAGTACCGCGCCACCCTCGCCGCCGATGCGGTCGAGGAATACCGCTTCGTGTTCGCTCCGGCGCGCGACGATGCGGAGGTACTGGCCCTGCGCGCACGGCTGCTCTCCGCCACCGGCTTCGCGATGGCGCGCACGGACTATGCCGCCTATCTCGACGAAGGGGGTGGCTGCCTCCGGATCCAGACCCCGGATCCGTGGCTGGACGACTTCGCCAACCACTGGCTGCCGCGCCAGGTCTACTACCACGGCGACTCCAACCGCCTGACCACCGATCCGCAGACGCGCAATTACCTGCAGGACCACATGGGCATGGCCTACCTGCGGCCGGCGACGGCACGCGCAGCGTTCCTGCATGCGCTGTCGCAGCAGGAAGCCAGCGGCGCGATGCCCGACGGCATCCTGCTGCTGGAGGGCGCGGAACTGAAGTACATCAACCAGGTGCCGCACACCGACCATTGCGTGTGGCTCCCGGTGTGCCTGCAGGCCTACCTGGACGAGACTGGCGACGACGCACTGCTCGACGTCCAGGTCGGCGACCGCGAGGGCGTGCGCGCCAGCGTCGCCGAACGCATCGATCGCGCGATGGAATGGCTGCTGGCGCAACGCGACGGACGCGGCCTGAGCTACATCGCCCAGGGCGATTGGTGCGATCCGATGAACATGGTCGGGTGGCAGGGGCGCGGCGTATCGGGCTGGCTGTCGCTGGCCAGCGCGCATGCGCTGTCGTTGTGGGCCGGAATCTGCGAGCGCCGGGGCCGGGCGCGGCAGGCGTCCGCCTTCCGCGAAGGCGCCGCGGCTTTCAACGACGCGGTCAACCGGCACCTGTGGGATGGCGACTGGTACGGCCGCGGCATCACCGACGATGGCGTCGTGTTCGGCGTGCGTGCCGACGGCGAGGGTCGCATCTATCTCAATCCGCAGAGCTGGTCGATGCTCAGTGGCGCCGCCGATGCGGACCGGCGCGACAGGCTGCTTGCATCGATCGATGCGCAGCTGGTCTCGCCCTCCGGCGTGGCCATGCTCGATCCCCCGTACACCGGCATGCGCGAGGACGTCGGCCGTCTGACCCAGAAGTTCCCCGGTTCGGCCGAGAACGGCGCGGTCTACAACCATGCCGCCGCGTTCTACCTGCACAGTCTGTATGCGGTGGGCGAGTCGGACCGCGCCTGGCAGGTCATGCGCGCGATGCTGACCGGCCCCGATCCTGCGGACGGCCTGCAGCGCGGCCAGCTGCCGGTGTTCGTGCCCAACTACTACCGCGGGGCCTGGCGGTCGCACCCGCGCACCGCTGGCCGGTCCAGCCAGCTGTTCAACACCGGCACCGCGGCCTGGCTGTATCGCTGCATGGTCGAGTCCCTGTTCGGCCTGCGCGGAGACGGCGACGGACTTCGCATCGCGCCGCAGCTGCCTTCGCACTGGCCGCGCGCATGCGCATCGCGGCAGTTCCGCGGCGCGGTGTTCGAGGTGGGGATCGAGCGTGTCGAAGGACTCCGTGAGCGCCGCATCCTGGTGGACGGGACGCCGCTGCAGGGCGAGGTGATCGCCGCGGTCGAGGCCGGGCGCCACTACCAGGTACGCGTGGAGTTGCCGGCGTGAATGGCGGCGTCCGCGTCGCCGTGGTGATGGGCGTGTCCGGCAGCGGCAAGACCACGCTCGCACGCGCGCTGGCCGATACCTGGCCGGCGACCTTCCTCGATGCCGACGACTTCCACAGCGCCGAGGCGAAGGCGCACATGGCCAGCGGGCAACCGCTCACCGATGCGATGCGCCAGCCGTGGGTGGAACGCATCGCGAGCGATCTGGTGCGCCGCGTGGAGGCGGGCGAACGCATCGCCCTGGCGTTCTCCGGCCTGCGCCGGCGGCATCGCGATGCGCTGCGCGTCACGGGGCTGCCGCTGCGCTTCGTCTACCTGCAGGGCGAGGCTCGCCTCATCGCCGCCCGGATGCGCGCGCGCAGCGGCCATTACATGCCGGTGTCGCTGCTGGACAGCCAGTTCGCCACCCTCGAGGATCCACGCGGTGAGCCGGACGTTGTCGCACTGCCGGTCGATCTCGCGCCGGAGGCGCAACTGCAGCGGGCCCTGGCCACGCTGGTGCCGGGAGCGCGCGCCGACGCCTAGGGCGATGCGTGCGCGCCGTCGCCGAACCAGTCGCAGGCGATGGCTTCGGCCTGGACCCGCAGTTCCGGCACCGCGATGCTTTCCCAGGCTTCACCGATGCGCAGGCTGCCGATCACGCGCAGCGCATCCTGCGCATGGCCGCTTGCATCGACCAGGCGGCCCGAGGCATCGGTAGCCACCCCGATGCCGTGCGCGCCCGGGCCTGCGAGGCCGTCGCCCAGCAACTGCACGAGCAGCGCACTGCGCATGGCCTGCACGCGCATCTCCACGCCGGTGGCATTGACCACGTGGTCGACGTCCAGGGCGAGGATGCGCTGGTCGTGGGTCCGCGCGGTCAGTTGCACGCAGCGCTGGCCGGCGGTGGCCATGTCCAGCCGCGCGCGGTGCACGTGCAGGCGCCCGCTGTCGCGCAGGTCCTGCAGCACGTCCCGCACCGCGGGGGCGATGCGATGCCGGTGGATATCCCAGTGCCGCACGGCGTGGCGCAGGAACCGACGCTGCTCGATGGTGGGCATCGAACGCCAGAGGGCCTGCACGTGCGGGCGCAGCCTTTCCATCACCGCTTGCCACGGCAGGCCGCGCGCCGCCGCGTCGCGCGCCTGCCGGCGCAGCTGTCGCAACCGTCCGCGCACGCCCAGCACCTTCAGGCCGTCGACATCGAGCTGGTCGTCCACCTCGTGGACGGGCTCATGCGCCAACGGCAGCAGCGCATGCCGCGACAGCAGGTGGATCCGACCCCGGTGGCCGTTGGCCTCCAGGGTCAGTACCGCATCGACCATGCTCAGGCCCGTGCCTACGATGCATACGTCGGCTTCCGGCCCGATCGCCGCGACGCCTGCGTAGTCCCAGGCGTCGACCAGGCGCGGCCGGGTCAGCGCACCCGAACCGCGCAGCGGCAAGGGCCGTGGCGCGTTGCCGACCGCCAGCAGCACGCGTCGTGCGCGTGCCTGTCCGTCGTTCCAGGAAAGGCGCCAGTCGTCGTCGTCGCGTGCGAGCGCATCGATCCGCAGCGGCACCACGTCCAGCGTCGCCACGCTGCCTGCGCGCGCCTGCTCCAGGCGATCGCGAAGGTAGTGCGCGTACTCGCGGCGCGGCGCATAACTGCGCGCCAGCGCTTCGCGTGCGGTGTCGCGGTGGCCGTCCCGAAGCGCAAGCCAGTCCAGGAAATCAGCGGGACTTCCCGGCAACGCGCTCATGCGGCCGGTCGGAACGTTGAGCAGGTGCTCGGGGCGGTCGGTCGCGTAGGCCACGCCTTCGGCCAGGCGCGGCGCCGGCTCGAACAGGGCGATCCGCACGGGCTCGCGCGCCTGGCGCAGGCACTGGATCGCCGCCAGCGTGCCGGCGGCGCCGCCGCCGATGATCGCGATGTCGAAGCGGGACTGCATGGATGCGATTCTACCCGGCCGCCGTCGCCGGGCCGCGCTCACATGAACGAATCGGCCAGTCGCGACAGGCCTTCCAGGCTGCGCCGCCACGAAGGGCGCCGTTGCCATTGCTCCAGGGACAGCATCTGCGAATGGGCGAGGTAGTCGGTTTCGATCTCGTGCATGCGCGCCACCACGTCGCGGTCGTAGCACAGCAGGCCGATCTCGGCGTTGAGCGCGAAGGAGCGGATGTCCAGGTTGATCGAACTTACCAGCGCGACCGAATCGTCCACGCTCAGGTGCTTGGCGTGCATGAAGTGCGGCTGGTACAGCGCGATCTTGACTCCGGCCTGGAGCAGTTCCTCGTAGTAGGACTGCTGGGCCAGCAGCAGCACGCGCTTGTTGTTGGTCGCCGACAGGACCAGCTGCACGTCCACGCCCGACAGCGCGGCGATGCGCAGCGCGCTCATGGTCGCGTCGTCGGGCACGAAGTAGGGCGTGGTCAGCACCAGCCGGTGCTGGGCCAGGTGGATCAGCGAGTTGACCGTCTCGCCGGCGTTTCCGAACGGATACGCCGGACCGCTGGGCAGCAGCTGCGCGGCCACGTCCTCGTCGTGCACCGGCCGCGCCGGCGAGACCTCCAGCATCTGCCCGGTTTCCAGGTACCAGTCGCTGGCGAACACCGCTTCCATGTGCGAAACGATCGGCCCGCGCACGCGCGCGACCAGTTCGCGGTTGGGGTGGCCGCGCACGAAGACCGCGTCGGCCAGGTTCTGCGAACCGACGTACCCGACGTGGTCGTCGATCACAGCGATCTTGCGGTGGTTGCGCAGGTCCATGCGGCTGCTGCGCCGCCAGCGCAGGCCGCCAGGCATCATCCGCTGGACCTCGACCCCGGCGGCACGCAGCGGGCCGGCGAAGCGCCGGTAGCCGCGCTTGGCGCCGACCGCGTCCAGCAGCAGCCGGCAGCGCACGCCGCGTCCGGCCGCGCGCACGAGCGCAGCCGCGACCGCCTGGCCCACGGCGTCGTCGAACATCAGGTAGTACAGCAGGTGCACGCGTTCGCGTGCGGAATCGATGTCGGCGATGAGGGCGGCGATGGATCCGTCGTAGTCGTCGAGCAGCTCGACCGCGTTGCCGCGCACCGGCATGAAGTCGCCCATCCGCTCCACCAGCGGCACGGTCTCGGCGGCAGGGCCGATGGGCGGCGGCTGCCAGCGCAGCGCGCTCTGCGGGATCTGGCCTTCGCGGACGGCGAGCGAGGCCCGGTCCTGGCGCCGCCGCCGCTGGCCGGAGATCCATGGCTGGCCGACCAGCAGGTACAGCGGCAGCCCCAGCAGCGGCAGGAAGAACACCAGCAGCAGCCAGCTGCGCGCGGCGGCCGGCACCGAGCGGCTGGGGATCCACCACAGGGCGGCCAGCCGGATCGTCCAGTCCAGGGCCAGCAGGGTGGTGCCGATCGTCCAGTAGTCCATGGCGCTGCCGGGTCCGTTCGCTGAACCGGATTCTGCACGGTTTCCGCATGGCGCCGGCGCCACAACGCAAAAGCCCGCCGGAAGGCGGGCTCTGCGGATCTTCGTCCTTGCATCCCGGGGCGGACCCCGGAGGCGGAAGGCTTACTTGATCTTGCCTTCCTTGTAGATCACGTGCTTGCGGATGGTGGGATCGTACTTCTTGATCTCCATCTTGGCAGGCGTGTTCTTCTTGTTCTTGTCGGTGGTGTAGAAGTGGCCGGTACCGGCCGAGGAGATCAGGCGGATCTTGTCGCGCTTGGAAGCCATGGTCGATTACTCCTCAGATCTTTTCGCCGCGTGCACGCAGCTCGGCCAGGACGGTATCGATACCGTTCTTGTCGATGGTGCGCAGCGCAGCAGCGGAAACACGCAGCTTCACCCAACGGTTCTCGGAGGCCACCCAGAAGCGGCGCTCGTGCAGGTTGGGGAGGAAACGGCGGCGGGTCTTGTTGTTCGCGTGCGAGACGTTGTTGCCGCTCTGCACGCCCTTGCCGGTTACTTGGCAAACTCGGGACATACGCACCTCGAAAGGTCTGGTGTCGCCCATAGCCCGGGAGACGGCGGCCCCGCGGCCTTTCCATGTGGACGGGCCGTACGCGATGCGGGAAGGGATTCGACCGCGAAGGCAGCCCCGGATCGCGCTCCCGGGCTACCGATCCGGACATGCCGGACGCAGCGAGCCGCGCATTATGCCGGGGCAAGTAGCTGATTGCAACCGGGTTTGACCCTTCAGGGCGGGCGTCCGCCCCCCGCTCAGGGCGCCCGGGAAGCCCCGCCTGCCGGGCCGGCGACCCTGGCCGCGTCGATGAACGCCCCGATCCTGGCCTCCAGCACCGGCAGCGGCACCGAGCCCTCGGCCAGGACCGCGTCATGGAAGGCGCGGATGTCGAACCGGTCGCCCAGCTCGGCCTCGGCCCGGCCGCGCAGGCGCACGATGGCGATCTCGCCCAGCTTGTAGCTCAACGCCTGGCCCGGCCAGGAGATGTAGCGGTCGACCTCGGTGGTGATCTCGTGCTCGGACAGGGCGGTGCGCTCGCGCAGGTAGGCCAGCGCCCGGTCGCGGCTCCAGCCGTAGTGGTGCAGGCCGGTATCGATGACCAGCCGGCTGGCCCGCCACATCTCGTAGGTCAGCCGGCCGAAGTCCTCGTACGGCGTCTCGTAGACGCCCATCTCCTTGCCCAGCTTCTCGGTGTACAGCGCCCAGCCCTCGCCATAGGCGGAGATGTAGCTGTCGCGGCGGAACGCCGGCAACGCCTTCTGCTCCTGGCTCAGTGCCGCCTGCAGCGCGTGGCCGGGCGAGGACTCGTGCAGGGTCAGCGCCGGCAGGTTGTACAGCGGCCGCGAGGGCAGGTCGTACGTGTTGACCCAGTAGGTGCCCAGCCCGCCACGGCCGGCGGTCCAGAACGGGGCGATGTCGTCGGGCACCGGCACGATGGTGAAGCGGCCGCGCGGCAGGGTGCCAATGTAGCGGCCGATCTGGCCGTCCACGCGCTTGGAGATCCAGGCGGCGCGATCGAGCAGCTCCTGCGGCTGGGTCACGTAGAACTGCGGGTCGGTGCGCAGGAAATGCAGGAAGTCCTGGAACCGGGTCTGCTCGCTTCCGCCCTTGAAGCCGACCCGGTCGATGATCGCGTCCATCTCGCCCTGGATCCGCGCCACCTCGGCCATGCCGATCCGATGGATCTCCTGCGGGGTCAGGTCCAGCGTGGTGTAGCGGCGGATCTGCTGGCGGTAGTAGGCCTTGCCGTCGGGCATCGCGTTGGCGGCCAGGGTGGTCCGCGCCTGCGGTACGTATTCGTCGCGGAAGAACCCCTGCAGCCGGGCGAACGCGGGAATCACCGCATCGCCGATCGCCGCCTGCGCCGCTTCGCGCAACGCCTGCTGCTCGGTGGCCGGAATCTGCGCCGGCATGTCCTTGAACGGGGCGTAGAGCGCCGACGCAGTCGGATCCTCAAGGCCAGCGACGGCGGCGATCGAGCCTTCGCGTCCTTCCAGTACTGCGCGCGGCACGCTGAAGCCCCGCGCCAGGCCCGCGCGCATGTTGTCGGTCTGCTGGTCGAAGTAGCGCGGCACGTCGTTCAATCGCGCGATGTACGCGCGATAGGCGGCGGCGGTGTGCATCGGCCGCCGCGCCATGAAGTTGAGGTTGGCCCAGAACGAGCTGTCGGAGTTGAACGGCATCTCGTAGCCGCGCAGCCGGGTCTCGTCGGCCAGGTCCTGGACCTGGGCGCGATAGATCGCCAGGTTGACCTGGTTGGCGGCGGACAGCTGCGCCGGATCCAGCGCGTCGAGCTGGCGCAGCACGTCGTTCCAGGCCGCGAGCCGGCCGTGCTGCGCGGCCGGCGATACGTCGGGCAGGTCCGGATTGAGGTTGCCTTCCGTGGCGGCGCTGTCCTCGTCGCCCAGCCCGTTCTGTGCCTGCCGCCAGGTCCATTCCTTCTCGTAGATCGCCTGGAAACGCTTGTCCGCGTCACTGGCGACGGCCACCGGAGCGGTATCGGCGAATGCCGCGCCGGCGATGGGCAGGGACAGGGCGAGCAGCAGGGCGACGGAAAGTGGACGACTCATGCGGGGCCGGGATGCTCGGGGGAAACGCCGATCATCCCATCCCGGCGCGCCCGGTCCATGTCCCGGAAGTCGGGTCGGCCCGTGACGACGGTCGCGGCGCCGCGCCGAACGTCGTCAGTGCGTGGCCCGGTCGCGTCGCCAGCCGCGGTGGCGGATGTCCAGCACCAGGTTGTAGAGCGCGACGAAGGTCGGGAACAGGTTCTGCAGCACGCCCACCGAATCCTGCTTGGCCGAGAACAGGAAGTAGCTCAGCGTCATCAGGCTGCCGAGCACGCTCATGTACCAGAACAGGCGCGGGATCACCGGCCTGCCGGCGCGGCGCGTGGCCACGAACTGGACCAGCCAGCGGCCACCGAACATCAGCGCGCCGGTATAGCCGATGAGTTTCCAGCCGGTGACATGCAGGCCGGTCCAGGCCAGCCATTCCAGCTGCCGGTTGAGCTCGAAGAATTCCATCTCAGCGCTCCTCGACCGCCGTCCGGCGGCTGCGGGTGATCAGCCAGGCCACCCCGCGCAGGTCGCGGATGCCGACCAGCGCGCGGTCCAGGTTGTTGTACTTGGACACGCCCGCGGTGCGTGGCCGGTGCGCGACCGGCACGCTGACCGTCTTCCAGCCCGCGCGCTGGACCAGCGCCGGCAGGTAGCGGTGCATGTGGTCGAAGTAGGGCAGGTCGAGGAACACGGCGCGCTCGAACAGCTTGATCCCGCAGCCGGTATCGGGGGTGTCGTCGCGCAGCATCCGGGCGCGGATCGCGTTGGCCCAGCGGCTGGCCCAGCGCTTGGAACCGGAGTCGCGCCGGTCCACGCGCCAGCCGGCGAACAGCTTCACCTCCGGTGCGGCCGCATCGCGCGCGGCCAGCAGCTTCGGGATGTCGGCCGGGTCGTTCTGGCCGTCGCCGTCGAGGGTGGCGATCCACGCCCCGCGCGCCGCCTTGACCCCGTTGCGCACCGCGGTGCTCTGCCCGCTCTGGGTCACGTGGCGCAGCACGCGCAGTTCCGGCACCTGCGCCTTGAGCGATTGCAGGACCGCCAGCGAGTCGTCGCGCGACTGGTCGTCGACGTAGACGATCTCGAACGGCGTGCGGCCACGCAGCGCGGCGACGATCTCGCCGACCAGCGGGGGAATGTTGTCGCGTTCGTTGAAGACCGGGACGACGACGGAAAGCTCGGGTGGGATCATGGCGTCGTTCGCAAGGTGGGAATCAGGGGGTCAGGCCGCGTCCCCGAAATAGTCGCGGCACCAGTGCACCACCGGCGGCAGTCCGGTTTCGATCGGGGTGTGCGGCTCGAAGCCGAACGCCGCCTTCGCCCGCGCGGTATCGGCCATGGTCTCGACCATGTCGCCCGGCTGCATCGGCCGGTACTGCCTGCGCGCCGGCTGGCCGGCGGCCTGCTCGATGACCGCGATGAAATGCTCGAGTTCGACCGGGGTGTGGTTGCCCAGGTTGAAGACCCGGTGCGGCACCGTCCCGGCCGGCGGATGGTCGAGCGCGCCGAGGATGCCGGACACGATGTCGGAAACATGTGTGAAATCGCGGCGCATGCGGCCCTGGTTGAACACCTCGATCTCGCGCCCGGCCAGCACCGCGCGCGCGAACAGCAGCGGCGCCATGTCCGGGCGGCCCCACGGGCCGTACACGGTGAAGAAGCGCAGGCCGGTCGCGGGCAGCTCGTACAGCTGGGCGTAGGTGTAGGCCATCAGTTCGTTGGCGGCCTTGGTCGCGGCGTACAGCGAGCGCGGCTTGTCGATGCGCTGGTCTTCGGAGAACGGTGGCGTCGCCGAGTCGCCATACACCGAGCTGCTCGAGGCGTAGACCAGGTGGCCGATGCCGCGATGCCGGCACAACTCGAGCATATTGACGAAGCCATCAAGGTTGCTGGCGACATAGGCGTGCGGATTCTGCAGGGAGTAGCGCACGCCGGCCTGCGCGGCGAGGTGGACGACGCGATCAGGCTTCACCTCGTCGAACAGCGCGGCCAGTCCGTCGCGATCCACCAGGTCCAGCGCGCGGATGTCGATGCCCGGGCACAGCGCGGCTACGCGGTCGCGCTTGATCGCCGGGTCGTAATAGGCGTTGTAGTTGTCCAGGCCGACGACGCGTTCGCCGCGAGCGGCCAGCGCCTGGCAGGTGTAGGCACCGATGAAGCCGGCGGCGCCGGTGACGAGGACGGTCATGGGGGAGCCCGTGTCAGCTGGCGGCATTGTCGCAAGCGCCGGGTGAACAGGGAATCGCCGCCCGGCACGCCGTCGTCGACCGGCCTGGGCCATCTCGCGTTGGCCGGCATGCGTCGCCGGCCGCGGCCCGATACTAGGACGGACGGACCCGCAGCCGCTCCAGCACGCCTTCCAGCGAGTCCAGGTCGGCGTAATGGATCACCAGCTTGCCCTTGCCGCCCTTGCCGTGGGCGATGGCGACCTTGGCGCCGAGCGACTCGGACAGTTCGGTTTCCAGCGAGGCGATGTCGGGCTGCTGCGCGCGCGCGGTGGCGGCCTTGCGCGCGGCATTGCCGCTGGCCGGCACCTTGCCGGCGGCGAACTGCTGGGCGCGGTGTTCGACCTCGCGCACAGACCAGCCGTGTTCGGCGGCCTCGTAGGCCAGCTTGCTGGCCAGCTCCGGCGACAGGGTCAGCAGAGCGCGGGCGTGGCCCATCTCCAGCCGGCGCGACTCGAGCAGCGCGCGTATCGCGGGTGGCAGGTCGAGCAGGCGCAGCAGGTTGGACACCGCCGCGCGCGAACGGCCGACCGCGGCGGCGGCCTCGGCGTGGGTCAGCGAGAATTCGTCGATCAGCCGCTGCAGCGCCTGCGCTTCTTCCAGCGGGTTGAGGTCTTCGCGCTGGATGTTCTCGATCAGCGCCATGGCGATGACGGTGCGGTCGTCCAGCTCGCGCAGGACCACCGGCACTTCGCTCAGGCCGGCCAGTTGCGAGGCGCGCCAGCGGCGCTCGCCGGCGACGATCTCGTACTGCCCGGGTGCCAGTTCGCGCACGACGATCGGCTGGATCACGCCCTGCGCCTGGATCGAGGCCGACAGCTCCTCGAGCTTGGCCGGGTCCATGTCGCGCCGCGGCTGGTACTTGCCCGGCTGCAGCTGGCCCACCGGCAGGGTGCGCATCACGTCGCCCGGCTGCGGCTGGTCGGCCTGCTCGGGCGGGGTGGCCGCCGCGCCCTTGGGGCCGAGCAGGGCTTCCAGGCCGCGGCCCAGGCCGCGCTTCTTCGCCGTGCTCATGCGGCCTCCACCGGGCGCAGGCCGCGTTCGCGTTCGTGCTGGCGCCGGATCACTTCGCCGGCCAGGCCCAGGTAGGCGACGCCGCCGCGCGAGGCGGCATCGTAGCCGACGATGCTCTGGCCATGGCTGGGCGCCTCGGCCAGGCGCACGTTGCGCGGCACGATGGTCCGGAACACGCGGTCGCCGAAGTGTTCGGTCAGTTCGGCCGACACCGCATTGGCCAGGTTGTTGCGCACGTCGAACATGGTCCGCAGCACCCCTTCGATCTCCAGTCCCGGGTTCAGGCGCTGGCGCAGCGCCTCGATGGTTTCCACCAGCGCGCTCAGGCCTTCCAGCGCGTAGTACTCGCACTGCATCGGCACGATCACCGAGTCGGCCGCGGTCAGCGCGTTGAGGGTCAGCAGCGACAATGCCGGCGGGCAGTCGATGATGATGAAGTCGTACTCGCCGCGCAGCGGTTCCAGCGCGATCTTCAGCTTCTGCTCGCGGCCGTCGACGTCCATCAGCTGGATCTCGGCGGCGGTCAGGTCGATGTTGCCCGGCAGCAGGTCGAAACCTTCGGCGGTGGTGTGGAGGATGGAGCGCGCATCGCGCTCGCCCAGCAGCACGTCGCAGGTCGATGCCTCCAGCTCGCGCTTGTCCACGCCGCTGCCCATGGTCGCGTTGCCCTGCGCATCCAGGTCCACCAGCAGCACGCGCTTGGGAGTACGCGCCAGCGCGGCGGCCAGGTTGACCGCCGTGGTGGTCTTGCCCACGCCTCCCTTCTGGTTGGCGACGGCGATGATGCGAGCCATGCGGGAACTGCCTTGGTTGCGGGACGCCGAGGGTCCGGAACGGGCCATTATGCGTATTTCAAGTCGCCCGGCCCACCTCGACCAGGTGCCGCTCCGCGTCCAGTCCCGGCACGGCGAGCGGGTGTACTGCCAGCGAGGTCCAGCCAGCCGGCAGCGCGGCGATTTCCTCGACCGGGTTCACGCCTTTCATCGCCAGCAGGCGGCCGTGCGGGGCGAGCAGGTGGCCCCCGACCTCGAGGATCCCGGCCAGGGTATCGAGCGCGCGGGCGGTGATCTGGGCATAGGCACCCGGTTCGGCGACCGCCTCGGCGCGTGATTCGGCCACCCGCGCGTTGCCCAGCTTGAGCTGGCGCACGGCCTCGCGCAGGAAGCGCGCCTTCTTGCCGTTGCTCTCGACCAGGGTCACCTGCAGGTCCGGGCGCACGATCGCCAGCGGGATGCCGGGCAGCCCCGGCCCGGTACCCAGGTCGGCCAGCGCGCCGGGCTGCACGAACGGGTGCATGGCCAGCGAATCGAGCAGGTGGCGCACCACCATCTCGTCGGGATCGCGGATCGCGGTGAGGTTGTAGGTCCGGTTCCAGCGCAGCAGCAGGGCCAGGTAGTCGAGCAGGGGCCTGGCCAGGGCGCGGTCCAGGTCGAGCGTGGCCAGGCCGTCGTCCAGGCGCTGGCGCAGGGCGGGGGAGAAGGGAGTGTCCATGGGCAAAGTATCGCCGATGGTGCGTCCTCGCCCGCGATCCGTTTCCAGGAACGCCGGGGCGACCGCAGCCTATGTGCCGCGCGGGTACCAGGCCACTGCGGCGTGGTAGCCGGGTTCGGGGGTCCATTCGCGCAGCTGCCATTCCGCGGCGATGCCCAGTGCCGGATCGCAGGCGAGCAGGCGCACCGGCGCGCCGTCTTCGTCGATGCCGAACTCCAGGCGGTCCAGGCCGAAGGCCAGGCCACGTCCATGCGCCTTGAGCAGCGCCTCCTTGGCGCACCACAGGCGCAGGAACGTCGCTTCGCGCTGCGCCGGTGCGGTCGCGCGCAGGCGCGCGGCTTCAGCCGGGGCGAAGTAGCGTTCCGCCAGCTCCAATGCACGCGGTCGTGGCCGCAACCGCTCCAGGTCCACGCCCAGGGTGATATCGCGGCCCATCGCCAGCAGCAGGCGTTCGCCGCTGTGGCTCCAGCCGGCATCGCGATCCTCGTAGGGCGCCAGCAGGCGCGGCCGCCCCCACGCATCGCGGGCCAGGATCGTCGCGGCATCGGTTTCGCCGAGCCAACCGGCGAGCAGTCCACGGACCTGGGGTTCGCCGCGCAGCCCCGGCACATGCGGCAACGCCTGCACCTGGACCGGGCCGAACTGCCAGCGCACGGGCGTGCTCATGGTGCCCGTCGGGTGGGTCGCGCGACGGCCGCGAGGTATACGGCCGCTTCACGCCATGGCGGGTCTGATGGCCCGGCCCACCCCGGGTATGGGGGTGACAATCGTGGACCTGAGGAGACACAGAGCATGGGCATCATCATCTGGTTGATCGTGGGCGGCATCGTCGGCTGGCTGGCCAGCCTGATCATGAGGCGCGACGGACAGCAGGGCATCCTGTTGAACATCATCGTCGGCATCGTCGGCGCGCTGCTGGCCGGCTGGATCTTCGGCGGCGGCATCAATGAAGCCATCACCATCCGTACCTTCCTGTTCTCGATCATCGGTGCAGTGATCCTGCTTGCGATCGTGAATCTGTTCACCCGCGGCCGGGTGCGCTGACGCGCCCCGGAAGCGCCGTGCGACGAGGAGACGGGGCCCGGCCATCGCCGGGCCTTCGTCTTTCCGGCAGTCGCTGCGGAGCAGCACGCGACTCAGGGCGCCAGTTCGATCCATGCCGGCGCATGGTCGCTCGGCCGTTCCCAGGTGCGCGGTTCGCGATCGATGCCGGCCGCGACCGTGCGCGCGCGCAACGCCTCCGAGACCAAGGTCAGGTCGATGCGCAGGCCGAGGTTGCGACGGAACGCGGCCTGCCGGTAGTCCCACCAGCTGAATTGCCCGCCTTCCTCGTGCAGCAGGCGATAGCCGTCGTGCAGGCCGAGCGCGAGCAGGTCGCGCAGCGCGGCGCGCTCGGGGGCCGAGGTCAGGATGTGGGTGTCGTTCCACACGGCCGGGTCGTGCACGTCGCGCTCGTCGGGGGCGATGTTGAAGTCGCCCAGCACCACCAGGTGCGGATGCGCGCGCGCTTCCTCGCGCAGCCATTCGTGCACCGCGGCCAGCCATTGCAGCTTGAGCTCGTACTTGTCGGTGCCGACATCCTGGCCGTTGACCACGTACAGGTTGATGATGCGCGTGCCACCGATCGTGGCGCTGATCGCGCGCCGGTGCTCGTGCTCGAAGCCGGGCACGCCGACCAGCACGTCGCGCGGCTCCTCGCGCGCAAGGATCGCCACGCCGTTGTAGGTCTTCTGGCCGGAGAACACGCTGCGGTAGCCGAGCCCGGCCAGGGCCGTGTCCGGGAACTTGTGGTCCTCGAGCTTGGTTTCCTGCAGGCCGACCACGTCCGGGCCGAACGCGCGCAGCCACTGTTCCAGGTGCGGCAGGCGCACGTTGAGCGAGTTGACGTTCCAGCTGGCGATCTTCATCGGGCGGTCTTCATGGGAAGCGGTGCGCCGGGTGACGGCCGCATAGCATAGCCCCGCGCCGGCGCAGCGCCCCCGGTCAACGCAGCAGCAGGTCGATCATCCGGCGGATGCGCGGATACGGCGGATGCAGCAGGTCGGTCGCGCTGCGCCGTGCCTGCCACAGCACCGGCAATGGTTTGGACAGCGCGTCGAATCCGGCGCGGCCGTGGTAGGCGCCCATGCCGCTGGCACCTACGCCGCCGAACGGCAGGTTCTCGGCCGCGAAATGCAGCAGCGTGTCGTTGACGGTGACGCCGCCGGCCAGGGTGGAGCGCAGGATCGTCTCGACCTGGCCGCGCTCGTGGCTGAAGGGGTACAGCGCCAGCGGCCGCGAACGCGCGTTGACGAAGGCGATCGCCTGCTCCAGCGAATCCACGCAGACCAGCGGCAGGATCGGGCCGAAGATCTCCTCGCGCATCAGCGCCAGGTCATCCGGTGGATCCAGCACGAGGACCGGCGCGAACAGGCGCTGCGCCCGCCCATGCGTGGGCGCCAGCGGCAGCACCTCGCAGCCGCGCGCGCGCGCTTCGTCGAGCCAGCCCTGCAGCCGGTCGAACTGCGCGTCGTTGACGATACGGCTGTAATCCGGCGCGCCGTCGCCCAGGTCGCCGTAACGGGCCGCCACTTCCGTGCGCAGCGCCTGCACCAGCGCATCGCGGCGTGCGCGGCCGACCAGCAGTACATAGTCGGGGGCCACGCAGGTCTGGCCGGCGTTGAACCACTTGCCAGTGGCCAGCCGCGCCGCGGCACGCTCGATCGGATAGTCGGCGCAGACGATCGCCGGCGACTTGCCGCCCAGTTCCAGGGTCAGCGGGGTGAGGTTGGCCGCGGCGGCCGCCATGACCTTGCGTCCGACCGCGGTCGATCCGGTGAACACCAGATGGTCGAAGGGCAGCGCGGCGAACGCGCCGGCCAGTTCGGCCCCGCCGTCGGCCACCGCCACGCGCGAGGCGGGGAACACCTCGGCCAGCAGTTCCTGCAGGAAGCGCGTGGTCCGCGGCGTATGTTCGGAAGGCTTGAGGAAGACGTGGTTGCCGGCGGCGATCGCGGTGGCCAGCGGGATCAGCGCCAGGTTCACCGGGTAGTTCCAGGGCGCGATCACCCCGACCACGCCCAGCGGCACGTGGCGCAGCTGCGCGCGCGCCGGCCACAGGCGCCAGCCGGCACCGACGTTGCGCGGCTTCATCCAGCCGCGCAGGTGGCGCAGCAGGTGGTCGATGCCGGCCAGCACGGTCATGCCGTCGGCAAGCAGGCTTTCATCGTGCGAGCGGTGGCCGAAATCGGCGGCGATGGTGCGGGCCATTTCCGGCAGTCGGCGCTTCAGGGCCGCACGCAGCCGCAGCAGGTCGGCGCGCCGCTGCGCATACCCGGGCGGCTGCGCCTGCCAGGCTTCGCGCAGGCGGTGCAGGGTCGGTGCCAGGGCGGCGACGGTGGTCACGGCTTCGTGCGCCGTGCCATTGCCGGGGTCCTCCCCGGCGGAGTCCGCCTTGGCTGTGGCCGCGGCGATCGCGGCATTGGCGGCGGTGATCGTCGCGTTCGCGGCGATGGTGGCCGCGGTGGCGGCAGTGATGGCAGGCGTCGTCATCGCCGCAGTCTACGGCCAGGTATGGAGGGGAATTCAATACAATGGGCCATGACCGGATTTCCCCCCTTGCTGCGCCCCTACCTCGACCAGGCTCCCCGCCTGGGCGAGCGCGTCTATGTCGATCCGGCCGCCACCGTCATCGGCGATGTCGAACTGGCCGACGATGCCTCGGTCTGGCCGGGCTGCGTGCTGCGCGGCGACGTCAACTACATCCGCGTCGGCGCACGCACCAACGTGCAGGACGGCACCATCGTCCACGTCAGCCACCACAGCCCGTTCAACAAGGCCGGGTATCCGACCCTGATCGGCGCGGACGTGACCATCGGCCACGGCACGATCATCCACGCCTGCACGATCGAGGACCTGTGCCTGATCGGCATGGGTGCGTGCATCCTCGATGGCGCCACGGTGCGCAAGTACGGGTTCCTCGGCGCTGGCGCCGTGCTCGGGCCGGGCAAGGTCGTCGGCGAGGCGGAGCTGTGGCTGGGCAATCCGGCGCGTTTTGCCCGCAAGCTGACCGATCGCGAGATCGAGAGCCTGCACTACTCGGCGGCGCACTACGTGCGGTTGAAGGACCAGTACCTGGGCATGGCCGGCGCCTGACGGGCGCTCAAGGCGCGGTCGCCGCTTCGAGCGCGGCCAGGATCGTCATCGCCTCGGTGCGGCTGGCCCCGCACATCTCCGGGCCCGGCTTGAGCGAGGCGCAGAACGGCGGCCGCTCGGGTTTTCCGAACAGGCGGCAGCGCAGCGTGTCGTCCAGCTGCACGCAGGGCACGCCGGCGGGTTTGCCATGGGGCATGCCCGGTATCGGCGAGGTGATCGACGGAGCCGTGCAGCAGGCAGCGCAGCCGGCGCGGCAGGCGAACGGGCGGTGGTCGGAACGTGCATCCATGCGCGCAGTCTAGGCCCAGCCTCCTGGCTGCGGTTGCGCTGCTGCAGGCGCCGCACGCGCTGGGCAAGCGCGGGCACGGCCGCTAAAGTCGGTGCGGGGAAGGACCACGAGGACCGCATGCCGCCACGGGAGGTTGCCTGGCAGGAACGCCAGTCGCGCGCCGCCGCGGATGCACCGACGGCGGGGATGCTCGATACCTATCGCGAAGTGCTGACGCCGGAGGGCGTGGCCCTGCACCTGCCGGCCGCCGGTCCGGTGCCGCGCGCGCTGGCCTGGCTGCTGGACCTGGTCGTGCGCCTGGGCGTGCTGCTGGCGCTGGCGATGGTGCTCGGCATGCTCGGTGGCCTGGGCGAGGGCCTGTACAGCGTCGGCCTGTTCCTGGTGTTCTGGGCCTACCCGATCGTGCTGGAGGCGGCCTGGAACGGGCAGACGCCCGGCAAGCGCGCGCTCGGCTTGCGCGTGGTGGCCGGCGACGGCGCGCCGGTGGGCTGGTTGCCCGCGGTGGTGCGCAACCTCATGCGGGCGGTGGACATGCTGCCGTTCGGCTACGCGACCGGGCTGGCCAGCTGCCTGTACGACCGCCACAGCCGCCGCCTCGGTGACCTGGTCGCCGACACCGTCGTGGTGCACGTGCTGCCGCGGCAGCTCGATCCGCAGCTGCCGCCGGCGACGCCATTGGCCCCGGCGCAGGCGCTGCTGCCGGACGAGCAGGCCGCGATCGTCGCCTTCGGCGAACGCGCGCCGCGGCTGTCGGCCGGGCGCCAGGCCGAACTCGCCGCGCTGGCGTATCCGCTGACCGGCAGCGCCGGGGGCGAGGGCGTGCGCAGGCTGTACGGCATGGCCAACTGGCTGCTGGGGCGGCGCTGATGTCGGGTCGAAGCGGGGTGCGCCGATGAAGCAGGAGCAGTTCGTCGCCCGCCACCAGGCCGAATGGGATGCCTTCGAATTGTGGCTGAAAGCCTGCGGCGGCGTGCGCGTGACGGCGCGCTCGAGAGCCGCGCCGATCGGGCTGGACGACGGCGACGTGCCGGCCCGCTATCGCCGGCTGTGCCAGCAGCTGGCCCTGGCGCGGCGCCGCGGCTACAGCACGCCGCTGCTGCAGCGCTTGCAGGCGCTGATGCAGCAGGGCCATGCCGTGCTCTACCGGGCGCCACCGCCGCGCTGGCACCGGGCCGCCGAATTCCTGGTCGCCGGCTTCCCGCAGCTGGTGCGCAGCCAGGCCGGCTGCATGACTGCCGCGCTGGTGCTGTTCGCGTTGCCCTTGGTCACCCTGTTCGTGCTGCTGCAGTTCCGCCCGGAGCTGGTCCACCAGGTGCTCGACCCGGGCCAGATCGCGCAGATGGAGGCGATGTACGACCCGGCCGATCCGCGCCAGGCGCTCGGACGCGACAGCGGCAGCGACTGGCAGATGTTCGGCCACTACGTGATGAACAACATCAGCATCGGCCTGCGCACCTTTGCCGGCGGATTGCTCGCCGGCGTCGGCACGATCCTGGTGCTGGTCTTCAACGGCGTGAGCATCGGCGCGGTGGCCGGGCACCTGCACGCGATCGGATACGGCGAGACGTTCTGGCGCTTCGTCGCCGGCCATGCGCCGCTGGAGCTGACCGCGATCGTCATCGCCGGCGGCGCCGGATTGCGCCTGGGCCTGGACCTGATCGCGCCGGGCCGGTACCGGCGGCGCGATGCGCTGGTCCGCGCGGGCCGCATCGGCGCACGACTATGCCTGGGCGTGGTGGTGATGCTGCTGCTGGCGGCGTTCGTCGAGGCGTTCTGGTCGTCCACCCATTCGATCCCTGCCTGGGCCAAGTACGCGTTCTCGGCCGCGATGTGGACGCTGGTGCTGGGCTGGTTGTGGCGTGGCGGCCGCGGTGCCGCGAGCGCGGAGGGCGACGATGCGTCCTGAAGACCTGGACGTGGCCCTGCGCCCGCGCTCGTCGTGGGAAGCGATGGAGCTGGGTACCGCCCTGCTGCGTCGCCATGCCGGCGCGGTGTGGCGCCCGTGGTTGCTGGCGACGCTGCCGGTGCTGGTCGTGCTCAATGCCGCCGCGTGGATGCTCGACCGGGTGTGGCTGGCGGCGCTGCTGATGTGGTGGCTCAAGCCGCTGTTCGACCGGATCCCGCTGTACGTGCTTTCGCGCGGCGTGTTCGGCCACACGCCGGGCACCGTCGAAACCCTGCGCGCGCAGTGGAGCTTCGGCCGCGGTGCGATGCCGGCCCACCTGCTCTGGCGCCGCTTGTCGCCGGCGCGCTCCCTGCTGATGCCGGTGGACCTGCTCGAAGGCTCCGCCGCGGCGCAACGCCGCGCGCGGCGTCGCGTGGTCGGCGGCCCGGCCTACGGGCAGGCGGCGCTGCTGACCTGGACCTGCTGGCACTTCGAGCTGGCGCTGGCGCTGGGCGTGGTCGCGGCGGTGTTCCTGGCGGTCCCGCCGGAGCTGCTGCCCGATTCGCTCAATTCGTTCTGGATGCTGCTGCGCGCCGGACCGCCACCGTGGCTGGAACTGGCGTTCAACGGGGTCGCCTGGCTGGCGGTGTCGGTGGTCGGACCGTTCTACGTGGCCGCCGGCTTCGGCCTCTACCTCAACCGGCGTACCGAAACCGAAGCCTGGGACGTGGAGCTGGCGTTCCGGCGCCTGCGCGAACGCCTGCTCGCCCAGGCCGCCGCGCCACTGGCCCTGCTGCTGGCATGCATGCTGCTGTCGCCCGCGGAGGTGCTAGCGCAGCAGCAGGGCGAAGACGACGCAAGGCCGGCAACACTGGAGCAGGTGTTCGGCCAGGACCATGCCGATGACGCGCGCTTTCGCGATGCGGTCGCGCGCACCTATCGCGATCCGCTGCTGGGCGGCGAACGCACCGTGGTGGAGTGGCGCCTCAAGTCGCCGCCCAGGGAAAGGACCGGCGACGCGCCGGACCTGTCCGTCCTGGCCGCGCTGCTGTCGCGCATCGGCGAATGGATGCTGTGGATCGCGGTCGCCGTGCTGGTATTGCTGGTCCTGGTGACCGCGCCGCGCTGGCTGCCGTGGCTGGGGGGCTCTGCACGGCGCAAGCGCGCCGAAGCACCGGCAGCGGCGGCCACGCTGCTGGCCATGCCCGAGGCATCGCCCGAGGACATCGCCGCGGCGGCGCGCCGCCTCTGGCAGTCCGGCCATCCGCGTGATGCCTTGGCCCTGGTCTACCGCGGCAGCGTCGAGGCGATGGCCCGCGACGCGCAGGTCGAACTTCCGCCCGGTGCGACCGAAGCCCAGTGCCTGCGCGCGTCACGCAAGCTGCCGCTGCCTGCCGCGCGCGAACTGTTCGCGCAGGTGGTGCGGGTGTGGCAGTACGCCGCCTATGCCGGACGCCTGCCCGCCGAGAGCGAGTTCGACAGCCTGCTGGACGCGGCGCGGACGCAATGGGCGTGGCGCGGATGAAGCCCAGGGCACGCACGGGCCTGATCGCTGCGTTGGTCGCGCTTGCGGCATGCGCGCTGGTCGCCGCGCTGGTGGCGTGGTTCCTGCACACCCACGAACGGATCGAGCACAAGCAGCCGCTTCCGCCGCAGGGCGAAGCGGCGTGGAACCCGCTGTACGCACTGCGCGAGAGCCTGCGCGCGGACAAGGTGCCCGCACAGACACGGCAACGGCTGGAGCCGGCGCTGTTCGTATCCGCACCGGGCGACACCGTGCTGCTCGACGGCGACCCGGCGCGGCTGCGCGCCGCCGAAGTGGACGCGCTGCTGGGCTGGGTCGCAAGCGGTGGCCACCTGCTGCTGCGCACGCCGCTGCCGGCGGGCCCCGGCGTTGACGATGACGATGACGCCGCCGACAGCGCACCCGAAGTCCCGCCACTGCTGCGCCGGCTGGGCGTGGAAGCCCTGTTGCCGCCGGCGTGCGTGCAGCTGCAGGTGCGCGGCGAGGAGTCCCACGTGGAGTTCTGCGACGGCTGGCGCGTGCAGCTGGGCAGTGGCGTCTCGCCGCGCCGCGCATGGGGCGATGCGGAACCCGGCTATGCCTTCGTCCGCCTCACCCACGGCCGCGGCACCGTGGATGTGGCCACCGACTACGACATCTTCGGCAACGACCAGCTCGACGAGCCGACTCACCAGGCCCTGGCCCGGCAGCTGCTGGCGCCCAACTACGGCCGCGGCAGCGTGCACCTGGTCTACGCCACGCGCATCGAATCGTTGTGGTGGCGCCTGCTGCGCGATGGCTGGATGTTCTGGTCGCCGCTGGCCCTGCTGCTGGCCGGCTGGCTGTGGCGTCGCGCGCAGCGCTTCGGTCCGTGGCTGCCGTCGCCGGTGGCCTCGCGCCGCTCGCTGCGCGAGCACGTGCGCGCCAGCGGCGCGCTGCTGTTGCGGCGTGGCCAGGCGCCCTTGCTCTACGACGCCACGCGCGAGGCCTTCCTCGCCCGCCTGCGCCGGCGCGACCCCGCCAGTGCGGCCCTGGCCGGCGAGGCACGCGTGCAGGCGATCGCCGCGCGCCTGCAGCTGCCGCATTACCTGGTCCGCGAAGCCCTCACCCGCCAAGGGGTGCAGGACCGCCATGTCTTTTTCGCGCGCGTGCGCACCCTGATCCAGATGAGGAACCGGCTATGAACGACACCGCTGCAGATGCGATTACCGGCCAAGCCCTCTGCGAGCGCGTGGAGGCGATCCGCGCCGAAGTGGGCAAGGCCTTCATCGGCCAGGAGGAGGCACTGGACCAGGTGCTGGTCGCCTTGCTGGCCGGTGGCCACGTGCTGATCGAAGGGGTGCCCGGGCTAGGCAAGACCCTGCTGGTGCGCGCGCTGGGCCAGGCACTGGAGCTGGACTGGGCACGCGTGCAGTTCACCCCGGACCTGATGCCCAGCGACATCAGCGGCCATGCGGTCTACGACCCGAAGACCGAAAGCTTCAAGATCCGTCGCGGCCCGGTGTTCACCCACCTGCTGCTGGCTGACGAGATCAACCGCGCCCCGGCCAAGACCCAGTCGGCGTTGCTGGAAGTGATGCAGGAAGGCCAGGTGACGATCGAAGGCCGTTCGTTCGCGCTGGCGCCGCCGTTCATGGCCCTGGCCACGCAGAACCCGGTCGAGCAGGAGGGCACCTATCCGTTGCCGGAAGCGCAGCTGGACCGCTTCCTGCTCAAGGTGCTGATCGGTTATCCGAAGCTGGAGGACGAGAAGCGCCTCGTTGAAGCCACCACCGGTGGGCGCAGCGGCGGCGACTTCGACCTGTCGCAGGTGCGGCGCGTGCTCGATGCCGGCGAAGTGCTGGCGATGCAGCAGGGCACCGCGCAGGTCGCGGTGGATCCGGCGGTGCTCGACTACGCGGTGCGGATCGTGGCGGCCACCCGCAAGTCGCCGGGTATCGCGCTGGGCGCAGGTCCGCGTGGCAGCATCGCCCTGGTCCGCGCGGCGCGCGCGCAGGCCGTGCTCGGCGGCCGCGACTTCGCCACGCCCGACGACGTGCGCGCGATCGCCTTGCCCGCCCTGCGCCATCGCATCACCCTGGCCCCGGAGCTGCAGATCGACGGGCAGTCGGTGGACGACGTGCTGCAGGCGTTGCTGGCCCGGGTCGAGGCGCCGCGGCAGTGAACCAGGCGCGCCCGCCGTTCCCGCAACCACGGATGCGTCGATGAGGCCGGCGCCGGCATTGCTGGTGCTGCTGGCGGCATGGGCCGCGGTCGGCGCCGCGGTGCTCGCCGGCCAGGTGCCGGCTGTCGCCTGGTGGGGAACGGGCGCCGCACTGGTCGCGTTCGCGCTGCTTGATGGGCTGCTGCTGCGCGCGCGGCCGACGCCGGAGGTGCAGCGCTTGCTGCCCGAGGCCTTGCCGGTCGGCCATCGGCGCGAGGTCGAGTTGAGCATCATCGCCACGCACCGGCAAAGGCTGGACGTGTTCGACCTGCATCCGTCGGGATGGCCGGTGGATGGAATGCCGCAGCGCGTGCGCGTGGCGCCGGGTCGGCAAACGTCATTGCGCTACCGGCTCACCGCCGCCGCGCGTGGCCTGCACCTGTTCCCCGGCACGCAGGTGCGGCTGCACTCGCCCTTGCGCTTGTGGACGCAGTCGCGCCTGGCCGGCGACCCGCGGCAGGTGCGCGTGTATCCGGACTTCGCGCCGCTGGCGCGGCTGGCCCTGCTCAGCGCCGAACAGGCCTCGCGCGTGGTCGGTGCGCACGTGCGCCGCCGCCGCGGCGAAGGCACCGACTTCCAGCAGATGCGCGAGTACCGCGTTGGCGACAGCCTGCGCCGGATCGACTGGAAGGCGACCGCGCGCGCGCGCAAGCTGGTCTCGCGCGAATACCAGGAAGAACGCAACCAGCAGGTCCTGCTGGTGGTCGACACCGGCCGGCGGATGCTGGCCAGCGAAGGCGGCTTGACCCACTTCGACCATGCGCTCAACGCCGCGCTGGTGGTGGCCTGGCTGGGCCTGCGCCAGGGAGATGCGGTGGGACTGATGGCCGCCGGCGGCGAAGCCCGCTGGGTGCCGCCGCACCGCGGCATGGGCGGACTGGATGCCCTGCTGCGCGCCAGCTACGACCTGCAGCCCGCGCCGGTGGCCACCGACTACCTGGCGCTGGCCGGCGAACTGGCGCGGCGCCAGCCGCGGCGCGCGCTGGTGATGCTGGTGACCAACGTCCGCGACGAGGACAGCGGGGAACTGCTGGCGGCCGTGCGCCTGCTGCAGCGCCGCCACCTGGTCTGCGTGGCGAGCCTGCGCGAACAGGTGCTGGATGCGACGCTGGACGCGGACGTGGCGGACCTGGATGGCGCGGTGACCGCCGGCGCGGTCGCCCATTACCTGCAGCAGCGCGCCGCCGCACACGAGGCGCTGCGCCAGCACGGCGTCATGACCCTGGACGTGGCCCCGGCCGACCTGTCGGCGGCCCTGGTCGAGCGCTACCTGGCGGTCAAGCGCGACGGACTGCTGTAGCCTGTGGTCCACATCCACGAAATGGCGGGAATGGCGATGGCCCAGGGATCGACCGGCAACGTGATTGCCGCACTGTGCAGCTTCTTCGTGCCCGGGCTTGGCCAGCTGATCCAGGGCCGCCTGCTCTCGGCGATCCTGTGGTTCGCGGTGGCCTGCATCGCGTTCGTGGTGACCTGGCTGATCACGCTTTCGCTGCTGCCGTTCGGCTGGTTCGTGGTCAGCGTCTTCTCGTGCATCAACGCCGCCGTCTACAAGGGCGCGCGCAGCGCCTGAGCGTGTAACACCGGCCGGTGTCCTCAGCGGCTGTCGCGCGCGGCCGCTTCGATGCCCTTGCCGGTCGCGGCCCACCACAGGCCGCCGTACAGGTGTTCCAGGTACAGGCGATCCTCGTACAGCGCGGGCGTATGCCCCAATGCGGTGGCGAACACGCGCCCGCCGTCGTAGGCGTGGTGCCAGGCCACCGGATGATCGGCGCCCATGCCGCGCGCGGTCTGCCCCGGCCAGATGCGGGTCGGGTCGTAGCTGCGTTCGTCCACCGACAGCACGGTGCGCAGGCCCGGCAGCAGCGGTTCGCCGAACTCGTACCACTCGTCGGTCCAGATCCAGCGCGCCGGCAGGCCGAACGCGGCCGGAAACGCCGGATCGTCCACGCGCACGGTCGCCGTCTGCACCATCGGATGGATGCGGAACGTGCGCCCGACCAGTTTCTCGAACCACGGCCACTCGCCGGGCGGGTTGAAGATCAGCGCGCGGTGCACGGCGACCACGCCACCGCCGGCGCGCACGTAGGACTCCAGCGCCGTGCGCTGCGCACCCTTGAGCTCGTCGCCGGGCGTGTTGAGCAGGACGATCGCGGCGTACTTCGACAGGTCGCCGTCGAACGGCGAGGTGTTCCAGCTCCAGTCCATGTCGAAAGCGTGGCGCTGCGCCATCTGCTCGAACTGCGGCTTGGCCACCACCGCGTAGTCGTGGTGGTAGCGGTTGGGAATGGCGACCACCAGCACCTTGAACTGGCCTTCGGCGAAGGCGGGTGCGGCGAAGGTCGCGGCGAGCAGCAGGCAGGCGAGCAGGAAGCGTTTCATGCGCAGATCGTAGCCGCACGCCCGTCGTGGCGGAGGCCGCCGGCTATTCCGATTGTTCCCGGGCCGATGCCGGCGCGCGATGCGCACGCCATCGGCAACGGGGTTTGCCGCGACCGATGGCGAAGTCGCGCGCCGTCAGTGCCGCGGTTCGGTACCGCCCGGTGGGCGCTGCTGCGGGGCGCGATGAGCGGCGTCGGCTGCCCATCGCATCCACTCGCCACCCGCGCAGCGCGGATGCCAGGCTTCGGCTTCCGGAGGCGCGGCTGCACGGCGCGCGCACCAGGAAGACCCGCGTTGGCCGGGAAACCACTAGGCCCGGGCACGGAGCGTGCCAATCGCAAGGCTTTCTGCCTCGCGCGCAAGGCAAATAGCCTTGCGCGCAAGCCTCGAAGCCTTGCGTGCAAGGCCCGGCACCTTGCGCGCAAGCCTGCGGGCTCCGGCTGTGGCCCGTTTTGCCTTGCGCGCAAGCCGCAAAGCCTTGCGTGCAAGGCATCCAGGCTTGCGCGCAAGCCCGAAAGCCTTGCGATCGGGGCGGGAAACGCCGCGCCTGGGCATGGAGCGTGCCAATCGCAAGGCTCGGAGCCTTGCGCGCAAGCCCGAAAGCCTTGCGCGCAACGTCCGCAGCCTTGCGCGCAAGGCAAAACGGGCCGCGCCCGGGGCTTCCAGCCTTGCGCGCAGGGCTGCGAGCCTTGCGATCCCGGGCGGCGACCCGGGCGCCCAGGGCGCAGGCGCTGCGATCCGGGCGCCATGCTCCGGCCGTCGGGATGGAGGCTGGGCGATCCGCGCCGGCGTTCCGCATGCAGACCCGCCAGCCAGGGATGCGCCCCTGGCGACATCCTGCTACGGCGTGGCTGTGCGCGCGCCGGCGGCGTCCAGCGCCTGCAGCAGCGGCGCCAGCGGCAGCTCCGGGGCCGTGCCCTGGTGGCCGCGCACGGTGTGGGCGCGCAGCAGCGAGTTGAGGATCGCCTCCTCGGTCGCTTCGGCAGTGGCCTGGAACAGCGGGGTCATGGCGTCGTTGGCGACGCTGGCGGCCGGCTGCACGGCCACATCGCGCCGACGCCGGTTCTGCTTCGCGGTCGAGAAGGCGATGACGTAGTCGCCCGAACCATTGGACATGTCCGAGCCGGTGCGGGCCAGGCCGGTCAACGCGCGGCTGGCCAGGCGGCGCAGCGCGGCCGGGTCCAGCGGCGCGTCGGTGGCGATGACGATCATGATGCTGCCGTCGCCGGTCGAGGGCGCCGGCTGCAGCGCGCGCGCCACCTGCGCCGGATCCGGAAGCGACTTCCACACCGGGACGCCGGCCACGGTCAGGTGGCCGCCGAAATTGCTCTGCACCAGCACGCCGACGGTATGCCCGCCCTGCGTGGCCTCGAGCCGGCGCGAACTGGTGCCGATGCCGCCTTTCCAGCCGAACGCGACGGTGCCGGCGCCCGCACCGACGGCGCCTTCCTCGACTCCGGCATACGACAGCCGGGCGAGCGCCTGCTCGACCTGCGCGGGCCCGACCGGTCGCGCACGGATGTCGCTGAGGTAGCCGTCGTTGGTCTCACCGACGACCGGGTTGATCGAGCGCACCTGGGCCATGCCCGGCTGCGCGAGCAGGTGCGTGGTCAATGCGTCGGCCACCTTCCACACGCCCAGCGTGCCGGTCAGCAGCACCGGTGATTCCAGTTCGCCCAGTTCCTGCACCTGGGTGACCCCGAGCAGCTTGCCGAAGCCGTTGCCGACCACGATCGCCGCCGGCACCCGTTCCAGGTAGGTGTTGCCGCGATGCGGGACGATCGCGGTCACGCCGGTGTTGAAGCGCGTGCCCTGGGCCAGCGTGGCATGGCCGACGCCGACGCCATCGACGTCGGTGATCGCGTTGTGCGCACCGGTCGGCAGCGTGCCGATGACGATGCCGGCATCGCGTGCGCGCGGTCGCGCGGCCGGCGTGTCCGCGGCGTAGGTGCTGGCGGTGGTGGCGGAGAGGCAGGTGAGCAGCAGCAGGATCGGCAGGGGTTTCATGCCGCCATGCTAGCCCGGCGCAGCGCGGATGCGTGCCGCCGCCGGCGGAAAGGTCCTCCCGGGGCGGCGGCCGGCGCCGGTCAGCGGAAGATGTCGCCCATGACCTCGACGATGAGGCCGTTGCCCAGCGACACGAGGATCAGGTCGTCGCCGGCGACGCGCCATTCGTGGCCGGAATAGACCGGGAGCTCGCGCAGCATCGGAGCGGGCACCATTTTCTTGGCGATGCCCGGCGGCAGCGGCTTGCCGCGCGCGAGGTTCTTGCGGATGCCCGGAGGCAGGGCGGAATAGCCCACGTATCCGTGGCGCTCGGCGATGCGCCGCGCGTCACCGGTGCTGATGGAGATCGACCCCAGGCCACCGATGCCTGCGTCGACATGGACGCCGCTGGGCTCGCTGTAACTGTGCGTGTGGCCGTCCTTGTCCTTCTTGTGCCCCTTGCCTTCCGGCGGCGCGGCGAGCGCCGGCAGGGCCAGCAGGCTGGCCAGGACGAGGGACGGAATCGTGATGGCGCGATGCATGGTGGTGCTCCGGTTGGCGGTTGGCGACGGACGGCCGTCGCTGCGTACGCGCTGATATACCGCGCATCACCGCGCAGTGCAGTGAACGGAGTCGAAGAATCCACGCCCCGCTGCGGGACGGTTCAGGCTGCGGCGATGGCGCGGCTCAGTCGGCGGTGACCAGCACCGGATCGCGTTCGCGCAGCGCGGCGTAGACCGCATCGGTCTGCGGCCGCACGCCGTGCCACTGCTCGAAGGCCTCGGCGGCCTGTTCGACCAGCATGCCCAGGCCATCGACCACGTTGTGGCATCCGGCCGAACGGGCCCAGGCCAGGAACGGGATCGCGACCTCGCCGTAGTTCAGGTCCACGGCCAGGGTGCGGCTGTTGACCAGCGACAGGGGTGCGCTGAACGTGGCATCCGCATCGCGGCCGGCGGAGGTGGCGTTGACGATCAGTTCGAAATCGCCGAGCTCGCGCAGGTCCTGCCAGTAGCGCGAGTGCGCGCGGGCCGGTTCGCCCAGGGCGTCGGCCAGCGCATCGGCGCGCTCGGGCGTGCGGTTGACCACGACCAGCTCCTCGATGCCCGCGTCCAGCAGCGCCGGGGCGACTCCGCGCGCCGCGCCGCCGGCGCCGATCAGCAACGCGCGTCGCGCGCGCAGGTCCAGCGCGTGGCGCCCGGTGAGGTCGCGGACCAGGCCGGCACCGTCGGTGTTGTCGCCCTGCCACTGGCCATCGTTGAGGGTCAGCGTGTTGACCGCGCCGGCCCGGCGCGCGCGGTCGCTGACCTGCGAGCAGAGCGCGAACGCGGCTTCCTTCAGCGGCAGGGTCACGTTGGCGCCGCGTCCGCCGCCGCCGGCGAAGCGTGCGAGCGCCGCCACGAACTCCTGCGGCGGCGCGTCGATGGCGGTGTATTCCAGCGCGATGCCGCACTGGCGGGCGAAAGCGGCGTGGATGCGGGGCGAGAGCGAGTGTGCGATCGGATGGCCGAAGACGGCGTATCGGGCGATGGACATGGCGTGGTATCAATCCGCGGGTTAGTGAACCTGCCTGGAGCGAACACCATGAAGCGTGCACTGGGCGTCGCCATCGTCGCCAGTCTACTCTGCGGCCCGGCCTGGGCGCAGCTGGCCGAGTACGGCATCGAGGGCATCTGGACCGTGTCCACCCGCGACGCCGAACTGCGCGGCAGCGTCGCGCCGGACGGCAAGCGGATCGTGTGGGGCAGCGATCGTGCCGGTGGCGCCGGCGGTGGCGACCTGTGGCAGGCCCGCAACGAGGGCGGCCGCTGGCTCGATCCGCAGCCGTTGGCGATCAACACGCCAGCGTTGGAAGCCGAGCCGACCTTCAGCGCCGACGGGCGTTGGCTGTACTTCGTGTCCGACCGCGCCGGTGGGGCCGGGGGGCGCGACCTGTACCGCGTGGCGGTGCGCGAAGACGGCTACGGCCAGCCGGAGTGGCTGGGCGCGGCGGTCAACACCGATGCCGACGAAGGTTCGCCCCTGCCGGGCGCCGACGGCCAGTGGCTGCTGTTCGCCAGCAACGGCGGCCAGGGCCAGGGGGGTTACGACCTCAAGCTCGCGCGCCGCTCGGGTGCGGAATGGGTCCTGCAGGGGCCCGTGCCCGGGGTGAACAGCGGCCACGACGAATTCGATGCGGCCTGGCTCGATGGCGGGCGGGCGCTGGCGTTCGCGCGCGGCGATGCGCAGGCCGGAACCGCCCGCGTATACGTGGCCACCTGCGATGGCCGGCAGTACGCCAACGCGACGCCATGGACGCTGTCGTTCAATACCGAGGGCGGCTACACCCGTGCGGTCGTCGCCGATCCCTCGCGCCCGGGCGAAGGCACGGTCACCGGCACGGCGCGTTCGCCCAAGGCCGGCAAGTCCGACCTGTACCGGATCGTGCTGCCGACCGTGCGCGGCCAGGACGGGTGCCTGGCCGGGCAGGGCGGCTGAGCGCGCTCAGCCCTCGCGCAGCCAGCGCGCCGCATCGAGCGCGTAGTAGGTCAGCACGCCGTCGGCGCCTGCCCGCTTGAACGCCAGCAGCGCTTCCATCGCGCAGGCCTTCTCGTCGATCCAGCCGTTGGCCGAGGCGGCCTTGAGCATCGCGTACTCGCCACTCACCTGGTAGGCGAAGGTCGGCACGCCGAACGCGTCCTTCACCCGGCGGATCACGTCCAGGTAGGGCAGGCCCGGCTTGACCATGACCATGTCCGCGCCCTCGGCGATGTCCAGCTCGACCTCGCGCAGCGCTTCGTCGGCGTTGGCCGGATCCATCTGGTAGGTGAACTTGTTGCCCTTGCCCAGGTTGCCGGCGCTGCCGACCGCGCTGCGGAACGGGCCATAGAAAGCCGAGGCGTACTTGGCCGCGTACGACATGATCCGGGTGTTGATGAAGCCGGCCGATTCCAGCGCTTCGCGGATCGCGCCGATGCGCCCGTCCATCATGTCGCTGGGCGAAAGGATGTCCGCGCCCGCGGCGGCATGGGCCAGCGACTGCTTCACCAGCGCTTCGATGGTGGCGTCGTTGAGGATGTAGCCGGTCTCGTCGATCAGTCCGTCCTGGCCGTGCGTGGTGTAAGGATCCAGCGCCTGGTCGGTCATCACGCCCAGCTCGGGGAAGCGCGACTTCAGCGCGCGGATCGCGCGCGGGATGATCCCGCCTTCGTCCCAGGCGATGCGGCCGTCGGCGGTCTTGGCCGCGGCATCGGGCACGCCGAACAGGTCCAGCACCGGTACGCCCAGTTCCAGCGCCTGCTCGCCGACGCGCAGCAGTTCGTCGATCGACAGCCGTTCCACGCCCGGCATCGACGGCACCGGCGCGCGGCCGGCCGCCTCGTGCACGAACACCGGGTAGATCAGGTCGTTCGTGGTCAGCACGTGCTCGCGCATGAGCCGGCGGGAAAAGTCGTCGCGGCGCATGCGCCGCAGGCGGACGTGGGGAAAGCTCATCGTCGACTCCAGGAAAAACAGGCGTCCATGATACGCCCCGGTCTCCGGCCGCCTGAGCCGTTCAGCGCCTTGCCGCGGCGCCCGGGCCGGGTTAGTGGCCGATTCACGCCCGGCGGAGGATGATGCGGCCATATCGCCAACACCCGGGGGACCGCCATGCGCCTGCAGATCGCCGCGTTGACTGCCGTACTGCTTCTGTCCGGTTGTGCCGGATCGTCCAAGGTGATGGTCGGCCAGGCGCGGCCCCCGATCGATCCTGCGCAGGTCCAGATCTACACCGTGGTCCCGGCCGGTGCGCAGGAGATCGCCCAGATCGAATCCAGCAGCGCTATCGGTTTTGGCACCCAGGGCCAGACCGATTCGGCGGTGGCGCGGCTCAAGGCCGAGGCCGCGGCATTGGGCGCCAACGGCGTGGTGCTGATGGGCGTGGGCTCGTCCGGCTCGTCGGGCGGCGGCGTGTCGGTCGGCGGCGGCAGCTGGGGCAGCAGTTCCTACGGCGGCGTCGGTGTCGGCATCCCGACCCAGCAGAAGAAGGCGGTCGGCATGGCGATCTGGGTGCCCGCCGGCGCGGTGCCGGTGATGCCGTCCACGATCCCGGTACCGGCCCCGGCCCCGAGCTCGGCCCCGACT
>NZ_PDWN01000009.1 GCF_010093205.1 Pseudoxanthomonas daejeonensis
GAGTCCTCGATCAGCGACTTGATCTCCTTGGCCGCGGTGGCCGAACGCTGGGCCAGCGAACGCACCTCGGTGGCGACCACGGCGAAGCCGCGGCCCTGTTCGCCGGCACGGGCCGCCTCGACCGCCGCATTGAGCGCCAGGATGTTGGTCTGGAAGGCGATGCCGTCGATGACCGAGATGATGTCGGCGATCTTGCGCGAGGAGGCACGGATGTCGGCCATCGTCGCGACGACCTTTCCGACCACCTGGCCGCCCTGCGAGGCGACCGAGGCCGCGCCGATGGCGAGCTGGTTGGCCTGGCGGGCGTGGTCGGCGTTCTGCTTGACGGTGGAGGTGAGCTCCTCCATCGAGGCGGCGGTTTCTTCCAGGTTGGCGGCCTGCTGCTCGGTGCGGCGCGACAGGTCGTTGTTGCCCGAGGCGATCTCGGTGGAAGCGGTGGAGATGGCCGAGGATGCCCCGCGGATGCGGGAGACGATCGAGGTCAGCTGCGAGACGGTGGCATTGGCGTCGTCGCGCATGCGGGCGAACACGCCGTGGAAGTCGCCGTCCATGCGCGTGGTCAGGTCGCCCTGCGACAACGAGGTCAGCAGGCGCGAGACTTCCGACAGGCTCACCGCATTGGCGTCGAGCAGGGTGTTGAGCTGGCCGGCCAGCTGCAGCAGGAAGCCATGCTTGCCTTCGGTGCCGATGCGTCCGGACAGGTCGCCCGCGGCAGCCGCTTCGACGATCCGCGCGACTTCCTGTTCGACATGGATTTCGGTGGTGCGATCGCGCCACTCGGCCACGGTGCCCACGTTCTGCCCCTGGGCATCGCGGATGACCGAGATGTTCTGGAAGAAGACCGCCTCGCCGTAATGCACCTCGCGTTCGCCGCGGCCGTCCTTCTCCAGCTGGCCCAGGAACGCCGGATCGATCTTGCCGCCGTGCTCGAGCACGGTCACCGGCTGGCCGACCAGCGGACGCGCCGGGTCGATGCCGGGAAGGGCGCCTACGATCTGCTCGGCATAGGAGTCGAGCATGCCGCGCAGGGCGGGGTTGGTGTACACGACCTGCAGCTCCGGGTCGGTGATGATCAGGCCGGTGGTGGAGCTTTCCAGCGCAGTGCGGACGCGCAGGTTCTCGTTGGCCACCTTCTGGTCGCGTTCGGTGCGCTCGCGCAGGTCGTGCTGCATGCGCTGCATCGCCTTGAGCAGGTCGCCGATCTCGTCGCTGCGCGTGGTATCGATCCGGGTGTCGAGCTTGCCACTGGCCACGTCGTTGGCCACGCTGACTGCCCCGCGCATTGCGCCGGTCAGGTTGCGGGCCAGCAGCCAGGCGATCGCCAGGCCACCGCCGATGCCCGCCAGCAGCATGAACAGGGTGACCAGGCTGGACGCGGCATACGTGCCCTTTGCGTCGTCGCCTGCCTTGTCGGCCTGGCGGTCCGCTTCCTTGATCAGGGCGGTGACGACCGCGCTGGCCTGGTTGTGGCGTTCGGCGGTTTCGCCGAGGAACGTATCGATGGCATCGTCCGGAAGGTCCAGGTCGATCATCTCGTTGACCGAGTCGTAGGAGACCTTCGCTTCGGCCCAGGCGGCGACGAATTCACCGTGCAGCTTGCGTTCTTCGTCGCTGCTGGCCAGCTTCGCGTAGTCGGCAACCGCCTCGTCGACTTTCACCGACAAGTCGGCAGTCTGCTTGCGCGCATCCTGCTTGACCGCATCGCTGGCGCGGGTCAGGCCGCGATACGACGCGATGCGGAACTCGCCGAGCAGCGAACGCAGTTCGGCGGCCGTGGACACCGTGTCCATGGTGTTTCCCGCCAGCTGCGTGGTGGCCCGATTCAGCGAAGACAGCCCGTAGTAGGCCCCCAGGCCCTGGACCACCATCAGGACCAGCACCACCCCGAACGCCAGCATGAGCTTGGGCGTGAGCTTGAGGTTCTTCAGCCAATGCATTGAACGTTTCCCCTTTACGTTGCAGCAGGGCAGGCCCGGGCGCGCGATGCGACCGGGCCGGCGTTATTACTTGATGGTCGCCAGCTTGAGGTTCGACGGCGAGGTGACCGCGATCTCGGCACGGCTCGCATCGCGCTGGATGGTGCCGATCACGCACACGTCCTTGCCCTCGAGCTCTTCGGGGCTGGGCTTGAACTTGTTGCGCTGGTCGCCGGGGATGCGGGCGGAGAAGGTGTGGCGCGGGAAGGCGCCGCCCATGTACAGGAAGGTGGGTTCGCCTTCGGAGTTCTGGGCGTAACGGGTTTTCTCCACCTTGCCGCAGACCATGCCGTCCTTGCCCACGAAACGGGCGGCTTGTTCGGCCGGGATGGCGTCGACGGCCAGGGCGGCGACCGGGGCGGCCGCCAGCACGGCGGCGGCGAGGATCAGCATGTGGAAGGTCGGCTTCATTTAAGTACTCCAGGAAAAAGGTGCGGATCCGGGCAAGCGCCCTGTAGGGTGCCTATCGGCGCGCGGCCGCAGGACTTTAGTCAGGCTCAGGCGGCCTCGAGCGAGGACGCTTCCGCGCCCAGGTCGGTGCTGTCCAGCAGCATTTCGATGTCGAGCAGGATCAGCATCCGCTCGTCGAGCGTGCCGATGCCGCTGATGAAGCGGGTGTCGACCGCGGCGCCGAACTCGGGCTTGGGCCGGATCTGTTCCTGCAGCAGGGGCACCACGTCGGAAACGCCGTCGACCACGATGCCGACCACGCGATCCTTCACGTTGAGCACGATCATCACGGTCAGGCTGTCGTAGCGTGCCTCGCGCAGGCGCAATTTCAGGCGCAGGTCGATCACCGGCACGATGGTGCCGCGCAGGTTGATCACGCCCTTGATGTATTCGGGGGCATCGGGGACCCGGGTCACCGCGTCGTAGCCGCGGATCTCCTGGACCTTGAGGATGTCGACGCCGTAGTGCTCTTCGCCCAGGGTGAAGGTGAGGAACTCGCCGGGGGTGGGGGTCGGGGTGCTGCTCATGGGTGCGCTCCTGCAGGGCTTGGCCGCGCCTGCGCGCGGATCGGTTCGATGGAAGGATCGGCCGCGGCGGCGGCAACTTTAGCGGCGCTCACACCGCGCGCCGCTCGCGGGCGTTGCGCTGGCGCTCGACCCGGAAGATGTACTGCAGGACCTGCTTCTCCGAATGCGGCGACAGGCCGATGAAGCGGCAGCCGGCGCGCAGGGCTGCGCCCGGTGGCGGGTCCCGGCGGGACACATGCGCCACTTCCAGCTGGACCGGCATCGGATCGATGTCCGGCAGCCGCAGCAGGCAGTCGGACAGCACGGTGCGCGCGGCGAAGCGGCGCTCGTCCTCCTCGCGGACCGCCAGGGCAAGGCCGCCGCCGCTGAGGTCGAGCACCCGGACCTGCAGGGCAGGGTCGCGGTCGGCGACGGCGGGGACCTGCACCGTCACCAGCGGGCCGGGCACCAGCTGCAGCCGGTAGAGTTCGCGCCGCTGCAGCTTGAGCAGCGATGCCGGCGCCGGTGCGGAGAAGGCGGTCCGCCCGTCGTTGTCGACCCGCACCAGGTCCTGCAGCCGGAACTGGATCCTCACCCGGTCGAGTTGCGAGACACAGGTCAGGTGGTGGGCCGTCACGATGCGCTGGTTGATGCTCTCCTGGTGGTTGCCGTCCACCAGCACGTTGCCGTCGACATCCACGTCCAGCAAAGCGGTCGGGCAGGGCAGTCCGCCGGGCATGATGTGCGCACTGATCAGGGCTCCGGCCTCGACCAGGGACTGCAGGACGCGCGCGATCTCGCGTGGATCGTGCAGCACGTAACGTGCGGCATCCTCCAGGTCCTGCGGTTCGGCGAGGGAGTCGTGCATTTCCTGCATCGGAGCTTGCGACGGGACTTCGGTTACCGACGTATCGGCCCGTGGCGGGAAAAATTGACCCGCAAAGCAAGAACCCCGGCCGGAGCCGGGGTTCTTGGACATGCCGCGGTCGTGCCGGCCTCAGAACTCGGCCCAGTCGGCCTCGTTGAGTGCGGTGTTGCCGGCGGTGCGCGGTGCGGGAGCGCGCGGGGCCGGGGAGCGCGCCGGAGCCTTGCGCGCCGGCAGCGGCACGGCCACCGCTGCGCTGGCCGGGGCAAGGGCCACCGCGGCGTCGCCCTCGATCCGGAACACGGCGATGGCCTGGGCCAGCCCGCCGGCCTGTTCTTCCATCGAACGCGCCGCCGCGGTGGCTTCTTCCACCAGCGCCGCATTCTGCTGGGTGGTCTCGTCCATCTGCACGATGGTCTGGTTGACCTGTTCGATGCCGGCGGCCTGTTCCTGCGAGGCCGCCGAGATCTCGGCCATGATGTCGGTCACCCGCTGCACCGAGGCGACCAGCTCGTCCATGGTCTTGCCGGCCTGTTCGGCCAGGGCCGAGCCGTCGGACACCTTGCTGGTGGAGTCCTCGATCAGCGACTTGATCTCCTTGGCCGCGGTGGCCGAACGCTGGGCCAGCGAACGCACCTCGGTGGCGACCACGGCGAAGCCGCGTCCCTGTTCGCCGGCACGGGCCGCCTCGACCGCCGCATTGAGCGCCAGGATGTTGGTCTGGAAGGCGATGCCGTCGATGACCGAGATGATGTCGGCGATCTTGCGCGAGGACGCCTGGATGTCGGTCATGGTGGTGACGACCTGGCCGACGACCTGGCCCCCCTGCGAGGCGACCGAGGCCGCGCCGATGGCGAGCTGGTTGGCCTGGCGGGCGTGGTCGGCGTTCTGCTTGACGGTGGAGGTGAGCTCCTCCATCGAGGCGGCGGTTTCTTCCAGGTTGGCGGCCTGCTGCTCGGTGCGGCGCGACAGGTCGTTGTTGCCGGCGGCGATCTCGGTGGAAGCGACGTTGATCGCGCCGGAGGCCTGCTGGATGCGGCCGACGATCGAGGACAGCTGGGAGACGGTGGCGTTGGCGTCGTCGCGCATGCGGGCGAAGACGCCGTGGAAGTCGCCGTCCATGCGCGTGGTCAGGTCGCCATCGGCGATGGAGCGCAGCAGGTGGGAGAGCTGGCCCAGGTTGCGGTCGGAGGTGTCCATCATCGCGTTGAGGCCCTGGACCATGACCTTGAAGTCGTACTGGTAGGCGGACTCGTCGCCGCGCATGCTGAAGTCGCCCTGCGCGGCGGCCTGGGACATGCGCTTGATCTCGGAGTTGATCGCGCCGAGGCTGAGCTTGACCGCATCGACCGTGTCGGTCATCACCGCCTTCTCGCCCGGCAGGCGCGCGATGTCCACGGACAGGTCGCCGATCGAATAGCGCCTGATGATGGACAGCGCATCCAGGATCGCATCCACGTGCGCGCCGACCAGCTGGTTGGTGCCGCGGATCATCTGGCCGTACTCGCCCGGGAAGACCGCCTCGTCCATGCGGTAGCTGACCGTGCCTTCGTCGTGCAGGCGCGCCATGTCGTTCTGCGCGGCGATGACTGCCTTGAGCTGCTCCTGCATCGCGCGCATCGACTCCAGCAACTGGCCGGATTCGTCCCTGCTTTCGGCCATGATCACGTTGTCCAGGCGGCCCTGGGCGATCTGGCCGGCGACGCGGGTGGCCTTCTGCAGGGGCTTGGCGATCATGCGGGCGATCTGCCAGCCGAGCAGGCCGGCCAGCACCACCAGCAGGCCCATGCCGATCCAGATCGCGGCCACGGTGCGCTGGTGCGCTGATTCGGCCGCTTGCACCTGCCGATCCAGACCCTGCACATTGAACTCGATCAGCGCCTTGAGCGATTCGGCGAACTGGCGGCGCATCTTGCGCGACTCGCCGCTGGACACGTCCTCGGCCGCCACGAAATCGTCGATGGCGATGGCCGCTGCAATATTGTCGTGGGAGGCGAAGTAGCCGGCGCGCGCCTCCTTCACCGCCTCGTACAGAGCCAGTTCGTCGGCGTCGGACGCGGCAGGAATCGCGTTGTACGCGGCCTCCGCAGCCTCGATGTTCGCGCGGGTGTCGGCGAGGCGCTTGTTGTAGTCGGTGATCTCTTCCGCCAGGCCCTGCTTGCCCAGCTGCGCCAGCTCGTAGGTGCGGTACTCGTTGAGCAGGGACAGCATTTCGCCGAGGTGGACGACGGCGGGCATCCAGTTGCTGTTGCTTTCCCGGATCTGGTCGTTGGCGGTGCCCAGGCGCAGCAGCGCGAACAGGCCCAGGGCCACGGTCATGACCGTGGTCGCGGTGAAGGCCAGGGCCAGCTTCCTTGCGATCGGGAGATTGTTGAACCAGTTCATGGCGGAACCTCGAAGCGGATGGAATGGCCGCGGACCGGTGACGGACCGACGGCGCGAGGAGTTGTTCTCCATTAGCGGCCGGACGCGGAAAGGCTTGACAACCCGCGTGCGATCGCGGCCGTTACGTTGGTGGAGCGGGGGCGAAACCCGCGGCGACAGGCGGCAACGACGATGCCCGCCAGGTGGCGGGCATCGTCAACAGTCCCGGTTTGCGCGCGTCCGGCTGCGTCGTATCAGGCAGCCTGCGGCAGCTGGTGCCGCAGGCGTACCAGCCCGCCGACATCCACGATCAGCGCGACGTGGCCGTCGCCCAGGATGGTGGCGCCGGAAATGCCGGGCACGCGCCGGTAGTTGCGTTCCAGGTTCTTGACCACGACCTGCTGCTGGCCGACCAGTTCTTCCACTTCCAGGGCAAGCTTCTGTCCGTCGCCCTCGACCACCACGACCAGCGATTCGGTACCCGGATCCTGGAAACCATAGTGGCCGGAAAGCGACAGCAACGGCAGGTACTCGCCACGCACGCGCAGCACGCGGCCATCGCCGGCGACGGTGCGGATGTCGTCGGCTTCCGGTTGCAAGGCCTCGAGCACGTGGTTGAGCGGCAGGATCAGGATCTCGCCGCCGGTGGATACGACCATGCCATCGAGGATGGCCAGGGTCAGCGGCAGGCGGATCACCACGCGGGTGCCACGGCCTTCGCCGCTTTCCAGCTGGACTTCGCCACCCAGCGCCTGGATGTTGCTGCGGACCACGTCCATGCCCACGCCGCGCCCGGACAGGTCGGTGACCTGGTCGGCGGTGC
The DNA here is from genome assembly GCF_010093205.1 of Pseudoxanthomonas daejeonensis. Taxonomy (GTDB): domain Bacteria; phylum Pseudomonadota; class Gammaproteobacteria; order Xanthomonadales; family Xanthomonadaceae; genus Pseudoxanthomonas; species Pseudoxanthomonas daejeonensis. Next base: position 6,985 of record NZ_PDWN01000009.1, read on the forward strand.
TGAAGCCGGCCTGGAAGATCAGGTCCCAGACCTGCGCGTCGGTGGGATTCTCCGGAATCGCCAGGCCGCGTTCGGCGGCCTTTTCCAGGATCCGTCCGCGGTTGAGGCCACGGCCGTCGTCGGCGACTTCGATGACGATGTGTCCGCCCTGGTGCGAGGCGGCCAGGGTGATCGTGCCGGTCTCGTCCTTGCCGGCGGCGCGTCGCGCCTCGGGCAATTCCAGGCCATGGTCGATCGAGTTGCGGACCAGGTGCACGAGCGGATCGGCGATCTTCTCGATCAGGCCCTTGTCCAGTTCCGTGCCTTCGCCAATCGTGCGCAGGCGGACCTGCTTGCCCAGCCGCGCCGACAGGTCGCGGACCAGGCGCGGGAAGCGACGGAACACCGCATCGACCGGCAGCATGCGTACGCCGATCACCGCTTCCTGCAGGTCACGGGTGTTGCGTTCGAGCAGTTCAAGCCCGGCGGTGAGGCGTTCGGACAGTCCCGGATCCAGTCCGCCACTGACCTGCTTGAGCATGGCCTGGGTGATGACCAGCTCGCCGACGAGGTTGATCAGCGCATCGACCTTGTCGACGCTGACCCGGATCGAACTCTCCGCTTCGGCGGCAGCCGCGGACGGTGCCGCAGCCGCAGTGCCGGTGGTGGCGGGCGCGGGGGCAGGGGCCGCCGCGACCGCCGCGGTGGCAACCGCGACGGCCGCGACGGCTGGCTGCGGCTGGATATCCAGCGTGCAGTCGTCCACCACCCAGGCGAACACGTCGTCGATCGCGCTGCGCGGCACCTTGGCCTGCAGGCCAAGGTCCCATGCGATGCAGGCTTCCAGCGGGTCAAGCTGGGCGAAGGCGGGCAGGCGCTCGAGCCGGGCGGCCACGTCCAGCGGGCCGAGGTGCTCGAGCTCGCGCAGGATGCGCAGCGGATCGTTGCCGCTCATGAACAGCGACGGCGCCGGCGAGAAGGCGATGTCCCAGCCTTCGGGCTCGGCATCGACCCTGGCTGCGGCCTTCGTTTCGCCGCTGCCGCCCAGTTCCTGCCCCAGGCGCGCGTGGACCGCGGCGACCGCGACCGGATCGGCCGGCTTGCCGTGCTCGGATTCGGCCAGCAGTGCGCGCAGCACGTCGACCGAACCGAGCATCGCGTCCACCGCGCTGGCCGCGAGTGCGCGCTTGCCGGAGCGGATCTCGTCCAGCAGCGTCTCCAGCACGTGGGTCAGCGCGGTCATCTTGTCGAAGCCGAACGTCGCCGCACCGCCCTTGATCGAGTGCGCGGCGCGGAACACCGAGTTGACCACCTCCGGATCCAGGCTGCCGCCTTCGAGGGCGAGCAGGCCGGCCTCCATCGCATCGAGGCCTTCGCGGCTCTCTTCGAAGTAGGTGGCGTGGAAGCGTTGCAGGTCCATGCTCATGGCGACGCGCTCGGTATGGGGTACGGCGGGAGTCAACCGAGGACTTTCTGGACGGTGGCGACCAGCTGCTCGGGGTTGAACGGCTTGACCAGCCAGCCGGTGGCGCCGGTGGCCTTGCCTTCGGCCTTCTTGTCGGCCGCCGATTCGGTGGTCAGCATCAGCATCGGGGTGAAGCGGTAGTCGGGCAGGCCGCGCAGCGCGCGGATCAGCGAGATCCCGTCCATGTTCGGCATGTTCACGTCGGTCACCACCGCGTTGAAGCGCTGGCCCTGCGCGCGGCCCAGTGCGACCTGGCCGTCCTCGGCCTCGTCCACGGCGAAGCCGGCGGAGGTGAGGGCGAAGGAGACCATCTGGCGCATCGAGGCCGAATCGTCCACCACCAGAATGCGTGCGCTCATGCGGGGTTCTCCACGGGTTGCTTCGGTTGCTGTCCGTCGCCGGACGATTCGTTTGTGGCCAGGCCCAGCTGCGTGGACAGGCCCAGCAGGCGGGCGGCATCGCGCAGCGCGTCGCTGCAGGAGGCCAGTTCGGTCTGGCGGCCCTGCTCGCCGCGGCTGAGGAAGAACGCGCACAGCACCTGCATCGCGGCCGTGTGCACGCGCTTGACCGCACTGCCGTCAAGCGCCAGCGCAGGGTCTTCCAGGTGCGCGGACAGGCGTTGTTTCAGGTCGGCGCTGGCTTCGATGCCGAGGTCGTCGCCTAGGGACACGGTGTTCATCGCGTCTCCGGAATTGGGATTGCAACTGGTAGCGGCTGGCATGGCTCGACCTTTAGTGCGCGGCCGCGCCGGTGGGCACGAGCAGTTGCGAGGCGTCGAGCAGGATCACCGGCTCGGCCGACTGCCGGGCGATGCCGCGGAACAGGTCGCTGTGGATGCGGCCGGCGCGGTTGCTGTCCGGCGGTTCGATCTGGTGGTCGGTGAGGTTGACGACGTCCTCCACGGCCGACACGCGCAGGCCCAGGGTTTCGCCTTTCTCCTCCAGCACCACGATCCGGGTGGCGCCCGTGCCCGGCTGCGCTGCCTGGCCCAGGTGCACGCCCAGGTCCATCACCGGCACCACCTGGCCGCGCAGGTTCATGACGCCGAGCATCGCCGGCGGCGTGCCGCGCAGCGGCAGGAGCGGGGTGGCCAGCACGACCTCCTGCACCTTCAGCAGCTCCAGGCCGTAGGCCTGGTTGGCGCAGCGCAGCCGCAGCCAGCGCGAACTGCGGTCGGCGGCGCGGCGGTGGGAGTGGGAGGAGACCGGTTCCTCGGGCTCGAGCGAGGCGGCCGGAGCCGCCGCAATCCTCGGGATCGGGATCGGTGCCGGCTGGACTGGCGTGCGCGGCGGCATCGGCGCGAGCCGGGGCGGCGCCGGTGTCGGTGCGACAGGCAGCGGGGCCTGCTCGATGGGCTTGTGTTCGTCCGCCGGCGCGAGCACCAGCAGTTCGTCGAGGTAATCGTCGAGGGCGGCGGCCGGGATCATGCGGCACGCTCCAGCGCCTGTTCGCCATCGCTGGCCAGGATCCATTCCAGCGCGCGGCGGTAGCTGGACAGCGCGCGACCCGGATAGCCGCCTTCCTCGCCAACCGGCTGCACCAGCTGTTCGGCGTTGCACAGCCGCGTATCGACCGGGATCGCGTCTTCCCACACGCGCTCACCGTGGTCTTCCTGCATCTTGCGCAGCGCGTCCTGGCCGGCGCGGGTGCGACGGTCGTAGAGGGTGGGCAGGACCGACACGGGCAACGGGCGCCGGCGCGAGCGCTCGACCATCTCCGCGGTGCGGCGCATGCCCGCCAGCCCGTGCAGGGCCAGCGGTTCGGCCTGGGTCGGGATGACCACGCGATCGGCCGCGGCCAGCGCGTTGATCATCAGCAATCCCAGCGTCGGCGGGCAATCCAGCAGCACGTAATCGTGCTGCCCGGCGTGGCGCGTGAGCGCCTGCGACAGGGCCAGGCCCAGGCCGGGCTGGTTGGCGCTGCGGCGTTCCAGCGTGGCCAGCGCGGTCTGCGCGCAGACGTAGGCAAGGTTGGGGATGGCACTGGGGCGCGCCAGCGCCGCCAGCGGCTGCGGCGGGGTGGCGAACAGTTCCAGGACGCCCTCCGGCGCCGGATCGGCGGGGATGCCGAACGCGCGGGTCAGCGAGGAATGGGGGTCCAGGTCGACCAGCAGCACGCGCTCACCGCGCAAGGCCAGGCCTCGGCCCAGGGCCAGGGTGGAGGTGGTTTTTCCCACACCACCTTTCTGGTTGGCGATCGCCCATACGCGCATCGTTCAGTCCTTGTCCTAGGGGTTGGCGCCCACCGGCACCAGGCCGTTGCCCGCGACGGGCGCCGGGGCCACTGCGGTTATCGGCGCCGATGCCACGGTCTTGACCGCATCCTGCGGCCGGGTGTCGTCGTCGGGGCTGGCAAGCACGATCAGGACGACGCGCCGGTTGCGGTTGCGGCCTTCCTCGGACTCGTTGTCCGCGCGTGGCCGGTACTCGCCGTAGCCGACCATCGCCAGCCTTGGCTGGGCGACGCCCTGGCTGGCGAACAGGTGGACCACGCTCGCCGCGCGGGCGGCCGACAGTTCCCAGTTGGACGGGAATTGCACTGTATTGATCGGCCGATTGTCGGTGTATCCCTCCACCCGGACCGGGTTGGGCGTGTCATGTAGCACGGCGGCCAGCTTGGCCAGCACGCCGCGCGCGGACAGATCCAGGCTCGCCGAGCCGGTGTCGAACAGGATGTCGCTGTTGATCTCCACTTCCAGCCACAGGTCCGAACGCTTGATCGTGATCAGCTTGGCTTCAACCAGCGAGGCCAGCGCGCTTTCCATCTGGGTGGCAATGTCGCCCAGCTGGCGCCGCGCCCGGCGCACGGCGTCGGCGTTGGCCACGTCCATCGGCTGGCCGGTGCGCAGGTGCGAGGCCAGCGACGGCAGCAGGGTAGGGTTGGGTGCGGGCGAGGGCGCGGACGGGCCCTGCTTGGCGCCGGACTTCATCGGCGATGGCCGGTCGAAGTCGGCGCCCTGCAGCTGCTGGTTGCCCACGTGCACCGGGTTGATCGTGCGGGGTGCGCCGCCGAACGCCGCGTTCAACGCGTCGGCCATGACCCGGTACTTGCCCTCGTTGAGCGAGGAAATCGCATACATGACCACGAAAAAGGCCAGCAGCAGGGTCATCAGGTCGGCGTAGGGGATCGCCCAGGCCTCGTGGTTGCCGTGTTCCTCGTGCTTCTTCCTCCGGGCCATCGACGTCGGGCCTCAGTGCAGGAAGCCGGCGAGCTTGGATTCGATGTTGCGCGGATTCTCGCCCTGGGCGATGGCGATGATTCCCTCGATGATCATCTCGCGCTCGCCGGTGCGGCGGGCGATCACGCTCTTGAGCTTGGCGGCCACCGGCAGGAAGAACAGGTTGGCCGAGGCGATGCCGTAGATGGTCGCGGTGAACGCGGCGGCGATGCCGTGGCCCAGCTTGCTCGGATCGGCGAGGTTCTTCATCACCGCGATCAGGCCGAACACCGCGCCGATGATGCCCAGGGTCGGCGCATAGATGCCCATGCCCTCGAACACCTTGGCGGCGGCCAGGTCCTGGTGCTCCTGGCCGTCCAGGTCGATCTCGAGCATGTGCCGGATCTGTTCGGGTTCGACACCGTCGACCAGCATCTGCAGGCCCTTCTTCAGGAACGGGTCGTCCTGCTCGGCCACCTGCTGCTCCAGGCCCAGCAGGCCCTGGCGGCGGGCGATGTTGCTCCACTCCAGGATCTGCGCCATCAGCGTTTCGCGATCGGCGGCCGGCGGCTTCAGGATCCAGCTGGCGATGCGCAGCGCCCGTTTGAACACGGTCGGCGGCGTATGCACGAAGATCGCCGCGATCGTGCCGACGATGACGATGACGAACGCGGCCGAAGACCACAGGGAGCCGAGCCCGGCACCCTTGAGGATGCTGCCGCCAACCAGCGCGACCAGTGCGAGCAGTAGACCGACGAGGCTGAGGATGTCCATGGGACCCGTATCGGCATGGGTCCGGGGGACTTGAGCCGGGGCCGGCCGGCGCGGGGTGTTCGGCGCCCGCGACGGCAAGCTGTAACCTGCGCGCAAAGACGCGCCGCACGGCGCAGGGCATGCAAGGGAGAAGGATTCATGGTCATGGAATTCGCCTGCCGCTGCGGGCAGGTGCGGGGCGAGCTGGATCCGGCCCGCACCTACGCCCGCGCCACCTGCTACTGCCGCGATTGCCAGGCATTCGCGCGCTTCCTGGGCCAGGCCGGGGTGCTGGATTCCCGTGGCGGGACCGATATCGTGGCGATCGCTCCGGACGGGCTGCGCATCACGGCCGGCAGCGAGCACCTGGCATGCATGTCGATGGGACCCAAAGGCCTGCTGCGCTGGTATGCGGCCTGCTGTCGCACGCCACTGGCCAACACCTCGCGCGATCCGAAGCTGTATTACACCGGCGTGGTGTCCTGCGTGGCCGTGGTCCCCGCAGCGCTCGACGCGGCGCTGGGGCCGCGCGACCGGGTCGCCGTGAACACCGGTTCGGCCACCGCCCCCGTCAAGTCATCACCCCTGCGCTTGCTGCTGTGCGGCCTGCACATCTTCGGGCCGGTCATCGCGTCGCGCCTGCGTGGCCGGCGCGCGGGTGCGCCGTTCTTCGATGGGCAGGGCAGGCCGTCGCGCGAACCGGAAGTGATCAGCCGCGAGCAGCGTGACGCGCTGCGCCGTGGCGGTTCTTCGTGAGCTACTGCCTGGACTCGCGGCACCAGCGCGCGGCGGCGAGGCCCGCCCGCTGGCCGCTGGCGAAACAGGCGGTGAGCAGGTAGCCGCCGGTCGGGGCTTCCCAGTCCAGCATCTCGCCGGCGCAGAACACGCCGGGCAACTCCCGCGACATCAGCCCTTCGTCGAGGGCCTCCAGGCGCACGCCACCGCCACTGCTGATCGCTTCGTCGATCGGGCGGGGGCGACGCAGCACCAGTGGCAGGCGCTTGAGCGTGGCGGCAATCCGTTGCATGTCCGCGAGCGCATCGGCGTCCAGTACTTCCCGCAGTAGCGCGGCCTTGACGCCCTCGATACCCGCCTGGCGTCGCAGGTGTTCGCTGAGGCTGCGGCCGTTGCGGGGTTTGGCCAGGTCGGCACTCAGGCGCTCCAGCGTCCGACCCGGTACCAGGTCCAGCCACAGGGTCGTCTGTCCGTCGCGGGCGATGGCATCGCGCAACGGCACCGAGAGTGCATAGACCAGGCTGCCCTCGATGCCGGTCGATGTCGCCACGCATTCGCCCTGCAGCGCGTGTTCGACACCGGCTGCGTCGCGCCGGTACGCCACTACCGGCTTGAGCGGGGCACCGGCATGCCGCGCGGCAAAGTGGCCGCTCCAGTCGACGTCGAAACCGCAGTTGCTCGGCAGCAGCGGCGCGACGTCGATGCCGCGATCCTGCAGGGCGGCGACCCAGGCACCGTCGGAACCCAGTTGCGGCCAGCTGCCGCCGCCCAGCGCCAGCACGGTCGCGCCGGCGTGCAGTCGGCGGATCCCCGCAGGGGTCTCGAAACGCAGCGACGTGCCGCTCTCGTCCCACCCCAGCCACCGGTGCTGGACATGGAAGCGCACGCCCTGGTCCTTGAGCCCGCGGACCCAGCCGCGCAACAGCGGCGCGGCCTTGCGGTCCAGCGGGAATACGCGGTCGGACGTGCCGACATAGGTTTCCACGCCCAGCCCACGCGCCCATCGGCGCAGCTCGTCCGGGCCCAGGTCGCGCAACCAGGCCCCGACCGCGTCCCGGCGCAGGCCGTAGCGCGCGCCGAAACCGGGCATCGGTTCGGCGTGGGTCAGGTTGAGGCCGCCCTTGCCGGCGATCAGGAACTTGCGCCCGACCGAGCCCTTGGCTTCGAACAGATCCACTTCCCCGCCTGCCGCGCGCGCGACCTCGGCGGCCATCAGCCCGGCCGGGCCGCCGCCGACGATCGCGATGCCGGGCAGTGCTTCGACGCCTGACGGTGGATCCTGTACCGGCATGTCCGTGCTCAGTGCGGCCTGACGTCGACCAGTTCGACTTCGAAGACGAGCGATGCACCCGGCGGTATCACCCCGCCCGCGCCGTTGCGCCCGTATGCGAGGTAGGAAGGAATCAGCAGCGTGCGCGTGCCGCCCACGTGCATGCCGGCGACACCGTCGTCCCAGCCGCGGATCACCTGGCCGGCGCCGAGCAGGAAGGTGAACGGCTCGCCGCGGTCGCGGGAACTGTCGAACTTCGCGCCGCGCTTGTCGGCCGCGCCTTCGTCGTACAGCCAGCCGGTGTAATGCACGGTCACGTCGCTGCCGGCGGTGGCGACGGCGCCGCTGCCGACCTGCTCGTCGACGCGCTGCAGCTCGGCCACGCTGCCGCCGGGTGGCGGACCCTGGTCGGCCTGGCAGGCGGACAGAAAAAGGACTGAAAGCAGGCAGAGCAGGGCGGGGATGCGGCGCATGGCAGGGGTCGATTCGAGGGGCGGCAAGGGTAACCGATGCGATGCACGGCCGGCCGGCGCGGCGCCGGTATCATGCGCCCATGACGAAACGCCTGTTCAACCTGCGCAACGTGCCCGACGACGAGGCCGACGAGGTGCGCGATCTGCTGACCGCGCACGCGATCGAGTGGTATGAAACCGCTCCCGGTCCGTGGGGCATTTCCTCACCCGCCCTGTGGCTGCAGGACGCCGATGCCTATCCGCAGGCCAGGCGCCTGCTCGACGACTACCAGCAGGCCCGGCGCGAACAGGCCCGGGAACACGCCCGCCAGCACGGGAGCGAGCGGTTCATCGACCTCCTGCGCCGCCGGCCCGGCTACGTGCTGCCCCGGCTCGCGGCCATCGTGGCGATCGTCCTGCTGATGCTGGCCTTGCCCTGGCTCCTGCTGCGCTGACCCTCCTCCGTTTGTGCCCGAAGCCCTTGGGACGCACTGGTGATCCGGGCGCGACGGACGCATCCGCTCAGCGGGCAGTGCAGGGCGCGCGCCTACAATACGGGCCATGATCAACGCTGCCGCCTACCACTTCACCCACGTCGAGGACCCGCGCGGCCTCGCCGACCACCTGCACGAGGCCGCCGCGTCGGCGGAGCTCAAGGGGACGGTCCTGGTCGCCGTCGAAGGCATCAACCTGTTCCTGGCAGGCGAGGAGCAGCCCCTGCATGCGTTCGTCGATGCGCTGCGCGCCGATCCGCGTTTCGCCGGCCTGCAGGTCAAATACAGCGCCAGCACCCGGCAGCCGTTCGCCCAGCTCAAGGTCAAGGTCAAGCCCGAGATCATCAGCTTCCGCCATCCGCAGGCCACGCCGCTGGCCGTCGACGGGCGCGCCCCGTCGATCGACCCGGCAACCCTGGCGCGCTGGCTGGGGCAGGGCGGGCGCGACGACAACGGCCGCGCCGTGGTCATGCTCGACACCCGCAACCAGCAGGAAGTGGAGCACGGAACCTTCGCCGGCGCCCTGACCCTGCCGATCACCCGCTTTACCGAACTGCCGGACGCCTTGCTTCCGCATCGCGACGCGCTGCGTGATGCAACCGTGGTGAGTTTCTGCACCGGCGGCATCCGCTGCGAGAAGGCGGCCCTGTGGATGCGCCAGGACGGCATGGACAACGTGCTGCAGCTCGAAGGTGGAATCCTCAACTACTTCGAGCAGGTCGGTGGGCTGGGCTACGAGGGCAACTGCTTCGTGTTCGACGAGCGCGTGGCGCTGGATCCGCAACTGCGCCCGCAGGTGGAGTGACCGGCGAACCCGCCGGCGCGACCGGGCCTGAAGAAAATTCACGGGAAGGCTTGCGCGTCCCTCAAAGGCTGCATACAATTTCGCTCCTCAGCTCGTGGGGCCATAGCTCAGCTGGGAGAGCGCTTGCATGGCATGCAAGAGGTCGCCGGTTCGATCCCGGCTGGCTCCACCAAATTCTCGCCTTCGGGCGGAAGAGCGACCAGGTAACACGTCCCCATCGTCTAGAGGCCTAGGACATTACCCTTTCACGGTAGCGACCGGGGTTCGAATCCCCGTGGGGACGCCATACAAGCAGACGGGCCCGCAGAAATGCGGGCCCGTTTTCTTTTGGCGATGCCCGGAGCGGGTCATCGAGGCATGGGTCAGCGCTGCTGCTTGTGCTGTTCGTCCTGCTGCGGACGCTGCTGCGGGTTGTGACCCTTCTGGCCTTCCGGATCCTGCCATTGCTGCTGCTGGCGGTTCTGGTCGGGCTCGGGCTTCGGGTGCTGGCGTTGCTGATCGTTTTGGTTTTTCTGGTTCTTCATGATCGTGCGGTTCCAACGCGCGGCCTGATCGACCGCGTGGACAGCATCCGGCACGGCCGGTAAAGCACGAGTGGAGCGATCGCTAGCTTTGCGTGATGCGTTCACCTGCAGCGGTTCCAGGCAGCCATTCATCCGACGCGAGGCTCACCAGGCTTTCCGGCCGCTGAATCGCAGCCGCAATGCGTTGCCGACCACGGATACCGAGCTCAGGCTCATCGCCAGAGCGGCGAGCATCGGCGACATGACCATGCCGGTGAATGGATAGAGCGCACCTGCCGCAATCGGCACGCCCAGCGCGTTGTAGAGGAAGGCGAAGCCCAGGTTCTGGCGCATGTTGCGCACCGTGGTCGCCGAGATGGCGATCGCGTCGGCGATACCGCGCAGGTCGCCCTTGACCAGGGTCACCTGCGCGCTGGACATGGCCACGTCGGTGCCGGTGCCCATCGCGATGCCGATGTCGGCTGCAGCCAGTGCTGGGGCATCGTTGATGCCGTCGCCGGCCATCGCCACGCGCCGGCCCTGGTCCTGCAGCTGGCGGAGCAGGGCGACCTTGCCGGCCGGCGTCATCTCGCCATGCACCTGGTCGATGCCCAGCTTCCGGCCCACCGCCCGTGCGGTGGCGACGCCGTCGCCGCTGGCCATGACCACGCGCAGGCCTGCCGCATGCAGGCGCGCGATCGCTTCGGGCGTGCTGTCCTTGACCGGATCGGAGACGGCGAGCATGCCCGCGGCGCGTCCGTCGATGGCCAGGAACACGACGCTTGCACCCTCGTCCCGCAAGAAAGCGGCTTGCGCGTCCAGGTCGGGGAAGTCGACCGCTTCGAGCCGCATCAGGGCCGGAGATCCGAGCAGCAGGTCGTGGCCATCCACGCGACCTCGTACCCCGGTGCCGGTTCCGGATTCGAACTCGCTGGCGGGCGACAGCGAGAGGCCGCGTCTACGCGCTTCAGCGACGATCGCATGGGCCAGCGGGTGTTCGCTGCCGGCATCCAGGCTGGCGGCCAGCTGCAGCACGCGCCCGGCGTCGTAGCCCGGCAGTGCGACGGCGTCGCGGAACTCCGGCCGGCCCTGCGTGAGCGTGCCGGTCTTGTCGACCACCACGGTGTCGACCTGGCGCAGGCGCTCGATCGCTTCGGCATCACGGAACAGCACGCCGGCCTGCGCCGCGCGCCCGGTGGCGACCATCACCGACATCGGCGTGGCCAGTCCCAGCGCGCAGGGGCAGGCGATGATCAGCACCGAAATCGCGTGCAGCAACGCCCGGGTCCATGACGGTTCCGGGCCGAACAGGCCCCAGGCAAGGAAGGCGATGGCGGCGACGCCGATCACGGCGAGGACGAACCAGAACGAGGCGCGGTCGGCCAGCTTCTGCATGGGTGCGCGCGTGCGTTGCGCCTGCGCGACCAGCTGCACGATCCGCGCCAGCACGCTTGCTTCGCCGACCCGCGTGGCGCGGACAACGAGGGCGCCGTTGCCGTTGAGCGTGGCGCCCACGACGGCATCACCCGTGCTCTTGGCGACCGGCATGGCCTCGCCGGTGAGCATCGATTCGTCCACGTGCGAGCGGCCCTCGATCACCACGCCATCGGCCGGCACCTTCTCGCCGGGACGCACCCGCAGGCGATCGCCGGTCCGCACCTGCGCCAGCGGCACGTCCTCTTCGCTGCCGTCTTCGTGCAGGCGGCGCGCCATCGCCGGGGCCAGCTCGAGCAGCGCGCGGATCGCCGAGGACGTGCGCGAGCGGGCCTTGAGTTCGAGCAACTGGCCGAGCAGGGTCAGCGAAACGATGGTCGCGGCGGCTTCGAAGTAGACGCCGACGCGTCCATGTTCGTGGAAGGCCGGCGGAAACCAGCCGGGAACGAGCGTGGCGACCACGCTGTAGAGATACGCGGCCAGCACGCCGGTTCCGATCAGCGTCCACATGTTCGGGTTGCGGGTCGCCAGCGAGGCGGCCCAGCGCTGCAGGAACGGCCAGCCGGCCCACAGCACGACCGGCGTGGCCAGGGCCAGCTCCAGCCAGGTCCGCGTGCTGGCGGACAGGCCATGAAGCAGATGCCCCGCCATCGCCAGCAGCATGGTGGCCGCGGTCAGCGGCAGCGACACCAGGAAGCGCCGGCGGAAGTCGACCAGCTCCGGGTTCTCGCCGTCGTCCAGGCCCGGCACGACCGGCTCCAGCGCCATGCCGCAGATCGGACAGGTTGCCGGTCCGTCGCGGACGATCTCCGGGTGCATCGGGCAGGTGTACGGGGTTCCGGCAGGTGCCATGGGCGCATCCGCAGAGGCGGATGGCGCGAGGTAGCGTTGTGGGTCGGCGAGGAATCGCTCCTGGCAGCGGGCCGAGCAGAAGTGCCAGGTGATGCCGTCGTGGCTGGCCTGGTGGGGTGAGCGTTGCGGGTCGACGGTCATTCCGCAGACCGGATCGACGATGCTCTCCCCGGCGACCGGCGCGCCTTCATGGGTCGGGTGGGGTGAGTGGCAACAGCTGCCTGTCGCGTTGGGTGCCGCTTCGTGGGTATGGGAATGGGTGTTCAATCGACGGCCCCCGCCAGCGCGGACATGATCGGGCAGTCGCCGAGTTCCCCGTGCCCTGGGCACGAGTCCACCAGCCCGCGCAACGCATCGCGGACGCGCTCCAGTTCGCAGATGCGTTGCTGGATGAGCTCGAGCTTCACCTGGGCAGCGTTGCGCACGCTGGCCATGTCGGCATTGCGCGCATCGCTCAGGGCGAGCAGTCCACGGATTTCGTCCAGGGCGAAACCCAGCTCCTTGGCCCGGCGTACGAATCCCAGCCGCTGCGTGTCGGCCGGTCCGTAGTGGCGGTAGCCGTTGGCGCTGCGGTGGGGCGTGGGCAACACCCGCTCGCGTTCGTAGAAGCGGATGGTGTCGATCGGCACGCCCGTCTGGCGCGCCAGCTGGCCGATGTTCATCGTTCAAACCCGCGTTGATCCATGCGGGTAGTCTCAACCCTTGAGCGCCCTCAAGGGTCAAGTCTTGCGTCAATACACTTTAACAAGTATCGATAAATAATTGATTAACAATAATATTATGCGCGAAGTTTGATCCCGATACTGTACCTTCCCGTGGCCGAAGCGCGCTTGTGCCGGACGGTAAGCCAGTACTCGCCGGGGTGGAGCTTGCGCACGATGCGGGCGTTGAGGCCACGCCCCAGGTCGTCGTTCCATGCCAGGACGGCGCCGCGGTCGTTCGGGCCGTGCAGGGTCAGCACGGTATCGGTCGGACCCTCGGTGGTCATGATGAAAGTGCCGGGCTGCGCGACCTGGAAATGGAAACTGTCCACTTCGCCGGCCGTGGCCAGGTCGGTTTCAAGACGCGGCCCGCCGGCCTGCAGCTCGCTGATGGGCGCCACGTTGCGTGGGTACTGCCGGCGCATGAATTCGATGTCGGTCGGCGAGAACACGGTATTCCAGCCGATCGCGTACGAACCCACGGTCAGCGAATCGGGCACCGCGTACTGCATGATCGAGTCCGGATCGAACGCACTGTGGTTGGTGCTGTCCTCGTCGTAGACGGCGAAGATGTTGTGGTCCACGTCGGCACGGTTCCAGCCCTGCTGCGCGTAGTACGCGTAAACCTTGGGCCGGTCCCAGGGAATGCGCCCGGAGGCGGCCGGATTCTGGTGTTCGTGGATCATGCCCAGCGCATGGCCGAATTCGTGCCGGACCACGCGCTGGTACTCGCGCAACGCGGTGCCGGGTTCGAGCCAGCCGTAGTTCATCGTCGCCTCGGAAGAAGGAACGGTGAGCGCGTCGGTGCCCACGGTCGACCAGGAGAAATCCTTCTCGGCGAAGCTGATCCGGATCTGCGACGCACCGCTGTCGACGAAGCGCAGTTCCAGGTTGGCCAGCGCCTCCCATTCCTTCGCGATTTCGCGCACGCGCGCCTGCACTTCGGGCAGGCCATCGAGGAAGCGGATGCGCAGGATCCGGCCGTTCTCCCAGAGTTTCAGGCGCTCCACCGCGGCACGCGTGCGCCCGGTGCCGACACGCAGCGGCGTGACGCGCACGTTGTCGACGCGCTCCTGGCTGGCCAGGTCATCGGCCATGTCGCGCACGCTGCCGGCCTGGGTCAGGCCGGGGACGAAAGGGGAACAGATCATGCAGGTATGGCGGCCCATGGAAGCCTCTACGACGGTTTGGATGTCGATGGCGATGCGGGAGGTCAGGACGTGCCTTCGGGACGGTCCGGTGCGACCCGGATCCAGCCCTCGCGGAGCTCGGCCGGACTGTCGGGCAGCAGCGCCGTCTGGGTCGCGGCCAGGATGGCGTCGGTGCGCCACGTGGCAGGCGTATCCCGCCACAGGAAGTTCTGGTCCTTGCCGAAAACCGACACCTTGGGCAGGCGCACCTGGCCTTCGCTGGCCAGGTCGGTTTCGACCAGCACCGGCCCGGTCCTGAGCGATGGCGCGAGCGCGGTCAGGCCGGGGCCGACCCAGTCGCGTGCCAGCGCCAGCTGCTTGCGCGGCAGCAGGCCCGAGGTGAGCGTGGCCTTGCCCGCGGGATGCATCAGCATGGTCAGCGTCACCTGCTGGCCGAGGTGCAGGTGCAAGGTGTCCGCATCGTCGCTGCCGGCGATGTAGGGATGGACCAGCGCATCGTTGGCGGGCATTCCCGGCGCCGGCGGGTACAGCCCCAGTTGGCCGCGACTGCGACCGGACTCGGTGGCGGCCCCGGCAATCGCCTTGTCGACGAGGCGGAAGCGCGAATAGTCGTCATCGACGAAGAAGCCCAGTACGCCGTCGTCGCTGCGGGTGATCTCGCCGATCCTGACCGGGAACGCGTACCTGGCCGCGTCGCGCTCGGCCTGGCGCCAGGCTTCGGCCCACTGCGGATCGGAAAGGTCGATGTCCTCGGGAGGGCGCAGCTCGAGCCGCAACTGCGCGCGGACCATCGCCAGCGGTCGCCCGACCAGTCCGGCCACGTGTTCGCTGCCGAGCGAAGCGAAGCTGTCGACCGACCACAGCGTGGTGTCGACCGCGCGCAGCATCGCCGAGAGCGCACTCTCGCCCGGACCATCCGGATCCAGCGCGGCGCCCTGGCGCGCTGCGGCGTCGGCGGCCACCAGTGCGGCGGCGAAGTCGCCCAGCGCTCTCTGCGCCGGGGCCAGCCCGTAATGCGGCCCGGCGTCGGCCGGACCTTCGCGGCCCGCGGCGATCTCCCACATCACGCCACCGCTGCCAGGCTCGTGCAGCAGCTCGCCGACCGGCGCACCGCCGGCATCGAACAACTCCAGGCTTTCGTCCAGGTGGTCGGGCATCAGGAAACCGGCCACCGGGCTGACCTGCAACGCCGGTTCGATCTGGTCCACCCGCGCCTCGATGCCCTCGGCACCGGCAGGCGTCGCGGCATCGACCAGGCGGAACTGCCAGCGGGCCGGTCGCAACAGGCGCGGTGGCATGGCCAGCACGTCCGGACGATCATCGAACGCGGCGCGCGCCGGCGTGCGTACCGCATCGACCGGGACTTCCAGCGTGCGCCCGAATGCATCGAGCAGGCGCGCGCGGGTCAGGGCCAGGGTGCCGGCCAGCAGGCCGCGTGGCGGCGCCACGGGAGCCGGTTCGGCGACGCCCCCGGGCATCGCGGGCCTGCGCAGGCCATCGGTGGATTCCAGGCCGAGCAACTGGTGGCGCAGGCCATCCAGGGTGGCCGTCACCACGTCCAGCCCTTCCACCGCATCGGCCAGGATGCGATAGCTGTCTTCCACGTCCTCGTCGACCAGGCCGGCTTCGGCGGCGTCCAGCGCGTCCTCCTTGCGCAGCCAGTCGTCGATGGCGTCGTGCAGGGTCTTTGCCGCGCCGGTGGCCAGTTGCGCTCGCCCGCGCACCTGGGCGGTGCCGCCGGCAATGGTCACGGTGGCGTTCTCGAAGTCGACCGCGCCCAGCGTCCAGGCCTCCAGGCTGGGCGGATCCAGTCCCTCGACCTTCACTTCCCATTCCAGCCACATCGGAATCCACGGCTGGGCCCAGGTGGTGACGCCGACCGGATCCGGGTCGGCGCCCTTGAACAGCGAGAAGCGGCGCATTTCGTCGGCGACCCGCTTCTGCTGCTGCCAGGCACCGGCGCGGACCTGCTGGCGGGCGGCCATCGCGCGCGCCGGCGTGGCCCGCGCAAGCACCGGATCGAAGGCGACCGTCGCACCGTCGTAGGTGCCATCGCGGCCATAGCGCAGCACCGATTCGGCCTTCAGTCGTTTCAGCAATGCGGTGCGGCTGCTTCCGGCCGGTGCCAGCGCCGCGGCGATCCACTCGTCGTGGTACGGGTCGTGCAGCAGCGCTTCGCGGGCCAGGCCGAGGACTTCGGCGGGGATCGAACCGTTGCCCAGCGAGGCGATGAAACGGTCGCTGGCGATGACGCCATCGATGGACGAGACGACGTGGCTCGGCCAGCGGCAGGTCAGCTTGCCGTCCGCGGAGAAGCGCCCGTCATTGCCATGGCGCAGGCTGCGACTGGCGCCGCGCACGGCGACCATCGGTTCGGTGGGGAAGGCGTGGCGCGGGGCCGGGCGGTCGACCACGCGTGCTTCGGTGGGGGTCAGTACGTCGCCGACGCGGGATCGGGCGAGGTCACCGATCGCCGCTTCGCTGGCGATCATCAGCGAGGGCCGCGCATGCACGGAGAAATGCGTCTGCGCCTGCAGCAGCGGCGATTGCGCGGCGGATGCACCGGTCTTGCTCTTCTGGCGCGCGGCGACCTCGATGCCGCGCTTGCGCCCCAGCGCCAGGCCGCCGACGCCGCCGGTCTGCACGCGCTTGAGGTAGCGGTCGTTACCCGCGGAGCCGGCGGGCAACGAGGCGAAGGCGACGCCATGCTCGTATTCCTCCAGTTCGACCGCGCCATCGGCGGCGCCGAGCCGATCGACCTTCTGCGCGGTGAATGCGGTCAGCAGCCGGTCTGCGGCACGACGCGCTTCGATGCCCGCGCTTCCGGGGACTGCGAGCGCGGCCAGCAGGTCGTCCTCCTGCAAGCCCAGGGAAACTTCCAGGGTGCGGCTGTCCGGGCGTCTGTCCACTGCAGGTTCGCCGCGCACCGGCACGCCATGGATCACGCCATGCAGCAGGCAGGAGCGAAGCTGCCAGGCTGGCGCGACGAAGCGTTGGACGGCATCGGCCGCGAACACCGAGGCGGAAAGATTCGGCTGTAACGCAAGCACGGTCTTGTCCAGCGGCACATAGGCCGTGGCCTTGGCCGACTGCGCGGCGGCGCGTGCCTGTCGCGCCGTCTTCTTCGCTGGACGCGGGGCATCGGTGCGCGCGGCGCTGGTCAGGCCGAGCGCCTTGCGCAAGTCGTCCTGCGCCTGCTGGCGACTGCGCTCGGCGGTCTCGTCGCCCCATTCGTAGAGCAGCCGCCAGCGCATGCGCTCGAGCAGTTCATGCAGGCTGGCCTTGCTGCGCGCCGCGTCGAGCGGGTCGCGGCCCGGATCGCTCCACCAGCCGGCCACGACGTAGCTCGCGCAGTCCTCTTCCACGCCAGGTCGCGCCAGCGCATCCACGTCGTCGAGCGGATCGTGGAAGGCGAAGCGGTTGAGCACGGCGTCGTACACGCCCGACCAGCTGACCGCGCCACCGACGGTGCCGGTCAGCGCGTCGGCGTCGATCGCAGTGCCCGCCGGGGTCGCGCTGGCCGATGCGGCGCCATCTTCGGTCCATTGCGCCAGCGGCACGGCGATCGCGCGATCGGCCTCCAGGACCCAGCCGGTCACCACCGGCTTCGCGGCTCCCGAAGGCAACAGCAGCCTCAGTACGATCCAGCGGTCGGGCAGCGGCGGCAGGGCGAGGCGGTTCGGCGCGCCATCGGCGGCGGACTTCATTTCGCCACGCAGCAGTGCGTCGGGCATGGCCCAGTGCAGGTGCACGCCGGCCGGTCGCGGCTGGCCCGGGTCGAACGGGTCGGGCATGCCGTCCTCGACGTCCTGCACTGCATGCCCGCCAGCGCCGGCCACCAGCATCGGCAACCGCACCATCGGCTCGCTGCCGCCGGGCGGGACGTACAAGGCTTGCACGTCGATCGGCGCGAGCAGGCGCCGCTCGCGCAGCAGGTACCTGTCCCATGTCGCGATCTCGCCCAGGTCGATGGCGGCGCGGTCGGCGGCGAGGAAACGCTTGCCTCGCAACAGTTCGCGGGTCGCGGCGTTCGGATTGGCGGCCGCACCGGCCGGCGGCACGGCGGTGTCTCCCTTGCGGATCCGGGTAGCCATCAGGGACCTCCGTCGAGCTTGCCGGCCAGTTGCGTCTTCCATGTGTCCAGCGCCAGCGTCACCTTGAACTGGTCCAGCGGGTAGAACCGCTGCTGCTCCTTGTTGTCCGGGTCGCCGAACACCTGGCGATACGGGAAACGCAGCATCTGCAGCGCGAACTCGTTCGATTCCAGCGACCCCCCCGAATGGGGCGCCTTGATGGCCAGGCGCTTGCGCAGCTCGTGGATGTTGATCACGCCCGGCGCGTTCGCGCGGAACGGCACGGCCACCGAGTTGGCGTCCACCATCGCATCGAGGGGCGGTACGCCATTGCCGTTGGCGCAGTCGCGCACCGGCAGGCGCGCCTGGCTGCTGCCCTGGCTGTTGCGCGTGGTGCGCACGCCGAACTGCAGCCCCTGGCGGGGTTCCTCGATGTGCACCACCGCCGGCACGCCATCGAACAGGACCAGCAGGACCGAGGGGGCGAGCCGCTCCAGGCGTAGCACCTTCATCCGGTACGGGCTCGATTCGGCCTGCGTGGTCAGCGCGTTGTCCGGCAGCGAGTCCACCGAATAGGCGCGCACGTGCAGGTTGGGCCATCCGGACACCAGGCGCGAACGCATGACGAAGCCGGTGATCGCACCTCCGCCTGCCTTGAGCAGGTCCTCGCGCGCCGGGCGCCGGATGTTGCGCTCGGCTTCATCCACCTCGTCGCGGATATGCGGATAGACCGCTTCGAGCTGGGCGCGGTCGGTGCTGGTGATGGTCCCCACGCTCAGCGCACCCTGGACCAGTGCATCGGTCCAGGCCCGGTCCAGGTGGAAGAAGCGGATCGATTCCAGCGGCAGCAGGTCCGCGTCCGGGACCAGGTAACTGAAGGGGACGCCGTGCAGCAGGCGCAGCCGGGCCAGGAAACGGCGCAGTTCACCCGGCACGACATGGTTGCCATCGTCCGGATCGTGATCGGTGACCAGGTCGGCGTATTGCGTGGCCTTGAGGGCGGCTTTGAGCGCCACCTGCGCGTTGATGGCGGACTTCATGGCGTTTCCTCCCCGTCTTCGTCGCCGACCCGCTCATCCGCGGCGAGGCTGTCCAGCAGTTCGTCCAGCGCGTCGCGCACCGGGGTTCTCGAGGCGGCGCCCGAGCGGGCACGCGTGTCGCGCTGGACGGCTTTCTTCGGCGCGGCGACTTCCAGCGTGCGCTGCAGCTCGCCGCGCAGCGCGGCCTGCAGGGCCGGCAGCATGACCTTGTCCGATGGCGGCCGGCCGGGACTGGCCAGTGGCGCCGTCGTGCTTCCCAGCGCCGCGATCACACCGATGCTGTCGGCCTGCTTGCGCACGGCGGACAAGTCCAGCCCCAGGCCTTCGGCGATCACCGCGTCGAGATCGCCCGAAATCCGCAACGGTCGGCCCGGATCGGCGACAGGGCGGCGCAGGCCGAACGTGGTGCCCGGGTCGCGGGTGAAATTCGTGAGTGCGTGCAGGGCGACGAAGCGTCCCAGGTCCACCCGCGCCGCGCCCAAGGTCGGCAGTTCGAAGCCGACCAGTCCGGCCAGCAGCTCGCGGACCCGGCCCGCACCGAACTGCTCGGCACGGAACCGCAGCAGCGCCGATACCACCGACAGCTGTGACAGCGCCATCAGTCGGCCGATCTCGAATGCCGCCGCAAGGCCGAGGTCTTCTCGGCCGTCGGGGATCACACGCCGCAACTGGTCGGCCGAATGCGCCAGTGCCGCGGCCGTCGTGGCGGCATCGCCATTGCGCGCAGTGGGGAAGGGCACGCACGGGCCGCGGTACCAGGCGCGGACCGGATCGCCGCGGCGGGTGCGGTGGTCCAGGCCGATGTGCCCGGTCTGCACCACTTCCGGCACCGTCGCCGCCGGGGCTGGAGCCTCGGGCAGCGTGCCGAGCAGGCCGACGTCCAGATCCTTCATCAGGTTCTCGAAGTCCACTTCGCCAGCGGTGGTGAACGACCAGTGCGACAGCACCGGGAAACGCAGGGTCTTCTCCCGGGCGTACAGCTCGATCGGCAGGCGGAAACCCTTGGCCATGGTGTCGCGGACCAGCACCTTGGCATCGGGCTCGCGCGCGGCCGCGGTCACCTGCGCGGTCACGGGCGACCACTGGCGGGTCACCGGTACGTCCCGGATCGAAGCCATGCCGTCGAGCGCGGGCCCCATCGGCGAGGCCTTGGCCGTGGGGGCGGAGACTGCGGCGGCCACCGGGGTGTCGCGCGGCGTGCGCAGCGGTTGCGGCATCGGTAGTCCACCCAGTACGCGCAGGTCCGGACTGCGCGCTTCCAGGTTCGCCAGCACCGACCAGTCCTGGGCCAGTTCGAACACGAAACTGTCGGCGATGGTCTGCGGCGGCGGCAGGGCGTCGAGCTGGCCTTCCAGGTTGACCAGGCAGGCCATGTAACGCACCGCCTTGCCGTTGGCGTGGTCGAACACGGGCAGACGGTTGGCCAGGATCACGGCGAGCCAGCCATCGTCGTCGCCATTGGCCAGCTCGGTGTCGTTGACGTCCACCTCGCGCACGTGGGCTAGGAGCGGCAGGTCCTCGCGGCAGGGAAATATCTTGCGCACCACCGTTTCGGTGACCGCCAGGTACAGGCCCTGCTCGACATCGCGATCTTCCGGATGCGACAGCGAAGTGCCGGGCGTCACGCAGTCGGCCACGCGCGTCGCGGTCGACAGTTCGGCCTCGCCCTCGGCCACCACCACCAGCGCCAGCCAGGGTGTTTGCGATGGCTCCAGGCCGCCGGCGGGGTTGCGCTCCCAGGGCAGGGTGCGGCGCTTGAGCACGATCTGCGGCAGCCTCTCGCCGAATGCGCCCTCGGCATTGGCCGGTGGGAAGCTCGACAGGACCTGGTCGGTCGGCATGGTGAAGCGCGGCGACGAAACCTGGATGTGGGTGATCTCCGGTTCGACCTCGAAGGGCTGGCCGGTCTGCCGCGTCGACAGCTGGTAGCGGCCTGCGGTGATCCGCGGCATCACGTTGGAGTGCAGGATGAAGTGGCCGGTATTCGGGGGCATCAGCGGGGCGCTCCATTCTTGCGTGCGTTGCCGTGCCGCGTGCGTGCGGGTTCGGGGGATTTCTTCGGGGACGCGCGGGACGGCTTCTTCGCGGCGGGTTCTTTCGTGGCTCCGCTTTCAAACGGGCGTCCGGCCTGGGCCCTTGCCGCGATCCGCGTCTGCCGGTCGCGCACCGGTCCCTGCCATGCCAGCAGGCTCGAAGCAGCGTTGCCCGCAATGGAGGCAGGCGCGAAGGGCGCCACGACCGCGTCCAGGCCGCGCGCAGCGATCATGGCGATCGCCGACTTCGCATCCAGGTCCGGCGAAGCCATCACCCCGACCAGCGACCAGTCGTCGTCGCTGGCGATGGTCACCACCACTGGCCGGTCGCCGTCGGCGACGATGTCGTAGGCCAGCACGCTGCGGTTGTCCATCACCAGCAGCACCGGCGGCCGGTCGCTCGCCCCATCACGCACCCGCACCGCGCCGTCCAGGCCCAGCAGCAGCTGGCGCGCAGCGGAGGGATCGCCGGCCACGGCCGGAT
This sequence comes from Pseudoxanthomonas daejeonensis, assembly GCF_010093205.1. Classification (GTDB taxonomy): domain Bacteria; phylum Pseudomonadota; class Gammaproteobacteria; order Xanthomonadales; family Xanthomonadaceae; genus Pseudoxanthomonas; species Pseudoxanthomonas daejeonensis. Next base: position 28,366 of record NZ_PDWN01000009.1, read on the forward strand.
CGTCCAGCGCCACGAGCAGCATGCGTGGCGCGCCGCTGAAGGTGGTGGCCACCGTGCCGGTGCCTCGCACGAGCTCGGCGCCGCCGACCCATCCGGCGTCCTGGCGTTCGCCATGCAGGGCGAGGCGCTGGCCGCGTGCGCGCACGACGCACCCCGGAGCGACCGCCGTGGACCAGCCCGCATAAGGCAGCTGCATGCCGGCGTGCCAGCCGGACAGGCCGCGTGCGGCGACAGCGCCCGCGTCCATGCTGCCCTGGCCGATCGCGATGATCCGTTCGGTTCCCACCGGCAGTTCCAGCGACGCCGCGTCCTGTCCCGGCCCGACCTGCCGGTCGGCCAGCCAACGGCCGCCATGCGCCAGCAGGACCACGCGAGCGGGCATGCCTGAGACCACGAGCCGGGGACGCTCGGCGTTGCTGGCGACATCGGCGCGGGCATTCGGCAATTTGAGGATCACGGTCTGTCCCGCGGCCAGGGTGGCTCCCGAGGCGGCGGCAGCGCGCCGGTTCCGGGGGCGCACGACCGCGGCCCGGGTGCTCATCGCAGCGGCAAAGCCGGTCAACGCGTCGCTTTGCGCCGAGCCCTGGCGGGCCACGCTGGCGCTGGCCGCGTGTGCGATCGCGGTGGGCGGCAGCGTGTTGGCCGCGAGCACGGTTCCATTGCGGCTCGCAAGCGCGGGCGTATCGACCACCGTCAGTCGCGCGGCGATCGAACGGCTGCGACCGGCGTCGACCGCTGCCAGGGTGGGCGGTGCGATGCGCCAGCCGCGCTCCGATCCCTTGACGCTCGTGCGTGTCCTGGGCGCGACCGACACGCCAACCGTCACGCCGTCGAGCAGGCCGACGACCACCGGGGCATCGATGAAGTGGTCGTAATCGGCTACCGCCGGTGGCGATGCGGGCGCGGGCACGGTCGTGGCCTGCGCGATCTCCAGGCCCTCGGTCAGCGCACCGACGCGCGGCGGCGACTGCCGTTCGCCACGCAGCGCGGCCAGCGCGGTGGGCGTGGCGGTGCGTGCGAGATAGTCGCGGGCAACGGCAAATGCCGCGGCGGTGGTGCCGGGCTGCTGCACCAGTGCCGCGACCGATTGCGCCGCCGCCAGCTGCGCACTGATCGCGGCCGGGCGGCGACTGAAGGGCAGCGGCTTGCGCTTGCCGATCTCCACCTGGTGGTAGGCGATCTGCGGACCGCCGCCGCTGGGTTCGGCACTGCACACCAGGTCAAGTTCGTTGAGCGCCTTGACCATCTCGCCCTTGGGCACCTTGCGCGCGTTCGGATCCTGCTCCGGGCCCCAGATGCCCATGGGGAAACTGCCGTGCGGGCGTGCACTGTCGCGGAACGGGAATGGTCGGTCCGCGCCATCGGCCCGCCACGCCAGGCCAATCGTCGAAGCCGTCATCGCCGCGCCCATGGGTGCGACGCCGAGGGCGGCACTGGGTGGATGGGATGTGCTGGCCTGCTGCCCCGGGCGTGGCTGGGTGCGCGCGACGCCAGTGGCGGGCACGGTGGTGGTGAAACTCATCGAAAACTCGTTGACCACGACGAACGGCCGCGACGCCGAGCCGTCCGGCGTGGAATCCTCGCCACGCGCCGGCAGGGCGCCGGTGTTGACCATCACCGCATGCGGGCGGGCCTTGCCGTTGTCGGCCGCTTCCAGGTACTTGCCGATGAACGCGTCGGCGCCGAGCAGGTTGCGGTCGGCCTTCTCGCTGCCGCCGAACCTGACCGTAAGCTCGATCGGCCCGATCTCGAAGGTCGCGCTGCCGCGGAAATCCGGGCCCAGCACGTGGATGCGCGCCCCGATGTTGATCGAGAAGGTGATTTCGCCGAACAGCCACGTGTCGATGGTCACGCCCGCCGCGATCCGCGCGTAGGCGCTCACGTCGTAGTGGAACGGATCGAAGAACACGATGCCGTGCGCACCGAACTTCACCTCCGCCCATGCCGGGCCGAAGCGGGCGGAGACCTCGAAATCGCCACCGGCCATCAGCGCTTCGGAAGTCAGCGCGAAGTAGGTACCGGCCTTGATGACGATGTTGCTGCCGATGCTCCAGCGCAGGCCCAGCCGCGGCACCACCGGATAGCCGTCGCGGTTGAAGTCGGGATGGTAGCCGCCCAGGGACAGCACGAACTCGCCGGCGCGCTCGCCCTTGAACCAGATCACGTAGGCGAACCCGCCGGTGATCTTGACGTCCTCGTACAGCAGCCAGGAGTTGTCGGTGAGCTGGCCCTGCACCCAGAGCACGCCTTCGCTGCTGGAGAAGCGCACCATCAGCGCCAACTCGATCGAGACCAGCGCAGCCTGCGGACGCGGCAAGGCCATGCGCGCCAGGCCGAGCAGGTTGATGTCCAGTCCATCGCCGATCTGGACACCGACCACGGCGATGCCATCCACCAGCGCGAAGCTGTTGAAGGACATGCCCGCGGCGAACCAGAACGTGCCGCGCTGCATCGGGAAGTAGCTGCCGAGCTCGCGCAGCTGGGTCATGGGGTCGCTGGGCGACGCGGCGATGTCCAGCGCCTGGATCAGCGGATAGTCGCCGAACTGGGCCAGGTCCGATGGCAACCGCAGCTGGCGGTTGATGCCGAAGCCCCCACCGATGCCGGTGAGGAAGAACGCCGGCGGGCCGCCGATCGGCCCGTTGACCGCGCCGATGGCGAAGAATGCGGTGAACTTCTGTCCGTCCTGTTCGCCTTCGCCATAGCCGCCGTACACGGTCAGCCCGTAGACCGCGAAACGGCCCAGCAGCATGCCCAGGTACTCGGTGCCCTTCGGCGTGGTCTGCTTGAGCAGGCCACCGGCCAGCGACACGCCGGCCATGTCGGCCGATACCGCCAGCCCGGCGAGGTCGACCTGCCAGTTGGCGGGGTTGAAGAAATCGTCGTTGCCGGCGAAGTAGGTGATCTGCAGGTCGTCGACCGTGCAGGTCAGGCCGAACATGGACACCGAGCCGTCCATCAGCAGCGAGATGCGCTCCAGGCGCCCGTTGAGCGAGGTGGCGCCGAAGCCGATCTGTTCCAGGTACAGCGGACCGAAGCCGCGTCGGATGCCGATCCACCAGGGGCCGGCGCCATCGCCGGCCGAAAGCGACACGTTGACCGGGCCGCCGTCGTGCGACTGGATCGCCAGCGCCGGCGAGAACGCAGGCTTGGGTGGCGTCGGGCCGGTGTCGCGCATGATTCCCTGGGCGACGCCGTTGTCGCCCTGTGCGCCGGAGGTGGCGACGGCCAGCTCCGAGAACTGCAGTTGCAGGCCGAGGTCGGGCGCGGTGTCGCCATCGACATTTGCGAACACATGCAGCGCCACCGAACCGATGCTGATCCCTGCATCCAGCAACGGTCCGCTGGACTTGCCAACACGCAGGCCGACGCCGCGCACCGCGAGGCTGGGGGTGAACGCCAGCGGTCCGGTCTTCATCAGGCCCACGAACACGCCGCCGCCCGGGTCGCTGCTGCCATCCTCGATCCAGTCGGCATCGTTCTCCAGCCAGAGGCAGACATCGCCCTCGACCAGGGCGAAGCGGTTGTCGATGCCGACCTGCAGGCCGATCGTTCCATCGCCGGAGCTGGTGATGGCCAGCTTGAGGTCGCCGGCATCGATCTCGAATGCGGCGCCGGCAATATTCCGGAACAGGCGCTGGACGCGTTCGAGCAGAGCCTCCGGATCGAACAGGCCGTCGATGAGCTGGCCCGGATCGGCATCGTCCAGCAGCACGCCCTGCAGCAGCCTGCGCACATCCGAGCCGGCGGCCGAGCCGAACGACGTGTCGAGCAGGTCCTGCACCGGCTGCTGGGCCATGGCCATCGCTGCGACCACGTCGGCGACCACGTCGACGATGCGCAAAGCGACCTGGGCCGGGTCCGTGGTCGCGATCGCGTCGGCGAGCACGCCATCGCTGGCAACTACGTCGAAGCTGCCGCCGTCCAGGTTCCAGCGTGCGGCGAAATGATGCGTGTCGTCGGCCGAAAGGCCGAGCAGCACGCGGCGGCCACCGGCCGGTGCGTTGCCGGCGGCAATGCTGGCGAACGGTCGCAGCAGCACGCCGCCCGCGTCGATCCGTGCCGGTCCGACCGCGACGGCGAGTTCGTCCAGTCCGGCCGCACTGACCGCAAGCTTCAAGCCGAGCGTTTCGATGCCGGGCACGGCGAGCGAGGGTGCCAGAACCTGCATGCGACCTTCGCCCGGACGCCAGACCAAGGTGACGCCGGAGACGGTGACGTCGAGCTGGGCCGGGATCGCCGTGGCCTGCACGGCCGCAGGCAGGAAGTCGTCGAGCAGCGGCGCGATGGCCTGCAGTGCGCCGCCGGTGAGGGTGGGAATCGCCCCGGACAGGGCCGCAGCCGGGTCAGCCGCCCACGCACGCAAGGCATCGACGTCGAACTTCGCATTGCGACGCAGCGCGAGTGCGTCGCCAACCGCGCGAACCAGATCGCCGGGCGTGCCGTTCAGGCCGGCAATGCGGTCGAGCAGGAAGGGCAACACCGATTCGGCCGCGGTCTGTACCAGCGAGCCCAGGCCGGCGAACGGCAGCAAGGCGATGTCGGCACCGCTGGCCGGTCGCAGCGCCACGCGCAGGCCACTGTCGCCAAGTGCAACGGCCAGCGACTGGCGATCGCCAATCCCCCCGGACAGGCCGATGCGGGTTTCCAGGCCGAGGCGTGGTGCTGCGCCGGCAGACAGGGCCAGCGTGGCACCGATGCCACAGGCCAACCGGCCGGTTACCGCTGGGGCGGCATTCCACGAGGAGGAATCCACACCCAGGGCCAGGCGCGCGCCACCGCTGTCGGCGGCCACGGCCAGCGTGACACCCGGCGCCAGCGCCAGCGACTGGCCCACGCTGCCTGGCAAGCCCATGAGCGGTCGCAACGCATCGAGCAACGCCTGGATCCGGACCGGATCGGTAGCCAGCGCGCCGCTGCCGCGCAGCCACGCGACCGGATCGGCGAACATGCCGACCAGCGGCCGCAACGATCGCTGCGCATCGCTGGCAACACCGGCCAGCATGCCAAGCGTGTCCAGCGCGCTGTCGAGCACCGGCCGCACAGCTACATCGGCACGGCGCATCGTTTCCACGGCTGCCTGCGCAGCCAGGCCGGGCGCGGCACGCGCCGCCATTCGAGCCAGTGCCTGCGGATCGGGCAGGGGCCAGAGTTCGACGGCTTCCGAGCCGCCGCCCGGCAATTGCCAGTCCAGCGCGACGCGGAATGGATCGAGGTCGAGCTGCAACTGCAGACCGCCGGTCACCGGCACGTCGATCGACCCCAGTCGCGCCTGGCCTACCGGGCCATCGGCGCCCGCCGACAGATCCAGTGACCAGTCGAAGCGGCCGCGACCTTCGCCTTCCACGTACACGCGCCGCGCCGGCAGGTCGATGCCGATGCCGCGCTGGCCCAGCAGCGAAGCCACTGCAGCGGCGACTTCGCTGCCTGCGCTGGCCATGCGCTGGCGGACCAGGCCGGCCGGATCGTGCACGAACTGGTCGAGCGCGTCGCCGACCAGACCGAAGGCGCCATCGAGGATGCCCAGCGCCTTCAGCAGCTGCGACAGCGCCAGTGATGCCTGGCTGGCGGTGTCGCGGGTCAGTCGCTGCATCGCAGCCGCCAGCAGCACGCGCGCTTCCGGCAGGACCGCGGCCACCGCATCGGCCGGCCCGCCGCAGGCAAGCGCCTCCCAGGACTGGCCATAGATGCGCGCGTCGTGCAGCACCACGCGCGCGGACGCCGGCAGGTCGCCCGCCAGCGGCAGGGTCAGCGCGATCGAGACCGCGCGCAGTTCCAGCTCATCGGTGGCGACGATCCAGCCGATCGCATCGTCGATCCGGACCTGCACGTGGAGCGCCCGCGCCAGTTGCGGATTGCCGGCCATGTCGCTGCCGACAAGCTCGAGCTGGGCGCCGCCGCTGAGGTTCAGCGTGCCAGCCGCGCCCGACGGTAGCGGCCAGTGCAGGCCGGCGCGGATCGCGGTGGCAGGGGACGCTGTCTGGGTACGCGCGCCCAGGCCGGCGGCGACGATCGCGGTGAGTGCGCGCGCCACATCCGCTTCCGCGACGACGCCGAAGATCGCGCGCACATCCAGCCCGGCACGCGGCGGCGGCGGGGGGACATCGGGCAGGCCCAGGTCGTCGGCCGGATCGGGCAGGGCGGCCAGTTCCATCATCGAGCGGACCAGGCCGCGGCCCAGTTGCAGTTCGGCCGAGTCGGCAGAGTCAGGTGCCGGCAGCAGGCGTTGCAGCAGCCGCAGCGCATCGGCCGTGGGCTGGATCGACAGGGCAGTGAGCGAGACCGGCGTCAGCGGCGTACCCAAGGTGACCAGTGCGGTCACGCAAGCGCATTCGGGCTTCTGCGCAGCGACGCGCGCGGCATGGCCCGCTCCCGCCACGGCGACCACCACGACCTGGCTGTCCACCGCACTCAGCGTCGAGAGCCAGCGTGCGAGCCGCTCAGCCTGCCCCGCGGTACCGTCGCCGCCGCCGGTTCCCCGGCATTCGGCGCGCGTCCCCAGCGCCACGTACCACTCGCCCGTGGCCGCAGCGGGCAAGGTGAACATCGACGCATCGCGCCCGCTGCCGCACAGGTCGATGCGTCGACCGGCGGGGGCATCGGGCCAGGCATCGGTGCCGAGTGCCACGTGCACGATGGTGGTCAGCGGACGGCCCAGCAGCGCGGGCAGGTTGATGCGTCCAGGCAACTGCACCGCAGACAGCGGCGCGGTATGCAGGGTCACGCCTGCAGGTGCGGTCGCGGGCATGACGATGCGCCCGTCGCCACCGGCCCAGCGTTGCTGCAGCGCGGCCAGCGCGGCTTCAACGTCGCGTCCGTACAGCAGCGCACGCAGGTCGGCGGAAAGCGCGGCACGTGCGACCAATGCCGCCTGCAGTACGGCCGGCGGCAGCCCGGCCTGTCCGGGTTGCCAGCCATCGAGCAGGTCGTCGATCGAAGGCGCCGCGGATGCGATGCCCTCGGGAGCGAACCAGAGCGCAAGCTCGGGCAGCGCCGGGTCGACCGCGATCCGGTACGGATCATCCGGACGACCGATACCCGCGAGCACACCGGGCAATGCCGGGGTGCCGGAGAACAGGTCGGCGGCGATGGCCAATGCGCGTTCGCGCAGGTCGCCGCCCAGCAGCGAGGGCAACCACGCGCGCAACGCCGCGGCAGGGTCATCGACCAGGTCTCGCAGACGCAGCCGCTGGGCGGAGGATGCATCCGGCGGGCCATCCCAGCCCAGTACCGCGACCAGTTCGGCGGTGAAGCCACCCGCCAGGCGGCCCAGCTGGCCGGCGAGCGCCTCCACGCCATCCCAGTCGGCAGGCGCGAGATCCACGCGGCCATCGGCGGCGATGGCCGGCAGCCGGATCGGCCACTGTGTCGCATCCCGATGCAGGGCCAGCGCCGGCACGTCCGCCGCCACCGACAATCCGGCCGCCGGCGACCAGGCCATGCGCAGGCCGGCATGGCCGGCCTCCAGTGACAGGCCGTCGGCCAGTGCCAGGCGCGCGAGCGGGGTGCTGCCCTGTGCACGCGTGGCCAGCAGCGCTTCCACTTGGCCTAGCAGTTCAACGCCGCGATTGGCCAGGTCGATCCTTGCCAGCCGTGCCGCGATCCGCGACTGCACGGTCGAGGCCGCACCGAGGCTGGCGACGACGGTTTCAACACCCAGGTCGACCACCAGCACGTCACCGTCGCGCCAGACCTCCAGGTTCAGCGGTCCGGCCAGGGACAGGCGCCAGGGCGCGGCACGGGTGCCGTCGCCGATCAATGGCACCGCGTCCTGCGCCGCATCGGCGATCGCGCGACGCAGGTCCTCGAGCACGCTGGCAGCGGCGGTGGGCACGGCCAGCAGGGCACGCCAGTAATCGGCCACGGCGGCAAGCGGATCGGCCAGCAGCTGCTGCGCGGAAATCGCTGGAACCCCGGCAGGGGGCGACAGGCCGGTCAGGCGCCGGACCAGGCCCAATGCGTCGCCGAGTCCGGCGAGTACCTCGTCGGCGATCTCGTCCAGTGCATCGGAAACGATGGCGCCGGCGGCCCCCATCACCGCATCGGGCGTGCTCAGGTCGAGCGTGCCGTAGGAAGTCCCGCGCACCTGCACGCCGTCGGCTGCCAGCACGAAGGTGAGGCGTCGCGCCCCATCCAGGGCGAAGCCCAGGCGCAGCGTCTCGGCTCGTGCTTCAGTGCTGTCCAGCAGCGGGCTGGCCGGCGTGCCTGCGGCGGCCCACAGTCCCAGCGAGGGCAGGGCAGTGGCCTGGCCCGTGACTAGGTCGATGCGCAACAGGTCCGCGCGTGCTTCCACGCGGGTATTGCCGGTGCCGAGCAGTACCGAAAGCGACGGGGTCAGGCGCGGGTTGCCGCTGGGCCCGTTGTCGACGCGCAGGGCGAGTTCCAGCTGTGCCGCACCCCCAAGATCGAAGCGCGCCGCACCCGCGGCCACGCTGCCACCGAGCAGGCCGGCCAGGTGGCCCAGCCAGTCGGCACGCGCAGCGGTGTCCAGGAGGATGCCGCGGATCCAGTCGGCGATCGCCAGCGCGCCGCGCGCCGGCAGCGTCGTGATCGGGAAGTCGGGAACCTGGTCGCCATCGCGCAGGCCGAGCAGGCCGGCAAGCGCCGAAAGTTCGGGCGAGGCTGCGGCGGCATCGGCCTGCGCCTTGACCAGCGAGAGCACCAGGTCGAGCAGGGCATCGTCCAGTGCATCGGTGCCATCGGCCGAGACGCGGACGTCGCGCGGGGTCGGTGCACCCGGCAGTTGCAGCCCCTGGAGCAACAGCGCGAACACCGGCGCTGCGGGATCGTACGGCGAGGTGGGCAGATCGATTTCCAGGCCCACGCCGCCCAGCCGCGGTTGGCCGGGCACCGGCGGCGCGGCATCGAGCGTGATCGTGCTGCCCAGGCGGATGCGTCCGCCGCTGGAGCCGAGCAGGAGGGGCTCGACCGGCAAGCCTCCTTCCTTCTGTGCGCGGAACAGGGGGATCGCCAGCGTGGTGGCCGAGCCCGGGTCGGTGGTCGAACAACGCAGGCCCAGGCCGATGTGCAGGCCTTCCGTCGGTCGTTCGTCGACGGTCACGGCCACCTGCAGCGGCGGGTCCTCGATCTGCAGCAGCGGCAACCAGGTCAGGCCGTTGTCTGTGCTGCGCTCCGCGCCGCCCATCGCCTCATCGACGAAGGCCATCAGGGCCTCGCGTTGCGCGGGACTGGCCAGGATGGTCCTGAGCGAATGTTCCGGGTTGGCGAACCAGTCCTGGTTGGGATCGCCCTCGGCATCGAATATGCCCAGCGCCTTGCCCAGGTTGCCGAGGACTCCGAAATCACCGCTGCCCAGGCTCACGAGCGCACCGCCGTGCTCTTCAGCGAACTCGTGCCGGAGAACCGGAACCGCGCCATCGGCACGATCTCGATGCCCTGCTTGCGGGCCGAAAGCTCGACCGGCACCAGCAGGTTGCCGCGCTGGTCCTTGCCCACCGCGGCGGCCATGCCGCCGACCAGTTCGAGCAGGCAGTTCCAGGCGAATGCGACCAGCGCCTCGCTCCAGATCGCCACCACCGGCTCGGGGCCGATCGGCCTGCTGGCGGTGGCCGCATACAGTCCGGAAGGCGAGGCCGCCGAACCGACCACGAACAGCATGGTGACCGTGCCCTTGCCGATCTGGTCGCAACGCACCGGGATGCTGACCTGCAGCGCACCGTCGGCCAGCTTCACGTCGACTGCGGCGAATCCCACGGCCAGCTCGCTGTCACCCTGGACCCAGATGACTTCAGTCTTCTTCGTCGCACGGAAGAAACCGGCGGCGCGACCCGCCCCCACGCGCAACAGCGGCGTGAGCCGCGTGGCGGGGACGAACACAGTGGGGAACACATCGCCTTCGGCGATCTTCGTTCGCGCCGCGGCCTGTGGCAGGCGCTTTGCGCTGCGTTCGGTCTCGATGAAACGGACGAACTCGGGAGCGACGGTGTCGGCCATCCGTGGGCCCTCCAATAGGGTGCCGCGCGTGACATGGCGACCGCACGGACGCATGCGCATCCGGAGGTGGCCTTACGGGGAGGAAACGACTGTTGCCTCTCCTCGAACGCAAGGGCGCCAAAGCTGCGGCCACATGCAAGATGAACACGCCGGTGGCCCGCGATCATGGCCCGTACCTGCCGGTACGGATCGCGGGCCCCGGTTTACTTTTGGTCCGTCCGCCGCACAGCATGGTCCTGACTGCCGCAGCCGCGGCCCATTGAAGGGGTGGGGTATGGCATCAGCTGACGCGAAAATGTCCCGGTTCCAGCTCACCGCGATGGTGGTGGGCAGCATGGTCGGCGCGGGGATCTTCTCGCTGCCCCGCACCTTCGCAGGCGCCACCGGCCCGCTGGGTGCGGTGATCGCCTGGCTGATCGCCGGCACCGGCATGTACATGCTGGCGCGGGTGTTCCAGTTCCTGGCCGAGCGCAAGCCGGACCTCGACGCCGGCGTGTTCGCCTACGCCAAGGCCGGTTATGGCGACTATCCGGGCTTCCTGTCCGCGTTCGGCTACTGGATCGGCAGCTGCATCGGCAACGTGTCCTACTGGGTGCTGATCAAATCGACCCTGGGCGCATTCTTCCCTGTATTCGGCGAAGGCAACACGCTGGTCGCCATCCTGGTGTCGTCGATCGGCATCTGGCTGTTCCATTTCATGATCCTGCGCGGGATCCAGCAGGCCGCCGCGTTGAACATGATCGTCACCATCGCCAAGATCATTCCGATCGTGGTGTTCATCCTGATCCTGTTCTTCGCCTTCCGCATGGAGATGTTCCGCTTCAATTTCTACGGCGGCGGACTGGATGGCGGGATATTCGAGCAGGTGCGGATGACGATGATGGTCACGGTGTTCGTGTTCATCGGCATCGAGGGCGCCAGCGTCTATTCGCGCTACGCCAAGGAGCGGCGCGATGTCGGCTTCGCCACCATCGTGGGCTTCGTCGGGGTGACCTCGCTGATGGTGCTGGTCACGCTGCTGCCTTACGCGGTGATGCCGCGCGAGGACATCGCCGGCATCCGCCAGCCTTCCATGGCTGGCGTGCTCGAGGCGGTTGTCGGCCCTTGGGGTGCGGTTTTCGTCAGCGTAGGCCTGCTGGTTTCGGTGCTCGGTGCCTACCTGGCGTGGGCGCTGATCTGCGCCGAGGTGATGTCGGCCGCCGCGCGCACCCGCGCCATGCCGGCGATCTTCGCCCGCGAGAACAAGAACAAGGTGCCCGTAGTGGCGATGTGGGCGACGAGCATTGTCATCCAGGTGATCGTGATCACCACCTACTGGTCGACCGACGCCTTTGGGCTGATGCTCAACCTGACCAGCTCGATGGCCCTGGTCCCGTTCCTGCTGGTGGCCGGGTATGCGTTGCAGCTGACTACGCGTGGCGAAACCTACGAGCAGGAACGCTCGGCGCTGCGCTCGCGGCACATCCTCATCGCCGCGGTGGCCACGGTCTATACCGGCTACCTGCTCTATGCCGGCAGCCTGAAATTGCTGGTGTTGTCGGCCATCCTGTATGCGCCGGGCAGCCTGCTGTACGTCTGGGCGCGGCGCGAGCAGGGCAAGAAGGTATTCGAGCGCACCTCGGACATCGTGATCCTGGCCTTGGCCACGCTCGGTGCGATCGTCGGCATCTACTGGATCGCCACCGGTTACATCGTCCTGTAACGATCGAGGCAGTGCGGCAGGATGCAAGAAAAAAAGCCCCGGCGGATCGCCGGGGCTTTGATTGTTCGCGCCAGTCCCAGCCCGCGAGGGCAGGGAGTGCTCAGCGCGAAACGCGGGTGGTGACGCCGTCGGAAGACACGCGCACCTGGTCGCCGACGCGGAATTGGTCGGGGGTGCCTTCCTGCACGACCGCCATGGTCCTGCCCGACTCCAGCTGCACGGTGACTTCCACGCCAGGACGCGTGGTGCCGGCCACGGCATTGCCCGCCGCACCGCCCGCCACCGCGCCGCCGACGGTCGCCGCGGTCTGGCCGCGTCCACCGCCCACGGTGCTTCCGGCCAGTCCACCCAGGACCGCACCCGTGGCGGTGGCAACGCCGCGCGAATCGTTCTGGATCTGGACCGCGCGCACCGCAGTCACCGTGCCGGTTTCGACGTGCTGCGCCCTTCCGGCTTCGGAACGGGTAAACGTGTTGGGGTTGTTATGGGTCGCACATCCGGACAGGGCGGCAATACCCAGGACCAGCGCTGCACCAACAATGATCTTCGTCTGCTTCATCAGGTTCCTCCGTTGAAAGAATTCGGTTGCGAGTGGCGCCTCGCTTCCCCCCTTGTCTTCCGGGAACACGCGATACTCCGGACACGCTGGTTGTCGGGACGCAGGTTCATAACGGCATCGGATTGCCCGGACATTCATACTCCCCATGCGACGGCATGCGCAAGGGCATGCCCCGTATCCACCCCGGGGTGTGATCGACAGGCGACCGTGGCCGGTGTCAAGATGAGCTGAACGATCAGGGCCGCGAAGCGCATCGCCCAGGACATGGCTACGGGCGGAAGGGCGGCGGCACCACCACATTCCACGTCCAGCTTGGAGATTGGCATGTCCGCACCTGTCTATGGCGTTCACTCGGAAGTCGGCACGCTGCGCAAGGTCCTGGTCTGTTCCCCCGGCCTGGCGCACATGCGCCTGACGCCCAGGAACAAGGACGACCTGCTCTTCGACGACGTGATGTGGGTGGACAACGCCAAGCGCGACCACTTCGATTTCGTCTCCAAGATGCGCGACCGCGGCGTGGATGTCGTGGAGATGCACCAGATGCTTGCCGAGACCGCGGCGTTGCCCGAGGCGCGCAAGTGGATCCTGGACCACCAGATCAACGCCAACGAAGTCGGCCTGGATGTCATGGTCGACGTGCGCGCCTACCTGGAGAGCCTCTCGCCACAGGAACTGGCGATCACGCTGATCGGCGGGCTGAGCGTGCTCGATGTCCCGGACGATTTCGCCGGCCCCATCCTCAGGGCCGCGCGCGAGGTGCCGGACATGTTCGGTTACCTGCTGCCGCCGCTTCCGAACATGCTCTATACCCGCGACACGACCTGCTGGATCTACCAGGGCGTGACGGTCAACTCGCTGTACTGGCCGGCGCGCCACGAGGAGACCATCCTCACCACCGCCATCTACAAGTTCCATCCGGATTTCGCGACGGCGAATTTCCCGACCTGGTACGGCGACCCGACCGTCGACCACGGCAATGCCACCCTCGAGGGCGGCGACGTGCTCGTGCCCGGCAACGGCGTGGTGCTGGTGGGCATGAGCGAACGCACCTCGCGCACCGCGATCCTGCAGATGGCCAAGGCGCTGTTCGACAACAAGGCCGCCGAGCGGGTGGTGGTGGCCTCCATGCCCAAGCTGCGCTCGGCGATGCACCTGGATACGGTATTCACCTTCGCCGACCGCGACGTGGCGACCTACTTCCCGCACATCGTCGACCAGATCACGCCGATCTCGCTGCGTCCCAGCGACAAGGCGCCGGGTTTCGAGGTGACCGTCGAGAAGAAGCATTTCAACGACGTGGTCGCCGAGTCGCTCGGGCTGAAGAAGCTGCGCATGGTGGCGGCCGGTGGCGACCACTACGCCGCCGAGCGCTCGCAGTGGGACAGCGGCAACAACCTGGTGGCGCTGTCGCCGGGCGTAGTCATGGCCTACGACCGCAACCCGACCACCAACACCGCGCTGCGCAAGGAAGGCATCGAGGTGATCACCATCGTCGGCGCGGAACTGGGCCGCGGTCGCGGGGGCGGCCACTGCATGACCTGTCCGCTGATCCGCGACGGCGTGGATTTCTGATCCAGCCGGACCGGCGACAAGGGGAGGGAGGCATGGCTGCATGGCGCCGGGTCCCTCGTACGCAACAGGCAACGATCGAGACGGGAGCTTGATGAACACCACGCGCGCGCGGCACACCGGTTTCCTGCATTCGCTCCATCCCGGCCTGCGCGGCGGATCGTTGCTCGCGCTGGCGATCGCCGGTGCATTGGCCAGCGCGCCCGCGCTGGCGCAGGTCGATACCGATGCGATCTCCGACCTGATCGACGAGCCCGGGAGCGCGGGCCTGGGTTTCCTCTACCGCTTCGAGGAATCGCCCTACAAGGACGCCGGCCAACGTAGCGACCTGCTGCCGTTGTACCTGTACGAAGGCGAGCGCTTCTACCTCAACGCGGACCGGGCAGGGGTCAAGTTCGTCGACGACGGCACCCATCGCCTGGATGCCTTCCTGTCGCGCCGGCTGGAAGGTTTCGCCGAAGACGACATTCCGGACATCCTCGAAGGCATGGTGCCGCGCAACGCCGGTGCGGACCTGGGCATGCGCTACCGGCACAGCCTGGACTGGGGAACCCTGCGCGCGACCGCGCTGGCCGACGTCAGCAGCACCTCCAACGGCAGTGAACTGCGGCTGGGCTACTCGTACACCTGGAGCGGCGACCGCTGGAGCCTGCGCCCGGACGTCAGCGTGTCCTTCCGCGACGCCGACCTCAACAACTACTACTACGGCGTGAGGCCCTACGAGGCCACGGTCGACCGGCCGGCCTACGCGCCGGGCAGCGGCACCGACGTCACCGTGGGCCTGTACGGCACCTACGGCTTCCTCAAGAACTGGCGCCTGATCGGCGGCGTCGCGGTGACCGCGCACGACAGCGTCATCGAGGACAGCCCGATCATCCGCGACGGCCTGCAGCCGGCGATCTTCGCCGGCGCCGTCTACGACTTCGGCACCGCGATCGCACGCTGGGACGACGAAGACGTACCGCTGCTGATGAAGGTGTTCTACGGCCGGGCGTCGGGCGATGGCTGCCACATGGCCAAGATCATGACGCTCAGCTGCACGTCGCTGGACCACGAGAACCCGAGCAGCGTCACCGGCGTGCACCTGGGCAAGCCGTTCGTGGAGCGGATCAACGGCTGGCCGATCGACTTCCATGGCTATGCCGGCTTCCTCTATCGCAACGAAATGAACACGATCGCACCCGATGCGTGGCAGTTCGACGCCTACATGAAGGGCTTCTTCTACGGCTTCCCGTGGAGCCACCGGGTCAACACCCGGTTCGGCATGGGCGCGGGTATCTCGTACTCCAACCACGTGCCATCGCCGGAAGTCACCAGCCAGGCGCGGCGCGAACGCCCGACGTCAAAGCTGCTCAACTACCTGGACCCGACCATCGACATCAGCCTGGGCGACCTGTTTGGCAACAAGGACTGGAAACAGACCTACTTCGGTCTGGGCATCTCGCACCGTTCCGGCATCTTCGCCAGCTCGCGCCTGCTGGGCAGCGTCAATGGTGGCTCGAACTACATCTACGCATACGTGGAGACGACGCTCTGATCGATCGGACATCGATGAGCGCTGGAACTGGATGATGCGTCGGGCGATGCACGGGCATCCGCCGTGCGTGTCCTACAGGAACTTCAGGAAATTCCGACCTTCCAGTCGGTACTTCGCACCGGGTACCGCTGCGGAGTCGGGGATACGATTCCCCTATGGGAATGCATGCGCTCCAGTTGAGTTGCCTTGTGGTGGGGCTGGTTTCTTCGGATGCATGCGCGCAGCACGTGTACAAATGCGTCGCAGGTGATCAGGTCGCCTACCAGTCGGCGCCTTGCGCGGAAGGCGCGACCACCGTGAAGGCCTGGAGCCATGGAAGCTATGAGCCACCTCGGGAGGCAGACCTGCAGCGAATCCGCGAGATCGAGCAAGCGAACCGACCGCGCGACATGACCTCGCAGGCTTCGCGCAAGGTCCGACGATCCCAGCCCCAGGCCAGTACAAAGCGCACATCCACGATCGGGCGTTGCCAGGACGCCAAAACCCACCGTGATCGCGAGCTCTACCGGCTGGGGCCATGGCGGAAGATGCAGGATCTGCGCAAGTGGGACGGATACGTGGCCCAGGCGTGCAAGTTCTAGTCGGGTCGGCCTGGTCGCCTCCCTGTGGGTGGACTACGGAGCTGCCGGCGTGGCGCTGACCTTCGCCGCCTGGCAGTGGCTGCGAGGGGAGGGGAGAGCACTCCCAGCCGCTTTGGCCGCTTTGGCCGGGATCTGCGCTTACAACGGCAATGGCTGGGTGCTGGTGGCGCTCCCGCTAATCCGGGTGCTGGGGAAAACCAAGGCGGAGCTGCCGCGCTGGCGCTGGACCTTCCTCGGATACTATGTCGGGCACCTGGTCGTACTGGCCACCATTTCGGGGGGAATGGATGTTTCGGGGAACGTTGCTGATCCTGCTGGCGCTGTCGCCGGCAGCACACGGACAGTCGATCAATAAATGCAAGCATCCGCGCACCGACGCGGTCGCATACTCGTCGAGCCCTTGCCCATCCACCGAAGCCGGTTGGAATGCCGAGTTTGAGGGCACTGGCGATGCGCGTGATCGTGACCGCATGACGGCTGCGCAAGCTCAAGCGAGCGTGACCGCCGATCAGCGCTACTTGGACCGATCTAGGCGCGCAGAGCGCTCTACGAATTCGGGATCCCAAGGTTATTCGATGCCGTCGAGCATTGGTCAATGCGAAGCAGCGAAGCGAACGCGAGACGCTAATCTGCAAGCGTCGCGGCCACGTCAAGGGCATTCCATTGAATCACTCAGATCGTGGGATGAGTACGTCGCAGCGGCGTGCAAGTGACTAGACCTTTAGCCCATAGCGGTAGAAACCGAAGAGGACACGGCCCACGTATCGCAGCCATCTTGTATTTCGCATAATGCACATTATGTCGACCTAGGGGCCGCAGGGAAGGAATCCATAGGCCCCTTCTGCCAATGGCGGCCCAGTCGGCTTCTGCGGTACACCTAGCGCGACCACGGATCGGGGTCGTGGCCGCGGTTGGCGATGGAGCCGGAATCCCCGTGTACGTTCCTGGGGCGCTTATGGAACCGAACGCGAAGTCGTCTCCCGGTGGCCGACGCCATCTGCTCGCAGCACTGCGTGGCGTAACAGTCCTGGGCCTGCTTTCGTTGGCCGTGGCACTGGGTGCGGCACCGGCCACGTCGCCTTTGCCGGCACTCCCGGGCGCCGCGCCGCCTCCCGCGGTCGAGACCCCGGCAGACTCCGAGGCCACGGTCCGCTTCTACAACCGCGACATCGTGACCCTGCGCGCCGAGTTCCTGGGCCGGACGCCGGAGCTGCGTGCCCGCACCACCGAGGCGGCCATCCGCCGCGTGGTCGAAGAGTCCGGTCCGGTGAAGGTCAACTTCAAGCAGTCCTCGGAGGGATTGCTGGTGCTGCTGTCCGACGAGCTGGTGATGATGTTCACGACCGGCGACCTGGACGTACTGCATGGCGAGACGATGGGCCAGGCCCGCATCGCGATCGCCGGGCGCCTGCAGGAGGCCGTCGACACGGCGCGGCGGGAACAGGCGCCGGCCCGGCTGCTGCAGGGCCTGCTGTGGTCGCTGCTGGCTACCGTCATCGCGATCGCGCTGGCCGTGGGCGTGCTGTGGCTGGGCCGCCGGATCCGGGATCGGCTCAAGCGCCTGGTCGAGGCGCGCAGCGAAACGATCGAGCGCGACGCGATACGCCACCTGGTGGGTGGCATACGCATCGTCATCGGCTGGCTGATGCGCGTGTTCATTGCCCTGACCATTTTCGTGATCATCGAGGAATGGGTGCGGTTCGTCCTGGGCCAATTCGGCTTCACCCGGCCGTGGGCCGAAGCGATGACCGGCTGGATGCTGGACCTGCTGCGCAGCTGGGCCCAGTCCACCGCCGCGGCGCTGCCGGGCCTGGTGGCCGCGGTCCTGATCTTCGTGCTGGCGCGCCTGCTCACCCACTCGGTGACCATCACCTTCCGCGGCGTGCAGGATGGCCGGTTCCAGCTGTTCGGCATCGACCAGGTGCTGGCCGAGCCCACGCGCAAGCTGGTGAATGTCGTGATCTGGCTGTTCGCACTGGCCATGGCCTACCCCTACCTGCCCGGCTCGGAAACCGATGCGTTCAAGGGGCTGAGCGTGCTGGTCGGCCTGATGATTTCGCTGGGTGCGTCGGGCATCGTCGGCCAGGCGGCGGGTGGGTTCACCATCCTCTATTCGCGGACCATGTCCGTGGGTGACTACGTCCGCAGCGGCGAGGTCGAAGGCGTGGTCATGCAGATCGGATTGTTCACCACGCGCCTGCGCACCGTTGCCGGCGTGGAAGTCAGCATTCCCAACAACGTCGTGCTCGGCGGACAGCTGCACAACTATTCGCGCCATCCCGAGGGTCCGGGGATGTGGATGGAGACTGGCGTCACCATCGGTTACGACGCGCCCTGGCGCCAGGTGCACCGGCTGCTGCTGCAGGCCGCCTCGCGCACCCCGGGCGTGGCGGTCGATCCGCCGCCGTTCGTGCTGCAGACCGCGCTTTCTGACTTCTACGTGGATTATCGCCTGCGGGTGCGCGTGGCCGAGGCGCTGCGTCGTGCCCTGGTGCTCAGCGAACTGCACGCGCAGATCCAGGACGCTTTCAACGCCGCGGGCGTGCAGATCATGTCGCCCAACTACGAGGCCGATCCGGAGAGCCCCAAGCTGGTACCGCGCGCGTACTGGGACGGCCTGCCCGTGGAGCCGGACCCGCGCACGGATCCGTCGCAGCAGTAGGCGCGGCGGCTTGAACGCGTGGTTGCATCGCAGCGCGACAGTGCCGCCCTACTCTCCCCGGATACCGGGAGGCTGGGTCCGCCAGGCGGGCCCCGCCCGCGCCGCGTCGTAACCGGCCTGGTAGAGCGAAGCCATCTGCGCGGGATCGAACGCGGTGAGGTCCGGCAGCACGACGCTTTCGTCGATCGTGACCCAGTGGAAATCGGCCTGGTTACGCTGGGCGAAGGTGAATTCGCGGAACAGGTCGCCGACGATGCCGGCGCGCCCGGAGATGTCGATGGTGCGCACGGTGATGCCACGCAGCGAGCGCGTGGTCGAAGCGGGAGGCGCACTCAACTGCCCGTTGTGGATGACGAAGATGTCCTCGCGGCCAGGGGCGCGACCGGCGCTGGTGTGCAGCTTGGCCGGGTCGAAGATGCCTCCATTGAGGAACACGTTGGCCCAGACGAAGCCATCCACGTGCATCTCGTCGTAACGCTTGCCGTCGGCCTCGACCTCGAACAGCACCGGCGGGAACGCGATGGGCACCGAAGAAGACGCCAGCATGACCTTGCGGAACAGGGCCAGCGCGGCATCGTCGGCCTGGCAGGCGATCAGGCCCATGTTCCAGACCATGAAGCTGCGCGTATCCAGGTCGACCGTACCCATGAACAGCCGCCTGCCCTGCCGGTGCGCCTGGGCGACCTGTTCGAGCAAGGCCGTGTCGATGTAGCGCTCGATGAGCGTTACCAGGGGCGCGGTATCGGCGAGCGCGTCGCCGCGCATCAGCGCCATGAGCCGGGAGCGCTCGGTAAACACGTTAGCGGTGGTCGTGGTGGTGTAGAACTTGTGCAGCGACTCGTCGTACCCGGGGCCGAGGAAGGCGAAAGGCGCCATCAGCGCGCCGGTGGAGACGCCGGTGACGATCTTGAACACCGGGCGCGTACCGGTCTCCGTCCAGCCCTTGAGGAAACCCGCGCCGAAGGCGCCATTGACCCCGCCACCGGACAGGGCCAGGTGCGGGTAGTGGATGATCCCGTCCGCGGCGACCGGGAAATCCTCGGGCGATTCCTGTTGCAGCGATAGCAGGTAGTCGCGCTCCATCGCAGGTGCCGGCCGCCCGGCACGGGCACGCACGTCGGGCATGCCGGGAATCTGCGCCTGCTCGACCAGTGCGGGAGGAACCGGGTTGCGCGGCAGCGACGAACATCCCGGGATCGCTGCGGCGATGACGAATCCGAGCACGAGGCTGCGGACTGCCGCAAGCGGGAATCCGCCAGCGCGTGTTTTCGGAACCGATGCGGGCATGCGGCCTTCCATGCGTCGGGGATTCTGGGTAATGGACAGGACCGGGCACGCGTCGCATGCACCGCGTCGTGGCACCGGTCGCCTGCGCCCCACCCTCCCCGGATCCGGATGCGCAGGCACCTGATGTTCCCGGCAGTTTGGCCACAAGGCCGCTGGGCATGCAAATGCCTGGCCTGACTGGGCGGGACGTTCGCCAGGGGCGCCTGCCGCACGCGCTCTTGAGCCGGGACGGTGTTTCGCGGTATTGAAGTAGCCATCGTTCCGGGATGGAGTGATCGTCATGAAGCGGATCCTGCTCGTGCTCGCCCTCGCCCTGCTTGCCACCGGATGCGCACACTCCGGCGCGGCCCTCAGCAGCGCCGACCGCCTCGAGCTCTATCGCGCGCATGCAGGCCCACCGGTCGGGAGCTTCAACATCGACAGGATCGCCGGGGTCACCCGCTGGACGCCGCTGGGCGACCAGGCCCTGGCCATCTGGAACACGCCCAACCAGGGCTACCTGATCGAATTCCGGACGCGCTGTTCCGGCCTGTCCTTCGCCAGTTCGATCACCATCAGCAACTCGCTGGGAATGGTCAACGTGCGCATGGACAGCGTGCAGCCCCGGGCTGCGAACGGTTCGACCATCGCCCCGCCCTGCCGCATCGCCAGTGCCCGTCCGCTCGACGGCCGCGCCATCAACGACGCCAAGCGGGAGTTGCGCGAGGCCAGCGTGGTCGATCGACCCGCCGACGCAACGCCGGAAGAGGAATAGCGCGTCGTGCACGACGGCAATCCGCGTCCTGCACGCCGGCAATGCCGGCCCGCCGTTTCCTGCGACATCGCGCCCAAGGCCCGCCAGATCCGGCCGCGACAGGAACTTTGCAGGGTAACGATCGCGAGGCCGCACCCCGCACGTTGAAAGTACCCACCACGGAAACAACCGTAATCCCGAGCCCGGCTGCATGTTCCCCCTCAAGGAGAGGCTGTATGTCGCAATATGATCCGGATCGCCGCACGTTTCTGAAGGTGGGTACTGGCGCGGCCGTCGGCGCCGCGCTTGCCATGCGCTTCCCCATGGATTCGGCGATGGCCCAGGCAGCCACCACGTTCGACATCGACACGCGTTTCGCCGACTTCATGCGTGACATCGGGGGCGCTGCCACCGATGCCGGCGGCAAGGTGCAGTTCACCGGATCGGACCCGCTGCTGCGCAGCCATTTCCGCATCGGCGCGTGCATGGCGATCCCGGCGATGGCCGCCGGCGTCGGCGCGGCCGCCATCTGGCGCCAGCGCACCGGCGAGGGCCAGGACCTGAGCGTGGACCTGCGCCAGGCGGTGTGGAACACCAATCCGCTGATCGGCATGGTCCATACCAAGATGCAGGCGGTCGGCCTGATCCCGGCCAGCGACCCGATCCCGGCCGCGCTCACCGCGTGGAAGCCCAGCGTCAACGGACTGATGCTGCAGGCCCCGATCGGCCTGGACAATCCGCTGTCGTTCCAGGCCTTCGAGACGCGCGATGGCCGTTTCATCAACCTGACGGGCATCTACCCGCACCTGATGGATCGCATCCTCAACGTGCTCAAGGTCACGGCGGACCAGACCGCGATCCGCGCGGCGGTCAAGAAGTGGGATGGACAGGAACTGGAAGACACGCTCGCCGCCAGCAACGGCGTGGCCGCCCTGCATCGCACCCGCAAGGAATGGCTGGCGCACCCGCAGGGCAAGTACCTGGCCGGCACGCCGCTGATCGAACTGGTCAAGGTCGGCGATGCCCCGCCCCGCAAGTTCGCGCCACAGGCCGCCCGGCCACTGTCGGGCATGAAAGTGATCTCCTGCACGCACGTGATCGCCGGCACCACGGCGGCGCGAACGCTCGCCGAGTACGGCGCCGATGTGCTGCACATCGCCCGCGACCAGAGCTTCGAGCACGAGGCGCTGGTGGTGGACGTCAACGTCGGCATGCGTTCGGCCTGGGTCGACCTGCGCAACAAGGCCCAGAACGCCAACTTCGCCGGCCTGCTGCCGGATGCGGACGTGTTCATCGAAGGCTTCCGCGGCCGCTCGATGGAACGGCTGGGTTTCGGCGTGGAGGAGGTGGCGGCCAAGCGGCCCGGCATCGTCTACCTGTCGGTGCGTGGCTACGGCTGGGAAGGACCATGGGGTGATCGCGCCGCCTTCGACATGGAGGGCGTCTCCACCACCGGTTTCACCATGACCGAGGGCGGCGGAACCGGCGTCCCGCGCTTCCCGCCGACGCTGGTCATGAACGACTACATCACCGGCTACATCGGCGCGGCCGGCATCCTCGCGGCACTGCGTCGCCAGGCCGTCGAAGGCGGCACCTGGCACGTGCGGGTCAACCTGGCCCGGGCGGCGATGTGGTTCCAGGACCTGGGCCATTTCGCCGACATCCGCTTCGATGCCTCGCGCCCCGAAAACCGCATGTCGCCACCGGAGACCATGAAGCGGCAGACACCCTACGGCGAAGTGGAACGCCTCGTGCCGCAGGTGCGCCTGTCGAAGACGCCCGGGCAATGGCGCGATCCGCTGGTGACCGTGCGCGGCAGCGACCTGCCGCGCTGGGAGGGTTGAAGGATGCGCGATCGCCCTGTTTCCTCCCCCGAATGGCGCCGCCACGCGCTGGCGGTCGCACTGCTCTGCGGCATGTCGTCACTGGCGGCACAGGCCCAGGAAGCACCCCCCGCCCCGCCGGCGGAAGCAGCGGCTGCGTCCGCCCCACTCGACCTGACCCTGGCCGATGCCGCCGCGGACGAGCTCTACCCCAACCTGCTCGACACTTCGATGTCGGTACAGGGCGACCTGCAGGAAGACACCGCGGTGCCGACCGGCTGGCTGCGTCGCGAGACCGGGATGAACTCCTGGTTCGGCTGGAAGAACCAGCTGCGCCAGGACACCGGCCTCACCATCGGCGGTTCCTGGATGATGCTGTGGCAGAACTACTCCCACAGCCTGATCGACGAGCACAACGCGGTCGGCAGCAAGCTGACGCTGAATGCCTCGTACGACCTGTTCAACCGCGGCCAGGCCAATGCGCTGTCGTTCGACATCGCGGTCGAGGACCGGCGCCCGGTGGGCACCGACCTGGCGCCGTTGCAGGCGGGCATGGCCACCGGCTCGCTGATTCCCACCGCGGCCACCTACGGTGATTTCAGCCTCGGCGTGACCCAGGCCTACATCCGCCAGAACCTGGCCGACAACCGTTTCCAGTACACGATCGGCAAGATCTTCGCGCCGAACTTCCTCAACGCCTATCCGTTCTTCGACGACAACCGCCAGTTCCTGACCCAGGCGTTCTCGACCAGCCCAAGCATCGCCGCGCCACTGCGTGGCTTCGGTGCGGTCGCGGCGTGGTATCCGACCACCACCGGGTTCTACCTCAAGCCCGGCATCTTCACCGTCCACAGCGACGACACCGGCAGCACCATCGACGATTTCTTCAGCAAGGACGAGCATTTCTACATGCTCGAGGTCGGCTGGAGCGCGCTGGCCCGGACCGGCACGCCGATCCAGGCACGGGCGGCGATGGACGCCAACAACATCCACCTCACCGCCTGGTATCGCGATCCCGAACAGGGTGGCCTGCCGCGATCCAAGGGGCTGGCGTTCAACGCCAACTACATGATCGGGCCGAGCATGATGTGGTTCGCGCGTGCCGGCTGGTCCGATGGCTGGTTCGTGGACAACAACGCGGCCGTAGGCATCGGCTGGCGCCCTACCGAGCATTTCTCCGACCTGTTCGGCGTCGCCATCGGTGGACTGCAGCCCGCCAGTCCGCAGCTGCGCAACCAGTACACCGCCGAGGTGTTCTACCGCTTCCACGTCACCCCGCACTTCGCGATCACCCCCGACCTGCAGGTGCAGGTGGACCCGGCGCTCAACCGTTCCACGGACGCGATCTGGGTGTTCAGCATGCGCGGCAGGTTGACCTTCTGACACGTGCATGCCGGCCGGGGTCGTGGCTCTCCGCCCTCCGGCCGGCATGCGCCCGCTGCGCGCCTTTCGCGTCCGTGGCCACGGGTAAGCCGTGATCCGCCCGAGCTGGGAAACCCGGCTTGCCTTGCTGTCGCTGTCCGGACAGGCGGTGTCCTACGCGCTGGGAATCGTCCTGGCCCGGCAGCTGGGCGTGGCGGGCTTCGAGAGCTACGTGGTGGCGGCCGCGGCGTTCATCCTGATGGTGACGCTGGTTCCGCAGGGCCTGGAGAAGTTCACGCTCAAGCTCGTGCCGACGCTGCTGGAACACCGGCAGCACGACGTGCTGCGTGGTTTCCTCGGCTTCTCCTGCCGGCGGATCCTGTTGGGCAGCGCGCTGGTCGGCATCCCGGTCGGCCTGTGGGCGTGGCATGCACAGGACCTGCATGCGCAGACCCGCCTGGGTATCGTGATCAGTTGCGTGTCGCTGCCGGCCGGCGCCCTGGTGCACCTGGTGCTGGAAGTGCTGGCCGCATCCGGCCGCGCCATGCCGGCCACGCGGGTGTTCCGGCTGGTGGTGCCTGGCACCGTGCTCGCGCTGGTCGGCCTCGCCCTCGCGTTGTCGCTGGAACTGCATGCGCCGGCGGCGATCGCCGCCTGGGGTGTGTCCTGGTGCGTGGCGCTGGTGCTGATGGCATGGCAGCTCCGCCGCGCACTGCCGCCACCGGTGTATTCGGTCGCGCCGGTCGTCCAAGCGGAGCGCTGGGCGCGGGAGGCGCGGCCGTTCTGGGCCTACCGCGTCTCGCTCGCGATCTTCGCCCAAGGGGGCATCATCGCCCTGGAGTGGGGGCAGGCCCCGGCGAGCGCGGTGGGCGGTTTCGCCGCCGCGTTCAGTACCGCGGCGATCGCGCAGGTGCTGGCCACCGCGACCAACCGGGTCTATGCAAGCCGGCTGTCGCTGCTGCTGGAGCGGGGCGACATCGACGGGATCCGTCGCCTGCGCCGCGAGCGCCTGCGCTGGCTGGCGATGCCGCTGCTGGTCTACCTGCTGGTGGTGTTCACCTTCGCGCCGGAACTGATCGGTCTGTTCCGGCCGGAATTCGTCGCCGATGGTGCGCCTGCGCTGCGGATACTGGCTGCCAGCACCGCGTTGAGCACGGTGCTGGCGATGGCGCCGACCTATCTCAAGCATCGCGGTGATAACGGCGCGCTGTTCCGCAGCGTGGCCGTCGCCGCGCTGCTGCAAGTCATGTTGCTGATGCTGCTGGTGCCGCGCCTGGGCGCAACCGGCGCGGCGATCGCCTGTGCCATCGCCAGCACGCTGCTGTACGGCGCCCTTGCCCACCGCGCGCACCGGGCGCTGGGACGACTCCAGCCGCCTTCCGCCTGAGGGGATGCCGCCCGAAGGCGGCGCACCTCAGACCGCGGCGGTCACCACGATCTCGACCTTCCAGTCGGGCTTGGCCAGCGCGGCCTGCACCGTGGCGCGCGGCGGCGTGTGCCCGGCGGCGACCCAGCCGTCCCAGGCCTGGTTCATGCCGGCGAACTCGGTGAGGTCGGCCAGGAAGATCTCGGCTCGCAGGATGCGCGACTTGTCGGTACCGGCCTGGGCAAGCAGCGCGTCGATCGCCTCCAGGACCTGGCGGGTCTGGCCGACGATGTCCTGCGAGGTGTCTTCCGGAATCTGTCCGGCGAGATAGGCGACGCCGTTGTGGACGGCCAGTTCGGACATGCGCGGACCGACTTCGAAACGCTGGATCATGGGGGGGCTCCTTGCGAGGGTCTCGGGAATCACGTCGGCGGTTGACCGCGACGGCGGCGCAGCATACACCGGCGGCCTTCAGCGGATGCGCAGGGGTTCCAGCGTCGCGGCGCTGGCGGCGAGCAGCCGCCGCAATACCTCGGGCGAGGCATCCGAGAGCCGTCGCAGGTACAGGCATGATTTCCCGGCGCGATGGCGCCCCAGTTCGGCCAGCAACGCCTGGCGCCCGTCGAAGCCGTCCATCAGGTAGATCGACAGTTCCTTCGCTCGCGGGGAGAAAGCGAGCAGTGGCCAGGGCAACTGGCGGCCATCGGCATAGCGCTGGGCGTACTGGCCGAAGCCGACGATGTCGCCGCCCCACACCACCGGTGGCTCGCCGGTCACTTCCTGCATGAGCTCCACCAGCGCACGCGCTTCGGTGCGGCGAGGTTCGACGAACCTGCCGAGGAAATCCTCGACAGGCTCACCGGTCGGGCGTGTCTTTGGTTCGGTCATGGCGTCCGCATCGGTCGATCAGCGCACGGATACCCGATGTACCGGCGCCCTGGTCACGGCAGCCGTGGGCTCAGCCGCACTTGAACCGCTCGCCCAGGATGTTGGCGCAGCCATCATCGGCCAGCCACGTCCAGTACCAGCTGTCGAAGCCGCCCTCGGGATAGTTGCCGCCTCCACCCGGGCCGTACTGCAGCACGATGGTGTACCGGTAGTTGGCTCCGCCCGATTCCTTCACCGGTTCGCCCGCCTCGTTGGCGAGGACCCAGTAGCGGATCGGGATCGGGGCGACCATGTGCGCCTGGAAGCTGCCGGTGCCGTCGGCGGCGAGCACGATCTTCGGCTCGCCCTGCTTTTCGTAGAGATACTCGCCCACGACTCCGTCGGGGATCGCACTGGTCTTCCACACCGTGGCGCCATTCAGCTCGATGCTGTCCACCACCGGGGCCGCGCCGGCATGGGTGGTCGCCAGCAACGCCAGCAGTGCGCCGGCAATGATCCCGCTCCTGTTCCGCCTGGCCATCGCGTCCCCCTGTGGACGAGTCGTCGGTTCCCGGAGTCTAGCGCAGGTCGCGGGCCCCAACTTCGCCTCAACTTCGCCGCGACCGTGCCGATACCGGACCGACCCCAACCGCGCGCCGTCATGCTCATCATCATCGGCTTCATCATCGTCATCGTCAGCGTGCTCGGGGGCTTCGTCCTGTCGCACGGCAAGCTCGCCGCGCTGTGGCAGCCCTACGAGGTGCTGATCATCGGCGGCGCGGCGTTCGGCGCGTTCCTGGTCGCCAACCCGCTCAAGGTGGTCAAGGCGGCGATCATCGGCATCCCCGGGCTGCTCAAGGGCGCCCGCTACAAGCGCAACGACTACGTCGACATCCTGTCGATGGTCTACGACGTGCTGGTCAAGGCGCGCAAGGAAGGCATGATCGGGATCGAGAAGGACATCGACAATCCCGGGTCCAGTCCGGTGTTTTCCAAGTATCCCAAGCTGCTGGCCGACCACCACCTGATGGAGTTCACCACCGACTGCCTGCGGCTGATGGTCAGCGGCAACATGGAGCCGCACGAACTGGAGCAACTGCTCGAGATCGAGGTCGAGACCCACCACCAGGAAGCCGCCGAGCCGGCGCACGCCCTGCAGGTGCTGGCCGACTCCCTGCCCGGCTTCGGCATCGTGGCTGCGGTGCTGGGCATCGTGGTGACCATGGCGTCGATCGGTGGCGATGTCGCCACCATCGGCCACCATGTCGCCGCCGCGCTGGTCGGTACGTTCCTGGGCATCCTGCTGGGGTATGGATTCGTCGGCCCGCTGGCTGCGTCGATGGCGCACCGCGCCCACGAGGAAGGAAAGGCATTCGAGATCATCAAGATGGCGCTGGTGTCGAGCCTGCGTGGCTATCCGCCGAGCGTGGCGGTCGAGTTCGCGCGCAAGCTGCTGTTCTCCGACGTGCGCCCGGCGTTCGCCGACCTGGAAGCACACCTGCGCAGCAACCGCTGACCGGCCATGGACAAGAACCAGCCGATCATCATCCGCCGGGTCAAGAAGGTCAGCGGCGGCCATCACGGGGGCGCGTGGAAGGTGGCCTATGCCGACTTCGTCACCGCAATGATGGCGTTCTTCCTGGTGATGTGGCTGGTCGGCATCGCCAGCAAGGAGCAGAAGGCCGCGGTCTCGGAGTACTTCAAGAATCCCAGCGCGGTCGAAGGCACCGCGGCCATCCCGGGCACCAGTTCGCTCGGCCCGGGCGGCGCGTCCGACAAGCTGATCCCCACGGCCAATGCCCTGTCGATGCCCGGCGGCATCGGGCCGAAAGTGGGCGAGCCTGGCGAGGCCACCCGCAGCCGGATCCCGAGCGAAGCCGACGCCGATGCGCGTGCCGCCGCCGCGGCAGAAGACCGGCGCCAGCTGGAGGAACTGCGCAAGGACCTGGAAGCGGCCGTCGAGAAGAGCCTGGCGCTGGCTCCGTTCAAGGACCAGCTGCTGATCGACCTCACTCCCGAAGGCCTGCGCGTGCAGATCGTGGACCGGCTCAACCGGCCGATGTTCGACCTGGGCAGCTCGAGCATGAAGGACTACACCATCGAGGTCATGCACGAGCTCGGCACGCTGCTCTCGAATACGCCGCACAAGATCGCCCTCGCCGGCCACACCGATGAGACGCCGTTCCAGGCCCCGCGCGGGTACGGCAACTGGGAACTGTCGAGCGATCGCGCCAATGCGGCGCGCCGTGCCCTGCTCGAGGGCGGCCTGGACGAAGAGCGGATCGCGCGCGTGGTCGGGCTGGCCTCGTCGGTGCCTTTCGACCGCAATGACCCGCGTGCGCCGATCAACCGCCGGATCAGCATCGTCGTGCTGAACCGCACCCCGGACGCCGTGCCGGATGCGCTGGCCGCGCCGCCGGCCAGCGCGCCGACCTCACCTGCAACGGAGCCGGTAGACACCCGGACCGGCACCGGTGCGGTCACCGCCACCGCCCACGGATAGGCATACACTGGCCGCACGCAGGACACCGGGAGATTGCCATGCTGAACAGCTGGACGATGATCGCTGCGTTGGCGCTTGCGCCTGCCGCCGCCCCCGATGACGGTGGTCATCCGCCCCCGCCGGCGTCCGTGCCCACGACCGCGCAGGTGATGGCCGTCCCCGACGAACTTCGCGAGCAGGTCAGGCAGCGGGTCGTGCTGCCGGGCGGGTCGCGCGACCAGAAGCTGGAACGCCTGGCCGGCTATGTCTTCGGCGACGATGGCCTTGCGCTGGAATACGACAACGAAACCACGCGCACGGTTTCCGAGGTCTACCGCGACCGCAAGGCCAACTGCCTCTCCTTCACCCTGCTGTTCGTCGCACTGGCGCGCGAAGCCGGGCTGGAGGCGCAGGTGCAGGAAGTGGGCGAGGTGCTGGCGTGGTACCAGGACGAAGGCGTGATCTACAACGCCAACCATGTCAATGTCGGCGTGCGCACCACCATGCAATGGCAGGTGGTGGACGTGGATACCAACATCCTTGCCGCGCGCAACCGCCCGCGCGGGATCACCGACCAGCGCGCCATGGCGCACTTCCACAACAACCGGGGCGCCGAGCTGATGGCCGCCGGCGATCCGCTCGGCGCCCGCTCCGCGCTGCTGGCCTCGCTGGCCGACGCGCCCGATTTCGTCCCGGCCTGGAACAACATGGGTGTGCTCCTGTTGCGCCAGGGCGACTCCCGGGGTGCCGAACGTGCCTACCTGACCGCGCTGCGGACCAAGTCAGATCACGCGGCCACGCTCAGTAATCTGGTAGGCCTGTACCGGCGCGCGGGCGATGCACGCATGCAGCGCCGCTACGAGTGGCGGCTGGACCGGGTCCAGGCCACCGATCCGTTCCACCAGTTCATGATCGCGCTGGAATGCGAGAACGACGCCCGGTACGACTGCGCCATCGCCCGCTATCGGCGCGCGATCCGCCTGCAGGGCGAGCAGCACCAGTTCCATTTCGGCCTGGCACGCGCCTACTTCCTGTCCGGGGACCTGTCGCGCGCGCAGCGCGAACTCGGCCGGGCCTATACCCTTGGCGGCAACGAGCAGGTACGCAGCGTCTACCGGCAGAAGCTCGACGGCCTGCGCCGCTGGCGCGAGCAGGCGTCGAGCCAGTTCCGCCCCTGAACTACGAGGCAAGATGGAAAACGTCGATTTCGAGCTGGAAGGTGAGTACGTCGAACTGAACCAGCTGCTCAAGCTGGCCGGGATCTGCGACAGCGGCGGTGCCGGCAAGGCCCTGGTGGCCGACGGTCAGGTCCAGGTCGATGGTGCGGTCGAGCTGCGCAAGACCTGCAAGATCCGCGCAGGTCAGCGCGTGGAATGCGACGGGGTCTCGATCCGGGTATTGCCCGGCCCCCTGCCCGCCTGAGCGGTATCATTCCGCCAGGAACTTGCGCGACGGGGGACGCCGCATGCCTACCGGGGTTTCCCTGGATCCAGACACCGATGCGCCGCCGGGTTCCGCGACCGGGCTGACTTCTGCCGCCTCCGGGCGACAGGCGCGCATGCCACGCCAGGTCTATCCGCTGCGCGTGCTCGGCATGGGCCTGGGCGGTATCGCGCTGGCCGCGGTCCTGTACGAGAACAATGCCGGCATCGGATCCTGGGCATGGCTCGGGTTCACTGCCCTGCTGTGGCCGCAGCTGGCCCTGTGGACGGCGCTGCGCAGCCGGCATCCGCACCGGGCCGAAGTGCGCAACCTGCTGTTCGATTCGGCGCTGGCCGGGATCTGGGTGCCGCTGATGCACTTCAACCTGCTGCCCAGCGTGCTGCTGCTGACCCTGGCGACGGTGGACAAGATCAGCACCGGCGTGCCGCGGCTGTGGCTGCAGTCGCTGCCCGTGATGCTGGCGGGGATGGTGCTGGGCAGCGTGGTGGCGGGCCTCGCGTTCCAGCCCGCCACGAGCATGCTGGTGATCCTGGCCTGCCTGCCGATGCTGCTGATCCACACCATCGCGGTGAGCCTGGCGGCCAACCGCCTGATCGCCCGGATCCGCGAGCAGAACCGCGCCCTGGACCAGTTGCAGCGCATCGATGCGCTCACCGGCCTGGCGGGACGCCGCCACTGGCAGCAGCAGGCCGAGGCCGCGCTTCGCCGGCTGCGCGACGACGGGACCGTGGCGACGCTGCTGATGGTCGACATCGACCGCTTCAAGGACATCAACGACCAGTACGGCCACGCTTCGGGCGATGACGTGCTGCGCCTGGTGGCTGGCCTCCTGCGCCGGCGCCTGGGCGATGCCGACAATGCCGGGCGCTTCGGTGGCGACGAGTTCGCGGTCGTGCTGGCCGGCATCGGGCGCGACGAAGCGTTCGCGATCGCCGAAGGCATGCGCCGCGACGTCGAGGCCGCCGAGACCTCCGCCCGGCACGCTGGCGGCTTGCGCTGTTCGGTGAGCATCGGCGTGGCCGAGGCCGATCCTGCCGATCCCGGCCTGCGCCAATGGCTGGAGGCCGCCGATCGGGCGCTCTATGCGGCCAAGCATGCCGGTCGCAACCAGGTCGCCGCGACGCCCGTGCGGGACCGGAGCGACCGCATCTCCTAGAATGCCCGGGCGGCGATCGCGCCGGCCACGCAGGAGCATCCGCGGGATGAGGGAACGTCTGCCCGTATGGGTGCAGGACTGGCTGGGCACGGTGTTGCCGATCGGCGAAGTGTTGCTGGTGCTGGTGGTTGCCTGGGTCCTGCAGCGCCTGGTTCGCGCGGTCGTGCGCCGCCTGGTCGCGCATCGGGGCCTGCCACCGGAGATGGCGGCGGTGCTGCGCCGCGTATCCGCCACCCTGATCGCCTGCGCCGCGCTCCTGCTGGTGCTGGAGCGGCTGGGTGTTTCCGGCACGGTCCTTTGGACCGCGTTCACCGGCTTCGCCGCGGTGGGTGCGGTGGCGTTCTTCGCCGCATGGAGCGTGTTGTCCAACATCTTCTGCACGGTGCTGATCTTCAGCACGCGGCCGTTCCGCCTGCAAGACCACATCGAGGTACTCGAGAACGGCGAGAAGCCGGGACTCAAGGGCCGCGTAATCGACATCAACCTGATCTTCACCACCCTGCAGGAGGTGGCCGTGGACGCCACCGACGAGGGCAGCGTCCTGCAGATACCCAACAGCCTGTTCTTCCAGCGCACCGTGCGCCGATGGCGTGGCCACCAGGTGCCACAACGGTGGCTCGCTCCGCCGCCGCCCGATCCTGCAACGCAGGAGAGGCGCTGACGCGACGCACCCTGTCCGCGCGATCGCGGTCAGCGCAACTGGCTGTCCTTGCTGCCACGGCGATTGAAGCCGCTGAAGCCGTTCTCTTCGTCATGCGCTTCCTGGCAGGCGACGCACAGGCGCACCCCGGGCACGGCGCGGCGACGCGCGACCGGTATCGGCGCGTCGCACTCCTCGCAGCGCTCCAGGCCGGGCCCCTGCGGAAGTTGCCGGCGCGCGCGTTCCACGGCGTCCTTCACCGTCGCGTCGATCTGCTCGTTGACCGCGTTGTCGCCTGCCCAGCCGGTTGCCATGGCGCTGTCCTCTTACGCTTTCGACCCAGCGTGCCCCCCTCACGATGAACCGTGGCCGAGCCACGGCTTCGTGGCTCATCCGGCCTTGTCGCGGGGTGATTGGGCCCGGCCTCCGACGCGAAGATCTCAGCCGGCCGTGGCCCTGGGACGCGCATGCCAGGCCTTGAGCACTTCGGCTTCGCGCTCGCGGGTGATGCCGGCACGCAGCTTGGCCTGGCGCTCAGCCGGCTGGCTGCCGAACCACTCCAGCGTCTCGGCCACGGTGGTGGCCAGCGGACGGAAGGTGAGCCCTGCACCGACCGCACGCGCATTGCTGACCTGGCCATAGCCGGCATATGGGCCTTCTCCGCGCGGCACCCAGATCGGCAGGTCGACCTTCTTTTCGACCAGGAACTCCGGGGCGACATGGGTGAACGTGGCGCTGCTGCCGCTCACCGAGCGCGAGGTCTCGAGCATCGCGTCCATCAGCAGCGGCTCGCGCGGGCCGACCGCATTGAACGTGCCGAAGGTGCGGGCCTCGGCCAGGCGGATCATCCATTCACCCAGGTCGCGGCCATCGATGACCTGGATCGGGTCCTTGCCATCGCCGGGCACGAGCACTTCCCCGCCCTGCGCGACCCGGTGCGGCCAGTAGGTGAATCGATCGGTCTCGTCGCGCGGTCCGACGATGTAACCCGGGCGCACCACGGCCACGTTGTCGCCGAACTGCTTCCACGCTTCGGCTTCACTGAGTGCCTTGAGCGGGCCGTACAGGTTCTCCACGTCGGCCATCAGCGTCTGCTGGGTCTCGGCCATCGCATCCTTGCCCTTGTACGCCGCCAGCGGCGCGTCTTCGGTGATGCCCGGGCGGCTGCCGTCTGCGTAGACGGAGATGGTCGAGATGAAGAGGTAGTGGCCGACATTGCCCTTCAACGCCAGGCCAGCGTCGCGCACCCAGAACGGCAGGCTGGTGGGGTTGTCGATGCACACGTCCCATTGGCGTCCGCGCAGCGCGGACAGGTCGCCGCTGTTGCGGTCGCCGTGCAGCTGTTCGACTTCGCCCGGCCATTCCGGCGATGGCCGCTTGCCGCGGTTGAACAGGGTCACCTGGTGGCCGCGGGCCAGTGCGTACTGGACCTGGAAGGGTCCGGTGAAACCGGTGCCGCCCAGGATCAGGATCCGCATTGGACGGGCCGCGCGCGCGATCGGTACCGGTTGCGCCGCATGGGCCAGGCCGGGCAACGCCATCGCAGCCGCGGCCAGGGCACCGAGCCTGATCAGTTCTCGACGGGTGGTACGCATGCGGCCTTCCTCCTTGCGGCGGGGACACCCCGGGATGGAGCGCCTCCCCATGGCGGAGGGATTGATAGCATCACCCCGCCGGGCATGCCCATGACGGAAGTCGGGGGGCTGATCGGCACGGCGTCACCCGAGGTACGTCGCGCGCATCGATCGACCTGATCCCGCGTTGACGCCACTGGCGTCACGCTGGCGCACCCGCCCTCCCCCGGAGCTGTCCATGGAACCGACCGTACACGCGTTCTCCGACCTGTTCGCACAACTGGGCCTGCCGAATGATGCGCCCAGCATCCGCGGCTTCATCGCCACCCATGCGCCGCTGGCGGACAACATCCGCCTGGAAGACGCCCCGTTCTGGTCGGCATCGCAGGCCCAGCTGCTTCGCGACGAGCGGATCGAGGATGCCGACTGGGCCATCGTCGTCGACCAGCTCAACCTGGCATTGCGCGCGCCGGCCTGAAGTAACCGGGTGCGCCGCCAGGGTCGTCGGCGGCGCGCTCAGGCCTTGCGCAGGAAGATGGTCTTCAGCACCAGGCCCTTGATCTTCTCCGAGTTGCCTTCGATGTGCTCGGCGTCGTCCTCGACCAGGCGGATGTTGCGGATCACGGTGCCCTGCTTGAGCGGGATCGAGGAACCCTTCACCTTCAGGTCCTTGATCACCACCACGGTATCGCCGGCCACCAGCACGTTGCCGTTGCTGTCGCGCACGACCACGCCGGCGGCGGCAGCCTCCTCGGCGCCCCATTCATGGCCGCAATCCGCACAGATCCACAGCGCGCCATCGACGTAGGTATTTTCCAGTCCGCACTGCGGGCAGGTGGGCGACGTGGGCATGACTGTTTCCATTCCGGATGCAAGGCGCGCCATTTTACCCGCACCTGCCGGCGGCGGTAATCCGTGGAGCGTCAACGACGCCGGCACACCATGGAATCTACCGGGGCTCGCCCGGTGGCGGCATCGAAGCCGGGCGGGCGCAGCCGTTCACCGGCGTGCCACCGTCGATGACCAGCACCGCTGTGTAGGGAAAGCTCGCACCGGCCATGGTGTCCTGGCATTCGCGGGCGACGATCTTGAGCTCGACCAGTCCGTTCGCGTCGGACGCGCGCAGTGTGCGCGTATCGCCTGCGACATCGTTGGTGCTGATGGCCAGCTGGCGCTCGCTTTCGATGCCGCGCAGGGTCAACACCGGCCCGGAGGCCTGGGCGTGCCAGAACGGCTCGTTGGTGGAGGCGATGACGTCGCCCTGCAGGGCCGTATCGGCAGCCGTCCCCGCGGATGCGGGCGGCGTCGCTGCAACTTCGCCGGCGGCTGCGACTGCGGCGTCGGCGCTGGTGTCCTGAGGCGCATCCTTCCGGCACGCCGCAAGGGCGAGGCACAGGATCGCGGTCAGGCAGAGGTTCGCGGCAAGCAGGGGTGTGCGCATGGTGCGTCTCCTTGTTGCGGGAAAGGCCATCATGCATCAACTGCGGCAGGTGGCCAAAAAAACAGCGGATGCCCGGTGCGCATCGATGCCACGCCCGGCGACGCCGCTACAGCTGCGATTCCACCGGCAGGATCCGCATCAGCCACGCCAGCGCCTTCTGAGAGCCGGTAGCCTCCGGATCGCCGGTCCAGGTTTTCTCTCCATCGCTCCAGCGCAGGTCGCCGTGGTCCAGGGTGACCGACCAGGCGTGGTCGGGCGCGGTCTGGCGCGCGAACAGCAGCGCCAGTTCCGACGCGAGCGCCGGATGCCCGACCAGCACGCCCTGCTCGGTGTTCAACGAGGTCGAACGCGGATCCAGGTTGTAGGAACCGACGAACACCCCCTCGTCGACGATCATCGCCTTGGTGTGCAGGCTCGAGCCGGAGGATCCGGCAAGGCTGAACTTCGCCGGGGTCCCGCTGGGCTTGAGCTCCCACAGGCCGATGCCGCCTTCGAGCAGGTCGCGGCGGTAGCGACTGTAGCCGCCATGCACGGCCGCCACGTCGTTGGCGGCCAGCGAATTGGTCAGGATGCGCACGTCGATGCCGCGCCCGGCCGCACCGACCAGTTCGGCCGTGCCGCGCTCGCCTGGCACGAAATACGGCGAGATCACCAGCAGCCGCTGGCGCGCGCCGGCGATCTGGGGCAACAGCGCGGCGACCACCTCCGAACGCTTTTCCAGCGGCAGGCGCGCCTTGAGCGGATCGTCGCTGACGAAACGCCAGGTCCCGCTCCAGTGCAACTGCGTGCCTCCGTCGATGATGTCCTGCACGCGCGGATCTTCGCGCAGCACCGTGGCATAGCCGCTGCCGGCCAGTTCCTCGACACTGGCTTCGAGCACGGTACGCAGTCGCTCAAGTTTCTCGTCGCTGACCGCTTCGGGGGACAGCTGGTGGATCGGGTAGTTGGACGGTGAATTCCAGAAGCGATCGAAGTTGCTCGCTGCCGCATCCACCACCGGGCCGACCATGAGCATGTCCAGGTCGATGAAGTTGGCGCCGTCGCTGGCATTGAAGTATTCGTTGCCGAGGTTGCGCCCGCCGACCAGCGCCATGCGTCCGTCGGCGATCCAGCTCTTGTTGTGCATGCGGTGGTTGAGCCGCTTGAAGCCGGTGCTGAATTCGCCGGCCATGCCGAGCTTGCCCGAACGACTGGCCATCGGGTTGTACAGGCGCACCTCGATCCGGGGATGCGCATCCAGCGCGGCGAGCCCGGCGTTCTTGGCGCGCGCGTCCAGGTCGTCGACCAGGATGCGCACGCGCACGCCGCGGTCCGCCGCCTGCAGGGCCTGGCGGGCCAGCAGCCTGCCGGTGAGGTCGGCATGCCAGATGTAGGTCTGGATATCCAGGCTGCGCGTGGCCGCCTGCGCGCTGTAGGCACGCAGCGCGTACGCCTGGGTGCCATCGCTCACCAGGTGGAAGCCGGACTGCCCCGGGTTCGCCGTCGTGAGCGGGACCACCCGGCCGGCGATCACGCCCTCCGTGGCGGCGGGCAACGCCGGTTCGTCGGGCAGTTCCGCGCGAGGCGGCAGCCGGGCACAGCCGGCAACGACACCGAGCAGGACGACCAGGGCCAGGCTGCGGCAGCATCGCGCAGCTCCGGAAAGGTCGTAGGACACATTCATGCCGGTTGCCATCCCCTGCCCCTGCTCAGGCCGGTCCCGTCGGGACGCGCTCAGGCCGCAACCGATCCTCACCGATACCGCGGGGCGCTTCAAGCGCCCATGCGCAGCACGCGGTAGGTGTACAGGCCCAGCGCGGTCAGCAGCAACGAACCGAACAGGTGCAGGGCCACGCCGAGCACCGCGGTGCCGTACTGCTGGCGGGTCAGGTGCTGGACGATCTCGGCCGAAAAGGTCGAAAAAGTGGTCAGGCCACCCAACAGTCCGGTGACCAGGAACAGGCGCCATTCCGGCGCGATGCCCGGCCGGAACGTGATCCAGCCCAGCGCGATGCCGACGACGTACGCGCCGACCAGGTTGGCCGCCAGCGTCCCCAGGGCTACCGGACTGCGCGACGGATTGAGCCAGGCCGACAGCCCCCAGCGCATCCAGGCACCGATGGCCGCGCCACTGCCGACGGCGATGAAAGAACGCACCAGGTCCACCGCATCCTCCTTCTGCCCGCGTCTGGGCGGCATGCGCTATCGCTGCGGTTTGCGCGCCTGTTCGCGTGCCGCACGCAGGCGATCGAGCTTTTCCTTCAACCGGATCTCGAGCCCGCGCTCGACGGGCGAGTAGTAGGTGCGCTCGCCCATGGCATCGGGAAAACCGGTCTGGTCCAGCGCGATGCCGTCGTCGCTGTCGTGGTCGTACTGGTAGCCCTTGGAATAGCCCAGCTGCTTCATCAGCCTGGTCGGCGCGTTGCGCAGGTGCAAGGGCACCTCGGCGGTGCCGTATTCGCGCACGTCCGCCCGCGCGGCGTTGTAGGCGTTGTAGGCGGCGTTGGACTTGGCCGTGCTGGCCAGGTAGATCGCGACCTGGGCCAGGGCCAGGTCGCCCTCCGGGCTGCCCAGCCGTTCGTACGTGTCCCAGGCGTCCACCGACATCTGCAGTGCGCGCGGATCGGCCAGGCCGATGTCCTCGACCGCCATCCGGGTCAGGCGCCGGGCCAGGTAGGACGGATCGCAACCGCCGTCGAGCATCCGCGCCAGCCAGTACACCGCCGCGTCGGGATTGGAGCTGCGCACGGATTTGTGCAGCGCCGAAATCTGGTCGTAGAACTGCTCACCGCCCTTGTCGAAGCGCCGGGTGCGATCGGCCAGGACCTGCAGCAGGGTCTGCTCGGTGATGCGGCCGCCTTCGTCGACCGCCAGTTCGGCGGCGATCTCCAGCAGGGTCAGGGCGCGGCGCACGTCGCCGTCGGCCGCGCCGGCGATCTCGCGCAGCAGTGCGGATTCCACTTCGATGCCCTGCCCGCCCAGTCCGCGTTCGCCGTCCTCCAGCGCCCGCACCAGTGCGGAAGCGATGTCGTCGACCGACACCGCTTCCATCACGTGCACGCGACAGCGCGACAGCAGCGCCGAGTTGAGCTCGAACGAAGGGTTCTCGGTAGTGGCGCCGACGAAAACGATACTGCCACGCTCGATATGCGGCAGGAACGCATCCTGCTGGCCCTTGTTGAAGCGGTGCACTTCGTCCACGAAAAGCACCGTGCGGCGTCCTTCGGCGAAGCGTTGCGCGGCCTCGGCCAGTACCTGTCGGACTTCCGGCAAGCCGGACAACACGGCCGAGATCGCACGGAAATCAGCCTCGGCGTAACGGGCCAGCAGCAGCGCGAGCGTGGTCTTGCCGCAGCCCGGCGGGCCCCACAGCACCATCGAATGCACCCGGCCCGATTCCACCGCGCGTCGCAACGCTGAACCCGGTGCCAGCAGACGGCGCTGGCCAACCATTTCATCCAGGGTGCGCGGGCGCATGCGTTCGGCCAGCGGGCGCATGGCTTGCTGCCCTGCCTCATCGACGGCCAGCAGGCCGTCGGAAACCGGTTCGGGGTTGCGACGGGTTCTACTCATGACGCCATCCTAGCGCCTGCGGTCGCAGGCCCGGCGAGCGGCCCCGGAGTCACTGTGGTTGGATCACTGGCCGACGACGTCGACGTCCTTGCCCGGGACGAACTTGAACGTGCCCGGTGCGAACGACGGATTGCGCTTCCAGCCCTCGAAGCGGATCTCGGTCTTCTGCCCGACCAGGTCGAGCACCTGCATCCGGGCCAGGCCCTGCGCTCCGAAGCCCAGTCGCGCCATCTGGAAATTGGCTTCGGCATCGACCTTCGGGGTGAGGGTGAGCCACTGCAGGCCTTCGTTGGCCGCCGCTTCCTCGCTGACGTCGAACTGGCGGTCCAGCCGGGCCGGGTCGAACAGCGCGACCAGCGGGCTGTTGCGCTCCTCCTCGCCCTGCGTCTTGACGGTGGCCTGCTGCAGGTCCGGTTCGTAGACCCAGACCTTCTGCCCATCGGCGACGATCATCTGCGCGAACGGCTTGACGTATTCCCAGCGGAACAGGCGCGGCGCGGCGACGGCGACGGTGCCGCTGCTGCTTTCCTTGGCCCGGCCGTTGGCGTCGAACACCTGCTGGGTGAACCGCCCTTCCAGGCCCTTGAGCCCGGAGGTGAAGCGGGTGAGCTCGTCGCGGGCGCCGGCGACGGCATTGCCCGCAAGGAGCAGCGACATGGACAGGCCAAGAACGATTCGGGAAACGGTGCGCGGGGAGCGATGCATGGGGCGTCGGTCGCGAGGGTGGAGTGTGGCCGCCAGTGTGGCGCGACGAACCTGAACAGGCGTCGAGAATTCCACGACAGGCGGGCCGGTGTTCAGTCGCGCGGCGGTGGCGGCGCCAGCACGCTGCGGTCGCCGTTGTGCTCGGGCGGCGTGACCACGCCGGCCGCTTCCATCGCTTCGATCAGGCGCGCGGCGCGGTTGTAGCCGATCTTCAGGCGTCGCTGGACACCGGAAATCGAAGCGCGGCGGGTCTCGGTGACGATGCGCACCGCCTCGTCGTACAGCGGGTCGGATTCATCGCCGCCACCGCCGCCGGACTCGGGCAAGCCGGTCGCGCCGACAACCACCCCGTCGCCCATCGTCTGCACCTCGTCCAGCACGCCTTCGATGTAGTCGGCGCGGCCACTGGCTTTGAGGTGTTCCACCACGCGATGTACTTCCTCGTCGCTGACGAAGGCGCCGTGGATGCGCTCGGGCATGGCCGTGCCCGGCGGCAGGTAGAGCATGTCGCCGTGGCCGAGCAGGGTCTCGGCGCCGGACTGGTCCAGGATGGTGCGCGAGTCGATCTTGCTCGACACCTGGAACGCGATGCGGGTCGGGATATTGGCCTTGATCAGGCCGGTGATGACGTCCACCGACGGGCGCTGGGTGGCCAGGATCAGGTGGATGCCCGCCGCGCGCGCCTTCTGCGCCAGTCGGGCGATGAGCTCCTCGACCTTCTTGCCGACGATCATCATCATGTCGGCGAATTCGTCGATGAAGATGACGATGAACGGCAGCGGCTCGAGCGGACGCGGTGCTTCGCCCAGCTCCGGGTTCGGCTTGAACAGCGGGTCCATCAGCGGCTGGCCGGCGTCCTGCGCGTCCCTGACCTTCTTGTTGAAGCCGGCCAGGTTGCGCACGCCGACCGCGCTCATCAGCTTGTAGCGGCGCTCCATCTCCGCCACGCACCAGCGCAGGCCGTTGCCGGCCTCCTTCATGTCGGTCACGACCGGTGCCAGCAGGTGCGGGATGTCCTGGTAGACGGACAGCTCCAGCATCTTCGGGTCGATCATCAGCATCCGCAGGTCTTTCGGGCTGGCCTTGTACAGCAGGCTCAGGACCATTGCGTTGACCGCCACCGACTTGCCCGAGCCGGTGGTGCCGGCGACCAGCAGGTGCGGCATGCGCGCCAGGTCGGCCACGGTCGGGCGGCCGGCGATGTCCTTGCCCAGCGCCAGGGTCAGCGGACTGGCGGACTTGTCGTATTCCTTGGAGCGCAGCAGCTCGGACAGATAGATCATCTCCCGTCCGGTATTGGGGATCTCCAGGCCGATCACCGACTTGCCCGGGATCACGTCGACCACGCGCACCGACTTCACCGACAGGCCGCGGGCGATGTCCTTGTCCAGCGAACTGATCTGGCTGACCTTCACGCCCGGCGCCGGTTCCATCTCGAAACGGGTGATCACCGGGCCCGGATAGGCGCCGACGACCTGCGCGTCGATGCGGAAGTCCTTGAGCTTGAATTCGATCTGCCGCGACAGGGTCTCGAGCGTCTCCTCGGAATAGCCCTTGGTCTGCGGCTTGGGATCGTCGAGCAGGGCCAGCGGCGGCAGGCCGTCGGCGGTACCGCCGGCGCCCTGGAACAGCGGGATCTGGGTCTCGCGCTTGGCCCGCTCGCTCTTCTCCACCACCGGTGCGGCCGGCGGTTCGATCCGCACCGGCTCGCGGCGGGCCTGCCTGACCGCGTCGGTCTTGCGGACTTCCTCGCGCTCCTCGCGCAGGTCGCGGGTGCGCTTCCACTCCTCGGCCTGCTGGGTCTTGCGCCGCAGCAGGTCCGGTAGCGCGAGTACGCCGGCGCCGATCTTCTCCATCACCCAGAACCAGGACAGGCCGGTGGCCAGGGTGACCGAGACCAGCAGCAGCACGACCAGGAACAGGTTGGCGCCGAGTTCGCCGAAGCCGGTGGCCAGCGACTTGCCGACCAGCTGGCCGATCCCGCCGCCGGCCTGGCCCGGGTCACCGACGCCGCCGGTGCCGATCATCCGCAGGTGCAGCAGGCCGGTCAGCGAAATGAGGAAAGCGACGATGCCGACCAGGCGCAGCGCCGGGCCGAGCTCGTCTTCCTCGCCCAGGCCGAACAGCGCAATCCATGCCACCGCGCCGATGATCACGGGCAGGACGAATGCGGCGTAGCCGAACAGCTGGATCAGGACATCGGCGATCCAGGCGCCCGCCAGTCCGCCCAGGTTCTGCACCTGGCCGGTCACGCTGCCGCTGTTGGACCAGCCCGGGTCGTCGGGCGAATAGCTCACCAGGCATGCGAGCAGGTACAGCAACAGTGGCGCGATGACGATCAGCGCAAGGTCGCGCCACAGGCGTTGACGCCGCGGACTGGCCGCGCCGGCGTCGTCGCGCGCGTTCGTGCCGCGGCTGGACTTGCTGCGTTCCGTCAATGCCTTGGCCACGTCTGAAGATTGATCCTATGGTCCGGAAGCGCGGGTCTGGAAGCGCTCGCAGAATGCGATGTTAGGCCTTGATCTTAAACGCTTCTGTCAGCCATTGCCTAGCGCTGCATGGCATCCCCGGATTTGTCCGGGGACCTGCGCCGCGGCCGGACCCGTCCTTGATTCGCCCCGGTACGGCCGCCACTCTATACGCCGACCTTCCCTCATAATCTCCGGACTGCATGACCGCCACCAAGCATTCGCGCCTGCTCATCCTCGGTTCCGGCCCCGCCGGCTGGACCGCTGCCGTCTACGCCGCCCGTGCCAACCTCAAGCCGGTGGTGATCACCGGCCTGCAGCAGGGTGGCCAGCTGATGACCACCACCGAGGTCGACAACTGGCCCGGCGACGCGCACGGCCTGATGGGCCCGGACCTGATGACCCGGATGCAGGCCCATGCCGAACGCTTCGATACCGAGGTCATCTTCGACCACATCCACACCGCCGACCTGTCGAAGAAGCCGTTCACCCTGAGCGGCGACAACGCCACGTACACCTGCGACGCCCTGGTCATCGCCACCGGCGCGACCGCCAAGTACCTGGGCATCGAGTCGGAGGAGAAGTTCAAGGGGCGCGGCGTGTCCGCCTGCGCCACCTGCGACGGCTTCTTCTACCGCGACCAGGACGTGGTCGTGGTCGGTGGCGGCAACACCGCCGTGGAAGAGGCGCTGTACCTGTCCAACATCGCCCGCAAGGTCTACCTGGTCCATCGCCGCGACACCCTGCGGGCGGAGAAGATCATGCAGGACAAGCTGTTCGCGAAGATCCAGGCCGGCAAGATCGAAGCGGTCTGGCACCACGCCGTCGACGAAGTGCTCGGCGACGACGCGGGCGTGACCGGGGTGCGGGTGAAGTCGGTGCTGGACGGCAGCACCCGCGACATCGCCGCGCATGGTTTCTTCGTGGCCATCGGCCACCATCCCAACACCGGCCTGTTCGAGGGCCAGCTGGCGATGGACAACGGCTACCTGGAAATCCGCTCCGGCCTGGGCGGCAATGCGACCCAGACCTCGGTAGAAGGCGTGTTCGCCGCCGGCGACGTGGCCGACCAGCATTACCGGCAGGCGATCACCTCGGCCGGTTTCGGCTGCATGGCCGCGCTGGACGCAGAGCGCTACCTCGACAAGGGCGCCTGATGCGATGCCGCCGTCCCGACCCGGTACGGCGGCACGCTGACCGTCCGCGACGTCCTGGCGCCATGGCTCGGGGCAAGCGTCCGCGATGACCCTGCAGGTCCGCTTGCTGCCTGCGCTGGCGCAGGTCGACGCGGTGCAATGGGACGCGCTGCACGACGGTGCCAATCCATTCCTCTGCCATGCCTTCCTCGAAGGCCTGGAGCGCCATGGCTGCCTGCGCGAGGACTGGGGCTGGACCCCGCGCCACCTGACCCTGTGGGAGGGCGAGCGACTGGTGGCGGCGGCACCGGGCTAC
The DNA here is from genome assembly GCF_010093205.1 of Pseudoxanthomonas daejeonensis. Classification (GTDB taxonomy): domain Bacteria; phylum Pseudomonadota; class Gammaproteobacteria; order Xanthomonadales; family Xanthomonadaceae; genus Pseudoxanthomonas; species Pseudoxanthomonas daejeonensis. The sequence goes on from NZ_PDWN01000009.1 coordinate 71,281, forward strand.
CTCAAGGCCAACTCGCACGGCGAGTTCGTGTTCGACCACGCGTGGGCCCATGCCTACGCGCGCCACGGACTGGATTACTACCCCAAGTGGCTGTTCGCGGTGCCCTACTCCCCGGTTACCGGGCCGCGCCTGCTCGCGCGCGATGAGGCCTGCAGGCGTGCACTGCTTGTCGAGATCGCGCGGCGGACCGCGGCCGATGCCGTGTCGTCGGCCCACGTCAACTTCCACACCGAAGCGGAGGACCGCCTGTTCGACGAGGACTGGCTGTCGCGGATAGACGTGCAGTACCACTGGCACAACCAGGATGGCTGGGCGGATTTAGATGCCTTCCTTGCCGCGATGGACCACAAGCACCGCAAGAACATCCGCCAGGAACGGGCGAAGGTGCAGCGCGCCGGGGTCACCTTCCGTCGAGTGCATGGCGACGAAGCCACGCCCGGGGACCTCGATGCGATCCACCGCTTCTACCTGCAGACGTTTCGCGACTACGGCAACGCACCCGCACTGACCCGGGATTTCATTGGACATATTGCGCGAATAATGCCTCGCAATATATTGATAATATTGGCAATACGTAATGGCGTCGCGGTCGCCGGTGCGCTCTGCCTGCGCGGTACCGACGCGCTGTACGGCCGCTACTGGGGCGCGGACGGGGTATTGCCGGGGCTGCACTTCGAGACCTGCTACTACCAGGGCATCGAGTACTGCCTGGAGCATGGTCTGGCGCGGTTCGAGCCCGGCGCGCAGGGCGAGCACAAGCTGGCCAGGGGCTTTCTCCCGACCCTTGTCCGCAGTCGCCACCGGATCACCCATCCACAGTTCCGGCAGGCGCTGCGCGACTGGTGCACCGAGGAGACCAGTTCCGTGCAGCGGTATGCCGCCAACCTGGTCGCCCACTCGCCCTTCCGGGCATCGTCCTGATGGGCGCGGGCCACCCTAGACTCGCGTGATGGCTGCCCGACCCTACCTGCTGCCGGACGACCCCGGCGCGCCGTTTCCGCCGGCCAGCCAGGCCCTGCGCGAACCCGACGGCCTGCTTGCCGTGGGCGGCGACCTGTCGCCCGGGCGCCTGCTGGCGGCCTATCGCGGCGGCATCTTTCCCTGGTACTCGCGGGACCAGCCGATCCTGTGGTGGAGCCCTGACCCGAGGATGGTGTTCCGCACCGATGCGGTGCACCTGTCCTCGCGGCTGCGTCGCGAACTGCGCCGCAGCCGCTGGTGCATCCGCGCCGATACCGCGTTCGATGCGGTGCTGGCCGCGTGCGCCGAGACACCCCGCCCCGGGCAACGCGGCACGTGGATCACGCCGGAGATGCGACTGGCCTATGCGCGCCTGCACCGCCTGGGCCACGCCCACTCGGTGGAGGTGCTGGATGGAGACGGACAGCTTGTGGGCGGCATCTATGGCGTGGCGATCGGGCGGATGTTCTTCGGAGAGAGCATGTTCAGCGCCCAGCCCGGAGGCTCGAAGGTGGCCCTGGCGGCACTGGCCCGCCAGCTGGATGGATGGGGCTGGCCGCTGCTCGATGCCCAGGTCGAGAATCCCCACCTCTACACGCTGGGGGGCGAGACCTGGCCGCGCGCGCGCTTCCTGGAATCGGTGGAAAAGCTGGTAGGCCAGCGTGGCCGGGATGGAAGCTGGACCGCGGCATTCGGCACCCTGCAGGCCTCGACGCTAACCGTTGCGACCGCCTGTTAACATAATTTTTGCCTTTGCCGCCAGCCTGGCGTAAAATACCCGGCTTTCCGCCCGCCCGCGCCTAATCTGGAACCGCATGTCGAAAGACGACTCCATCGAGTTCGAAGGCACCGTCGCCGAGACGCTGCCCAACACCACGTTCAGGGTACGCCTGGAGAACGGGCATGAAATCATCGCCCACATCTCCGGCCGCATGCGCAAGAACTACATCCGCATCCTCACCGGCGACAAGGTGAAGGTGGAGATGACGCCGTACGACCTGACCAAGGGACGCATCACCTATCGCATGAAGTGATCGCCCACGGCATGATCGCCATGCGTGCGAAAGAAGGCGGCCATTGGCCGCCTTTTTCTTTGCGCGTCCTGATGGAAAAGCACGGCTGCTGAAGTGGGCAGTCACGCACACCCGTGCGTGCGATATGAACGTGCCATTACTGTCGGCACCTCCATGACCTTGGTCATTGTCACCATAGGCAGGTTCACGAATCCGGGGTGGCGCATAGCCTGTGCGCGGTCCAATCCGGACCGGACCCGACCCCATATCGCCATGAACATCAAGCGTCTTTGCACTGCAGTGTTCCTCGCCAGCGCAGCGTTCGCCGCCAACGCCGCTGAAAGCACTTCGATCACCGATTGCGTCGACCTGAGCACCAACCAGGAGATCGTTCGTGGCGGTGGCGCCCAGAACATGTTGCTGCGCGACGGCGACGCCCACTACCTGGTCGGCTTCCGCGGCGACTGCAGTTCGCTGGCCACCGCGACCAGCATCGAGATCAGCACCGATGGTGCGGCCAACCGCCTCTGCCCGAAGGGCAGCAAGGTCAAGACCAACCGTTCGACGTGCAGCGTCGGCAAGGTCGAATCGCTCGAAGCCGAAGAGTTCGCCAGCCGCAAGAAGCGCATCTCGCGCTGATTTCCGGCGCAGGACCGTCGCCTACCGTCTCCTCGTCGTGGCGGGCGGCGGCGGTCCTGCCATCTACGTGGCTTCAAGTCGGGCCCGGCGTCGATAGCTCGATGCACCGCCGGAAGTCACCGCCCCCATCGGGCCAATGACGACGGTCATTGTCACCACAGGCAGATTCGCGGCCCGTGCGGCGGTCCTAGCCTGAGTCCGGTCCAATCCGGACCGGCGCCAGCCACACTGCCATGGATACCAAGCGTTTTCTCGCTGCCGCTTTCCTTGCGGGCATCGCCTTCGCGGCTACCGCCAACGAAGCCCCCGCGCTCACCACATGCATCGACCTGGGCCCGGACCGTGACATCACGCGCCACGGCAGCACGTCGTCCTTCAGCCTGCGCGACGGCGAAAGCTACTATCACGTCGAATTGCGTGGCGCCTGCCACTCGTTGGCTTCGGCCCGGTCGGTTTCGATAAGGTCCCAGGGTGTCGACAACCGCGTGTGCCCGAAGGGTACCCGGGTGCAGACCCGCTACGACATCTGCCAGGTGAAGCGGATCGAGGCGATCGGAGTTTCGCCTGCTGCGCACCCGCATTGAACCCGCGGACCATGGCTGCCGCTGGGTACGAGGCGTGGGACATTCCGGTCGCCGCGCATGCTGGCCACTAGCGCGCCGGGGCTCTCGCCACCCGGCGCGCGCGCAGGGTCACACTGTCGCGGGCAACAGCCGTTCCGGTTCGGAGTGGCTCTCCACCACGAGCACCCCATCGACGACGTCGATGTCGACCCGGCCACCGTCGACCAGCTTGCCGAACAGCAGTTCGTCGGCCAGAGGGCGCTTGATCTTGTCCTGGATCACACGCGCCATCGGCCGGGCGCCCATCAGCGGGTCGAAGCCGTGCTGCGCCAGCCACTCGCGGGCGGTCGGCGAAGCCGACAGGGCCACGTGCTTCTCGTTGAGCTGCATTTCCAGCTCGATCAGGAACTTATCGACCACGCGCAGGATGTGTTCGAAGCCCAGCGGCTGGAACTGCACCACCGCGTCGAGGCGGTTGCGGAACTCGGGGCTGAAACCGCGGCGGATCGCTTCCATCGCGTCGGTCGAGTGATCCTGCCGGGTGAAGCCGATCGAACGCCGCGACGCCTGCGCCGCCCCTGCATTGGTGGTCATCACGATCACCACGTTCTTGAAGTTCGCTTCGCGCCCGTTGGTGTCGGTCAGCACGCCGCGGTCCATGACCTGCAGCAGGATGTTGAAGATGTCCGGGTGCGCCTTCTCGACCTCATCCAGCAGCAGCACGCAGTGCGGCGTCTTGACGATCTTCTCGGTCAGCAGGCCGCCCTGGTCGAAACCGACATAGCCCGGAGGCGCGCCAATCAGGCGCGACACCGAGTGCGGTTCCATGTACTCGGACATGTCGAAGCGGACCAGTTCGATGCCCAGCTGCAACGCCAGCTGCTTGGTCACTTCGGTCTTGCCCACGCCGGTGGGCCCGGCGAACAGGAAGTTGCCGATCGGCTTGTCCGGGTTGGCCAGGCCGCTGCGCGCCAGCTTGATCGCCGAGGCCAGGGTCTCGATCGCCGGATCCTGGCCGAAGATCACCATCTTCAGGTTGCGCTCCAGGTGCTGGAGCACGTCCTTGTCGGTGGCGCTGACCTGCTTGGCAGGGATCCGCGCCATCTTGGCGACGATGGTCTCGATCTCCTCGACGTCGATCAGCTCCTTGCGCGTGCTGGGCGGCAGCAGGCGCTGGCGCGCGCCGGCTTCGTCGATCACGTCGATGGCCTTGTCGGGCAGCAGCCGGTCGGCGATGTGCTTGACCGACAGCTCCACGGCCGCCTGCAGCGCCTCGTCGGCGTAGGTGACGCCATGGTGGGCCTCGTAACGGGGCTTGAGGCCCTGCAGGATCTCGTAGGTCTCGCCCACGGTCGGTTCGACGATGTCGATCTTCTGGAAGCGGCGGGCCAGCGCCCGGTCCTTCTCGAAGATGCCGCGGTACTCCTGGAACGTGGTCGAGCCAATGCAGCGCAGCTCGCCGGACGCCAGTGCCGGCTTGATCAGGTTGGAGGCATCCATGGTGCCGCCGGAGGCCGAGCCGGCACCGATGATGGTGTGGATCTCGTCGATGAACAGGATCGCGCCGGGGATCTTCCTGATCGACGAAAGCACGCCCTTCAGGCGCTTCTCGAAGTCGCCGCGATACTTGGTCCCGGCCACCAGCGCGCCCAGGTCCAGTGCGTAGATCACCGCATCCGACAGCACGTCCGGGACCTCGCCTTCGACGATCCGCTTGGCCAGGCCCTCGGCGATCGCGGTCTTGCCCACGCCGGCCTCGCCCACGTACAGCGGGTTGTTCTTGCGCCGGCGGCACAGCACCTGGATGGTGCGCTCGATCTCGTCGGCGCGGCCGACCAGCGGGTCGATCTTGCCGATCCGCGCCTGTTCGTTGAGGTTGGTGGCGTACTCGGCCAGGGCATCGGTCTTGCCGTCGCCCTCGCCGGCCTCGGCCTTGCCCTCGCCGTCGCTCGGCGCCGACGAGCCGCTGTCCTGTTCGTCGCCGAGCTTGGCGATGCCATGGGACAGGTAATTGACGACGTCCAGCCGGGTGACGTCCTGCTGGGTCAGGAAATAGACCGCGTGCGAATCCTTCTCGCCGAAGATGGCCACCAGCACGTTGGCGCCGGTCACCTCCTTCTTGCCGGAGGACTGCACGTGGTAGACGGCCCGCTGCAGCACGCGCTGGAATCCGAGCGTGGGCTGGGTGTCGCGGCCGTCGTCTTCGGCCAGGCGCGAGACGGACGCCTCGATGGCCTGGTCGAGCTCGCCGCGCAGGCGGACAGAATCGGCCCCGCACGCCCTGAGCACGGCCTGGGCGGAAGGATTGTCGAGCAGCGCCAGCAACAGGTGCTCGACGGTCATGAATTCATGACGTGCTTCTCGAGCGCGCTTGTAGCACTGGCCGATGGTCTGTTCGAGGTCTTTGCTGAACATGGTGGACTCCGGCGGTATGCCAACAATATGCGGCCTGTTACCCGGAATTCCACAACCCCCTCGGATCGCTGCGTTCAGCCTGCGGCACGCCGGGGCGACCGGGCCCTCCGGCCCGGCAGGCCGCTCAGGCCTTTTCCATGCTGCACAGCAAGGGATGCTGGTTCATCCGCGAGAATTCATTGACCTGGGCGACCTTGGATTCGGCCACTTCCCGCGTGAAGACGCCGCAGACGCCGCGGCCGCGGGTATGCACGTGGAGCATCACCTGGGTGGCCCGTTCCATGTCCAGGGCGAAGAACTGCTGCAGCACCGCCACGACGAAGTCCATGGGGGTGTAATCGTCGTTGAGCAGGACCACCTGGTACATCGGCGGTGGCGCGACTTCGGGCTTGCCCGGATCGACCAGGGTCCCGTGTTCGTGTTCGTGTCGGGGGGTGTGGGGCATGGCCGCGATTATAACGGTCGCCTGCCGATGGACTCGATCGCGCTGGCTGCCGGACAATACCGTCGCGCCACCATCACAACTCAAACCAGGGATTCCCATGTCGCTGCGTCGCCTCGCCGTCCTGCTCCTGCTGGTCCTCCTCCCGCTTTCCGCCCTCGCAGCACCGAAAGCCGATCCGTCGGTAGCCGCAATGCTCGACGAGCTGGGCTACAAATACGAAGTGGATGGCGATGGTGATTACAAGATGATCATGGCCCTCGAGGGCAAGGACAACGCCGAGCGCAGCCAGCTGGTATTCGTCCGTTCGCCGGTGGAGACCTATGGCAGCCATCGCATCCGCGAGATCTGGTCGCCCGCCTACAAGTCCAGCGGCGCCTTCCCGGGGCCGGTCGCCAACCGGCTGCTGGAAGCGTCGAACGACCTCAAGCTCGGCGCCTGGGTCAAGCACAACGGGCATGCGCTGCTCGTGGTGAAGCTCGACGCCGCAGCCGGTGCCGAGGCGCTGGACCAGGCGATCAACGCCGCGGTGACCAGCGCCGACGAAATGGAGCGGGAACTGGCTGGCGACCCCGACAGCGACGAGTTCTGAGCCGTTGGCCACCCTGCCCGTCCGCGATTGGCATCCCGACGTGACCGTGGCGAGCGTGGTCGTCCGTGACGGGCGCCTGTTGCAGGTCGAAGAGCGCATCGAGGGTCGCCTGGTCCTGAACCAGCCGGCCGGCCACCTCGAGCCGGGCGAGACCCTGGCCGAGGGGGCGGTGCGCGAGACCCTCGAGGAAACCGGCTGGGAGATCGCCGTGGAGGCCTTCATCGGCACCTACCAGTGGACCGCGCCGGGCGGGCAGCAGTACCTGCGGTTCGCCTTTGCCGGCCGGGCAGTGGCCCATGATCCGTCACGCCGGCTGGACGAGGGCATCGAGCGTGCCGTCTGGCTGACGCCGGCCGAACTGCGCGCGCGGGCCGGCGACCACCGCAGCCCGCTGGTCTGGCAGGTCGCCGCCGACTGGCTGGCCGGGCGGCGCCATCCGCTGTCGCTGGTGCAGGCGCTGTGACCCTGCCGGCCTGCATGGAGGCCTGTCGATGAGCGCGCCGCGCACGGTGGTCGGCGTGTCCGGTGGCGTCGACTCCTCGGTGGCCGCCTGGCTGCTGGCCCGCTCCGGCGAGTCCATCGCGGGCCTGTTCATGCAGAACTGGGACGACGACGGCAGCGGAGAGTGCCGTGCCGAGGAGGATCGCCGCGATGCGGTCGCCGTCTGCGGCCGGCTCGGCATCCCGTTCCACTTCCGCGACTTCTCGAAACAGTACTGGGCCGGCGTGTTCGAGCACTTCCTGGCCGAATACGCCGCCGGGCGCACGCCCAACCCGGACGTGCTGTGCAACCGCGAGGTCAAGTTCAAGCACTTCCTGGACGCGGCCCGCGAGCTGGGAGCCGAACGCATCGCCACCGGCCACTACGCGCAGGTCGTCGAATCCGGCGGCCGCTGGCGGCTGCTGCGCGGCGCCGACCGCGACAAGGACCAGAGCTACTTCCTGCACCAGCTCGGCCAGGCCCAGCTGGCCGCCACCGTCTTCCCGATCGGCCACCTGCCCAAGGCGCAGGTGCGCCAGATGGCGCGCGAAGCAGGGCTTGCCAACCATGCCAAGAAGGACTCGACCGGCATCTGTTTCATCGGCGAGCGCGATTTCCGCGAATTCCTCGGCCGCTACCTGCCGGCACAGCCGGGCGAGATCCGAGATCCGGACGGGGTGCGGATCGGCATGCACCCGGGCGTCTTCTACTTCACCCTCGGCCAGCGCGAGGGCCTGAACATCGGCGGCGTGCGCGGCCGGCAGGCGGCGCCGTGGTACGTGGTCGGCAAGGACGTGGCGGGCAACGTCCTCTATGTCGACCAGGACCGCGACAGTCCGTGGCTGCAGTCGCACGCGCTGCGCAGCGAGGCGATGCACTGGGTCGAGGGCGCACCGCCGGCGACCACGTTCGACTGCACCGCGCAGGTCCGCTACCGGCAGCAGGAAGAACCCTGCCACGTGCGCGTCGAGGAGGACGGCAGCGTCTCGGTGCGATTCGTGCGCGCCCAGCGTGCAGCCACGCCCGGACAGTCGCTGGTGCTCTACGACGGCGTGGCGTGCCTGGGCGGTGCCGTGATCGATTCCACCGACGCACCGTCGCCGGGGCGCTAGGACGCCCTTTTCTCTCTGCCGCTGGCGATATGGAGGGCGATCGGCGCCAGGCGCGGGACGAACGTCACACTGCGGCGCCGCATTTCCTCGCCCGCCACCTGCGACGCCCGCTGCGCTCGCGATCGGGCATGGGCGCGGCCGCGGTCGCAACCGCCGGTTAGAATGGACGCATGACTTCTCCCTACGATGATCGCGTGCTGGCGCTGGCCGGCCTGGCCCAGGCGCTGCAACAGGTACGCCGTATCGCCGAGACCGGCCAGAGTGAAACCGGCGCCGCCCGCCCGGTGCTGGACAGCGTGTTCCGCATCGATGCCGACTCCACCGCCCAGATCTACGGCGGCGTGCGCACGCTCGAACCCGGCCTGCGCGTGCTCGCCGACTACCTCGGCAGCCGTGGCGACGACCCGATGCTGCCGCGGCTGGCGTGGGCCACGATCCAGCTCGAGCGCCGGTTCACCGGCGAGCCCAACACCCTGGCCGCGGTGGCCAACGGCATCGCCGCGATCGCCCCGCAGGCCGAAGAACACGACAGCACCCATCCGGAGGTGCTGGCCGCGCTGGGCGGGCTGTATGCGGACACCATCAGCCACCTGCGGCCGCGGATCATGGTCCAGGGCAACCCGCACTACCTCGGCCAGCCCGGCGTGGTCTCGGAAATACGCGCCCTGCTGCTGGCCGCGGTGCGCTCGGCGCTGCTGTGGCGCCAGCTCGGCGGCCACCCGTGGCAGTTCCTGCTCGCCCGCCGGGCGATGATGGAAGCGGTCGGCGGACAGCTGCGCTGAGCACGCTACCGGCGCGTGAAGGCGCCGGTCGTGCTAAAGCCCCCCGGGCTGCGGCCGATACTGCGAACGTAGCTCCGCAGAGATCGCCCATGGACCCCCGACTGATTATCCGCATGGCAGCACCGCTGGTGCTGACACTCCTCACCCCTCTCGCCATCGGCTTTGACTGGCCGCCTGCGGTGCGCTGGGCCATCCTGACGACCCTTACCCTGAGCTGGTTCGGCTTCGCGGCATGGCTGCTGTTGCGCGGGGCCGGCACGCCGGCGCGCTCGCCCGAACACCAGCGCGTCCTGCGCGAGCAGGAACAGCTGCTCGGCGACCTGCGCAGCTTCGTCGGCAAGGAAATCGACGGTTCGCGCCACGAGGTCGAACGCGCCCGTGAACTGATCCGCCAGGCCGTTGCCGGGCTGGGTGGCAGCTTCGATGCGATGAACCGCAAGTCGCGCCAGCAGGGATCGGCGATGGCCCGGATCATCGCCGACCAGGACGGCGCCGGCGGCGTGGATGTCGCCCGCTTCGCCCAGCACGCCAGCTCGCGCATGGAGCAACTGGTGGAGGCGCTGGAACAGGTCGCCGGGCAGAGCACCGTCACCGTGCAGCACATCGACCAGATGGCCCAGCACCTCGACGGCATCTTCGCCCTGCTGGAAGACGTCAAGTCGATCGCCGACCAGACCAATCTGCTGGCGTTGAACGCAGCGATCGAAGCGGCCCGCGCCGGCGAGGCCGGGCGTGGCTTCGCGGTGGTCGCCGACGAGGTGCGCAACCTCTCCGAGCGGTCGACCACCTTCAACGAGCAGATCCGCAAGCTCGCGCACAGTTCCAAGGACGCGATCCAGAAGGTCCGCGAAACGGTCACGCAGATGGCCTCGCGCGACCTGGACCGCTCCCGCGAAGCCCGTGCCGAAGCCGCGCAGATGCTGCAGAACGTCGCGGCGATCAACAGTTCGCTGGGCGATGGCATGCGCGAGATCTCCGAATGCGGCCGTGCCATCGACGGCTCCGTCGCCGAAGCGGTGCGCGCCCTGCAGTTCGAGGACATCGCCACCCAGGCCCTGGGCGGCGCACACGTGCACCTGGACCGCCTCGATGCGATCAACCGCGAAGCGCTGGCCCTGCAGGAGCTGCTCCATCGCAGCAACGGCGCGGCCGACGAGGATGTGATGCGCGCATTGCAGCGCCTGGGCCAGCGCCTGCGCGACCTGCGCGGCGACTGGGAGCAGCCGCCGCACAAGCCGGTCGCCCAGCAGAGCATGGGTGCCGGTACCGTCGAGCTGTTCTGAGATGGAGCACTACGGGATGCCGCCGCGCGATACCGGTGCGGCCCTCCCCGCCAAGCCCCGGCCCCTAGCCGGGGCCTTGGCCTTTGCCGGCAGCGAGGCGGCCATGGGAGCCGCCCCTGTCCCGGCTCCCGATCAGTCGGTGGCCACCGCGAACGCCGGGAGTGAAGCTGCCTCCCCCGCCGCCCGCAAGGCGGTCCTGTCCCGCCTGGAGCAGCTCGCCAACGACGAGATCGGAGCGGCACGGGCGCTGGTGGAAGCGAAGCAGATGGCCGACGTGCTGGCCGCCTGCATCGATTGGGACCTGGACTCCTCGACCGGCTGAGGCTTCGGCAGGCTGACGCCGTCATCGCAACGCGCCAGGCGCGCGCCGCCTGCAGCCTGCACTGCCCCCAGTTGCAACGCGTGCCCCGGGAAAGCCTCAGGCGTCCTCGCGACGCTGACGTGACCGGGCCTGCGCACCTGCGCAGATCGGCTTCAGTACCGTCCACGTGATCACGTGACCTCCAGATCCCTTCCACGAAAAAAGGGCCGCCACCGGCAGCCCCTTCCAGATCCCGGGGGAGTCCTCAGCGGCCGTGCGATGCCAGGCCCGCGGTCCAGCCGGCAGGGCCGGCCTCGGGCGACAGCTGGCGCAGCCACTGCGCCAGTTCGCGTGGCGGCAGCGGCCGCGTGTACAGGTAGCCCTGGATCTCGTCGCAGCCCCAGCGGGCGAGCTGCGCCTGTTCTTCCAGCGTTTCCACCCCTTCGGCGACCACGCGCATGCCCAGCGCATGGCCCAGGTGGATGATCGCCTGGGTGACTTCACCGGCATTGGCATCACCCAGCATGTCGGTGACGAAGCTGCGGTCGATCTTCAGGCGCTGCACCGGGAATCGGTTGAGGTACTGCAGGTTGGAGAAGCCGGTGCCGAAATCGTCCACCGCCAGCTGCACGCCATGGCGTTCGAACACCTGGAAGCAGTGCCGGACGTTGTCGCTGTCCACGATCAGGGCCGACTCGGTCAACTCGAGTTCCAACCGGCCCGGCGGCCAGCCGGCACGCTGGCACAGGGTCACCACGCGTTCGGCGAAACCGCGGTCGCGCAGCTGCACGCCGGAGACATTGACTGCGATCCGGCCGAAATCGAGCCCGGCCGCATGCCAGGCCACGGCCTGGCGACAGGCCTGCGCGATCACCCACTCGCCCAGCCGCACGATCTCGCCGCACTGCTCGGCCACCGGGATGAACTCGCCCGGATGGCAATGGCCGGCGGGCCGGTGCCAGCGCAGCAGGGCCTCGATGCCCGGCGCCTGCCCATCGCGCAGGCTGACCTGCGGCTGGTAGACCAGGCTGAATTCCTCGCGTTCCAGCGCCCCGCGCAGCGAATGCTCGATCTCGAGCCGGCGCCGCGTCTGGCGGTGGATGTCCTGGTTGTGCAGCTGCCAGCTGTTGCGGCCGCGTTCGCGCGCGGCCCGCAGCGCTGCATGCGCCGCGCGCAGCAGGTCGTCGAAGGCATCGCCGTCGCGGCCGAGCAGCGCGATGCCGACGCTGGCGCCGACCTTGAGCTGTTCGCTGCCGAAGGCCAGCGGCTCGGAGAGCGCGGCGATCAGCCTCGCCGCCAGTGCCTCGGCGGCATCCGGGTCGGTCGGCCCGCGCAGCGCGACGAGGAATTCGTCGCCGCCAAGCCGGCCGAAGAACTCGCCGTTTCCGAGCGCGTGGTGCATGCGCCCGGCGGCGGCCTTGAGCATGGCGTCGCCGGCCGCATGGCCGAACGAATCGTTGATGTTCTTGAAGCCGTCCAGGTCCACCAGCAGCAACGACAGGCCGCCCTCGCCTGCTTCGTCCTGCGCCGCCATGATCGCCTCCTCGGCCTGGGCGCGCAGCAGGAAGCGGTTCGGCAGTCCCGTGAGGAGGTCGTAATGCGAGAGCAGTTCGATCCGCTCGCTGGTCTCGCGCTCGCGGGTGATGTCGCGGTACAGCGCGACCAGCCGCGGCGCCAGGCCCTGGCGCGTATCCATCTCGACCAGGACCTGCACCCACACGCGTTGTCCGCTGTGGCGGTAGAAGCACAGCTCCAGTTGTTCGGGCGGACCGCCTTCGACCAGCCGCGCCAACGCGGCCTCGAACGCCTCGCGCGAGTCGCGCGTGTACAGCGCCAGGGCATCGTCCAGGCCCAGCGGGCCCGGCGGCATGCCGTGGATGCGGCAGCATTCTTCGGTCCACTGCACGCGCCGGCTGACCGGCTCGATCTCGCAGCCGCCGATGTGGCCCAGCGACGAGACCCGGTCCAGCAGTTCGGTACGCCAGCGCAGCAGGGCATCGGCGTTGCGCTGCGCGGTCACGTCCTGGACCTGGCCGAGCACGCGGACGATGTGCCCGTCCGCGTCCATTTCCGGGCGCGCCCACGCCTGCAGCTGCAGGGGCGCACCCAGCGCATCGCCCACTTCCAGGTGGAAGTGCACCGGCTGGCCGTCGCGGCGCATGCGCCGCCACGCGCCACGCAGTGTCGAGGCTGCCGCGCGCGGCAGCCGCCGCAACCAGGCCCGGGCGCTGTCGCGCGGCTGGAACGGATGGCCGGCCAGGTGGTAGAGATCCGCCGGCCACCAGCCGCTGTCGCTGCGCGGATCCCAGGACCACGGCACCATCGCGGCGACGCGCTGGACGTCCTCGAGCAGCGCCTGCTGCCGGCGCAACTCGGACTCGAGCTGCTTCTGTTCTTCGATCGCGGTATGGGTGCCGACCATCCGCAGGGGCCGGCCGTCGGCCGACCAGGCCACGACGCGCCCGCTGTCGCGGACCCAGCGCCAGCTGCCGTCGCGGTGGCGCACGCGGTGCTCGCCGGCATAGACCCCGGCATGCCCGTCCAGGTGCGCCTGCACGCCACGGCGCACGCGCTCGATGTCGTCGGGATGGACCAGCGACAGCGCCGACTCCAGGCTGGTATCGGGCGCGTCGTCGGCGGTGTATCCAAGCATCGCCAGCCAGCTCTCCGAGCGGAACAGGCGGTTGGCGGCGATGTCCCAGTCCCACAGGCCATGCCCGGCACTGTCCAGCGCCACCTGCCAGCGGCCGACGCCTTCCGGATCGGGGATCCCCAGGGTGTAGGCCAGCACGCCCCCTTCCGGCGCGCGCACCGCGCGCAGCCATCCATCGAGCCGGCGTTGCGGCCCCGGCAGGCTGCAGGCCACTGCCTGCAGGCCGTCGGCGGCCAGGATCCGGCGCAGGTCCTGCAGCATCGGCGCGTAGCGGGCCGCCGCATGCTGCAGGCCCAGCGCCTGCGCGGCCGGGTTCGCGGCCAACGGCATGCCGTCGCGATCGAGCACCAGCAGGGCGCTGTCGATCGGATGCTGCATCAGGCTAGCGATCGCACCCGCGTCCATGCCTGCACTCCATGCAATCGCCCGTAGCGGGTCGTCAAGGAGGTAGCGGCCGCCATGGACGTTTGTTGAGCCGTGCCTGTGCGCCCGCCCGCATCGGGCACGCATGCGCTGTGCACGCCGGGGGCACTGATATGCTTGCGATCCACGCCGGGGGGATCGATGCGCGCACAGGAAAAGCCAGACACGCAGGGCCCCGCCCCGGCGGTCGGCATGCCACTGGTGGAATCGAAGGCGCGCGGCCTGGTGTGGCGCATCGCCCTGTTCTACGTCCTCCTGGGCATCTGCTGGATCCTGTTCAGCGACCAGCTCATCGCCAGCCTGTTCGCCGACGTCCGCACCGTCACCCGCCTGCAGAGCTGGAAGGGCGTGGTCTACATGGTGGGTACCGGCCTGCTGCTGTACCTGCTGCTGCGTCCGCTGGTCGATCGCCTGCTCCTTGCGCAGCAGCGACTCGTGAATTCCGAGTCGCGCTACCGGGAGATGTTCGAGGCCAGTCCCAGCCCGATGTGGACCTACGACCTGGAGACGATGCGGATCCTGGATTCCAACCCGGCGGCCAGCAGCTTCCTGGGCTGGTCGCGTGGCGAGTTGCGCGGCATGGAGATGCACATGCTGTGGCCCAGCGAAAGCCGGGAGTACTACGACGCCGGCGTGGCCGCCATCCGCGCCGCGCCCGACCAGCCCTACGCGCGGATCGAGCGCTTGCGGACCAGCGACGGCAGCCATCGCGACGTCGAGATGCGCAGTTCGGAACTGGTCTTCGTCGGCGGCAACCGCATCCGCCTGATCGTGACTTTCGACCGTACCCTGGAGCTGCAATCGCAGCGCTCCCGGGAGCAGGCCATGGCGCGCCTGCAGGAAGCACAGCGGCTGGCCCGGCTGGGCTCGTTCGAGATCGATTCGCAGACCCGTCGTGGCCACTTCAGCCCGATCCTGCAGCACCTGCTGGGCCAGGCCGGTGGCGACGACCGGGCCCGCGCATTGCAGGACGTGCTGGTCGCCGCGGATCCGGTCAACCAGGCGCGCCTGGACCAGCTGCTCGACGAACTGGCCAGCGGGCAGGCGCAGAAGATGGACGTGCTGCTGCCCTTCATCGGCACCGGCGGGCAGGAGCGCCTGCTGCGCCTGCGCGTGCAGGCCGTGGACGAGGACCGGCGCCGGCTCCTGCGCGGAACCGCGCAGGACGTCACCGAGGAGCAGCAGACACGGCGGTTGCTGGGCGAGCGCGAACAGCAGTTCGCGGAACTGATGAGGATCCTGCCCGATGGCGTGATGATCCTGTCCGGCGAACACGTGATCTACGCCAATCCGGCCTGCGCAGGACTGTTCGCCCGGCAGAGCGAGCGCCTGCTGGGCGAGCCGCTGTCGGCGCTGGTCGACGCACCCGACCTGGTGCGGCTGCGCGAATACCTGCAGTCGGGCGCTCCCGGCGAGGAGCCCTCGCCCTGCATGCGCCGCGAGGATGGCAGCACCTTCCGGGTCGCCCTGTCGTGCAGCGACGCGCGCTACGGTGGGCAGCAGTGCAAGCTGCTGGTCATGCGCGACCTGAGCGAGCCCGAGCGCATGCGCTACGACCTGGCCAACAGCAACCAGGAACTGCAGGCGATGGGCCGGCAGCTGTTCACCGCGCAGGAGGACGAACGCCGGGCGATCTCCCGCGAGCTGCACGACGACATCGGCCAGGCGATCACCGCGATGAAGCTGTCCGCGCACGCCGCGATGGGCGAAGCCGACGCGGACCGGCGCCAGGAAGACCTGCATGCGCTGGCCGAAACCGCCGACACGACCCTGGACAAGCTGCGCAACCTGTCCATGCTGCTGCGCCCGCCGCAGCTGGATGCGCTGGGCCTGGAGGCGGCTTTGCGCTGGCACGCGGGCACGTTGATGCGCAACTCGCCGGTGCACCTGGAGCTGGATATCCAGGCCCTGCCGCAGCGCCCGGAGCGTGAGGTGGAGCAGGCCTGCTTCCGCATCGCCCAGGAGGGACTGACCAACGTCCTGCGCCATGCCCGTGCGCGCAGCGTGAGCCTGGCGTTGGAGGATGGCGAAGGCACCTGCCTGCGGCTGCGGATCGAAGATGACGGCCGCGGCTTCGAGCCGGCCGATGCCAGCGGCCTGGGCCTGGTGATCATGCGCGAACGCGCGCAGAGCGTCGGCGGCCAGCTGCGCATCGACGCCCTGCCCGGCCGCGGCACCCGCATCCACCTCCAGCTGCCGTACGCGCAGCAGGCCACGTCCTGAACGCCATGCCCCCGATCCTGCCCGCATACGACCACGGCGGCGTAGCGGCACCGCCGCGCCTGGGCGCCGCCAACCCGGCGCTGCAGGCGATGGTCGACGACGCCCTGGCCGGTGGCGCGCCGCTGATGGTGGTGCACCTGGACATCGACCACTTCGCCTCGGTCAACGAGAACATGAGCGTGGCCGTGGGCGACCTGGCGCTGGACCTGCTGGCGCGCCGGCTGGAGGCTTCGCTGGAGGGCCGTGGCCGGCTGTGGCGGCATGGCAGCGACGAGTTCGTCGCCGCGATTCCCCTGGTTGCCGGCAGCCCCGATGCGACCGACGTGGCCTGGGCGCTGCAGCGCGAAGCGGAGCTGCCGCTGAGCGTGCTTCCGTACACCCTGTTCCTTACCGTCAAACTGGGCGTGAGCTTGTGCCCTGGCCACGCACAGGACGCCGACACGCTGCTGCGCACGGCCGAGATCGCCTCGCGCCAGGCCACCCATGGCGACGAGCGCATCCAGTTCTACGGCGGCCAGAGCCTGCAAAACGTCCACAACGAAAGCGTGATCGCGCGGCAGATCGTCGATGCGATCCCCAATGGCGAACTGCGCCTTCGCTTCCAGCCGGAGATCAGCGCCCGCGACGGCCGCGTGATCGGCATGGAAGCATTGGTGCGCTGGCAGTCGCCTAGCCTGGGACTGCTGGTGCCCGAGCGCTTCATGCCCACGGCCGAGCGCCTGGGCGTGATCGTCCAGATCGGTGGCTGGGTGCTGGAGAACGCGATCGAGCAGCTGCGGCTGTGGCGCGAATCGGGCTTCGACGACCTGTTCGTCACGGTCAACGTCTCGACCCTGCAACTGCAGCGGCCCGGCTTCCCGGACGAGGTGCTCACCCTGCTGCGCCAGGCCGGCGTGCCGCCCGAGTGCCTGGTGCTGGAGATCAACGAAAGCGCGCTGGCCGCCAACGTCATCCCGGTCTACGAAGGGCTGGTCGCGCTGCGCCGCGAAGGCGTGGGCCTGGCCCTGGACAACTTCGGCACCGGCGATTCGAGCCTCAGCGCGCTGGTGCGCTACCCGGTCGACAAGCTCAAGATCGACCGCAGCTTCATCCGCAGCTCTCCTGCCGGCGAGCGCGAGACCGCGATCGTGCGCGCGATCATCGCGATGGGCCACCAGCTCAACATGAAAGTGATCGCCAACGGCGTGGAGACCGAAGCACAACTGGGCTACCTGCGGCGCAGCGACTGCGACGTCTTCCAGGGTTACCTGTTTGGCGAGCCGATGCCGGCCGACGCCGCCGGCCTGGCCCTGCGCCGGCGCTACCTGCGCCCGGAACTGTTCGCCGCCAGCAAGCAGGACCAGACCCTGCTGCTGGTCGACGACGAGGAGAACGTGCTGCGCTCGCTGGTGCGCCTGTTCCGCCGCGACGGCTACCGGATCCTGGCCGCGGGCAACGTGCGCGATGCATTCGACCTGCTCGCCACCAACGACGTGCAGGTGATCCTCTCCGACCAGCGCATGAGCGACATGAGCGGCACCGAGTTCCTGGGCCGGGTGAAGATGCTCTACCCCGATACCGTGCGCATGGTCCTGTCCGGCTACACCGACCTGGCCACGGTCACCGACGCGATCAACCGCGGCGCGATCTACCGGTTCCTGACCAAGCCGTGGAACGACGACGAACTGCGCGAGCACATCCGCCAGGCGTTCCGTACCCACCAGGTGCGCCCGCCGATGGCGTGAGCGCGATGCGCTCCGCCGGGCCCCGCATCGCCCGGGCGCTTCAGGCCGCCGGCTGCGGCTGTCGCACCGGCAGCACGATCCGGAAGCGCGAGCCTTCGCCGATGCGGCTGTCCACGTCGATCCGGCCGTGGTGCTTGGCGACGATGCCGTAGGAGATCGACAGGCCCAGGCCGGTGCCCTTGCCGACCGGCTTGGTGGTGAAGAACGGATCGAAGATGCGCTGCTGCGCCTCCGGCGGGATGCCCGGGCCGCTGTCGGCGATCTCGACCCAG
Organism: Pseudoxanthomonas daejeonensis; assembly: GCF_010093205.1. Taxonomy (GTDB): domain Bacteria; phylum Pseudomonadota; class Gammaproteobacteria; order Xanthomonadales; family Xanthomonadaceae; genus Pseudoxanthomonas; species Pseudoxanthomonas daejeonensis. Next base: position 89,158 of record NZ_PDWN01000009.1, read on the forward strand.
ACGTGGTCATCCTCATGACCGGTTTCCACGCGGATCGTGCCGCGCTCGCCGAGCGCCTGGCCGGCGTTGATCAGCACGTTCATGAACACCTGGTTGAGCTCGGACGGCAGGCACTCCACCGGCGGCAGCGTGCCGTAGCGCTTCTCCAGCGTGGTGTTGTACTTGAGCTCGTTCCAGATGATGTTGAGCGTGGATTCCAGGCCGGCGTGGATGTCCACCAGCTTCCACGACTCGTCGCGCTCGCTGCGCGAGAAATCCTTCAGGTCGCGCACGATCCGGGTCACCCGCTCGATGCCCTCGCGCGATTCGGTCATCAGCTGCGGCAGGTCGCGGCTGATGAAGTCGATGTCCAGGCGCGAACGGGTCTGGTCGATCTCCGGGATCATCGCGCGCGGGTCGGCCGAGCGCAGGGCGCGCTCGTAGGCCTCGATCAGCGCGAACAGGCTGTGCAGGTATTCCTGCAGGCTGCCCAGGTTGGAATGCACGTAGCCGATCGGGTTGTTGATCTCGTGGGCCACGCCGGCGGCGAGCTGGCCGATCGAAGCCAGCTTTTCGGCCTGCAGCAGCTTCTCCTGCGCCGCGGTCAGGCGCACGTTCAGTTCGGCATGGCGGCGCAGCAGGTCCTGCTCGTAGAAGCGGATCTGCCTCAGGTCCTGCATCACCACCAGGAAGTGGCCGCCCTCGTTCTGGTCGAAGTAGAGGTGGACCATCAGGATCGCGTCCTGTCCGAACGACAGGTGGCCGTTCCAGCGCCCGCTCGCGCGAGCCTGGACCAGCGCGTCCAGCGGCAGCAGCTGCTCCAGGCTCAGGCCGCTGGCGAGATCGCGCGGATAGCATTCCCGGCACAGCGCATGCGCCGACGGATTGGCGTAGAGCAGGCGACTGTCGGCGCCATACAGCAGCACGCCCTCGAGCATGCGGTCGCTCAGGGCCTGGATGGTCTGCACGGAGGGGACGCGTGCTGCGTCTGGAGTTTCGGTCACGGCACTGCCAGCAGGGTTCGCAGGATCCGATTCTAGCCGGCTGCGCATCGGCAGCCGCGTGCGGCGATCACACCACCGCCAGTTCGCGGCGCGCCTGCAGCTGCTGGGCCTGGCCCTGCGCGTCGTAGGCCGGCGCGCTTTCGGCGCGGCCGAGGTGGCGCAGCGCCCAGTTGACCTCGCGCCGGCGGCGCGCCAGCAGTGCGCCATTGCTGCGGTTGGTCTCGGCCAGTACGGCCAGGCGCTCGGCGATGCCGCCGGGCAGGTCCGCTTCCAGCCGCCGTAGCGCCGCCAGCTTGTCGTGGGTGGAGCGCACCAGCAGTTCGATGTCGTGGCCCAGCAGGGCCCGGCGCTCGTCGGCGAGCGCCGCGGCCAGGCGGTCGAGCGCCTCGTCGCTGGTGGCCGGGGCGTCCATCGATCAGCCGCCGCCCAGCTGCTTGTCCAGGTCCAGCATGCGCTCGGCGATCTTCGCCGGGTCGATGCGGTAGGTGCCCGATTCCAGCGCCTGCTTGACCTCGGCCACGCGGGCCTGGTCGATCGCCGGAGCGGCCGACAGCTCGCGCTGCAGGGCCTGCAGGCTGGTGGCCTCGCCGGTCAGGCGCAGGCTGTCGCCGGGCTGGCTGGCTTCGACCGGGTTGGAGCGATCGGCGCCTGCGGGCGCGATGCGGCCACCGACCGGACCGGTGCTGCGCACGGCCGGGGGCGGGGTGCCTTCGATCTTCTGGCTCATCACGGTGAGTCCTTCTTGCGGGGTACGCCGGGGGTATCGGCAAGGGAGCGGGAGAACTTTAGGCCCGGGTTGAAAATATTTCCGGCGGTCGCCTTCGGCGTGTCCGGAGCGGCGCTTGCGAAGTCTTTCATCGGGTCACCAGGACCTCGCCGCCGGGACCGACCCTGCCCTGCAGGACCCGCCGCGATGACAGGTTCTCGACCGCCACGCGCTCGTTCTCGCCGGCATCGCCCAGGGCGCGGCCGGAGACCCGCACTTCCACGCCGCCCCGGCGCGACACCAGCGCCACCTGGTCGCCCCGGCGCACCAGCCGCGGTGCGACCAGGTCGCCGGCGGAAAGAACCGTCCCCGCCGGCAGGACACGCCGGGCCACCTGGCCGACGGCCTGCCCGGCATCGGACAGGGCGGCACCGGCGATCCGCGAGGTGTCGCGGGTCTCGGTGGCCAGCGCGTCGGCCGGTATGGGCTCGCCCGCGGCCACGCCACGGGCCAGGACCAGCACCGGCTGGGTGCGTCGCAGCTTGACCGGCACGAACAGCCGCCAGCCATCCGGGCAAGCGACCTCGACCGTGCCAGCGGTGGCCTGCTGCGCCTGCAGCGCCTGCGCGCAGGCGGGCATGCGCAGGGCCGGGTCGAGGCTGGCCTCGGCCTGGCCGCCCGGCACCGCGCCCAGCGCGGCGGCACGGATCGACTCCACCGGCTGGAAGCCACCGGCAGCCAGCGCCACCATCATCGGCAGCGCCAGCAGGAACATGAGCATCGAGCGCATCAGGAGCACGGCGGCCTCCCATGGAATGTCGTGGCAACGACCATGCAAGCGGCGTGCCGCCGCGACCCCGCGCGCCCGCTCAAGCCATCGCCGTCGGCGCCGATACCGGGCACATGGCGCACAACCTGCTCAACCGCATCGACCAGAGGACCCGGCTCGCCGGCCACAACCGGCTGGCCCTGCTGCTGTTCCGGCTCGGCGGCCGCCAGCTGTTCGGCGTGAACGTGTTCAAGGTGCAGGAAGTGCTGCGCCGGCCGGCGCTGTTCCAGCTTCCGGGGCTGCCACCCCAGTTCGCCGGCGTGGCCGACGTGCGCGGCCGCTCGGTGCCGGTGCTGGACCTGGGCCTGGCCATCGGCCATCCCGAGCGCGATGGGTCCGGCGATGGCGAGAGCACGCACTACCTGGTGGTGACCGAATTCAACCGTTCGGTCCAGGGTTTCCTGGTCAGCGACGTGGAGCGGATCGTCAACATCGCGGTGGAAGACATCCACCCGCCGCCGGACCTGGGCGCGCAGGCCAGCTACCTGACCGCGGTCACCCGCTTCCAGGATGCGCTGATCCAGGTCATCGACGTGGAAAGCGTGCTGGCCGACATCACCCAGGCGCGGATGGACGCGACCCTGGACCCCGCGCTGGCGCTGCCCGCCGACGCCCCGCCGCTGCAGGTGCTGGTGGTGGACGACTCGCGCGTGGCCCGGCAGCAGATCCGCAGCGTGCTGGACCAGCTCGGCGTGGGCGTCACCCTGCTCTCCGACGGCCGCCAGGCGCTGGACCACCTCTTGCAGGTGCACGCTGCCGGCGAGAACCCGGCCGAACGCTACGCCATGGTCATCTCCGACATCGAGATGCCGGCCATGGACGGCTACACCCTGACGACGGAAATCCGTCGCCACCCCGGGCTGGCCGGCCTGTACGTGCTGCTGCACACCTCGCTGTCGGGCGTGTTCAACAACGCCATGGTCGAGCGCGTGGGCGCCAACGCCTTCGTCGCCAAGTACAGCCCGCACGAGCTCGCCGAGCACGTGCTGGCGCGGCTGCACCAGGTCGCCCGCGCGGCCTGAGGCCCACCGGCGGCGCGGTTCACGGCCCCGGCAGGCGGCCCTCCCGCTCCTTCTGGCACGGCGCTTGCCTGTGTGACGGCAACGGTCCGTCCGGAGGCAGCATGTCCAATCCGATCTCTTCCTACATGGGTGTCCACGCCGACGCCTTGCCCCTGCGCGAGCAGCGGATGAAGCTCATCGCCAGCAACCTGGCGAACGCGGATACGCCCGGCTACAAGGCCCAGGACATGGACTTCAACGCCGCGCTGGGCGCGGCGCGGATGCAACGCGAAGGCCTGGCGCCGGCCACGGGCCTGGCCACGACCCGCGAGGGCCACCTGTCCGATGCGATCGCCACCGGCCAGCTGCCGTTCCAGCTCACCCGCCAGTCCAGCCAGCCCAGCCTCGACGGCAACACCGTCGATCCGGATGCCGAGCGCGCCGCCTACGGCCGCGCCGCACTGGAATACCGCGCGTCGCTGAGCTTCCTCGAATCCAAGGTGCGCACGCTGCTCACCGCCATCACCGGCCAGTAAGACCGGCCCACAGGGAACACGTCGCCGCCATGAGCAACCTGCCGATCTTCGACGTCGCCGGCTCCGCGCTGCAGGCGCAGTCCGTGCGCCTGAGCACCATCGCCAGCAACCTGGCCAATGCCGACTCGGTGGCCGGTTCGGCCGATGCGGTCTACAAGCCGCTGGAGCCGGTGTTCCAGGCCCAGGCCAACAGCCGCGACCCCAGCCTCACCGGCGTGCGCGTGCGCGAGATCGCGCAAAGCGAAGCACCGCCGGTGCGCCGCTACGAACCGGGCCATCCGCTGGCCGACGCCGACGGCTACGTGTTCTCGCCCGACGTCGATCCGGTCGCGCAAATGGTCAACCTCATTTCCGCTTCGCGCAGCTACCAGGCTGGCGTGGAAGTCATCAACACGGCCAAGGATCTCGCCCTGGCCACCCTGACGATGGGCCGCTGAGGAACCCGCGCATGAGCACGATTGGCAGCGATATCTATTCCAGCCTCGGGATGACCGGCAACACCTCCACCAAGAAGAAGGAGGAGTCGCTGGGCCAGGCCGACTTCCTGCGCCTGATGACCGAGCAGCTCCAGCACCAGGATCCGCTCAAGCCGATGGAGAACAGTGCCTTCCTCGGCCAGCTCGCGCAGTTCTCGACCGTGCAGGGCATCCAGGACCTCAACTCGCAGGTGCAGGGCTTCTCCACCTCGCTGGGCAACGACCAGGTGCTGCGGGGTGCGGCGCTGGTCGGCCGCCAGGTGCTGGTGCCCTCGTCCAAGCTCGCGCTCGGCGCCGACGGTGGCGCCAGCGGCGCGGTCGCCGCACCCGGCGCCGGCAACGTGACCTTCACCATCACCGATGCCAACGGCCAGAAGGTGCACGACTTCACCCTCGCCGCGACCAAGGCCGGCGAAGTCGCGTTTAACTGGGACGGCAAGGACGCGCTCGGCAACCGCCTGCCCGCCGGCAGCTACGGCATCACCGCCAGCCACGCCGGCAGCGACGGCACCAACACCAAGGTCGACACCTACGTGAAGGGCACCGTCGACAGCGTCACCGTCGGTACCGACGGCCTCTACCTCGACCTGCCCGGACTGGGCACCGTTCCCCTCGACTACGTGCTCCGCGTCAGCTGAGCCTCCTTCCCGCACGCGACACGCAAGACTTCATCCAGGAGTCCGCCATGAGCTTCAACACTTCACTGTCCGGCATCAACGCGGCCAATTCCGACCTCAACGTCACCGCGAACAACATCGCCAACGTCAACACGACCGGCTACAAGGAATCGCGCGCCGAATTCGCCGACCTGTTCTCGTACACGACCTACGGCCTGTCGCGCAACGCGATCGGCGCCGGCGTGAAGGTCAGCAACGTCGCCCAGCAGTTCTCGCAAGGCAACATCGACCCGACCGGGCGCAGCCTGGATTTCGCGGTCGACGGCGAAGGTTTCTTCACGGTGAACAAGAACGGCAACACGCTGTACACGCGCGCCGGCAACTTCCAGACCGACAACCAGGGTTTCGTGGTGACGCCGGACGGTGCGCGCCTGCAGGTGTTCGCGCCCAACGCCGGCGGCAACGGCTTCGACGTGGGCCGCCTGAGCGACCTGCAGCTGCTGACCACCGACAGTCCGCCGGCGCAGACCTCCAGCGTCGACCTGATGGTGACCTTGCCGGGCAACGCCGCGGCCCCGGTCACCACGCCGTTCGACCCGGCCGACCCGAACAGCTACACCTCCTCCAGCGGCGGCGTCACCGTGTACGACTCGCTGGGCGTGAGCCACGTGCAGACCTCGTATTTCGTCAAGACCGCCACGCCCAACGAGTGGCAGGTCCACAACTACGTCGACGGCACTGCGGTCGGCGCGCCGACCACGCTGCAGTTCTCCTCCACCGGCACGCTGCTGACCCCGGCCAACGGCCAGGTCGTGATGGACCCGTACACGCCGGGCACCGGCGCCGGCGTGCTCAACATGACCCTGGACCTGTCCGGAAGCACCCAGTACGGCGGCAGCTTCGCCCTGCGCGACGTGCACCAGGACGGTTATGCCGCAGGCAAGCTCAGCGAGATCAGCGTGGCCGAGGACGGCGTGGTGTTCGCCCGCTACACCAACGGCGACGACGTGGCCCTGGGCCAGGTCGTGCTGACCAATTTCGTCAATCCGCAGGGCCTGCAGTCGCAGGGCAACAACCAGTGGGGCGCGACCCACGCGTCGGGCACGCCGCGCACCGGTGCGCCGGACAGCTCGGACTTCGGCCAGATCCAGGCCGGCGCGCTGGAATCGTCGACCGTGGACCTGACCGAGCAGCTGGTGAACATGATCGTGGCCCAGCGCAACTTCCAGGCCAACGCGCAGATGATCTCCACCCAGGACCAGGCCACCCAGACGGTGATCAACATCCGCTGATGCGGATGGACCGCACGCAACCCGCCTGTAGACCGAAAAGAGATTTCGCATGGACAAGGCCCTCTATGTCGCGATGACCGGTGCGCGCGCCACCCTGCAGGCGCAGGGCACGGTGTCGCACAACCTCGCCAACGCCGACACTGCCGGCTTCAAGGCGGCGCTGGCCAACACCGAGGCCTTTCCGGTGCGTGGACCGGGCTACGCGTCGCGCACCGCGGCCATGCACATCGACGAGGGCTTCGACGCCCGCGCCGGTGCGCAGCAGGTCACCGGAAATCCGCTGGACGTCTCGCTGCAGGCCGACCGCTGGCTGGCCGTGCAGGCACCCGACGGAAGCGAGGCCTACACCCGCGCCGGGAACCTGTCGCTGACCCCGAACGGGCAGCTGGTCACCGCCGGCGGGCGCGCCTTGCTGGACCAGGAGGGCAACCCGATCGCCCTGCCCCCGCACCAGTCGCTGGAAATCGGCCAGGACGGCACGATCTCGATCGTGCCGCTGGGCGAAGGCGCCGACACGATGGCCATCGTCGGTCGGCTGAAGGTGGTGGAAGCCACGCCAGACCGGCTGGCCCGCGGGCTGGACGGGCTGATGCGCAACACCGACCCGCGCCAGCCACTCGCGCAGGCGCCGGGCGCGGTGATGGCCACCGGCGCGCTCGAGCAGAGCAACGTCGATGCGGCCGGTGCGCTGGTGCAGATGATCCAGCTGCAACGCCAGTTCGAAATGCAGGTCAAGGTGATCCAGCGCGGCGACGACAACGCGCAGGCCTCCAACTCGCTGCTGCGCCTGGGCGGCTGAGGCCGGCATCCGGGAAGGCTTGGCGTAGGGGCCGCAAGGCGCAAGGCGCTGCCGTCAGACGGGCCGCGGTGTCGGAGGGCGCTGCAGCAAGAGCTCCCGCTTCGGAAGGGGCCGTCGTGCCCTGGGGGCAGCGCGCATCGCTCCGCTCCGGCGTTCTGCCTCCGAGGATCGAGCGCAGCATATCCCTGTGCTGCTTGCGCCCTATCCCCAGGACACGACGGCCTCGGGTCGCTTCCAGGGCGTGGCTTCGTTCTACGACACGCGTCGCCAGTGACCGGGCGCTTTCCTGTAGGAGCGGGCATGACCGCGACACGGGCGCTGGAACCTCGGGGACATCGCCTGTGCCGACGCCCTCGGGTCGCGGTCATGCCCGCTCCTACAAAAGCAGGGCCACGGCATTCGGATTTGAGCGGAGCCGCGGCTCGGCCCGAAGCCGGCCACCGCCGGCGCTTCCTACCTGCGCGCCAGGTCATCTCAGCCCCCGCCGATCCCCCGGCCCCGTTCTGGCACGCCGCATGCATCTGCACCGGCGTCAATCCGCCTCACGAGGTATCGCGCCATGAATCAGGCACTCTGGGTCGCCAAGACCGGCTTGGATGCGCAGCAGACGCGCATGTCGGTGGTCTCCAACAACCTGGCCAACACCAACACCACCGGGTTCAAGCGCGACCGCGCCAACTTCGAGGACCTGCTGTACCAGCAGCTGCGCCAACCCGGCGGCTCGACCTCGGCGCAGACCCAGCTTCCGTCCGGCCTGCAGCTGGGAACCGGTGTGCGCGTGGTCTCGACCTCCAAGGATTTCCAGCAGGGCAACCCGCAGCAGACCGGACGCTCGCTGGACGTGATGATCAACGGCCGCGGCTTCTTCGAGGTGCTGATGCCCGACGGCAGCTCGGCCTATACCCGCGACGGCAGCTTCCAGGTCAACGCCCAGGGCGAGCTGGTCACCAGCAGCGGCTATCCGGTGCAGCCGGGCATCCAGATCCCCGAGGGCGCGCAGTCGATGACCATCGGCAACGACGGCACGGTGACCGTGCAGATGGCCGGCGAAGGCCAGTCGCTGGAAGTGGGCTCGCTGAGCGTCACCGATTTCATCAATCCCGCGGGCCTGCAGGCGCGCGGCGAGAACCTCTACGTCGAGACCACCGCATCGGGCCCCGCCCAGAACGGCACGCCCGGCCTCAACGGCCTGGGCCTGGTCGTGCAGGGTTCTCTGGAAGGCAGCAACGTCAACGTGGTCGAGGAGCTGGTCAGCATGATCGAGACCCAGCGCGCCTACGAGATGAATGCCAAGGCCATCTCCACCACCGACTCGATGCTCGGCTATCTGAACAGCAACGTCTGACGGCCGCCACGGCGCCGCAGGAGACACCGCCATGAAGACCCACGTCCTGACCGCCCTCGCCTTCCCGTGCGCCACGCTGCTGCTCGGTGGCTGCGTCGCCGCCGGCGACGTGCGCCCCTATCCGGCGATGGCGCCGGTCGTGCCGGTGGTCGCCCCCGTCGCGCAGGCCACGCCGGGTGCGATCTACCAGGCAGGTCCCGGCCTGTCGCTGTACTCGGACCGCATCGCGCGCGACGTCGGCGACCTGCTCACCATCAACCTGGTCGAATCCACCACGGCGCAGACCAGCGCCACCACCCAGGTCGGCAAGACCAGCGACATCAGCATGTCGGCGCCGGAGATCCTCGGCGCACCGGTGACGTACAACGGCCGCGACATCCTGTCGGCCACGATCAGCGGCGAGCGCGACTTCGACGGCCAGGGCAAGAGCAGCCAGAGCAACCGGCTGCAGGGCAGCGTGACCGTCACCGTGATCCAGCGCCTGCCCAACGGCAACCTGGTCGTGCAGGGCCAGAAGAACATGCGCCTGAACCAGGGCGACGAACTGGTCCAGATCCAGGGGATCGTGCGTCCGGCCGACATCAACCTGGACAACAGCGTGCCTTCCAGCCGCGTCGGCGAAGCGCGGATCGTCTACGGCGGCCGCGGCGCGATCGCCCAGTCCAACGCGATGGGCTGGCTGGGCCGCTTCTTCAACACGCGCCTGTATCCCTACTGAGAGCCCCATATGCGAGTCCTTCGCAAAAGCCCGCACGATGACATGCGAGTCCCTCGCAAGAGCCCGCACATCCATGTGCGGGGGTTCAATGGGAAAATCCTCTTCGCTCTTGCGCTGCTGGCCGCGTTCCTCCCGGCCGCCCACGCCGAGCGGATCAAGGACCTGGCCCAGGTCGGCGGCGTGCGCGGCAACGCGCTGGTCGGCTACGGCCTGGTGGTCGGCCTGGACAACTCCGGCGACCGCACCAGCCAGGCGCCCTTCACCGTGCAGAGCCTGAAGAACATGCTCGGCGAGCTGGGCGTCAACGTCCCGCCCAACGTCAATCCGCAGCTCAAGAACGTGGCGGCGGTGGCGATCCACGCCGAGCTGCCGCCGTTCGCCAAGCCCGGCCAGACCATCGACATCACCGTGTCCTCGATCGGCAACGCGGTCTCGCTGCGCGGCGGCTCGCTGCTGATGGCGCCGATGAAGGGTGCCGACGGCCAGGTCTACGCGATCGCCCAGGGCAACCTGGTGGTCGGCGGCTTCGGCGCGCAGGGCAAGGACGGTTCGCGCGTGTCGGTGAACGTGCCCAGCGTCGGCCGCATTCCCAACGGCGCCACGGTCGAGCGCGCGGTGCCCAGCGCGCTGGATTCCGGTGGCGACATCACCCTGAACCTGCACCAGAACGATTTCACCACCGTCTCGCGCATGGTCGACGCGTTGAACGGCGCATTCGGTTCCGGTGCGGCGCGCGCGGTCGACGGCGTCACCGTGTCGGTGGCCGCACCGTCGGACCCGGGCGCGCGCATCGGTTTCCTGGCGCGCGTGGAGAACCTCGAGCTCACCCCCGGCACCGCACCGGCCAAGGTCATCGTCAACGCGCGCACCGGCACCGTGGTCATCGGCGCGCAGGTGCGGGTGATGCCGGCCGCGGTCGCCCACGGCGCCCTCACCGTGACCATCAGCGAAGCGGTGGACGTCAGCCAGCCCAACGCCTTCGGTGGCGGCCAGACCGTGGCCACGCCCTCCTCGACCATCAGCACCTCGCAGGAGGGCATCCGCATGTTCAAGTTCGAGGGTGGCACCACCCTGGACGAGATCGTGCGCGCGGTGAACGAAGTCGGCGCCGCGCCCGGCGACCTGATCGCGATCCTGGAAGCCTTGCGCCAGGCCGGTGCGCTGCGCGCGGAGCTGGAAGTGATCTGATGCGTATCGGGGCGCCCTCACCGATCGAACTGGCCAGCACGAACCGGCCCGATGCCGCGCGCATCGACCAGGTCGCGCGCCAGCTCGAGGGCCAGTTCGCGCAGATGCTGGTCAAGAGCATGCGCGACGCCAGCTTCGGCGATTCGCTGTTCCCCGGCGAGAACCAGACCTTCCGCGACCTCTACGACCAGCAACTGTCCAAGGCCCTGACCGAGGGCAAGGGACTGGGCCTGGCGCCGATGATCGCGCGCCAGCTCGGCCGCCAGTCCGGCGTCGCCCCGCAGGCCGCACCGGCGCTGGACACGCAGTTGCCGGGCGCGGTCGACGCGCGGCCGGGCCCGACCCGGGCCGCAGCCGCGGCGCTGGCCTATTCGCGCGTCGGCGCCAGCGACAACACCTCCACCGCGGAAGTCGATCGCGCCCTGGACCTGATCGCCGGTCGCGATAGCGACGGCGGCGCGTCCGCGTCCACGTCGCCGCTGGACGCACTGGTCGCGCGGCTGATGGCCACGCCCCCCGCCGCGGCAACCGGCACGACCGATGCTGCCGCCGCGAGCGAGGCTGCCGCCAGCTTCGCGCCGCGCAGCCCCGAACAGTTCGTGGCCAAGATCTGGCACCACGCCCAGGCCGCGGCAAAGGAGCTGGGCGTGGATGCCCGCGCGCTCGTCGCCCAGGCCGCGCTGGAGACCGGCTGGGGCCGCAAGCAGATCGAGCGCGGCGACGGTGCCAGCGCGCACAACCTGTTCGGGATCAAGGCCACCGGCTGGAAGGGCGAGCGCGTCACCAGCGGCACCCACGAATTCGTCGACGGCCGGCGCGTCAGCGAGACCGCCGACTTCCGCGCCTACGCCTCGCCGGCAGAAAGCTTCGCCGACTACGTGCGGATGCTGAAGAACAACCCGCGCTACCGCCAGGCCCTGCAGTCCGGCGGCGACGTGAAGCGCTTCGCCCAGGCTTTGCAGAGCGCCGGCTATGCCACCGATCCTTCCTACGCGGCCAAGATCGCCTCGATCGCCAACGGCCCGACCATCGGCCGCGCGGTGCAGGCGATCGCCGGCGTCGCCGCGCGCACGGGGGCCGATGCGGCCACCGGCGCCGGCGCCGTCGTGGCCACCGCCGCCGGCGCGCTCGGCTCCCTCGACGCCGCCTTCCGGAGATAAGCCCGATGTCCGTCCTGTCCACCGGTACCGGCGCGCTGATCGCATTCCAGCGGGCGCTTTCCACCGTCAGCCACAACGTCGCCAACGTCAACACCGAAGGCTACAGCCGGCAAAGGGTCGAGTTCGCCACGCGCAACCCGACCGACTACGGCTATGGCCAGGTCGGCAACGGGGTGAAGATCGCCGACATCCAGCGCATCGCCGACCAGCTGGCCACTTCGCGACTGCTCGACAGCGGCGGCGAACTGGCGCGCCTGGAGCAGCTGTCGGGCCTGTCCAACCGGGTCGACAAGCTGTTCTCCGACAAGGCCACCAATGTCGCCGGCCTGTGGTCGAACTTCTTCGATTCGGTCAGCGCGCTGTCTTCCAACGCGGCCGGCACCGCCGAGCGCCAGGACCTGCTTGCCCAGGCCGGGTCGCTGGCGACGCGCTTCCGCCAGCTCGACGGCCAGCTGCAGTCGCTGGACGCGGAGGTCAACAACGGCCTGGTCGCCGGCGCGCAGGAGATCAACCGGCTCGCCGCGGAGATCGCGCGGATCAACGAATCCATCGGCGGCAACGTGGCGGGCGCTTCCCCTGACCTGCTCGACCGCCGCGATCGGCTGGTCAGCGAGCTGGTCGGCTATACCGGCGGCACCGCCGTGGTCCAGGACGGCGGGATGCTCAATGTCTTCACCGCCGGCGGGCAGCCGCTGGTGGTCGGCAACCAGCCCTCGTCCGTCACCACCGTCGCCGATCCCTACCGTCCCGAACGCCTGCAACTGGCGTTGAGCAGCCAGGGCACAACCGTGGCCCTGGACCAGCGCACGCTCGGCGGGCGGATGGGCGGATTGGCCGAATTCCGCGCGTCGGTGCTCGATCCGGCGATGGCCGAACTGGGCCGCATTGCCGTCGCCATGGCCGACACGTTCAACGCCGGCCATCGCGCCGGCATGGACCTGTACGGCGACATGGGCGGCGACTTCTTCTCGCTGCCCGCGCCGAAGGTCAGCGGGCACGGGGGCAACGCCAGTGGCGCGGGCCTGCAGGCGACCCTGGCCGACGCCGGCGCCGTCACCGGGCAGAACCTGGTGCTGCGTTTCGACGGCGGCGCCTGGACCGCGACGCGCGCCGACACCGGCGTGGCCGTGGCCCTGGCCGGCACCGGCACCAGCGCCGATCCGCTGCTGGTGGATGGCATCGCCCTGGTCGTTTCCACCACCCCGCCGCCTGTCGCTGGCGACCGTTTCCTGCTCCAGCCCACCGCCGGCGTCGCAGCGGGAATGAGCGTGGCGATCAGCGATCCGTCGCGGATCGCCGCGGCCAGCCCGGTTTCGGGCAAGGCGGACCTGGACAACGTCGGCACCGGCGCGCTGAAAGGCCTGAAGGTCGTCGACGCCGGCGACGCCAACCTGCTCGACGACGCGGTGATCGAATTCCTCGACGCAGGCCAGTACACCATCGACGGTGCCGGTCCGTTCGCGTTCACCCCGGGGCAGACGATCAGCGCCAACGGCTGGAGCGTGAGCCTGGACGGCGCGCCGGCTGCCGGGGACCAGTTCCGCATCGGCCGCACCAGCGCCCGTTCCGGCGACAACGGCAACGCCGCGCTGCTGGCCAACCTGGACGATGCGCGCGTACTCAACGGCGGCACCATCAGCCTCAACGGCGCGATGGGCGGACTGACCACGATGGTCGGTTCGGCCGCGCGCCAGGCCCAGTACTCGTACGACGCCCAACAGGTGATCCACGACGACGCGCAGGCGCTGCGCGATTCGATCTCCGGGGTGAACCTGGACGAGGAGGCGGCGAACATGCTGCGCCTGCAACAGGCCTACCAGGCGGCCGCGCAGATCATTTCCACGGCCGACACGATGTTCCAGTCCATCCTCAACGCGGTGCGCTGATGACCGATCGAATCTCCACCGGAATGATGTACAGCCAGTCCCTGTCGGGCATGCTGGCGCGGCAGAAGCAGCTCAATTCGCTGCAGGAGCAGCTCGCTTCCGGGCAGAAGCTGGTCACCGCCAAGGACGACCCGGTCGCCGCCGGCAGCGCGGTCGGCCTGGATCGCACCCTGGCCGAGCTGGAGCGTTTCGGCAAGAACGCCAACACGGTCGCCAATCGCCTGGGGCTGCAGGAAAACATCCTGGCGCAGGCCGGCGACTACATGACCCGGGTCAGCGAGCTCACCATCCAGGCCAACAACGGCAGCCTGTCCGATGCCGATCGCAGCGCGATCGCCGCCGAGCTGCGTTCGATCCTGGACGGCATGATCAGCGTGGCCAACAGTACCGACGGCAGCGGACGCTACCTGTTCGGCGGCAGTGCCGACGATTCAGCCCCTTTCAGCCGCGTCGCCGGGGGCGTGGCCTACAACGGCGACCAGACCCAGCGCCGGATCGAGATCGCGCCGGAGACGTTCGTCGCCGATGCCACGCCCGGCAGCGAGATCTTCATGCGGGTGCGCACCGGCGACGGGACCCTGGACGCCAGCGCCGACCCGGCCAATGCCGGCACCGGCGTGATCGGCGGCTACGGACGCGGCAACACGGGCGCCTGGAACGGCGAGGCTTACCGGATCCTCTTCACCGGCGCCAGCACCTACGACGTGCTAGATGGCGGCGGCGCCACGGTCGGTGGCGGCACCTGGACCAGTGGCGAGGACATCGTCCATGGCGGACTGCGCGTTTCCATCGGTGGCCAGCCGGCGACGGGCGATGCCTTCGACGTCGGCCCGGCCGGCACCCGCGACGTGTTCGCGACCCTGCAGGACCTGATCGGCGCGCTGGAAGCGACGGCGACCACGCCGGCCGAACAGGCCGCGCGCCAGAACGCGCTGCAGGGCGCGATGCGCGATGTCGCGCGGGCGTCGGCACAGATGATCGACGCGCGCGCCGCCGGTGGCGCGCAACTGGCCACGATTGACGAAGCCGCCGCGGTACGCGATGCCAACGGCGTCATCATCCAGGGCACGCTGTCGGAACTGCGCGACCTGGACTACGCCGAAGCGATCACCCGCTTCCAGATGGAAAGTACCGCGCTGCAGACCGCGCAGACCGTGTTCACCCGGATGCAGGGCATGTCCCTGTTCAACCTGCTGCGCTGACACCGCCGCGCCGACGGCGCACATGTGCCAGACCACCCGAAGCGACGCAGCCACCTGCGTCGCTTTTTTTCTTTCCGGCGCGATCGCTGCATGCCGCACCCCCTATCCCCCTTGTAGGAGCGGGCATGACCGCGACACCGGGGTGGTGGCAGGGGCGGCGGCGTTTCCTGCGCCAGGAACCTTGTCTCTTCCAACGGTCTCGGCACTGTAACCACCCCGGTGTCGCGGTCATGCCCGCTCCTACAGAGAACCCGGGCTAAATTTCCGGCGCCGCGTGCCGTTACTGGTACCGGCGGGAAACCGCCACGGTGGCGCAGCGACGGGTTGCAGCGGAAAAACCGGGGAAGCCGAAAGATTTTCTCCCGACCCGCTAAAGCTTCTTGACAAAGCGCCGTTATCCAAACCAGCAGCGGCATCGGTCAACTTGATGACCCCCCTGCGGAGGCTCCGGCCAAGGCTCTGAAACCTTCCCGGGATAAATCGCTTAGGAGAATCAAAATGGCACAAGTCATCAACACCAACGTGATGTCGCTGAACGCGCAGCGCAACCTGTCCACCAACAGCGCAAGCCTGGCGACCACCATCCAGCGCCTGTCCTCGGGCCTGCGCATCAACAGCGCCAAGGACGACGCGGCCGGCCTGGCGATCAGCCAGCGCATGACCACCCAGGTCCGCGGCATGGACGTGGCCGCCCGCAATGCCAACGACGGCATCTCGCTGGCCCAGACCGCCGAAGGCGCGCTGAGCTCGATCGGCGACAACATGCAGCGTATCCGCGAGCTGGCCGTGCAGGCCGCCAACGGCACCAACAGCGCCGAGGACCGCAGCGCGCTGCAGAAGGAAGTCAAGCAGCTGTCCGACGAAATCACCCGCGTCAAGGACAACTCCAACTTCAACGGCACCAAGCTGCTGAACGGCTCGACCACCAGCTTCACCATCCAGGTCGGTGCCGACGCCGGCGCGGACAACCAGATCGCCATCAGCACGGTCGACATGAGCGCCACGGCCACCGCCGTCGCCGCCCTGGACATCTCCTCGGCCTCCGGCGCCACCGCCGCGCTGACCGCGATCGACACCCAGCTGCAGTCGGTCAACACCGCCCGCGCCGACCTGGGTGCCATCCAGAACCGCTTCAGCTCGGTGATCTCCAACCTGCAGACCAGCTCGGAGAACCTGTCGGCCGCCCGCAGCCGGATCCAGGACACCGACTACGCCAAGGAAACGGCCGAGCTGACCCGCACCCAGATCCTGCAGCAGGCCGGTACGGCGATGCTGGCCCAGGCCAAGTCGGTTCCGCAGAACGTGCTGGGCCTGCTGCAGTAACTTCGCAACACAGAGCGGTTCCACGCAATACGGCCAGGCCCCTCTCCGGAGGGGCTTGTCCGTTTCCGGCCTTCCAGCCGCCGCCTCCTCCCACGGCATGGAACTTGCCTGTGGAACGGGACCACGGAAGCCCCCGGCTCAAGTCCCGCGGGCATCCGGCCGATAGAGGTTTCAGCAATCCCGCGCGCCTGCGTGTGGCGCGCACTGGCAGGGCCAGGCCGCGGCCGTGGCAGGCCTGTCGTGACTGGCGAGGAAGAGGAACATGGCGAACACGATCTCCGCGTCCGGCTCAGGCCTGGACATCCCCACCCTGGTCTCCCAGCTGGTGACGGCCGCGCGCACCCCGACCGAAACCCGGATCAACAAGGCCGGCTCCACCGCCACCTCCAAGCTGTCGGCGATCGGGCAGATCAAGAGCGCCATGACCTCGCTGCAGACCGCGCTGGCGAAGATGGGCGAGGCGGCCGATACGCCCGCGTTCAAGGCGACGGTGCAGTCCGGGGCGGGCTTCACCGCCACCACCACGTCCAAGGCGGTCGCCGGCGACTACAACGTCGAGGTGGTGAGGCTGGCCAGCGCGCAGAAGCTGTCCTCGGCCGCCTTCGCCAAGGACGCCACGGTCGGCAGCGGCACCCTGTCCATCACCTGGGGCAGCGGCAAGGACGACAACGCCAAGGTCGCGATCGGTGCCGATGCCACGCTTGCCGACATCGCCGCGGCGGTCAACCGCGCAGCGGGCGGCAAGGGCGTCACCGCCAGCGTGGTCACCGCCGACGATGGCCAGCACTTGGTGTTCAGCGCCACGACCACTGGCGCGGCGGGCACGCTGTCGATCAGCGCCAGCGGCGGCAACGGCGGCCTGGCCGCGCTGACCAACGGCGCTGGCGGCGGACTCACCCAGGCCGTGGCGGCCACCGATGCGCTGGTGCGGGTGGACGGCTTCGAGCGCACTTCCAGCAGCAACACCATCGGCGACCTGGTCCCGGGCGTGAACCTGACCTTGACCAAGGCGCTGGCCGGCACTTCGTACTCGGTCAACGTCGCCTCGGACAACAGCAGCCTCAAGAGCTCGATCGCCGCCTACGTCACCGCCTACAACAGCGTGGTCGGCACGCTCAAGTCGACCAGCGCCTACAACAGCGATACCCGCACCGCCTCGGCGCTGACCGGCGACTCGCTGGTGCGCACCCTGCAACAGCAGCTGCGCGGCCATGTCAGCGCCAACGTGGGCGAGCTCAAGGCGCTCGGCGTGAGCGTGTCCAAGGATGGGGTGATGGCCTTCGACGCCACCGCCTTCGACAGCGCGATCGCCGGCGATCCCGAAGCGGCCAAGGCCCTGCTCGGCAAGGAGGGCGGCTACGGCGGCGCGGTGGCCAAGCTGATGGACAACCACCTCGATTCGATCGACGGCACGCTCGTCCTGCGCAGCAACAGCATCAACAAGCAGATCTCCGGCCTGGAGGACCAGCTCGACCGCCTCGACGAGAAAATGGCGCGCCTGAGCACCCTCTACACCACGCAGTTCACCGCGATGGAAACGATGATCGTGCAGATGCAGGGCAGCGCCAGCTCGCTCAACAACCTGCTTTCGCCGTCCGACTGATGCCGGCGCTCAAGCCCGCGGGCAGGCCTGCCGATAAGGACCGTATCCGGCATTGCGGCCCCACCCGCGAAGGCTGTCCCGCCTTTCGATCCCGACCGGTCCCGCTCTCCGAGGAATGACTCCATGTACGGTTCCAGCCGCCACTTCGCCGAGCAGTACCGCAAGACCGGTGTCTCCGCCAAGGTCAACGAGGCCGATCCGCACCGGCTGATCTCGCTGCTGTTCGAAGGCGCCGGGCAGCGCATCCGCCGGGCCCAGGCCTGCCTGGCGCAGGGCGATCCCGCGCACAAGGGCAAGGCGATCGGCGAGGCCTGCGCGATCATCGGCCACCTCAACGGCTCGCTGGACCACGAGGCCGGCGGCGAAGTGGCGTCCAACCTGTCCGCGCTGTACGACTACATCGTCCGCCGGCTGATCGAGGCCAACCTGCACAACGACCGGGCCGCGCTGTCCGAGTCGCTGGACCTGCTCGGCGAGATCGAATCGGCATGGAACGCCATCCCCGAGGCGCAGCGCGCCATGGCGGTCGAGTCATGACCGGCACGGCGGCACGGCTGGACGCACTGCGCGGGGCGATGGCTTCGATCCGTGCCACGCTCGAGCGCGACGACCTGGCCGCCCTGCCCTCGATGATCGACGACTACGACGTCGGCGTCCGCGAGTTCTGCGCCCTGCCCGATGCGCGCCTGTTCGCCGGCGAGATCGGTGCGCTGCGCGACCTGCAGCTGGACACGATCGAACGCATGCGCGAGCGCAAGGGCCTGCTGCTCGACCTGATCCGCCAGCAGCGCCAGTCGACCCAGGCCGCGAGCGCGTACGCACGCGCCGGCACGCGCTGATCCCCGCCCACCTCCCGCATACCGACCGCAGCCACGCCATGAACGCCACGCTCGACGCCCTGCATGCCGACCTGCTGGACCTGCGTGACGCGCTGGACGGCGAGGACTACGGCAACGCCGGCGACGTGCTGGCCCTGCACGACCGGCGCATGCGCCAGTACATCGACACCGTCGGCCTGCAGGCACCCATGCAGGCGTTGCGCGACCTTTTGCGGATGCAGCACCTGCTGCACGAGGATCCGCGCGTGGTGCCGCGTCCCCATGGGCTGTCGTCGTGAGCGCGCACTGGCCCGACGCGGCCGCCGGCGTCGAAGCGGCGCTGTTCGACGAGACACTGGCCTGCGAAGCGATCCTCCCGGCCGGCTTCGCGCCCGGCACCGGCGCCGCGCAACTGCAGCAGGCCGAGGCCCTGTTGAAGGGCCTGGCCCAGGTCGAGGACCTGCGGGGCGAGGACAGCGGCGAAGAGAAGCGCGGCGAGCTGCCGCAACTGGCCCAGCGCATGGACGCCAAGCTGGACCTGCTGCTGGTCCTGCTGGGGCGGCTGGTCCGCCAGTCAGCGCACGCGCTCCCCGCGCAGCCGCTGCGCTGGTCGGTGCACGGCCTGCGCCTGGCGGTGCCGGACGACGCCGGACTGGCCATCGGCAGCGCCGGCATCGTGCGCCTGCAGCCCTCAGAATGGCTGCCCGACGACCTGGAACTGCCCGCGACCGTGGCCGCCAGCGCCCTGGTCGACGGCCAGGCCTGGCTCTGGCTGCGCTTCCGGCCGTTGCCGGCCAGCCTGGAAGATGCGCTGGAACGGCACCTGTTCCGGATGCACCGCCGCGAGGTCGCCGCGCGCAGGCGTTGAGACGGGCGTCCTTTCCCCTGCCGCCCCGCTGGGCTAAGGTGGGGGCCGGTTCCGGGGAGCCCCCATCCGCCCGTGCGTGTCCTGATCGTTGACGACCATACCCTCGTACGGGCCGGCCTGAGCCGGCTGCTGCAGACCTTCACCGGGGTGGATGTGGTCGCCGAGGCCATGAATGCGGACCAGGCGATCGACCTGGCCGTGATGCACCGCCCGGACCTGGTCCTGCTCGACCTGTCCCTGCCCGGCCGCAACGGGCTGGAGGCGCTCAGCGGCATCCTCGGCAAGGTGCCCACCACGCGCGTGGTGATGATGTCCATGCACGACGATGCGATGCACGTGCGCGATGCGCTGGATCGCGGCGCGGTCGGCTTCGTGGTCAAGGACGCCGCGCCGCTGGAGCTGGAACTGGCGCTGCGTTCGGCTGCCGGCGGCGATGTTTTCCTCAGCCCGCGCATCTCCTCGAGGATGATCGCCCCGCTGCTGGGCAAGTCCAAGCCGGTCGGGGTGGCGGCCCTGCCGCCACGCCAGCGCGAGATCCTGTCCCAGATCGGTCGTGGCCTGAGCAGCAAGGAGATCGCCGCCGACCTGGGCATCAGCGTCAAGACGGTGGAGACCCACCGCGCGCGGATGATGGAGGCACTCGGATGCCGCCGCGCCAACGAACTGGTCCTGCTCGCGGTCAAGCACCTCAACGAACTGGGTTGACGCCGGTTTCCCAGCGGACCGTCGGCCGCGGCGCCGGAAATCCGTGGCCATGTCGGGGAAACCCCTACGCCATGTAGGGAAATCGACTACCCGACTCGGGGACGCCCCGATTCAATTCCCGTCATGCCGGGCGCACGATGCCCCCATCGCGCCAGGGAGCCCGGCGCACGGGGATCAAAATGAAAGCCAGCGTCTCGGTCCAGCTCGGCCAGCAACTGCACCTCACACCGCAGTTGCTCCAGTCCATCCGCCTGCTGCAGCTCGATGCGCAGCAATTGCAGATGGAAGTGGCCCGCGTGCTGGAGCAGAACCCGATGCTCGAGCTCGACGAGGAATCGAGCGCCGGCGACGCAGATGCAGGGAACGTGCCGGAAGGCGCGGCCGAACAGCAGCTCGAAACAGCCGCCTTCGACGAACTGCCCGAATCCTCGATGTGGGACGTGCCCGGCGCCAGCTGGAGCGGCGAAGGCGAAGACCGCATGCACCGCATCGCCGAGCCCGGTTCCAGCGACCCGTGCGTGCGCGTGCTGCAGCGCCTGGAGCTGGAACTGGACAGCCGGCAGCTGGAAATCGCCGGCTTCTGGCTGGAGCACTGCGACGACGCCGGCTACCTCGACGGCGACCATGAAGCACTGCTGCTGCGCGCCTGCGCCCGCTTCGACGTGAGCGCCGAGCGGATCGAAGCGGTCCGCCAGCGCGTGCTGCACGGCGAGCCGGCCGGCATGGCCGCGCGCGACCTGCACGAATGCCTGCAGGCGCAACTGGCCGCGCTGCCGGCGCCGTGCGCCGGTCTCAACCTGGCCGTGCGCATCCTCGACCAGTGCCTGCCGGCGCTGGCCGCCCACGACCATGCGGCCATCGCCCGCCAGCTGCAGGCCGACGAAGGCGACGTCGCCGAGGCCGTGCGGCTGGTGCTGTCGCTGCAGCCGCGCCCGGCGCAGGCCGAGGTCGACCCGGTCGATTCGGGCTACATCATTCCCGATGTGGTCGTGTGGCAGGCCGACCGCCAGTGGCGCGTGGCCCTGAATCCTGCGACCGCGCCGAAACTCTCGGTGAACGGCACCTACGAACGCGCCCTGGCCCAGTCCGGGGAAAGCGAAGGCAGCAGCCGCCTGCGCGAACTGCTGCAGGAAGCGCGCTGGCTGACCCGTGGCCTGTCGATGCGCTACGACACGCTGCTGCGCACCGCGCGCGTCATCGTCGAGCGCCAGGCCGCCTTCCTGGAGCGCGGCGACGAATGCATGGCCCCGCTCACGCTGAAGGAAGTCGCCGACGAGATCGGCATGCACGAATCCACCGTCTCGCGCATCACCAGCGGCAAGTACGTGCAGACCCCGCGCGGCACCTTCGAGCTCAAGCACTTCTTCGCCGTGCGCCTGGAAGGCGCCAATGTCTCCGGCGCGGCGGTCAAGGCGATGGTGCGCCGGCTGATCGAGTCCGAACCGGCGGCGCGCCCGCTGGCCGACGACGCCATCGCCGCGCTGCTGGCCCGCCAGGGGGTGCACATCGCCCGGCGTACCGTGGCCAAGTACCGCGAACAGATGTCCATTGCCCCGGCGCGCGAGCGCCGCCGCGTCGCCGCCCCGCTGCTGGCCCGCGCGGGCTGAGGAGGAGTTCCCATGCGCAACATCCGTGTCCTGCTGGTCGACGACCACGACGGCTTCATCAACGCCGCGATGCGCCACTTCCGCAAGGTCGAATGGCTGGAGATCGCCGGCACCGCCGGCAACGGCCTGGAAGCGATCGAACGTTCCGAGGCGCTGCGCCCCGATGCGATCCTGATGGACCTGGCCATGCCGGAGATGGGCGGGCTGCAGGCCACGCGCCTGATCAAGGCCCAGGACGACCCGCCCTACATCGTGATCGCCAGCCACTTCGACGATTCCGAGCACCGCGACCATGCCATGCGCGCCGGCGCCGACAGCTTCGTCAGCAAGCTGTCCTACCTGCAGGAAGTGATGCCGATCCTCGAGCGCCTGGCGCAAGGGAGCGCTCCGTGAGCGAGTCGCGCATCCTGGTGATCGACAGCCAGGCCGAGCGCGCCGAGCGCGTCTGCGGCCTGCTGGAATTCATGGACCTCAATCCGCGCTGGTCGGCCTCGCCGGCCGACGTCGCCACCGCCCGCCAGCGCCCGACCGACTGGATGGCCCTGGTCGTCGGCGAGCTGGACGACGCGCAGGCTGCGCGCGATTTCTTCGCCTGGCTCGGCGCCACGCCCTTGCCGCCGCCGATTCTGTTGCTTGAAGGTGATACCGCTAACTTCGCCGCGACCCATGGCCTGCACGAAGCCGGGGTCTGGCCGCTGGAATCGCCGATCCGCCACGCCCAGCTGGAAGCCTGCCTGCGCCGGGCCAGCCTCAAGCGCCTGGACGCCGAAGCCCAGGCCGGCGTGGCGGTGCAGGACAGCGGCCCGACCGGCAACGGCGTGGCCGTGCAGCGCCTGCGCCGGATGATCGGCCAGGTCGCCCCGTTCGACACCACCGTGCTGGTGCTGGGCGAATCGGGCACCGGCAAGGAAGTGGCCGCGCGTGCGATCCACCAGCAGTCGGCGCGCCGCGACGGGCCATTCGTGGCGATCAACTGCGGCGCGATCCCGCCGGACCTGCTCGAGAGCGAACTGTTCGGCCACGAGAAAGGCGCGTTTACCGGCGCGCTGAGCGCGCGCAAGGGCCGCTTCGAGATGGCCGAGGGCGGCACCCTGCTGCTGGACGAGATCGGCGACATGAGCATGCCGATGCAGGTCAAGCTGTTGCGCGTGCTGCAGGAGCGCAGCTTCGAGCGCGTCGGCGGCAACCAGACCATCAAGTGCAACGTGCGCGTGGTCGCCGCGACCCATCGCCACCTGGAAGAGCGGATCGCCGAGGGCAGCTTCCGCGAGGACCTGTTCTACCGCCTCAACGTGTTCCCGATCGACATGCCGCCGCTGCGCGAGCGGCGCGACGACCTGCCGGCACTGGTGGACACCATCGCCGGCCAGCTGGCCCGCACCGGCCGCGGCGAGGTCCGCTTCGCCCGCGAAGCGCTCGCGGCCCTGGCCGGTTACGCCTGGCCGGGCAACGTGCGCGAACTGACCAATCTGGTCGAGCGCCTGGCCGTGCTCAACCCCGGCGGCCTGGTGCGGCTGGACGACCTGCCCGCGCGCTACCGCGCGCACGTGCCGGCCGGCAGCGAGCCGGCGCCCCTGCCGCAGCAGGC
The DNA here is from genome assembly GCF_010093205.1 of Pseudoxanthomonas daejeonensis. Lineage (GTDB taxonomy): Bacteria > Pseudomonadota > Gammaproteobacteria > Xanthomonadales > Xanthomonadaceae > Pseudoxanthomonas > Pseudoxanthomonas daejeonensis. The sequence continues at coordinate 112,408 of NZ_PDWN01000009.1, forward strand.
GCCCGCCAGCGAGCCGGTTGCCGCCGCGGCTACTCCTCCCGCAGCCGATGCCGCCAGCCTTCCCGAGGATGGCCTGGACCTGCGCGAGCACATGGCCCGTATCGAGCTCCAGCTGATCCGCGAAGCACTGGAACGCAGCCAGGGCGTGGTCGCCCACGCCGCCCAGCTGCTGGGCCTGCGCCGCACCACGCTGGTCGAGAAGCTGCGCAAGTACGGGATCGAGCGCGACCCGGCGGAACTGGTCGGCTGAGCAGCGCCCGGCGCGGGCACGCGCCTTGCATGACGGGAGCGGGCGCCCGCGCTGAGGCCGGTGCGCGCACGCATGGACCGCGCGGCACGAGGAGCGAGCGATAGTGGCAGGCCTGGAAATCGACATCGACCACCTGTTCCAGGCCGAACTGGGCAGCAGGTTCGTGCATGTGCGCCACCCGGGCGACGAAAACCTGATCCACCAGTCGCGGCGGGACGAAGGCGCGGGCGCGGCCCTGGCCCACCTGTCCGGCCATGGCTTCCTCGTCTACAAGTTCGCCAGCGAAGGCGGTGCGGTCACGTCGTTCGTCCATGCCGCGATCGCGCCGGCATTCTGGGCGCGGCATACGGATTTCGGCCTGCGCGAGCACGGCGGCATCTGCTACAGGCTGGAGATGCCGGCGCACGGCGCCGCACGCCGCCTGCTGGTGATCTTCTCGAGCATGTCGCAGGTCGACCAGATGTACGAGGCCGGTTTCTCGGCCCGCTATTTCATGCGCAACCTGAGCCAGGCGCCGAAGTACACGCCGCCGGATACCGCGATCCTGCGGATCGCCGACCTCGGCGGCGTGGTCGGCGCGTTCTATACCGATACCCTCGCCCAGCCCGACAACGAGGCGCGGGTGTCCGCGCTCATCGCCAAGGTCATGGCCGACCTTGCCGTCGACCCGCGATACACCGTCCTGTACGGAACCTCCAAGGGCGCTTCCGGTGCCCTGCTGCACTCGCTGAGGACCGGGCTGAAGGCGGTCTGCGTGGAGCCGATCCTGTCGGACGACTACTACGTCAACCGCTACCGCGACTCGCACTTCACCCGCGGCCTGTTCCCGCGCGACAAGCGCGAACTGTTCGCCGCCCACCTCTCGGCCGATGGCCCCGGGGCCGAGCGCGTGGTGGTCTATTCCAGCCGCTCGCCGCAGCTGCCCTACATCCGCGAGATCGCCATGGACTCCCCGCGCGGCCGCGAAATGGCATTCATCGACGTGCAGAGCCCGACGATCATGGATCACCCCGACGTGGCGCCGGCCTCGCTCGGCCTCCAGGTCTCGCTGGTCAACCAGATGCTCTGCGGCGTCGAGGTCGGGGCGCACCAGCTCGATGCGCTGCGCGCATCGAACGCGGCCTGACGGATCGCACCGATGCACGGCAACCCCCGCCTGGCCCCTGCCTTCCAGCGTGTCCGCGAACGCCTGCCAGGCGTGCCGGAACTGCGCACCCGCACCTTCGCCCCCGGCGAAGACCCCTGGTACAGCTACAAGCTCACCGCGCTGGACGAGGCGGTGCGCGGGGTTGGCCTGCCCGGCGATTTCCTCCAGCTGGGCGTCTACAAGGGCGAGTGCGCGCGCTTCCTGCACACGCGCATGTCCGCGGACCGGACGCTTTACCTGCTCGACAGCTTCGAGGGACTGCCCGAAGACTGGATGGGCCCGTGGAAGAAGGGTGCATTCGCGCTTGGCGAAGGCGAGCTCCCCACCTTCGAGGCAGCCAACGTCGAGGTCGTGCCAGGCTGGTTCAGCGACACGATCGCCGGCGTCGCCGCGCGCCTGGACCAGCCGCTTGCCCTGCTCCACGCCGATGCGGACCTGTACAGCTCGACCTTCGAAGCGCTCGAGGGCCTGGATGCGCGGATCGCGCCCGGCACGGTGATCCTGTTCGACGAATATTTCATGCAGGCCGGCAACGACTTCCGCGACGACGAGCATCGCGCCCTCCTCGACTGGTGTACGCGCTGCGGGCGGGATTTCGAGTACCTGTGGAAGTCGGAGTGGGTGCAGGTCGCGGTCCGGGTCACCCGCTGACGACAGCACCCGGCCGGGCGGCCCGGCACGCGGCTTGCATGGTCCGGTGGGCATCGCCAAAGCCCTTCCGGAGTCCGCATGACCATCGTCCTGACCTACGGCACCTTCGACCTGCTCCACGTCGGCCACGTCAACCTGCTGCGGCGCGCACGGGCCCTGGGCGACACCCTCCTGGTCGGCCTGTCCTCTGACAGCTTCAACGCGATCAAGCACAAGCGCGCGACCCAGAGCTACGCCGACCGCGAAGCGGTGCTGCGCGCGATCCGCTACGTCGACGATGTCTTTCCCGAGGACGCCTGGGAGCAGAAGGCCGGCGACATCCGCCGCTACGGCGCCGACGTCCTGGTGATGGGCTCGGACTGGCTCGGCCATTTCGACGAGCTCGCCCGCTACTGCGAAGTCCGCTACCTGGCGCGCACCGAGAACATCTCCAGTTCCTCGCTGAAAGCCAGCATCCGCGCCGTGCAGTAACCCGCCCTGCACCCACGACGGCATCCCGATGGACGACCACAGCAGATCCCACGACTCCGCCCCGGCCATCGAGGCCGGTGCGGGGCACGCCACGACCGGCACGGACACCGTGCCGGCGTGGTTCGACGCCGCCTTCTACCAGGCGCACAACCCGGACGTCGCCGGCGGCGCGAACGCGGCCTGGCGCCACTTCCGCAGCGATGGCTGGCGCGAATTCCGCAACCCCGCCGCCGGCTTCGACCTGTGGTGGTACCAGGCCGCGCACCTGGAAGGCGACCATCGCCGCGATCCGGTCGCCCACTACCTCGGCAGCGGCCACGCCGCCGGGCTGGAGACCACGCTGGCCTGCGGCGAACGGCTGGACGTGGCGCGCAAGACCCAGTTCAACCTGCGCACCCTGGCCCTGCTCGACGGACTGCAGGCGGCAGGCACGGTGTTCGGTCGCATCGCCGCCAACCTCGCGCAGTTGCGCCTGTGGGACGTGGCCGACATGTTCGCCGTGCGCGCCTGCGAACTGGAGCCCGAGGTGGCCGCGCACCACGCCCTGCTCGGTGCGATCGTGGCCAAGCGCAACGGCTGGCGCCGGGTGGTGACGGCCATGCGCGCGGCGACCACGCTGGAGGATGGGCGTGCCGACTGGTTCCACGCGCTGGGCCTGGCCTGCGAACGCCTCGGCTGGCTGGACGACGCGGCCGGCGCCTACGCAAGCGCGCTGGCGCTCGACGGCGGCGACGCCGACACCCACTACCGGCTCGGGCGGATCGAGGAACAACGTGGGCGCATCGATGCCGCCGAGGCCTGCTATGTGCGGGTCATGGCGACGGACCCCGAGGTCGCGATGCTGGGAATCGGCCTGCGCCACGAGCGCGAGAAGGACTGGACCGGCGCCGAGCGCGCCTACCGGTTGCGCCTGGCCGACCCGGCCCATGCGGCAAACGCCCGCCTGCATTTCGCGCACGGCTACCTGCTCGAGACGCTTTACCGCTGGGAGGAAGCCGCGGATGCCTACGCGAACGCGCTCGCCCTGGAACCGGAGCAGGCCGGGTGGCACTACCGCCGCGGCTGGATGCTCGAGCGCCTGGAGCGTCCCGCGGAGGCAGCCACGGCCTACGCGTGCGCGCTGGCGCGGCAGGAAGACGCCGACTGGCGCTACCGCCAGGGCACGTGCCTCCACGCCGCAGGCGAGACCGATGCGGCGATCGACGCATGGCTGCGCTGCGTGCCGGAAGAGCCGCCGTTCGCGCCGCCCAGCAGCGTCGACGATGCGGCGCGGCGCAATGCCCTGCTCGGCGACCTGCAGGCGCGCACGACCGATCCCCACCTTCATTTCGAACTGGGCCTGGCGTGCGAGCGCCTGGGCCTGCATGCCGAAGCCGCCGCGGCCTACCGCGCCGGCATCGACCGCCACGATGCGCACGCGCCGCGCTGGAATTTCCGCCTGGGCGTCGTCCTGCATCGCGCCGGTCGCGGTGCCGAAGCGTGCCACGCCTTCCTGGCCACCCGCCTGTTCCGGCGCGATTTCGACATCGTCCCCGAAGCGGCGGCTGTCGAAGGCCAGCCACTGCCGGCGCGCGACATCAAGCTGGAGTACGCCGAGTTCATCGAGACCTTGCCGGTCCGCGACGAGGTCGTGCTCTACGAGAGCTTCCACGGCGACTCGGTGAGCTGCAACCCGCTGGCCGTGTTCCGCGCCGCGCGCGAGCGCCTGGCCGGACGCGACCTGCTGCACGTGTGGGCGGTCAAGCCGCACGCGGCCATTCCCGAAGACCTGGCCGCGATGCCGGACGTGGTCTTCGTGCAGCACGGCAGCCCGCTGTATGCGCGCTACCTGGCCACCGCCGGCTGGCTGGTCAACAACAACACCTTCATGCCGTACTTCGTGCGACGGCCGGAGCAGCGCTACCTCAACACCTGGCATGGGACCCCGCTGAAGAAGCTGGGCATCGACATCCCCGGGGCGCTGTTCGACCACAAGAACGCGCTGCGCAACCTGCTGCAGGCCACCCACGTCGCGATGCCCAACGCCTTCACCCGCAAGACGCTGCTGGCCTCCATGCAGGTGGAGGACGTGATCGGCGCCCGCATCGCCGACACCGGCCAGGCGCGGATCGACCTCATGCTCGGCGCCGACGCCGAGGCGCGCGCACGGCTGAAGGCGCGGCTGGGCCTGGCCGCGGACGCGAAGGTCATCCTGTACGCCCCGACCTGGCGCGGCAGCCTCGACGGCGCCTCGCTGGACGCGGCGCTGGTGTCCGAAGCGATCGCACGCCTGGCCGGCCACGGCGCGCGCGTGCTGTTCAGCGGCCACCACATGGTCGCGCGCACGCTGGGCCCGCTGCCCGACGGCGCGATGGCCGTTCCCGCCGGCATGGACATCACCGAGCTGATGTCGGTGGTGGACGTGCTGGTCACCGACTACTCCTCGATCCTGTTCGATTTCCTGCCCAGCGGTCGTCCGGTGCTGCTGTACGTGCCGGACCTCGAGCAGTACCGCCGCGAGCGCGGCCTGTACCTCGATCCGGACAGCCTTCCAGTGCGGGCCTGCGCCACCCCCGATGCGCTTGAACAGGCACTCGCCGCGGCCCTTGGCGGAGCGGCGGTCGCCGGGGCGGCGGCCGAGGCGGCGCGCCGGGATTACTGGCCGCTGGAAGACGGTGGATCGGCCGCACGCACCGTCGCGTTCTTCTTCGAGGACGACACGCGCCACGTGGTCCCCCGGGCACCGCGCAGCAAGCGCACCCTGCTCTTCCAGGTCGGCAACTTCAGTCCCAACGGCGTGACTGCCTCGTTCAACCGGCTGGCCGGCTCGCTGGACCCGTCGCGCGTGTCGGTCACGGTGACCGTCGATCCGTGGACCCTGGAAAGCTACCCGCCGCGCCTGGAGCGCTTCGCCGAGCTGCCCGCGCACGTGGCGCGCTGGGGCCGGATCAGCTACCCGGTGGCCAACCGCGAGCAGCAGTGGCTCAGCGCACGCCAGGGCGGCCGGGAGGTGCTCAACGCACGCCAGCTGCGCCTGCTCGACACCTACTACGTGCGCGAGTACGCACGCCAGTTCGGCAGCGCCGACTTCGACGTGGTGGTCGACTTCTCGGGCTACGCCGCGTTCTGGACCGCGCTGTTCGCGCGCGGCCGCCCGGCCGGGACGCGCTGCGCGGTCTACCTGCACAACGACATGGACCAGGAGCTGCGCAGCCGCCATCCGCAACTGGCCAAGGTGTTCGAGCAGTACCCGTTGTGCGACGCGCTCGTCTCGGTTTCCGACAGCCTCGATGCGGTCAACCGGCGCCGCTTCGCCGGTGCGCCGGGGCAGCAGCCCGACCGCTTCCACAGCGTGGAGAACTGCATCGACCCCGGTTTCATCCGCGCCCGCGCCGGGCAGGAGCTGCCGCCGGGGCTGGCACGCTGGCGCGAAGGCCACATGCTGCTGGGCACGGTCGGCCGGCTGTCGCCGGAGAAGGGCCATCGCCGCCTGCTCGACGCGTTCGCCCGGGTGCGGCGCGCGCATCCGGCCGCGCGCCTGGTGATCGTCGGCGAGGGGCCGGAGCGGCCGGTGCTGCAGCAGCGCATCGCCGAGCTGGGACTGGAAGACGACGTGCTGCTCACCGGTGCGCTCGCCAATCCCTATCCGCTGATGCGCGAGCTCGACCTGTTCGTGCTGTCGTCGCACTACGAGGGCCAGGGCATCGTCCTGCTGGAGGCCTTGACCCTCGGCCGGCCGGTGCTGTCGACCGACATCCCCGGCCCGCAGAGCGTGCTGGCCGATGGCGCCGGACAACTGGTCGCCGATTCCACCGATGGCCTGGCCGAGGGAATGTGCGCCTGGCTGGACCGCCCGCAGGCGGGCCCCGCCTGGGACGCGGATGGATATTCGCGGCGGGCGCTGGCCCGGTTCGAGCGCGCCGTGGCGGGCATCGACTGACGTGTCCGGGCCGATCAACGTACTGGTGTTCCCCTGCGGCTCGGAGATCGGGCTGGAGGTCAACGCCGCGCTGCGGTACGCCAAGGACGTGCGCCTGCATGGCGCGTCCTCGGTCGACGACCACGGCGAATTCGCCTATCGCAGGTATCGCCGGATCGATGCCGACACGGTCGACGGCGACCTGGTCGGCGCGCTGAACGCGCTGATCCGCGAATGGGACATCGACCTGGTCGTGCCCGCGCACGACAGCGTCATCCCGCTGCTGGCCTGCGCGCGCGAACGCCTGCTCGCCCCGGCCGCGGTGCCGGATGCGGACACCGCCGCGCTGTGCCGCGACAAGCGCCTGGCCCACGCGCGCCTGCGCCCGCTGGGCATCGTCCCCGACGACGCCGGCGCGCCGGGCGGCGCGTACCCGGTATTCGCCAAGCCGGCCATCGGCCAGGGCAGCCAGGGCGCCGAGCGGGTCGATGATGTCCTGCGGCACCGGCAGTTGCTGGAGGGCACCACGCCCTACGTGATCAGCGAGTACCTGCCGGGCGACGAATACACCGTGGATTGCGTGTCCGACGGCGATGGCGTGCTGCTGCATGCCGCGCCGCGGCGAAGGAGCCGGGTCAGGAACGGGATCAGCGTGCGCACCGAACCGGCCACCGGCGACCCCGCGCTGGCCGCGATGGCCACGGCGATCGCCGGCGAGCTGCGCCTGCGCGGCGCATGGTTCTTCCAGGCGCGGCGCGACGCCGACGGCGTGCCCAAGCTGCTGGAGGTCGCGCCGCGTATCGCCGGTTCGATGGCGCTGTCGCGGGTGCGCGGCGTCAACCACGCCCTGCTCCACGTCTACGCCCACCTGGGCCGCCCGTTCGCGGTGCTGCCGCAGTCGCATCCGGTGCAGCTCGACCGCGCGCTGGGCAACCGCTACCGCGCCACGCTGGACTACCGCCGGGTCTACCTGGACCTGGACGACACCCTGATCGTGGACGGGGCGGTCAACCCGGTACTCGCCGGCCTGCTCTACCAGTGGGCCGCCGCCGGCATCGAGATGGTGCTGCTGACCCGCCACGCAGGCTGCCCGCACCAGGCCCTGGCCCGGCACCGGGTGTGCGCGGACCTGTTCAGCCGCATCGTGCACCTGCGCGACGGCTCGCCCAAGAGCGCGGCGATCGAGACGGGCGTGCCGGCGATCTTCATCGACGACTCCTTCCGGGAGCGGCAGGACGTCCACCGGGTCGCCGGAATCCCAGTGTTCGACCCGGACGCCATCGAGCAGCTGCTGGACCTGCGTGCCTGAGCCCCGCGACGGCACGCGGCTTGCATCGACCGGACACGAGGCCCGCAAGGCGAGCCGCGCTCCTTCCGCCGCATCGAAGCCGCCCGGATGAATGCCAAGCCCATCCAAGTCACCAGCCCGCTGCTGCCTCCCCTCGAGGAGTTCGTCCCGTACCTGGAGCGGATCTGGGAAAGCCGGATCCTGACCAACGGCGGCAGCATGCATCAGGCGCTCGAAAAGGCGCTGTGCGCCTACCTGGGCGTGGAGCACATCGCCCTGTTCGCCAACGGCACCCTGGCCCTGGTCACCGCGCTGCAGGCGCTGCGCATCACCGGCGAGGTGATCACCACCCCGTACTCGTTCGTGGCCACGGCCCATTCGCTGCTCTGGAACGGGATCAAGCCGGTGTTCGTCGACGTCGACCCGGTCACCTACAACCTGGACCCGGCCAAGGTCGAGGCGGCGATCACCCCGCAGACCACCGCGATCCTTCCGGTGCACTGCTACGGCACGCCCTGCGACGTGGACGGCATCGACCGGATCGCCGAGAACTACAACCTGAAGGTCATCTACGACGCCGCCCACGCGTTCGGCGTGCGCGACGGGCGCGGCAGCGTGCTGCGCCACGGCGACCTGTCGGTGCTCAGCTTCCATGCCACCAAGGTGTTCAACACCTTCGAGGGCGGGGCCATCATCTGCCCCGACGCGCGTACCAAACAGCGCATCGACCACCTCAAGAACTTCGGCTTCGTCAACGAGACCACCGTGGTCGCGCCGGGCATCAACGGCAAGATGAACGAGGTCTGCGCCGCGTTCGGCCTGCTCCAGCTCAAGCACATCGACCACGCGCTCGCCCGGCGCGCGCAGATCGACGGACTCTACCGGCGCCTGCTGACCGGCGTGCCCGGCCTGCGCAGCCTGCGCCCGCCGGCCGGCGTGACGGGCAACCACGCCTACTTCCCGCTGATGGTCGGCGAGGAGTACGCGCTGCAGCGGGACCAGCTGTACCAGCTGCTGCGCGATCAGAAAGTCCTCGTGCGGCGCTATTTCTACCCGCTCATCAGCGAATTCCCGATGTACCGGGGCCTGCCTTCGGCCGCTGCGGGCAACCTGCCGGTGGCCAGCACCGCCGCGCGCCAGGTGTTGTGCCTGCCGATCCACCCGGAACTGGCGGACGAGGACGTCATGCGCATCTGCGACCTGGTCACCGCGCCGGCACGGGTACGGGCGGCGTGAGCGGGCCGGTGCGCATGCCGCCATGGCGGCGACGGATCGTGCACGCATGGCTCGGCGTGCCCCTGCTCGCCCTGTGGCGGGTGTTCGACCTGCTGGTGCCCAAGCGGATGGACCGCTGGGCGTTCTTCGTGCATCCGCTCAAGCCGGGCCAGTTCACCGAGAATGCGCGCGCGGTGTACGAGCACGTCAGGCACGACCCCTCGATCGAGCGCTGGATCTTCGTGCGGGGCGGCTACCGCCCGCCGGGGCTGGAAGAATCGGCCCATACCCGCGTGCAGGACCTGGACACGCTGGCCGGCCTGTGGGCCCTGGCCCGCTGCGGCGTGCTGCTGCTGACCAATTCGACGAGCCTGGACATGTCCATGGCGTGGAAGGGCGGCGGCTATTCGGCGCCGCGGCCCTGGCTGCGCCGGCGCGTGGTGGTCAACCTGTGGCATGGGATCCCGCTCAAGCGCCTGTTCGCCATGGCCAACCCCGCGCAGCGACGGAACGGCGACCGCAACCGCTTCCGCCGCCGCGAGCGCCGCCATTACGACGGCCTGGTCGCCTCCTCGCCGGTCGATGGCCATGCGATGGCCACGATCTTCCACCCGCTGCCGCCTTCCCGGGTCTGGGTGACCGGGCTGCCGCGCACCGACTTCCTGCGCATGGATGAAGCCGTCCTGCCGGATTGCCTGCGCGAGGAACTGCTGCGCGTGCGCGCGCTGCGCGACGGCCGGCGCCTGGTCCTGTATGCGCCGACCTACCGCGACGCCAGCGTCGCCCACGAGCGCTGCTACCGGTTCAGCGACATCGAAGTGCAACGCCTGAAGCGGCTGCTCGCCCGCCACGACGCGGTGCTCGGCGTGCGCGGCCACTACCTGGCCAACGCGCCATCGCCATTCGACCGCGACCGCGACCTCGACGGCCGCATCTTCGAGCTGGAACACGACGCCTTCCACGAGATCGCCCCGCTCCTGCGCCAGAGCGCGGTCGTGCTCACCGATTACTCGTCGGTGTATATCGATGCGCTGTACCTGGAACTGCCGGTGGTGAGCTTCGCCTGGGACGCGGACCACTTCCGCGACCACCAGAACGGCCTGCTCTACGACATGGACCTGGCCTTCCCCGGCCCGGTCGCCACCGATTTCGACGCCTTGCTGGCCGCACTCGACGCGGCGCTTTCCCGTCCGGCGAATCATCCCGACCCGCACTACTGCATGGTGCGGCGGATGTTCTTCCAGCATGACGACAGCGCCAATTCGCATCGCCTGGTCGAGCGCCTGCGCCAGGCCGTGGCCGCGCGGGGCGCACGATGAGCGACGGCGGGCAGGCACCCTCCACCGCCGCCGCGCTGGTCAGCGTGGTGATGCCGGCCTACAAGGCCACCTGGCTGGGGCAGGCACTGGAAAGCGTGCGCAGGCAGACCCATCGCCCGCTCGAACTGGTGGTCTGCGACGACTCGCGCGACGACCGGGTCCAGGCGCTGGTCGAGGCGTTCGCCGCCACCGCCGGCTTCCCGGTGCACTATTCGCGCAACCCCTCGCGCCTGTGGGAGACGCGCAGCACCGCGCGCGCCATCGCGCTCGCATCCGGCGAGTACATCAAGTTCCTGCACGACGACGACGTGTTGCACGACGGCTGCATCGCCGCGCTGGTCGACGCGTTCGCGCGCGCGCCCGACGCGGTGCTCGCCACCGCGCGGCGGCGGCGGGTCGACAGTAACGGCGCGCTGTTGCCGGACACGCCGGCCACCGCCTTCCCGCGCCGGGACCTGCTGCTGGACGGCCACGACCTGGTCGATTTCCTCGCCGACCGCACGATCAACTTCCTCGGCGAACCGAGCGCGGTCATGTGCCGGCGTGCGCCGCTGCTGGAGATGGGCGACGACCTGCCGGTGCTGGATGGCGTGCGCGTCGCCTGGGTCGCCGACCTGGCCCTGTACGCCAAGTTGCTGCGTCGTGGCCCGGTGGCGATGCTCGGCACGGCGCTGCTCGACTTCCGCGTCTCGCGCCAGCAGTTCAGCCAGGCCGGGCGGGACCGGCCAGGCGTCGGAGATCCGGGCCACGAGGCGTTCCGCCACGGCATCCGCGCGCTGGGCTGGTATCGCGGCGACCGCGACACGCGCATGGTCGCGGCGGCCCCCCTGGACCGTTCCGTGCCCGCAGAACCGCTCGACCTGGTGCAGGCGCTGGAGGACGCGCACGCGGCCGGCCTGGGCCAGTGGCAGAAGCACGACTGGCAGGCCCGCCGTCGCCTCCTGCCGGCGCAGGCGCTGCTTTACGACGCACACCTGGCAAGCCTGCCGGGCCTGCCGGTACTGGGCGTGCTGGTGGTCCCCGACGCGCGCGCGCCGGACGGACTCCGCACCACGCTTTCGAGCCTGGCCACCCACGCGCCCGCGCAGGCGCGCATCGATGTCCGCGTGGCCGGTGATGCGACGCTGCCGGCAGACGCACCGATGCCCGCGCAAGCGGTGACCTGGCAACCGGGCGCGACCGCCGCCTCGCTCGATGCCGCGCTCGCCGGCTGGGACGTGGACTGGGTGCTGGTGGTCGAGGCCGGCAGCGAGTTCACCGGCAGCGGCCTGCGTCGCCTGCTGCCCGAGCTGGCCACGGCCGGGGGCCTGCAGGCGCTCTACGCCGACGAGTGGTATCGCGACGACGACGGCCACATCGCGCCGGCGCTGCGGCCGGATTTCAACCTCGACCTCCTGCTCGGCAATCCGGCCGCAATGGCCGGGCACTGGATCTTCCGCCGCCAGTGCGTGCGAGATGCGGGCGGGTTCGATCCGGCACACGAAGGCGCGGCGGAGCTGGACCTGATCCTGCGCCTGGTCCTGCGGCACGGGCTGGCCGGCTTCGGCCACCTGGCCGAACCCCTGCTGTCCTGCGCGCCACCGCGCCTGGCCGACGAGGCGCAGCGCGGCGCGATCCTCCGGCACCTGCATGAGCGCGGCTATTCCGCGGCGACCGTGACCGGCTGCGCCCCCGGCCTGCACCGCATCGACTACGGACACGAAGGGCAGCCGGCGGTGTCGATCATCGTGCTGGCCGGCGATGCGCTGGCACCGCTGGAGCGCTGCGTGCTGTCGGTGCTGGAAAACACCGCCTGGCCGCACTACGAGCTGGTGCTGGTCGACCGTGGCGCTCCGGCCAGCCTGCGCCAATGGATGGACCAGGTCGTTCCGCTCGCCGCCGGCCGGGTCCGCGTGGTCGATGCCGGCGCCGGCACGTCGCCTGCCGCCGCCCGCAACCTCGCGGCGGAATCGTTGGCCGATGGATTCGTGCTGTTCCTCGATGCCGAAGCCGCCGTGCTGGACCCCCGATGGCTGCACGGCCTGCTCAACCATGGCCAGCGTCCCGAGGTCGGCATTACTGGGGCCAAGACGGTTGCCGCCAACGGCACCATCACCCATGCCGGACTGGTACCGGGGTTGCATGCCGGCAGGGGACGCGTGTTCGCTGGCCAGCCGGTCGGCGCAGGCGGCTACATGGGCCGGCTGCAGGTGGCGCAGGACTACGCCGCCGTCTCAAGCAGCTGCATGCTGGTCGAGCGCGAAGTATTCGCGGCGCTCGGCGGCTTCGACGCCGATGCCTTTCCGGACCAGGGCTCCGACGTCGACCTGTGCCTGCGCGCCGGTGCGGCCGGCCGCCTCACCGTGTGGACCCCCGACGCGCTGCTGCTGCATGCGGCCGATGCCGCGGCCACCGACGCCCCGACGCAGCAAGCGCTTTACGCACGCTGGCTTCCGGTGCTGGCGCGCGACCCGGCCTACAACCCGAACCTGCGCCTGGACGTGCCCGGCGGCTTCGAACTCGAGGAGACCGCCCTCTCCCGCCGGCCCCTGCCCGCCGGCCTGCTGCCCCGCGTGCTGGCCCAGCCCAGCGACGCCCATGGCAGCGGCCACTACCGCGTGTTGCAGCCGTTCCTGGCGCTGCAGGCGGCGGGCCTGGTCGAAGGCGCCGCGCCGCCGCGCGCACTCGACGTGGTGGAGGTCGAACGCTTCAGCCCCGACGTGATCGTGATGCAGCGCCGCGTCGGCGAAGAGGACATCGCGCGCATGGCCCGCCTGCGGCGCTTCTCGCCGGCCTTCAAGGTCTACGAGCTGGACGATTGGCTGCCCGACCTGCCGGCGCGCAACATCCATCGCCGGCACATGCCGCGCGATGTAGGCGAACGGCTGCGGCGCGGCCTGGCCCAAGCCGACCGCTTCGTGGTCTCCACCCAGCCGTTGGCCGAGGCCTGTCGCGGCTGGCACCCGGACATCCGCGTGGTCGAGAACCGGCTCGATCCGCGCTTGTGGACCGGCCTGCCCGCGACGGCGCGCAAGCCGGGCGCCAGGCCGCGGGTCGGCTGGGCCGGCGGGGTCAGCCACGATGGCGACCTGGCGATGATCGCCGACGTCGTCCAGGCGCTGGCCGGCGAGGTGGACTGGGTGTTCTTCGGCATGTGTCCCGAGCAGTTGCGGCCGCACGTGGCCGAGTTCCATCCCGGCGTGCCGATCGGCGCATACCCGCGGGTGCTGGCCGCGCTTGGCCTGGACCTGGCGCTGGCGCCGCTCGAAGACCATCCTTTCAACACCTGCAAGAGCAACCTGCGCCTGCTCGAATACGGCGCCTGCGGCTATCCGGTCGTGTGCAGCGACCTGTTGCCCTATCGCGGCGACCTGCCCGCCACCCGCGTGCGCAACCGCCCGCGCGACTGGATCGACGCCATCCGCGCCCACCTGGCCGAGCCTGCGGCCAGCGTCGCGGCCGGCGGGGCCCTGCGCGACGCGGTGCGTCGCGACTGGATGCTGGAAGGCCCAGGCCTTGAGGCCTGGCGCCGGGCCTGGCTGCCGGACTGACCCGGAACGGGCCGCCTTCGGCGCGCCTTCCCTTCGCACCCCGCGTCACCCGCCCCTTGCCCCTGCCGGAATGCCGGCACGGTTCCGGCACGCCGCTTGCATCGACAGCGGCGTGCATTGCCCGGGGGTCCCATGACCGATTCGATCAGCTCCGTCCTGTCGCAGATCCGTGCCTACCAGACCCAGCTGGGCCAGGCGCCGCGGGCCGCGGGCGACATGGCGCGCAGCGACGCGATCCAGGGCCTGCCCGGAGGCCTGCAGGCACCCGGCCAGGCCGGCGCCGTCGGCGGCACCAGTTTCAGCGAGACCCTGCGCGGCGCGATCAATGGCGTCAGCGAGGCCCAGGCGAAATCCGGCGCATTGCAGCGCGCCTTCGAACTGGGCGAACCCGGTGCCGACCTGGCCCGGGTGATGGTCGCCTCGCAGCAATCGCAGGTGGCGTTCCGCGCCACCGTGGAAGTGCGCAACCGACTGGTACAGGCGTACCAGGACGTCATGAACATGCCGCTGTAAACGCAGGGACCGGACCGCGATGGCGCTTTCGATATCCAGGGAATCACTGAACCGCGAGCAGGCCGCCGAGAAGGCCGCCTCGGCCGTGGTCAAGCTCCAGGAAATGCAGCTGGGCCGCAAGGCCGGCACGCTGGCGATGATCGCGCTGGCGGTCGCCGCCGGCCTGTACGTGTTCTTCTGGTCGCAGAAGCCCGACTACAGCCCGCTCTATACCGGCCTGGACCCCAAGGCCACCGCCGAGGCGGCCGACCTGCTGCGTGCCGCGCAGATCCCGTTCAAGCTCGACCAGGCCAGCGGCGCGATCTCGGTGCCCGAGCAGAACCTGCACGACGCGCGACTGAAGCTTGCCGGATCCGGCCTGGCCGAGAGCGGCCGCCTGGGCTTCGAGCTGATGGAGCGCGACCCGGGTTTCGGCGTGAGCCAGTTCGTCGAGAACGCGCGCTACCAGCACGCGCTGGAGACCGAGCTGGTCCGCACCATCGCCACGCTGCGCCCGGTGCGCGACGCACGCGTGCACCTGGCCATCCCCAAGCCGTCGGCGTTCACCCGCCAGCGCGAGGCCGCCAGCGCCTCGGTGGTCCTCGAACTGCGTTCGGGCGCCCTGCTCGAGCGCAACCAGGTCGATGCGATCGTGCACCTGGTGTCCTCGTCGATCCCCGACCTGTCCCCCGAGCGGGTCACCGTGGTCGACCAGAACGGCCGCCTGCTCAGCAGCAATGGCGGCGACAGCGAATCGGCGCTCAGCGCCGCCCAGTTCGAGCAGGTCCGTCGCCAGGAAACGTCCTACAACCAGCGCATCCGCGAGCTGCTCGAACCGCTGACCGGGCCGGGCCGGGTCAACGCCGAGGTCACCGTGGACATGGACTTCTCGGTCACCGAGGAAGCGCGCGAACTGTTCAACGGCGAGCCGGCCAAGCTGCGCAGCGAGCAGGTCAGCGAGAACAGCTCCGCCGCCGAGGGCCCGCAGGGCATCCCCGGCGCGACCAGCAATACCCCCCCCGGCGCGAATGCTCCGGTCGCCGCCGGCGCCGCCAACCCTGCCGATCCGGCTGCGGCCGCTCCGGCCAATGCCACCGTCGCCGCGGCCGGTCCGACCGAAAGCTCGCGCAGCGCCACCCGCAACTTCGAACTGGACCGCACCCTGCAGCACACCCGCCAGCCGGCGGGCCGGATCCGCCGGATCACCGCCGCGATCTTGGTCGATCACGTGCCGCGCCCCGGCAAGGACGGCAAGACCACGCTGCAGGCGATGGACGCCGAAGAGGTCAAGCGGGTCGAGGAACTGGTCCGCCAGGCGGTGGGCTTCGATGCCGCGCGCGGTGACGTGGTCTCGGTGGTCAATGCCGCGTTCGTACGCGAAGACGCCGATGCCATCGAGCCGCCCAAATGGTGGGAAGACCCGCGCGTGCGCGATGCCCTGCGCCTGGTGCTCGGTGCGCTGGTGGTGCTGGCCCTGCTGTTCGGCGTGCTGCGCCCGGCGCTGCGCCAGATCGCCGGTCCGGCGCCGAAGGCGCGCAACCGCCAGGACCTGGCCGAGGAAACCGCCGAGGTGTCCCTGGTCGACGACGACATGCCGGCGCTGGCCAACGACACCGCGCACATCGGCCACGCGCGCCAGCAGACGATCGCGCTGGCCTCCGATGCCTACGAGGACCGGCTGCGCAACGCGCGCGAAGCGGTCAAGTCCGACTCCAAGCGGGTCGCCCAGGTGGTGAGGGAGTGGGTGGGCAATGAAGCAACCTAACGCCACCGAAGAACTCAATGGCGTGCAGCGCGCCGCGGTGCTGCTGCTGTCGCTGGGCGAGAACGACGCGGCCGAGGTACTCAAGCACATGGGCGCCAAGGAAGTGCAGAAGCTGGGCCTGGCGATGGCGACCATGAGCGGCGTCACCCGCGACCAGGTACTGCGGGTGATGGACGACTTCGACGGCGCGCTGGACAAGCAGACCTCGGTGGGCGTGGGCGCCGACGACTACATCCGCAACGTGCTGATCCAGGCGCTGGGCGCCGACAAGGCCGGCAGCCTGATCGACCGCATCCTGCTCGGCCGCAACACCACCGGCCTGGACACGCTGAAGTGGATGGACTCGCGCGCGATCTCCGACCTGGTCCGCAACGAGCATCCGCAGATCATCGCGATCGTGCTCTCGCACCTGGACGGCGACCACGCCGCCGACACGCTCAAGCTGCTGCCCGAGCGCACCCGCGCCGACGTGCTCCTGCGCATCGCCACCCTGGACGGCATCCCGCCCAACGCGCTCAACGAACTCAACGAGATCATGGAGCGCCAGTTCTCCGGCAACCAGAACCTGAAATCCTCCAACATCGGCGGGGTCAAGGTCGCGGCCAACATCCTCAACTACCTGGAAACCGGCCAGGACCAGTCGATCCTCGGCGCGATTTCGCAGGTGGACGCCGAGTTGAGCCAGCGCATCCAGGACCTGATGTTCGTGTTCGACGACCTGGTCGAACTGGACGACCGCGAACTGCAGACCCTGTTGCGCGAAGTCTCGGGCGAACGCCTGGGCATCGCCCTGCGCGGCGCCGACGTCAAGGTGCGCGAGAAGATCACCCGCAACATGTCCCAGCGCGCCGCCGAGATCCTGCTCGAGGACATGGAGGCACGCGGACCGGTGCGCCTGTCCGACGTGGAAGGCGCGCAGAAGGAAATCCTGACCATCGTGCGGCGCCTGGCCGACGAAGGCGTGGTCAGCCTCGGCGGCGCCGGCGGCGGCGAGGAGCTGGTATGAGCGCGGTGGTGCGCTGGCTGGCCCCGGACCTGGATGCGACGCCCGCCGCCGCGATCGATGCGCCCGGCGACATGCCGCTGCCGCGGCCGCCGAGCCTGGAAGAGGTCCAGTCCATCGAGGAGGCCGCGCGCCGTGACGGCTACGAAGCCGGGCTGGCGCTGGGCCACCAGGAGGGATTCGCCCAGGGCCAGGCCGAAGTGCGCCGCCTGACCGCGCAGATCGAAGGCATCCTCGACAACTTCTCCCGCCCCCTCGCCCGCCTCGAGGACGAGGTCACCGCGGCGCTCGGTGAGCTGGCCGTGCGCATCGCCGGCAGCCTGGTCGGTCGGGCCTATGGCGCCGACCCGGTGCTGCTCTCGGACCTGGTCGGCGAAGCACTCGACGCGGTCGGCGGCACCAGCCGCGACGTCGAGGTGCGCCTGCACCCGGACGACATCCACGCACTGGCCCCGCTGCTGGCCCTGGTCAGCGGCGCGCGCCTGGTGCCCGACCCGACCCTGGGCCGCGGCGACCTGCGCGTGCACGCCGAAGCGGTGCGCATCGACGGCACCCTGGAAGCCCGCCTGCGCGGCGCGCTGGAAAGCGTGATCCACAAGGCCGGAGCGCGCGCATGACGCCGCAATCCAGTCCCGCCTCCCCCGCTCCGGCCGTCGCCGGCGCCGTGCCGGCCGACTGGCTGGCGGCACGCAACCTGCGCCTGGCCACGCGCCTGGAAACGATCGCGCTGGATCCGTCCAGCGGTCGCGGCCTGATCCGCGAAGGCATCCTGCGCCGCGCCATCGGACTGACCCTCGAGGCGACCGGCTGCGAGGCACCGATGGGCGCGACCTGCAAGGTCGAAGTCGCCGATGGCGGCTGGGTCGAAGCGGAGGTCGTCGGTTTCGCCGGCGAACGCACCTCGCTGATGCCCAGCGCCGAACTGCATGGCCTGCTGCCGAACGCGCGGGTGGTCCCGGTCCGTCGCCGCGGCGGCGTGGAAGTCGGCGAGGGCCTGCTCGGCCGGGTGATCGATTCCGACGGCGTGCCGCTGGACGGCCGCGGCCCGATCCGCGCCGAAGGCAGCGTCGGCATGGCCGGCGTCTCGATCAATCCGCTGGCGCGCGAACCGATCATCCAGCCGCTGGACGTGGGCGTGCGCGCGATCAATGCACTGCTGCCGATCGGCCGCGGCCAGCGCGTGGGCCTGTTCGCGGGCTCGGGCGTGGGCAAGTCGACGTTGCTGGGAATGATGACCCGCTACACCGCCGCCGACGTGATCGTCGTAGGCCTGATCGGCGAACGTGGCCGCGAAGTGCGCGATTTCGTCGAGACCACCCTGGGCGAGGAAGGCCTGCGCCGCGCCGTGGTCGTGGCCGCACCGGCCGATCGCCCGCCGCTGGCGCGGCTGCATGGCGCCTATCGCGCCACCGCCATCGCCGAGTGGTTCCGCGACCAGGGCCTGAACGTGCTGCTGCTGATGGATTCGCTCACCCGCTTCGCCCAGGCCCAGCGCGAGATCGGCCTGTCGGTGGGCGAGCCGCCGACCACCCGCGGCTATCCGCCGTCGGTGTTCGCCAAGCTGCCGGCCCTGGTCGAGCGCGCCGGCAATGGCGCCGCCGGCCGCGGTTCGATCACCGCGTTCTACACCGTGCTCACCGAAGGCGACGATCCGCAGGATCCGATCGCCGACGCGGCGCGCGCGATCCTCGATGGCCACATCCTGCTGTCGCGGCGGATCGCCGATGCCGGCCTGTATCCGGCCATCGACGTGGAGTCCTCGGTCAGCCGCGTCGTGCAGGACATCGCCGACGACACCTGGCGCGCACGGATCCGCGCGCTCAAGCGCCTGGTCTCCGCCTACAACAGCAACCGCGACCTGATCGCCATCGGCGCCTACCAGCGCGGCGGCGATCCGGTGGTGGACGAGGCCCTGGACCGCTGGCCGGAAATCGTCGAGTTCCTCGGCCAGGACGTGGCCCGGGCCGCGGACCTGCACCACAGCCGCGACGCGCTGGCCGCCCTGCTTGAGCCCGGCCTGCTGCACAAGAAGGAGAACGTCGCATGATGCAGTCCCGCCGCTTCGACCCGCTGCTGCGCCGCGCGCAGGAGCACGAAGACACCGTGGCCCGCGACCTGGCCGAGCGCCAGCGCGCGCACGAGCTGCAGGAATCGCGGCTGGCCGAACTGCGCCGTTACGCCGACGAGTACGCCTCCAGCCAGATGGCCGCGATCAGCCCGGCGCAACTGGCCAACCGCCGCGCCTTCCTGGACCGGCTCGAGAGCGCGGTGGAACAGCAGAGCCGCACCGTGGACCACAGCCGCGAGAACGTGGACGCCGAGCGCGCCCGCCTGCTCCTGGCCAGCCGCGACAAGCAGGTGCTCGAGCAGCTGTCGGCCAGCTACCGGGCGCAGGAGCGCAAGGTCGACGAACGCCGCAGCCAGCGCGAGATGGACGACCTCGGCGCACGACGCGTCCGCGCGGCCCAGCAGGCCGGCGATGCGGAAGGGGAATCGCGTTGAATCCATCGGCCTTGGCCAGCGCAGTTTCGTCCGCGCCACAGCCCGGTTCGGCAGGCAAGCAGGCGGGCATTTCTGCAGGTGACGCCCGCGAGGGCGAGGACTTTTCGCGCATGCTCGACGGCGGCGCACCGGCGGGATCGGGCGAGGCCGCGCAGGCCCCCGGCCGCCGGGCGGAATCCGGTGGCCGCGACAGCGCCCAGCCGCGCGCATCGAAGACGCAAGAAGCCGCGTCGGCGCGCGACGTTGAAAGCACCCCGGCGCCCACTGCGAGCGCCGCCAGCGGGGACGCCCTTGAACGGGTGCCGGCGGACGAGCCCACTACCGCCCCCGCAGCCGCCTGGCCGCCGCCGGGCCTGGCCAGCCTGCTCGCGCCGGGTCTTGCGCCGACGCCTACACCGCCACCGACGACGCCCACGCCCACGCCCACGCCGACGAGCGCGATGGCCGCGCCGTTCCCGCATGCAAGCGCTGCCAGCACCGCGGCGATGACTGCCAGCGGGGGACTGGCCGTCGGCACCGCGGATGCCGCCGCCGATGCAGCGGCCACCCCGGCAGCGGCCGATACGCTGGCCACTTTGCTGCAACCGGTCGCCGATGCCGGTGCCGACACCACGCCGAACGCAGGCGTAAGCGCCTTCCCGCTGGCGATGGCCTCACCTGCGACGGCTACGCAGGCCTCGCCCACGCCGCCGCTGTCGACGCCCCCCAATGCGCCGACGCCGCAGCTGCACGGTGCAGCCTTCGCCGATGACGTCGGTACCCACGTGCAATGGCTGGCCGGGCAGAAGATCGGCCACGCGCACATCCGCATTTCGCCCCAGGACCTCGGACCGGTGGAGATCCGCCTGCAGCTGGACGGCGACCGGATCAGCGCCGACTTCAGCAGTGCCCAGCCGGAAGTGCGACAGGCCCTGGAGAACGGCCTGCCGCGATTGCGCGAAATGCTCGGGCAGAACGGCTTCCAGCTGGCCCATGCCGGCGTGGGCCAGCAGTCGCAGCAGGACGGCAGCGGACAGGGCAATGGCTCCCGTGGTGGTGGCGCAAGCGGCGGGACGGATGACGGCCCTGCCACCCCGCCCCCGGTACGACAGGTCGCCCGCGGCCTGCTTGACGCCTACGCCTGATCCAGGCGCAGGCACCAATCCCGGGACTACACCGTCCCTGTAGGAGCGGGCACGACCGCGACACCGAGCCCATCGGAACCACGACGACGACGCCCAGGCCAACGGCGTCGGTGTCGCGGTCATGCCCGCTCCTACGAAAACCAGGCATCACGGTACGCAGGGACCCACGCGCCGGTTTCCCGCCGGAGCCACGGCACGCCGCTTGCATCCTGACCGGGGCAACCCTCAGGAGATCGACGCGTGGCCACAGCTGCCGACAAGAATTCCCGCGCCACGGCCCAGAAAGGCGCCGCGCACGCCACCAAGGCCGGCAGCAAGCTGCCGCTGATCATCAGCGCTGTCGCGGTCCTGGCCGCCGCTGGCGCCGGCGGCGGCTGGTACTGGAGTTCGCGCCAGGCCTCCGCTGCCGAGCAGGCCGCCGCCGAAGCGCGCAAGCCCAAGCTGCCCGCGCCCGCCCAGTACCTGGCGCTGGAACCGCCGTTCGTGGTCAACCTCACCGGCGCCAATGCCGGCCCGCAGTACCTGCAGGTCGAGATCCAGCTGATGACCCGCGATCCGGCCGCGCTGGCCCAGCTCGAACGCCATGCCCCCGCGATCCGCGCGCGCCTGCTGATGCTGCTCGCCCAGCAGGATGCGCAGGGCATCGCCGATCGCACCGGCAAGGAGAAGCTGCAGGCGCTGGCCCTGGCTGAAGTGCGCAAGCTGATGCGCGCCGAGACCGGCTCGCCCAGCGTCGAAGAACTGCTGTTCACCAGTTTCGTCACCCAGTAACCGGATCCCGCGCGCCATGAGCATCAACGACCTGCTGTCACAGGACGAGATCGACGCGCTGCTGCATGGCGTGGATTCCGGCGCCGTCAGCACCGAGCCCGAGCCGTTCGATCCCGGCGTCGCCCGGCAGTACGACTTCGCCAGCCAGGACCGGATCATCCGCGGCCGGATGCCGACCCTGGAGATGGTCAACGAGCGCTTCGTGCGGCTGTGGCGGATCGGCCTGTTCAACCTGATCCGGCGCTCGGCCGACCTGTCGGTGCGCGGCATCGAGCTGATCAAGTTCGGCGACTACATGCATTCGCTGTACGTGCCGACCAACCTCAACCTGATCCGCTTCAAGCCGCTGCGCGGCATGGGCCTGATCGTGTTCGAGCCCAAGCTCGTGTTCACCGTGGTGGACAACTTCTTCGGTGGCGACGGCCGCTACCCCACCCGCATCGAAGGCCGCGAGTTCACCCCGACCGAGATGCGGGTGATCCAGCTGCTGCTCAAGCAGACCTTCGCCGACCTGGTCGAGGCCTGGGCGCCGGTGATGAACGTGGAGTTCGAGTACATCAACTCCGAGATCAACCCGCACTTCGCCAACATCGTCACCCCGCGCGAGTACGTGGTGGTCAGCCGCTTCCACGTCGAGCTGGAGGGCGGCGGCGGCGAGATCCACGTGACCCTGCCGTACTCCATGCTCGAGCCGATCCGCGAACTGCTCGACGCCGGCATCCAGAGCGACCGCATCGACCGCGACGAGAGCTGGAACAGCACGCTGCGCGAGCAGCTGATGCTGGCCGAGGTCACCGTCTCCAGCGTGCTGGCGAGCAAGCGCATCGACCTGCGCCAGCTCACCCGGCTCAAGGTCGGCGACATCCTGCCCATCGACCTGCCGCCGAGCGTGCCGGTATGCGTCGAGGACATTCCGGTCTTCACCGGCGAGTTCGGCCTGTCCAACGGCCGCAACGCGGTGAAGATCGTCCAGACCCGCCCGCCCGGCGCCCCGGCGCCGCGCACGCCCGTCAATACCGAGGAAACATCCGCATGAACACCCAGGAAGAATCCGCCACCGCGCTGGCGCAGTTCGACGCGCTGCAGTCCGACAGCATGCTCGACGCGCGCGACCTCAACCTCGACGTGATCCTCGACGTGCCGGTGACCCTGTCGCTGGAAGTGGGCCGCTCGCGCATGCCGATCCGCAACCTGCTCCAGCTCAACCAGGGTTCGGTCATCGAACTGGAGCGCGGCGCAGGCGAACCGCTGGACGTCTACGTCAACGGCACCCTGATCGCGCATGGCGAGGTGGTGGTGATCAACGACCGGTTCGGCGTGCGCCTGACCGACGTGGTCAGCCCGAGCGAGCGGATCCGGAGACTGCGGTGAGCCTCACGCTGTCCACCCTGGCTGCCGCCACGCCGGCCATCGCGAACGCGGCCAAGCCGGCGGCGCAGGCCGCGCCCACCGGCCTGTTCGGCGCGTTCCTGGCGCTGATGCTGGTGCTGGGGCTGATCCTGGGCCTGGCCTGGCTGCTCAGGCGCCTGCCCGGCGCCGGTTTCCGCCCCGCCGAAGGGCTGCGCGTGGTGGCCAGCCTGCAACTGGGATCCAAGGAACGCGCCGTGGTGCTGGACGTGGGCGGTACGCAACTGCTGCTGGGCGTGACCCCGGCCGGCATCACCCGCCTGCACGAACTGGCGCAGCCGCTGCCCGCAGTCGAAGCCCCCAAGCTACCCACCCTGAAAGACCTGCCTGACTTCGCCCAGCTGCTGTCCAAGCGGCTGCGCAAGGACGCCTGACATGCCGCGCCTCCGCCTTTCCCGCGTCCTCATCCTGCTTGCCCTGCTGCTGGTCGCATGCGCGCCGCTGCTGGCGCTGGCCGCGCCCGTCGCGCCGCAGATGCCGACGCTGCCGAACGTGACCGTCGGCCGGATCGGCGATGCGCCGGTCAGCGTGCCATTGCAGACCCTTTTGCTGATGACGGCGATCACCCTGCTGCCGTCGCTGCTGCTGGTGATGACCGCGTTCACCCGGATCATCATCGTGCTGGCCCTGCTGCGCCAGGCGCTGGGCACCGGGCAGACGCCCTCCAACCAGATCCTGGTCGGCCTGGCCCTGTTCCTGACCGCGATGATCATGATGCCGGTGTGGCAGAAGGCCTGGGACCTCGGCTTCGCACCGTACCTCGACGGCCGCATCGATTTCCGTACCGCCTGGGACCTGGGCACATCGCCGCTGCGCGGCTTCATGCTGGCCCAGGTGCGCGAGACCGACCTGATGACCTTCGCCGGCCTGGCCGGGCACGACACCTACAGCGGTCCGGAAGCGGTGCCGTTCCCGGTGCTGGTGGCCTCGTTCGTGACCTCCGAACTGAAGACCGCGTTCGAGATCGGCTTCCTGATCTTCATCCCGTTCGTGATCATCGACCTGGTCGTGGCCAGCGTGCTGATGTCGATGGGCATGATGATGCTGTCGCCGATGCTGATCTCCGCGCCGTTCAAGATCCTGCTGTTCGTGCTGGTCGACGGCTGGGTCCTGACCGTCGGCACCCTGGCCGCCAGCTTCAACGGAGTCTGAGCATGGCCCCCGAACTCGCCCTGACCGAACTGCGCCGCGGCCTGGAAGTTGCGCTCTGGGTCGGTGGCCCGCTGCTGCTGGCGGTGCTGGTGGTCGGTATCGTCGTGGGCGTCATCCAGGCCGCGACCCAGCTCAACGAGCCGACCATCGCGTTCATCGCCAAGGCGGTGACCCTGACCGCGGCACTGTTCGCGCTCGGCAGCTTCCTGCTCGCCTACCTGGTCGACTACACCATCGCGCTGTTCCAGCGCATCCCGCACCTGATCGGCTGACCCGGGCGCGACGCGCGATGGATGCCGCCACCGCCATGCTGATCGATGGCCAGCAAGCCTTCGGCATGCTGGGCACGATCATGTGGACCATGCTGCGCACCGGCGCGATGCTGATGGCCATGCCGCTGATCGGCACGCGCGCGGTGCCGGTGCGCCTGCGCGTGCTGCTGGCCGGCGCGCTGGCGATGGCGATCGCACCGATGCTGCCACCGCCGCCCCAGGCGGGCGGCATCGACGCGGTCACCGTGCTGGGCGTGGCCCGCGAAGTGGCGATGGGCGTGGCGATGGGCTTCGTCCTGAAGCTGGTGTTCGAGGCCGGCGCGCTCGCCGGCGAACTGGTGTCGCAGGGCATGGGCCTGGCCTTCGCGCAGATGAACGATCCGCTGCGCGGCACCAGCTCGGGCGTGGTCGCGCAGTGGTTCTACATCGCGTTCGGGCTGCTGTTCTTCGCCGCCGACGGCCACCTGGCCATGATCGCCTTGCTGGTGCGCAGCTACCAGGTGCTGCCGATCGCCGCGCCCTGGGGCGACACCGGCGCCAGCCTGGGCGTGGTGGTCGAACTGTTCTCGCTGGTCCTGCGCGGCGGCCTGACGCTGGCGCTGCCGGTGATGGTCGCGCTGCTGGCGACCAACCTGGCCTTCGGCGTGCTCGCCCGCGCGGCACCGGCGCTCAACCCGATCCAGCTCGGCCTGCCGGTGGCCGTGCTGACCGGCCTGTTCCTGCTGGCGGTGCTGGTCGGTGAACTGGCCACGCCGGTGCAGGCCCTGTTCGATGCAGCCTGGGCCACCGGCGCCCGCGTCGCCGCTCCCTGAGCCGGGTCAAGATCGCCCGCCACCACGCCGATACCAGCCAGTAGCGCAGCAATCCCATGCGGCGTGGAGGCTCCGCCGATGCACACCCCGTACTGGCGAGGCGCCGGCCTGCGCCGCCCCGGCCCAGGGCATCGGCGGCAACGCTTTCCATTTGCCGATGGCGGCCGCATAGTGCGGTCGGGCACTGACGCAGGGGGCGTCATGCAGCAATGGACCCGGCGCAATACCCGCGACGCGATCCTGATCGCGGCGCTCTGCTTCGGCCTGCCGCTGCTCGCCATTCCCTACTGGCCGGGCTTCGGCACTGGCGCGACCGCCTCGCTGGCCCACCTTCAATGGGGCGTGCTGCTCGCCCTGGCGATGCTCTCGCCGCACAAGCTCTACTTCCGGATCGGCTACCTGTCGCTGTTCCTGGCCTGGTGCGTGCGACTGCTGCTGCGCGAGGACGACAGCGGCACCTGGGAGCTGTTGCTGCGCTCGCTGCCGCTGTATGCGGCGATGTATGGCTGGACCGTACTGTGCGCCCACTGGATGGGTTGGCCGCGCCCGCCCGGAAAGAACAGGATCCGCCAGCGCGACATTGTTCCGTACGGCGCGATCGCGCTGGTGCTCTACCCGCTTGGCTGGGCGCTGGGCCACGAGCTGGTCAACGGCCTGTTCTCCGAAGTCGCACCACCCAACCTCCTCGACCAGACCCTGCAGGTCGGCTTCGCGCGCTTCTTCGGCGTGCTCTGCCTGACGCTGCCGATCGTGCTGTTCTTCACCGGTCGCAACGAGCCTGCGCCGATGCCCAGCCGCATGTTCTGGTGGGAGTGGGTCCTGCTGGGCGGCTATTCCATGTTGCTGACGGCGCTGCTCTGGGCGCTGCCAGGGAGCAGCCAGCATCCCCTCGGCGGCCTGCTCGACCAGCGCTTCATGCTCGCCGCGCTGATGGTCTGGGCGGTGCTGCGCCTGCCCTGGCGCTGGTCGGCGCCGCTGATCGCCGCGGTGACCCTGCTGCTGGTCTACCTGGTCGGCGCCGGCACCCGGGTCGGATTGCGCAGCGATGCCTTGCACCTGCTGCAGATCGGTTTCGAGATGAGCGTGCTGCAGCAGCTCATGGTGCTCACCCAGGTGATCGCGCGCGACAACCGCCGCGCCATCGCCCGGCTGGCCGAGGAAAGCCGTCGCGACGGACTCAGCGGCGTTCCCAACATCAATGCGCTGCGCCACGACCTGACCCACGGCGGGCAACCACCCGCCGAGATCGGCTGCCTGGGCATCGAGCACCTGGACAACCTGATGGCCGGCTACGGCCTGCCGGCGCAGGAAGCGCTTACCGCCTCGATCCACGATTTCCTGCAACCGGACGTGCAGGCCTACACGCTGGGCATGGGCCGCTTCGCGCTGGTGCCGACCCGCGCGGACATGTCGTGGAAGGCGCTGCTGGCCAGGATCGAACAGTTCGAGTTCAACTATGCCGAAGCCCAGGTGCGGATCGAGCCCCACCTGGGGGTGTGCCCGCTGCGCGACGCGAGTGCGCAATCGCTGGAACTGGCGCTGGACGCGTCCTACGGCGCGATGCAGGCCGCGCGCCAGCGTGGCGAGACCGCCCCGTTGTTCGCGACACCCGGGCTCAGCGACCCGGCCGCGCTGCGGGCGATGCTGGAAACCCATTCCCTGGCGCTTTCGCTGCTGCGCCGGCGCAAGATCGAACTGCACGTGCAGCCGATCCGCCGACTGTCCGCGACCACCGCGCAGATGGGCGAGATCCTGTGCCGGCTGCGCAGCGACGACGGGCGCCTGCTGATGCCGCGCGACTACATGGACGAGCTCGACGCCAGCCGCGGCGAGGTCGAACTCGACCGCGCGGTGATCGAGACCCTGCTGACCTGGATGCGCGACAACAGCCACCAGCTGCCGTACCCGCGGCTGACCGTGAACCTGACCGGTCGCAGCCTGGTGTCGGAGAACTTCCGCAACTGGCTGCTGTACCAGCTGGACGTGTTCCCCGGTTGCGCCGAGCGCCTGTGTTTCGAGATCACCGAACGCGCGATCACCGGTGGCCTGGTCCAGGTGCGCCCCTTGCTGGACGGGCTGAGCCAGCGCGGCTGCCTGATCGCGCTCGACGACTTCGGCACTGGCATGCAGAGCTTCGAGCGCCTGCAGCAGTTGCCGATCGACCTGGTCAAGATCGACGGCACCTTCGTGCGCAATGTCGCCAGCAACCCGCGCGACCGCGACCTGGTCCGGGCCATGGTCACCATCGCCCGCGCCTACCAGGCCGAGACGATCGCCGAGTACGTCGAGGATGCCGCGATCCTGGCGGTCCTGGAGGAACTTCAGGTCGACTGGATCCAGGGCTACCACATCGGCCGGCCGCAGCCGCTGGACAGCCTTCCGAGCCTGGCCGGGTCGTCGCCCTGAGCCCGCGGCGCGGCAGCGAGCGGGAGCCGATCTTCACCGGCCTGCATGGGCCTGTCCCGGCGGGGTTCGCGTCGGTTGTGGAACGGGGCTTGCATCGCCTGACCTGATTCCCGGTCCCCACCCCGGGGCAGGAACCGGCGATGTCCGAGAACGAGGACGGCCAGGAGCGCACTGAGCAACCCAGCGAGAAACGGCTGCGCGAGGCCCGCGAAAAGGGAAACCTGCCGCGATCGCGCGAGCTGGCGACCGCCGCGGTGTTCGGCGCCGGGGTGATCGCGCTGCTCAGCTACGGGCCTGCGCTGGCGCATGGCACCCAGGGCTGGCTGCGCGGCGCACTCACTCCGGACCGGGCGCTGCTGCATGCGCCCGAACGCCTGTTCGGGCACATGGGCCTGCTGGTCCTGCAGCTGGTCTGGGTGATGCTGCCGCTGGCGGTCGTGTCGCTGCTCGCCGCATTCGTCGCACCGCTGGTGATGGGCGCCCTGCAGTTTTCCGGCAAGTCGCTCGTGCCCGACCTGAGCCGGCTCAACCCGATGTCCGGGCTCAAGCGCACCTACGGCCCGGAAAGCCTGGCCGAGCTCGCCAAGTCCCTGATGCGCGTCGCATTCGTCGGCACGGCCGCAGGCCTGACCCTGGCCCACGGCATGGACGTGCTGCGCAGCATGCCCAACCAGAGCCTGGAGGAGGCTGCGCGCACCGGCCTGCACTTCGCCGGCCGCCTGCTGCTGGCCACCGCCGGCGCGCTGGCGCTGCTGGCCGCGATCGATGCGCCCTACCAGCGCTGGAACTGGCTGCGGAAGCTGAAGATGACCCGCCAGGAACTTCGCGACGAGGCCAAGCAGAGCGAAGGCAATCCGCAGGTCAAGGGCAAGATCCGGCAGATGCAGTTCCAGCTGTCGCAGCGCCGGATGATGGAAGCGGTGCCTGCCGCCGACGTGATCGTGGTCAACCCGACCCACTACGCGGTGGCGCTCAAGTACGACGGCGACAACATGCGCGCGCCCACGGTCGTGGCGCGGGGCGTGGACGAAGTGGCGCATCGCATCCGCGAAGTGGCCGACCGGCACCGGGTCACGATCGTGTCGGCGCCGCCTCTGGCACGCGCCTTGTATAGGGAGAGCCAGCTCGGCAAGGAAATCCCCGTGAGACTGTACGCCGCTGTCGCCCAGGTCCTGTCCTACGTCTACCAGCTGCGCGCCTGGCGCGCCGGCACCGCGCCCGCCTCGCCGCAGCTGGGCGCCGTGGCCGTGGACGAGTTCCCCGACAACGGAAAGCCGGGCGGTAACCGCCGATGAGCGCCCTGCCCTCGTCCACCCCGATGTCGCGCCGCCTGGTCGAACTGGCCCGCAACGGCCTGGGCGCACCGCTGGTGGTGATCGCCCTGCTGGGCATGATCGTGGTGCCGATGCCGCCGATGCTGCTGGACATGCTGTTCAGCTTCAACATCGCGATCTCGCTGGTGGTGCTGCTGGCGGTGGTCTACGTGCAGCGACCGCTGGACTTCACGATCTTCCCGATCATCCTGCTGACCACGACCATGCTGCGCCTGGCGCTGAACGTGGCCTCCACGCGCGTGATCCTGCTGCATGGCCAGGACGGCCACGAGGCCGCCGGCCAGGTGATCGCCGCGTTCGGCGAATTCGTGGTCGGCGGAAACTACGCGGTCGGAATAGTGGTCTTCGCGATCCTGACCATCATCAACTTCGTGGTCATCACCAAGGGCTCCGGGCGCATCTCCGAGGTGACGGCGCGCTTCATCCTCGACGCCATGCCCGGCAAGCAGATGGCGATCGACGCCGACCTCAACGCCGGCCTGCTGACCCGCGAGGAGGCCAAGGCCCGCCGCGAGGAAGTGCGCGAGGAAGCGGACTTCTACGGCGCGATGGACGGCGCCAGCAAGTTCATCCGCGGCGATGCGATCGCCGGCATCCTGATCCTGTTCGTCAACCTGATCGGTGGCCTGGGCGTGGGCGTGCTCCAGCACGGCATGCCGGTGGCCGACGCGGCGGCGACCTACACCCTGCTTTCGATCGGCGACGGCCTGGTCGCGCAGTTGCCGGCGCTGCTGGTGTCGACCGCCGTGGCCATGCTGGTCACCCGCGCCTCGCGCGCCCAGGACATGGGCCAGGCGATGGTTGGCCAGGCGTTCGGCCAGCACAAGGCGCTGGCCATCGCCGCCGGCATCCTGATCCTGGTCGGCCTGGTCCCGGGCATGCCCAATGCCGCCTTTTTGACACTGGGCGGTGCGCTGGCCTTCGGCGCCTGGAAACTGTGGAAGCGCAGCGAGCAGGGCCAGGACGGCAGCGCCGACGGCGCGGTCGCCGGCGCCTTGCCGGCGCCGGGCCAGTCCAGCGCCGAACTGGACTGGGACGAACTGCGCCCGGTCGATCCGCTCGACCTGGAAGTCGGCTACCGGCTCATCCCGCTGGTGGACAAGGCCCAGGGCGGCGAGCTGATGGCACGGATCAAGGCCGTGCGCCGCAAGCTGACCCACGAGATCGGATTCCTGATCCCGCCGGTGCACATCCGCGACAACCTGGAACTGCCGGCGAACCATTACCGCCTGCTGGTCCACGGCGTGCCGGTGGCCACCGGCGAGATCCATCCCGACCGCGACCTGGCACTGGACCCGGGTGGCGCGCTGGGCGCGATCGACGGGATCAAGGGCAAGGACCCGGCGTTCGGCCTGGATGCGGTGTGGATCCAGCCGCACCAGCGTGCGCAGGCCGAATCGATGGGGTACACCGTCGTGGACCCGGCCACCGTGGTCGCCACCCACCTTTCGCACCTGGTCCGCGAACACGCGCCGGAGCTGCTCGGCCACGAAGAGGTGCAGGAGCTGCTGGCCACCCTGGCCAAGCGTGCGCCGAAGCTGGCCGAAGACCTCAGCCCGAAGACCCTGTCGCTGTCGGTGCTGGTGCGCGTGCTGCAGAACCTGCTGGTCGAGCGCGTGCCGGTCCGCCAGCTGCGCAAGATCGCCGAAGCCCTGGTCGAGCACGGCGCGCACAGCCAGGACCCGGCCGTGCTCACCGCCGCGGTGCGCAACACGCTGGGGCGCTTCATCGTCCAGGAGATCGCCGGTGCCGCGCCGGAGCTGCCGGTGTTCACCCTGGCGGCGCCACTGGAACGGGTCTTGCAGGATTCCGCGCAAGGCGCTTCCGGCGCCGCGCTGGAACCGGGTCTTGCCGAACGGTTGCAACAGAGCCTGGCCGATTGCGCAGGCCGCCAGGAAGCGCGCGGTGAACCGGCGGTGGTGCTGGTGCCAGCCACGGTTCGCGCCGCGCTGGCGCGGCTGGTCCGCCACAGCGTGCCCTCGCTGTCGGTGCTGGCCTACACCGAGGTGCCGGAAGACAAGCGGCTCAAGCTGATCGGCACGATCAGCTGATGCGATGAAGTGAACAGGTAGCGGTAAGGAGCAGTCATGAAGATCAAACGATTCGTAGCCGTCGACATGCGCACCGCGCTGCGCATGGTCCGTGCCGAACATGGCCCGGACGCGGTGATCCTCTCCAACCGCCGCACCGACGAGGGCGTGGAGATCGTCGCCGCCAGCAACTACGACGAGAACGCGGTGCAGAAGGCGCTGTTCGACGCGCAGCGCGCCGCCGAGGCCGAGGCCACCGCCGAAGCCGCCGCCCGCGCCGTCGCCACGCGACCGGCCGCGCCGCGCCCCAATCCCTTCCTGGACAACATGCCGCCGGCGCCGGTCCCGGCCGCCGCGCGAACGACCTCCGCCGATTTCGCCGCGGCGATGGCCGCGGCGCTGACCACGCCGACCGCGCAGGCAGCCAACGCCATGCACGCACCGCTGGCCGCCGCCGCACCAAACATGGTTCCGGGCGCGATGTCCGCTCCGGAGAACGCCGCCGTCGCCGAGGCCGACACCATCGCCATGCCGGCACCTGCAGCGGTCGCCACGCTGACCGCGGTTCCGGTCGCGGTCCCGGCAAACGACGAGCAGCTCGCCGCCATGCGCGACGAACTGGCACAGATGCGGCAGATGATCGAACGCGAGATGCACCGCCTCACCGACGAGCGCCTGCGCGGCTCGCCGGTGCGCCTGCAGGCGATGGAACTGATGGAGGACTACGGCTTCGATGCCGGGATCACCCGCGACATCGTCCTGCAGGTGCCGGCCGACACGCCCGACCACCGCGGTCGCGGTCTGATGCTGGGCCTGGTCTCGCGCCTGCTGCCGGTGTGCCCGGTCGATCCGCTGGAACAGGGCGGCGTGATCGCCCTGGTCGGCCCGACCGGCGCCGGCAAGACCACCACCATCGCCAAGCTCGCCGCGCGCTTCGCCGCCGAGCATGGCGCCCGCAACATCGCCCTAGTGACCACCGACACCGCGCGCATCGGCGGACGCGAACAGCTCTACAGCTACGGCCGCCAGCTCGGCATCGCCGTGCACGAGGCCGACAGCGACGCCGCCCTGATCGCCCTGCTGCAGCGCCTGCAGGACTACCGGCTGGTGCTGGTCGACACCGCCGGGCTGGGCCAGCGCGACCGCGCCCTGGCCAGCCAGCTCAACTGGCTGCGCGCCGCCCGCGAGGTGCGCACGTTGCTCGTCCTGCCGGCCAACTCCCATTACGCCGACCTGGACGAAGTGGTCCGCCGCTTCGGCCCGGCCAAGCCGCAGGGCGTGGTCCTGACCAAGCTGGACGAGACCGGCCGCCTGGGCAGCGCCCTGTCGGTGGTCGTGGACCACCAGTTGCCGCTGACCTGGATCACCGACGGCCAGTGCGTTCCCGACGACCTCCACCGCGCCAATGCGGCCAGCATTGTTCTTCGCCTTGAAGATCTGCGCCGCGCGGCCGATAAGCCGAACATCCCGGAGCACGATCATGCCGTCGCGTGAGTACGCCAACTTGAACCCGTCAGCCGCCAACCCGAGTCGCGCCCCCGTCCGCAGCATCGCCATCACCGGCGGCAAGGGCGGCGTGGGCAAGACCAACCTGTCGGTCAACCTGGCCGCCTCGCTGGCCGGGCTGGGCAAGCGCACGTTGCTGCTCGACGCGGACCTGGGCCTGGCCAACGTCGACGTGCTGCTGGGGCTGTCGCCGCAGCACACCCTCGCCGACCTGGTGTCGGGCCGCTGCGAGCTGGACGAGGTGATCCTCCAAGGCCCCAACGGCATGCTGGTGGTGCCCGCCGCCTCCGGGCGCCGGCACATGGCCGAACTGCAGCCGGCCCAGCACGTGGGCCTGGTCAACGTGTTCAACGACCTGCAGCGCGACCTGGACATCCTCATCGTCGATACCGCCG
This sequence comes from Pseudoxanthomonas daejeonensis, assembly GCF_010093205.1. Classification (GTDB taxonomy): domain Bacteria; phylum Pseudomonadota; class Gammaproteobacteria; order Xanthomonadales; family Xanthomonadaceae; genus Pseudoxanthomonas; species Pseudoxanthomonas daejeonensis. The sequence continues at coordinate 145,148 of NZ_PDWN01000009.1, forward strand.
CCGGGATCACCGACAGCGTGCTGACCTTCTGCCAGGCCGCGCAGGACGCGGTGGTGGTGGTCTGCGACGAACCGGCATCGATCACCGACGCCTACGCCCTGATCAAGGTGCTCGCCCACGAGCGCGGCGTGAACCGCATGCAGGTGGTGGCGAACATGGTGCGCAGCCCAGCTGAGGGCCGCGGCCTGTACGACAAGCTCGCGCGGGTGTGCGAGCGCTTCCTCGGCGACGTGTCGCTCAACTTCCTCGGCGCGGTCCCACAGTGCGACTGGCTGCGCATGGCCGTGCAGCGCCAGCAGGCCGTCGCCACCGCCTACCCGGCCAGCCCCTCGGCCCGCGCGATCGCCGAGATCGCCCGCCGCGCCGCCCGCTGGGATGCGCCGGCGGCACCGCGCGGCAACATCGAATTCTTCGTGGACAGGCTGATCCAGCAAAGGCTCGGCCAGGGAGCGACGGCATGAACGCGCTCGCCGAATACCGCGCCGTCCAGCGCTCCACCGCCGATGACGCCGTCGCCCGCCACGCCGAGCTGGTGCGCCGCATCGCCCACCACATGGCCGCGCGCCTGCCGGCCAGCGTCGAGGTCGACGACCTGATCCAGGCCGGCATGATCGGCCTGATCGAGGCCTCGCGCAGCTACGACCCCGACCAGGGGGCCTCGTTCGAGACCTACGCCTCGATCCGCATCCGCGGCTCGATGATCGACGAGATCCGCCGCGGCGACTGGGTCCCGCGCTCGGTGCACCGTCGCGCCCGCGACGCGGCCGCCGCGATGCGCCAGCTCGAGCAGGCCACCGGCCGCGCGGCCACGCCGCAGGAAGTCGCCGCGCGACTGGAAATGCCGCTGCCCGAGTACATGCGCCTGCTCGAGGACGCCTCGCGCGGCCAGGTGCTCAGCCTGGACTCGCACGTGGAAGACCACGGCGAAGTGACCCTGCACAGCGGCGGCCTCAATCCGCAGCAGAACCTCGAACGCGGCGACTTCGGCCGCGAACTGGCCGAGGCCATCGGCCAGTTGCCCGAGCGCGAACAGCTGGTGCTGTCCCTGTACTACGAGCAGGAGCTGAACCTCAAGGAGATCGGCGCGGTGCTCGGGGTCAGCGAATCGCGGGTGTGCCAGATCCACGGCCAGGCCGTGCTGCGCCTGCGTGGCCGCCTGTCCCAGTACGAATCGCGCGACGCCGGCCTGGAAGACGCATAGGCCGCCATCGCGATGAACGCAATCCCGCACCGCACGCAGTTGCACGCACCACCCAAGAACCGGAGCACGAAGTGAACAAGAACATGCGCATCCTGATCGTTGACGATTTCTCGACGATGCGCCGCATCGTCAAGAACCTGCTCAACGACCTGGGCTACAGCAATACCGCCGAGGCCGACGACGGCCACACGGCACTGGCCGCGTTGCGCTCGGCCCCGTTCGACTTCGTGGTCACCGACTGGAACATGCCGGGCATGACCGGCATCGAGTTGCTGCGCGCGATCCGCGCCGACGACAAGCTCAAGACCCTGCCGGTGCTGATGGTCACCGCCGAAGCCAAGCGCGAGCAGATCATCGAGGCCGCGCAGAACGGCGTGAACGGCTACATCATCAAGCCGTTCACCGCGCAGACCCTGGAAGAGAAGCTCGGCAAGATCTTCGAGCGCCTGGCAGCCACCGCATGAATGCCTGCACCTCGCCCGAGCGCATTGCGCTGATCCAGCGCCTGCACGAGGCCCTCGACGCGTTGGAGCGCGGCGACGAGACCGCCATGCGCGCGGTGATCGACGCCCTCGCCTCGGCACGCACCCGGCCGCTGGTGCAGGGCCTGGGCCGCCTGGCCCGCGAGCTGAGCCAGGCGCTGGGCGAGTTGCCGCAGATCCCCGGCGAGGACGCAAAGGCCGCCGAACTGGACGACGCCTGCGCGCGCCTGGACCACGTGGTCACGGTCACCGAGCAGGCGACGCATCGCACCCTGGACCTGGCCGACCAGTGCCGCGACCTGGTCGAGGACCTGCGCATCGAAGGCGTCTCCGCGCGCCAGGACGAAGTGCTGGACCGGATCCGCCACAATCTCACCGAGATCGGCCTGACCCAGAGCTACCAGGACCTGACCGGGCAGATCATCCGCCGCGTCGCCGGCATCGTGCGCACCGTGCACGAAGGCTTCGGCGCGCTCGGCCTGCCGCCGAAGGAAAGCGAACACGAGGGTTCCGGACTTGCCGGGCCGGCGGTTGCCGGTCTGGACCGCCACGCGGTCTCGCAGGTCGATGCCGACGCCCTGCTGGCAGACCTGGGGCTCTGACGATGGACAGTGAGCCATGAGCGGCGTGACCCCGGAAATCGCGGCCGACTTCATCGTCGAGGCCCAGGAAATCCTGGACCGGCTGGGCGAGCAGCTGGTCGCGCTTGAACATGCGCCCGACGACCGCGAACAGCTCAATGCGGTGTTCCGCGGCTTCCACACGCTCAAGGGCGGAGCCGGCTTCCTCGGCATCCATGGCATGGTCGAACTGTGCCACGCGGCGGAAGAGACGCTCGGCAGCGTGCGCGCCGGCCAGGCCGTGCTCGAAGCGCAGCACTTCGATGCGGCGCAGCGTTCGCTGGACTGGCTGCAGGCCATGCTCGACGCGGTCGCCGGCGGAACCGAACCGGTCCATGCACCGGCCGAGCTGATCGCACAGTTCAGCCTCGATCCGGTGGCCGTGCCGGCACCGGTCGCGTCGCCGGCACCGGTGGCCACTGCAACGGGCGGCATGATCGACGATGACGAGTTCGAGGCGCTGCTCGACCAGCTGCACGGCACGGCCGCGCCCGGCGTGCAGCCCCCTGCCGTGGCTCCGTCCAGGCCCGCCTCGGGCATGATCGACGACGACGAATTCGAAGCGCTGCTCGACCAGCTGCACGGCGCCGCCGCACCCGGTGCACATGCCATGCCGGCCGTCGTGCCGCCCAGCGCGCCCGCGCGCGCACCCTCTCCCGCCGTGCCCGCACCCGTTGCAGCGCGGCCGGCCGCGGCGCCGCCGCGCGCCGCGGGTGGCGGCGAAGCCGAGCAGACCGTGCGCGTGGATACGCGCCGCCTGGACGCCATCGTCAACCTGATCGGCGAACTGGTCCTGGCCCGCAACCGGCTCAAGACCCTGCGCACCCGGCTCAAGGACGAAGAGCTGGACCGCGCGGTCGGCACGCTCGACGTGGCCACCGCGCGCCTGCAGTCGGCGGTGATGCGCACGCGCATGCAGCCGGTCGGCAAGGTGTTCTCGCGTTTCCCCAAGGTCGCCCGCGACGTCGCCCGCTCCCTGCAGAAGGAAGTGGAACTGGAGATGGTCGGCGCCGAGACCGAGCTGGACCGCAACCTGGTCGAAGCCCTTGCCGATCCGCTGGTGCACCTGGTCCGCAACGGCATCGACCACGGCGTCGAAGCGCCCGCGTTGCGCGAAGCCGCGGGCAAGCCGCGCGTGGGCCGGCTGCGCCTGTCCGCGCAGCAGGAAGGCGATTACGTCGGCATCGAAGTGCAGGACGACGGCGCCGGCATCGATCCCGAACGCCTGCGCGCGAAAGCGCGCGAGAAGGGCCTGATCGACCCCGAGGCCGCCGCGCGCCTGGGCCCGGAGGAATGCCTGCACCTGATCTTCCTGCCCGGCTTCTCGACCAAGGCCGAAGTAACCGACATTTCCGGGCGCGGCGTGGGCATGGACGTGGTCCAGTCGCGTATCCGCGAACTGGGCGGGCAGATCCAGATCCAGTCCGAACTGGGCCGCGGCAGCCGCTTCATGATCCGCGTGCCGCTGACCCTGGCGATCCTGCCGACCCTGCTGGTGCAGGCCGGCGAAGCGGTGTACGCGCTGCCGCTGGCGCGCGTGCTGGAAGTGCTGCACGCCGCGCCGGCTTCGCTGGGCTGGTTCGACGGCCGACCGGTGCTGGACCGCCAGTCGCATGCCCTGCCCCTGCTCGACCTGCGCCGCTGGCTGGGCATCGAGGCATGCGAAGCGACGCTGCTCACCGTGGTCGTGTTGCAGATGGGCGACTCGCGCTTCGGCCTGATCGTCGACCAGGTCCGCGGCCGCGAGGAAGTGGTGATCAAGCCTTTGCCACGCGCCCTGCGCGGCCTGCCCGGCTATGCCGGCGCCACCCTGATCGGCGACGGCCGCCTGGCCCTGATCCTGGACGTGGACGGACTGCGCGAGTCGGGCTGAGCGGAACGCCGGCGCGGAGCCGGCGCGCCACTGCTTCAGCCCCGCACTCCGGTACCGACCGGCCGGCCCGGCGCCGGGCACGGCTTGCCCAGCGCCGGATTGCAACCGATCTGGCGCTTCACCTCGTCGCTGACTTCCTGGATGAAGTCGTCGCTGATCGTCTGCGAGTCGTCATCGGGCACGCGCGTGTCCCACGGACCACCGCAGACCTTCAACTGCGCGGTGGGAATCGCATGGTCGATGTTCTGCAGCGCGAACTGGCGCGCTTCCATGACCGCTTTGTCGGTCGATTCCTGTTCGTTGGCCAGGAAGAACCGGGTTTCCCCCGCTTCCGGTACGCACACCACCGCTCCGGCACCGCGCGAACTGGTCATCAGCAAGGTCTTCCAGCCGTCGGCGGTCGCGAACTTCGCCTCCAGCTTCTCCACGGCCTGGCGCGAGGGCCGGTTGCCCGCCACCACCACCCGCCCGTTGTTCCGGTTGCCCATCACCAGCAGCCACGCCGGACTGTCGGGGGAATCGAACGAGAGGATCTCGATCGAGGACGACGGCTTGCCCCGCGCCGGTGCCGAAGCGACCGCGGGCGCCGCCGCGGCGACGCCCTTGCGGGTCCACGGCACGCCCTGGAAACGCGTCGCGCCGGCACATTCAGGACAGCTTTCCTGCGGCAACAGCGATTGCGCGCGCGCGATCGCCTCGGCCGAGGGCCGCATCGTGCAGTAGCCTTGCGCCTGCCCGCGCAGCGCACCCTTGCCGCGCAGGTATTGGACGAATTCGGCCCCGTAACCGGAACGCTCCGGCACCGGGCCTATGGGCATGACCGGCGAAACGAACACCACGCCGCTGGCCGGATCGGGGACGTAGCAGAAGAAGTGGCTCAGCGCCTGCGCCGGCAACGACGCGCTGCCGGCCAGCAAGAACGCGATGATGGAAAGACGGACCTTCATGCGCATGGCTCAGTCCGCCCCGTGGCTCTGGAGGTAGCCGGCCGCGACTTCCGCGGACTGCTGGTGGGCTGCGTAGGTGCGGTTCGCATCGGCCTCGCTGTAGCCCTGCGCGATCGCGCGCTTGTACATCGTGTAGTACTCGAAGGCCTGTCCGCACATCGCGTACAGCTGCTGGTCGCCGCCGCCGGACACCGCCTTCTGCCGGTAGTTGGATTCGGTGAAGCCGGCGCAGGACGAGAGCGCCAGGTTTTCCCTGGTCCGATAGCTGCCGCCACCGCCGCCCGCCATCCCGGCCAGGCTGCTGGCGGCCCCCATCCCGGAGACGCCACCGGTGACCAGTTCCTGGGCCGTCGCGCCCAGGATCGAGGCCGCGGCGCTGTCCGGGTTGGCGATCGTCGCGCCGACCAGCGCGCCCCCGATGATCTGTTCGGCGTTGCCGCCGTGGTAGCCGACGGTCGCCGCACCGACCGTGGCGATGGCCAGGGTGCCGAGCATGCGGCCGATGCCCGAGCCGCCGGAAGCCTCCTCCTGCGCCCGCTGCTCGGCCAGCTGCTGCGCGGCACGCTCGCGCTCGCGCGCCAGGTCGGCGCGCATCCGGGCCTGGCGTGTCCGCAGGTCGGGCACCAGTGCGGCAAGCTCATCCCGATCGCTTGGCCAGTAGCGCAGGGAACCGTTGTAGCTCTGGCTGCCGTCCGGGTTCAACTTGATCGCCATCGCTTCCTTGCGCGTGGGCCGGCCGTTGGCATCGACCCCGTAGAAGATGGCCAAGAGGGTGTCTGCGTCGAGGGGCAGGAACTCGTTGTTCTCCTTCGAGTCCACCGTGCGATAGACCTGCGCGGCCGGGTCGAGGCGGTAGTCGGTCATCTCCGACGACTGGTTCACGCCGGCGTCGGTGACCGTGCCCCCGACGATGCGGAGCACCCCGTCCTTGCGCCCCCACAGGTACTGCTTCCACTGGATGTATGCGCGTTCGCCCTCGACCTGCCAGCCGAACTGCGTGCGCAGGGTGCGTTGATCGAGCCGGGCCATGATCGCCTGCACCGCCGAAACCCGCTCGGTGCGCCACGCCGGATCTTCCAGCACCGCCGCGGCCGGCCCCGTATCCACGGCGACCAGGGGCACAGGAATCGATGCGGCACCGGCCGGGGCCATGCTGCCACCGGGCTTGCCGGGCTTGTGCTTGACCTGCAGCGTGTAGGAGCGACCCGGCACGCCCACGGGCACGAACCAGTAATAGCCGCCGCCCGCGGTCATCGAGTGGATCCGGTTGAAGGTGAGGAAAGCCTCCCTGCTCTTGGCGCCAGCCACCGGCTGCAGGCCGGCCATGCAATCGGGACCCTGCACCATTGCGAGCTGCGGTACGACCAGGCCGGAAACGTAGACATCGTCGGCCTGGGTGGTGATTTCCCAGCGGTCGCCCGGCTGGGTCTGGAGCAGGTAGCAGTCGTAGCGGTTGCCCTGGCGATCGATGCCCGACACGCCGGGACTGAAGGTTCCGTTGATGGTTCCGGTGCCGCTGATGACGCGCACCGGATGCGAGCCGGCCGTGTTGCCTGTTGCAGGCGCGCCGGCTGGCACGGCCGCGCCAGGGGCGCCGGCGGGGGAAACCGCAAGGCCGGCGGCGGGCACGGCGGCGGCACTCGCGGCGGCCGCGACCGGCGCATGCGTACCCGCGCCCTGCAGCGCGGTGTAAACGTACTCCATGCGTACGCTGCTGTCGCCCTTGAGCTGCTGTTCGACCCAGCTGCCGTCGTCGCGGCGGGCGATGCGCATGCCGGGCTTGAGCGCACCTTCCTTCGGGAACAGCAGCGAGCCGTCGGCCTGGACGCGCGCGAGCCGCGTCGTCTTCAATCCCTTGCGCTCGTTCACGACCTGCAGCTCGCTTGGCACCTGGGTACGGCTGATCGTGGTGGTCGAGAATGCGCCGCCATTATCCAGGTAGGTCTCCGCGACACGCATGCGCTGGCCCGGTTCGATCCAGCTGAACTCGAACACGCGCGGGCGCGAGCCGATGTCGAGGCGCCACCGTTGTCCCACCAGGTCGACGTAGGTGCCCCAGGCAGCGATTTCGGCCGCCCGCGCGGCGCGGCGTTCGGCGTCCAGCCTGGCGGTTTCCCGCTGCCTGTCCGCAGCCGAAAGTTCGTAGCGCGCGCTGTCGCTGGAAGACACCACTGCGCCATTCGCGAGCTTCACCCGCTCATGGACGAAACCGCCATCGGCGTACTTCACCTGGTACGGAAGCTTGGGCACCGCCCCGCGCTGGAACACGATGGTGTCCGCGTCCACGATCCGTCCCACCCACTTCATCGGCAACGGCGAGGATTTGGCCTGCAGCTCGCCGGGGCGCTCGCCCGGGGTCACGGTGACCGTGCCCTGCACCGTTCCCGTGCTGGAGGTGGCGGTCTCGAGCAGGCTCTCGCCGGGGACGATCCAGCGATAGCTGATGGTGTAACGCCCCGGCGATTCCCAGGCCTTGCCCACCAGCCGGGTATACACGCCCCACACCGCCGCATCGGGCTCTGCGGTCGCGTCGGCGGCGACCGGCGCCTGCGCCCACGCGCCAGCACAGGCCAGCATGCCCATGCACAGCGCCAGCAGCATCGCCCGCACTCCCTTGATCATCCTTCGCATCGATATCCCCTGTTCCGTACTCCGAATGCCGGCCAGGAGCCCGGACGCATGGATGCGTCCGGGCCCGCGGGCATGTCCTCGAGGGAATATCGGCCGCGATGTGGCCTTGTTGAGCCGCCATGCGCGCCGCGCGGCCGTGGTGGCCGCGCACACGCAGGCTCTTCGATGTTCCCCCTGTCGCAGGCCCGGCGAACGCGTCGTGGACGCGCGCGACATGGCAGCGGCGGCGATAGCCTAGCCCGCGGCCGGTGCTGGAAAAGCTCCCGATCAGGACTGGACACGCCAGGCGGAATGTGTTGCGCGGCGAACGATCACGCCAGCTGGCGCAGGCGGCGTTGGGATCCCGTCGAAGACGCCTCGCCTTGCGCCTCCCATGCCATCGGCTTGCGCGTACGGGCACCCGCGCGGGTGCCCGCCACGCCACCGGCTATTGCCGCTGCGGCGACGGCTTCGCCAGCCCCTTCTCCAGCGACTCGGCGATCAGGTTGCGGGTATCGCGTTCGGCGCGCTGGCTTACCTGGTCCATCTGCTTGCCGAGGCCATCCATCTGCCTGCCCAGTGCTTCCATCGGCAGGGAGGCCTGCTCCATCTGCCGCGACAGCGCTTCCATGGGCTGCATGCGCTGCTGGTGGCGTCCGGCCTCCGTTTCGAGCTTCCGCGACTGGGTTTCCATCCGCTTCGACAGCGCTGCCTGCTCGCGCTCCAGTACCTGCATCTGGTCCTGCAGCTCGGCCTGGCGCCTGACGTCGCGATCAGCGGATGCATCGGCCAGGGCCAGCGAAAGACGGGCCTGGCGCTCGCCCAGTTCGCCCTGCTCGCGACCCAGCGCTTCAAGCTGGCGGGACACCGCTTCGAAGCCTGGCGGTGGGCCCATGTCGCCCGAAGCCTTCTCCATCTCGCGGCCGATGGCCTCCATCTTCCTGCCGTGGCCTTCCATGTCCTGGCTGAGCGCGCGCATCCGCTCGCTCAGCACGTCGGCTTCGGCCCATGACTTCCGCACGCGCGCCACGGTCGCAGGATCGGTGACCACATAGTCCTTGCCGCCGCGGCGGAACCAGAGGAAGTCACCATCGACCGAGCGGCGCACCGTTTCGATCTGCGGCATGTCATCGCTGGAGCCGGACATCAGGTAGCCGTCGCTGCCCTTGCGCACCAAAGCGTACGGCTCGCCTTGGGTGCCATGCTGGCGCATGCCGGCGATGACCGGTGCAGGCGGTGCGGGAGGCGCAGGCGGCGCCTTGCCCGCACTGGGGGTCGGCGGCGCCGGGGGCGCAGGCGGTGCCTTGAGGGTCGGCGCTACCGGCGCTGCCGGCGCTGCCGGCGGCGCGGGCGGCGCGGGCGGCGCCGGAATGGTGGACGCACGCGTTCCCTTCGCGACCGGGGCGGCCTGCGCGGTCGTCGAAGTGCGCGGCGCAGGCGCGGGTGCGGCGGACGGCGAGGCGAGCACGCCCACGGCGGCGGGCGCCAGGGTGATCGCCGGCGCAACCGACGCCTGCGGATCGCGCTGGGCATGGGCGTAGAAGGCCAGGCCGGCGGCAGCCAGTCCGATCAGCGGGAAGACCAGCCGGCCACCGCTGCTGACACGGCCGGGACGGACGAGGTTTTCGATGCGCGACATGAGGTGTCCTCTGTGGTTGCCGAGCGCGGCAAGTGCGGGTTGCGGGAGCAGGCCAGGCGCGGTGCGTGCGTCTGCCAGGGCCGCCAGGGCCAGGGCCAGCCGTCGGGGATCGCCCATGGCCTCGGCGGCGATGCGGTCGGCCACGTGCTCGCGTTCGTCACGGATGCGACGCGACAGCCACCAGGTGACCGGGTGGTAGAACAGCAATGCTTCGGCCAGCCCTTGCAGCAGGTTGACCAGGTAGTCGTGGCGGCGCACATGCGCCAGCTCGTGCGCCAGCAGCGCTTCGAGGTAATCCGCCGGCAGGCGGGACAGCAACGACACCGGCAGCAGCACCATCGGCCGCCACCAGCCGACCGCGGCCGGCGTGTCGATCTCGTCGACCAGGCGCAGGGTGACCGTGCGCCGTACGCCGCAACGTGCCACCAGCGCATCGACCCGCTGCTGCCATTTCTGCTGGATGTGCGGCAGCGGCAGCAACGGCAGGCGGTAGACCCACCACACCCCGGCTGCCATGCGCAGCGACAGCGCGCACGCCCCGGCTGCCCACGCGGCGACGATCCAGGGCAGCAGGGCGTCCACGCCCCACTCCGCCGGGCCAGCGAGCAGTGCCGGTCCGGCGAATGCCGCCGCCGGCGCCGCGGACAAACCCGCCAGGGGCACCATGTCGGCGGGACCGCCAGGCGCCATGTCCGCCAGCTCCCAGGCGACCGTGGCCATCGGCAGGAGCACGCAGGCCAGCAGTGCCAGGCATGCCACCGCGTAGCGCAGCTGCGGTCGCGCGTTGCGCAGCAGTTGCAGCGCAAGCGCCGACAGCAGGCCGATCAGCCCGCCCTGCCAGAGGAAATGCAGCAAGGCCCGGCCCAGCACCGGAACCAGTTCGGCGATCTGCTCATGCATGGCCGGTTCCTCCCTGGTCCGCGGGCGGCACTTCGGTTTCCTCGAGCAAGCGCCGGATCTCGTCGCGCTCGCCTTCGCTGACGTGCCCCTCCAGCGCCGCCATCACCAGTGCCTTGCCCGAGCCGGAAAACACCTTCTGGATCAGCTCGTCGAGCAGGTTGGTCTGCAGCGCATCGCGAGCATGCGCAGCGGCGTAGACATGCGAACGCTGGCTCTCGTCGCGCACCACCAGGCCCTTGCCGTGCATCACCTGCAACAGGCGCAGCACGGTCGCCGGCTGTACTTCCGGGCGCTCCACCTGCAGCGCCAGATGCACTTCGCGTGCAGTCGACGGGCCCTGCCGCCAGATCACCCGCAGCAGGTCCAGCTCGGCGGCGGTCGGCTTCGGGGGTCGGGTATCGGGTCGGGACATGGGCAGGCATCCATCGGGCGATGGAGCGATCCTGCACCTTCCAGACAGGATTGTCTAGAACAATTTGTCTAGGTCAAAAGTCATGGGTCATCGGCCCGGATCCGGCCCTCACGCGAGCGCCTGCCCGAGGTCCATCGAAGCGAGCGCGGCGGGTCCGGCCGACGCCAGCGCCCGACCCAGCCCGCCCATCGCGGCCACGTCATCGAGCGCCTGCTCGTCCAGCGCGCCCAGCAGGCGCGGGGACAGCTGCCACTCCGCTGCCACCAGCCGCCCGATGCGTGGCGACCAGCGCTGCAATACGTCGGCGACCCTCTCGGGCGGCATGGTTTCCTGTCCGCGGCCGGCCGCTTCGTCGCGCAGGGTCTGCACCACGACAATGGCGCCCAGTCCCTGCAGCAGCGCCAGCAGCTGGGCGGCGAAGGCATCCTCCCCTTCCACTTCCCGGGCCACGCGCGCGCCTTCCAGCGCGGCGTGCTGCGTGTGCTCCCAGATCCGCTCGGGCAGGCGCCCGAACATCCCCCGTTCGGTACGCATCACCGGCTGCATCAGCGCCACCGCCACCAGGCGGCGAAGGCCTTCGGTGCCGATCAGTGCAACCGCGCGATCGAGGCTTTCAACGGGCGCAGGCTGGATCCGGTACAGGGAGCTGTTCGCCAGCCTGAGCAGCGCGGCCGCGAGCGCGGGATCACGCGCGATAAGCGCGGCGATGCGCTTGCCGGAGGCTTCATCGTCGTTGAGCGTGCCGAGCAGCTCGGGCAGCAACTGCGGCCGGCGTGGCAGGCGCTGCGGTTCGGACGCGAAACGCGAGAGCGCGCGTTCCGCCGCGCGCACGACCTCGTCGTCGGTAGCGCCAGGCGCGACCCGGTCATGGCCCAGTGCCGACTCCACCAGCGGCAACGCCCACTGGCGTCCGGGGTCGCTGTCGCTGCCATCGACACCCGGCGCCGCATCGGCCGCATGCCCCGCCTGCGACCGCCCAGGCATTGCCCGGGCGCGCCAGATCCACGCGCACGCTCCACCCGTCAGCGCCATGGCCAGCAGCCCCAAACCGATCCATCCCGACATCCGATCCCCCGGAAAAACTGCAAGGCACGCGTGGGCGGCCCGCCGGTCATCGCCGGACAGGCAGCGCACGCGCGCATCCCTTGCGCATTATCCATCACCGCGCGCTCCCGCAGACCGCTGCCTTTGCGCTGCGGCCAAGGCCGCACCGGCGACGCGTACCGGTCTCAGCCGTGCGCCAACGCGTAGTCGATCGCCGCGCACACCGCCGCGACCTGCGCGTCGTTGCATTGCGCGGCAGTGGCTTTGGGGCTGTCCGGATAGACCTCGGTGGTGGTCACGTACTTCGCACCGCTGATGCCCGCGCACAGGCCAAGCGACTTGACCGGATAGTTGATCAGCCCCGGCGCCACCACCGGCGAGCCGATCATCATCCCTTGCGCGTCCGCCGGCGCGATGTGGGTAATCCGCTCCACCGCCGCGATGATCGCCTGCTGGAACTGCGGCTGCGGATTCTCGCTGTCGCCGACCAGGTAGAAGCCATCGGGAATGCCATTGGGCTCGAACGGCTTGCCGTCCCGTGCCGCCAGCGCCGGCCGGAATTCGGACTCGTCGCTGTCGGTCGTTTCATGCAGGTCGACATGGACCAGCACCCGACCCTGCAGCGGCGCCAGCAAGCGCATCAAGGCGATGGATTCGAGCGCGGCGCCGTGCTCGCCGAAGGACCGGTTCGGATCCACCGCCGCCGGGTTCCAGCGCTGGACGTGCTCGTAGGCCCAGGGACTGACGCAGGGCACCACCAGCAGGTTGATCCGTCCCTCGTAGGCGCTGCCGCAGTCGGCGGCGAACTTGAGCGCGCCATGCACCCCGCTGGTCTCGTAGCCGTGCACGCCTCCGGTCACCAGCGCGACCGGGCGCGCATGGTCCCAGTCGCAGCCGTGCAGGGCGACCAGCGGATAGAAGTCGGGCGCGTAGTCGAGCTCGCCATAGGCCTGCACGTCCCAATGGGCGTGCAACCGGGCCAACGGATCGAGCACGTCCTCGGCATAACTGCGCTGGCGGCGCTGCTGCGCCCGCCAGGCGGACCGCTCGGCCTCGCCCCAGGGCTGGCCGGGAACGCCGATCGGATGGAAACGCTCGATCATTGGGGGGCTCCCGCATTCGTGATGCGGCCACTCTAGCAGCGTGCCGGCGTGCGACCGGCGAGGCATGCCAGCCAGGCCGCGGCCGGCTGAAGCCGGCCGTGCTCCGGCCCTGCTCCGGGCGTGCCCGCAAGTGGCCTGGACCGGCACCGCTCCGGCCCGGTTCACGCGCATGGAGTAGGATGGACCGGCGTCCCATGGCGCAATCCCCGCGACCCCTCGCCACCCGGGCGACGGTGCGCCTCGCTTCTTCATCGATGCCCCACCCGCGCGCAATGCGTGCGGCTCCACCGGATTCCGCGTGCCAGGCCACGAAGCCATCACCGATACCCCCGGGCGCAAGCAATCGCGCCAGGCGGAGCCGTTGTGCAGCCGCTGCGATGCGGTGTGCTGCCGGCTGACCGTGGTGCTGATGCCGGAGGACGACCAGGTACCCCGCCACTTCGTCACGCGCAATGCCCAAGGCGTGGAAGTGCTGGCACACAACGAGGAAGGCTGGTGCGCGGCGATCGACCCGCTGCACATGCGTTGCTCGATCTATGACGAAAGGCCTTCCATCTGCCGCCGGTTCTCGATGGGCGGGCCCTACTGCCGGGATGTACGCGCCACGTACCGCGACCAGCGGCTGCGCGGCATCCCCTTGACCCTGTACTGACACGGAGAAGTTTCCAGATGGCGACGCGCAAGCCGATCAAGACCCCGACCGCGTACCGCAAGCCTGCCGGCGAAAGCTCGAAATCCGGCAACACGCTGACCAGCGAACGCATCTCCGACGACCTGGAAGCCTTCCGCAAGTCCGGAGGTCGCATCGAAGTGCTGGGCACGACCCGCGTGCTCACCCGCCTGGACGAGCCGGAAAAGAAGCCGGGCAAATAACCGGCCGGCGCGCGGCGGCGCGACGGCCAGGCGTCAGATGCGCGAGGTCGGCAGCGGCCGCTCGCGGTGCATGAGCGACCATTCGGCGTGTTCGGTCAGCGCGGCCTCGCCCAGCGCGACCAGGATGCGGCGCTTCTCCGCCAGGCCGGATGCGCCCTGCAGCAGCCGCTGCGCCGAACCGAATATCCGCTGCATGAACCGGTACTGGCGGACCATTTCCTTGTCGGCCTTCTTGTGCACGTAGGCCTCGTGCACGCCGGCGGCGATCGAGACGAAGCCCATCGCCGACACCAGCACGTGCTTGAGGTGCGCATCGAACTGGCGCGCGAACAGGGCGAGCACCACGCTCAGTCCCACGCCCAGCCCGATGCACGCCAGCCCCAGCGACTCGGCGCGATGGTGCAGGCGCCCGCGGCGAAGCGACGCCGACGAGTAGTACGCCAGTTGCCCGCCTGACGTGGGCGTGCCGATCCATTCGGCGATCACCGCATCCACTTCCGCGGCATCGGCCTGCACCGGCACGCGCATGCCGTCCAGGCTGGCGCCCCGCATCACGTTGCGGATCCAGCCCAGCTCCACGTCCTGCTTCTGCAGGAAGTTGTCGTGGGCCACGGCCGGCGTGCCGGGCTGCACGATGCCCGCGCGCCGCCAGTACGACTGCACTCGCAGGCCTTCGGCCAGGGTGCGGTAGTCCAGGTACTTGCGCTGCCATTGGCGACGGCTGGCCAGCGTCGCCACGCCCAGCCCGACCAGGAACAGCAGCAGGAAACCGTAGATCACCAGGTCATGGCTGGCGACGTGGGTGTAGGTGAAGAAGGTGAAACCCATCAGCGCCACCAGCACGTAGGTGATCCACAGCACCCGGGCCACGCGCCGCTGGTAGGTGCGTGCCAGCCAGTCCGCGGCGGCGAAGGTACGCCAGATCGGGCACGCCGAAGCCGCCGGGGAAGTCGGCGCCTGCCCGGCGATCTGGCGCGCATACTTGCGCGCGTCGATGTTGAACGCCTCCTGCCGGTGGAAGGTCCGCGCGAATGCGGGCGGCAGCGGGACTGCGACCTCGCGCCCCTCCTCCGCCACCAGCCAGCGTCCCCGCGTGTCGGCCAGGTCGGGATCGCCCTGGCGCGCCACCGGCAGGTGGTACACCACGTTCTCCTGGTCCGGGCCGAGCAATGTCGCCGCCGCGTGGCGCCGCTCGGCCTCCCCGTACAGCGAACCATGCAGGTGGTAGCGCACCACCTGCGCGGTGCCGCCCAGGCGCGTGGATTCCTCGCCGTCCCATAGCGCGAGCAGCACGTGGCAGTGGCTCGACACGAAGATCCCCGCCTGCGCGTACTGCCGGTCGCGTTCCGGCCCCGGCCCGGCCACCGACGCACGGGTCGTACCCGGCTCCAGCGGCAACTGCATCATTTCAACCCGACCCAGCAGGGCGTCGAACCGCTCCCTGCCCGGCGCGTCGAAATCCTCGCGGTACAGCTCCAGCGGCAGCGGCAGCGGCGCGATCACGCGCACGCCCAGTTCCAGCGCCACCTCGGCGACGAGCTGGTCGCTGCCCTCGGCCAGCGATGAAAGCAGCACCAACGGCAGGTTCGGGTGGCGCGACTGCACCTCCTGCAGTCCGGCGCGTACCCGCGCGTGCAACCCCGCAAGGTCGGCGTCGCGCAACTTGCGGTGGCCGGTAACTCCGACAACGAGGCTGTGGGTGAGCAACGGAGCCTCGTCTGTGTCGGTGTCCGTCATCGGCATCCCCATTCTTCCCGCGCCTCAGGCAGGCTGCACGTCGGCCTTCAGGGCCAGGCGATCCCTGGCGCCCGCGATCATCCCGTCGTACCGCGGATCGGAACGGATCGGATCGAGGTCGGAATCGGTTTCGATCCAGCTCAACATGCCCTGCGACGAGCGCGACACCACGTCTTCGAGGATGTCCAGGGCGCGACCGTACTCGCCCAGCAGCGACATCGCGCAGGCCAGGTTGTATTGCAGGTTCGCGTTCTCCGGATCGACCAGGTGCGCACGCGTGGCCCACTCCATCGCCCGGTCCTTCTGGCCCAGGGTCACCAGCATGGAGACGCCAAACCCGATCGCCCGCCCGTGCCCCGGGTCGTCCGCGACGATCTTCTCGATCCGCTTCATCGTCCGCTCGGCGGCCGCCTGCACCCGCGCCACGTCGCCCTTGGTCTCGCAGGCCTGGACGATGAAGCTGGCCGCGGTGAAGTCCGACTCCATCGCGTTGGCGGCGACCTCGAAGTAGCCGATGGCCCGGTCGTAAAGGCGCAGGCCCATGCAACTCAGGCCGGCCAGCCGGTTTGCAACATAGGACTCCGGCTCGAGCGCCACCGCCCGGTCCGCCGCTTCCAGTGCCTCGCCGAACTTGCCCACGCTGCGCAATGTCGCCGACCAGGCCGCGTGCGAATCGGCAAGGTGCGGACCCAGCTCCAGCGCCCGCTTGGCCGGATACTCCAGGTCTTCGTACGCCAGGTCGGCCTGCCAGAACAGGTTCCACTGCGCCAGCGCCATCGTCGCCCAGGCCTGCGCGTAGTTCGGATCCAGCTTGACCACGTGCTTGCAGATGCGGATGACGATTTCGTTGTTGCGCTCGTTGTCGCGCAGCCAGAACTGGCGCGCCATCAGGTACAGCTTGTAGGCCTCGGCATTGGTGGTGGCGCGCTGCTCGAGCGCCTGCTTTTCCTGCGGCAGCAGGGTCAACTTCAGCGCCGAGACAATGGCCTTCGAGATCTCGTCCTGCAGGGCGAAGATGTCGTTGAGGTCGCGGTCGTAGCGCTCGCCCCAGACCTGCGAATCCCTGGCCGCGTCGACCAGCTGCGCAGTGATCCGCACCCGGTCGCCCGCCTTGCGCACGCTGCCGGCCAGCACGTGCGTGGCCTTGGTCTGGCGGCCGATGTCGGCCACCCCGCCGGTCGCGCCCTTGAACGAGAACGCCAGGTTGCGCGACACGATCGACAGCGCCGAGACCTTGCCCAGGTCGGTGATGATGTCCTCGGTGATGCCGTCGGAGAAGTATTCCTGCTCGGGGTCGCCGCTCATGTTGGCGAACGGCAGCACGCAGATGCTGACCTGGCTGCTCTTGCGCGCGGGGACCGGAGCCGGCTTGGGCGCGCCGAGCTTGCCTTCCAGTGCCTTGCACAGGCTCACGAACGCCGCATGGCCGCGATCGCCGTTCCAGTCATCCAGGTCGGTCGCGTGCAGGGCTCTAAAATCGATCGGCAGCTTGGCGTGCTCGAAACGCACTGGCACCAGCACGCCGCGGTCGGCCGCATCGCGCGCCTCGCCGCGGACCCAGCGCGAATCGACCGACTGCGGCGTCCACACCACGATCAGCGAACGGGCACCCTCGAGTTCGCGCGAGATCAGGGAGTCGAATTCCTCGCCCGGATTGATCTCCGGATCCCACCATACCGACCAGCCCTGGGCCTCCAGCGCCGCGACGAGCGGCGCGACCCGGGCGCGATCCTGGCGGGAATAGGAAACGAAGATGTCGGCCAAGCATCGCCTCCAGTCGGAAGAAGCGTCGCACTTGCCACGCACTTGCCGTCCAACCCGTGCCGGGATGCCTGCCAGGTCGCCATGCCCCCGCGCGCAGCCGTAGCGGCCGCACGCCCGCGGACCGTCGATCCGCCGGACGATTAGGCTCTCCCCCGCCGTTCAGGTCAACCGGCGAGCCAGGCGCGGTCATGGACTCCGGCGTGGCCGATCGTGTTCGGATCCTGCGTGGCGATCTCGGCGGCGGCCTGGCTGCCGATCGCGCGAGCCGGCCGTGCGCTTCGCGACGTACCTCCGCTCGGCGGCTTCCTGCCAGGCGTCAGGGGGCGGACTTCCCGGCAGGCGGGACCAGCCGCTTGTGCAGGTCCGGCACCAGCATGTTCGCGGCACTGCCGTACCAGGCGTGGTACTCGGCGACCATGTCGCCATTGACGATGACCGGATCGGTCGCGGTGAGCGCCCGCGCGGCCTCGATGTCGTCGACCGCGAACACGAACAGTCCGCGCCAGCCCGCCGGATCCTCCATGAAGGGCCCGGCCAGGACCAGCTTCCCGTCGGTGGCCATGCGTTCCATGTTGGCGAAATGGCCGGCGAACATCGCGTCCCGTGCCTCGCCGTCGGGCATCCGCTGTGGCCCGGTCTTCAGGACCACCAGTACGTACGGACGCATGCCCCGTTCGTCGGCACCGGTCTGCCGAGCAAGCCCCGCATCGAACGCGGGCGTGGCGCCCGTTGGAGGTTCATCGGCGTGGGCAGCGAATGCGAGCACGGTGCCGAACAGGCAGCAGAGGATGCGGCTCATGGCCTGACTCCACGGGTGGGCTACGGTGACACCGGAATGGTCCGGCGAGCATAGACCTCGTACGGGAACCTCGCACCTCGCGCCCCGGGCGTCCGCCGTTGCACGGTTGTCGGCGTGACCTGCGACGCGCTGGAAGAGAAGATCGACGCGCGCGCCGTCATCAGGTGCAATGGGCGCTCCACTGGCCAGGCCCATCCCGATGCCGCGCATCCTCCGCCCCACCCTCGCCGTCCTCGCCGTCCTGCTGATCGCATGCGCGCCGGTATTGGCCGCCGACTACGTGCCCACCCGCGAGGAATGGGCGCGGCAGGCGCCGGCCGCCGCCGGCTTCGATCCCGACCGGCTGGCCGCGGCCGTGGCCTGGGCGCAGGCCCATGGCGAACAACAGCCGGCCGACCTGCGCGACACGCTGATGGCCTCGTTCGGCACCCGGGAGCCGGGCTATCGCATCCTCGGCCCGGTCGCCTCGCGCGGCACCGCCAACGGCATGATCCTGCGTGGCGGCCGCATCGTTGCCGAGTGGGGCGACACCCGCCGCCCGGAAATGACCTTCAGCGTGGCCAAGAGCATGCTCTCCAACGTCGCAGGCCTGCTGCACGACGATGGCCTGCTTCCCTACACCGCACGCCCCGTCGCCCGCGACGTTCCCGGCCCGTGGTTCGAAGGCGCGCACAACGGCCCGATCACCTGGGCGCACCTGCTGCAGCAGACCTCGGACTGGAGCGGCACGCTGTGGGAGGTGCACGACTGGGCCGACCGGCCCGAAGGCGACGACCCCTCGCAGCGCCCGCTGCATGTGCCCGGCACCCGCTACAAGTACAACGACGTGCGGGTGAACCTGCTCGCGCTGTCGCTGATGGAAGTCGCGCGCGAACCGCTGCCGCAGTTGCTGCGACGCCGGCTGATGGATCCGATCGGCGCCTCCTCCACCTGGCGCTGGCACGGTTACGACAATTCGTGGATCACCCTGGACGGGCTGCGCATGCAGGCGGTTTCCGGTGGCGGACACTTCGGCGGCGGCATGTTCATCAGTACCGCCGACCTGGCGCGTTTCGGCCTGCTGATGGAGCGCGACGGCCAATGGCAGGGCCGCCGGCTGCTGTCGAGCGGATGGATCGCGCAGGCCGTCGCACCCTCGCCGGTCAAGCCGGACTACGGTTACCTGTGGTGGCTCAACACCGGGCGCCAGGCCATTCCCGCCGCGCCCGAAAGCGCGTTCTGGGCAGCCGGCTTCGGCGGCAACCACGTATACGTCGACCGCGAGCACGACCTGGTGATCGTAGTCCGCTGGACCCCGGACCTGGCCGGCGTGGTCACCCGGGTACTGGCCGCTTTGGAGTGATCGTCGGCGGGAGGCAGCCCGCCGTGCCGGGGGCGAACGCTCAGTTCCCGCCCAGCGCGGCAAGCAGGTCGCGCACGTGGTACGGCTTCTCGAGGAACTGCGCATTCGCCGGCAAGGTCGGCAACTGCGCCAGCGCATAACCGGAGATCAGCACCGTGCGACAGGAAGGGCGCGCCTGCAACGCGGCCTCGGCCACGTCCACGCCGGTCACCCCACCCGGCATGCTGATATCGCTGACGACGTAGTCGAACCCTTCGTTCGCGGCGAGCAGCTCGCGCGCGGAGTGGCCGTTGCTGGCCTGGGTGACCTCGAAACCGGCCTCCTCCAGGGCGATGGTGGTCACCATCTGCAACAGCTCGTCGTCTTCCACGTACAGCAGTCTGGGCACGTTGTTACTCCACGACCGGAACGGCGATGGTGACACGGGTCCCGGCACCCGGCTCGCTGTGGATGGAAGCGAAGCCACCGGACTGGCTCGCGAAACCGAAGACCTGGCTCAGGCCCAGGCCGCTGCCCCGCCCCACGTCCTTGGTGGTGAAGAACGGCTCCATCGCGCGCAGGCGCACCTCCTCGCCCATGCCCGGGCCGTCGTCGGTGACCGTGATGTAGAGGTAGCGCCGCCCGGGCTGGAGATCGGGATGGACGCCATCGGCCGGTTGCACGACGCGGGTGGCGATGACGATGCTTCCCTGCGCGGTCATCGCATCGCGCGCGTTGGCCACCAGGTTCATCAGCGCCGCCTCGAACCGGGCGCCGTCCACGTAGGCGACGGGGTCACCGTCGACCAGGTCCAGCGTGCAGGTGGCGATCGCACCGGCGGCGCGCCGGTACACCTCGATCGATGCACGGATGAGCTCGTTGACGTCCAGGTTCGCCGGCGACAGGTTCTGCCCGCGCGCGAACGCGAGCATCTGCCGGGACAGCATGCTGCCGCGATGCGCCGCCTTCTGGGCGGCATCCACCAGCTGCTGGCGGCGCTCCTCGGAGGAGGTCCTGGCGATCAGGTCCAGGCTGGCCGTGACCACCGCCAGCACGTTGTTGAAGTCGTGGGCGATACCCAGGGTCAGCTGGCCGATCGCATGGATCTTCTGCGACTGGGCCAGCGTCCGCTCGGCTTCCTGCAGGCGGGTCTGCGCCTTGAACCGCTCGGTGACATCCTTGGTCACCTTGACGAAACCCATCAGCTCGCCGTCCTGCCAGATCGGATCGATCACGATGTTGGCCCGGAACTGCGAGCCGTCCTTCCTGACCCGCCACCCCTCCGCTTCGAAACGGCCCTCGCTCCTGGCCGTGGCCAGCCCGCGCTGGGGTTCGCCCCGTCTCACGTCGTCCTCCGTGTAGAACTGCGAGAAGTGGTGGCCGATCACTTCGGCGTCGGTATATCCCTTGATCCGCTGGCCACCCGGATTCCAGCTCAGGATGTGGCCCTCCGGATCAAGCATGTAGATGGCGTAGTCGGTGAGGCTCTGGACCAGCAGCGCTTCGGCGTTGAACGGGAACGAGGAGGCGGCCATGGATGCGCGTACTGTGCTGTGCTGGGCAATCTAGGCGTCGGTTCGTGACGGAGGCGTGGAACGGGACGGCTGCGCTGCTGCGCCCGAACCATCCGTCCCCGGATCCAGCATCCGCTCCAGGTCGCGGTCCTTCTCCTCCCACAGTCCGTTCATCCATTTCTGGAAGCGGGCCCTGAAGGCGCGATCCTCCTGGTAGTTGCCGGCGGCCAGTTCGGCCGGGATCGGGCGCTGTCGCACCAGCACGCGCACGTTCGGCACGCGATTGGCCATCAGGTCGATCATCGAAGGGCGACCGCCCGGATAGGCGATGGTGACGTCCAGGATCGCGTGCAGGCCGTCGCCCATCGCATCGAGCACGAAACCCACACCCCCGGACTTGGGCTTGAGCAGGTGCCGGAAGGGCGAGGCCTGGCCGTCATGCTTCTGCGGGGTGAAGCGGGTGCCCTCCACGAAGTTCATCACCGACACCGGGATGTCGCGGAACTTGTCGCAGGCCCGCCGGGTCGCCTCCATGTCGCGGCGACCCAGCTCGGGATTCTTCGCGATCTGCTTGCGCGTGAACCGCCCCATGAACGGGAAATCCAGCGCCCACCAGGCCAGTCCCAGCACCGGCACCCAGAACAGCTGGCGCTTGAGGAAGAAGCGCAGGAACGGCGCGCGCCGGTTGAACACCTTCTGCAGGACGAGGATGTCGACCCAGCTCTGGTGGTTGGCCAGGACCAGGTAGTGGCCGTCGCGCTCAAGCGTGCCGTGCTGTTCGACCTCGAAGCGCGTGCCGGTGAATGCCGCCATCATCGCGCTGTTGACCGCGATCCAGCTCTCGGCCAGCCCGGTCAGCACCGAATTGCACGCCCGCCGCAACGGCGCGAACGGCAGCAGCGCCTTGAGCACGCCGACCGCAAGCAGGGGCAGCGCATGGACCAGCGTATTGAGCACCACCAGCGCCATGATCAGCGCCAGACGCAACCACAGGATGGGGGACACGGTCGGACCTGCAGACGAGGGCCGGCAAGCCTAGCAAATTCGTCATCGATCGCACGACGCGGCGCCCGGCACCGATGCCGCGGACGCGCGCGCCGCAAGGCGCCACCGCCCGGCGTGGAAGCTCGCGAGCCCGCGCCGCGGAAGAAAAAGCGGCCGCATCCTGGTGGAAGCGGCCGCCCACGCGCACCGGTAGGGTTTCCCCATGGCGGGGACCGGTGCGCCCGGCGCCAAGGGGAAGGACGCCGGTTGCCACAACGTCGCGACGACCGCCTCAATGCACCAGCGGAATCGCCTGGGCCAAGCGGGCCTGGCCTGCCAGGCCCAGGCGGCGGCTGACATGGATCACGCGCGCGGCCTTGCCCGGCGGGATCACCTTTGCGAACTCGACCAGGTACTTCTCGCGCAGGTCATGGATCTTCTGGTCGCGGTCCAGCAGCGATCGCACGTATTCCATCGATTCTTCGTCGTTCAAATCCGCATACTCGCTCGCATACTCGCGTATCGCCCCGACCTGGCCATCGATGATGGCCGCCTTCTCGGTCTGGAACTTCTTGAACACGGGCCAGAAACGCGTCGCCTCGTCGGCGGTCAGCGAGATCGACTTTGACACCACCTCGGTCTCGATCACCTGTATCTCGTCGCGGAACTCCGCCAGCAACTGCTGGGTCGTCTTCTGGCCAGCTTGACCAGCCGCAGCGGGCTCGGCCGCCGATACCGGCAGAACCGACAGTAACCCGATTGCCAGTACCACGGACTTGAACATCGTACCTGCGCTCCCCTTGGCTGACCGACGTCGGATACAACGGACTGGGCGCAGCCTAGCGGGTCGCAAACGCAGGTGATGTAGGCCTCTGGGCCAATGCCGCCGTGGCTGCGCGGCAGTACAGGGCGACGGTCACAGCGTGCGGATGGTGTCGCCGCCGTGGGCCGCCAGCATTTCCTGGGCGCGATCGCGCTGGGCGTCGTCGAAGGCGTGCACGACGACCGCGCAGCGACCCTCCTTCAGCGCGGTCCGGACCTTGGCGACGTAGGGGCTGTGATCGGGCCGCAGCGACACCAGGCCGCCGGCCATGAGTCCGAACACGCCGCCGTAGCCGACGATCAGGGCGGCGGCCAGGCCGGGGGACAGCACCACCGCCTCGAGTCCGGACATGTACAGCACGGCGAAGAGTGTCGCGCCCATCGCCAAACCGATAAGCCCCAGCTTGTAGTGCGCGACGAGGATGGTGCGGAAGATGCCGCGGCCTTCCGGTTCCATCTTGCGACCGGGCCGGGTGTCGAGCGGGGTGATGACCTGCACCTGCCCCTGCTGCGCGCCGAGCATGTGCTGGACCTGGCGCGCGATCGCGCGCGCCTCCGCTTCGCTGTCGAACACTGCCGCGACCTTGCTGTCGGACATCTCGCCGGTGACGGAGGAAAGGAGGTTCATGGCGTGCCTGCCGTTGATTTGGGAACGCATGCAGGCTCCCACCCGAGCGATCAGTGGAACGTGAGGCCCGGACGCGAAAATCGGGCGAATGTTCAGGCAGTCCGCAAGGAGGTTGGTGATGCAGGCCAGCCTGTGCAGCACCAGGCATTTGATGAACGATTTGGCCAGCGACAGATGTAAAGCAGGCCTTCACCGAAAACACGCCGCATGGGTAATGCGGCCTTGTGCATCCTGCAATCGAACCATGGCACCCGGCCATGGCAGCAGGAGCGCCGAGATGGCCAATCAGAACCAGAACCAGCCGAACCAGAAGCAACAGGGCCAGCAGGGCCAGCAGGGCCAGCAGGGTCAGCAGAACCCGCGCGACGACGAGCAGGGCAAGCAGGACCAGAACCGCCAGCAGCAACAGCAGGACCAGGACCAGCAGCGCAATCGCGACAAGGACCAGAACAGGAACGACCAGGGCCAGCAGCGCTGATCCCATAGACGAGCCGCAGTCATCGCGGAGAGGGCCTCTACGGAGGCCCTCTTGGTTTGACGGGTTTGCGAGGCGAACGCCATGAAGCATGAGCAATCCCCTCCCGCGCATCCCCCGCTTCCGCGGCGCGGAGAGCAGACGGGCAAAAGCGCGAGGGCGACCAACGCAACGATCCCGCCGTGCAGCCCGGCGCCCGGGAAGGCCAGCCTGGAATCCGCGAGCGTCGCGACCGGCAAGCCGAGCGCAGGCCGCGCCCACCCCACCCCACCCCATGAACCACGACATCGGAACAAATCCACATGACCATCAAGACCATCGAAGAATTGTTCGTCCATGAGTTGTCCGACATCTACAGCGCCGAGAAGCAGTTGACCAAGGCGCTGCCCAGGCTGGCGCGCGCAGCCGACAACCCCGCGCTCGCCGACGGCTTCACCACCCATCTCGCCGAGACCGAGGGACAGATCGAACGCATCGACCGCATCGTCGAGGTCTTGGACATCCGCCTGAAGCGGATCAAGTGCGCCGCCATGGAGGGCCTGGTAGAGGAAGGCAAGGAGATCATCGACTCCATCGATGCCGGACCGTTGCGCGATGCGGCCCTCATCGGCGGCGCCCAGAAGGTGGAGCACTACGAGATCGCCGCCTACGGCACCCTCGCCGCGCTGGCCAAGCAGCTGGGCTACAAGCAGGCCCTGCCGCTGATCCTGGAGACGCTGGAAGAGGAAAAGGCCACCGACGCGAAACTGACCCTGCTCGCCGAGCAGGGTGGCAACCAGCGCGCCGCGCGCGAATCCAGGGCTGCGTGATGAAGGCCCTCACCTACCAGGGGGCGCGCGACGTGCGGGTCGAGACCGTGCCGGATCCGGCGCTGGTCGCACCGGACGACATCATCCTGCGGGTCACCGCCACCGCGATCTGTGGCTCGGACCTGCACATCTACCGCGGCAAGATCCCGGGGATGGAGGATGGCGACATCCTCGGCCACGAATTCATGGGCGTGGTCGAGGAGGCCGGGCGCGAGGTCACCCGGGTCAAGGTCGGCGACCGGGTGGTGATTCCGTTCGTGATCGCTTGCGGGCAGTGCTTCCACTGCCTGCTCGACGAGTTCTCCGCGTGCGAGACCACCAACCCCGGCAGGGGCGCGGCGATGAACGCCAAGAAGATCAAGCCGCCGGCTGCGCTGTTCGGCTACAGCCACATGTATGGCGGCGTGCCGGGCGGCCAAGCCGAGCTGGTGAGGGTTCCCAAGGCCAACGTCGGCCCGCTGCCGGTGCCCGACGTCCTGAGCGACGAACAGGTGCTGTTCCTCTCCGACATCCTGCCTACCGGCTACCAGGCCGTGCTCAATGCCAAGCTCGGACCCGGCTCGACCCTGGCGATCTTCGGCGCCGGGCCGGTCGGCTACATGGCGGCCGCCTGCGCGCGGATGGTCGGGGTCGAGACCATGTTCATGGTCGACCACAACGAGTACCGGCTGGAGTTCGCGCGCCGGACCTACGGGATCATTCCGATCAACTTCGACGAGCAGGACGACCCGGCCGCCGTGATCGTGGAAGCCACCGCCGGGCGCGGCGTGGATGCCACCATCGAGGCGGTGGGCTTCGAGGCCAAGGGCAGCACCACCGAAACGGTGCTCACCACCTTGAAGCTGGAAGGCTCCAGCGGCCACGCCTTGCGCCAGTGCATCGCCGCCACGCGGCGTGGCGGCGTCGTCAGCGTTCCGGGGGTGTATGCGGGATTCATCCACGGCTTCCTGTTCGGCGATGCCTTCGACAAGGGCTTGACCTTCAAGATGGGCCAGACCCACGTCCAGGGACTCATGCCCGAGTTGCTCGAGGCGATCGGCGAAGGCCGGCTCGCGCCCGAGGCGATCATCTCCCACCGCATGAAACTGGCCGACGCCGCCCGCGGCTACGAGATTTTCAACGCCCGCGAGGACGACTGCCGCAAGGTGGTGCTGACGCCCTGACCGACCACGCGGCCGCCGCCAGGCCGCGTGCGCCCACCGCCACTTCACGCCCGCTTCTTCCACGCCCCGCACGCCGCCTCCAGTCTTCCGCCATCCCAAGATGACGGTGGCGCCGCAATGCCCGCTTCAACCCCCGACCTGATCGTGGTCGGCGCCAGCTTCGCCGGTGCCGCCTGCGCGATCGCCGCCGCCCAGCGCGGACTGCACGTGTGCGTGCTTGAGCGCAAGCATGACCCCGGCGAGAAACTGCACACCACCGGGATCATCGTGAAGGAGGCGGCCGAACAGACCCTGCTCGGCCGCGTGCCAGCCACGATGGTACGGCGCGTCGAACAGGTACGCCTGTACGCACCCAGCCTGAAGCAGGTCGCGCTGGCGGCGCCGGGCTGCTACTTCCTCACCACCGACACGCCGGCGGTGATGCGCTGGCTTGCCACGCAGATGCGGACCAATGGGGTCGACCTTCGCCTGGGAAGTGCGTTCACCTCCTGCGAACGCAGCACCGAGGGCTGGCGCGTGGATGGCGTCGGCCACGCCCGCTACCTGGTCGGGGCCGATGGTGCGCGCTCGCGCGTGGCGCGGCACTGCGGCCTGGGTGGTGTGCGCCAGTTCCTCTACGGAATCGAGTACGAATTCCCGGGTGCCCGGCTCGCCCATCCCGACGCCCTGCACTGCTTCATCAGCCGCCGCCATGCGCCGGGCTATATCGGCTGGATCGCGCAGAACCCGACCGGGATCCAGGCCGGGCTGGCGCTGCGCCACGACCCGGCGCGCGCGCGCGTTCCCGACATCGACGACTTCCTGCTACGCGTGGGCCAGGCTGGCGGGTTGCCGCGCCTGCTGCGGCCCGGCACCACCCGCGCCGGGCTGATCCCGTGCAGCGGCCCGGTGTTCGACCTGGCCCGCGACCGCGCCATCCTGGTCGGCGATGCTGCCGGCGTGGTCTCGCCGGTCACCGCTGGCGGCATCCATTCGGCCTGGGAGCACGGCTGGACGGTCGGGCGGGCCATCGCCGCCCGGCTGCGCGATGGAGGCCCGGAACCGGAACAGGTGGCGATCGATGCCGCCCCGCGCTTCCGCTTCAAGCGTGCCCTGCGCTGGGCCTACGACCGGATGCCGTTCGACTGGCCGTTCGACCTGCTGCTGCAGACCCCGCCGCTGCGCTGGGCGGCCGAACAGGTGTACTTCCACAAGCGCGGCAGCTGATCGGTTCGCCCTCGCCGCGCCATCACGCCCGGGGAGTAGAGTCCACGCGGTCCACCGCGACAGTTCCGAAGGAGTCCAATGTCCCACGCCACGCACGAGCTGATCCGCGAAGCGGCCGCCGGCTCGGCTGAAGGACGGCTGCATTTCGGCCAGGTGATCGGACTGATGGTCGTGGCGGGCGTGGACAGCTACGCCGTGGACTACCGCAGCGCCCGCGCCACCTACTACCCGCGTGACGGGGCCCCGCTGGACCTGCCCCTGGAGACGCCGGACATGCCCATCCCGGAGGGATTCAACACCGTCGCGCTGAAGACGGCCATCGCCGGCTCCCAGCGCGGCGTGGTGACGTATCCACAATTCAAGCGGCTGTCGATGGCCGCCGGCTGCGTCGGCTACACGGTGTGGATCGCGGGCCGGCACGTCACCTACTACGGCCGACGCGGCGAAACCCACGTGGAGCAGTTCCCGGACTGAGCACGATGCGGGGCGCGGGCCGCATCCATGCCGCCAATCGGGCTTCGCGTGTGCGAATCCGACAACTGCGGCCCGATTCTGGATGCCGCCTTCACCGGCGTGATGCCAGCGTACGCATCCACCTCCCACATCGACCTGCAATGGACGCAGCGCCGCGCACCACCCTCGACCTCCGCCTCGCCGATGCCTGTCGCGGCGAGCACTACGGCCTGTCCGTCCTCCAAGCCATCGCCAACAACGCGGCCTTGCCGTGGGACGTGCGCGAGCGCGCCGACCTGCACCATGTCGAAACCGAAGCCCAACTGGGCCGACTCGCCCGCGCACTGGAAACCCTGGACCCGGCATTGCGCGCGCGCCTGGCCGGTTCGATCGAGCCTTCGGCGAGGCTGATGGCCATTCCGGACTGGATCCGGCTGGAACGGCGCGAGATCGCTGCGTACATGGACCTGATGCCGTACGCGCGGCATGCCCACCTGGAAGGACTCGCCCGCGACTGCGCCTCGGCCCTGGACCTGCAGCGGTCGGTGCTGCACTGGCTGGAATCGCTGGACGCATCGGCGCCAGGTACTGCACCGTCGGCGCTGCGCACGCCGGCATAGGCAACGCGCATCGGAGCTGCTGCCGGTTCCCGGCTACACCGGAAACAGCCCATCCATTCGTGCACTCGAACGCACGTCGCCCAGCAACGCCGTCCTGACGATGGCCAGGGCGCCCTCCTTGCGCGCCGGCGTCTGCGCGGCGACGCAGTCGCGGGGCACCCACAAGCGGTACTCGCGCATGTTGGCGTCCTGCGCGGTCACCAGCACGCACGAATCCGCCGCCAGTCCGGTAACCACCAGCCGGCGCACGCCGAGCTTGGCCAGCAGTACCGGCAACGCGGTCGCCAGGAACGCGGAATGCTTGGGTTTGAGGATGTAGTAGTGGTGCGGCGCCGGGCGCAACCGGCCGACGATCGTCGCCGGCACGCCACCGGCGGCGATGCAGCGCCCGATCAGGTCGCTGAACTCGCCCTGCCAGTGGGTGAAGTTGTCGTTGACGTAGACGACGGGGGCACCGGCTGCATCGAAGCGCGCCCTCAGTGCGGACAGTGCCGGCACGATCGAAAGCGCATCGCGGGCCAACCGCCCGCCGCCTTCGAAATCGAACAGGTTCACCATGTCCAGGATCAGCAGCGCGGTGTCCTTGGCCGATGCCATCGGTGGTTCCGCCCCCTACTCCGCGTCCGGCTCGAGCACCGGCAGCAGTCCGCGCCGGCGCCGTGCGGCCAGCGCACTGCCCAGCCAGGCCCCCAGCAGGGACCGGTACTCCGAACGGCTGCGTCCGCCGCTCAGGCCGTGGTCGGCATTGCGGATCTTGCGCACGGTCAGCGCCTGCGCGCGCGGGAATGCGACCTGGAAGCTCCCGGACACGCCCTCCGGCAGCAGCTCGTCGTGGCCGGACCAGACCAGCAGCACCTCGCCTTCGAACGCCGCACACGCTGCCAGCGCCTGGTCCGTATCGCGATCGCGCCTGGAATGCCGGTACGCCGCCAGCCCAGCGTCGTCCAGCGACTCCTTGGAACGGTCCCACCACTGGTCCGGATACAGCGCCGGCACCCGCAAAGCGAGCCAGCGTACCGGCCGCTGCGTGGTCAGCAATGCGGCCGGCCAGCCGCCGAAGCTGCTGCCGACGACCGCGATCGCATCGCCGTCCACGTTCTGCATCGCGGCAAGTGAATCGCAGGCATCGACCGCATCGGCCAGGCTGCCGCGCAAGGTCACCTGCGCGCGTTGGTCCGCCGTGGCGCGGTGCCCGTGCAGGTCGTAGTCCAGGCATGCGAAACCGGCCGCCGCCGCTGCCATCATCGGCCCGGCCATGTCCTGGCGGCTACCGGTCCAACCATGGATGAACAGCGCGCCCGGGACGCGCGCCTGCTGCACGCGCGTGCCCTGCAGGCCGGATCCTGCGATCGCGACCCTTTCGACCTGCATGCCAGCAACATCCTTCATGACAGGAAAGTCCGCGGGGAAGACCCGATGTTCTTCGCATGCGCCCCGCCACGAAGGCGTGAAGCCGGCGGCGTGGCTGGTCCGCCATTTACTCCACGCTCGCACGGCTTTGATCGTGTGCTGACGCCGCTGCGCGCACTGTTGCAGCACTCCTTGAGAGAACGACCATGAAGCCAGAACGAAAGGACGCGCCAGCTTCGCAGGCACCGCCACCCCAGGTTAGCCATAAGGCTGGCGACAAGGCTGGCGATGCCGCCGCGCCGACGCACGGAAGCGTGGACGCCGACACCGCGCAGAACCGCGGCTACAACCAGCGCGGCTACGGCAAGGGCGGCAAGCTGGGGCGCGGCGAACCCGACGGCACGCCGGAACGCGACGGCAGCACGCAGCCGGACTTCGGCCAGGCCGACGCCTTGGGCGACGGTCCGGACACCACGCGTTGACGCGCGCGGTTGCACGCGACATGCCCACGCATCCGACACCCGCGCGCGCGAAGTCCTCCCGCCCTACTGCAAAGGACGAGCGTGGAATGCATGGTGCCTCGCGACTTCCAGGCCTGCGCATCGACCACTACAACCTGCTCGTACCCGATCCGGACGGGGAAGGCTTCCTGGGCGACCGCGCGAGCCAGACCGCGTTCCGCGAACTGCTTGAGACCGCGCGCCAGCATCACCGCACCGGCAAGGATCCGTTCGGCAAGACCCCGTCGACCGAGCTTGGAAAGAAGGAGATCGACCTGGTCCTGGTCGGCGGCGATCCCGATGCCGCGCATCTCGTGCACCTGGCCGTGGAGGAGTACGCACGCCGGCTCGTGCACGTGGTGCAGGTCTTCCTCGCCCAGCCGCAATGGAAGGGCGTGGAGAAGATCGTGCTCGGCGGCGGCTTCCCCGACCACGAGGCCGGCGGACTGGCGACGCGCCGCGCGGTCTGCCTGCTGGAGCATGCGGATGTGGACGTGTCCCTGCACCCGCTGCGACACGACGCCGACGAGGGCGGCCTGCTGGGCTGGGTGCCACTGTTGCCGCGCACGCACCGCGACCGCGCCGCGTTCCTCGCGGTGGACGTGGGCGGGACCAACATCCGCTGTGGCATCGTCGAACACCGCCTTGGCAAGCACCCGGATGGCGGCAAGGCGCGCGTGCTGGAAGTACTCAAGTGGCGCCACGCCGACGATGCGCCGTCACGCAACGAAGCGGTCATCCGCCTCGCGGCCATGCTCAACGGCCTGACCGCGCAGGCGCGCACGCGCGGGATCGACCTCGCCCCGTTCGTCGGCGTGGCCTGCCCGGGCCAAGTGGAAGCCGACGGAACCCTGTCGCACGGCGCGCAGAACCTCCCGGGCGACTGGGAGCAGCCGTTCAAGCTGCCCGAGGCGCTCGCCGCACACCTCGATCCGATCGACGGGAACCCGCCGCAGGTCGTCCTGCACAACGATGCCGTGGTCCAGGGCCTGAGCGAGCACCGGCGCATGCGCAAGACCAGGCGGTGGGCGGTGCTGACCATCGGCACCGGGCTGGGCAATGCGAGCTACAGCAATCGCTGAGCGCGGGTGACGTTTGCGGCCGGGACAAAGGGGCCTGCAGGATCGCCGCGGAGTCCGGCTTGCTCGCGCACGCTGGCATCGTCCAGCGGGTCCACGCGCGCATCTGTCCTGCCGCCGCAGAGACTTGCGTAGTACTCAGGCATTGCCGCATCCGCCATCGTCCCCGGAGCACGACATGCCCGAGTTCAACGTCAACGTCCATCGGCACGATCCGTACAAGACCTACAAGTTCCGCCTGATCTGGGACGGTCGCGTGGTCGCCGGCATCTCCAAGGTCAGCGCCTTGCGGCGAACCACCGACGTCGTCACCCACCGCAGCGGCAACGACCCGTCGTCCACGCGCAAGTCGCCGGGCGCCATCCAGTTCGAGCCGATCACCATCGAGCGTGGCGTGACCCATGACCTGGAATTCGAACGCTGGGCCAACCGGGTCTGGAACCTGCAGGCTGCAAGGGGCGCCGAAGTCGCGCTCAAGGACTTCCGCAAGGACGTGCGGCTGGAGCTGTGCAACGAAGCCGGCCAGCTGGTGCTGGCCTACAACATCTATCGCTGCTGGCCCTCGGAAATCGAAGTGCTGCCGGAACTGGACGCCAACCACGGCGTCACCGCGATCCAGCGCCTGGTGCTGCAGAACGAAGGCTGGGAGCGCGACACCGAAGTGGCCGAGCCGGCCGAGCCGGGCGACAACGCCGCCTGACCTGGCCGCACGGAGGATCGCGCGACCGCACCCTGGCGCGGTCGCTCAGCCCTGGAACACCGGCTCCAGCATCCGGAACGTCCCGGCGTCGGCATCCATCTCCACCTGGCCACCCACCGGGACGATGAACTGCTGGCGGATGTGGCCGATCATCGCGCCGCGGTACGCCGGGACCTTCAGCGGCTTGAAATGGTCGTCGAAGATCTGCGGCAACGTCAGCGAACCGAAGCCGCCGCCGGGATCGCACTCGGTGCATTCGCCGAAGATCACCCCGGCGACCTGGTCCAGCGCGCCCATCAGCTTGAGCGTGCTGAGCATGCGGTCGACCCGGTACGGCGCTTCGGAGACGTCCTCCAGGAACAGGATCTTCCCGCGGAAATCCGGCAGGTAGCGCGACCCGGCCAGCGCGACCAGCACGCTGAGGTTGCCGCCGACCAGCTCGCCACGCGCAGTGCCGCCGGTGATGGTGACGGTGCGGTTCCTGCGCTGGACCAGCTCGTCGCCGGGGTCGGACACGTTGCGGTACTGCATCGGTTCGCGCGCGAAGAACACACGCCGGAACTGGTCGGCATTGAAGGCGTTCCAGCTGCCCGAACCGATCGGCCCGTGGAAGCTGACCAGGCCGGCCTGCGACAGCAGCGCGTTGTGCAACGCGGTGATGTCCGAGTAGCCCAGCAGCACCTTGGGATTGCGCCGGATCGCCTCGTAGTCGAGCAAAGGCAGCAGGCGCGCCGCGCCGGAGCCACCGCGCACGCAGACGATCGCCCGCACCTCGCGGTCGGCGAACATGGCATTGAGATCACCGGCACGCTCGGCATCGCTGCCGGCCAGGTGGCCACGGCGCGAGGCCAGGTGCGGCGCAAGCCTGACCTTCAACCCCAGCGCCTGCATCGCCTCCTGCGCCAGTTGCAGGTCCAGCGGGTCGTCGGTCGCCGCCGACGGACTGACCAGGCCGACCGTATCGCCCGGATTGAGCGGCAGCGGCAGGACGCGCCGACGCGGCGCGGCGAGTGCAGCGCCGCCATGGGCCAGCGGCAGCACGAGCGCCGCTGCCGCCAGCGTCGCGCTGCCGAGGAAATGTCGTCGATGCATGCCGTCGTTCCATGGAGGCCAGGTTCCGAGGCAGGGTAACAACGTCACCTTCGGGCAACAATCGATGCCGGCGCTGCATGCGTCGCGGCGCGCAGCGACGCCCTACGCGTCAAGCCCTTCGCGCACCTTGACGATGAAGGTCATCGCCGTGCCGCTGCGCAGCGCGCCCTTCTGCACGCGGACGAAGAACGGGATGGTGCCGTTGCCGACCAGCGACCAGGGTTTGCGCACCAGCTGGTAGGTGCCCTCGAGGCCGGCGACGCCTTCGACTTCGACCACGAAGAATCCGTCGAGCGAATCGAACAGATGGCCCATCTGCCAGAGCTTGAAGTTGGCGACCTTCAGTCCGGCCACCGGCACGCCGTCGGTATCGGTGACATGCACGACGATGATCAGGCGGCCGTCATCCTTGAGCGTGGCGCCCTGCGCGGTCACCCGCAAGGGTCCGGTCGCCACGGTCGGGCGGTAGGTGGGAGCGACGGTGATATCGCGGGCGCGGCCGGGCGTGCCGCCGCCCCCGGCCTTCCTGGCCACTGTCTTCGTCGCCTTCTTTGTCGCCTTCTTCTCCGTCGTCGCCATGGCCGAACCTCGCTGGGGATGTATTGCCTTCCAACGCAGTGCGGCCGCGGCCGGGGACAGGCCCGCGACATCGCGGGCGGACAGGCTTGCGCGGAGCTGCGCCAACCCCTTCACCGTGCCCGCGGCGACCTTCTCTCCCGCTTGATCCCGCTTCCGCTCTACTCCCGGCCTCAGCTGCTACCCCGCGAACCGCCGTGTCGATTTCCAACCCAGGCATCCGTCGGACCCATACAACCGGCAATACCTCAAGGAACCCCCGATGACCCCGAAGAACACGATCTGCCTGTGGTACGACGGCGCGGCGCTCGAGGCTGCGACTTTCTATGCCAGGACTTTCCCCGACAGCGCGGTCGGCGCGGTGTTCCACGCCCCCAGCGATTTCCCCTCCGGCAAGCAGGGCGACGTGCTGACGGTGCTGTTCACCGTGCTGGGCATCCCCTGCATCGGCCTCAATGGCGGGCCGGCCTTCAAGCACAGCGAGGCGTTCTCGTTCCAGGTCGCCACCGACGACCAGGCCGAGACCGACCGCCTGTGGAACGCGATCGTCGACAACGGCGGCCAGGAAAGCGCCTGCGGCTGGTGCAAGGACAAGTGGGGCCTGAACTGGCAGATCACACCGCGCGTGCTGACCGACGCCATCGCCCACCCGGACCCGGCCGTGGCCCGGCGCGCGTTCGAAGCGATGATGACGATGCGCAAGATCGACATCGCCACGATCGAGGCGGTACTGCGCGGGTAAGCCCGTCCCGGATTACTGCCTGCCCGGGATCGTGGTCGGCTCGCCGACGTCCACGTTCTCCCTGGGCGGGTCCTTCCACACCTGATCGGTCCATTCCTGGTACCGCTGCGGATTCCAGAACTTCTCCGCGTAGAAGTCGTGGCCACGGATCTTGGTCCACAGGCCACCCACGCCCGGAACGTACACATCCCCACCGCGGCTGACCCGGCCGGCGATCATGTAGCGCCGCGCCTTGCGCAGGTGCTTGCTCATCGTCACCTGCGTCACTTCCTGCGAGTAGAGCGGCAGCAGCGGCTGGCCGACCTCGATCGCGCGCTCCCGCTCCTGCGGCGTGAGCTGGCCCCAGTAGTGTTCGCGCAGCGCCACGAACTGCCGGTAACCGCGTTCGGCGGCCAGGTCCGCCCAGGCATAGCCGAGCGGACGATCCACCGTTTGCCCCTGCCCCTTCCACGCCATCTCCGCGAGCATCGCCTGCGACATCTTGTCGCCGAAGCGGGCCGCCTTCGTGAAGTGGCCGATCGCCGTCGCGTAGTCGCCGGCCTCGAACGCCAGCCAGCCCTCGCGCCGGTACTTCAGGTCCGGGTGGGCATCGAGGAAGGCGATGGTGCTCATCACCTGCTGGTCGTCCCGGTCGATCGACGCGTCGTCGCTGCCGGCATGCGCCACGCCGCTCGCCACGCCGCACAGCAGGCCTGCGTACACCACCCATCCGTGAATCCGCATGCCGCCTCCGTTGCATGGCCGATGTCGCAGGCCTGTCCCTGCGTCGACCGCACCGCAGGTCGACGCCGTCTGCCGGCCCCGATCCTAGCCGATCATCCCGAACGCCGCGCCAGCGCGGCATACGTCCATGGCCGCATGGTGCGACCCAGGCGATGCGCCTAGCCTGCGACCGATACCCCCCGGGAGCCGGCACATGATCAGCGAGGCACGCACGGACGAAGACATCCTGGCGACGCGCGCCGTGATGCTGCAACTGCGCACGGCCCTGGCGCCCGGCGACTACCTGCCGACCGTGCGAAGCATGATGCGCGAAGGCTACCGCCTGGCCGCGCTGCGCGATGACGCCGGCGAGGTCGTCGCAGTCGCCGGGTTCCGCAGCTTCCGGATGCTCTACGCCGGCGGCCACATCCTCTACGTCGACGACCTCAGCACCGATGGCCGCCGCCGCTCGAAAGGCCACGGCCGCGCCCTGCTCGACTGGCTCAAGGCCGAGGCCCGTCGCCTGGGTTGCACCCAGTTGCACCTGGATTCGGGCGTGCAGCGCGAACAGGCGCACCGTTTCTACTTCCGCGAGGGCATGGGCGTGAACTGCCTGCACTTCCGCATCGAGCTGTAGCGGCAGCGACGCACATCGGGCGCATGCGCGCCCTCGCCGCCAAGGTCGTCAGCGGCACGGCCTCGTCAGACCGGTTTTCCGCGCGTGTACCCGTGCAGTACCCGCGCCCGAACAAGGATCGGCGCACCCGCTGCACGCCTGGCCGTCCGCTTCGGGTATCCCCGAGAGACAGCACGCGTGACGGTGCCCCGGTCAGGCCTGGGGCCGGTCCGTTGCCGTGCCTTGCAGCGTCTCGATCCGGTTGCGGCCGGCGCGCTTGGCCGCGTAGAGGCAACCATCCACGGCCTCCAGGAAATCGCGCGCCGTCGCGCCTGCGTCCACGTGTGCGACGGTGCCCAGGCCCAGGCTGGCGGTGACGAACGCACCGGCGCCCTGCCCGCCATGGGCGATCCGCAGCGCGGCGATCCGCGCCACGCACTCCTGGGCCAGCAAAGCCGCTGCGGCCGCGCCCGTTTCCGGCAACAGCAGGATGAATTCCTCGCCACCGAAACGGGCCACGATGTCGCGGGGGCGTCGCGCGATCGCCCGCAGCGCGCCGGCGATCTTCTGCAGGCACTCGTCGCCGGCGAGGTGGCCGTGGGCATCGTTGAACTGCTTGAAGTGGTCCAGGTCGAGCACGACCAGCGACAGCGGCTGGGTACTGCGCCGCGCCGCGTTCCATTCGATCTCCAGGCACTGGTCGAAGCTGCGGCGGTTGGAGATTCCGGTCAGGCTGTCGGTCAGCGAAAGCTGCTCCAGATCCCGATGCAGCCGCAGCAGCTCTTCCTCGTCGTGCTTGCGCTGGCTGATGTCGAACATGAAGCCGACCAGCGAATCCACCTCGCCGGCCGCATCGCGGACCACGTGGACCACGTCGCGGATCCAGACGTAGCCGCCGTCGCGGGTCAGCGCCCGGTAGTCGGCCTCGTGGTCCACGCCGGCCCGGGACTGGGACACGCAAAAGTCCACCACCGTGCCGCGATCGTCCGGATGCATCCGCGCCACCCAGTCGTCCACCGTCTGCCAGCTGTCCTGCTCCCAGCCCAGCAGCGTCTCGATCTGCGGGCCGATGTAGGCGAAACGCATGCTCGCCCAGTCGATCTTCCACGGGATCGCCCGGGTCGACTCCAGCAGGGTCTTGTATACGTCGGGGCTCTCGGGGAGGACGTGCGGCGGCTCGGGGCGGGCCGTGGCCGGCAAGGGACGGGTGCTCATGCGGGCATGGTACGGAAAGCGCGGCGATGGCGGGAACGGAGCATCCGGGCACCCGCGGCGCGCCTGGATACCGCGGCGCTCACCGGTACGGCCCCGGCCCCCGCCAGACCAGTTCGCCGCGCTTGTACACGTACATCACCGTGATCACCTGGCGCGCATCGCCGACTCCGTCCATTTCCGGATCGCCCGGGTCGAGCAGGCGGCATTTGCTGGAGCCGCGCCGCAGCGCGACCTCGGCCGGGCAGACCATCAGGTAGCGGGTTCCCGGCAGCGGGATCGACACCTCCTTCATGCCGGCCTCGATCCAGCCGCGCAGGCGCTCCTCGCCGAGCAGGTCGTAGATGATCTGGAAGCCGCCCACGTCCATGCTCGGCTCGCCGGCGGCCATGTCGCGCTGGTTGCCGTCGCGCTCCACCGGGCCACGCCCGCGCCCGTCGTCGTTGGCGACGTCCTCCTCGAGCATGCCCGGTGGCCGACCCGTCCAGGTCTCCGGCCGGCGCTGCGCCGGAGCCGGCGAACTGGCCGCGGGCGCCTGGGCCTGGCTGTCGCTGGGCGACTCCTGGCGTTCGCGCGTTTCGGGCTCCGGCTCCGGTTCGCTCGGCGGCTGGATGAAGGTGGCCTCCAGCACCGGCTTGCCCGGGTCGGCGCGCTCGCGCACCACCGGCTTGGCCTGGGGCTTGGCGGTCTGGGTCGGCGTCGGTCGCGGGCTGACCGGCGCGTCCTGTTCGGCCTGCGCCGGCTCGCCGACGAAATTGACCTTCATCCGCCCGCTGCTGGACGCGCCCTGCGGGGTGGTCACGATGGGTTTTGACGACCACAGCAGGATCAGCAGGAACAGCACGTGCAGCAACACGCTGAGGATCGCGGCGATCCACGGTTGCTGGCGCGTGATCCGGGGCTCGGCTCCGGGTGCCGGTTGCTTCGTGGTGTCGCTCATGCCGCCAGGGGGTCGTGGGGATTGCGGGCCCGCATGCGGAGGATCACGGCAGGAAGTCGCGACGTGCAATCAAGGGGGTGCGGCATCGTACCGCGTCGGGTCGGCCGATGACGTGCGACCGCGGTTCCGTTCCCGAGTTCCTGCGCCTGGCAGGCGGCGGCAGCTGCCGCCGGATACACGCACCGGCATCCGGGATGCCGCCTGCTCGCCCTCTTCCCGGCCAGACCCGGCGGTCCCGCAACGACAGGCCGCCGCCGCACCCCGTGGCGCGCGTCCTGGAGCGCGCTCCCCGACGCTGGAAACCGCACTCGGACCCCGATTTCCAGAGGCCCGCGCCACCGCTGCTGGTACCATGCGCACAGACCGGTTAGGGGACCGATGTCGGAATGCCGCATGTCCATTGATGTCCAGCGCGCCTGCGCGCTGCTTTCGCATGTCCTGCGCGGCCTCCTGTGCGCCGTCCTGTGCGCCACCCTCCCCACCGGCCCCGCCCGCGCCCTGGACCCCCAGCGCGCCATCGGGCAGTTCACCCATGTCTGGTACGAGAACCAGCTGCCGCAAGGCACCGTCCTGTCGATCGCCCAGCAGGGCGACGGCGCCATCTGGCTGGCGACGTACGGTGGCCTGGTCCGGCACAGCGGCGCCGGCTTCGACGCCATCGACCCGCGCAGCGCCCCGGCCCTGAAGAGCTCGGCGATCACCGCGGTCAGCGCCGACGGCACAAGCGGCATCTGGGTCGGCACCCTCAACGGCGGCCTGTACCGGCAGCGCGGACGCACCCTCGAACCGGTGCCATTGCCCGAGGGCATCGAAAGCGTGTTCGGCATCGTGACCGACACCGCCGGGGCGCTGTGGCTGACCACCAATGCCGGCGTGGTCCGCATCGTCGGTGGCGAGCCACGACTGCTCGGCGACGCCGACGGCTTCCCGCCGCGCGGCTTCTACCGGGCGATCGTCGCCGCTCCCGACGGCGGGGTCTGGATCGCCGCCGACGGCGTGGGCGTCGTGCATTGGCAGGACCAGCGGGTGGAGGTCTACGACGAGAAGCAGGGCCTGCCCAGCAATGCGGTCTACAGCCTGGCCATCGACGCGGCCGGCACGGCATGGGTTGGCACGCAGGCTGGCCCGGCGTTCTTCCGCGACGGCCGCTTCCATCGCGAGCCGCGCGCGGCCGCGCTCGACGGCCGCCGCATCTACCACCTGTTCGGCGACCGCGAAGGCACGGTCTGGTTCGCGCCACTGGACATGGGCCTGTGCCGGCTGACCGCCGAGCGCTTCACCTGCAACGAGCGCCTCGCCGGCATGCACGGAGAAACCGTGCGCTCGATGTTCGAGGACCGCGAAGGCAACCTGTGGATCGGCACCACCTCCAGCGGCCTGCACCGGCTCAGCCAGTCCAAGCTGGTCACGGTCACAGGCCAGATGGCCTCCAACGCCGTGCGCGCCGTGCACCAGGTCCCGGGCGGCGACCTGTGGATCGGCACCGATGGTGGCGGCCTGGCCCGCTACCGCGACCAGGCCCTGGAACCGGCCGTCGGCTACAACGCGCAGCTGCCCAGCCAGCTGGTGCGCGCGATCGTGTCCGACGCGCAAGGCCGGCTGTGGGTCGGCGGCACCGAAGGCGTCACCCGCTTCGACGGCGATGGCAAGGCGCGCAACCTGGGCATCGGCGACGGCCTGCCCGGCACCATCGTCTTCGCGTTCGCGCCGGCGCGCGAAGGCGGCATGTGGACCGGCACCCTGCAAGGGGTGGCGCGGATCGAAGGCGACGAAGTGCATGTGGTGGAGGGCAGTCGCGGCGACGACACCCGCGCCCTCTACGAAGACCCCGACGGCCGGCTCTGGATCGGCCTGCGCAGCGGCCTGCGCTGCCTGCACGCCGGCGTGCTCGATCGCTGCGGCACCGACGGCCTGCCCGGCACCAGCGTGTTCGCCTTCCATCCCACGCCCGAAGGCGACCTGTGGCTGGGCACCAGCGTGGGCATCGTGCGCATCCGCGACGGCGTGGTGACCCGCTACCTGGAACGCGCCGGCTTCCATGGCGACGCGGTCTTCGCCCTGCTCGACGACGGACGCGGCAACTTCTGGTTCAGCTCCAACCGCGGCATCGGCCGGATCGCCAAGGCCGACCTGCAGGCGCTGGACGACGGCAGCAAGCCGCAGGTCGAGCCGCGCTGGTTCGGCACCGCCGACGGCATGCTCAACGCCCAGGGCAACGGTGCGTCGCAGACCCCGGCCGCGCGCAGCGACGACGGCCGCCTGTGGTTCGGCACCGCCAAGGGCGTGGTCGTGGTCGACCTGGACAGCATGCAGGGCAATCCGCAGCCGCCGCCGGTGACGGTCGAACGCATGCTGGTCGATGGCGTGGACGTGGATCCGCTGGATCCCGGCCGGCTGGGGCCGGGCGTGGAGCGCCTGGAACTGCAGTTCGCCGCGATGAGCTACGTCGCCCCGTCCGCGGTGCGCTACCGCTATCGCCTGGAAGGCTTCGACCGCGGCTGGAACCAGGCCGGCAGCCTGCGCACCGCGTACTACACCAACCTGCCGCCCGGCGACTACGTGTTCCGCGTGATGGCCAGCAACAACGACGGCGTGTGGAACCAGGACGGCGCCTCGGTGCAGTTCACCCTGCTGCCGCTGTGGCACCAGACGTGGTGGCTGCGCCTGCTGGTGGTACTGGCCGGGCTGGGTGCGATAGCCGCACTGGTCCGCCTGCGCCTGCGCGCCGCGCGCCGGCGCGAACTGTCGCTGACCCGCGAGGTGACCCAGCGCACCGACGCCCTGCGCGAAGCCAACGCGCAGCTGCGCCGCCTTGCCGCGATCGATGCGCTCACCGGCATCGCCAATCGCGGCGAATTCAACCGGCGGCTGCTGCAGGCCTGGGACGACCATGCCCGGCGCGATGCGCCGCTGGCCGTGCTGCTGGCCGACGTGGACGACTTCAAGGCCTACAACGACAGCTACGGCCACCTAGGCGGCGACGACGCGCTGGGCACCGTGGCCAGCACCCTGGCCGCGAAGGTCCGGGGCGCAACCGACCTGGCCGCGCGCTACGGCGGCGAGGAGTTCGCATTGCTGCTGCCCGACTGCGACCCCGACGCCGCGCTCGCCCTGGCCAACGCACTGGTCGCCGCCGTGCAGGAGCTGTCGATCCCGCACCGCGCCTCGACCGTGGCCGGCCGCCTCAGCATCAGCATCGGCGCCGCCAGCGTGCGTCCGGCGCGGGGCGGCACGCCCGATGACCTGCTGCACGCAGCCGACGAAGCGCTGTACCGGGCCAAGGCCGAAGGGCGCAACCGCGCGTTGCCGGCCTGATCCCGGCCGGGGGTCGCATCGGGGCCGCCGGGCCGGACCCGGCGCCACGACGCCGCTTCACGCCGACGCTACCGGGCGGGTTCTTTCTCCGTGGTCTTGGGCGGCTTGGGCTTGACCTTGAGGTCGCTGCCACCGACCCCGGTCAGCGTCGCCTTGGCCGCGGTTTCCTGCGGCGCCTGGGCCTGCACGTCCGCGCGCGCGGGCACCGTTTCGACCTTCTGCGTGGCCGGCTTGTTGCTGTTCATGCCGGCGTACGCCGGCTCCTTGGCGCTGTGTTTCCCCTGCTCGGCGCAGGGCTTGTTGCTGTTCATACCGCAACCGCCTTAGGCCAGTGCAAAACCGTGCCCAGCCAGGGCGAGCAAACCGGCAAGCGCTGCGCATGCGATGGCTGCTTTCATCTGAAGCTTCCCGCGACGTGCCCGGACGGGCACGGGCAGCCTATAGCACGCCCCTGGAGCGGATTCCACAGCCGCCGGCCGCGTTCCTGGCCTATGCTGGCCACTGCCCGAACGGAGCTTCGTCATGCGCATCCTGCTCGCCGCAATCGCCGTGGTCGTCCTGCTTGCCGTCGCACCGCGGCAGGCGCAGGCCGCCGACGCCCCGCTCTCCTACGCCGGCAAGACCGCCCTGGTCACCGGTTCGACCGACGGGCTCGGGCGCGAGCTCGCCCTGGCCCTGGCCGCCGACGGTGCGCACGTCATCGTCCATGGCCGCAACGCGCAGCGCGGCCAGGCCGTGGTCGACGAGATCACCCGGGCCGGCAAGGGCTCGGCCCGCTTCATCGCCGCCGACTTCTCCTCGCTGCAGGCCACGCGCGATTTCGCCGACACCATCGCCCGGGACTATCCCAGGCTCGACCTGCTGGTGAACAACGCCGGCATCGCCTTCAACAACGCGCCGCAACGCAGCGCCAATGCAGACGGCTACGAGCTGCAGTTCGTCGTGAACTACCTCGCCGGCTGGATCCTGGTGAACAGGCTGCTGCCGAACCTGGAAGCGGCCGCGCCCTCGCGCATCGTCAACATCTCTTCCGGCGCCGCGGCGGCGATCGATTTCGACGACGTCATGCTGGAAAAACCCGGCGCCCACCATCGCGGCTACGCGCAGAGCAAGCTGGCCCAGGCGATGATGACCACGCAGCTGGCCCCCGCGTTCGCCGGGCGCGGCGTCACCATGATCTCCCTGCACCCGGCCACGCTGATGGACACCACGATGGTCAAGGGCATCGGCATCCCCGCCCGCACCACCGTCGCCGAGGGCCGGGACCACGTGATGGGCCTGGTCACCGCACCGACGCTGCAGCCCGGCGCGTTCTACCTCGAAGGCAAGCCGGTGTCCCCGATGGACCCGCAAGCCGGCGATGCGCAGGCACGTGCGCGGCTGGTGGCGCTGAGCGCCGAGCTCACCGGCGTGCCCTGAGCAAGGCGAAGCGGGCCACGCCCTCGCAGGAGCGGGTATGAGCGCGACACCGAGCCCGTCTGATCCCGCAGGGCGTCGCCCGTGCCGAACACCTCGGCTTCGCGGCCTGAAGTCCGCTCCTACAGAAACCCTAACCCGCCCTTGTAGGAGCGGGCATGGCCGCGACACCGACGCCGCCGGATCCCGCAGGGCGTCGCCCGTGCCGACCAACTCGGCTTCGCGGCCTGAAGTCCGCTCCTACACAAACCCTAACCCGCCCTTGTAGGAGCGGGCATGACCGCGACACCGAGCCCGTCGGATCCCGCAGGGCGTCGCCCGTGCCGACCAACTCGGCTTCGCGGCCTGAATTCCGCTCCTACAGAAACCCTAACCCGCCCCTGTAGGAGCGGGCATGACCGCGACACCGACGCCGCCGGATCCCAAGGCATCGCCCGTTCCGACCGCCTCGGTGTCGCGGTCATGACCGCTCCTACGCAAGGGCCCAACACTACATACGGAGTACGATCGCGTCATGGGCGGCAGGCACCCGGATCACCCGGGAACTGGTCAGGTACCCGCTGGGGAGCGGATCGATGGCA
This sequence comes from Pseudoxanthomonas daejeonensis, assembly GCF_010093205.1. GTDB lineage: Bacteria > Pseudomonadota > Gammaproteobacteria > Xanthomonadales > Xanthomonadaceae > Pseudoxanthomonas > Pseudoxanthomonas daejeonensis. The sequence goes on from NZ_PDWN01000009.1 coordinate 187,968, forward strand.
ACAGGTTCAATCAGGGTATGCCTCGGGCTGAAGGCCTTCATCGCCGCCGGCCCGCGGCGCCCGGCGTCGCACTCCGCTTCGCCAGCCCATGCGCCGCGAATCGCCCCCTTCCTGCTCGCCGCGTTCGCCTGGGGCCTGTCCCCCCTCCCCGTACCCGCCATCGCTGCGCCCGCATCGCCCGACCGCGAAGTCTCGATCGTCTTCGTCGGCGACGTCATGGTCGCCGAGCGCCCCGGTGAACTGATTACCGCCGGCATCGATCCGTTCCGCGCCTTCGCGCCCCTGCTCGATGCGCACGACCTGCGCATCGGCAACCTGGAATGCGTGGTCGCCACCGGTGGCGACGCGCTGGCCAAGCCTTACACCTTCCGCGCCGATCCGAACGTGCTGCCGGTGCTCAAGCGCCACTTCGACGGCCTGTCGCTGGCCAACAACCACTCCGGCGATTTCGGCAAGCAAGCGTTCGCCGAGCAACTGGACCTGATGCGAAGCGCCGGCCTTCCCGGCTTCGGCGGCGGCCGCAACGCCACCGAGGCGCATGCCCCGCTGATCCTGGAACGCGACGGCCTGCGCATCGCCCTGCTCGGCTACGTCGAGTTCAAGCCGCGTTCGTTCGAGGCCGACGCGACCCGCCCGGGCGTGGCCTGGAGCGGCGAGGACGAACAGGTGATCGAGGACATCGTCGCCGCGCGCCGCGACCACCACGCCGACATCGTGATCCCCTACCTGCACTGGGGCTGGGAGGAGGAAGCCCAGCCCAGCCCGCGCCTGCGTGCATTCGCCCGGCGCATGATCGACGCCGGCGCCGACATGGTGGTCGGCGGGCACCCGCACGTGACCCAGGGCGCCGACGTCTACAAGGGCAAGCCGATCATCTACAGCCTCGGCAATTTCCTGTTCAACAGCTTCGAGACCGAAGCCACCACCACCGGCTGGGTGCTGTCCGCGCAGGTCGGTCCGGAAGGCGTGCGCAGCTGGCGCACGCACGTGGCCAGGCTCGATGCCGATGGCGTGCCATGGCCCGCCGGAAGCGTGGCCAGCCCCTGCGGCCAGGCCGGCGCGACCACCGTCAACCTGTGCAAGGGATCCCCGTGATGCAGCCCCCCATGCGCACGTTCCTGCCGTGTGGCCTGCTGCTCTGCGGGCTGTTCGCGTGCGGCGCCGCGCAGGCCGCGACCGCACGCTGCCACCTCATCTACGGCGGCGAGGAATGGACCGTGGACGCGGCACCGACGGCCACGCCCTACACCGTCGAAGGCCGCAAGATCGGCCGCTACTTCGAGTTCAAGCTGGTCTATGCCGACCTGCCCACCACCGGGGAATCCATCCGCGCCTACACCTATGGCATGAGCAGCGGCGATCCGGTCCTGATCCACCAGGCCACCTGGCGACCGCCCTTCGATGCGCGCAAGGATGCCTACGGCTTCAGCGGTTTCCAGTACGTCTACGAACCGAGCAAGAGCAGCGAGATCCAGTACTGGTGCCAACACCTGCCGTGAGGTGATGCGGGCTGCCTGAGCATCGCCAGCCTGCGCGACCTCACCCACCCCGTTCCAGATACCGGACCGCCTCGTCCGCATACGCCTCCCTCTCCGGCGCCAGGTGCGGCAGCAGCAGGCGCACCCAGGCGCGGCTGGTCTGGCGGCTTTCGCGCGGGCAGCCGGCGGCGCGGGCGGCGGTGAGGTCGCCGGCTTCGATCATGCCGGCGAAGTCGTCCGGATCGGTGCCGTAGATCAGGCATTGCAGGTTGAAGAAGCGCTGCTCGCCCAGCGCATGCTCGTCGGCGAAGGCGTCCAGGTCATAGGCGCCGGTGCTGCGGGTGAGCATCCAGTTGGCGACCAGGCGCAGGTCGTCGATCACCTCGCCCGGGCTCTCGGCGAGTCCGCCGAAGCGCAGCATCAGGATCGCCGCCAGCTGGTCCACCGCATCTTCCTGGCGGCCGGTGACCGGCAGGTCCAGCAGGTCCACCAGCGCGTGGCCGGTTTCATGCAGCACCATGAAGCGCACGTTGGCCCGCAGGTAGCGCAGCGGATGGTCCTTGCCCAGCCCCAGCGCCTGCTGGTGCGCCTGGCCCTGCGCGTAGAGCGCGCGCAGGGTCTCGTAGCACAGCACCACCTCGGCCTGCTCCGGGCGGTAGAACGCGCCGGGCTCGCCGCACTCGGCGGTGACGAAGCGCAGGCGACGCGGCAAAGCGAACATGCCGTCGATCTCCTGCACCTCCGGCAGCTGCCGCCACAGGTCGGCCTCGCGCACGCGGCGGTATATGTCCTTGAGGTCGCGCGAGGCCGGCGGGATGTAGGCGTATTCGAAGGCGGGGCCGGGCGCGCCCGATGCCGGCTTCCCGGGCGGGCCCGCCTGGCGCGACAACGCGGCATCGCCCGCGGGCACCGACGTGCCCGGCCTGCCGCCAGCCGGCCCCGGCGGCGCGGCGCAGGCGAAACCGGCGGCGGTCGCGGCCAGCGCGAACATCAGGGCGGTGAGGCAGTCCTTGGAAGCCATCGAACAACCGTCGTCGGATGCGGGTGCCGGAAGCGTATGTGAACCGCGTGCGGCGATCCACAGGGCTGCCCGGTCTACCGGACACATCTGCGGCAGGGACACACCTCTGCCCCTGCTTTTCCCCATCTCCTTCTTCCCACGGGGCACTACGCGCCAACACCCGCCAGGACACGCCCCCTCGAAACGACCGCTTCCTCCACGGGATCAGAACCCCCGCCCCTCGCCGTGAGCTTCGACCGTGCGGGAAACCCGCATCGATCACAAGCGTACCTGACCGCGTTTTCAGGGGGCCGGCCGCGCATGCCTTACCATGTCGCCCCCGGCAGGCCTCGCGCCTCGCACCCGTGCCACCCGCCTCCCGCGCAAGCGCCC